>CAWABP010000016.1:0-551259 GCA_963780315.1 Candidatus Acidiferrales bacterium | reverse complement strand
AGAGAGCTTCCTTCGGAATCCCAGAGAAACCTCACCTGTAATTCTTCACCTGTAAATTGGTGTTTCGGGAGCCAAGTACCGGAAGTGAACGAGCTTGATTTCGTTCATGTGTAGTGGAAGGACCATATCCGGTGTGAGCTTGCCCAGATTTGAAATGTCGTCATTGTGCCAACCGCATTTGCCTCGCCAGGGCCACAATACAGTGTGATGGTCGGCCCAGAGCATCGTCCCCCAGCCTGGTATTGCGTGCCAAACAACAATCAAGACCACGTGACCGAACTGAATGGCAACCTTGTAGGTGCGGGTGTCCATGAGACTCGCGATACGCTTTGTGAGATTGTCAGGAGCACAGAGTTGCCAGCGAGTCGATTGCATCCAGCCAGAATCAAAAAACGAGCTAGTTGTTGCGACGACGACAACTCCCCACGGCAGGTCATCGGAACGCTCGCGCAGTTGCTGCAATTGTTGCTCGGGGACTTTGATTGTGTAATTGGCCGAACTGTTCAAGACGTATTCCGTTTTTGCTGCCCACCGCGCCACATTCAAACACTCTTTTTCTGAAAGCTGTTCACTCTCCCGATGCCGTATTGGATCAAAGGTCTTAATTCACCTTTCGATGCCAACATGATCTTGGGAGAAGGAAATTTCCTGTATGCCATCAATCGGCCGCTCCTCCTGCGGTTAGATACCGAGTCGGGTGAAGTGAAATGGGTACGGCATCCGCCGACCGGCGAAGTGAAATTGGACCATGCGACTGTGGGAGGAGGCCTGCTCGTTTCCAATGCAGGTCGCTTCGTCTATTTTGATGCACAGGGGAACGGCGTGCCCATCGCATGGACGGCCGCCGTGAGTAGTCCTGAGGATATCGGGCTCCAGCAAACGGACCCATTCGAAACAAACCAGTTGAACCGCTGCAATTGCGCGAGGCCCAATTTTGCTGGATGGGAAACTTCATCGCTGTGGAAGACGGCATTCCCTACGGCCGCGGGGCACTTGTGTATTTCATGGCGCAGTGAAGAAATTCACGCATCGCCTCACTCGAGGGTTTTCTGAAATTTGGCGGCAAAGAAAGATATCTCAGACCCCGCAATTCTATGTTCTGAGACACCACTCGGCAAGGCTCCAAGTTCGCTAAATTGATCCATATGCCTGAATTGCAGAGATTCTGATATACTGACATTTGGAGATTTCAATGGAAGCAGTAAAAGTCGGCAAGCGCGGCACGATTATCGTTCCAGCCAAGCTGCGGAAACGCTATGGCATAGAGGAAGGCACGCTCGTCACCACCGAGCCCTGCGGAGACGGTGTCCTGATCCGCCCGGCAGTTGTTGTGCCCGTGGAAAGGTATACACCAGAGCGCAAGGCGGAGTTTCTCCTCTCCACCGCCACAACTGAGAAAGACTACCGCCGCGCACGCAAAGAAGTGAAACGACTCGGCCTCGATCCCGACGCCGTTCCGCACCGGCAGCCCGAATAGATGGACCGCCTCTTTCTCGACGCCAACGTTCTTTTCTCTGCCGCCTACCGGCCGAGTGCAGGCCTTCTGCACTTCTGGAACTTGAAGAACGTGGTTTTATGCTCCTCGCAATATGCCCTCGAAGAGGCAAGAATCAACCTGTCTGACGACGCTCAAAGGGGCAGTCTTGCGAGATTGGGTAGAAATATTCAACTTTTCGACACAACCGCTCATCAACTGCCTGCAGGTATCTCCTTGCCCGAAAAAGATCGCCCGATATTGCTTGCCGCGATGGACGCGCGGGCTACACATCTCATCACCGGCGACCTTCGGCACTTCGGGCCCTATTTCGGCAAGAAAATCGAAGGGATTCTGATTGTGACACCATCTCACTATCTGAAAACTCACCAGCCGCGCTAACAAACCACTGTCACCGAGGCCCTGGCTTTACCGAATACGCCGTCGGACCTGAAAACGCAAAGCTAAACTGTGGTTCGAAGGATCATGGTCGCAACTGCGATTAGCAGTCTTTCCTTGCTCTTTTCGCTTTCGCCGTCTCCGCTGTTCGGACCCCTAGCGCCCTCCATGCGGGGATTCTCGCCCTTCGACAGCCACGGGCCGTTCTCTAAAACGATTCGCCCCCAACACCTGCGCCGCAAACTTTACGGCCAACGGCTATGGGTCTTGCTATCGCGATTCTGCTCGGATTGACGCTGCGGCCAGCAGATTGTTCAACCCTGCGCGGTCATCGTTCGGTAACGGAGAGCGTTCCCCTGATATTGGACAGGGAGATCGCGGATGCTTCCCGTTCCGAGAAGCATGAAGGTTATTTTCCAACCCACAACCCAACCCACAAAAAGTATGTCTTATATGAACTTCCGCGTACTTTGGCAGTCCCCGCGGTTTTGTAAGTTCTTGTAATACCAATTGTTGCTACCTTGACACCGTAGAGGTCTGGGGTTCGAGTCCCCACGGGCCTACCATTCAAAACAAAAACTTTACGCGGATTCCCAAGAAACACAGCGGGGTGCAAAAGGACACACTTCTGCGCCCCATCCGTGTCCTCCCCCCTGAGACTTCTCTCCTGTCGACTTTGGCGAAGCACAGCCTGCGGATTCGCCCGCGCCCCGATTTCCCCGAGGCCGTCTCGGGACCTGAGGGCAAATGTTCTGGTAGTTTTCGCGTGGCCAACCATGGGAGTCAACGTCGGAGTTGCCCTACGACTGAACCGGTAGTATGCACATACGTGCGCCAGGGAGGTTTTACTTGACGTAACGTCATTCTGACGATACGCTGCAACGCCATCGGAGCAAGCTTTTGAGCGATCCAGGGGGCGCGCGAAGCCAGGAGGTACTCTTGAGTAGTCTGGAAATAGCCTTATTAACCGTCGCAATCTTTGCTCTCTTAGCAATCGCAGCCTTCAGGGTGTTTCGTCAGCGAGCGAAGATCAAAATCAAGGGCCCTGTTGGCACTGGATTTGACATGGACGCGTCGAACGACCACGCAGCAATAAAGGCTGAGGGTGTAAAGAGCAGAAGCGGTGGTTTTTCGGGCGTCGATTCCACAGGTGTCGGCATTGATTTGAAGAATGTTGATGTGGACAAAGATGTCCGTGTGAAAGTTGAATCTAAGACCCCAAAAGGATGACCCCGGGATCTGCCGGGGAGCCTCGACAATGCGTCGCCTTAAATAACGTCAATGCGCGCGACATTCTTGTCTCAATAGCGGCCTCCGCGGCCATCATCATCCCTCACCAATTGCCACCTCCACCCTCCGATTTCATTGGCCGGAATGAACTTTTGGAAGAGATGGAAGCGAGCCACGGCTCTCCGGGATTTCTTATATCGGGTATGGGTGGAATCGGCAAGACCGCGCTTGCCCTAAAGCTTGCCGAGCGCATGAAATCGCGCTACCCCGATGCGCAGTTCTATCTTGACGTTCAAGGAATAAGCACAAAGGCATTGTCTCCTAGGGCGATTATGGCCTACGTGGTGAGTTCCTTGCGCCCTGACGCGGAATTGCCGAAGGCCCGGAAAGAACTCGAAGGTCTGTACCGCTCGGTGTTAGAGGGTCAACGAGCCCTTTTGTTTTTTGACGACGTAAAGGACTCGGCGCAGATCGAGTCTCTTATCCCTCCACAGAGCTCTCTCGTCATTGCTACATCACGGAATCACTTCTCATTGCCAGGTTTTGTGGCCAGAAGACTGGACGGGTTAGCAGCCCCGGACGGGAATGAGCTGCTCCAGAGAGTCGCGCCGCGCGTGGGTAGCCAGGCCGAGGATCTAGCACGGGCATGCGGTTACCTACCACTGGCTTTGCGTCTGGCTGCTGGCCTCTTAGCCACACGGCCGGACCTTAGCATCAGCCAATATCTGCAACAGCTGTCTGACGCCGACAAACGACTGGAACTGGTCGATAAATCTCTAACCTCGAGCTACGAGCTGTTGAAACCAACGACGCGTGCGTCTTGGCGAGTGCTATCTGTTTTCCGCGGCGGGTTTGATGTCCCTGCAGCTGCCTCCGTCTGGAATCTGAAGCTTTCTGAAGCTCAAGAAAAACTCGGTGAGATGCTTGGCTTTAGTATGCTTGATTGGGACGAGCAGACAAAGCGTTACCGGCTACACGATCTAGCCCAACTCTTTGCCGATAAGAGGCTCGAATCACAGGAACGAAGTACGGCAAAATACCGACACGCTGTGCACTACGAAAGAGTGTCACGAACTGCATACGACGTGATTGTCAGTAGAAAATCAGATTCTGTTAGTCGAGGTTTCGAACTACTCTATTCGGATTGGGTAAACATCGCCGCCGGTCAATCGTGGGCCGCGGGCAACATCGACCAGAATGTGGAGGCGGCGCGCCTATGCCGAGAGTACGCCACAAGAGCGGCGTTCTTTCATCTAATGAAGCACGACCCAGCGGAACTCGCCCGATGGCTCGAAGCCGCCGTCCGTGGTGACCGCCGTGTGGGAGACAAGAAGGCTGAGGCCGCCGATTCGGGTCACTTAGGCAACGTCAAGTTAGTCACTGGCGATCTAGCAGAGGCTGTCAAGTGGCACAATAAGGCCCTGTCCTTGAGTCGAAGTATCGGCGATCGGAGAGACGAAGCCGAAGAGCTTCAGTGGCTCATGGAACTGCACGGCATGCGAGATGAAATTCGCGAAGCTGTCAAGCATGGGGAAAGCGCACTATTACTCTATAGGAATCTCGGCGATCGCGCTCGCCAGGCTGAGACACTGGCGCAGCTTGCCAATTTATTCAAGGACAGCGGCGACCGCGTTCGATCTATTGAGTACTACCAGAGTTCTATTGAAATAAATACCCAACTTAACCGACCTTTTGAAACAGCTCAGAATTTCGTCCAGCTCGGAAACGCATCCGATGACCCGGCAAAAGCTATTTCACATTACGAGGCCGCCATCGGAATATTTCGTCGGCTCAAGAAGAGCTTCGATGAAGCTAGCACGCTAGTGTTCCTTGGTCATCAATACCGAGAAACGAGTAGTATTTCTAAATCTATCGAAGCTTTTCGTAACGCCGCGGAAATCTTCAAGCGGCTCAAAGATAGTCCAAGTGAAGCAAACGCTCTAATGCAACTTGCCGTCACGTACGGCTCCTCCGACGAATCTGAGCGTGGTCTGGAGTATGCGGAACGGTCCTTGGCGATTGCGCGCGAAATCCCAGACGAAGATCTCATAACACTCAATCTGGGAGTCTTGGTGAGCGTTCATGGGCAACATGGCAGAGTTAGCTTCACAACAGGAAATATGGAAGCGGCTGTTGCTCATTTGAAGCGGCAGTTGGCCGCAGCAAAAGAACTTCGCACCTTGAACAAACCGCTGCCGCAATACATGGAAGCCGATGCGCTATTGGTTCTGGGTAGCATTGCCCTGAAACAAAAGAAACTCCAGGAAGCTGAGGCCTATCTGACGGAAGGACTTGAGATTGCACAGGCAACGGGGAACAAAGAAGAGGAAGCTAAAATCCTCGACCTGCTAGGCATAGTCTTTTACACACTGGGGAACCGCAAACAGGCTATCGAATACACCAATCGATCACTGGGTCTGTTTGAGAGCTTGAACGACCCTAAAGCCGCCTTGCCCCGGAAACACTTGACGTCTTATCAAGCTGCCTCCTAAGAAGACGGACGTCGCAACCAGAACGGCTGTGACGTCGCCGTCCATCATCTTGCTGCGGCGCCTTGGTCATTGATCATACGCCGTTGCAAGTTCGCGCTACGAAGGACGCGTCCTCCCCGCCTCGTCCAGGATGCTCATCGCATTGTAGGATGCATCCCTCGCTAAGCTCGGACCCTGAAGACTCGGGTTCATCGTTTCGATACTCCCGATTTCCCTTTGTATAGCGCATTCTTTTGCACCTCGCTCATCCCGGCATTTGACACGGGTGAAACGCATTTCAATGCGCTCGTACCCATTGCCCACTTTCGCGAGTCCGTCCCCGTGCTCAGGCGTAACAGGCGAGCGACTTTGGGACCACCGACAAGGACGAAATCCTTCTCGGGAAAGGCGGCGATTCTCGTCACGTAGTTGGATTTCGGACGCGGAACAGTTGCGGCGTGCTTGCCAGGCTGCAGGGGTGCCGAAAGGCCTTCTATCCAGCTGCAACCCTTTCCAAACGCTCGAGTGTGTCAGGGTACTTTCGGACCAGCAAAACGAGAGCAGCTGCTTGAGGATTCGGCCTCCCGCGACCTTGTTCCCACTTCTCCAATGTCCTTTCATTGATCCGCAACTTCCGCGCGAAGACAGCGCGAGAGAAATGCAGTTTCCTGCGGGTGTCTCTAATCAGCTTAGAGTCAACCTTTGGAAGCGGGGTCGGCTCGACTTTGTAGGTGCGTAGTGTCAGTTTGCCCTCGCGGTGGTCTTTCATCGCCGCGACGCCTTCCATCAACTCCCCTAGAATATTTCTTTTGCTCATTTCCGCGTCCTCCCTGCTTTCGTTGTTCTCAGATGTCGCTTTGCTTGACGCGCTTGCAGTTCCACCTCGATGGCGTTTTTCAGCATCTTCTTTTCTTTTGGCGTGAGGTCTGCGGCCTCGTCCTTGTCATAAAGCGTCATCAACCATATCTGCTGGTCTGCCAGAAAAAAGTAGTAGATGATTCGCAACCCACCTCTTCGACCTTTGCCACGCGTCGGATCTGCCCAACGAAGCTTTCGAAAGCCTCCCGTCCCAGGCATGAGATCACCTCGTTCCGGGTCGGCCGCAATCAGAGTTTGAAGCCGCAGGTATTCATCATCGGTCAAATATTTGGGCAGGTAGCATGTGAACGATGGGGCTTCGATGAATTCCATTTTCTTTTATCATACGCTAATAGCGTACAATGAGAAGTCTACGCTAATAGCGTACCGTTGTCAATGAAGAATACTCCCTCGCAATCGGCTGGCTACGATTGCGGAAGCAGATAATCGGCCAACTCCTGACATTCTTTGCTCTTACCCCAGATCGCGGTTCCAAACGTGCGCGCGATCGCCACGCTCAGAAAAGAGGGACGCGGCTAAGGATGATCGTCGACGTATTGCTCCGGGGCGTATCCCTCGCCACTTGGACCGCGGCGATCGCGAACCAGGCCGACGGGGTCGATTTCCAATAACAATGCGGCAGTGCATCGCTCTGGCGTGGTTTCCGGGTAGAAGACATGGGTCTTCCCGAACACCTGCTCAAATGAGTGGACGCGGAGCGGGCTCTCGTGCAGCAAGTAGCCCAGGTCGGTCGCCGGCTTCCCTGCATAGTTGAGGGTCAAAATCATGGATGGTGTCTACTGTAACTCAAAGGGAATCAAAACAATAATGTGTCGACACAGGCCCCAATTCGAAGGCCCTCGCAACTTATTCTGTCATAGTGGCTTACGGGCGCTTCGGTAGCCTATATGCAATGCAGGAAAAATCGGACGAAAAAACTCTTGCCATAGTGTCCCAGAAACACTTATTGTAGTGTCAGGAAGACACTAATGGAGGTATCCCATGCTAGCTGTGCGATTCATGAAAGCCCCTCCTACAACCTACGTTTTGCAATTCAAGAACGGGAAGGTGCGCCGGGAAGGGCCGGGGCTTTCTTTCTTCTATTACGCTCCTACGTCGACAATCGTCACTGTGCCTTTGGAGAGCGCCGATGTCCCATTTGCTTTCCAAGAAAGCACGGCGGATTTTCAGTCCGTCTCCATACAAGGGCAACTTACCTACCGTGTCTCGGACCCCAAGAAACTCTCCTCACTTTTGGATTTGAGCGTCAGCCCGTTGGGTGTGTTTCGCTCCGAGGATTATCGCAAGCTTCCAGATCGATTGGTACACACAACGCAAACGCTCATGCGGGCAGAGACTCAAAAACTCTCACTAGGAGAGGCATTGACGACAAGCGGGTCGTTGAGCGCCTCGGTTCTAGCCGGCCTGAAATCGTCCGAAGGTGTGGCTCAGCTTGGTGTAGAGATATTGAATCTTTCGCTACTCGCGATCCGTCCGACGCCGGAAATGGCCAAAGCATTAGAGGCCGAAGCCCGCGAGGCGCTGCAACGCCGGTCTGATGAAGCCATTTACGCTCGGCGAAACAACGCTGTCGAGCAGGAACGCCGAATCAAAGAGAGTGAACTCAACACCGAAATTGCTGTCGAGGAAAAGCGACGCCAAATCCGCGAAACGCAAATGGCCGCGGACATAGCCATTGAACAGCAACGCGCCGCTCTGACAGAAAAGCGCATCGAAAACGATCGCAAAGAGGCGGATAGCCGCGCGTACGCGCTGGAGGCGACACTCAAGCCTGTGCGCGACGTTGACTGGAGAACCTTAATGACGCTTTCCCAGCACGGCGGTGATCCCAAGATGATGATCGCCCTGGCCTTCCAGGAAATGGCGGCGAACGCGCAAAAGATCGGGGAGCTGAATATTTCTCCGGACCTGCTGCGGAGCCTGCTTGCATCTGCTTCCACGACGACAGCAACTCCAACGCAGCAAAAAGGGAAGTAGTCATGCGTGAATTCGTGCGCGATAGAAAACGGCGGTCTGGGTTTGAGAAGGTTGTCCTGGTGACCCGAAAGACCCGTCTCGCCGAGTTGATCGAACGTTTTAACACATTGGGACAAACCAAGTTCTACATCGAACACGCAGGGGGGAATTTCCAAGAGTACCAAATGGAGGACGAAGCCTACAGACAGTCCGCTGACGTTGTCCGCCGCTCGATTGAGTTGGGGTTGAAAGTGCAGGAAATCGATCGAGGACTGGTGCCAACGTTTACATTTCTGCCGGAAGATCTCGTGGTCACGCTAGGACAGGATGGGCTCGTTGCCAACACAGCGAAATATGTCGGCAAGCAACCCGTGATTGCTGTAAATCCAGACCCGGGAAGATTCGATGGCATTCTCCTTCCCTTCCTTCCGGATCAAACAGGGCGCGCACTTGAGGAAGTGATCTCTGGAAAGTGCCGCATTCGTTCCATTACCTTGGCGGAAGCGCGCCTGAATGATGGTCAGCGGCTGTTGGCGTTCAACGATCTCTTCCTTGGGGCGCAAACTCACGTCTCGGCCCGATACCGAATTCGGTGGGCCAAAACCGAGGAACCTCAATCATCCAGTGGTGTTCTCGTCTCAACCGGTGCGGGCAGCACAGGCTGGTTCTCGTCGGTGTTCAATATGGCCTCCGGGGTTGCAGCCCTGGCCGGTGGTCATACCGTGGAGCCGATGCGACTGGATTGGGAGGACCGACGACTGCTATTTGTAGTTCGCGAGCCCTTCATCAGTCGTCATTCCAAAGCAAGTATCGTTGCCGGGATCGTCGAACAACAGCAAGCCCTAGAGCTGGAATCGTTAATGCCATCAGGCGGGGTCATCTTCAGCGATGGCGTTGAGGCGGACTTTCTGCAATTCAATTCGGGCTCCAGCGTCATCGTGAGAGCGGCAGCGGAAACCGCTCAACTTGTCGTGGGGTGAAACGTGGAAAGTTTGCGTGTGACCGTAGACATTGTGATCTTCACTCTGAGAGAAGGTTCGCTTCAGGTGCTCTTGGTCAAACGTGGGGTTCCTCCGTTTGAAGGTCAATATGCCATCCCCGGAGGCTTTATCCGGGGAGAAGAGTCACTCGACCAAGCAGCGCTTCGAGAGCTGCATGAGGAAACAGGTGTGAAAAATGTGTTTCTCGAACAACTGTACACGTTCGGCGACCCCAAGCGAGACCCAAGGGGTCGAGTGATTACAGTTGCTTATTACGCGTTGATCGCCTCGGACAAATTGTCTCTGGTTGCGGGAGCGGACGCGGCCGAGGCGCAATGGTTTCCGGCTAATGAGCTTCCGGCTCTGGCCTTCGATCACAAATCCATTCTGGACTATGCTCTCGAACGCCTACGCAACAAATTGGAATACACGACTGTCGGATTTCAACTCCTTCCGGAAAAATTCACTCTTGGCGAACTGCAAGCAGTTTACGAAGCGATCCTTGGGAGGCGGTTAGACAAGCGCAACTTCCGCCGCAAGCTCGCGCTCTTGGGAATCTTGAAGCCCCTGCGCGAATGGCAGAGGACCGGCCGGAAACCAGCGCAACTGTTTCGGTTCGCTGCCGCACGCTTCGAAAAACTGAAGGACAAAGGAATCTTGTTCCCGTTCTAATGCTATTTCCTGCGGTATTCGTCATGACATAGGACACGCGCTCTCTCTGGAGGTTTCCTTGAAACGCAACAAGTGACTCGCCATACAGTTTTCGTGGTCGGGGCTGGCGCAAGCAAATCCTGCGCAGGCCGAGCCTGCTCCTCGACGCGATCCGGAAGGCGGAGCTAAAAGCCCTTTACGTTCCGGCCCGCAAAATCATCCTGATCGACGATACCGAACCGGACATCAAGCAGCGTTTGCATGAGAGTCACGAGATCATCCACAGCCTGCTCGAGTGGCACGGGTCCGTGCTGCTCGGTGATTTTGTCACTTCGGCTGCCACGGCCGTGAAATAGTTTAGGAACGTACGCTGGCCGCGAAACAAAATAAGGAGAACAAAAGGAAAAGGGAGTGACACCCGGCTTAGCTGGTCTTCGTGGTCCGGCCTTGTCTATGAGATTTATCGCGTGTCAGATGACCGGGTAGCTATCTCGGAGGCCAAGCGCGGGGCCTGCGCTTGAGTTTGACTCAAGCGTTGGCAAAGCCGCTCCTTGGAGCACAAAAGGAGTATGGTTGAACATTTCTTCCCGTGATTATTTCCAACCCACAACCCAACCCACAAAAAGTATGACTTATATGAACTTCCGCGTACTTTGGCAGTCCCCGCGGTCTTGTAAGTTCTTGCAATACCTATTGTCGCTACCTTGACACGGTAGAGGTCTGGGGTTCGAGTCCCCACGGGCCTACCATATCTTTCATAGGGATAGAGAGAATCGCGAAAATTCTCCAGCCCGTGATTCCGCGTAGTGAGTACCCCAGCGTAGCTTCCATTACCCTGGTCGAGAACGCATCACTCCTTGGCGAAGGACTCACCAGAGGCAAGAGCGATTAAGCCGCGGGAAATGGGATCGATCGTGGCGATACCGCAGTTTGATGGACAACATCACCGCTGCGGACGACGGGCTGCGGGGAAGAAGCTGAACCTACAATGCTACGGGTTGTCTCGATCCGCCGTATGGAATCTGTCTCCGAAATGTACTTCCTTGCACACGCGTGCCTCCGCTAGAGTCGAGCAGGTCCGCGAATTGCTTGAAGTTCGCGGTGCAACTGGGGGAATTACATCTGCGGCAAGGTCGCACGAGAATTTCGTTAGGGACAATTCCCAATTGTCTCAGTAGGTATGGTTTCTGGGACAGTCCCCTGCTGCAAAAATCCGGGTCGGTCAGTATTTGCCGCAGTCCAGTTCGGGCCAAGACCGATCGAAACAGAAGGACAGCTGAGAGCTGCGCGTTCTCACACGACCAGCACTTCCAACCCTTTGGCTTCCAGAGCGGCGCGCCTTTCGGGTCCGACGCCTGCGTCGGTGATGACTCGGTGGACAGCGTTGATCGGGGCGATCACGGTCAGACTTCTGCGCCCGATCTTGCTCGAGTCGGCGACAACGGTTGTCTGTTTCGCGATGCGAATCATGGCCGCATCGAGTTCGGCCTCCATTACGTCCGGAGTGCTTGGACCTGTGTCGAGGTCCAGGCCGTCGACCGCAAGGAAAAAATGGTCAACGTGCAATTGCGCCAACATCTTTTGCGCTTGTGGCCCCACAAAGGACTGAGAAATCCGCCGCAGCACCCCACCAATCATCATGAGCGTGATCTGCGGTGAATGGCTGAGTTCGGCCGCGATGTTGAGGGCATGAGTAATTACGGTCAGTTCTAGCCCACTTTGATTCAGCGAACGTGCAATTTCGAGTGTGGTCGTACCTGAGTCAAGTAATATCATTTGCCCGCTTCGAACCAGAGCAGCCGCAGCTTTTCCTATCCTTACCTTTTCCGCGCGATGTAGTGGCGCCTTTATGTCCAGAGGGGTGTCGAAGGCAGGTTCGCTGAGTCGGGCGGCGCCACCGTGTGATCTGACGACCCGACCGCCTTTGGACAGCCAGGCCAAGTCGACACGCGCTGTGACCGCAGACACTCCAAAGCGCCTCGTTAATTCCGCGATCGTGATTCGTCCTTCACGGTTGATAATCTCCAGGACCGCCCGCCTCCTTTCTTCCGCGAGAAGGCGGGGCTTCTCGTTCTCTTTGCGGACTGCTGGGGACTCACTGCTGGTGGGAGTCACGACCGGGCCTTTCATCTCACGATTCGCCATTCCGCCAGTCTCGTTTTGTGGCCGTCGGACGACTTTCTTATTGCTACGATCAAAGCTAAAGGAAAGGAGACGTTAATTCAAGTAAAATCCAGGATCTGATCTGCCGACCACCCTTTTCCAGCGACGGGTCAGCCGAAACTCAAGATTGCATCTGCTCATTTCAAGTGCCACTAATTTACTGATTATAAGAGTATTATTACGACAATTCCGATTCCAAAACGAGCAAAGATCCCGGTGGTTTCCCACCCGGGATCCCCGCTTCCGCCTAGTTCACGACGCTTTTTGCCATATATCGCGAAGACAGACAAAAGAAGGTATACGAAAGAAAGCGAAACATCATGGTATAGTCTCAGACTGATAGGTGCAACCTGTGTCAACCACCGCTCTCCTCCGTCCACGGCTTGTGATCAGCGCTCCGGATGACCTCTTTGCTTCATTTTTCCCTTCAAAGCTCAGACACAGATTGTCGTATAGTTTCCGCTGGCACAGGTTCGCTTCGCGCCAGATCAACCCCGCGCTCAAAAAGGCATTGCGTTCCTGTCAGGCACTAATCACAACGTGGGACAGCCCTAGCTTTTCCGATGAATTAGTCGAACTAGCCCCCGCCCTGCGGATTGTGGCCCACTGCGGCGGTGAAGTTAAAAAACGTTTTGCCCGGCGGCTGTTTACTTCGCTCACAATCACGAACGCACCAGAACCCATGGTAGATGCAACCGCGGAGATGGGCGCGGCATTCTTGTTGTATTGTGCGCGCAATATTGATTACTACCGGGCCGAGTTGCGCCAGCGCTCGAACCACATATATGCACAAAGCCATTCCGTTGGTGGTCTTGACGAAACGCTTGTGGGGCGCGAGGTGGCGATGATCGGCTTTGGCCGGATTGGCCGCAGACTCGTGGATCTACTCCGCCCCTTCGGCATTCGCTGGCGGGTGTTCGACCCCTATGCTCCCCGTGACCTAGAGGATCGCTATCCAGTCCGATTTTCAAGCCTGCGGTCGGTACTTGCACGAGCACATTTCCTGATGATCACCGCAGCGCTGACCGACGAGACTCGAGGCATGCTAAACGCACGCCGCTTGGCGGCACTTCCGGAGGGGGCCTTTATCATTAATATCGGCCGGGGTGGAATCGTGGACTTGCCGGCGTTGACGCGTGAGGTGCAACACGGCCGGTTGTTCTGCGCTCTTGATGTGACTGACCCTGAGGAACCCTTGCCGCTTTCCCATCCGCTGCGCAGACTTCCTGGTGCATTGCTGACCCCGCACGTGGCGGGCAGCCCTCAGTATGTCAGGCATGGCATCGCGGAGACAGTCATAAGCGATTTGGAGAGATTTTTTCGCGGTGAATCTGTCGCGAATCGCGTCACCGTCGAATCACTCGATCACATGTCCTAGGGTGTTTTGCACGAAATGAGAACTAGCTTCTCCACACTCGCTTGTCCCGATTGGAAGATCGAACGAATCATTGAACTGGCCGCCGGCAACGCCTATGACGGAATCGAGTTTCGTTTCGTTGAAGGAGAGGGCTCCCTTTGGAAACTTCCAGCCTTTAGCGGATCAGGATTGGCGGATACGCGAAGACAAATTGCTGATCGGGGGCTGGCAATTTCCTGTCTCGACACCGGTTGCTTCTTCCACTACCCCGATCCGGAGGAGCGCCTCAAGGCGAAAGAAGAAGGCGAGCGCATGACAGATCTCGCGGCTGCCCTGCATTCGCCAGGAATTCGTATTTTCGGTGACCGGATACAGGCGGGTGCCACACGCGCAGCAACGATAGAATGGATCGTGGAAGGCCTCCGTGCTTTGGCTGAGATTGCGAACCCCAAGGGAGTGGAAGTCTGGCTGGAGACGCACGGCGACTTCGCCAGTTCTGCCGGTACTCTCGATATCTTGGATTCAGTGCCCTCATCCATGATTGGCACGGTTTGGGACCCCGCCAATTGCATGGCATCTTCCGGCGAGTGGCCAACCGATGGCGCGAAAGCGCTGGGGTCCAGAATCCGCCACGCGCACATCAAGGATTTGCATCGCACCGGGGAGAATTCATGGTTGCCCGTTCTTACCGGGGAAGGCGACCTCCCAGTGCTTGAGGTCCCATTGGCGTTGCAGCAACAGAAGTATGATCGTTTCATCTCTTTTGAATGGGAGAAGAAATGGTCTCCGCAGATTGTGGATGCGGAAATTGCAGTTCCGCAGTTTGCACGATGGTGGAGAAAGCACTGAAAATTCCCGGAACAACCGGTTTCGTAGCCCCTGATATCTGTTAGTGCGCGACGTTTTCAACCGTGGCGAGCCGGCTGAGGTGCAGTGACAGCATACGATCAGGGAGCAGCATGACCTGGCGAAATCGCTCCTGCGCAGCTTGCGGCCTGCCAAGATCTTGCTCGAGCATACCGGCCGCGTAGACCCATATGCCTTTGAGTGATCTGGCATCGATCTCTTCTTCGACGTGTGCCAATGCAACCTCCAACCGCGGGTGCCATTGTGAATCGTCGAAACGTGGCAACAACCGTGCCGCGCGATGCGCCCAAACAACTTCAGACGGATTGACGGAAGTAACCACCCGCCGCAAACGTGCCGCGGAAGCCTCAACTTGTCCACATTGTGATTCGATTGCCCCCGTGAAGTACTGGACGCGCGCGGATTGCACAAACGGTTCCATCCCTTCGTGCGTGAAATCCAAGGCCGGGTCGGCTTTTCCCAAATCTCGCGCAATCTTGAGAGACTGCTCACATTTTCCATTGCCGGCAAGCTCCAGCATCTGTTGCAAATGTACTTCCACCCAGACCTGCCGGACGTTTGTCCCGCCTTCCTGGCGAGGAAAGAACCTTCCCTCGAAAAGTGCAAGTGCGTCGTCGAACTCACCTGCCTCGGCATGGTTTAGCGCCAGTTTGTAAACAAGTTCGACCGGCATTCCTGCTAGGTCTGGATATCGCTGTAGGGCCTGCACTCTTTCCGTCGCACTTCGGCCAAGCAGGCTCAGCGCCTGATCCATCCCAACATACAGCTCCGCATTCACGGGGTCGGCGGAAGTCCCCTCCTGGAAGACCTCCAGCGCTCGCTCCGTTTCGCCACGCTCGTGCAGCAATGCCCGGCCAAGGCTTGCGTGCACCACGGACAAACGGGGATTCAATCGCCGCACTTTCTCCCAGGAGTCAATCGCCGCATCGGTCTGTCCGTCTGAGAAATACAGTGTCCCCAAAAGGTAGAGTGCAATGGGGTCCTGCGGATTCCTTCGAATCGCCGATTGCAGCACGCCCATCGTTGTTTCGCCGCTCGGGAAGACGTACTCGATGGACATTTTTCCGGCGAGCGCATCATCCGCATTTGCCGGTTCCTTCAATTTCTCACGGCAGTATGCCCGATAGTAGGCGACGAGAGGGTGATCTTGCGGGAGCACGGCACCTGGCTCGGTTTCATCCGGCGGTACTGCTGGATATTGCTGTGACAAAACATCCAGGGCGCGGCGATAGAGTCCCAGGCGAATGTACTCGCTCGCTATGTTCAGCACGCGCTCTGGATCAGCGGCAAGGGCTCGCATGAGCCGGGCATCTTCGTACGGCCGCTTTGCCTGCTCAAACTCAAGGAACAAGCTTGTCGCGTCTTTCGTGCCCTCGCGAGCCAGGGATTGCGCTTCGGCAATTCGCCCGGTAGCATTTTTGATTGCCACGGTTTCTTCAATGACACGAAGGTCGCCGCTCTCCGACTGCAACAGAGCAAGGGCTTCCTCAATCTTCCCGCCTTTCGCAAGAAGTTCAGCGAGACGCAGGCGGCCTGCTGTGCGAAATTCCGGAAGGCGTGCGGCATTTTCATAAGCCGTCTGCGCATCGTGAATCCTGCCAACGCCTTCGTAAGCGATGCCGAGATAGTAGGCCACTTCAGGATCCGATACGAAGCGGGCAGCAGCCGGTTCGAGTTTCTGGATTGCCTCGTCATACCGCAGCAAGCATGTCGCTAACCGTCCCGCGGCTTTCAAAAGCGAGAAACTCGTTGGGAAGGCCGCCAGGCCTTGCTCATAGGTCAGCATCGCCTCCAGTAACTTCCCGTTCAATTCCTCTTCTGTACCCAGCCCTACCCAATCGTCCTCGGTTCTCTTCGCGGGAGGCGGGATCTTATAACTGGTTTGAGGCCCCGTGTGAATCTCCGAGACCGGCGTCCAGTCGTAGTCATTCTCAGTGTGGTGCAATAGCATGTTGCCGCTGGAGTCGCGGACCTCAATGGAGTACACACCAGCGCTAACCGGCTTGATCGTCTTGCTCCAAGGCTGTTCGGGTTGCAGATCCACTCTCTCTTCCTCCACAAGCCGGGATCCTTCAAGAATACGGATTACAGCTCCACGATAAGTTTGATTCGAGTTGAGTGCCGCCGTCAGCGTCGCTCCATCTCTCTGAAGACTGAGCACTCCCGCCAGATTTGCCCGGGTAATGCCGCCGATACCGCGCACGGGCATCCAGTACTCGCTGAAGTGGATCGTCTGTCTGGGCTCCAGGAACGCATAAGTTTCCTGGTTGCGAAAAAGTCCCGCTTGCACTTCTACATAAGCGCTGTTGTTGTCAGAGAGTGCCTTTCGCCAATCCAATCCATCAGCGTCCGCCCCCCACGACCAGATTTTCTTCGCCGGAAGCGCATCATAGTCCGCGTAGTGAACTGTACCCGTCCCAGTGTCGGGGCGCCAAACTCCCATGAACGGTTCTCGGCTGCCATGGACGAAGAGCGAAACTGGCCCTTTGGTTTGATTTCGGAGAAGACTGAGATCATCACCGGATGAATCCACCGGCCAAGTGTCCACTTCCTTGAAACCATGGCTTGCGGTAAATCTCATCGGATAGACAATGCGCGAATCGTCTTTCACTTCAATCGCGGCGTTGTTCCACCAGTAGAATCGGTGCCGCGCATCGCTTCGGTTGTTCAACGTGACGCGTTCTTCGAGTACGGTGCTTCCCGGACGCAGGATCAGTTCGACGGACCATTCCATCCCATACACACGATCTATGTTGTTGACGCGCACAGACGCGCTACCATCCGCGTTCGTTGCGTAGTCAAAGGTTACCGGAGACATTGAAACCCAGTTGTGCGAAACAGGAAAATTGAACTCGATGCCAAACGCGGCCCAAGCTCCGCGATATCCGATGCGGGCTTTTTTGATCGAAGGATTCGCATAGAACATGGGCTGACCACTAAGCTTGTCCACGCAGGTATACAAATGGCCACCAATATCGGGCAGCACGGAGCATTTCAGGTATTCGTTCTCGAGGTACACTGCGCGCCAGGAGTGAATGACCCTGTGGTCCGTCAGGTTTTCCCGAAGAGTGTAGGGATAGCTGAAAAGGGTGGTCGAAAATTGCGCAAACGGAGGATTTGGATCGGGAGGGCCTTCCTCATACGTAGGAAGGGCGAGCGTGCCTTCCGACACCCGGACCTGAGCCGCCGCTTCGCTGAGGCTGAGTATCAGGAAAACAGCCAACGAGAGAATCCGTAGCCGCACGAGTGCTCCTCCAATTTCTAGAGAGAAATCTTCAGCAGTCGCGCGGCGTTCTGCTGATATACCTTCTTCAGGATCTGATCGGGGAGACCCAGTCCGTAGATTCTCCAGCGCCCCTGTGGAGGAACACGGGCCGGCGCATAGTCAAAGTATTCGTCCTCGGTTTCAAGGAAACGATAATAGATCTGGTAGAGCAGGTCGCCGAACACCTGTTGGGGAAATTCATCACCGTGTGGGACCGCATCGGTTCCGAAGAGAATGCGATCCTGGAAACGCTCGAAAAAGTGTCGCGCTGTCCGTGGCTGCCGCCCCAATTCCCCAATCCGTGCGCCGAGTTCAACCGTCATGTTGGGATACCGGTCGAGATTTTCCCCGACATTCTCGAGGTTCTCAGCGAAGTTGCCGACATGCAAAACGTTGAATTGCGTTTGCGGATGACGGGCCATCACGCGATTCCGGGCTTCCAGAAGTTCGGCATTGCTCGGGAAATCACCGCCATAGAATGACCAGTCGGGGTGGTTATTTAGTTCTTCGTAGCGCTCATTGTATTTGTCCGTGGGGGTGAAAAACGCAATCGGATCCGACACGTGAATGGCGACAGGCATCCCCAGCCGCCCGCAAGCCTCCCACATGGGATCGAATCGCGGGTCATCGATCTTGACGAGCTTGCCGGAGGTAATGTTCTCGCGCAGATACAGGCCAAGGGTCTTCAATATTTTCAGCCCTCGCGCCCCGCTCGCGTGCGCCTGTTCGATTTCCTGAGCTTGAAGCGCCGGATAGCCGGGTTCCATAAAGCGGTTATAGGAAGGCTCGGTAAAAGTGTAGAAACGCCCAGGGTACGCGCGGTCGTACCGCCCGACCGCCTCAGTCAGTCCCTTGTCGAACCCTCCGGTGAGATTGACCATGGCAAGGATGTTTCTGCGTTCCATCACGGCGAGAAGTTCGGAAGGAGGCGCAAGAAAATTCCGGGCGGGGTCCAGTTCCACGCCGTTCACCGCTTTCATGGACACGGAAATGTGCGTGTGGATATCGATTACCGGGAATTTCGCGCGTTCCACGCGAGTCTCCTTGACGTGCAACATGCTTTTCGGCTCGTAGTCGGCGAGGTCCAAAGGTTTGTGACCTTTGACCTGCTCCGTCTGCGAGTCTCGCGGCACGCGTATCGTGCTTGCGAGCAGACCCACTCCGCCAACGGTCAACACTTCACGCCGATTCAGCTTGCTCATGGACTTTCCTCCTCTTTGCTTGGAAACCGGCCGTAGCTATTCGCTAAGTCTCAGTTCTATCGCGATTCATAGCTTTCGCACGGATCTACTTTGCGCGAATTTCGTGGACGGTGAAATTCTCCACCACGCGATTGATCACACCGTCCACCGAAGGTGAATCCGGCCGCAAACCTTCTGTCAGGCACCGGCTGAATGCGAGCAATTGCCCGACAACAACGTCAATTACCGGCGCATTGTCATCACCGACTTCCGAGATGCCCGGAGTCTCGATGGCGACATCGTTCGCTTGTATCAACTCACCGGGAATGTCTCCTCCCACTATCACGCGCGCCATTCCAAGCTGTTTACGCCTCAACTCAGCAAGCAAATCCGCTTCATAGGCGCGCAGCGTTGCATCCGTAGAGAGAAAGCATACGACAAGAGTCATGTCGGAGATGAAACTCATTGGACCGTGGCGCAGCCCGAGATAGTTCTCGCAAATGACCGGCACCCGGCCGGCCGTCATCTCCAGCATCTTCAGTGCTGATTCTCGCGCTGCCCCTTGCTTTGGTCCATTGCCGAGGTAGACCACGCGCCGAAACCGTTTTTCGCTCACGCTGGCGAGGGTTTCGAAGTTTTTCAGCAGCAAGTCCCAGCAGATTGCCCCCAGGCGCTCACAGATGCGTTTGTAGAGTTGCGGAGAATCCAGCAGCCCGAGGAATCGAACGGCGAGCACAAGATTCGTCAGGCTACTCGTCATTACCAGGCTGCGATCGTTGGTACTCTCATCCAGGACAATGACTGGCACCCGGGGGTCCTGGGCGTATTTCACTGCCAGCGTCCCGTGCTGATTACAGGTTATTACCAGATGCCTTATGGCGGAGTCCCCTTCTATTATTTGCGACAATGCCGCGGCGCTTTCCGGACTGTCGCCGGATCGTGCCAGCGAGATCATCAGCCCAGGACGCTCTGGCGGGAAGATGCTGCGCCCGTGCATGAGCAACCCGCCCCCGCTAATCACCTCGGCCGAAACCTTAAGTTCCTTTTGCAGGACCTGCCGGACACAGTCTCCCGCGTATTCAGAACTTCCCGAACCCGTCAGCACGACACTTCGAACATTGGCGACCACAGCCTGGAGTTCCGCTGTGTGAGAAATCATTCTGGCGCAGGTGTCCAGCCACGTCCGCGGCTGCTGCACGATCTCGTGCAGAGTGTGGAAGTACCCCCGCCGTCTTTTTTCTTCCGCTTCGGCCGTGAGCAGCGCGCGCAATCGCGGCTGGCTTTTATCAAGCGTCTCCAGGAATGAACTCTCCGTCCAATTGGATGATAAAGGATTGTCAAGACCTGACGAACTTCTCGGATGTGGATTCTCACTTAAAGGAAACGTCATGGGGGAGCTATCTCCGAACTTCCCAGACTGCCGTTGGCGTCTTCAGATTCTTCGCAACTTTTAATGAACAACGGAACCGCCTTGTTGCGAGAGGAACGCAGTGGGAGGCCCTCGTTGGCCTCCCACTCCGCGCAAGCTTCAGTTCATCGGTTAGAACGTAATGCGCAACCGCAAACGGATGGTGCGGCGGTTGGCGACGCTTTCCTGAGAGAAAGTGCTAAGCAATTTTCCGAAGTCGGGGTTGTAGGTTGCATTAGCAGCTGCATTAGGATCTGAGGCGGGCAAGTTGACGGGGATTGACAACTTTCCCGTGGTTTGATCGACCAGTACATTGAAGTCGCCGACCTGTGCGAAGGTTCCGCCGCCACCAGCGTAGTCTTGGGTAGGCATAAACAGCGGATGGTTAAAGAGGTTATCCACGTCAACGCCAAACAATAGGGTAACTCGCTCACTGGCATGAAATTGTTTGTGGACGCCAAGGTTCACGCCCCAGGCACCTGGACCCTGGAGGATGTTGCGACCGGCAACGTTGCTAGCCGAGAACAAGTCTGCTCCCACAGTCGGCACGCCGAATGCGCTGGAATCCCAGATCGCACCGTTCGCTGGGTGATTGTAGTTGCTGTTCAAGACTGACGGACGGAAAGAATTGGACGAATAATCTCCGACGGCATCAATCGAGCTGGTGGCGATGTTTCCTGGCTGCACGGGGTCACAATCATCACAAATCCAGAACGGAGTGAAGTACGTACCTGATTTGGCAAACATGTTAAAGACGGTCTGCCAGTTTCCGGCCATCACATTGAGCCATCTTGACATCCCGGCTCCGTATTTTTTCCCATGCCCGAACGGCAGGTCGTACGTGCCGTAGGCAACGAAACGATGGTGCGACACATAAGAGTCTTCGCCGTAATCCAGAGAGGGATTGAAGAGATTGTAAGAGACGCTGCCAAGGCTGGAGTTCCCGCTGTCGGGCGGAGTCGATTTCTGATCGAGGTAGGTGTAGCTGAGGGAGAACATCAGTCCGGATGAATACCGGTGATTTAATTCAGCCTGGAAGGCATTCGAGCGTCCGTGCCCGGAGTTACTGAACTTGCCTATGCCATCGGGGAGTTCCGGGAAGGGTATGCGCGCCAGGTCTGCTGGCGAGTAGTTGCAATCACCGTTATTGTATGGATCGCAAAGGGTAACACCATCGCCGTTTGTTACTCCTATTGGATTGTCGCTAGGTTGAATCGCGTCAACGTCCGTGGCGGCGATCAGGCGGCCCATGTAGGAGCCCAGATAAGAGGCGCGAACAACAGTGCTCCATCCGATTTCACGCTCCAATGAAAAATTGTACTGCTGAACGCGAGGATCCTTTACGTTTATGTCCACGATGGAAGCGCTTGGCTGATTGCCGAAGCCATTGGTAACCCCACCGGACATTGGACTGGTGACATCGGAACTGCTGGTGGGCCATGGCGAAAGCAAACCCGTTCCCACCACCGAGCGTTTCGTGACGGCTTGGTTGAAGGTGTTTGTTGCCAGCGGATCGCGAACGCCTTGTGCGGCCGAAGTCGGGTAGTAAAGGCCCCACCCGCCGCGCAATACCATTTTGTTATTTAGGCTCCAGGCGAATCCGAGTCGCGGAGCAACCTTGTCCCAACTCTGACGGATCAATCCCCTGCCAACTCCGAGTCCCGAGTTCGCGGCAGTGACGACGCCGTAATTGACAACGGCGGGAGCCAGGTACTGGATAGTTTTTGACGATGGCACTACAAAGCGTCCTTTGCGGCCGGTCGCGGAATCGACGTAGTTCGGATCGAAATTCACCATGATGTCGTTGGCATCAACAAACGGCGTGGAGATTTCATACCGGAACCCGAGGTTGAGGGTAAGCCGTGGCGTGACCCGCCAATCGTCCTGCACGTAATAGCCCTGCTCCCAATTGTGCACATCCATCGCTGGGCGCGGTTGAAGTACGTACGTCACCGTGGTTGCCGCCTCTCCCATCAGGAAATCCGCCAGCGGCGTAGTGCCGGAGCCTTTGTAAGTCATCAGTCCGCGCACGTTCCCGCGATTGACCGCGAAGCCATCAAGGGCCTGATTGCGCACGGCGTCGGCACCAAATCGCAGGCTGTGCTTCCCTTTGATCCAGGTCAACTTGTCGCCAAACGTTATGAGGTTTTGATCCATGGGACGATTGGTGTTGCGCCCGCCGTTGTTGAAAGTGGCGAAAACTCCGTTGAAATTGATTGCCGGGTGTCCGTAAGTGGTTAGTTGGTCCGCCGAAACAACGTCCCCATAGGCATTGACCTGGTCTTCGCTGAAACCAATGCTGGATAGAAAACCCCCAAGCGTCGTATTGCTGTGTCGGAACAGCTTTTGCTTGTTGAATCCACCACGGGCTTCATTGACCAGACTGGTGGAAATCATTCTCGTATAGGATACAGAGACGGTGTTATTTCGGCGGTCCGTGTTCGTCAGACCTAGGCCTGTATAGGGAGTCTGTACGAACTGTGAAGTATCGTCTGAGTCAGCGCTCGCACTATAAACGACGTAAAGATGGTTGTTGCTGTTGAAATCATGATCGACACGCATCGTCCCCAGGTCCTGGACGCCCAAGCCGGACTGCAATGTTCCGTAGTCCAGAACGGTTCCGTTGCCATTGGGATTATACGGTGCGTCCATTCCGATGTGCGGGAAATAGGTATCCACAAGCTTGGACGCGTATGGGTTCAAGAGCCTTTGCGGAATTTGCGTGAATTGCTGGCCGAGTCCGCCCAGGGTATCGTTGGCGATTTCATCCGGTGTCAGTTGCACGTCGGCAGGTACGAACGGTTTCTTGGAGTCCGAAACCTGCGAAAAATCGCCGGCGAGCAGCGCCGGATGCGGCAGGGCGCTGGACTGCATGTTCACGGGAAGCGCATTGTAGTCCCGCTCGTAGGCCAGGAAGAACCAGGTGTTCTTCACCTTCGGAATAGGTCCCCCGACGGTTCCTCCAATCACGTTGTAGTTGAAGTATGGGGTAGGATACGAGCTCTGGAACGATGTCGGTTCGAATGCTGCCTTGTTGTTTAAGTCCTGAACGGTCCAAGCCGCCAAGGCTGAGTTACTGTTCTCGTACAATGCCGAACCATGGTACTCGCTACCTCCGCGCTTCGAGGTGACACGTATGTTCGAGATCCCGGCCAACTCCGCACTGAAGTCATTCGACATCACATTGATTTCGTCGACGGCGTCCAGCGGCGGCTGGCTGGATGTCTGGCTTCCAAAGATTCCGCCATTCGACCGTTGTCCATCCACGGTGAAATTTGCTCCGTAGCTTTGCGCACCGATGAACTTGTATTCGCCGGCTGCCGAGCCTTGCGTGATATTCGGATTCAGGTACAGGAAGGAATAGACATCGCGGCTGTCGCGCGGAAGATCAATGACCGACTGACTTGACAGCGTCTGGCTGATAGTCTGGTCCTCTGTGTGAATCTCTCCGACCTGCGCAATCACCTCCAGCGTTTCCGTCTTGCTGGAAACGCGAAGGACTGCGTCGGCTCCGGTCACACCGCTTCCCGTGACGCTGATGCCTGTGATCTTCGCGGTTTCGAATCCGGGGGCCGAAATTGTCAGTGTATAGGCTCCGGAATTCAATCCAAACACACTGTATGCACCGTCGGCGTTCGTTGTTGTTGAGCGCGCCGTTTTGGTCTTGAGGTCGGTAATGACCACATGGGCGTTGGCCACGACACCTCCGGAAGCATCCGTCACCGTGCCGCGGATTGTGCCCAAGTCCGTTCCTTGAGGTCGCACGCAAGATGGTGCAAATAGAAAAACGAGAGCCAACAAAAGTAGGGCTCGAAAGCTGATTCTCATAAACTCCTCCGATAAGTTCGCAAGATTCTGGAGAGACACCGGACCCCGATGATTTGAAATAAGTACAACAGAAGCTTGTAGAAAGCAATAGAAATATATAAAATGCTTTCTGTTTATTGTCTTTGGCTCTGCCCACTTTTCGACTGCCTCGGGTTCAGGGTGTTGGCAAGCTGCCGTGTCCAGGCATAGTTCCACCGGGCGAGCTATTGGTAAAGCATGTGTTCGCAGCATATTACAGGAAGGCCAACGGACTCCTTGAGAGGTCTGAAAGTTAGACGTTCGATAGTCTGAGGCTCTGGGCTTTCTGATTGACACCAGAGCGGGAGCTCTATACCCGTCGCTTGATCCGCAGGAGGAACTGAAAACAACGGGATTACATCCGAAGGCCTCAAAAGAATGCACAATCTCAATCTCGCGGACTACATCGTAATTGCCTGTTATGCCCTGTTGATGATTGGCATCGCCATCGCCTTCATGCGAGTCAATCGTGGTGCTGTTGATTTTTTCAGCGGGAGCAGCCGCATTCCCTGGCTGGTCGCTGGACTCAGCGCGTTCATGTCCGGGTTCAGCGCCTGGACGTTTACCGGCATGGCCGGCGTGGCCTATCGCAGTGGCATTTGTGCGATCGCCATGTACATCGGCAATGCCATGGGCTTTCTTCTCGGTTTCTTCATCTTTGCGCAACGCTGGCGGCGCAGTCGTGTCACCACCGTGATGCAATATCTCAACTCGCGTTTCAATGAGACCACTCGGCAGACATTTTCCTGGGCCACCATCATCTTTCAGTTGTTCATGAATGCTTCCATGCTCTATGGTCTTAGCCTGTTCGTCTCCTCTATCTGCAAGCTACCCATCATCTGGACCGTTGTCGCGGCGGGAGCCATCATCACATTTTCTTGTCTGGCCGGCGGGTTGTGGGCGGTCGTGATCACCAGCTTTGTCCAAGCCTCGCTCCTTATTCCCTTTTCAATCGTATTGGCTGTGCTCTCACTGGCACGCCTGGGTGGAGTTTCAGGCTTATATCACGCCCTTCCTGCGGATTTGACTTCGCTGCGCATGCCCGGCGAATTCAGCTGGCTGTACATTCTTTCCTTTGCAGTGATGACCAGTTTCGGTTACAACAGCAGCGCCATGGCGCAGCGCTACTTTAGTGTCGAGGATGAGCGGGCCGGTCGCAAGGTGGCATTGCTCTGCTGCGGACTGTTCTTTGTTGCCGCGTTCATGTGGTTTATCCCGCCGATGGCCATGCGCGCCATTTATCCGGATCTGCATGCCGTACGACCTTTGCTTGCGAATCCCAGCGAAGCGGCCTACGCCATCGCCAGCCTCACCCTCCTGCCCAACGGTCTCATCGGCGTCATGTTGGCGGTGGTATTCAGCTCGACCATGGCCAACCTGTCCAGCACGTACAATCTCAAAGCCGCTGTGCTTTCCAAGGATGTATATCAGGCCCTGTTCCGCCCGAAGGCCGGCGAACGTGAGCTCCTTTTCGTGGGCCGTCTGGCCACCTTGCTCCTGGGTTCCGCGACACTGGGAATCGCCGTCTATATGGCCGCCTCGGGGGTCAGTGTTTTTTCCGCCATGCTCACTTTCAATACCATCATTTCCCTCGCTTATGGTCCTCCGGCGCTCCTTGGTCTCGTGGTGAAGCGGACTCCTCCGTGGTCTGGTTTAGCCTCCTTCACGGTTGGACTCGTCCTTGGATGCGCCGGGGCATTCGTCTTTCATTGGACGCTGATTCAGCAGGTTCTTATCATCGTTCCATCGTCTTTTTCCATTTTCTTCTTGAGCCACTTCTGGGACAAGACAAATCCGCGGCGCGACCTCCTTTTCCTGCAATTGCACACTCCCATTGACGTTGCGACAGAGTTGCAGGGTTCAAGCGACATGAGTACCCCGGTTTTCCGATTTCTCAGCCGAGTGATCTTTTGCATCGGACTGCTGAGTTTGCTATTGGCTTTCCAGACTTCGTCTGGCGAACGAAGCACTGTTTTCTGGTTTGCGGGCACCACGATTGCCGTGAGTATCGGTTTGTCATTCGTGCGGGGCCGTGAGGCGGTGAAGGCGACAAGCTGAGGGGAGGAGGTAAGGTGTCTTTTCGAATTGCGCAGGTAGGAGCAGGGGAATGGAGCCATTATGCGCATGGACCAACGCTCTCCCGGCTCGCCGGGCGCTCGATCGTTTCTCTCGAATTGATCTGCGATCTGCAGATCGAGCGCGCCCGTCAATTTCAGGAGCAGTTCCACTATCGTGAAGCCTCTGCTGATATTCATGCAAGCTTGTCGTCGGTCCGGCCAGACGCCATCGTCTGCACGGTGCAGCCCTCAGCCACTTTCCAACTTGTGCAATCCCTATTGCCTTTGCGAATTCCTCTCTTCATCGAAAAACCCCCGGGAATTTCCCTCGCCGAGGCGTGTTCACTTGCCGCAGCTGCTGTTCGCCACGGTACTTTTAGCTTTGTTGCCTTCAACCGGCGCTCGATTCCTACCATCGTACGGCTAAAGGAATGGGCAGGGCAGCATCCGGTGCGTTATGCGCGAGCCGAAATGCTGCGCACTAACCGGATCGAGGCGCAGTTTGCGATCGGCACGGGGATTCACGCCCTCGACACTGTGCGGTTTCTACTGGGTAATCCGGAGTCGATAGAGGTGTCTTCCAACCCTCACGCCAACTCATCGGCCTTCGACTCTCTGATACGCCTGCACTATGCAAACTCCACCGTTGCCGAAATCGCCTTGATGCTCCACACGGGCTTGCGCCGGGAAACCTATCGCATGATCTCCGACGGGGCTGCGATGGAGGTGACGCTCGGATCAGCCTATAGCTCTGAACTTTGCTTTCGCGGCGAAGTACGATGGGGCGGCGAGACAATCGTGGAGCAACATCCCATTTCCAACGATCCTCTGGTTGACGGTGGATTCCTCGGTGAGTACGAAGCCTTTTTCCATTCGCTGGAACATGGCTCCGAGTCGCGATGCTCGCTCAGCGACGCGGCCTATTCGATGCAACTTGCGGAAGCCGTTCAAAATCAGTATTCCGGGAAGCTTGCAGCACTGGCATTCTCATGAAACGCAGACAATTTCTCGCCCTAACTTCCGGTCTACCCTTGATCGCAAAGGACCTGATTGGCCGCGAACCCGTTCTAGCGCTTGACCAAGAATCGCAGCCCTTCCATCCGGGACTTCTCATCGCGGAACATGATCCTTTCTCCGGCCTTGCACTCTTGAAGGCGCGATACGCCAGTGGACACCGCCCACCGGACGACTTCGCTGGACTTGCGCTCTCCTGGAAGTTAACAGGAGAAGCCAGTTTCGCCGAAAAAGCTCTTGCCCAACTTAAAGCCTCCCCTCTGCCGGGCGTCGAGCGTCCCGGCCGCACGTGGATTGAGTTCGTTCATTATTCCCTGGCGTTTGACTGGCTCCGCGATTTTCCGGGGTTCGACGCGGCCACCGCAGATCCAATCGCGCAACATTTGCTTCACTCTGCCGAACATATCCTGGCAACCCCGGATCTTGTCGAACCTTCCGAGGTTTCCTATCACAATTACAGCGTCCGATATATTTCACTCACGGCTTTTGCGCTTTACGCCATCGCAAGCCACAAATCCACGGCAGAGCAGGCGTCCCGTTTGCTCCCACGGGTGAACGCAGCATTTCAGAATATCCTGGAATTAACGCAACTCGTCACCCCCTGCGGCAGCTACCACGAATCCATGGATTACTTCCGGATTACCTGGGCGCCCCTGTCGATGCTGGCTGAACTCTGGCGGACCGTGACGGGGATTGACCCCGCAATCCGCTATACGGCATTTCAATCGGTGGGAACAACGTATCTCTACAAACTCATGCCCGATGGCACTCCCTCGCGTGAGGGAGACAATGAGTACCCTATCCTTAATTCTTCAGACACCACCCTGCTGGGCTACTCGGTGCATCGCTTCAAGGATCCTTACGCCGCTTGGATTCTTCGTAAGAGCGGATTTGTCCCGGACAAATGGCTCTTGCCGGTTCTTGCGTTTCTTTGGGATGATCCGGAACTGGCCCCACGCGATCCGGCCCTTAGCCTGGAGCACGAACTCCCTCGTCAAAAGTACTTCCCCGGTGTCGGACACCTGGTGATTCGCAACGGCTGGACGCAGCAATCAACCTGGATCGAGTTTGATTCCGGCCCCTTCTTCGCCAAGCATCAGCACCCGGACCAGAATCAGTTCACCATCTATCACCGGGGATATCTGGCAATTGACAGTGGCGCAGATTATACGGACAGCGAATCTCCCCACTATTTGAACTATTACCACCGCACCATCGCACACAACACCATCCTCGTCTTCGATCCCGAGGAGAAATTCTACTGGTCGGAGAATGTTCTGGCGGCTGCGAACGATGGAGGTCAGCGCATGGACTCCTCCCGCTACTGGAATACTGTGCGCAGTCTGGGGGACTGGGAACGCACGCGGGAGACATGGGACCTGGCCCGGATGCGCACTCTCGATCATGTTCCGGGCCAATATCACTACGCGATGGGCGATGCCACGCGCGCCTATTCCCCAGCGAAGCTCAGTCTGTTCACGCGCGAACTTCTCTATAACCCGCCGCTCAATCTCCTGTTCGTCTTTGATCGCCTTCGCACCACCCGCCCCGATTTTCATAAAGCCTGGTTACTGCACAGCAGCAATGCACCGGTGGTTGATGGGATTGCGTCACCCGCGGGAAACGGCGGCGAGATTTTCCGCAATGCCGACACGTTCCGCATTACAGATGGCGACGGGGAGCTGCTGGTCCATTCACTTCTGCCACGTGAAAGGGTTTTGACACGACGCGGTGGAGCCGGCTTCGAATTCTGGGTTCCTGGGGACGATCGAGGTGGCCACTGGGGTACCGGAGAAAACTGGCCAATGGATCCCGAAGCAGGTTCGGCCCTGCCCTCCGACAAAAAGCTGCAGGCGATGTGGAAGACCTTCTGGGGACAAGATTTCGATCACATACTCCCCTCGAACCATAAAAACGTCAAACCAGGCGCGTGGCGTATGGAAGTATCTCCAGCCGATGCCGGCACTGACGTGGAATTTCTTCATGTCATCGAGATTGGAGAACGCGGGAAGCAGGGGAAACAGGTCGAGGCTCTCGAGGGAGTGAACGTTTGCGGTGCCTTCGTCGCGAATGGGCCTGTCGTTCTTTTTGCGAATACTTCTGAGACGTTTTCTCTGGCAGAAGTAACCCTGCCTGCTCTACCCGGCCAATCCCTCATTGCCACAGGGCTTGAACCGAACTGTATCTATGAGCTGAATTTTTCTGGACCCAATATTCCTGCGTCCGAGCGCGCCGCTTCTCCTGGTACGCCCATCAAAACGCTTCGCGGGCGCGCCAATGAAAAAGGCATCCTCCGGACGGAACTTCCCGATGTGGGGAATGCGCGCCTGCGCATTTCACGATCGTAAAAAACGGCGGCCCAAATCACTGAATACGTCTTCAGACTTTGAGCCTTACTTGCATGTTCATTGCTGTAACACGCTCGAGACCACGATCTGCTCGAAAGCGTTTTTTGGCGAACTGGAACATTCCCCTTCACACGCCTCCAGGAACACGGTAACCATGTTGTGCTTGGGGATGATCCATCCCTGTGTTCCAAACGCGCCTCCGTGTCCAAAAGTGCCAATCGGAAGCATGTTCAAAGTGCCTGCCGGTTTCGTGATTATTTCCCAGGCCAGGCCGTAGTCCGCACCGAGATGCCACCCGGCTTGCATCCCTGCGGTTTGCACTTCTCTCATGGTTTCGATACTGGCGGGAGACAGGAATCGCGTGCCTTTCCACGTTCCGTTATCCAATACCATCTGATAGAAGTGCGAAAGGTCCGCCGCCGTTGAGAAGAGCCCAAACTCTGGCGCCGGATACTTGGCGCCTTTGCGAAACGCTCCCGGATCACCGCCCAGGATATCCGCTCCGGCGCGAACCAGCTTTCCGCCCTTGGGCATGTAGACAATGGCGATGCGATTGAGCTTATCGGCGGGTGGATAGAAGAAGGTGTCCTTCATCTGCAATGGCCGGAGAAGGCGGCTCGCGATGAAGCTTTCGTAAGACTCCCCGGAAACGACTTCAATGATGCGGCCCAGCGTGGCGATGCCCATGTTGCTGTAAAGCCATCTGGTGCCGGGCTCGAATTCCAGAGGTTCCTTGGCATAAGCAGTAACCGCTTCGGCCAGCGTGTGGTCCATCGTCTGATAGAGATCCTTCATCGCCCACTGGGATTCCATCCGCATGCCGGAGGTGTGGCTCATCAGATCGCTGATGCGGATGTGGCGCGATGGCGTTTTCATCCAACCGTACACATTCAGCATCTGACCATGGAACTCGGGAAGATATTTCTCCACATCATCCGTCAGACTGAGCTTTCCCTCCTCGGCCAGCATCATGATTCCGACGGCAGTGAAAGGCTTGGTCATGGACATGATCTGGAAGATGGAGTCCTCGCGCATGGGGCGATTCTCTTCCACGTTTTGCATTCCTTCTGCCGTAACTTGAATCACGCTTCCATCACGCTGGACTAGTGTCACCACGCCGGCTACTTCGCCGGTATTGACGAGTTCCTGCATGCGCAGGGGCACCTTGGCCATTTGCTGCATATCCATGCCCGATTTCACTTTTTCCTGCGCGCTCACCCAAGACGCACCGGCCAAGCTCAGCGCGAGCGTCAACAGTCCCGCGCTTAGCAACCTTCTAAATCGATTGGGCCTCAGTACTGGCGTTGAAACGACATCTGTGACCATCGAGTATGAAAACCCTGCCAATGACATTTTGTCTCCCCTCCGGACAGCGGATTTCAGATTGCACAACGAATTCTGGTGCACCTAAAGCAACCGCCGGATAATCGAACCGATGCCTGCATTTCTCTCAGCGAGCCGGTTCAAGTTCCGGCGTGACAATGTCTTGGGACCGAGTGTCTCCGTTGATTGTTCCGTGCCACACACTCCCGCCAAATGTTGTGACGTAGATTTTCTGGGGATCCTGGGGATCCGGTATGACCCGGTGGGCCCACTTAAAATTGAAGCCTGGAATCCGTGTCCAGTTTTCCCCACGATCAGTCGAACGCCATGCCGAGGATTCAAAACCTGCCGCGTAGAGAATGTTGGGATCGCGTGGATCGTTCGTGACGTCATAGATGTGACGGTCGCGATCGAACAGCGTTTTCCACGTTTTGCCCGCGTCGGTGGACAGGAAGATCCCGCCACCATCTCCGTGCATGCCGGTCGCTCGGGCCCATGCGGCCAGATAGAGCCGATTCGTGTCTTGGGGATCACTCAAAAGTCCGTTGGGTGCATTCACACCCGCCGGCAGGTTCACAACCTGCCAACTCTCGGCGCCGTCAACGGATTTGTAAATCGCACCGTCACCGCTGTTACCGATGGATCCATCTTCGCTGCGCCGAGCAATCAGTACGTATAGGGTTCCGTCTGTCGCCCGAGAGAGTCGCCACGCCAACGGATCTTTCTGTGCGATCCCTTGATTCTTCAGCATCCAGGTGAGCCCGTCGTCAGAGCTCTTGTAGACTCCCTTGCCAAACGCTGCTACCCAAAGCACTCTCTTCCCTGGCGCGCTCGTGGGATCGAGCAGGATATGCGTTGGGGCGGTTTCGGCCATTCCCCTGTTCGAGGGCTTCCAAGTGCGGCCTCCGTCAGTACTGGTGCAAACACCACCCTTGTACTTTGCCGTGGAAGTGTGCCGCCACATCTTCGGACGCGGTAAATCATGCGTGCCGCTCATTACTCCCCACATCTTTCCCCGCACATTCGGATCGAAAACCAGCCAGTAGGTTGTATTACTCCATGCCCGAGGAATGCCTTTGCCAGAAGTCAACCAGGAGCGGCCGCTGTCTTCGCTTCGATGCAAGTTGATATCGGTATAGGCAATAAAGTGCCGTTGGGAGTCAAACGGATCGAGAAAATAGCCGTAGCTGGTGGTAACGTCGAGTCCCCTGGTGGTCCAGTTTGCGCCTGCAACCCGTTTGGAATATGCCTCTGTCCAATTCTCTCCGCCGTCGCTTGAAACCAGCGTGCGTCCCAAGTCGGTGGAGTACGTCAGATTTGCATCCTGCTCCGCGACAGTCAGCGTCAAGGGATGCTCGGCCCAGCCCATGCCGAGTTCCTCGGTGATCCATGCATCATGCACATTCGATGGGGGAGTTTCACCCTCCTTCCACACCAACTGCCAGGTGTGGCCAGCGTCTCTTGTACGGGCGACGCCCACCCAGGTCTTTCCCTCCATCAGGAGATTCCAATAGGAGACATAAGCAACTTCGGGATGAAGCAAACTCGTCGCAACTGCACGGACCTGCGCGCCTTGTCCTCCAAGCGTAGGCGATGTCCACGACTTCCCCCGATCCAATGACACAAAAATTCCTGCTTCAGACGTGGCGTAGAGAACTGCTCCCGATGCCCGTGAGAATCCCGCGCTTACATCATTAAACACAACCATCGGCGGTGCGGGCCGCTTCTCCCATTTGCCGCCAAGGCGCACTGTAAACGCATGATCACCAGCGACGTAGACATCCCGATGATCTTTGGGGGAAGTTGGATCGATCCAAAGCTTCCGCACGCGTTCCGGCAATTCTGTTTCTTTCTCCCAAGTGGTGCCTGCATCTCGGGAGGCGTATACCGCTGCAATCCCGTCCTTCATGGTTGCCGCGATCAGAGAGTCGGAATCCTCGGGATCGATTGCCATCGCCATAAATTCACCCAGTGGATTTGGGTCTGCGATGATCACTTCATCCGCGTGGTCAGAACTCATGCGGATACCCTGGATCGTGCCGGGTCGCGGCCACACCAGTTTCCAGGAATTACCATCATCCGTGCTCCGCCAAAGCGGCCCCGTCCCCACATAGATGGTTCCTGGACGCATGGGATCAAAAACAAAAAACTTCACGGTGTCCCGCAGATTGAACATGCGCCACAATCGTCCGCCGTCGTGGCTGATATATGCACCAGTCATGTCGCAGGAAACAAGCACTTCCTTCGCATCGTGAGGGCTGATGGTGGCGTTGTACATCGCTCCGCCGCCACCCGGGCCTATAACATGGAAATTGTTGTGTTGACCAGCGAATAGAGGAGAGGACGCTACGAGCCAGAAAATCAAAACTATCATTTTCTGTCGTATACTTACGTTTATCATTGTTTTGACCTTTCGTTTACCTTACTATGCAATCGTTTCCATTTCAATTCCGTTTCTTGCTGCGAAAACTGCCTATGCTCCTGGATGATCCACAAATCACATCCTTGAAACTCGGAACGACGGGTGAGATTTCCGTCTTTCGAAGGAGTCCGCTATGAAGCGGCGCGACCTCTTGAAATCTGGTGCAGCTCTGGCAATTGGTTCGGCAAGCGCTTGGCCCTCGCGTACTTTTTCGATTGCAGATCCGTCCCCGTGGCAGGCCCCAGTCAGAGAACGGCTCGACCAAGGCCCCTTCGACATTGATCAGGATGAGGGTTGGCAGACCATTCTCTACACCACACCCACCGACCGCGCTTTGCGCAATCCTGGACTCGGGCTGGTCGGCTACACCTGGGAGGAAAACGGCCCATCTCTTGCTGCAAGAGAGGGCCGCGAGACCCTCGCACAGCATGTGGAGAAGATGGCCAGCCTCCCTTTTGTGGACGTCCTCTACATTCGGTGTGACTGGCGCAATGTTCAGAAGCGCCCGGGCCAACTCGATCTCGATCCTGTCTGGGACCTTACTTTCGACGCAGCCAAGCGCTACGGTCTTCGTGTAGCTTTCCGGGTGCAACTCTCTAGCCCGGAGTTTCAACCGAAGCAACTCGCTATCCCCGATTTCCTGCGCGACAAAGTTCCCATGGTCAAGATTGGCAACATCCCCTCTCACCCTGATGCGCAATACCTGGAACCTCGTTACGACGACCCGGCCTTCCAGAAGGCCTTCGAAGATTTGGTAACCCTGCTCGCAGCCCGGTTTGATAATCATCCGCTTGTCGAGTGGGTGGATTTAATGCAATACGGATTTTGGGGTGAAGGACACACCAGCAACTTTCCGAACCCCTTCCCCGACTACGTAACGGCCGAGCGGACATTCCTTCACATGACTCGCCGTCAATTGGAGCTCTTTCCGCTTACTCCGCTCGCCGTAAACACACAACCCGACATCAGTAGCGTCGGCAATCGTGAAGTGCTCAAGCAAGCAAAGCTGTCGGGGGCGTGGCTCAGGTCGGACAGCATCATTGTTGAGGAACCCATTCAGATCGAGAATATTTCCAACCGCCCCCCTTGGTTGGCAGCGATTCTGGAAGACGGCACTTTCCGGCAATATGACGCCGGGACGCTGAAGGTGGATGCGGCGGGCGTGAACGAGTTGGAAAACTTCATGCTGCACGCGCTTGACGTGCGCGCCAACTACTGGGCGTTGTGGACGGAAGCGGATAACCTGAAATCGTATAACGAACGATTCCCGCGGGGATTCCGCGAGTTGCGCGCCAGAATCGGCTATCGCGTGCGACCCGCTTGGGTGTGGCAGCGCAAGCGCTATGGCACATCGGAGTTGATCGTAGCGATCGCCAATACTGGTGTTGCGGGCGTCCCAGGAGTTTTGTGGCTAACTCTCGAAAGCCCCGACGGAAAGGTTCAGCTGCGTGGCTCACTTGATCCAGGACAGCCGCACGGTGGCGGCGTGCACCAGGGAGCTTTCCTCCTGCCGCACGGTTACTTGGGAGACGTGAGGCTCAAAGCGGAGCTGGAAGTACGACCGGGAGTATCCCGTCCGGTTGCCTGGGCCTGCGAGCAGCCCGTAAACCAGGACGGTTCGCTCACAATCAAGGTGCGCGCTTACGATGATCCAGATTGGCGTAAAGGAGTCTGAATGGGTCGCGCCGGTATGCGCGCTCGCGCGTTCGTAAAACTCCCTCTGGACAGTATGTCCCTGACAATGACTTAATCCTGAGAGGATAGAATCCCGTTATGCGAAAAATCGGCATCATCATGAACGGCGTCACCGGACGCATGGGGACAAATCAACACCTGGGCCGCTCGATTGCGGTCATACGGAATCAGGGAGGCATCACACTGCGTGACCGCACCACAGTCCTCCCGGATCCAGTTCTGCTCGGCCGCAATGCCGAAAAGCTTCAGGCCCTGGCAGCGACCTGGGGAATTGAACGATGGAGCACCGACCTGAACGAATGCCTCGCAGACCCCCAAAACCTCATCTATTTCGACGCTCAAGCAACTCCGCTGCGCTCCGGGAGCGTTCGCGCAGCCCTGGCTGCTGGAAAACATGTTTATTGTGAAAAGCCGCTGGCCGCCAGCCTTCAGGAAAGCCTGGAACTCGCACGCATTGCGGCGGCATCCTCGCTCAAGAACGGCGTGGTGCAGGACAAGCTCTTTCTGCCCGGGCTGCGCAAGTTGAAGCATGTGATCGATAGCGGCTTTCTGGGGCGCCTGCTTTCTGTCCGCGGAGAATTTGGGTATTGGGTTTTCGAGGGGAGCTCACCCGCTTCGCAACGTCCTTCATGGAACTACAGAAAAGAGGATGGAGGCGGAATCATTCTCGATATGTTTCCCCACTGGCAGTATGTCCTGGAAAATCTTTTCGGTTCCATCACCGCGGTCTCCTGCCTGGGCACAACCCACATTCCAGAACGCCTGGATGAAGCAGGAGCGCTTTATAAATGCACCGCGGATGATGCGGCCTATGCAACCTTCCAGATCGACGGTGGGGTGATCGCGCAGATGAATTCTTCCTGGTCTGTCCGTGTACACAGGGAAGATTTGCTGATTCTTCAGGTGGACGGCACCACTGGAAGTGCTGTGGCGGGGTTGCGGGACTGCAAAACCCAGCACCGCACTGCCACTCCCAGAGCCGTCTGGAATCCCGACATGCCTAGTTCCACGGACTATTTGGGCGGCTGGCAAACGGTTTCTGCGACATCCGAGTATGAGAACGCGTTCAAAGTTCAGTGGGAGATGTTTCTGAGGCATGTGCTCGAGGATGCGCCCTTCCCCCACAGCTTTCTACAGGCCGCGCGCGGCGTGCAATTGGCGGAGCTTGGGCGGCGCTCCTGGGCCGAGCGGCGATGGTTGGATGTTCCAAAACTCACGTTGAACTAGCATCAGGAAGGAGCCGATGCGAATCTCATTGCCATTGTCCGGCAGCCTGCGTGAGTACCAACTTAACGACGCGGGGCCATTGCCTGTCGTCCCGGGCGCCCCCCTGTCGTCTCGCATCGTCTTTGCCGCAGCCCATGTGGTGATCGATCCAATTGCCACTAGTGATCCCCTTTGCAAGCCCGTTCTCGATATGGAAGCGACTCTCGCATACCGGCAATTTCTCTGGTCACTTGGGTTTCGCGTGGCGGAAGCCATGGATACTGCCCAGCGAGGGATGGGACTGGACTGGGATACTGCCAAAGATCTGATGCAACGCTCAGCGGCGGACGCACGCGCTACGGGGGCTGGAATTGCGTGCGGCGCAAACACGGATCAACTCGAGCCGCTGCAGCCCGTGACGCTCGATAAAGTCATATCAGCCTATCTGGAACAATGCTCTGTGATTCAGGATTCCGGGGCGCAAGTCATACTGATGGCCAGCCGCGATCTCGCCAGATGCGCCAAATCACCGGATGACTTTCACCGCGTCTACCACCAAGTTCTTTCGCAACTCTCCGCCCCAGCCATTTTGCACTGGCTTGGTGAAGCTTTCGATCCGCAATTGAAAGGCTACTGGGGAGGACAAAGTGTCGAAGAAAACATGGAGATCTGCCTGGACATCATCCGCGATTCAGAGAGAAAAATAGACGGCGTTAAGATTTCACTCCTCGATCCACAACGAGAAATTGCTATGCGTCGTCTGCTCCCCGAAGGCGTCCGCATGTACACCGGTGACGATTTCCACTATCCGGAACTCATCCAGGGAGACGACACGGGTCATAGCGATGCTCTTCTTGGAATCTTCGATGGCATTGCGCCGGCCGCCGCTCTGGCGTTGCGCGCCCTGGATGCAGGCGACTCGCACAAATATCAGGAACTGCTCGCGCCAACAGTTCCTCTTTCCCGGCACATCTTCCAGAAGCCGACCTTCTACTACAAGACCGGGCTTGTGTTTCTCGCCTACCTCAACGGCCATCAGAACCATTTTCGGATGGTCCACGGTTTGGAGAGCTCTCGCTCCATCGTGCACCTGGCCGAACTTTTCGTTCATGCAGACCGGGCACGACTTCTGAGCAATCCGGAACTCGCCGTCGCGCGCATGCGCAGCGTCCTTGCCCTTGCCGGCGTGGCTGAGGGGAAGTCCCATGCCTAGCACAGAGCCCGATCCTTTGCGTCTCGGCTTGAACCAGATCACCACTGATACCAGCACCCTCGAGGCAACCGCCCAGGCCTGCGCGCGTCACGGAATCTCCTGGATTGGCGCGTGGCGCCACAAAATTCAGGATTCTCCCGCCAGGGCGAGCAGCCTGATTCGAGACGCCGGCCTGCGCGTCTCAAGCTTGTGCCGTGGCGGTATGTTTCCGGCGGCCACACGTGAGGAACGCCGCATCCGAATCGAAGACAACTTGAGGGCCATTGATGAAGCAGTCGCACTCGGCACCGACTTGCTGGTTCTGGTGAACGGTCCTTCTGCGAACCGCGACCTCGACTCGGCGCGCCTGATGGTGGCAGAGGGCATCGCCGCAATCCAACCCTACGCCAGCAAATGCAATGTGCGTCTCGGTATTGAGCCGTTGCATCCCATGTTCGCCGCCGATCGTTCCGTTGTGGTTACCCTCGCGCAGGCCAATGAAATCGCGGAGGCTTTCGATCCACGCTCGGTCGGAGTCATCGTTGACGTTTTTCACGTGTGGTGGGATCCCATGGTCTATAAAGAGATCTCCCGGGCAGGAAAGCGGATTTTCGGATTTCATGTTTCCGACTGGCTCGTGCCATCCAGCAGTATGCTCATGGGGCGTGGATTGATGGGCCAGGGGGTGATCGAAATTCGCAGATTGCGAGAAGCGGTCGAAGCCGCGGGTTATAAAGGGCCCATCGAAGTGGAGATTTTCAATGAGCAGCTCTGGCAAACCCCGATCGATGACGCTGTCCAAATGATTCAGGACGCATATGTGCAGTTTGTCTGAATCATGTCTGGCGTTTCGGCCGCGGCTTGCGCTTGTTTTATGTGCACGCCTTGATGAAGGAGTAAGGTGATGAAACTCTTCGTCGGCTTTGCAGCTTCACTGTTGTTAGCCAGTGCCATTCTTTCGGCCGGGACCCAGGCACTTTTTGAGAGCGCCCAGGCGTCGGCTGATGTACCGCTCACCACGGATAAATCTTCTCTCTTCTGGCGTGATTCACACACTGTCTTCGCCGAGAAGGATGCGCAAGGCAATTTCTCCAGCGGTCCCATGGAAGTGCGTTCACGTTGGACCAAGGGCTATCTTTACTTCTTGTTTGTTTGCCCCTACGTCGAACTCTATTTGAAGCCCTCTCCTGATACGAAGAAGGAAACGAACGAACTGTGGAACTGGGATGTTGCCGAGGTCTTCATCGGCTCGGATTTTAATGACATTCAGCGCTATAAAGAGTTTGAGATCTCTCCGCAGGGAGAGTGGGTCGACCTGGATATCAACCTCCATAATCCTCATCACGAAGAAGGCTGGGTGTGGAACTCAGGCTTCGAACACACCGTTCGTGTCGATCACGAGAAACATGTATGGTACGCCGCAATCAGAATACCCATAAAGGCGATTGATTCCCGTCCTGCTGAGGCCGGCAACACGTTTCGCGTGAATCTTTTTCTCAGCCAGGGGCCGCCCAGTCGCCACAAGGAATTGGCGTGGCAGCCTCCGTTGAGCAACACCTTTCATGTTCCCGAATGTTTCGGTCTCCTCAAGCTGGTTTCCGGGAAGTGATCTCGTTCGATTTAGGTTTTCGTTTCCTGCATTTCCGGTCGCACTGGGACACACGTGTTAAACAGGATGCTGCTTGACAGTATTCCAAGAACAAAGTAACAGACACAGTCTGCAACAAAGGGTATCAATCCGAACTTGATGGCGGCAGGCAGCCATGGATCACCGTGAAATCTCACGAAGAGGGGCGTTGAAATATCTCGGCTTGCTGGCCGCTAGCGCCGCCGGCAGGGAATTCCTGGCCTCATGGCTTCCATCGCCGGATGTACCCGCAATGGGACCGGATGATTCGATGGCCGTGCAGCACATGGGCCACGCCGCGCCATACGTACCTCAGTTTTTCAAGCCCGATGAATTCAAGGCCGTCGAACAGCTGACAGAGTTAATGATTCCCACCGACGATAAACCCGGCGCGCGAGAAGCCAAAGTCGCAAACTACATCGATTTCGTGGTTTTTTCTGCGCGAGAGTTCGAACCATCGTTGCAGCGCGAATGGATGGATGGTCTGACTTTTCTGAATGCTGAGAGCCAGAAGCAGTTTGGGAAGGCCTTCCGCCTGGCTTCAATCAAAGAACGCGTAAGTTTGCTGACTGACATGAGTTTGCCGGAACGCGATCCCGGAGCGCATCACACGGGTTACGCGTTTTTCAAGCTGGTCAAGAATTTGACTGTCGAAGGATTTTACACATCACAGATCGGTTTAATCGAAGTGTTGGACTTTCAGGGCATGAATTACAACAGTGACTTTCCCGGCTGCACGCACCCAGAGCATCAGGAGTAGCCTGGCCAGTCAAAGCAGCATTCAGGAGAGCCAGAATTGCTGGCAGCAACAAAAATCTTGTGCCGTGTACTCGGGCGCCTGGTTTGTCTGACAGGCACTGGCGACCCGGCCAGGGAGAAATGAATTCGGTATGCAGACGATTTATGACGCGATTGTGGTAGGTTCGGGAGCCTCCGGAGGCGTAGCCGCTTTCATTCTCGCCAGCAAAGGTCTAAACGTTTTGTGCCTTGAAGCGGGGCGAATGATTGAGCCGCACAAGGATTTTCACACTCACCGGTACCCTTTCAAATGGCCCTACCGCGGCAATGGTAAACCCGGCAAGTACGGCAAGTTGCCGCAGGGAATGGAATGGAAGATCAATGAATGGACTGAGGATCTGTACACCGTCCCTCAGGATGATCCATACGCCCTGGCGCCCGGAGCGAAGTTTACCTGGACGAGGCTGCGCGCCGTGGGTGGGCGAACGCTGGTGTGGGGCCGGGAGTCAGGGCGCTTTGGCCCACTCGATTTCAAGCCCAAGAGTTTACAAGACGGATTCGGCGAGGACTGGCCCATTACTTATGAGGATTTGGCGCCGTACTACGACAAGGTCGAGGCACTGATCGGAGTATCGGGCGGCGGCGAAGGTGTATACAACTCGCCTGCCAATAAGAACATCCTGCCTGCGTTTCGCCTTCGCTGCGGTGAGTGGCTCATCAAAAAGGGCGCGGCCAAGCTCGGCATCAAAGCGGTGGCGTTCCCCTTGGCGGTTCTCAGCAAACCCTACGACAATCGGCTCGCTTGTCACTACTGCGGCGCTTGTAACTTCGGATGCGATACCGCCTCACGGTTCAGCACTTTAGAAGTGCTTTTCCCCAGGCTTCTACAAATGAAAAACTTCACACTGCGCACGAATGCCGCGGTGCACAGGGTCTTGCTCGACGGAAGTACGGGTAAGGCGCGCGGAGTCTCCTTTATCGATACCACCAACAAGATGGAGTACGAGGCGTACGGGAAAACTGTGGTTTTGGGCGCATCCATGGTTGAATCCATCCGCATTTTATTCAACTCGCGAACCAGCGAATTCCCGCAGGGTTTGGCGAATTCAAGCGGCACACTGGGGCGGTTTCTGATGGAACATGTCGCGTTCAACGCGATCCAGGGATTCTTTCCCCAATTATCCGGGCGCCCCTCAACCAACGACGACGGTCCCGGCGCGAACAGCCTCTATATACCTCGCTACAATTACGGAAAGAAGAATGAGAAGTTTCTGCGGGGATACCGCTTTTCACTTGCTACGGGATGCGGAATGGGCCCCGGGCCGGGCGCCCAATTGCCGGGGTTTGGTTCCGCGTTTAAGAAGAGAATCAAAGAACTGTATCCCGCGGCCGTAAGCATTGACGGTTATGGTGAAGGGCTGCCATTTGACTGGAACTTTGTGGAAATTGATCCCGAAGGGCTCAAAGACCGCTACGGGATTCCGCAGGTCCGGTTCCACACCAATGCAGAATATGATCACGCATTTGCCATGCGAGATGAGATGTACGGCCAGATGGAGGAGATCCTAAAGGCTTCCGGGGCAGAGATTCTTCCATATGAGAAGAAGAATCCCTATCCACTTGGAAGCGTGACGCACGAAGCAGGTGGTGCTCGCATGGGGGATGACCCGAGGACCTCCGTGCTCGATAGATGGAACCGTTGCCACGACATAAAGAACCTGCTAGTGGTGGATGCGGCATGTTTCACATCTCATCCGGAAAAGTCAGTGACACTCACGATCATGGCGCTGTCTCATCGCGCCTGCGAACATCTTGCAGAACAGTTGCGGCTCGGGAACGCCTAGGTGCCGGATCATCCGAACTGAGCAGGCCGGATTTGCATGAGGTTTATCGCTTTCGGGAGCATTGCCGAGCGACTTGCTAAAGATGGAGAATTCAAAATGTTTCGCCCTTCGAACAATTTTAAGTCTCGCCCGTATCCCGCACCATCCATCCTTGGGAAACCTATCATTGCAGCGCTTCTGCTGCTGGTGAATGGATACGCAGGATCGGCGCAGTCAAATGTCGTAGTGATTCGCCCGAAGGAAATCCACGACGTACTGGTGAATCCCGGGATGGGTATAACCACCTTTCAAAGATTCAACGGGCAGGTGCCAAATCCTCCGTTGAAGTGGTCCGAACTCGGGCCAGTTGCGAAGCTGCCGCAAGCGGCCACAAAGCCGGATTTCCCGGAAACCTCGATCGCGTATTGCCGATGGTATTGGAACGTCCTTGAGCCGGAGCCGGGCAAGTTTGATTGGGAGATAGTGGATCTCGCCTTGGAAGAGGCGCGGGCGCATGGACAGAGCCTGGCGATTCGGCTGATGCCCTACGCAAACCAGGATCCGCTCCCTGATTGGTACAAAAACTCTGGCGCACGACGTGCCAACAAACCGGCGGACAAAGACGGAGAAATCTGGCAGCCGGATTTTAGCGATCCACTTTTTCTGAAGTACTGGGGCGAACTCGTCGCTGAAGCTGGGAAACGATATGACGGCAACCCATACCTCGACAGCGTGGACATTTCTTCTGTTGGATATTGGGGAGAGGGTTGGAGCCCCTACATGCCACAATTTCTCTACCAAAAAGAGCTCATCGATATTTGGCTGGAGGCGTTTCAGCGCACACCGCTGTTGATGAATTTTGATGAGCAGCAGGCGCTCACCTATGGCACGGAACATGGTGCTGGGTGGCGGCTGGATTGTTGGGGGGATATGCGGACAAGTTCCACCAATGCCTATTTCCCGGCAGAAATGCTGGAGATTTATCCGCAACAAGTAGTCCGTGCGGGAATTCAGGATGTTTGGCAGCACAAGCCGGTCTCACTGGAAACCTGCTACACGGTCGCGGGATGGAAGGAGAAAGGCTACGACCTGAATTACATACTGGAACAAGCCCTGCGATGGCATGTGAGTTCCGTGAACATAAAGTCTGCACCGATTCCGCCCGAATGGAGAAGTCAATTCGAGAGCTTTCAGAAAAAGATCGGTTACCGTTTTATCTTGCGCCGCCTGGAGTTTCCGAAAACGGTCAGCGCTGGCTCGATGATGCCGATTCATATGTGGTGGCTGAACGCGGGAGTCGCGCCCATCTACCGGGAAATCTCACTGGCCGTCCAGTTGCGATCTCACAAGACGGCGATGGTCATTCGGATGCCGGTGGACGTTCGAAAGTGGCTTCCCGGAGACGCGGTGTTCGATGGGACGCTCTATGTTCCGGAAACTCTGCCGGAAGACGTGTACGATTTACGCGTTGCGATGTTGGACCCGAGGACAGGACAACCCGTGGTTCGCCTCGCCATTGAGGGCCGGCAGGATGACGGCTGGTATGCGATGGGCTCGCTAGCGGTAAAAACGCAATAGCGTTGTTCGCATGTAGGAATGATCGCGGAGAAGGAAGGTCGCTTGAGTACACCAGCGGACTACTGGGAGGAAGAATGATCCGGCCATGCATGACGGCGCTTTTCGCTGGAGCGATGGCCCTCTGCGCAGTAGCCGCTGAGGATGCACCGCCCCCACAAGCTTTCCTAGTTTATGAGCATGCTTCAGCACCGGGACCACGAATCACGCCATTGCTGGAATTTCAGGCAGAGCAAGCGTGGAGAGAAGACGAGCAGCGACGAAAAGCCTGGGAGTCCATGGGGAACGAGAACGAATTGTTAAAGTCGCAAACCGAACTGCGACAGCAGCTATTGCAGATGATTGGCGGCTTGCCCGCGACAAAGACTGGTCTGCACGCCCAAATCACCGGCAAGATTCAGATGCATGGCTTCTCTGTTGAAAAACTGATTTTCCAGAGTTTGCCGGGTGTTTATGTTACCGCACTCGTCTACGTGCCTGACGATCACACTAAAAAGCATCCGGCTGTACTGGTCCCGGCGGGGCATGCAACCGATGGGAAATTTCACTATCAGGCGCTCAGCCAACGACTGGCGGGGCGTGGATATGTAGTAATCTCCTGGGATCCAATTGGGCAGGGGGAACGCAGCCAGTTCTGGGATGCTGCAGCGGGCAAAAGTCGCTATAACCTGATTTGTGGCGAGCACGCGGTGATGGGGAACCTAGCCTATCTGGCCGGAACGAATCTCGCCAGATGGGAGATATGGGACGGTATCCGGGCGGTCGATTACCTATTGACACGCCGTGAGGTTGACGGCGAACGAATCAGCATCATAGGGACGAGCGGCGGGGGCTTCCAAGCGACTCTGATTGCCGCTCTCGATGAACGCATCAAAGTGGCCGTGCCCTCCTGTTACATCACCGCGTTGCCGATGAGGATTTCTAATCGTATTTTTGCCGATCCCGACAGCGATCCCGAGCAGGATTTGTTTGGCATGATTCCAAATGGCCTGGACCATCCAGGATTGCTGCTGCTGATCTATCCGCGGCCGGTAATGGTGGCCGCGGCGGTGCTCGATTTTTTCCCCATTGAAGGAACACGCAAGACCGTCCGCGAAGTAAGAGCGCTCTACGAACGTTTCGGCCACGCAGAGCGAATAGCGCTGGTCGAGGGCTATCACGGACACCAATTCTCTGAGGAAAACCAGGAAGCCGCACTGGATTTTCTCGATCACTTCAATGGGAGCCCGGCGCTACACGGACTTCCGCCGGTAAAGGAACTTCCCGGTAGATCCCTGCAATGTACACGAACAGGGCAAGTCAGGCTCGATTACGGCGATGCACGATCACTGATGGAAGTGATCCTGGAGTATTACGGCGAGCATAAGACCGGACCGGGTCGGAGCCTCGCAGAGGAATATCGTGGTGACCGGTATCCAGGAGTGAAGGACTGGAAGCTCAGCGAATATTCCGGCTCACTAGCTGGGGAAGGAGAGATTACCTGGGAGTTCAAGGGAAGCTCAGTGGCAGCCGGTGTGTCGATCGACCGATATCTGCTGCGGCACAGCAAGTTGCTCGAGATGCCGTTGCTTTACATCCACAAACCCGCAACTGAGAAACGGAGAGTACTTTTGTGGTTCAGTGAAAAGGGCAAAGCGACAGCGGCAGACTGGCCCGAGCTCAAGAACTATGTGGATGCGGGGTACGATATTGTCTCATTCGATTCCCGTGGCCTTGGCGAAACTCGTATGCCTTACAAAGCAGTTTCGCCCGATGATCCAGCTCTGGGTTCGCTGGATTTTGATCAGGCCTACGTCAATCCCATTTCTGGTGTCCTTGCAGATTACGTGTACAACTCTCTTCTGATCGGCAGACCCTACTTTCTGCAAATGATCGAGGACGCAGAAATCGCCGCGAGGTTCTCCGGCGAGAAGTTGGGGGCAAACATAGTGCTCGTAACTGCTTCGGGCGATGCCTATACGCTCGCCAGCGCCATTGCGGAGACGCTTCCCGGCATTGAATTGCTCTCTCAACCCCACGCGAAAGTCCTGAAATGGTCCGAAATCGTCCAGCAGGAGCGGGAGATTTGGCCGGTGCAGTATCTCCTGCCCTCGGGGGCCTATATTCACTAAGCGGGATACGGAGCGCCGTTAGTGTGCAAAATAGCCAGCTTAAATTCGCCGAACCAGCCCCTGATCGGTTGCGCGCGTATTGCGCACAAGCAATAAGACCAGGATCATGCCAATGAACGGTATCAGACCGGCCACGATCACGATGGGGTCAAACGAATGCGTTCCCGACGCCTGGCGCGCGTCGGAAAGATGACCAATTAATTCGAATGCGATGATGGTGCCGATTCCCGCCCCAGTTCCGCAGATGCCGCTAACCGATGCGACAGAAGCGCTCCGGTAAAGATCGCTAGGTAGCACGTTTGCAATCGTCGAAAAGGAAGCGTAGGAGAAGGTAGCAATCCCGAACAGCAGGGCGATCAGATACAGGTGCACAGTGAAAATTGTCGGGATGAGAAGCAACACCCCGCAGCCACCAAAGACAACCAGCGCTTTTCGCGCGGCACCGAGTGGCCAGCCGCGCCGAATCAAAAATCCGGAAAACCAGCCGCCAAAGAAATTTCCCAAATCCGCGGCGACAAAGGGAACCCAAACGGCCATTAGGCCGCTCTTCAGTGAGATTCCCTTTGCGACCAAGTAGATGGGAAACCAGTCCGTGACAAAGAACCACACAGGATCGGTTAGGCCCCTGGCGATAATCGCTCCCCATGTTTGCGGCAGCTTAAAGAGATCGCGCCAGCGCAGCCCGGATTTCCCACCAGCATCGGCCTCCTGAGCCTCGACAAGAATCATCTCGCGTTCGCTATCCGTGATGCGAGGGTGTTCCTGCGGCAAGTGATAAAAGCGGCGCCAAGCAAATAGCCACAAAAATCCGAGCAGCCCAGGAATGACAAATGCTACGCGCCATCCCCAGCGCAAATACACTGGCAGGATCAAGAAGGGGGCGACTGCGCCGCCGACTGATGATCCACTGTCGTAGAAGGCGGTCGCCAGGCCACGCTCACGCTTCGGAAACCACTCGGAAACGGCCTTGCTCGCGCCAGGCCAGTTGGCGGATTCTCCTGTGCCAAGCAGGAAGCGAAAGACCCCAAAACTAAATGTACTGTTTGCCAGCGAAGTCAGCAGGGAGACGATCGAATACCACGTAACGCTGAGGGTCAGCCCTCGTCGCGTGCCGACGCGGTCCATGAACCGCCCGCAAACGCTTTGTCCGATGGTATAAGCGATGCGGAATGCGATAGCGATATTGGCGTAGTCAACGTTTGTCCAGTGGTAGTCCCGTTTCAGGAAAGGAGCGAGTATGGAAAGTGTCTGGCGATCGATGTAATTGATAACCGTGGAGGCGAATAGAATCCCGGCTATCCACCACCGCAGCGAGCGGATGAGCCGGGGCCGGCGCGAATCCAGTTGTTTGGCTATGGCCACAGGTACCCTGCGGAGTTCTTTGTGAGCAAGGTATTCACGGAAATCACGCGGTCACGAATCAGGCCGGAGCCACAAGCCCACTGAGCATTTCGGGAGCGAGCAACCCGGCGGAGTCCTTGTCGAGATAAATCGTAGCCGCCGGATGCGTCCGCAAGATAGAAGCCGGAGCCATCGGACTGATCTCTCCCTCGAAACACAGTTTGACCGCCGGAGCTTTTCTCGCATCAGGCACGACGCAAATTATTTCCTCTGCCTTCAGGATCTGTCTCACCGACATGGAGATGGCTCGAAGAGGGACCTCCGAAATATTCGCGAACCAGCCTTCTCCCACTTGCTGTTGCCGGCAGGCTTCATCGAGTTCGACGATCAGGTAAGGCTCCTCCGTCGCGAAATCCGCCGGGGGATCATTGAACGCCAGGTGGCCATTCTCTCCGATACCGACAAAAGCAACGTCAACGGGCGCCGATTGCAGCGCCTTGCCGACGCACCGGGCAACTTCGCCAGGATCGCCGTTGCCATCAAGCAGGTGATAGTTCACTATCCCCACCTTGTGAATCAGACGCTCAAGAAGGTATTTGCGAAAACTGGCGGGATGGGTGATAGGTAGCCCAACGTATTCATCGAGGTGAAACATCTCCACCCGCCGCCAATCAATGTTCTTCGATGAGGTCAATGCATCGAGAAATTCCAACTGGGAAGCTCCCGTTGCCGCGATGATACGGGCGCACCCGCGATCGAGGATCGCCCGGCGCATGGCCCCCGCGGCTTGGTCGGCCGCGGCTTTGCCAAGTGACATCTTGTCGTCAAACACTCTTGCAATCACGCTGAGCTTTCCTCCATGCAGGTAGAGAAGTAGATCTCCTGTATTTGTACTTTCAGAGGATTCTATATCAGAGAGACAGGGCGTGACGAAGGATTTGACCTCCCAGACATGCGCCCCTAGTCGCAGGCGAGTCAAAGGCCAGTGACACGTCAGTGCAACACCAAGTGGGATTACAAGAAGCTCGAACGCTCAGACTTCCATAAGAATCCCGGTTCTGGAAGATGTGGAGCGAGACCCTTCATTAAGGTTTTAGCCATGCCTCTCGTCCTTCGTGCACAAAATCATCGTCATTCAATTCGGGATAGGCACGATAAACTCGGTCAATCTCCTCACTCTGACCAGGGCTGAGAGTTTCGTTGGGATTCAAGCACCAGATGCCTTCCAGCAGACCCTGCCTGCGCAAGACTTCATGCAAGCCGGCAATGCAGCCAGCGAAATTGTTTGCCGTATCGAAAAATGCTGCATTGCAGTCCGTCACCTCCACACTTCTCTGCAAGAGGCTTTTCGGAAGCGGCTGAGCAGCAAGCGCCATCGTGCGGCACTCCCCATGCAACTCAACAGCACGTTTTGTCCAGACAGCCCAATGACCAAGCAGGCCGCCAACGATTCGCCTCTCACGGAGTTGTCCATCAATTGTGAAGGCGTAAGGGGTGACAAGATCCATCACCATGTTGTCGTCGTTGCCGGTATACAAGGCGATGTCCCGGCCTGATTCTGCGACGGCTCGAACCACGTCGAGCGTATGGTACCGGTTGAACGGTGCAATTTTGATCGCAATAACGTTCTCGATCTCCGCAAATTGCCGCCAAAATTTATGCGAAAGAACGCGCCCCCCCACGGCGGGTTGCAGATAAAATCCCATGATCGGCAGGATATCCGCGACCTGCTGGCAGTGGGAAATGAGCGCTTGCTCATCCAGATCTCTTACGGTGGCTAGACTCAGAAGCCCAGCACTGTAGCGCAATTCATTGAGCAGTTGGGCCTCATAGACCGCCCGGGCGGTATCTCCGCATATCCCCCCGACTCGAATCAATGGCTCGGTTCGAGTGCGATCGGCGCGGTCCATCTCTTCCGCGGCCAATCTCAGTACAGGCTCGAACAACCCGATACGGGCATCTCGAATCGCAAACTGCGTCGTGTGTACGCCGATCGCCAGGCCACCGGCTCCGGCCGCAACATAATATCGAGTCAGGGCTCTCTGTCGGCGCTCATCTAACTTACGCTCTGCATTCAGCGCGAGAGGATGCGCGGGAATCACAGTGCCGTTCCTCAATATCTGTTGAATCCTCTTTTCCAGTGTTTGGACCATCTGCCTATCATGGCCTCCGGATGATTGCATGCCTCAGAAGCGGCCTGCACGCTCTTCAAAGTGCGTAGGCTTGGCCAATGTGGCTCCACCTTTGCTGATCCAATCCGCAATCCAATCCATCAGTTGCTGCACATTCACACGAGGCCGTCCCAACAGCTGAAAGGCCTTTTGCGCATTACTCAGAAGGGCGTCACCCGATTCAGTTCCCTCAAATTGCACGGGCTTCTGCATCCTTTTTCCAAACTCCTCGGCGACCCAGCGCACACTGAGGAGTTCCAGGCCGGTAAGGTTGATTACGTTCGGGGGAGAAGTGGCGTAGACCAGCGACGCCAGACTCATCGCCGAAGCGTCGCCTTGCCAGATGGCGTTCAGATAGCCCATTGAAAGGGGTACGGGCTGTTGCGCGTCCACTCGGAGCGCAATGTCCAACAACACTCCGTAGCGAAGTTCGGCGGCGTAATTCAGGCGTAGCATTGTCATCTTCGTGCCATTTGTCCGGCTGAGGTATTCAAAAATGCGCTCGCGTCCCACGCAACTCATCGCATATTCGCCAGCGGGATCCAGAAGATCGCCCTCGCGTGACCCACCGTTTGCAACCGATGAAAGTCCGTACACGTTGCCCGTCGAAAATACGGCAATCCTACTGCGGCGGTACCGCTCCCCTGCCAGGGCCGGCACGTTGGTGTTCATGGCCCATGTCAACGGTTCCTGGCCTGTGGTCCCAAACTTCATTCCAGCCATGAATACGACATTGGGCGCATCGGGCAGATCATGGAGCGATGCGGGATTTAGCAAATCGCAACGCACCGTCTCGACACCCCAAGCATGCAGTTGCTCCTCCAAGAACGAGGACGAAAATCGCGACACACCGATGACGCGTCGTTTCACTCCCGCAATATCGGAGGCCCTTTTGGCCATTCGAGCCAGCGTTGGTCCCATTTTCCCGCCCACGCCCAAAACCAGAACGTCGCCTTCGAGCGCGCTCATGGCACGGATCGCCCCTTCACTGGGTTCGCTGAGTAGGCGTTCCAGTTGCTCGGCATCCCGGATGGAGGAATTATCGCTTTGCATTAGGATTTTCTGTCGTCTCGCGCGATGGGCGGCGGACGGCTGCGGCGTGATTGTACTCGAATTTATTACCAGGCGTCCCGAGGTTTCCGTTATGCTCCTCCGCAGTTGGCAATTGTCGCTGGAATTATGAACATGCACATCCGCGCGATGACGGAACTTGATGTGCCCACAGGTCTGCGCCTGGTTCATCTCGCCGGGTGGAACCAGACCGGGGCCGACTGGCATCGTTTTCTCAAGGCAAGTCCCGAGGGATGCTTTGTCGCCGAGGTTGATGCGCGAGTATGTGGCACAGCGACAACTATTTCCTACCAGGATCGCTTTGCATGGATTGGAATGGTCTTGGTGGATCCTGAATTTCAAAACCGCGGAATCGGAACGCAACTGCTGAAAAAGGCCGTCGGGTATCTCGATCGGCGCGGTATACGCACTCTGAAGCTCGATGCCACTCCTCAGGGACAACCTCTCTACACGAAGCTGGGATTCGTAACGGAATATCAGATTGAAAGATGGATTCTGCAGAGACCGCCCGGCAACGTCGCAGGGAGGGAGAAGACGAGGTTTTCGCACCTGACCGGGGACCAATTTGCCCTCATTTTTGCGAAGGACCGCGATGTCTTCGGTGCCGACCGAAGCTTCTTGCTCCGCTCGCTCCATGATGAATCGCAGGATTTCGCGATGTCTATTTTCGACCCGGGCGAACCGCAAGGGTATGCATTTGGACGCCGCGGGGCCTTCGCCGATCATCTTGGTCCCTGGATTGCACAAAGCCGGGCAGTAGCAGAGAAGCTTCTCCTTGAATTCTTGGGGCGTTCCACACGCGAGACTGTCTTGGTGGATTGCATGACTTCCAATTCCTTTGCCATTGAACTGCTACGCGCCCACGGGTTTGCGCAAACTCGCATCCTAACGCGCATGTACCGCGGTCCCAATATTCACTCCGGTAATCCCGGCTCTCTTTGCGCGATTGCTGGCCCGGAATTTGGGTGAAAATGCGCTGCAGTTCAGGATAGGCTTCGCATTTCGCTTCTTGGACAAAAATGAAATTCAGGAGACATATGCCTCATCGCCAATCGGAAAAGCCATCGACGCGCATTTACTACGGTTGGTGGATTGTTCTTGCAGCTTTTCTGAATCTCCTTTTCGTTGTCGGGATCATATTTTATGGTTTTCCTGTTTTCTATCCATACTTCGTTGAGTCGCTTGGATTCACAAGGGCAGAAGTAACCCAAGGGTTTTTCCTCGGGTTTCTTTTCGCCGGACTCCCGTTTGGAGTTTTCGCTGGAACGGTAATCGACAGAATTGGGGCGCGGTTAGTAATTCTCGCGGGTGTCGTTCTAGTCGGAGTTCCACTCATATTCATGGGTTTGATAACCCGGTTTTGGCAGTTCGAACTTCTCTGCATTGTAGAGGTTCTGGGCTATGTTCTGGCCGGGCCCATCGCTAACCAGGTTCTGATCGCACGCTGGTTTCGCCGGCGACGCGGCCAAGCCATGGGTTATGCCTACCTTGGTTTGGGGGTAGGAGGAGTCGTCGCGCCTTTGTTGGTCAATGGCCTCGCCCGCAGTCTGGGATGGCGCCATGCTCTCGAGTTCGTGGGCGCAATGCTCCTCCTTGTGCTCTTTCCAGTGGGAATCTGGGTCACGCGCTCTGCCCCGGAAGAATTGGGACTTATTCCCGATGGTTTAGAGGCGACTAAACTGACACAAGGGGATTCCGCGGTTCGCGATTCCTCTTCCATAGGGGTCGCTCGCGCCGTCCGCTCAACCGCTTTTTGGCTCATCCTCGCGGGAGCGACCTTGGTAATCGGCGCCATCGGAGCTGTAATTCAGCACTTCATTCTCTTTTTAAAGGATGCAGGCTATTCGGCGACGTCCGCCGCCCGGTTATTTACATTCCTGCTCGCATCAAGCCTGGGTGGCCGAGTGATTGTCGGCTATCTCGCCGACCGTTTTCGAAAGACATACATCATGGCCTTTTTCTATCTCCTGATTGGAGTGTCTGTCTTCCTGCTCGCAAATCCACGTTCGACCTATGCGCTTTTGACATTCGCCATTCTCTTCGGGTTTGCGATGGGCGCAGATTATATGCTCATTCCGCTCGTGACTGCCGAATGCTTCGGCACCGGTTCGCTGGGAAAGCTCCTGGCGCTAATCATTATGGGATACTCCATCGGTCAATGGGCTGCGCCCTGGATTGTTGGAAAGTTGTTTGACGTGCGGCACAGCTATGATCTCGCTTGGAAGATTATCGCGATCGCCGGTGTACTTGGAGCAGTAGCCGTCTTTGCCATTCCAAGTTCGTCCCGCCCTAGGCAACTCTAAACCACATAGCGGTTGGACAGAGCTGCAGCCCTCCGCGAAGAAGTTAAATGCGTTCGAATAGGCACGATAGCTTGATCAAGACTTGTGTTCTTTGCTTTGCACCTCGCACTCAGCGAAAGGAGTGCGCCTCCCAAGTCCGTGGCCTGACGCGGCAACAAAAGCGGTGACAAATCCTGCTCCCGTTCTAGATTCCTGAGTTCTTCTGGGAAAGTTGCGGGTTTTAAGATTTGCCTTTGAGGCCCGGACTCAACAACGGTAATTCCAAAAAGGCAGCGAAAGTGAGCAAATGTTCGCTTACTCCATTGAATAACATATCGTGCCACGATATAATGCGGAGGTTAGCCAACTGCCGGCGGGACAACACATGGTTATTACAGAAACAGGAGCCGCCCGGTGTTCCGGTGTCGGGCACGAGTCAATTGATGTCACTCTGAGCAGACCCGTGCTCGAATTTGACCTAGCGAATGAACTCGAGGAACTGCACCGGAATGAATCATGGGCGCACCCGACTGGGCGAAGTGCTAGGACGCTTGTAAAGTACCCGGATCTCCGCGTTGCGCTGATTGCCATGAAGGTGAATATGCGTGTGCATGAGTACACTGCGGCAGGCGGAGCAGTTCTCATGCCCCCAATCAACCCCATTCGCGGAAGGCCCTAAGTAGATTCAAGATGCTACTGACGATGATCCGCTCATGAGCAATGCGGACGGGAAAACCGGATTTATAGGAAAGCGCCAGAAATGCCCAACGTCTTGACCATTGGGCATTCGAACCGCACATGGAGAACATTCCTGGATCTTCTGCGGGCCCACCGCGTCAAGCGCTCATCGACGTACGCAGTATCCGCCGATCGAGACACAACCCTCAGTTCAACCGGGCGACCCTGTCGAAAAAGTTGCGAGCCGCGAGGATCGGCTACGTGCATTTGCAAAAGCTGGGGGGCTTGCGCCATGCACGACGCGATTCGCCGAACATGGGCTGGTACAATGCCTCATTTCGTGGCTTTGCTGACTACATGCAGACCTCCGACTTCGAAGTAGGGTTACACCGATTGATGAAATTGGCTAGAAGAGCTGTTCTCATTGGTTCACCATCAACGCAGACGCCGAACGCAAACAATGGCCAAAGAAATTCGCAACAGATTCCAAGTGGGAGACAACGATGAAGCCGACACAACAGCTCCATGATCTCGGCCAGAGCCTCTGGCTCGACAACATTACACGTGGCGGAGAACTCGAGCAGATTCAGTTCCTCCTTGGGTGCGCTTCGGTTCAGAAAACCAAACGCTATCTCGACTGCGAGCAGAAACTCGATCACGCAGTGAACGGCAACCTCTGACTGGAAGATACCTGAAGGTGTGATTACAGCCCACATCCGGACTTCCGGGGACGAGATATGCGGTCTGCACGTTTACCGTGAGTTCGGCGGCAGGAGGAATGTCATAAGCTCGCGAGTGAGTTTATTGTAGCCGGCTTTCCAGGGCGTTTGCGGACCGCGACGGGCACCGTCTCCGGCTGTCTTGATTTCACTTTTTGCTGCTTTAGTTTTTTCGTGCAACGAACTTCTCCCCTCTGCTACGCTCCCACGCATGCGATTTCACTTAAGTCTTATTTCCCTGCTAACCTTGGGCGGTTCCGTATTTGCCCAGGACCTTAAACCAGTTGCTGAGCGCCTCGCCGCGCAAAACGCCCTCTTCAACGAGCAATACGAATCCGACCTTCGCAATTTCCCAGAGCGCGCCACGGCCTTCGGAGACTACCGCTACAACGACAAACTCGCCGATTACTCAGTCGCAGCCATTGTTCAGCGCAATGAAACGAATCACGCTTTCCTCAGCCGCCTTCAAGCTATTCCCACGATGGGTTTCACCGACCAGGATCAACTCTCCCACGACCTTCAGATTCGCGTCCTTCAGCAGCGCATTGCCGACTTCGACCTCAGAGAATACGAAATGCCAATCAACCAGCAAAATGGCGTCCACACTGCTCTCGCGGATTTGCCTCTGTCTGTTCCCTTTGATTCGGTGAAGCACTATGAAGACTACATCGCCCGCCTGCACCAGATTCCTCGCGTCCTCAGTCAGATTACGGAAGTTCTCCGCGCCGGCACGAAAGACAACCTGATGCCGGTGCGATTCCTGATTGAGAAGCTTCCCGTTCAGTGTCAGGGCATCATCGACGCTGATCCCTTTCTGATTCCCACAAAGAAATATCCAGCCGAAATCGCTCCAGAAGAGCAGAAGCGCCTGACGCAGCAGATCACCGCTGCCATTGATACCGATGTCATTCCCAGCTACAAGGCCTTCGCTGCCTTCCTTAGCACGGAATATGCTCCGCACGGTCGCACCACTCTTGCCGTGACTTCTCTTCCGGACGGCGAGAAGCGCTATGAGAACGACATTTACGGCCGCACCACGACACGAATGAAACCCGACGATATCCACGAACTCGGTCTTCGCGAAATCGAGCGTATCCAGGCGGAGATGACGGTAATTGCCAAAAAGCAGGGTTTCGATGACCTCGCCTCTTTCCGTGTGTCTCTAAAAACAGATAGCAAATACATACCCACATCCGCGGACCAGATTCTTGACGACTTTCGTCGCTACATCGCTCAGATGGAACCCAAACTGCCCGAACTCTTCAACCTCCTTCCGAAATCTCCGGTAACTGTCGAGGCAATCCCTGCCTTTCAGGCCGCCGCCGCGACGCACTACGTCACCGGCACTCCCGACGGAAAGCGCCCCGGCCGCGTTGTCGTCGCCACCTCCAATTTTGCAGAGCGCTCTCTGATCGACGACGAAGCGATCGCCTACCATTAAGGCATCCCGGGCCACCACATGCAGCTCTCCGTGCAGCAGCAACTCACCGGACTGCCTAAGTTCCGCCTTCACGGACTGGGCTTCAATGCTTACATCGAAGGCTGGGCGCTCTACGCTGAGCAGCTTGGCAAAGAAGTTGGCTTCTATCAGGATCCTGTTTCTGATTACGGCAGGCTTTCCTCCGAACTCTTCCGCGCCGTGCGACTGGTTGTGGACACAGGAATCCATTCCAAAGGATGGACGCGCGATCAGGTTGTCGATTTCTTCCGCAAGTCGGGTGCCGTCGATGAGCCGACGATTCAGTCCGAAACCGACCGCTATATCGCGTGGCCCGCGCAAGCCCTGAGCTACAAATTGGGCCAGCTCAAGTTTCGCGAACTCCGCGAACGCGCTCAGAAAGAATTGGGAGCCAAATTTGACATTCGCACCTTCCACGATGAGATGCTCAATGGCGGAACCTTGCCCCTCGACATGCTCGAGGCCCGCACCGACAAATGGATCGCTCAACAGAAATCAAAGTGAGGCCCTGAGAAGCTGTTGAATTGACCGCGTTCTATGTCTCGAAGCTTTACCCGCGCGAATCGCTGGCGACAGTCGGGACTAACTCTTCGTATGTCGCGTCATTGGACAAGTGCCGGATGTTGGCCAGAGACAGGGTTCGAGGAGATCTGAGCGCCGGCAATGGCACCACACTTCCGTTAACGAGACAGGAACGAAGCCAGCCGGCGGCGGACGCTTCGCGTGAGGCGAGCGGAGTACTGCTTGCCCGAGGGTAGAGATATAAGTTTGGGTCACAGGATATGTCCCGTGAGCCATCTCAGAAAAATGATGCCGGAAGATCTCCAGCGTCGTAATTATGCCGAAACTACCATAAACAGCAAATTTGGAAGGTGTTCTTTTTGGGACAGAAACGCTTCTTGCCGGTGTTTAGGATACCGCAGTGGATCACCCGCTGTTGGCCTTCAGCCGGGAGAAAAGAGAAGGAGACGGCAAATCGAAGGAAAGAAATGACAACTGCAAAAGGCCAGAAGTGTGCACACACCGTATGTTCGAGCGTGGAAACGTCGGGCAAGTACTGCAGCCCCGAGTGCTAGGCTATGGAAAAGACACGGGACATCAATCGTGCCTGCGGACACCCCGCTGCAAGGGCAGGACGTCCGAACAAGAAACGTGTTCAGCAGTTGGTGAACGAGCCACAGGCTAAGGACCAAGAACCCAGTTTGCCTATAATTTTTGCATTGATCTCCGCTGCTGATTCACACCTGGGCGACCTGAACAGAGTACTCGAATCAATGACTTGGCAGCTCGTTTCCGTCAGTGAGTACCCACTTAGCGGGAGATAAATAAATGTTGCAACGCCTTCTGATCGTCACAACGTTAGGTCTGCCGGTAACTCTAAATACCGTCGCGTGGGACCGCTAGGATTGGTGTTAAGAGCACCCGCAAAACTGCGCAGGTCTTCAAGGAGATCATGAACACCCCGGATCAGGGCATTTCTCAGGAACTATTGGAATCGATGAAATGTATCTCCATTATTCCAGGCGAAGTGAAGATCGCCTTGCTACACGGTGGCAACTACGGCAGGGGGCTGGCAACCTGCCGCACCGGGCATGGCTGTAATAAAGGACACTCTTCGGGAGGGACGCGCTCTTGGTCGGACAGAATTGGCATAGTGCGCAAGCCTTATTGACACGGCGGTGCCGATGGGGATTCCGATGCCATCTTGCCAGTAATATGCGCGCGGCCTTCGCTCTGTTGAGTGCCCGCCTGGTTGATCTCGTACTCAGCAACACGCATCTGTCTGACGAAGCTGGCTTCAGCCTTCTGGGCTTGGGCAGGCCTTCCGGTTGGAGGCAGCTGCTTTTGGCTGTCCGCCATTGACGGTGGAAGAAATTGCTTGGGTTTGCCAGCTCTCCGGCCTTCGGAGTTTACGAGCGCACTTGAAAAAACGGCCCGCCGTTTAGCTGGCGTGCCGTCGGTTAACTGGCCGGTTCCTAAGGCCGGGTTGGCGTGATCTTGGCGGAGAACGGCGTCCACCCGAAGGATGCTCCTGTTTCTTCGAGCGCGGAAACGAGACTTTTTTCTCCCAGAAAGGGAACAAGCCATGACACACCGTTCTTCACCCGAATCATCCATAGAAATCAGTGCTAACGTGAACCTCGTGTCCGCACATGAACTTTTCGAACACACACAAGACGTATTCAATCTGATTGCCCGGCGCGCCTATGATATTTTCGAGAACCGCGGGCACGTACACGGAAATGACCGGGAGGATTGGTCTCTCGCGGAGACTGAGTTGCTCACCCCCGTGAAATTCCACCTTTCGGAATCTGGAGAACGGCTTACCGCGCGCGCCGAAATCCCTGGACTCCACAGGCAGGAGATCAAGGTGAGTCTCGAGCCGCGCCGATTGAGCATCAGCGGAAAAACCGAGCCTCTGGAAAACCAAGAATCGGAAAAACACCCTCATTCGCATAGGCACGCGCAATTGATGTTCCACGTCATCGATTTGCCATGCGAGGTGGATCTCTCGAAGTCCAAGGCGTCATTCAACGATGGCAGGCTCGAAGTCGTGATGCCAAAAGCGTTCCCAGCGAGGAGCGGCGTGGAGACAAAGCAGGGCTGGCCCGCAGAAGGTTCTGCTTCGATCCCGCAAACAGATGGGATCGGAGCCGCAGGCAGCGCGCCGGCTGTCACGGGAGCCAACGAGCCGATTGTCAAGATGCAAAGAGCATCGTCGCGGAGATAGCATCGGCGCTTCCCGGCGAGCTCGAGGGTATGCTCGGAGAGCATCGGAAACGGAAACGTAAACTGTAATTCGCTCGTCTATTTCTGTAAGAGGCCTGAACTGATGAAGGTGCAGAGGAGGGTTAGGAACATGAACATCATCGAAGGCGCGCGAGGGTTTTCAAGAGCTCAAGCGGCCAAACAGATCTTGTTTTTTCTGATGTCGCTGGCGCTGTTGTTGGCAACTCGGCCACAGAATCTGGCAGCGTATCAGCAGGATGCGCAATCCCCGGCAGAGGCCCCGGCGCAGGCCGCGCAGGCGCCCGCGTACGCGCAACAGACTCCCGAGCAATTGCAGCAACTGGTGGCTCCGATTGCGCTGTATCCGGACTCGCTTGTGGCACAGATCCTGGCGGCATCCACGTTTCCGGAGCAAGTGGTCGAGGCCGACCGGTGGGCGCAGGCCAATCCTAACTTGAAGGGCGATGCTCTAGCTCAGGCGGTAGACCAACAACCTTGGGACCCGAGCGTCAAGGCGCTCGCCGCTTTTCCATCCGTTCTTGGAAATATGGACAAGAATCTCTCCTGGACGTCATCGCTGGGTGATGCCTATTACAACCAGGAACAAGAAGTGATGGAGGCCGTTCAAGTGATGCGGCAGAAAGCGGAAGAAGCCGGCAATCTTAAGACCACGCCACAGCAGACCGTGACGAATCAAGACTCAACAATCTCCATTCAGCCTGCCAGTCCCGATACCGTGTACATCCCCGCGTACGATCCGTGGCTGGTTTACGGAGGTCCGATAGGACCGTGGCCGGGATGGTACCCGTATCCAGGAATTTGGTATGGCGGCCCGTACCTCTCGTTCGGAGCCGGTTTCGGAATCGGATTCTTCGGCGGTTTTGGATGGGGTTGGGGTCATTGGGGATTCGATTGGCATAACCACTACGCAATTTACAACCACGCCAGATACTACTCTCCGAGCAGAACGTTTTATAACCGGAACACCTTCTACCGTGGTGGAGGAGCGCGCGGAGTAAACGGCGCCCGCGGCGGAAGCTTTGCACGCGCGAATGCTGGGAATCGCCCTTCCGGCGGGAACGTGGGCGCGCGCGCCGGAGTTGCCAACCGCCCCGGCGCATCGGTCAGGCCTTTCGAGGGAAACACCAGGGCTGCACGAGGCTACGTTGCGCCGAACGGTCAGAGAGGCGTCAAATCTGGGGCCTTCAGCAACTACGACCACGGCGGCCAGACAAAGAGTTATTCGTCACGAGGGAAGGCAAGTTTCAGCGGTGGAGCAGCGCGCGGTGGCGGAGCACCTCGCGGCGGTGGTGGCGGCGGAAAGCATCACTAATCGAAGTTTTGTCGTGTTTTTGTAGCTAACGTGAAATTTGAAAATGGAGAGAAGCCATATGCAACGAGCGAAGCTGAACTTCGAAACAAGTTATTGGTCGAGTCGTTTTGAATTGGCGGTGGCCGTTATCCTTTTGACGGGTTGCTTTCCAGCGCTTTCCGCGGCCCAGCAACCGGGCCAGAAAACTTTTCCATCGGCGGAAGCCGCGAGCAACGCTCTGGCCACAGCGGCACAGAGTAACGACGAAAAAACGATGCTCGAAATTCTCGGCCGGGACGGAAAACAGATCATATCGTCGGGAGACGAAACCGAGGACGCCGAGAGCCGCGCCAATTTTGTGCAAAGATATCGAGAAATGCACCGTCTGGTGAAAGAACCGGATGGAACGACGATTCTGTACATTGGGGCGAAGAATTGGCCCACGCCCATTCCGCTGATGAACAAAGGGAAATTTTGGTATTTCGACACCGCCGCGGGCAAAAAAGAAATTCTGTACCGCCGAATTGGCCGGAATGAACTGTCCGCCATCCGCGTTTGCCAGGAACTGGTGGGGGCGGAAAAGGAATATCGCGCCGCGAAGCACGACGAGTTCGCCCAGAAGATCTTCAGTGATGAAGGGCAACACAATGGGCTTTATTGGAAAACCGCCGAGGGCGAATCCCCGAGCCCCATCGGGCCGCTAGTGGCGTGGGCCGTTGCCACGGAAAATGCCAAAAGCGTGGAAGGCGGTCCGGTTCCTTATCGCGGTTATTTTTTCCACATTCTGACACGCCAGGGTGCCAACAGCCCAGGTGGCGCGAAAAGCTACATCGTAGATGGCAAGATGACCGAAGGTTTCGCGTTCGTGGCCAATCCCGCGGAATACCGGTCTTCCGGCGTGATGACGTTCATCGTGAACCAGGACGGAGTCGTCTATCAGAAGGATCTCGGCAACCAGACCGGGATTCTCGCGAAGGCCATGAAGGAGTACGACCTCAACGCAAGCTGGGAAAAGGCGGAAGAGCAGACGGAAGAGACCGCAAGCGTGCCGCCAACCAAGTAAGAAGTAACATTTGGTAGTGCGAAGTCCAAGTGGTGTAAATCGCCGTTCCGAAGAATGGGAGTGTGGCAATGGTAATCAATCCGATGGCTGAGGAAGAGTGTCGCGCATTCCTGGCGAGCGCTTCGCTCGGAAGGCTCGGCTGCTCGCGCGAAGACCAACCATACGTGCTGCCGATTTACTTCGCGTACGAACCTGAATTTATATACGCCCTCTCGACTTTCGGGCAGAAGAACGAATGGATGCGGACGAATCCCAAGGTTTGCCTGGAAGTGGAGGAAATCGCGAACCAGTCTGAATGGACCAGCGTGATCGCCATAGGCCGTTACCAGGAATTGCCAGAACCGCGATTTAAGGCCGAGCGAGAACATGCCCGGACACTCTTAGGAAAGCGCCAGTTGTGGTGGCAAAATGCATTAGGCGAGCGTCAAATAAAATTGGGCGACCACGCGATCGCTCCGCTTTTCTTCCGCATTCACGTTGATTCCATCACCGGCCTTCGCGCCACCGCCGGATCTGCCGCATCCGGGAAAGCAACGGAAGCTTAGATATCTCCATGTAGGGAAACAGAGTGTATCGCCTACAGAAGGAAGCGCGGCAATGAGGGACGGCAGTCGACTTTGCATTCGAAATGGACACTAGCAAAGCGCCTGTATTCAGTCGCCCCGGGATCACCTAAAGAGCTTGCACAGCTTGAAGAAAATGGTTTCGATCAGCGAGCGGCCGCATAGCCACAATTATGTTCGCCGTTCAACAGACAAGATTTGCCAAGACACTCTGCACAAAGAGACGCAGAGTTCAACTTAGACGGCGTCAGCTTTAAGTTTTATGGTAGTTTGCTTATCAGTTGCGGGTCCGGCCCGAGACATGGGTAATACCTTTGGGCCGAAGGAATTTCTCCGCGGTTCGAACATGCGAGTTCCTAGACCGAAGTATCCTCAGGCATAATCCACAAAACTAACAGGCCAGAGATCGCCAGAGATCGTCGTCAACTTCCTTGATGCCGACGGCTTGGATGGTTCTTTTGGCTGGTATCGGGACGCCGACTTCTATCTGCCGGCTCATCGCCACGTGCACTAGATTGCCGGAAAGTTTTCATTGCTTGACCAATTCAACGCCGCGGTTCTTCGAGCGGTCTTCCTCGGGTTCGTTGGAAGCTACCGGCGCCGTTGGTCCATCGTCCTGTGCGCTAAGGTGGGTCGCGGCGACATTGTATTTCGTGGCCAGAACCTTTGCGATCGCATCGGTGCGGCGGTTGGATACGGAACCCGGATACAGAGAAATTAACGGGTGGTCTTTGCTGGCTTCAGAGTTACACTCCTGGGATTTAAGTGGCAGCGCGCTGCCGAACAGCAAACCGCCGATCAATCGTGTGGAAATTGCATTTGGCATTTTCTTACTTCCCGTCCTGAAGCTTACCGCTGCTCGTTTCATGGTTTCTTGACTCCTGTCATGCCGGGCACCTTCATCTTCTGGTACCCGACGGGGAGTTCGAGCAGCAACGGGTCCCAGAAGACGGGGTCCTCGGGGAGCATCACGGGACCGAGGGAGATATACACACGCACGCGCCCGGCGCGAATGGCGCGTATCAGCCACATCTGTGCTGTCCGCAAGGCCCGGCTTTTGTCGTGATCTTTTTGGAGGGCAGAGTAGAAATTGAAAACAAATTGCGAGGTAGGCTCATCGCCAACGTCCCATAACGTGCCAATAACGGACGGGGTGTCACCGCAAAAGAAAGCTCGCGTGAAGCCTGCCACGCCGTCCCCGGAAAGCTTGCGTGATACCTCCGAAGACGGAGCCTGCCACAGGCGTGAAGGCGGGGACACTTTCTTAGCAGGGGAAGGCACTAATTCTCGACCGAAAAGGTCGTCAGAACTTTGCGACCACCGTTGGATCGTTCACTTTGGGGCGTGTTTGCGATGCCATTTTTGCTGCTACTGGCCAGCGCATCCGCTCGCTGCCTCTGGCAAAGTACGGTTACTCCTGGGCCTAGCCGTCTATTTGGCAGCCAGATTTTCGCGCAGGAAGGCCACCACTTTGGTTACGGAATCGTTAGCCGCATCGGGGTTCCATTTCATATGGCCCAGCATTCCGTTGGCGGCAGGGTCGGGGTACCACATAGGAGCCCCATTGCGATTAAATCCGTGTGTGGCGCCAGGATATTCGACTGTGGTCACTTGAAAATTGTACTTTGTTGCGAGCAGGCTTTTGAGCTCAGGAACGGCCTTCCCCTCTCCGTAGGAATCTTCCGTCCCATAAAAAATAATCAGCGGACCACCGGTCAGCTTGCTCCCGCTCGCTTCAAAGTCTTTTGTGAAGTGGTTGCACACGGGGTAGAATGCGGCAAAGGCGATAAATCCCTTGTCGTCTCCCATCCATTGTTTGACGTTGCTTTCCATTGCAGTTCTCAAAGTGATGTTTCCGCCCAAGGAAAACCCCATGATGCCGATGCGGTTGGGATCAATGGATTGCAGTTTTCGCAGTTCTTTCAAAGCCGCGAAAGCCATTGGCACAAAGGTGTCGGGAAGGGGCCGGTCGAGAGGCCCCCTGTAAATTCCAGTTTTGAAATCGACTTCAAAAATAGCGATTCCCGCGGTCAGGAGCGGCTGGCGGTAAAGCTCGCCGCGCTGGTCAATTCCCATGGTTCCATGTATCAAAACGATCGCAGGAACGGGCCCGGAGGGGTTATCTGGAAGATAAAGTGTGCCGGATACCGTGTGGGTTTGGCCGTGGTGATGGCTGAGATGATGCCGGGAGTGATCGCCGGGGTCGAGGGATGAAAACTCAATCCTCGTACCCGTCGAGGATGCTCCGCCCGGCAAAACAACAAGTGCCAGTAGTGCGGCGACAAGCAATCCGGCGCATGTCAATGATCTCATTACAAACCTCCGTTGACTCTCATTCCATCATCCACCAACAGTCAAGGAGCCCCATCACGTGGCAAAAATGTTGGCTTGGCTGTTAGTTGGGACTCCATCATGAACACGAATCGAGTCAGGAATGCGCGATTCGCCTGTCATTACTGACCGACAAATCGTCACCGACGTTGTTTCCTTCCTGTTTCTATATTAAATGCTCGATTCTTACATGCTCTTCGGCGTATTTGCGGCCGATCTCCCGGAACGCCGGCACTGCATGAACTGCATCCAGTTGAGCGAGTTCCGGGTTCGCCTTGAGCACTTCCATCGACGTCTGTCCCTGGTAACACTTGTTGTACCTGACGTAACTGAACCAACTCCGGCCGGGAAGCGCTGCCGCTTCCAGATTGCCAATCTCGGAATCAAGTTCCTCTCCGTGAAGGCATTGGCCAAGGCACCGGCACAAATAATCCTGCTCGAAGGAAATCCCGTCCATGAGGGCACCGAGAATCCGCGGGACGTTATATCCCACCCACATGTGTCGTACATTCTTGTTTGGCGCCGGAGCTGCAAAGCGAATCGTACCCACGGATATCAGCCGAATTTTGTCCGGCCCGGTTTCCCAAGCCAAACGGTAGCAAGGCAAGATTGCCGTCAGCGCTGCAATAAGGGCCGGATCGTTGTACGGAGTAATTGCCCCGTCCACAAAAACATGACGCCGGTCTCCCAGCATGATCTCTTCGGGATCGAAAAATACCGGTGCCGCCGCACTCGCCCTTACCAGCTTCCACAGAGGAACTTTCAAATTGCAGTCCGGCAGCCCTACATCGTTGTACTTCGCGAGCGGATTGTTTGTAATAGGCCACGCCGATCCCGTTGTGTGGTTTCTCATCACCAAGAGCAAAAGCGTCTTCAAACGCTTGGAATCCAGCAGGGCGGGGACTTCCCCTTTCCCGTCTTCAGAAAGAAGACAGCGGAGCATGTCTGACAGAGGTTTCGCCTCATATTGCGACACTAAAAAACGCCTCACGGGGTGGTACCAGGGCACATGCTGAAACATCGTCGTACCATGCTGCACGTACAGGTTGAGGAGCTCATCGACCGACATTCCCCAGCTGAGACCTGTGGCAATGATGGCACCTGTGCTGGTTCCCGCGAAAAACTCAAAGTGATCGGCCAGAATAAGTTTGGGATTCTTGAAGTGTTCGCGCAGCAGTGTTTCGATTCGCAGCAGTATCTCCAGACTGAAGACGCCCCGTATTCCTCCGCCGTCCAACGTGAGAATGTGTTTCATAGATCCGCCTATTTCTTGGCCACCTTTGGATTTCGAATCAACGATCTCCACTCGATTAACTCGGCTAGAAGTCCCCGCTCAATCTGCCCTGCAACTCGCAGCACGCTTGGCCATGTCCGCAATGCTTCAAGCTGCGCGTCCCATTTTCCCAATTGCTCGTGCATTTCCCGGTACCGTTGCTTCCTTCGATCGCAATCATTCACCGCAAGCAACGCTCCCGCGACCGTCGCGATTTGGAAAGCAATCGAGGCGCCCAGGGCCAGCAATTGTTTCCACGGTACCGGACCAATGCTCCCCATCCCGTGCCCGCTCACGTAGATCCATACGTTCAACGCCGTTGCAAATCCGATACATCCCCAAGTGACCCCTCGAAATTGGCGCGCCTCCGCTCCCGATTGCGCCGCGTGCTTGTCGAAGTACTCAATCTGACTTGCTACGCGTTCCTCGCGATATCGCTTTTTGAACTCTTCCAGAGATATCTCACTTCTCCCACGCTCCAGCATTTTCAGAAGGTTCAAAGACATCAAAACCCCGGATAGTTCGGGGACCACCTCAGGCCCGATCGCTTCGTACGGGGCAGGCGTGCTCCAGAACGCAAGTACGGAACGGCAAACCTCGGCCGCAGTTCTCGTCCGCACCCAAAACACCTGCCGATTGCCGAGCCGCAATACCGTTGGCAAAACGGCCGCCAGAATTCCCAGACTAGTCCCGATGGTCAACAATATTCCAACCCCACGCGCCCACGAGCCCGCCCCGCTGAACAACGACGCTCCCGCAGTGAATATGATCGGAATTGCAGCCAGCCGTCGAAACTGTGGTGCCTTCCGGCTCGCACTCTCGTCCACTTTTCGGAACCACATCCGCGCCAGCGCTTCTTGACCGACTCTTTCCATGGGCTCTTTCGGGTCCGGCAACTGGTTCAGGAAGTCCAACTCTGGATCGTCCAGCAGTTCCTGTTCTGTCTTCTCATTAAAAATGTGAACCTCTCCGGTCATGCTGTTCAGCCAAACCACTTGTTTGCCGATCCCCCTGGCAAACGTAACTACATCTCCGGTCCCGCCCAAGCCCTGCGATGGCTCACCATCCCAGAGGGCGAGCAGTACCCGGCTTTGCTCGACCGTTTGGATTCCGCATTCGTAGTAGCATTCTTCCCGGGACTGACTTCCCCCCGTCACTTCGATCGAAGCCGCCTTCTTCAGGACTTGTTCTACGCGCGACCAACCCTCTTCGCTGAAATCCTTGCGGAACTCTTCCGCTGACATTGGCAAGAGGACGCGAAGTGGCAATTCCAGTTGAATACAGCTCTCGGCGAAAAGCAGGTCCCCCCCCACCGCTGCGGACGAAATCCCATATACGAGGCCTAGACTTGAATTCTGTCGGCTCTTCAAAAATTCTAGAATTGACTTTCGGCACCGAACCTCATCGTCCAACACGCGGTGGCCTGTAAATCCGATAGCAATAGTAGCTGGCAACTTGATGGAAGTTTGCATTGCGCCCGTATAGGGTGTCGTCGAACGCCTTGCAGAAACACTCACGGTCATCTCCGGACGCGTCATGGGCCGGCCTCGATCAGGCACTGCTTTTCGGACCATTGCAAAAGATTATGGAGATTGGCAACGTAGAGCCGAGCCGTGTTGTCTGCGCCGGCGGTGACAATAAGCTTTCCATCGGGCGAAAACGCTGCCCGGTAAACCTGGTCGTTATGTCCGGTCAGGGTGCCCAACAACAGCCCGGATTCCGCGTCCCACACCCGAGCAGTATGGTCTTGGCTGGCGGTGACAATTCGCGTTCCATCGCTCGAGAATACTGCGTCATTCACGCGTGCTGTATGCCCAGTCAGAGTTGCAAGCGGGCGGCCGGTTTCGCCGTCCCACACGCGCGCGGTATTGTCGGCGCTGGCGGTGACAATGCGCTTGCCATCGGGCGAGAATTTCGCTGAATATACCCACCGCGTGTGCCCGGCAAGAGTCATCAACAAGGTGCCGTGTTCGGCATCCCAAACCTGAGCAGTATGGTCGAAACTCGCAGTGACCACGCGCTTTCCATTTGGCGAGAAATTCGCTTCGTTGACGGCGGACTTGTGAGTTAGCGCCGCCACCAGGCGCCCTGATTCAGCATCCCACACGCGCGCTGTATAGTCCCCACTGGCCGTGACGACGAGCCTTCCATCGGGTGAGAATGCTGCTTCGTTGACCGCGTCGCTATGACCACTCAGGGTCGTCACTAATTGCCCCGACTCGGCATTCCACACTCGCGCCGTTTTGTCGTCGCTGGCGGTGACGATGCGCTTTCCATCGGGCGAAAATGCTGCATAGTTTACTCGGCCAGTATGTCCGGTCAGGGTTGCCCGCAATGCGCCAGACTCGGTATCCCACGAGCGCGCGGTTTTGTCGGCACTGGCGGTGACGACGAGCTTTCCATCCGGTGAGAACGCTGCCGCATAGAGCATAAGAGTATGCCCACTCAAAGTTGCATGCAGGGTGGCTGCCTGGCCATCCCACACCCGTGCTGTATTGTCCTCACCGCCGGTTACGATGTGCTTTCCATCAGCTGAAAATGATGCAGCGAACACTCTCCCGCCGCGTCCTCTTAAGACTGCCAAGGGATGGCCGATGTCGGCATCCCACACCCGTGCCGTACCCTCATTGCTGGTGGTTACTATGCGCTTTCCATCGGGCGAGAATTCTGCATCGTAAACTACGCCGATGCCGCCGTTCAGAGTTGCCAACAGAACGCCAGAATCGGAATCCCAAACTCGTGCCGTGCCGTCTTCGCTTGCGGTGACGATGCGCTTTCCATCTCGCGAGAATTCTGCCTCGTTCACTGGACCTTTGTGTCCGCTCAGCGTTTGCAGCAGTTGGCCCGTTTCCCCATCCCACACTCGTGCCGTATTGTCTGCACTCGCCGTGACGATGCGCTTTCCATCCGGCGAAAACGCGGCATCGTACAGAGCGCCACTATGTCCACTTAGCGTTTCCATCAGGTGGCCCGTTTCGGCGTCCCACACTCGCGCGGTTTCGTCCCAGCTAGCCGTCACAATATGTTTACCGTCAGGCGAAAACTCGGCCTGATTCACAACGCGCGTATGGCCGCTGAATGTCGCCCGCATTTGCCCCGTTTCGGCGTCCCACACTCGCGCTGTATTATCGTCGCTGGCCGTGACGATGCGCTTTCCATCCGGCGAGAACGCCGCATCGTAGACCACGCGCGTATGCCCGGCCAAGGTTGCCAGCAGAACGCCTTTTTCGGCATCCCAAACGCGCGCGGCATTGTCTGCGCCGGTGGTGACGACGCGCTTTCCATCGGGCGAGAATGCCGCCTTGCGTACCTCGACGTTGGGCCCGGTTAGACTTGCCAGAAGATGCCCGGTTTCGGTTTCCCACACACGTGCCGTGCCGTCATCACTTGCGGTGACTATAAGTTTTCCATCGGGAGAAAATCCTGCATCGTTGACAGGACCGCTATGTCCGCCCAAAGTGGCCAGCAGATGCCCGCTTACTGCGTCCCACACCCGCGCGCTATGGTCAACACTCGCGGTGACGATCAACTTTCCATCAGACGAAAACCTTCCCACATACACCGCACCGCCGTGATGCAGAATCAGATGTTCCAGGGGACCCTCAAGAACCGTTCTTAGTGCATGCTCGGCTTGGTTTGTGGGCGAACGCTCCGCAGCTTCCATGGCCGTCCGCAAGGCTAGCCCAAGATCTCCTCCCGACACGACTTCCTGCTCGGCTATCGCAGCGAGTTCACGTGATTCCGCCGTTGCCTCCCTTGCTTTGGCGATTCGCCATTGCCAAAGTGCTCCCGCCAGGCAGATGGCGAGCACCAACGCAGCCGTCGCGCTTGCCTGCTGCACGCGTCGCCGAAACCGCTCTCGCCGCGCCGCCTCCGCTTCCTGAAGTGCAATGCTTGCCTGAATGAATTTGCGCTCGGCCTCGCTCAATTGCTGCGGTTTTTCCACCAGCCAACTGCGCGCCCGCGTCAGCTTCAGGCCAGTCAAGAGTGCTTCGTTTTTTTGCTCGGCCGATGACTTTTCCCAATCGAGCAAATCCTGTTCCAGCTGATCCTTACCAATCAGAAATTCGCGCTCTTCGTCCAGCCAGCCCCGTAGCAGCGGCCATTTCCGAAGCAACGCCTCGTGAGCCACCTCGACCATCGTTGCATCTTGCTCTTTCTCAATGATCAAAAGCCGCGCTCGCGCCAACCGTTCGATTAACCCCCGTGCGTTTGCGCCCAAGGCATCGAATCGTGCAGGCCGTCGCGCGTACTCTCCCTCGGCGTTCACTCGCACCATTGCGGGAACAAACGCTTCCTTCAGGGCCTGCAAATCTTCTGCAGAAGGCTTGGCCGCAGCAATCACTTCGTCGGCTTTGCGCCGCACGGCATTTTCCAGCGGGGAAAGTTGCCCTGCGTCATCCCCGAGCGCCTTGTAAGCTTCCAGCGTCAGATGCCTCTTTTGTCCGAAGCGGTCGTGCAGTTCGCGCAGAGCAAATGCCAACAACGGAAGCGCGTCGTCGGTTGCCGCATCTTTCATCGCGGCCGCCACCAGGGCTTCGTCCACCGTCAGCCCGGCTACACGCGCCGGCCCTTCAATGATGTCGCGCACCCGCGCCAGCGGCATGGGCTTTAACGAAAATTCTTCGAAGGTAGCCGTTAGAGCCGGTGCTTCCTGAAGCTCACTCAGATAATCGGATCGCAACGTCAGGGCCACGAGAAAAGGCAGCCGTTCATCCTGCAAGCCGTTGAGAACTCGCAAAAACCGTTCGGCCCCAGCTTTCTCGGCCGCGCCGAACAATTCTTCGGCTTGATCCACCGTAATTAGGATCTGCGCCTCATTCGACCCGTGCGCGCCGCGGAGGTCGCGGGCAAGGTCCGAAAGTGAGTGCGTGAAATCTTCCGATGCCAGAGCATCGCGCCAGTGCCGCCAATCTGCGCCGGGCCCAAGCGCAATGGCCACCGCTTGCGCCAGTTCTTCAATGGGGTAGATTTGCGGACGGAAGGGCGGCAATACGATCCAATTACGTTTGTCGCGTTTGAGCCTGGGCAGCACGCCAGCCCGCAGCAGCGAGGATTTTCCCGAACCGGAAGCGCCCAGCACGGCTATCAATTTGGCCCCGCCTTGCGCTCGCCTTGCATTGAGCCGTTCGATCAACCGCCGGATATCATCGTCGCGCCCGAAATAAATCGCTGCATCCGCCTCATCGAAGGCCAGCAGCCCCGGATAGGGCGGCCGAGTATGGTCCCAACTGAAACCCCCGCGTGCGTTTACCACCACTTCCGTCAATTCCGCGGTGAGCCGCGCCAGCCCACCTTCGCGGTCTTTCACGAGATCCAGATGTTGTATGTCTGGTGAAACGAATGTCTCCCCGGTCGGCGCTTCGATTAATGGGAAGATTGCTTTGCCCAGTGCCCGCGCTTGAGTGAACTCCGCGAAGCACCATTTGCTCTCGAACCAGTTCCTGGTCAGTATCAGTATGACCGCTTCGGACCCGGCCATTTCTCGATACAGCGTGCGTTCCCAGTCCGCACCAGGCGCGAGTCCGGCGTGCTTATCGAAATCTAGAAATGTCTCAACAAAGCCATTCGCGTGCAGGCATGTCAGCAGGCGCGCCGCCTGCTCCACATCTCGGCTCGAGTGGCTGATGAAAATTTGCGACATACTCGCTTCTGATTTCGAGCGGAGCGGCGCGAAATATGCTTCGGATTCGCGTCAGTTAGCGCGGAAGTTCATGCAATGGTTGAGTGTACCACGCGGAACTTGGCAACTAAAATGTTCATCCTCACATTCAGGCCGGCATCCTTGTGCCATTCGGCGTTCCTCGCACTGTCTTTGTATCGTGCGCTAATTACTCAGAAGGACCTTTAGGTTATCTGCTGTCCTCTTAAACGCATCGGCATGCTGTTTGGGGTTATAGCGATCCTCGCCCTTGACGAAATTGTGATCCCCATCCGGGTAGACAATCAGTTGGAACTGCTTGCCGGCTGCGGTTGAAGCTGCCGCCAGCTTGCTATCCAGATCTGCCAGACAGCAACCGTTGCGATAGCGGTCCTTTGCACCAGCAAACATCAGCAGCGGCACCTTCAATCGGCTCGCAAAACCGGGCACGTCGTGAATAAAGTTGTTGCCCGGATACCAAAGCACTTCTCCGGCAACGAGGTCCGGCCATTGCGCCGCGTAATAAAGAAACATTCCTCCGCCAAGAGAAAAGCCCAGCAGAGCGACTTTGCCGGGAAGAGCGTGGGGCATTTGCTGCGCCTCCAGGATGTCTGCCTTCACGCCGTCGCCGTGTATTCCCAGTATTTGGTTTCCGTCGTATAACACGACGTCGTAGCCGAGTTCGGCGATCTCCCGAGCTACCGTGGTGTAATGCGCCGGCCCTGAGGTACCGGAGGCCAGGACGACCACGCGCCCTTTGCCCTGCGGTGGCGGGAATTCCTGTTGGGCGCGCGCGACCGAACCCGCGACAAAGCCCACGAGCATGCCAATGACTGCCGCAAGACGTAGAAAGACGGTCATGGAGACGGCCTCCGTTCCTTCTTTGTGCCCGCGATTGTAATCAATCGAGGATTCCGGCCGGGAATTGCCCTTAAGTCGAAGCCTAAGCTTCATAAGGCTCCGAGTCAAACAGAAGTCGCCCGGAATGACATCAGACAGCTCGTTTGAGTTCAACCTTCGGCTTTTGAGCCCTCTGCTTGCGCGGCGCTTTGGCAAAGGCGCGCATCAAAGTGTAGTAGGATCTGCTGTGGCCTCCTGGCGCAAAATCCGTCGCGTTTTGGCGAATGTCCTTATCTTCATAGGACTCTCCCTCCTCGCTCTTGCGGCCCTTGCCAGTTACTATTTCTGGCCTCAGGAAATCGTTGCCCATCCTTACGCCTGTATTCCCCACCCCGAATTCGTCCATGGCCGCCTTACACTTCCCTACACCGATAAATATGCGGTGGCGCAGGTCGCCAGCTACGACGATGAACTTGAAGCGTTCTTGTACTTTCAATTTTTGCGTGGCCGCACGGCCTCGGACGGTGTGCGCATACTCCTCACCGCCGTTCCCACCAAAACCGGACCGTCGTATCGCATCTTTGTCCTGGCACAAGATGACCTACTTACGGATATTCCCCTTCTAGGCAGACTTGAGGGCCGCCGGCTCATCCCACGCTCCGAAATCACCGTCTGGTCTGAAAATGATTTCTCTCACTACGAATATCAAAGCCATATTTTTGAGGTAGCGGACAATATTCCCGTCGCGCGGAAGCTCGAAGATCTCGATCCTTCTCAGTTGCAGTCAGCTTTGGCTGATTTCCTTTTGTTCAAATCACAGACTGACATACGCGTGCTCGAAGACCTGGACCCCAAGCCCCAGCCACTCACGCGAGCTCAGGCCGAAGAAGTTGCGGCCGACATCATCTCGGTGGCCCGTTTCTATGAGCTGCCTCTCGATTATTTCCTCGGTGTAGGCGCCATGGAAAATAACTATATGGACGTGAATGGTGACCTCACCCATGCCCTTTGGAAGAATCGCCCCCAGAACGGCGACATCATTCTCCGGCGCCGTCGCAAGCGCGTTCTCGTAAGTGATTATTCCGTTGGCGCGTGGCAAATCACTCGCGAAACCCTCCGCGCGGCCCACAGCCTGTATTTGCAAGACAAGCGTGACTATTCACTTCTGCCCGAACACCTGCGCCCACCGCGCCAGCTTGATCTGAACTCCATCAGTGCTCCCGTCCTCACCACCTACGCAGGTTTGTTGCTTCGTGACCTTCTCGACCACTTTCACGGAGACGTCCAGAAAGCCGTCGGCGCTTACAACGGCGGCACGAAGACGCCAAATTCCAATTACGCCTTCGCTGTGGCCGGCATCGCGCAATACGCTCGGCGGATCCTCGAGCACGTCCCTGTGCTTAAGGCGGAAGATCCCCTTAAACTGGTGACCACTAGCCCTAGTTCCCCCTGGGTTTTGCAGCCAGCCAACGCCGCAGACAGTTCATCTGTCCCTAAATAGAAGCGGAATCCGACTATTTGATGTGTAATCGAAATGCCGGCGAGAGTGGGTCTGACGATGCGAGCCTCAGAAAACTGAAGCTGTTCACTGCTCGGGGGAGTACGTGCAGTCGCGAAATTACTTGCTTTCAAGAAGCACGCTTAGCAAATTGGCGAGTTGCGATTCCTGTCGCAGTACAATCCCTTGATGTGTTGCCGGAGCTTCGCTCCCCGTCAGGCGTGCCAGTTGCGCCGCCAAATTCTTCACCGCCACATCTTGTGGCACAAAGGTTCGATCAGATGGAGCCACGGCTTCCCAGCCTGATCCCGTACGGCGCAACTCCCAGCGAACATTCTCTCGTCGCCGCTTCACGTGGGCTGCTCCGCCGGCAATGGAAACTTTGGAATCAATCTGCATGTGCACCCAGCCGTGTTCGTGCTTGGTATCCACCCGTTCCACGGTGAAATGCTCAACGATCAGCACGGGTAGCGAGATTCTCAATGGTTCATCGGTGCGTAGGACGCCTCCTGCCGCGCTGCTCAATTCAGAAATGCCTTCAGCTACTTCGTTTCGCGTTGGTGACTTATTTCCGGCCGTGATCATGATGCTGGACGGAACCACAAAAGCCGTGGCCGGAGGTACAGCCAAGGGCGGAGCCGGCGGGCCATAGATCATTGGCGTCCGAGCGGAAACTGTTTTTGGAAGCAAATTTGAGGTGGAACTCCCAGCGGAAGATGGCCCAACAACAACCGCCGTTGTTCGCGACGGCGTGGCCAAATTCGAGACACGCTGACCAGACGCCTGCGTTCCTGCTGCGCTCGTGATGTCTGCGCCTCCAATTTTGTACCGATAAAAGCGAGGTTTTCCTCGCAATTTCCAATAGCCTTCTTCGTAATTCTGTGCTTGCAATCCGGTGCTCACCAAACTGTAGAAACTGTGCTCGGCCACATCCAGAACGATCCCCAGGTGTCCCGGCCAAACAATCAAGTCTCCGGCCTGCGGATTTCCCACGCGCTGGAAATTCTCGTCCCCAGCATAAATATCGAACGAACTAGCGTACGGATACTCCAATCCAGCATTGAGATAAATCTGATGGACGACATGAGAGCAGTCCAGCGTTCCGTTCCCGAATTCAGTCTGCTCCCGCGCAGCCTGGGCGATCGAGAGTCCTTCCTCGGCATTCACCAACCGCGATGTTGTGTCCGATGCTGATGCCCGAATTGAAGTTGCAACTTGCGCCTGCGCGGACATGTTTGCCATGAGGCAAACACAGAACAGGCCGGCACCAAGCGCGATCCCGCGTGTCTTGTTCTGTCTACATTCAACGCACGCGAGTCTCATGGATACGTTTCCCCCGGTTCGTTCAGGCGAGAGGAACTCCCTTCTCATTGAAAACATGTAGGCTGGGGGACGGCAATGGAACTTGCCCTGAGCGTACTGGGCCTATTGGACAGGCGCCGAAAGCTCTCGAGGACCGCTTGCTGAAGAAGCTGCAGTGGGCAAGTGTAGATGCCGCTTTCGCGCGCCACCCTGGCTGGAAGTTTCTTTGAGTATTTTCTGGCCGACAGGGTTGCCCGAACCGCTATCTCACATATTCTCAATCGCGGACGTCATAGTATGAACCGCAGCTTTGCGGCAAACTTTTGATTTATGTTTGAACAAACTCTTCTCAGATAGGTATCAGGTCAACTTTGTCCGTGGAAGTGGCGATAATGAAACAAGCTTAGGACGGAGATCATTCCTCACGGTCGCGGAGTTCCTTCAAAATAGGCGGGTCCGGGGGCTGCCCATTTTCTCTCTTCCCGCACTCCTTATAGACGTATGAACCCGGCTGGTCTTTCAGGTTGTTTGCTTCGAGACACCATGTGATGGAAGCCCAGGAACCGGATTGTTCTTGGTTGTATTCAGTGATTTGTTTCCAATCGGGTGACACGGTGAAATCCTGTGATAGAAGTGCTGGCGCGCTTATTACGTCACCGAGGGCCAGTGTTTGGTAGAGCTTCATTGTCGGGGCGAGATCGAAGATGCGCACGTCAGTCCACGGACAAGCGCCGCATTGTCCCGAGCCAAACTCTGAATACCAGACTCGCGGACCGGTCTTAATGAGCAAGTCGCCTTCGGGGAGACGCTTGGTCTCGAAACCGTCCTCACTGATGGTGTAAGGAAATGTTTCGGACTGATCTCCCTTTTTGTATGTGAGATCTGGACCGCAAACCCACTCGCCTGTGCCGGCGATTTTCCAAAAGGAGTGGATCGGACGAACCGTCGGCGACAGTCCCGCAGGATCATAGCGATAACCCGCCGGATCGTTCACCACGAGGAATGTCTCAGATTCATATTGCACCCCAGGTTTTCCCGATGGAATGAACCAGGCAGGGTGATGTGTTCCCCGTTTGTCTGATCCAGCTAGCGGAAGATCGCATGGCGTGAGAGAGAAGTAGAGCGGCACCTCCAGCTGAAGTAAGTTGAAGGTAGCGGCCTTACCGTAGGCTCGTGTAGGCGAAGACGAGGAGTAAGCACCCATCTTCCTTCCCGCGGGCGCGGCATTGAAAACATCAACCATCAGCGAGAGTTGTTGCGGCCTAAGTGATGGAAGCGGGGGAAACGCCTGAATCGGTACAAAAATCTCAAACGAGTAGCCGGACTGATTCGGGAAAAGAAACATTTTCGGCATTCCCCGTGGCTTCATAAGTTCCGGGATCTCATCCCCCAGACCAGAGAACCGCTTTTGGATCTGATCGAACGCAGGGGTGGCAAACGATTCGATTCCGAAATCAGGTGATAACAACCATTGCCTAAGGAACAGGCGTTTGAAATACGGTCGGTACCGCGCTTGGGCCGAAGCCCATTCTCGGCACTTTTTCTCCCGGTCGCCTCCAGTAACTGGAGCTTCTTGCTGCTTTGCCCAGGCTGCGCAGGATTCTTCACCATTCGGAAGGGATTCGTCTTCGAATTGGTTTCCCCAGCCCAACTCAGGCAAGTCCACTTCTCGGGAGCCGGCCAGCCAGACCTCAACATGAGCCTTTGACAAAAGTTGACCTCCAGCGCGAGGAAAGTCGGGCTGCTCACCATCAACCTTTCCCGCAATGTACAACCCGTCATGCCCGGTGCGGACCCAGAGATGGCCGTTTGGGGCACCTTCTCCATGCGGAATTAAAACAATATCCGGGGGCGCGCTGTCGAAGTTGCTTATGGGCACCGGCAACTTTGGGAATGAACTTGGATGTACGTTGATCGGCGCGGAATGGTGGGCTCCCGCCTCTTGAGCTCCTACAGGCATGAGGAAGAGAAGGAGAATGGGCAGGAGAGCTTGGCCTATCCGAGATAGCTTCATTTTCAAACCTCCAGCGAAAAGACCCAGGTTAGATCCTACGTTGCCAGGTAATTGTCCCGAGGACTTCGTGCTCCTCAGGTTTCGAGAAACAAAAGCATGTTGGAATCCACTTTTCTACTGTTGGTATCAGAAGACTTAGCGGGACCTCTAAGACAGCCAATCGCGGGCCTTCTGACACGCCGTGGCCATTTTCAAACATTCTCCATTTCACTAGGAAGCTCTAAGCCTCGCAAATCTTGCTTCGCGATCGCTCCGCTTAGATTTGCAGGAAGACAACTTAGCGCAGTAAGATTCGATGGAGTTATGAGCATTACCGGATAGGATGCGGACATGAATCCAACTACGTTTTCGCGAAGGTGCTTTCTGGCATTTACGGCGGTGATGCCCTGGGCTTGGCGGGCAGGTGCAGCGACGGCGATCCCCATGGGCATTGAAATGTATTCCGTGCGGGAAGCATTGACGAAAGATCCGCAGGGAACGGTGCGGGCGATTGCGGAGATGGGCTACCAGGGGCTGGAATTCTACGCGCCCTATTTTGAATGGAGCCTGGCGCAAGCAAAAGAGATGAAGAAACTGATGGACGATTTGCGAATTCGATGCTTTTCCACTCACAACAGTGCGGATTATCTGACAAAAGAGAAGATTCAAAATGCCATCGAACTGAACTTGACTCTGGGAAGCAAATACGCGGTCATGGCCAGTTCGCAGCCGAAGCCGGGATTGGATGGCTGGAAAGAAGTTGCTGAAGCGCTGAATTATGCCGCAGAAAAACTGGAAGCGGCGGGTTTGAAGGCTGGCTATCACAATCACCAGCTTGAGTTCACGCCGGTGGGCGGCGTGCGGCCCATGGAGGTTCTTGCGAAAAATACCAAGCCATCGGTGATGCTGCAGCTCGACGTGGGAACTTGTGTAGAAGTGGGATCAGACCCAGTCGCCTGGATAAGAGCAAATCCAGGCAGGATCCGATCGCTGCATTGCAAGGATTGGTCTCCCGAGGCGGGCAAGGGGTATTCGGTGCTGTTCGGCGAAGGCAAAGCGGATTGGAAAGGCATTTTTGCGGCCGCTTCGAGCGTTGGCGGCGCGGAATATTATCTTATAGAACAGGAAGGCAGCCGCTATTCAGAGTTGGAAACGGCGAAGAAATGCCTGGAAGCGTACCGCGCAAAGCACTTTTAGTTGTGATTTTGCCAGGTCACTAAAGTTCTAAGAATTCAGAATCGTGCTGGCCAATTGCGGGTTTTCTGCTGCTCCTCCATTCGGCCTACTCTTCTGTAATATCCTTGTCGTGATTGTTTGCGCAAAAGCGCGATGATCGGGCCCTTCTGCCCCCTGGTTCTTTGCTAGCCTATAGATAAGAAACGACATCCGCCTAAACACATTCTGTCCAAGTCTGTTTTGTGTGGGGCGGATCACTCTTCGACGGGCAAAGCCGCAGGGGCGGCATCGGAATTCCATCGCCGAACACGGCGAGCAGGGGGCAGACTTGAAAATCGCATTGGTGTCACTCGCGCTAACGGGGATGCTCGGCACGTGGGCTTGTTCTGCGCACTGCCAAGCGCCCTCACCTGCCAACCCGGTCCAAAATGTTTCGCGCACGACCAGAGCAGTGAACTATCGCCGTGCCGGAGGCTCCAGCAAGATTGATTTTCAAGGCACGGAGTTGATGTCCGCGGCGAGTGGCGAAGCCAAAGTGCAGAACAAGGGCAACCGCATCGAGATCGAAGCAAAATTCACGGGCCTCGACGAAGCTACAAAATTCGGCCTGGAATATCTCACATATGTCCTATGGGCCGTTTCGCCACAAGGGCGTGCGGTGAACCTGGGCGAAGTAGTGCTGAAGAATGGTAATGGCGAAGTGAAGGCAATTACCGACATGCAGACGTTTGGCATGATCGTGACAGCCGAGCCTTATTTCGCGGTGACGCAGCCGGGTAACACGGTGGTGCTGGAAAACGTTTTTGGACCGGCCACGCTTGGCAAGGTGGAAAACATTGACGCCAGCTACGAACTGCTGGGGCGCGGTATCTACTCTTCTTCCAATACGAAAATTGAGAACGCGATCTTTGGCATTGATCGCAAGACGCCGCTGGAACTTTTTGAGGCCAGGAACGCAGTACGCATCGCGCGCATCGCCCTGGCCGACAAATATGCCGCAGCCACTTTTGCGAAGGCCGAACAACAACTGCGCGATGCGGAGGGAGTCTACGCGCACAAGGGTGACAAGAAAGCCGTGGAAGCGGCCGCGCGCGAAGTGGTGGGAACCTCTGAAGAAGCGCGCGTCATGGCGGTGAAGCAGAAGGCCGAGGAAGACGCCCAGGCCAAAATTGCCGCCGATAAGAAGGCCGCCGAGGAAGGTGAAGCCAAAGCCCGTGCCGATGCTGCCGCCGAAGCGCAGCGCCGCGTGGAAGCGGAAGAAGCGCGCAAGCAAGCGGAAGCAGCGCAAGCGGAAGCGCTGCGCATGAAGCAGGAAGCCGAGCAGGCCGCGCAGGAAGCAGCGCGTCAGAAAGCGCAAGCGGAAAAGGCCAGCGCCGAAGCGTTAGCCCAGCAACAAGCGGCGCAAGCCGCCGCCGAACAAGCCGCTCGTGATCGCGCCGAAGCGCAAGCGGAAACCGAAAAGGCCCGACAGGCCGCCGCACAAGCGGAAGCTGAAAAGGCACAGCTGCGCGCGCAGCTTTTGGCCCAACTAAACTCCATTCTGCAGACGCGGGATTCCGCGCGCGGGCTGATCGTCAACATGTCAGACGTGCTGTTTGACACGGGAAGTTCCACGCTAAAGCCGGGAGCGAGGGAAAAACTGGCCAAAATTTCCGGGATTCTCCTTGCACACCCCGGGCTCACGATGCAAATTGAAGGCCACACCGATAGCGTTGGCAGCGACGAATTTAATCAACAGCTATCCGAACGTCGTGCTGACACGGTACGCGATTTTCTTGCAGAGCAGGGCGTACCCGCATCTTCCATTTCTGCCCGCGGCTTTGGAAAAACACAGCCTGTTGCTAGCAACGACACACCCGAAGGGAGGCAGCGGAACCGTCGCGTGGAGCTTGTTGTCAACGGCGATGCCATCGGCAAAGCTGCCGACGCCTCCGCTCCCCCTGTTTCCCAGCCATAAGAAGTGCACGCGCATCTTGTTATTTTTGCGTTGTGGCACGATGGACCTGTCCGCTCCCCGACGGATCAGAGGTCTGAAGCGTCTTCGAGGCGTCTTCTACCTTCTTCTCAGCAATCCCCAGGAAAGTGCTATGTTTGTTTCGCGGATGGACGGGACCCGAGTCTTTCCCAACCTGCGCGTGATTGAAGTCCGTCCTAGATTGGATCTCCATGCCCAGCAAGAGAATCTTGCGTCAGAAACACAGTAATATGCTCGTCTACCTCACAGCCTTGCGAATGCGCGTAGCGCTTTCCACACTCCTGCTGGTGCTCGCTTATTGCGCGCCGGGCCTTTGCGGACAGGCGCGCGAGCGCTCGAAGGACTACGACGCCGTGCAAAAACGCCTCTCCTCTGGCTGGAATACCTGGGACGTTCACAGCGTGACAACTCAGGTTTTGCTGCCGGAAGGGCTGGCTATTCACGTGGGGTTCTATTACAACACGACGCTGAACGGCGATGCCCTTCTTGGAGATGTTTTGATTGGGGGCCCGGGGCGAAATATGGAACAGGTATTCCCTGGGGCGCACGCGTGGAACGGCAGCTACACCGACGCGCGACTTGCGTGGAGAGATTTGGATCTGCGCATTCAGAGCGCGCACGCCGGCAACGACCTGGTGATTCTGGTAACCCCGCTTGCAAAGAACAAGCCTGAGCACCTGCCGGCAACGGTCGTATTCTCCGCGGCGTATTTGTGGAATAGACCAGGCACTGTCGCGAGGCTCGCAGACAGGATAGAAGCCCACGGACCAACGGGATCGATTGCCATCTATTGTGCCGGAACTGAAGCCTCCTTCAACAACATCCCGGTGGCTGCACCTTACCTGACCGGCGAGCTCAAGGGCCCTGCCGGACTGAGCACGGGCAAGAAACGCAGCATGGAGGAGATCGCGAAACTGATAGAAGAAGAGCATCAGGGCTACGAGAAGTCTTTGAAAACGCCGAGATCCGCGGCTGTGGATGCCATTCAAACCACCTTGGGGTGGGACACGATTTATGAACCGGAGGGTAGCCGCGTCATTTCTCCTGTAAGCCGAAGTTGGAGTGTGGGCTGGGGTGGATACGTTTTGTTTGACTGGGACAGTTTTTTCGCGGCGACCCTGGCAGCCATCGGGGACCATGATCTTGCGTATGCCAATGCAATCGAGACGCTGCGGGAAACCACGCCAGCTGGGTTCGTTGGAAACTACGCGCGAGCAGGAGGGTGGAAAAGCTTTGACCGTTCCGAACCTCCTGTTGGGGCCATCACCGTGCTTGGTCTCTACAAAAAGTTCCACGAGCGGTGGTTGCTGGAAGAAACGTTTGCACCCTTGATCGCGTGGAATCGTTGGTGGCAAGAGAATCGCAGCACCGGCATGTATCTCGAGTGGGGCAGCGACGGACACAACCAGCCGGAGAATCTGGATGACAATTCGCGAGGAACGCGCCAAGGAGCGATCTTCGAATCCGGGCTCGATAACAGTCCCATGTACGATGAATCCGTGTTCAACGAAAAGACGCGTCGTCTTGAAATTGCCGATGTCGGGCTGATGAGCCTTTATGTAGCGGATTGTGATGCGCTGGCGGAAATCGCTGTCACGCTTGGCAAGATGCCTGAAGAGAAGGAACTCCGTGAGAGGGCCGGGCATTACCGCAAATCACTTGCTTCCTTATGGGACGAGAAAACAGGGATGTTCCTTAATAAGGACTTGCACACGGGCCAATCGAATCCCAGAAGTTCTCCTACAAACTTTTATCCGCTTCTGGCTCGTGCGGCCACGCTTCAGCAAGCGCAGAGAATGATTAAGGAACATCTGCTGAATGCACAGGAGTTCTGGGGAGATTGGGTAATCCCGGCCACCCCGAAGAACGATCCTGCCTATAAGGATCAAAATTACTGGCGCGGGCGTATCTGGGGGCCAATGAACTACCTTGTGTATCTAGGTTTGCGCAATTATGACCAGCCGCAAGTGCGCGAGGACCTTGCCAGGAAATCCCTGAAGCTTTTCCAGGGAGAGTGGAGCGAGAAACATCACGTTCATGAAAACTACAACGCCATGACAGGGGCCGGCGATGACGTTACCTCAAGTGACCCGTTTTACCATTGGGGTGCGTTGCTGGCCCTCATTGAGTTTGAGGAAACGAAAGAGAAGCCGCCAGCTAGCGGTTACGTTCAGTGAGTTCAGTTCCGCTGGGCACGAGGCACTGCGTCCGAGAGAACTTGGACATTAACTCAATCAGAGTAATGGATCTGCTTCCGCTGCGCCTTTTCCGGAAGTTCTTCTTCCGCAAATCCAAACAAGCCCTGCTCGGTACCGAACCAAAGCGTTCCGGCAGAGTCACTATAATTGATAAAAGTACAGTTTCCCGGTTTTGGAGAGCGGTGTCACACTGCTGTGCGCCATCTTGCACGGAGAGGGCAGCTCTGCAAAGGCATGAGCTGCGCAGGGTTCAAGAGACAACGACACCCGTGGCGAGGATGGAGCACGGAAGAAGCTAGGGCTTCCCATTTAAGACCAATTGGAACTATGATGACTAGAAAGAGTATTCGGACGTTGGTCCCACCCTACCCCGGAATTTCCGAGGCAATGTGGTCACACTTTCGATACCATATGCATTCTAGAAAGACCACGCGGAGGCGAGACGATTCACTCCGTACCAAAATCTAGCTAGGGAGCGAAATATGGAAACAAGAAGAAAAAAGCTCGGGACTGCCACGCTTCTGGCGGCGCTGCTTGCCGGCGCATGCCTGATCAGCACTGCAGCTAGGGCTGATGTAGCCTCAGCCCAAGCAACATATAAGGCCAAGTGTGCCATGTGTCATGGACCGGATGGCAAGGGCAAAGAAGCCATGAAGACCCGTGATTTCACCTCGGCCGACGTTCAGAAGCAGACCGATGCGGAACTGACGGGGATCATCACGAATGGCAAAGGCAAAATGCCTGCTTACAAGACGATGACGCCCGAGCAAGTGAAAGATCTGGTGTCGTATATTCGTTCGCTGAAGAAGTAGGCTGCAGAGTTGTAAAGAAGGAATCGGTCGCGAGGCGCGTCCGCTCCAACGCGCTTCGTGCAACCAGAACCAAACTAAGGAGGAAGGAATGAAGATAGTTTTGTCAGGAATCGCAATAATTGGAATGCTGTGCTTGTCAGGATCAGTCTCTCGCGCTCAGGATGCTGCCAACGGTGAGAAGACGTACAAAGCCAAGTGTGCTGTTTGCCATGGCCCGGACGCTGCCGGCAAGCCCGCGATGAAGTCGCCCTCGATCAAGGGCAAAACTGCCGATGAGATCCAGAAAGCGATTTCCACTTCGCCGAAGCACGCCACACTGAAGAGCCTGACAGCGGACCAGATAAAGGAACTCGCCGCTTATCTGGGCACCTTGAAGTAGCTGTAACCCTATCCGCCGGTCTCACTGCCGCCGGGTGAAACATGGTTTTACCGGGAAGTAACTCACTCGCGATACCTGGCAAAATTATCGTGAAGGGCCGAAACAAGATGTCGTCTCACTTTGGAAGATCACCAAGGGCGACGTCAGTGAAGCCATTGCATACAAGCGGAGTTTGTGCAAGTGAACCGCCGGTGAGCCCACGACCGCAGGCAGATGATAATCCAGAATGTCACCGGGCCCCGGCGGATCCTTCGCTGGGGCTCTTTTTGTAATGGCACGCATTGAAGCGCACGTGGCAGGCGATGTAGGAGCATCCACCTCATGAATCCGCAGAATACTGTTCGAAATTGGGCCCGGCTGCTCTATTTTTTGAGCCAGAACGTCATCAGCCTGATTGGCGTGGTTCTGACGACCAGCACGGCAATCACGATGATTGCCTTCTGGATTTACGATTTCATGCTGCAAGGGCCGCCGCACCCTTACGTCGGCATACTGATCTTCCTGATCCTTCCAGGACTGTTCATCCTGGGATTGTTCCTGATTCCCGTGGGAATCCTGTTGCGGCGGAGAAAGCTGACCGACACTGGCGAATTGCCGTTGGCCTACCCCGAAATCGACTTACGCGTGCCCATCGTCCGAAGCGGTCTGTTATTCATTGGTGTTGCGACGGTTCTGAATGTTCTGATTTTCACGTTCGCTTCCTACCAAGGCGTTTCGTACATGGATACGACGACCTTTTGTGGGCAAACGTGCCACACGGTGATGCAGCCGGAGTTTTCGGCGTATCAGAATTCACCACATGCGCGTGTGAACTGCGTGGAGTGCCATATTGGTCCCGGAGCTGGCTGGTTCGTCAAATCGAAGTTGTCAGGGGTGCGCCAGGTCTTCGCCGTCACATTTAAGACATACTCACGGCCCATCCCCTCGCCCGTGAAGTACCTTCGTCCCGCCCGCGAAACGTGCGAGCAATGCCACTGGCCGCAACGATTTTCAGGCGACAAGTTCATTGTGAAGACGAGCTACAAAGAAGATGAGAAGAACACGCCGGAAACCACGGCACTGGTGGTGAAGATCGGCGGAAGGACGTGGCAAGGTTCCGTGGGAATCCACGGTCGGCACCTCGATGAGGGCTCGCGCATCCGCTACATCTCGACGGACGAGCACCGGCAAGTAATTCCGGTGGTGTATTACACGGACGACAAGGGCAAAACGGTCGAGTACGTGTCGACGGACATCAAGGTAAGCAAAGAGGATTTGGCAAAGAGCGAAAAGCGGGTGATGGACTGCATTGATTGTCACAACCGGCCGACCCACGAATTTGAGTTGCCGGAAAGCGCGATGGATAATCGCATCTGGCTCGGACGGGTCAGCGCCGAGCTGCCGTTCATCAAGAAAAAAGGGGTGGAACTTCTGAAGGCGGATTATCCGGACCGCGAGACGGCGCAAAAAAAGATCGTTGAAGGGATTACGAGCTACTACCGCAGCACCTACCCGGAAATTTACAACACAAAACGCGCCCTGGTGGAGCAATCCGCAACTAATATCGCCGAGATCTACATGCGGAACATTTTCCCGGATATGAAAGTGACCTGGGGCACACATCCCAACAATCTGGGCCACAACAACTATCCAGGCTGCTTCCGCTGCCATGATGGATCGCATACGAGCGCTGACGGCCAGAGCATCACCAACGATTGCAGCGCTTGTCACAATTTGCTGGCAGTACAAGAGGAAAACCCGAAAATGCTTACGGATCTTGGCATGAAGTAAGCCTTGCCTGGAATTGACATGGCAGAAACAAAAGGTGTGCGAAGGAAGTGGTGTGCGGGGCTGGGAGTTGTCGTTGCGACGCTCTTCGCTACAGTTTTCTCTCTTCTCTTTTCGGAAAGCTCCAGCCGCGCGGCGCGGCCGGATACCGAACAACCGGGAGCGCAATGCCTCGCCTGCCACGGCGAAAAGACCATGAGCACCGTGCGGGACGGCAAGACCGTTTCGCTGTACGTGGACGGGAAGAAATTTGCGGCGTCTATTCACGCCAGCTTAGGATGCACGGGATGTCACGCCGACCTGGATGGAAAAGAGCTGCCGCACGAAACGCCGCTGGCGCGCGTGAATTGCGGCACGTGCCACGCAACGGAGGGGGAGCAACATGCCCGCTCGGTCCACGGGAAAGCCATTGCACGCGGCGACCCGCTGGCGCCTCGCTGCGTGAATTGCCATGGGAACCACGAAATTTATCCGGTGAAGGACCCACGGTCGGCGGTGTCGCCGCTGAAGGTGCCTTTTGTTTGCGGCCAGTGCCATCGCGAGGGAACTCCAGTTCAGCGTAACCGCCCCATACCTCAAGACAACATTTTGGAGAACTATTCGGAGAGCATCCACGGAGAAGCGTTGTTGAAAAAGGGCCTCTCGGTGGCCCCCAACTGTGCGACTTGCCACACACCGCATTTGATCTTGCCCCACACCGACCCCGCGTCCTCAATCGCTCGCCGGAACATTGCCGCCACATGCACGAAATGCCACTCGCTGATCGAATCGGTGCATCGAAAGATCATTCGTGGAGAGCTATGGGAAAAGGAAACCAATGTCTTGCCCGCGTGCGTGGATTGCCATCAACCGCATAAGATCCGGAATGTCTTCTATTCGCAGGGTATGGCCGATGCGGACTGCCTGCATTGTCATTCCGACGAGAAGCTGCGCCGTGCGCGCGACGGGCAATCCATGTACGTCAACGTTGCCGAACTGAACCATTCGAGGCACAACCAGGATCCACTGCAGCCAGGTCAAAAAGTCGCCTGCAGCCAGTGCCACTCGGAAGTGAACGCTTCCCACGTACGCCCCTGCGAGACGATTACTCACAAAGTGGACTGCACATCTTGCCACGAAGAAATTGGCAGGCTGTACGCGAGCAGCACCCACGGACAATTGGTCAGCAAGAACGACCCGAATGCCCCAACTTGTACGGAATGCCATGGCACGCATGGTGTGCTTGGCAAGCAGGACCCGCAGTCCTCGACCTTTGCCACCAATGTTCCCGCACTTTGTGCGCGGTGTCACCGCGAGGGCCAGAAGGCCGCGGTGCGCTACACCGGACGGCAGCACGAAATCATTGCGAACTACACGGAGAGCATTCACGGAAAGGGATTACTGAAGGGCGGCCTGACTGTCACGGCGACCTGCACGAGTTGTCACACCGCGCACCATGTTCTTCCGCGAACAGATCCGGAATCGAGTGTCAATGCAGCCAACGTGCCGGCCACCTGTGGTCGGTGCCATCACGGCATCGAAGAGCAGTTTGAGAGCAGCGTTCATGCCAAGCGGGTGAACGGACCCGACAAGGAACTTCCCGTTTGCAACGACTGTCACACCGCCCATGCCATTCGGCGCACCGATGAAGCGGGCTTCCGGTTGGACATCATGGACACCTGCGGACACTGCCACGCAGAGATTGCCAAAACCTATTTCGATACTTATCATGGAAAAGTTTCGCGGCTGGGGTACACGAAAACGGCAAAGTGCTACGACTGCCACGGAGCTCACGACGTGCTTGCGGTTACGGATCCGCGCTCGCACCTCAGCCGGGCCAACGTGGCGGCAACCTGCCAGAAATGTCATGCGGGCGCTACGCGCCGCTTTGCCGGCTACCTGACGCACGCCACTCACCACGATCCACGCAAGTACCCCTTCTTGTTCTACACATTCTGGGGGATGACCGCATTGCTGTTGGGAACGTTCGTCCTAGGAGGCGTCCACACGCTGCTCTGGCTACCGCGGGCCTTCCAAATGCGCCAGGAATTGCGCGCCGCCGAAGGGCAACCTGTTGCGACGCCGGATACACCAGTAAGTGAGGAGAACTCCAATGTCTAACGGGGGAGCGCCCGAACGCCAGTTCATCCGCTTCACCCGCCTGCAGCGGATCCTGCACATCTGCATGATCGTGAGTTTCATGAGCCTTGCGCTGACAGGATTAACACTGAAGTTCTCCTACACTGGTTGGGCGTCTGTGCTTTCTCATCTGCTCGGAGGATTCGAGAGCGCAGGCTATATTCACCGAAGTGCAGCGGTGGTGATGTTCGGTGTTTTCATCACCCATCTGGTGGACCTGTACCGCTTGAAAAAAAGGCAGCATGGTTCGTGGCGCGCGCTGTTGCTGGGACCCAGCAGCATGCTCCCCAGCCGAAGAGACTTAGCCGAGTTTTTGGCCACGCTAAAGTGGTTTGTAGGCCGAGGCGAGCGGCCAGCCTACGGACGCTGGACGTATTGGGAAAAATTCGACTATTTTGCGGTATTTTGGGGGATCGCGGTTATCGGCTCTACCGGACTCACTCTGTGGTTTCCGGTGTTCTTCACGCGCTTCTTGCCTGGCTGGTTCCTCAACGTCGCCACCATTATCCACAGCGACGAGGCCCTGCTTGCCACGGGCTTCATCTTTACCGTGCATTTCTTCAATACCCACTTGCGGCCAGAAAAGTTTCCCATGGACATCACCATATTTACTGGGCGCATGCGGCTGGAAGAGTTAAAAAGGGACAAACCCAGGGAGTACGAAGCGCTGGTGGCTGAAGGGAAGCTGGAGGAAAAAATGGAGGAGGCTTATCCCCGGATCGTCATCCGTGCGATTCGAGCCTTCGCCTGGGTGGCACTGGCGGTGGGATTCAGCATTGTGCTGTGGATTATTTATGCGATGTTGTTCGCATACCGCTAGAGCCGAATTGCGCTCGAATCATAGAGAAGGGTGTTGAGATGCTTGCGACTCTAGTTGCGCTGGTTTATCTGACTCTGGCTGTGCCTGCGCCCGCGTCGACCGCCGACCAGGGATGTCTGGCGTGCCATGGTCAGGCCGGGATGAAATCGGACAAAGGCAAGGACATCTACATAAATCCTGCGAAACATGCGGCTAGCGCGCATGCGATCCTGGGTTGTTCGGATTGCCACACCAGCATAAAGGATTTTCCGCACCCCTCCAAAATCGCCAAAGTGCAGTGCGCCACGTGCCACGAAGATGAAGTGAAGGCCTTCGTAGGGAGCGTACACGCAGTTCTGGGTGAAACGGCGTGCTCCACCTGCCATGGCAGCGTGCATGAATTGACCTCTGCCGCCGCCCTCATCCCTGCCAAGTGCACAGAGTGTCATGCGGACGAAGTGAAAAGCCTTGCGGAGAGCATCCACGGTCAAGCGGCAAAAAAGGGCGACCCCGATGCGCCCAAATGCACCACATGCCATGGCGCCATTCATGCCGTGAAGGCCGCAAGTGAGCCGGACTCCACCATTGCCCGCAAGAACCTGGCGGATACTTGCGCAAAATGCCACAGCGAAGCCGGATTCTTGTCGCGGCACAAAATTGCCATCGCCCATCCCGTCGAGGCTTACAAACAGAGTGTTCACGGCCGCGCGGTAGCTTCGGGCGACGAAAGAGCGGCGGACTGCAGCAGTTGCCACGGCAGCCACAACATCTATCCCGCCCGCGATGCACGCTCCAACGTGAATCATTGGAAAGTGCCGGAGACCTGCGGGCAGTGTCACAAGGAAATTGCCCGGCAGTTCAACGAGAGTGTCCACGGGGAAGCGGTCAAGGCTGGCGTGCGGGATGCACCCGTTTGCACCGACTGCCACGGTGAGCACCTGATCATGGATCCGAGCAATCCGGCTTCGCCCTTAAGTGCCGCCAATATTTCCTCGGAAACCTGCGGGCGTTGCCATGGCGATCCCCGGCTTGCCCTACGCTATAATCTGCCGGCGGATCGCTTGCCATCCTATGCCGGCAGCTATCACGGCCTGGCGCTCGAAGGCGGGAAACTGACCGCAGCAAATTGCGCTTCGTGCCATGGCGTGCACGACATTCTCCCTTCAAGCGATCCTCGCTCTACCGTCAATGCCGCAAATCTGCCCAAAACGTGCGGTCAATGCCATAAGGGCGTGGGGGAATCCAAATTCACAATTGGGCCCGTGCACGTGCAGACGAATGCTGGACCCAATCATCCGGTGGTCACCTTTATTCGCTGGACCTACTGGGTTCTGATCCCGTTCACGCTGGGATTCATGCTATTCCACAACCTGCTGGACCTGCTGGCGAAATTGATCCGGCGCCGGCCGCGGCAGGAAACCAGCGAAGTGGCGTTGCGCATGAACTTGAGGTTTAGAATCGCCCATTGGGGAGTAATGGCTAGCTTCCCAACGCTGGTTGTGACGGGTTTTGCGTTGAAATACCCGGACAGTTGGTGGGCCCGCCCGCTGATGATGTGGGAATCGAACGCGGGACTGCGCGGAGGCTTACACCGCACCGCGGCAATTGTGCTGATCGCATCCACGGTGTTTCACTTCATTCACCTGGCCACGAAGAAGCGCGACCGAACATTTATCAGCGCCATGATCCCGACGATCAAGGACGCCACCGACATCGTGGAAGTTTTTCTCTACAACCTGGGGCTCAGCAAGCAAGAGCCAAAATTCGCCAAGTTCAATTACGCGGAGAAAATGGAGTACTGGGCATTCCTGTGGGGCACTGGAGTAATGGCGCTCACTGGCTTTCTTCTGTGGTTCAACAATTTCACCCTGCGTCATTTTCCAAAGTGGGTGGCGGACGCTGCGACTGCGGTGCACTGGTATGAAGCGCTGCTAGCCACTTTCTCGATTCTGATTTGGCACTTTTATCTTGTGATCTTTGACCCAGCGGTTTATCCCATGGACACGGCGTGGCTGAACGGGAAAATACCGGCAGACCATTACCGGCACTCGCGACCGGGCTATTATCGGGAATTGGGGCGCGCGGGCTTGCTAGAAACGCCGGAAGAACCGGATTCGCCAGACAGCCACCCGGAAGCCGCGCGTGGCGACGACTGAAAATTAAGCGATTCGTCAAATATAACTTGTGCGACGGAAGCGAGATTTCCGCTTCCAGTAACTGCATCCTGGCAAATTCGGATCAGCGGCGAGCGCGGTCTTTGCGCACAGCTTCGTCAATCAAAGCATCAAGTTCGCCGCGGGTGAGTGTGACTTCGTCCGCGTTGGATTCCCCGGTGTCACAGGTATCCGGCAATTCCGCGCCGCCACCGGGAGGCGGAGTGACGAAGTATTTGGCGCGCGCTGCCATCAGCTTGGCAACTTCCCGCGTGGAGAGCAGTTGGGGTTCTCCCGCAAGTTTGGCGGCAAGGGTGATCTTGGCGAAGTGCTCGACGGTTTCCATGCGGAAGAACGCTGTGAGCAGGTCCGGTCCACAGGTGGTGACTCCATGATTGGCAAGAAGGAGCGCATCGTAGTGCGGCACGTAGGGCTCAAGAACTGCGCACAGATCGGGCGTGCCGGGAGTGGCGTAGCGGACCAGAGGAACTTTGCCGAGCCCCACGATCACTTCGGGAAGCAACGCTTGATCAAGTCCGAGGCCCGCGACGGCAAAGCCCGTGGCGGTCGGCGGATGGCCATGGCAGATTGCATTGACATCCGGGCGCATGCGATAGAAGAGGAGATGCATGCCGGCTTCGGAGGAGATTTTGCGGTCGCCGTGGAGATGCGTGCCTTCCATATCCGTGATGACCAGATCCTCGGGACCCATCATGCCTTTGTTAACGCAAGTGGGGGTGGTGAGGATACGTTCGGCATCCAGGCGAATGGAGAGGTTGCCTTCGCCTGCGACGATGTAGCCGCGTTCATGCATCCAACGACCGACGCGGCAGATCTCCCGGCGATATTGATCTTCCAAACGCGAAAGACTTTCAGGCGACGAGTCCGAGGGCACGGTACGGACTCCTTCCTCGACCGTAAAACGGTCCAAATCAGTCTAAAGCATGACGCGACGCCCGCCAAGTGGGACAACGAGCAAGCTGCGTCGCGCAAACTTCCAAAAAATCAGGCATAAATGCCGCGCAACTTCAAAGCGGAAGCCACGCGGTCGATTGCCAGCATGTAAGCGGCAATCCGGTTGTTGACGCGATGGAGTTCGGCATAGCGAACCACCTCGTCAAAGGACCGTTCCATCACGTCGAGAAGCCGCTCATTGACTTCGCTCTCGCGCCAAAAAAAGCCCTGGCGATCCTGAACCCACTCGAAGTAACTGACGGTGACGCCGCCTGCATTTCCCAGAATATCAGGGATAGTGAAAATCCCCTTTGCGTCGATGATAGAGTCGGCCTGCCAGGTGGTGGGCCCATTGGCTCCTTCGCAAAGGACCTTCGCTTGAACCTGATGCGCGTTTTGTTCGGTGATCTGGTTTTCAATGGCGGCCGGGATGAGCACATCGCAGGATTGAAAGAGAACTTCCCGGGAGCTCATTTTGGTACCGCCCGCGGGAAATTCCTGCAATGGTCTTTTCTGGCTGTAGACCCAGTCCACCACCTTGGGAACGTCGAACCCTTTTTCGTTGTACAGGCCGCCGCCGATATCGGCTAGTCCAATGATCTTGTAGCCGGCCTTCTGCATCAGGTCCGCGGCAAGTGAACCCACATTGCCGAAACCCTGAATGACAACGCGGGTGGTTTCCTTCTTCCTTCCGAGCTTGGCCATGGCCTTGTCAACGCAGATCATTACGCCGCGGCCGGTAGCTTCGCGCCGGCCACGCGAGCCGCCAAGTTCAATGGGTTTTCCAGTAACGACGGCGTTCATAGCCTGACGCGCGTGCATGGCGTAGGTGTCCATCACCCATGCCATGGTCTGCTCGTTGGTGCCGACGTCGGGAGCGGGAACGTCGCGCTCTGGGCCAAGCCAGTCCGAAAGTTCGGCGGTATAGCGGCGAGTGAGGCGCTCAAGCTCGCCCCGGGATAGTTTGCGTGGATCGCAAATGATGCCGCCTTTGGCGCCGCCAAAGGGGATGTCAACCACGGCGCACTTCCAGGTCATCCAGGCAGAGAGCGCGCGGACTTCATCGAGGCTGACGTCGGGGGCAAAACGGATGCCGCCTTTGCCGGGACCGCGGACGGTGGAGTGAAGAACGCGGTAACCGATGAAGACTTCGAGTTGGCCATTGTCCATGCCAACGGGAATGTAGAGTGTGATTTCTTTGTCGGGGTATTTGAGATAACGATAGATACCTTGTTCCAAGCCCAGCTTGTTCGCGGCCACCTCAAAACGCGCTTCGGCGTTTTGGTAAACATTCATTTCCTCAGGCACAAGCGTTTGGGGCATGCGAAAGTCTCCTCTGTCCAGTCGGATCGCCCTGTCACCGACTGGACTGCAGAATTCGGCCTGTGAGAGACGCGCAGGCACGAAAAGACGGGCCAAATGGGTTGCGTGGCGGCGGGCTACCTACCCGCCGGACCTGCCACAAGGCCGGGTGGTCAGTATACGAAGGGGAATGGCCAATCGCAAGGCGGAGCAGCACACTGGAATGGGAAACGTAAATTGTCACTCCGGGTGGAGTAGCGGAGTTGGTCCACTAGCCAATTGAGGTGTGAGGCGCAGCCGCGTGTTATTGACCGTGGAATTGAACGGTGACAGTGAGATGCATCGGAGTAGGTTTGCCATCCAGCTCCGCCGGTTCATATTTCCATTGCTTCACTGCGTCCAAAGCCGCCTGATGAAGCAGTCCAGGGCCGGAAATAATGTGCACCGTGCTGACATTTCCCTTTTCGTCAATCAGCGCGTCCATTTTGATGGTACCAGAAAGATGTTGCGTGCGTGCGGTCGACGGATAGACCGGAGGAACCGACTTGATCAGCCGCGCTTGTTTCACATCTCCGCCGATGGGAAGAGGGGCGGTGGGTTCCTTGCGATGGCTAGCCGCCAGACCTGCTAGCGGATCTGCATTAACAGATTGATTGGAGTCGATAGCCGGCTCCTCAGCATTGTCTGCCTGAGATCCGGTAGCCCGATTGATGATTGGAGTCGAAAGATAGACCGCGCCGATTGCGGGCCTTTTGGGCAACTCGACCGGCGCAGTATTGCGCGCTCCAGGGCTGGAATTCTTGGATGTAACCACGGGGGGTTGCACCGGTGTAGTCGCGACGTGCGCGGGCGGCTCGCTGGGTGTTAGGGAAGGACTTGCAGGAGCAGGAGTTGGATTAACAATGCTTGCGGAAACGGGAGCCGCTGGTTGCGCGCTGCGGGCAGGCGGGTTTGCAGGAACAAATTTGGTGGCTTGTGCCGGAGCAAGCTTTGAAGCGAGCACGCTGGATATCAAATTGTTCGGCTGGCGCGAATACCAAACCGCGCCGGCTGTAAGAATAAGAACGGCGGCAATGCCGATGAAAAGGCCTTTCTTTGAGCCAGCGGGGGGTGCCGGGATTGCCGTGCTTGATTCGCCCAGCAACTGTCCGCCAAAGGTATCGGTGTGCAAGCGACGGCGAGGCTCCGGAAGACTCTCAGTAAGAAGTGCCTCAGCGGATGGCGGTGAGGCCGGCAAAGAATCGGAGAGCATGGGTAATTCCGTTGCGGTTTCATCTTTAGTGGATTCAGACTCATGCGCCAGAGGAGCAAGCCACGCTGGAATCTTGACCTCTTCGACAGCCATCGAGGGAGGCACGAAATTGCGAACCGTAGCAGCGGGCTTGATTTCTGGAGATGTCGCGGGCTTCACATCGGAATGAGCCAGGTGCGAGAGTTTGTCGGCGACCGCCGATAAGGGAACCCCTGCCTTCGGAATAGCTGTACTAATCGGAGCAACAGGAGCAGTTGCAGCCGTTTCTGTGAAGAGTAAGGAGCCAAGCTGCTCCTGGAGACGCGCGGTTTGCTGCTTAAGCTGATCGCTGGAAGGTCCTGGAGGCGTCGAGGCAACTTCACTCTTGGGAATAGCCTTAGGCTCCGCTTTTGCAGGAGGTACCGTTGAAGCTTCGAATAGCGAAGAGATTGCGGCCGCGAAATCGGGCGAGGGGGTGAGGAGATTGACGGGGCTCTTAACGACCGACTCGACCGCGGCGGGCACCACTGGCGCAGGCGGGGCGACGTTGTTCACGGGCGCGGAAGATATCGGGGCCACGGGTTGCACCGATGGCGGAATGGCCGGAGAAACCGCAACCGGCGGCACAACTGCAGGCTTCGGTGGCACAAGTACCGAAGCTACCGGAGGAACAGGCGCCAACGAGGCCGCGGTTTTTGGAATAACCGAAGGAGCGGACGGCTGTGGCGGAACAACCTTGGTTGGAGCAGAGACGACCGGCCCAGCGGCGCGCGGTGCCACGGGTGCGGTAGAAGGAACGGGAATGGCGGGGGCTGCGGGTGTAAGGCGATCGGACGGGAATCGCATGCCCCAGAAACCTAGAGCAGGCTCAGTAAATTCCAGCTCCACGTATCCAGTCACACTACGATAGTTTTTTGATTTTACGACTTGGCAGACGACTTCCTTTTTCGTTTTGTCATTCGTGAGGAAAATAAGCTGGCCGGGCGCCAGGGATGAAGCCAGGCGAATAACAGCACCATGGACGAATACCAGGACGGTTTTGGTGTTTTCGGAAAATGGTTCGCGCTTGTCGGAGCCCTCGACAGTGCGAGCCCCGTTCACAGTAACCGGAATCTCCAGAGCGACAGGTTGAGTACGTGCCGGTGACTCGTCCCTGGCTTTCGTGACCGTAGCGGCCGGAGCCGCAGAGGTCTGCGTTGCAACCGCAGTTTCTGAGTCTTTTACAATCGGTGGCATAGCGCGCTCGCTCTAAACAGATTTTTGGAATGGCAGCCCTGTGAAGACAGGACTCCCCTGATCTACTTCTTCATGGTGGGGTGGGTAGGTAAGCGGGGCTATAGTACTTGGGTACTACGATGGAAACAATGACCGATGAGGACTCAGTAGAACATCTGAAAGCGACTCTTGCGTGTGTCTCAGAATGCATTCCGCGATGCAAAATCGTCCTCACGGAAGCGCTTGCGCGTTCTGTGATAGTGTCTCGAACAGGAGTCCTAGTCCATCATGGCATTCCGCACTATCATCGAACCATTCCGCATCAAAAGCGTCGAACCGATCCGCGAAACGTCGCGGGAAGAGCGTCAAAAACTGATCGAAGCTGCAGGCTACAACCTCTTTCTTGTCGCATCCGAAGCGATCCTGATTGATTTGTTGACAGATTCGGGCACGTCGGCGATGTCCACGGCGCAGTGGGCGGCGATGATGCGCGGAGATGAGTCGTACGCGGGTTCGCCCAGCTTTACGAGATTCCGCGAATCGGTGCAGTCGATTTTCGGGTTTCGCCACGTTATCCCTACTCACCAGGGACGCGCAGCAGAACGCATACTCTTCAGTGTGATGTGCAAGAAGGGCGACATCGTCCCGAACAACACGCACTTCGACACGACGCGCGCCAATTGTGAATTTGTGGGCGCCACGGCGCTGGACATTCCCATTCCGGAAGCGAAGGAACCGAGCCACCTGCACCCGTTCAAAGGAAACATGGACGTGGCCCGCTTGTCCGACCTGATCGCACGGGAAGGCGCGAAGAAAATCCCATTGGTGATGCTGACAATCACCAACAATTCCGGCGGTGGCCAGCCGGTTTCCATGGCGAATATCAAGGAAGTGAAGCAGGTATGCCGTAAGCATGGCATCCCGCTGTATATCGATGCCTGCCGGTTCGCGGAAAACGCCTACTTCATCAAGCTGCGGGAAGAAGGCTATGCGGATAAATCACCTCGCAACATTGCTCGCGAGATGTTTGCGCACGCCGATGGATGTACGATGTCCGCAAAAAAGGACGGCTTGGCGAATATCGGCGGCTTCCTCTGCACCAATGAAGACACGCTGGCGCAACAAGAAAAAGACCTGTTGATTCTGACGGAAGGCTTTCCGACCTATGGAGGGCTGGCTGGACGCGACCTGGAAGCGATCGCGGTGGGACTGAATGAAGCGCTCGAGGAAGAGTATCTGAAATACCGCATCGCCTCGACCGCATTTTTGGGTAATCACATCGCTAGCGAAGGCGTGCCGATCGTGCAGCCCCCCGGAGGCCACGCGATTTATCTGGACGCGCGAGCCTTTCTGCCGCACATTCCCACATCGCAATTTCCTGGCGTGGCCCTGGCCGTAGAGTTGTACCTGGAGGGTGGCATCCGCTCGGTGGAAATCGGATCGTTGATGTTCGGGGAACATGCGCAGATGGACCTGGTGCGGCTGGCGATACCGCGGAGGGTGTATACGCAGAGCCACATCGAGTATGTAGTAGAAGTAATCTTGGCTGTATGGCGGCGAAGAGAGAAGCTTCCAGGATATGAGTTGGTGCAGGAAGCCCCGTTCTTGCGGCACTTCACCGCAAAACTGAAGCCGATAGGACGGTAGTTTGGTCTACCTCAGCCCGTTTCTGTTCATACACACAAATTTTGTCAAATGGTGTATAGTATTCTTGTGAGCAGAACAAACATAGAACTCGACGACGATTTGGTCCAAGAAGCCCGCAAACTTACACGTCTTAAGACGAAGCGAGAGATTGTTGGGAAAGCCTTGGAATTATTGGTGCGCTCGGAAAACCGCAAGAACATCCTGCGTTACTACGCGAGCGGGATTTGGAAGGGCGACCTCAAGAGGATGCGCAGGAATCGCGTTTGATCCTGGTTGACAGCTCGATGTGGATTGATTTTTTCAGCTCCTCGCCGGGCCGTGCGGGCAATGAACTGCGACGAATGATCGAGCAAGCCGAACCCTTTGCCTTAACGGGCGTGGTGGCTGCGGAGATTCTCCAGGGACTCATCCGCGATGAGGGCCGAATCGAAGGGTATCTTGCGATGTGGGAGATGCTTGAGCCGAAGGGTTTCTCTACCTACCGTGAAGCAGCCGCGATTTTCCGACTGGCACGATCCAAGGGTATCAGTCTGACAACCATCGACACGTTGATTGCAGCAATCGCAATTGAACGCGATGCAAGCTTGTTCAGTCTGGACAAGGAGTTTCTCCGCGTCTCACGCATTACCCCGCTTCGTTTGTATCGGCCGCCCGACATGGCACCCTAAAGTGCGCGGGGTCCTGCAATGCTAAGAAACAGAAGAGGCGCAATGCGATTGGCCACTGGCAAGATAAGAAAAGTGAAAACCCAATTTGTATCATTAAGCGCGGTGATTGTATTTTGTGTTTGCCAACAAGCGTACGGCCAATCGCCGGCGCAGGCTGCCGATGGCGCGCAGCGATACGCAACGCTGGGCGATCTGAAACTGCAGAGTGGCGTAGTGGTCCATGATTTCCGTATTGGGTATCGCACGCTGGGCAAACTGAATGCTGACAAATCGAATGCAGTGCTTTGGCCAACCTGGTTGGGCGGCAAGAGCCAAGACCTGCTGGAATTCATTGGGCCCGGGAAAGTGGTAGATAGCGACAGATATTTCGTCATCTTGGTGGATGCGATCGGCAATGGGGTTTCAACATCCCCCTCCAACTGCGTGTCTCTCCCGCGCCTGAAGTTTCCGAATTTCACGATTCGCGACATGGTGGAATCCGAGCGCCGTCTTGCGACCGAGGTTCTAGGTTTGACGCACTTTCATGCTGTGATGGGCCTTTCGATGGGAGGCATGCAGACGTTTGAATGGGCCGTCGCGTATCCGGATTTCATGGACGTGACGATCCCTATGGAGGGTTCGCCACAATCCACCTCGTACGACAAACTGCTGTGGACTTCGGAGATTGATGCAATCGAGCTGGATCCGGCTTGGAACAACGGAAATCCCACGGGGCCGCTGACTCGCGGGATCGCACTTGAGGACGAAATCGATTCCATGAATCTCACTTCGCCTGCGTATCGCGTGGCCCAGACCAAAACCGAAAACTTTGCGGGCTTCCTCGGAGAAATGCGAAAGAATAGCAGGAGCGACGCTGGCGCGGCGAGCGATCAGATCCGCCAGCGAGAGGCCATCATGGCGCTGGATATCCCGCGGGAATTCGGGATGAGTCTGGAACAGGCTGCAAAAGGGATTCACTCCCGGATGTTGGTTATCGTTGCAACGGAAGATCACATGGTCAATCCCAGTCCTGCGGCGGAGTTTGCGAAGGCCATTGGCGCGCCTGTTGTGACACTGGACTCTCCCTGCGGCCACCTGAGTCTTTCGTGCATTTCGGTGGGCCCTGTCGTGGCGCAGTTTCTAGCGGACCCTGCTTCCGTGCGAAGCCAGATCCTAAAAGAGTCGCCGAGACACTAGAGTTAGTGCGGAAGAAGGGCATCCGGACGGCGATTTCGGCCGTGAGGTATTCTGGATTGCCATGATTACTCTGACCATTGATGGGCCGCTGAAGGCGAAGTGTCCACGGGTGGCGCTGGCGTGCGTCACGGGCAGCGTGGAGGCCATGGAATCGCCGGCGGCGCTGCTTGCGGAGATGAAAGCCTGCGAGGCCAGAATTCTTGGGTTGCCAGAGCCGCGGGCGGTGCTCGAAGGACCTCAGATTTTGGCGACACGTGCCGGATACAAAGCGCTGGGAAAGGACCCGGCGCGCTACCGTGGCTCGGCGGAAGCATTGCTTCGGCGCATCCTGAGTGGGAAGAGCTTTCCGCAGATTGGCGCGGTGGTGGACGTTATCAATCTGGCCTCAGTCGAGAGCCGGTTGCCCATCGGGCTCTATGACTTGGCCAACGTGCAGGGAGATATTCTGTTTCGCACGGGCCGTACGGGGGAAACTTACAAAGGCATCGGAAAATACGACTTGAATCTTGAAGGCCTGCCGGTATTTTGCGACGCGACTGGACCGCATGGGAGCCCTACGAGCGATTCCGAGCGCACCATGGTTATCCCGGCGACGAAACAGATCGCTGCAATTTTCGTGGGATTTGGCGGCAGCGAAGGTTTCGAACGCTGGAGTCAGCGAATGACCGCGCTGCTCGAGACATACGCGCAGGGGCGCGAACTGGAAACCGCAATCGTTACCTGAGGCCGCTAGACAAAATGCACGCGCACGATTGTCCGCTGCAGTGCTGTGCTTTCAGGACTCCTAGCGAGTAGGATGGGAGCAAGCACCATGTCCAGGATCCGTTACGTCAAGCCCAAATTTCATGGGTTGCCGGAAATGTTGAACGGTGACTGCCTCGGCGCGATTGTCTTTGCGATTCCAGGATTGCTTTGGGTGTCTCAATTCCCTGTTTTTCGGAAACTCGTTCCTGCCAACTGGGTCATCCTTCTGCTATTGCTCGTGACAATCGTGAATCTTGCTCGGGGCGCGCCGCTAGAACCGCGAGGTCCCACGTTCAGATGAATGGCGGAGTCCACCCGATTGCGAGTCTCCTGGCGGCTGTTGCCCGCGGAATCACAGGTGTACAGGTGCAGTGGGCAGGTTGCGAGCCCGATGAGAAGCAACGCGTCTACTTCGCAAACCACACCAGCCATCTGGATTTCGTCGTGTTGTGGTCAGCACTGCCGTCGGATTTAAGAGCTTATACGCGGCCAGTTGCCGCGCAAGACTATTGGGAAAGCTCAGCGGCGCGGCGTTACATGGTGACGAATGTGTTCAATGCCGTGCTGTTGCAGCGGGGGGCCATGGCGCAAGCCAAGAATCCGGAGGAGTCCCGCCTTGTCGCGCGTGGCCTGATCGAACAGATGGCCGCGGCGCTGGGCGACCGGTACTCGTTAATTCTTTTCCCCGAGGGGACGCGTGGCAACGGCGAAAAGGTCGGAGAGTTTCGCGCGGGGCTCTATTACCTCGCATTGCGGCGGCCGGATGTGGAACTGGTTCCTGCGTACCTTGAGAACATGAACCGCATTTTGCCGAAGGGCGAAGTTCTCCCCGTGCCCATGCTGAGCCTTTTGACCTTTGGCAAACCGATCCAAGTGGAACCGGACGAAGAAAAAGAAGCGTTTTTGGAACGCGCACGTGAAGCCGTCGCCAGCTTACGGCGGATCGGATCGCCATGATTCCGCAAGCTATTCACGATGAGAAGCTGGTGCTGCTGTATGGCGGCGTAGTCTTTCTGCTGTCTGTTGCCACTCTGATCGGCCGCTGGGTGAAGCAGCGCCGAAGGAGCGAGGCAAGCCGCGCGACAATCGAAAACGTAAACGCGCGCATCCGGGCATGGTGGAAGATGTGCGCAATTTTCGCCGTGGCCATTCTCGTGGGCCGCGTGGGTTCGCTGGTCCTGTTTGGTTTGATATCGTTTTTGGCGCTCCGTGAATACATGACCCTGGTACCCACGCGGCGGGGAGATCACCGCACGCTCTTCTGGAGTTTCTTCGTCATTATGCCGCTGCAGTATTGCCTGATCGGGCTCCAGTGGTACGGCTTTTTCGCCCTTATGATCCCGGTGCTGGCCGTTATTTTTGTTCCCACGAGCATCGCGATTGCGGGCGACACCGCAAGCTTCCTGGAGCGTTCCGCGAAAATCCAATTCGGAATCATGGTCTGCGCTTATTGCCTCAGCTACGCCCCGGCACTGTTGCTGCTGAAAATTCCGGGATATGAAGGGCAGGACGCGCGGCTGCTGCTGTATCTGGTGATCGTGGATCAAATGAGCGGAGTGCTGCAATTCGTCTGGGGCAAACTCATCGGAAAAAACAAGATTGCCTGGCGCGTGAGCCCCAACAAAACGTGGGAAGGTTCCTTCGGCGGAGTGCTGAGCGCGACGGCGCTGGGCACGGCTCTTTGGTGGGCCACGCCGTTCACTCCGCTGCAATCCGCGGCAATGTCCTTCACCATTTGTGTTTTGGGGTTTTGTGGAAGCCTGGTGATGAACGCGATTAAACGCGATATCGGCATCAAGGATTTTGGCGTCGTGATCGAAGGCCACGGCGGAATCTTGGATCGCATTGATTCGTTGTGCTTCGCCGCGCCAGTTTTCTTTCAGTTGGTCCGGTATTACTTCGTTCCCTAATTAATCGCCGAAAGAGCACGCTGCGGCCACTCCTATAAAATGGGGGTCCAGCATCGCTGGACCCGGGTCAGCAAGATCATTTCATCGTGAGAGAACTGCTGCGCGCCCACGGAGCAAGGATTACCGAGAGACAGGCTCGGCGTTCTGGTCCCGCGCTGCGCTGCGTGACTTCAGGAAGCCTTGTGCAGCGAGAAGTTCGGCGTTGAGCAGGGCTGCGCCGGCCGCGCCACGTACCAGGTTGTGCGAAAGCAAGGTGAGTTTGACATCGAGGAGCGGGCATTCGCGAATTCGCCCCACAACCGCCGCCATGCCGTGGCCGGTATTGGCATCCTTGCGCGGTTGTGGGCGATCTGGCTCGTCCAGCACGACCACGGGATGCTTCAACGCGGTGGGCAGAGAGGCCAATTCGTCAGAGACCTGATAGGAACGCAGCGCTTCGCGGACTTCATCGAGCGTTGCGGTCTTTTTTAAGCGCAGAGACACGCATTCCAGGTGCCCGTCGACAACGGGGACACGGTTGCAATGCGCGCTGATGCCAAGTCCCGCGCCAATAAAACGGTTGCCATCCCATTTTCCCAGCAGCTTCTGCGGCTCCGCTTCCATTTTTTCTTCCTCGCCGCTGATGAAGGGAACCACGTTGCCTTGAATGTCCAATGCAGGGACGCCGGGATAGCCCGCGCCAGAGATGGCTTGCAAGGTAACAACAAACACTTTCTCAAGTCCAAAGGCATCCGCCAGAGGTTTCAGAACGACAACGAGTCCGGCGGTGGAACAGTTGGGATTGGTAACGATGAATCCCGTGTCGTAGCCACGGTTCTTTTGTTGCACCGGGATTGCGTTCAGGTGCGCCGCATTGACTTCCGGAATAAGCAAGGGAACATCCGGGTCTTGGCGATGATTTCGCGAATTGCTCACTACAGGGTAGCCGCGACGCGCATACTCTTCTTCCGCCGGCCCAGCCACTGAGGAATCAAGCGCTGAGAAGAGAAAATCGCAATCCAGGTTAGGTTCGAGTTCCTTGACAACGAGGTCGCGGGCGGCTTCCGGCACGGGGCCTTCCAGGTGCCACCGCACAGCTTCCGCGTAGCTCTTACCGCTCGAGCGCTCCGAGGCCGCAACTTCCGTTAACGTGAACCACGGGTGATCTGCAAGGAGCTTTACCAACCGCTGTCCCACCATGCCGGTTGCCCCCAATACGCCGGCGCGCCATCTTTTTTCGTTCGCCAGAGCGTTCATGCTGCACCTCCCTTTTGCGCCGGCCCAATGCGCGTCCCGCGCAGGTGCGGCTTGAATGTATTCCTGACCCACACGGTCATTTCGTGCGCCGCCGCAAGAGGTAACACGCGTGGGTGAAGCACTTTTGCCCCGCTTGCGGCCAAAGCGTGGGCTTCATCGTAACTCAATTCATGCAGGAGTTTAGCCTCCGCGGTTTCGCGCGGACAAGCGGTGAAGATCCCGTCCACATCGGTCCAAATCACAAGCTCTTCCGCGTCCACAACGTAAGCGACGAGAGCCCCGGAAAAGTCGGAACTGTTGCGGCCTAGCGTGGTGATGCGGCCATCTAGGGTGGCGCCGATGAAGCCTGTCACGACGGGCACGATGCCCGATTGCAGCAGGGGTACAAGAACCTCGCGGCCGCGTTGCCGGGAAGCAGCGAGATTGGGAGTGGCATGCTGAAAGGTGTCGCAGGTGAGAACAAAGTCGGATGAAGTCACCGGTACAGCCACACTGCCGAGCTTGTTCAGAGCCGCGGCAAACAAGCGGGCGCTGAAGCGTTCGCCGAAGGAAGCCAATCGGTCGTAAAGAGCAGGATCCACCGCCACCGGCCCGCGCTGCGGCGTTTCATGAACCAGGTCGCAGCCAAGTAGTTTTAACTCGTGGCGGACCTGCGCGTGGTCGTCCTCGGAGAGTTGCATACCATCAAGCACATCGAGGTGGAGCGCAACTACACTTTCTGCTGCCTCGCGAGCCCTTGCGAACTCCTTGCGGGCGAGTCTTTGGGCGATTTCCAGCAGCTTGTCTGTAACCCCCTTCATCGCGGAGACAATCACCGTCACCGGAGTGCCCGCGCCCGCATCACGCACCAGCGCGGCCGCATGCAACATGCGATCGGCGCCAAGCAAGGAGGAACCGCCAAACTTAAAGGCGATGCGGCGCTTCAGGTAATGCATCGCCTTTGCGGCTGTTCCATTCCCTGCTGGGCGCGGGGCTAAGTGAACTTCTGCTGCGTGGGCTGCTTCCTGCTGTTCCGGGTACATGGCAAATGCTCCTTGGTTTTGTACCGCGGAAGCGACTTCGGAGGAGGGGTGAAACTAAAAAACCCACCGCCCGGTTCGCTTCAGGCGGTGGGTTGGAAACTTTTTGGCGGCTAGCCGTTTCTCCCGTCACCTGAAGCGGTGGTAGTGGACATAATAATCGTAGTCGTCGTAGTCGAAATCATCGACCGCGTGGTCCGGGAGAAGCTTCGCTTCGTGAGGTTAGCCGACATCTTTATTAGAATAGCATAGTAGCCAAAAATTCCAAGCGAAATTTGAGGGCAGCTGAACCGATGTTCGCAGATGTGCGCAAACAACCCCATTTGCGGGGTCATTCGGGCGCATCGAACAGCAGGCTGGAGCAGGTCAATCCCGATTCCGCCTTCTGGAGTTCACCAATTTCGATGGGTATTAAACGAAAGCCTTTGGCCTCAATCCGTTCTCTGGTGCGCGGAAACGAGGCTGCGAAAACCACCGAATCTGCGATGGCCAGCGCGTTTGCGGCGTGGGGTTCGGCAGGGTCTACGTCAATCCACTCAAATTTCGGCAGGCGTTCCCACTGAAACCAAGCGCGATTGCCCAGCAAAGTGTTGCGACCCAGATAGGTGACCGCGGATTTCAGATGCAGACAGCCAGAAACGGGCACAGCCGTGAGGTCGTATCCATACTGCGAGACGATAACAGCGAGTTGCCGGATCCCCTCCGCATTACTGCGCCCTGTCAAGCCCACGAATATTCTTTTTTCCACTCGTAAGACATCGCCGCCCTCCAGCAGCCCGGGCAACTTCACAAAGGCCAGCTTACGGTATTTCTGCAAGGCAGCCGCCAGGGTATCTGCTTCCTTCCGGCGCGTCTCCGTACCTAGGGGGCAGATCACCGCTAGTTCGTCGAGAACGATAGCAGGATCCTCGACAAACATGGAGTCCGGGAGGGTCGGCTCCTCGGGCAAAGAAATCACTCGAGCCCCTAGCTTGCGCAAGTGTTCCTGGTACGCGTGATGCTGAGCGCGGGCTTTCGCCAGATCAATGGACTGGCGGGGAATGAAACTCAGCTCGCAATTTGCGAAGGAAGAACTGACCTCGCGGGTTATGGCCGTCAACATGGAGTGAATGTAGCAGAGAATGGGGAAAGTTTGAATTTCCTGAAGGCCAGGAGCGCGCGAAAGATATTACCGATGAGCGGCAGAAAAGCGGCCCAGAACCCGCAATTCGCTGGTGGCTTGACGCACTTCGTTCAAGGCGTTTTCCAGCGCTTCGTGGCGAGCAGCTTCCACGTCCAGATAAAACTGATACTCGAAGGGCTTGCCATGGATGGGGCGGCTCTCAATTTTCAAGAGATTGACCCCGTGCCTGGCGAAGGGTTCAAGTGAAGCAAGCAGGGCACCGGGCTCGTGGGCAAGGCGCATGGCAAGCGCGACCTTGCTGGCGCCGGGTTGTCGAAAACGTGCGGCCTGGTTTGGCGGCAGCAGCAGCACAAATCTTGTGAAGTTTTCGGCGTTGTCTTGAATGCTTTCACGCAAGATGACTGCACCATAGTGTTCAGCGGCACGGCGTCCGGCGATCGCCGCCGAGGAATTGTCGTCGCGCGCCATTATTTCGCGCACGCTGCCGGCGGTATCTTCGGCGGGCACTCGCTTCAAGTGGGGGTAGGATTCAAAGAAGCGCTCGCACTGGGCCAATGCCATAGGATGAGAGGCGACAGAGCGAAGCAAATCGAAGGACGAACCAGGGCGGGCGATCAGGTGATGCTCGATGGGGAGAATTGTTTCGCCACAAATCTCCAATGGGCTTTCGAGCAAGAGGTCATACACACGCACGACGGACCCCGCCAGGGTGTTTTCAAGCGGCAAGAGCAGCGCATCGGCCTGGCCCTCGGCGATGGCACGGAACGTGGAGTCAAACGTGGGGCGAGGAACCGTGCGGATCGATTCGCTAAGCAATTGCACGGCGGCGGCTTCGCTGAAGGCGCCGGGTTCGCCCTGAAAGGCGACGCGCATGGTGTTGAAATTCAAATCAGCCATATTGGCTTTCACGCCTTCCTGCAATGCCTCTGTTGTAGCTTTGCCAGCTATAATTGGCACTCTACCTACGATTTGGAGGCAAAACCATCATGACACAAAATCGTCCGCAAACCAGCGAGTACGCCCCATATTATGAGAAATACGTTGCATCTGTTCCCGACGGCGAGATCGAGGAAACGCTGGAAGAACAACTGAGCGAGACGAAGTTGCTGCTGGGGAATTTGAGCGAGAAAGCAGCGGACTTCCGCTACGCGGATGGCAAATGGTCCGTCAAACAGATTCTGGGCCATATCAGCGATTCGGAACGAATCTTTGCCTACCGCATCTTGCGGATCGCACGGGGAGATCAGACTCCGCTCGCAGGCTTTGAACAGGATGATTATGTGAAGGCAGGGAATTTTTCGGCGCAGCCGCTGGCGGGACTGCTGGAGGAATTCATCGCGGTACGGCGGGCCAGCATTGCACTGTTGCGGTCGTTCGATGCGTCAACGTGGTTGCGGCGGGGCGTGGCGAACCAAAAAGAGATCAGCGTGCGCGCTTTGGCATACATCATTGCGGGGCACGAACGCCACCATCGCCAAGTGTTGCAAGAGCAGTACTTCCCCGCGATGCCAAGAATCTGAGAAAAACTCACAGGGGACCTGGAAGATCCTGTTGATCCAGGAGATCGCGTGCGGTTTCCCGGCCTGCCTCGGCAGAACTATCCCTATCGGGTTGCGACGTAGGTTCTTCAGAATCCTGCCAAGAGCCTCGCGCGGCGGGTCTCGACAGAGCGTCCTTGATCTGTGGACGGACCATGTAAATCAACAGGACGCTGGCCAGCGCTAGCAACACACCCGCGCCAAGGATAGAAACCTGATCGGCTTCCAGAGGTTTGAGGCGGGCCTCCGCGAGCAAATAGATGCCACAGGTGAAGAGCCCGAGTTCTGCAAATGCCCCGAGACTCAAAAGGTGTGTGGCAGGCTGGCACGAATCACCAGGGGGCGTGCTGCAGCGCCTAGGAGCTGAGTGCGTTCGGATGACGTTCATGAGCGGTTATTCCTTTTGGGTGGGTCCGTGCTCCGCTCTACTTTGTTCATCGCGGAGAAATCCCAGGTAAGGCGAGGCCAGCGGCGGATTGGCAAGCTTCAAAGGCCGGCCACAGATGCAGCGCGGCTGGAGTTGTTCCCTATCGGACAAAGACAAGGTTACGGACCAACCACAACCCCGGTTTTCGCAAAACCAGTTCGCTTCCGTCGCTTCCCTCATGACGTGCCTCGCGCCTATTTAAGAGTCTAAAGATTGGTATTGTATTCTGTGGGCACTAAAAGTTAATTGTATATACCCATGAAGTAATATGTGCAAGAAGAAAAATAAAAATAATAGAGCTGCCAGGAAAAGAGGCATACGATTTTGGGAATAAAGCAAAGTTTCACGTTTCTTCGTTGTGAAATCAGAATGAACGAGAAACGGAGTTCCGTTTTGGCGCAACAATGTGCTGTTTTACATTGCGTGTGGCAGCCTAGTAGTACCGGTGACCGGCTCTCCCCCCAAGTTGCTAACCTTTGCAACCCGCTGCTACACTGCTGAATTGTCGGTGGTTTCTTGGCGTAACGCAGGCTGAAACCTGGCGGCATCTTGTCGGCTTTCCTGCATGATTGACCTCTACCGTGCGGCAGAATCCGGTGGTGGCATTCCGGCCCGGCCCTCAAAAAGGAAATGGCCTTGGCCTTTCAGATGGGAGAATGCGCGTGGCTAAGTACGACATCGCAATTATCGGCAGCGGACCCGGCGGTTATGTAGCGGCTATTCGCGCCGGTGAATTGGGCCTCAAAACGATGGTGGTGGAGAAAGATCCATTCCTCGGTGGTACCTGCCTGCACGTGGGTTGCATTCCGACCAAGGTGCTGCTGCATCACGCCGACATTTACGACCACATGAAGAATGCTGCGGAACTGGGGTTTGAGGTGAGCGGGCTGAAAATTGATTGGACCAAGGTGCTGGCACGCAAATCAAAAATCGTTACCAAACACTCCAAAGGCATCGAGTTTCTCTTCAAGAAAAACAAAGTGGAATGGGTGCAGGGCTGGGGAAAATACGAAGGCCCCGGCAAAGTGAGCATCGAAAAAGACGGCAAGAAATCCACGATGGAGGCGGGCAGCATCCTGATGGTGAGCGGTTCGGAAGCGAAGGCATTGCCGGGAATCGAGCCGGACCACAAAACGATAGTGACGAACCGGTCGATCCTGGAACTTCCTGAAATTCCCAAGACTCTGATTGTGATTGGAGCAGGTGCGGTGGGGGTGGAGTTCGCCTCGATTTTCAATTCTTTTGGCACGCAGGTGACGATTCTGGAAGCGCTGCCTCGTGTGGTGCCGGTCGAAGACGAAGAGATCTCCGCGGAACTGGACAAGACCTACCGCAAAAAGGGCATCAACATTCAGACCGGCTGCCTGGTAGACGGTGTGAAGAAGGACGCCAAGGGCGTAACCGTATCGTTCAAGGATAAAGATGGAAAGGCGCAGACGCTGCAGGCGGAAAAGCTGCTGCTGGCAGTGGGGCGCAAACCGATGACGGAGAATTGCGGGCTGGAAAATTCCAAGGCGAAGTTGGATCGCGGATTTGTGCTCGTGAATGAATTCATGGAGACCGCCGAGCCGAATCTGTATGCCATCGGCGACATCGTGGCTGGGTTGCCGCAACTGGCGCACGCGGCCATGATGGAAGGCATTGTGGCCGTTACGCACATCGCGGGCAAGCCGACGCACAAGATTCTGAAAACGCGCATTCCCAACGCGACCTATTGCGAGCCGCAGATTGGCTCCATCGGTTTGACGGAGAATCAGGCGCGTGACGCGGGATATAAGGTGAAAACCGGCAAATTCCCATTCGTCGGCAACAGCAAAGCCACCATCCTGGGAAGTCACGGAGGTTTCGTCAAAGTGGTTTCCGACGAAACCTACGGCGAAGTGCTAGGAATTCACATCATCGGTCCGCTTGCCACGGAAATTCTTGCCGAAGCCGCTGCGGTGCTGCATTTGGAAGGCACCATCGACGACATGATGAACATGATCCATGCGCATCCCACGGTCTGGGAAGCCATGGGGGATGCGTTCGCCTCGGTCCGCGGCCTGCAAATCAACGTGTAGTTGTAAGTTTTTAGTCGAACCTCGATCCGTTACGGATGGCGGCAAAAGGCTAGAGTGAGGGATTTTCCTTGCCTTACTGAGAACTGAAAACTTAAAAGCGATTTCACCAATGAATTCCCTCTTCATTACTGACCTGGGTCTCATCTCCTACACGGAAGCTTTTGCTCTGCAGCATCGCTTGGCAGCCGCGCGAAAGGCCGAAGCATTCAAAGATGTGCTGCTGCTGTGCGAACACCCACACGTGATTACGCTGGGCCGTAACGCCAAGCGGGAGAACCTCTTGGTATCAGAACACGTGCTGCGTCAGAAAGGCGTCGAGTTGCACGCGACCAATCGCGGCGGAGATATCACTTATCACGGACCTGGCCAGATTGTGGGCTACCCAATCCTCAATCTCTCAGCCATCAAACGCGATGTGGGCTGGTATGTGCGGACTCTGGAAGAAGCCATGATCCGTACCACTACCGATTTTGGTCTCACCGCCTTTCGCGTTACGGGGAAAACAGGCATCTGGGTCAATCCCAATGCGGAACCCGGTGCCGCGGAGGAAAAACTTGCTGCCATCGGCGTGCACCTAAGCCGATGGGTCACCTCCCATGGCTTGGCCTACAATGTTTCGACGGACCTGCGCTACTTTGACTTGATAGTGCCCTGCGGCATTGCGGGACGAAAAGCCACATCGCTGGAAAAACTTCTCTCCCGCAACGTCGTCTTGGACGAAGTAAAATCACGCCTCGCACATCACTTCGCGGACCTTTTTGGACTTGAGCCCCAATTGGTTCCACGCGATTCTCTTTTGAAAAACCTCTCGGAAATCGAGGAATCCCTTCCAGGGATGCCCCCGTTAGTTGGCAAAAGGCCGACGGGATGTTGAAAAAATTCGCTTTGACAAGGGCAAAGCTAGCGTCAATACTAAACCATATGGTTAAGTATTACGCGTCCCTCGACACCACCTTCGGCGCTCTCTCCGATCCCACGCGCCGCGCGATCCTCGCCATGCTCATGCAGGGTCAGGTTTCCATCACGGAACTGGCCAAACCCCACGAGATGTCTTTGCCGGCGGTGATGAAGCACTTGCGCGTGCTGGAACAGGCGGGATTGGTGTCGCACAAGAAGACGGGGCGGACGCGGTACTGCCGGCTGGCGGCCCAACCCTTGAAAGATGCGCAGGAGTGGCTCTCGCACTACCGGTTGTTCTGGGAGAGGCAATTTGATGCATTAGAACGTTTTCTGAAGGAAGCAGAAGAAAAGGAGAACAGCAAATGGCAACACCGCAATCGCAACCCGAAACCGCACTCCAGCTGAAACGTACCTTCGTGGCACCCCGGGAAAGAGTATTTCGCGCGTGGACGGATGCCCGGCAGTTTGCGCAGTGGTTTGCTCCCTCAACCGACTACAAGACCATCATCACTGAGCTGGATTTGCGAGTGGGCGGAAAGTACCGGCTGGAAATGCATCACAAAGACGGCAATGTGCACCAACTCTACGGGACCTACCGTCAAGTGAAGCCGCCGGAGAAACTGGTATTCACCTGGCACTGGCAGAAGGACGAAAACGAGCCAGATTCGCTGGTGACTCTCGAGTTTCGCGATCTGGGAGCTTCAACGGAAGTTTGCATAACCCACGAACAATTCCCGAACGCCGAGGTGCGCGAGAAGCACAATCAGGGTTGGAACGGTTGCCTCGAGCAGTTGGCTCGCTTTGTGGGAACGAATCAGGAATAGGATGACGCACGGAGATGGCCAAGTGGACCGGAATGTTTCAAGGCAAGCCGATCATGACCGTGCCCCGGCTGGCGTTTATCCGCACAACTATCCTGAATCATCACTACCATCACCGCGGGCAGCTTACCGTGTACCTGCGATGGCTGGACGTGCCGGTGCCGCACATCTAAGTCCGCGTGCCGACGACAATCTGTTCCTTACAAACGCCGGGGCACACTGACACTGGCGGGGAGCGAGTTGCTTCGCGCAAATCCGCTCCCCTGCTCAGCCCTTTGCAAGAAGCTTTTCCTGCATTAGGAGCAGCGCAACTTCCGATTTATCATAGGTGACCGGACTGCCATCCGGAGAGCTGCCTACCATGCCTGCCATCGAATCGCGCCGCAAGGGCAAACTCACGCCGCAGCAATACCTCGACCTCTACTACTACATGCGCCTGAACCGCGAAGTCGAAGAGACCATGACCCGGCTGTTCCGGCAAAACAAAATTGTCGGCGGACTCTATTCCAGCCTGGGCCAGGAAGCGATTTCGGTTGGCACGTCTTACGCTCTCGAAAAACGCGACTGGCTGGCGCCGATGATCCGCAACATCGGGGCGCTGCTGGTGAAGGGCGTGCCGCCGCGCGACATTTTCACGCAACACATGGCGAAATTCACTTCGCCCACAAAAGGCAAGGATGGCACCAGCCACTTCGGAGATTTGGAGGAACTGCACATCGTTTCGCCAATTTCCATGCTGGGAGACCTGATTCCCGTGATGACGGGTGTGGCTATCGCAGGAAGATATCTGGGGCAGAAAATAGTAACCATGACGTGGATTGGGGATGGTGGCAGCTCCACCGGCGTGTTTCACGAAGGGCTGAATTTCGCGGCGTCGCAGCGGGCGCCGTTTGTTCTGATACTGGAAAACAACCAGTGGGCCTATTCCACGCCGGTGCGGCGACAGGTTCGGCTGATGAATTTGGCTGATCGCGCGAAAGCGTACGGCATCCCTAGCTACATCGTTGATGGGAACGATGTGGTAGAGGTCTACACCACGGCAAAGGTAGCGGTTGAGCGCGCACGAGCGGGCGAAGGGCCGATCCTGATCGAGGCGAAGACATTTCGCCGGCGCGGACACGCGCAGCACGATCCGGCGGAATATGTCCCCAAGGAACAACGGGAATACTGGGAGAAGCGCGATCCCATTGCGCTGTACGAAGCGTATTTGCTCAAGGAAAAACTGCTGGACGCGAAAAGCAAGAAAGAGATAGATGAAAAGCTCACAAGCCTGCTGGAAAAGGACCGTGAGTTTGCGGAGAATTCGCCGATGCCCCCGGAAGAAATCGTCCACCAAGGGGTGTACTGCACAGGGGATGATTGCCACAAGATTCGCGCAAAGTGGGAGCGCCCGATTGCGGAGGTAATGCCGCCGAAAAGCCGCGTTGAGCCGGTCTGGACCGTGAAGGGCTTCGGGCGAGGGAAAATCTCCTCCGGGAAGAACGCGCCGATTCATTTTGGCGATGTGCCGCAAGAACGGAAGCCACAGGAGACTCGACTTCCTCCGCCCAAGAAGACAACCAAGTCGTCTGCGTTGAAAACCGCCAAGAAGGGCGGACGCTGACTATGGCCACGATCACATTTTTGGAAGCGATCAGGCAGGCCATGTTTGAGGAGATGGCCGCAGACCCCACCGTGGTGCTGATCGGCGAAGATGTGGGGGTGTACGGCGGCGCGTTCAAGACCAGCGAGGGCTTATTGGAAGAATTTGGTTGGGAACGTGTGATCGATACTCCCATAAGCGAAAGCGCCATTATCGGCGCGGCCTGCGGGATGAGCTATCTGGGACTGCGGCCGATCGCGGAAATGCAATTCATTGATTTCATTGTCTGCGCATTCAACCAGATCACTAATTTCGTGGCCAAGGGACATTACTTGTGGAACGCGCCCGCGCCGATGGTGATTCGCGGCCCTTCTGGCGGCGGCGTACATGGCGGACCGTTCCATTCGGCAAATCCAGAGATGTACTTCGTGCATACGCCCGGACTGAAGGTGGTGTACCCCTCGACGCCGTATGACGCGAAGGGGTTGCTGAAGGCCAGCATCCGCGATAACAACCCGGTGTTGTTTTTCGAACACAAATTCCTATACCGCCGCATCAAGGAAGAAATCCCTGCAGGAGATTATACGGTTCCGCTCGGAAAGGCCGTGGTCCGCCGCGAAGGAAAACATCTGACTATCCTTTCCTACGCGGCGATGATGCACACGTCGTTGGAAGCAGCGGCGGCGCTGGCCAAAGAGGGGATCGAGGCGGAAGTCATCGATCTGCGTACACTGCTGCCATTGGACGAAGAGACTATCCTCCAATCGGTAAAGAAGACGAACAAATGCCTCGTAGTGCACGAAGATACGAAGACTGGCGGCATCGCCGGAGAGATTGCCGCGGTGCTATGTGAAAAGGCGTTCCAGGATCTCGACGGTCCGGTGCTGCGCGTGACTTCGCTGGACACACCGGTGCCGTACGCGCCGACCCTGGAAGAAGCGTTTTTGCCGAGCGCGCAGAAAGTGTTCGCGGCGGCAAAGGAATTGGCGAAGTATTAAGACCAAAAAGGGGCAGCGATGCGCAAGTTCGTGATAGGCACGGTTGTAATATTGTGGACGGCGATAGGATGCGCGGCGCAAACTCCGCGGTGGAGCGAGCAGCGAGCGCAAGAGTGGTACACAAAGCAACCCTGGCTTGTGGGCAGCGATTACATTCCCGCCAATGCCATCAACGAACTGGAAATGTGGCAGGCGGATACGTTTGACCCGCAACGCGTTGATCTGGAACTGGGCTGGGCGGAATCGCTAGGTTTCAACACCATGCGCGTGTTCCTTCATGACCTGCTCTGGCAACAGGACCCCGAAGGTTTCAAGAAGCGGATGGACACGTTTCTGACCATCGCAAAGAAACATCACATCCGCCCCTTGTTCGTGCTTTTCGATTCTTGCTGGGATCCCTATCCGAAATTAGGGAAACAGCATGCGCCTGTGCCTGGCGTACACAATTCTGGCTGGGTGCAAAGCCCGGGAGCAGCGGCGCTGAAGGACCCGGCTCAATATCCGCGGCTGGAAGCGTATGTGAAGGGAGTGGTCGGCGCGTTCGCACACGACGACAGAATCCTTGGCTGGGATTTGTGGAACGAACCGGGCGGCACCAACGAGGGCAGTTACGAAAAAAACGAGCTGGCGAACAAGAGGGACCTCGTCGCGGCGTTGCTCCCCAAAGCCTTTGCGTGGGCTCGGGCGGCAGGACCAACACAGCCCCTCACAAGCGGCCTTTGGGAGGGAGATTGGGCACCACCGGAAAAGTTGGGGACAATCCAGACGATCCAGATTGGGCTCTCCGATGTAATCTCATTTCACAATTACGCTAATCCTGAAGATTTCGAGAAGCGCATTAAATGGTTGCAGGTTTATCACCGGCCAATCCTCTGCACCGAATACATGGCGCGAGGGAATGGCAGCACGTTCCAGGGAATCCTCCCGCTGGCTAAGAAATACCGCGTGGCAGCGTACAACTGGGGACTGGTGGCCGGGAAAACGCAAACATACTTTCCCTGGGACTCCTGGCAGAAGCCGTACACAGAACGCCCGCTCCCACAGTGGCACCACGACATTTTCCAGACGGATGGGAAGCCGTACAGTGTGGAAGAGACAAACTTCATCAAATCGACGGTGAAGGGCCAGGGATCCACGAATTGAGCCTCTCCAACCCGTGGCTGGACAAGCGTGCTTCTCGGCAAATCGGTAAAGAAGCACTGTCTTGCGGCATCAACTAATTCTTTCGTAGTATTGACCACTTCCGAACATCTCCCCCAAGTCCCACCTCGAACGCAGTGGTATTGGGTCCGCTTTCAGGGGTGGGGAATGAAAATTCGGGAAACCTTCGTCTCCGTTGTGCTATTCGTGTCACAGCTTAGCTGTCCGCTTTTGTTTGCCCAGAGCAACTACGGGATTATTACCGGTACGGTCAAGGATGCGCAGCATCTGCCCATTGCAGGGGCAGCGGTCCAGTTGACCGCTGTGAGCACAGGCACCGTTCGGCGCGTCGTGACAAACCCGGAAGGATTGTTTGAAGCACCTGCGCTTCTGCCGGATGAATACACGCTACATACAGAAGCGAGCGGCTTTGCAAATGCTACGGAATCGGTGCGGCTGGAGGTAGGACAGAAACTGGCAGTGGAAATCGATCTTGCCTTGGGAGCTGTGAAAGAAGGTGTGAAAGTCACGGCAGCGAGCGAAGTGCTACACACGACCGACGCCAGCGTTGGCGAAGTTGTCGAGCCGCAATCGATTCGCCAACTACCTTTGAATGGACGCATGTTAATCGATCTTGTGCTGACCGTCCCCGGCACACATGTAGGTTTTGGCGCGCAAACAGGCCAGACAAATCCGCTTTACTGGCGGCCGGGGCAGCGCTCCGCAGTGGTCATCGGAGGCGCCCGGCCTAACGCCAATTTCTTCCTGCTGGACGGTGCCACGAACACAGATCCCACTTTCAACACTCAGAATTTAAGTCCCTCGCCGGATGCGGTGAAGGAATTCCAGGTGGAGAGGAGCAGCTATACGGCGGATATGGGTGGCGCGGGCGGCGGGCAGGTGAATATCGTAACCAATTCCGGTTCTACCCAGTTGCACGGAACGCGCTACGAATTTCAGCGCAACGGTGCATTTGACGCCAGCACCTTTGGGTCCATGGGGAACAATCACCTGGTGCAAAACAATTACGGTGGGTCATTCGGCGGGCCGCTCATCCGCAAAAACACATTCTTTTTTTTGAACTACGAGGGATTGCGGCTGGCGCAAGCACATGCGCAGCTCCTGACCGTGCCGACACCGGCGGAAATTCAGGGCGATTTCAGCATGAGCGGCATCAATATTTACGATCCGACGACCGCTGTCAAAAATCCAAATTACGATCCGAGCAAACCGACGGGCCCGGCAAATTATCCGTACACACGCACGCAGTTTCCCGGAAACGTGATACCCCCCGATCGGATCAACCAACAACTCGAGGCTTTCCTCTTGAAGTACGTTCCGCAACCGAACATGAGCATGATGGGGAGCGGCGCGGATTCCAACAATTACCTCGACGTTCGCAATGAAACACATTTCCAGAACCAGGGCACGATGCGTATTGACCACAACTTCGCCAATGGCGACACGATGTTTGGTCGCTATTCCATCGGGCAGGAAAACGGCTTCTCCCCGAGTAGCGGGGTGACCTCTACGACGGAAAATCTCCCCGGATTCGGGGCCAATTTCGATAACCGCTCCCAGCAAGCGGTCATTTCCTGGAATCACGTTTTTGGCGTGAGCAAGGTGAACACCGCATCAATCGCGGTCTCTCGATTGTCGATGGACCGCACTTCCCAAAACGACGGCGTGAACGACATCGTCGGCGCGCTGGGCATCCAGGGTATTGGATTTGGCGGCCCCAACGCGTGGGGAGCACCTTGGTTCGCGGTGCAGGGCTATACAGGAATTGGCGATACCTTTGCCGCGACGCCGATGCACGCCTGGGGCACGGTGTATGAGCTACGAGACATGTACGCCTGGCAAAAGGGGCGCCATGGCCTGAAGTTCGGCGGCGATTATCACTGATACACCTGGCCCATGTGGGGTTTCTTCCAGAATCGCGGCTACTACCAATACACCAACGGTTATACAACGGAATTCGGGTTCAATGATGGAAGCGGCTCGGGGTTGGCGAGCATGCTCCTGAGTCTGCCGGCCGTGAAGCAGCGCCAGGCCGGAATCCCCCAAATGAATTTGCGAAACTGGGGCGGAAGCGCCTTCGCGGAAGATAGCTGGAAAGTGACGCCGACAACCACGCTGAACCTGGGCCTGCGCTACGAATACACCAGCCCGCTTTATGACAAGGACAACACGAACACCAATTTGATTTTCCAGAATGGCGTGCCCGCGGTTTTCGTTGGCGGCGAGAACGGATATCCGAAGGGTCTGATGTATGCGAATCAGCACGATTTTGCGCCCCGGGTAGGCATCGCAAAGAATCTCCCAGGTTACGGGCTTGTACTCCATGCCTTCTATGGGATCTTTTTCACGCCAGTGGATCAGAACACCTGGTGCAACCAGCGTCATAATGTTCCCTACGTGTTTCCTGAAACGCAGCAGGCGGACAATTTCACGCCCCCTGCGTCGCTTTTTGCAAACGGGATGAACTTCGGAACTCCAGTTCTGGGCACCGGCGCGCTGCCGGCAACCACGGTGAGTTTTACCGCCTTTGATCCGCATGCCCCAGCGCAGTACGTGCAGCAGTGGAATGTTTGGGTGCAAAAGAGCTTCGGAAAGGATACGTCGCTCGAGATCGGCTATCTTGGCGCGCGGCTTTCACCTGCAACGTGCGGACTTGATCAACAACGCCCCTCCGGGCCCGGGGCCCCTAGGTCCGCGGCGGCCGTTCAAAACTCTGACCTTTGTGCCGGACACTACTTTGCCACCGGGCAGCACCAGTGCCGTCATTCAGAGCCAGACTTTTCCGGTGAGCACCATCAACCTTCTGGCGAACACCGCGCAAAGCTGGTATGACGCGGGCTATATCAATCTGCGGCGGCGCTACTCGCATGGTCTGAGCTTTCTTGCCAATTACACCTTTTCCAAAAATTTGACGAACGCGCCCGATTTCCGCTCACCGATGGATGAGTCCTCGATTCCACAAAATGACAGCAACCTGGATGCGGAGAAAGGGCCGGGCTGCGACGTGCGCCATCGCTTCGCGCTGAGCGCGGTCTATGCCATTCCTGCCTACCGGCACGCAGAGCGGGCTCGCCTGCTGACTCAGAATTGGAATTTCTCTACAATTTATCGGGTGCAGACGGGAATGCCGTTCACGATTTCCGTGTTCGGGGACACGGCGAACTCCGGTACCGTGCTGGGAGAGAATCCCATTCGCGCGAACACGACTGGGCAGCCCATTTTTGGACCGGGGACGCACACGGCAGCGGAGTGGTTCAATCCAGCGGCCTTTGCCGCGCCGTCCGCCTATACCTTTGGCGACGTCGGCCGCAATTCTGTGCATGGGCCGGGACTCCAGACAATGGATGTGGCTGTGGTTCGTGCATTCCGGCTGACCGAACGGGCGAACTTCCAGTTTCGCGCGGAAGCCTTCAACGCACTCAACAAAACCAACCTCGGTACTCCCAACCGCTTTGTGAACGAGCCGCAGTTCGGCACCATCACCATGGCCATGACGCCAGGACGCGAAATCCAGCTGAGCGCCAGACTTTCCTTTTAACGACAACGGGCAAAGGCGACATCCGTAATTCGAGGCCTGGACGCGGCTTTACCGCCTGGTTTTGCCTCATCGTTGTCCGCGAGCACGGTACCTGGATCCTTCCGGAGCCAGCAACGATACGATTGCGTGTCCCGGTCGGAAGCGCAATCTGTATTGCAGCCCCCATCCTAACCCGGTGATTGGCATTAGGGCTGCGTCGATACGGCCACGGGCCTGACACTGTCATCTGTCGAACCGTTGCCCAACTGTCCGTACTTGTTCGTTCCCCAACAGAAGACCTCCCCGACGGCGGTCAACCCGCAGGCGTGTACTTGGCCTGTCGTCACGGACTTGAAAACATGTCCTCGAGACCCAAATACAGGTGCTGGAATATTAGCGGGAACGTCCGCCTCGGTGGCCACAACTGCATCAACACCCCATCCCCAGCAGTGCGGAGCGCCTTCCCGTGAAATGCCACAACTGAATGTTTTTCCAGCAGATAAAGATTGAAAGGTCAGTCCACCTGCTACTGGTGTGGGCACAAGGCTCGCGGAGTTTGAACCGTTGCCAAGTTCTCCGTGTTCATTGTTTCCCCAGCAGTAACCTTTGCCTTGAGCTGTCACGCCACAGGCGTGTCCGTCACCGGTGGAGATAGAAACAAAATCCAGGGCGCCAGAAACAGGGACAGGAATCGCGCTACCGGTCTTCGAGCCGTTGCCGAGCCGGCCTTGAGCGTTTGTGCCCCAACAATACGCGGTTCCTGCAGTTGTGATCCCACACGTGAACAATACCCCCGCTCGCACGAATTTGAAGTTGTGTCCGCCGAGAACGGGAACAGGCGTAACGCTGTCTACTTTATTGCCGGTGCCAAGCTGTCCATACTCATTGCTGCCCCAGCAATAGGCAGCTCCGTTAGTTGTAAGTCCACATGTGTGGTCAAGCCCCGCACTCACAGCGGCGAATTGTAGTCCTCCTGACACCAGGACGGGTGACGCACTCCTTTCGCCGGAGTCGCTGCCGAGTTCCCCGCTCGCGTTGTCTCCCCAGCAAAGGGCCGCGGCGCTCGCCGTGACGGCGCAGGTGTGCTGGAAACCAGCGCTGATCGACACAAAAAGAAAATCTCCGCGGACGACAGAGGGCACGGGGCTGTCACTCGTCGTCCCATTTCCGAGTTCACCGTCTGAGTTGCTTCCCCAGCAGACTGCTTTGCCACGAGCGTTGACGTTGCACGTATGCCCTGCGCCAGCACTCAGAGTCTCAAGTGTGTTCGTCGCAAAACGCGGCCGAAGTTTGACCGGGTAGCCCCACTCCTTGAGTGTGGTAAGAATCTTCGCGATACTCAGGGCCTCGCCATACGGCTGTTTGTCACTCCTTAGCATTCCCACGATCTCAAGACGGAAGTTCAGCAAGGCTCCCCCGGAATGACCCGGGAATAGCGACCTGGACTCAAACCGCAACCAGTCTTCCTCCGTCTCTATGAATCCATCGGGAGTTACGCTCAGGCTCCATCTCACGTCGTTAGGGTGTCCGGCGAGGAAAACCGGGTCGCCTCGCGATAGAAGAGCAGGGTCCCCGACGCGATCAAAAGGAAAAGCATTCACATCGATCCCTTGCGCTTTGGCGTTCGGCACACTGACCACGGCTAGGTCATGGCCAAGGTCGAAATGATTGGCGAGACTGGCTGTCAGAGGTTTCCCTTGAAGGCTGTAGAATTCAACGAGCACCTTTTGGCCTTGCTGGTCCCCATCGCGCACAACGTGATTGGCGGTGATGATATAGACCTGATCGTTTTCGGATCCCACAACAATTCCTGCCCCGTAACTGACCCTGTCTGGAAAGGTGGTTTCGATTCGCACGATCAGGCGCTTGATGTCTTGCCTCAACGGGTCAGCTGCCTGCGGGCCTGCAACGGCCTTCGCGGAGAGCAAGACCAAAAGGCAAATTCGTATCGCATCGGCAAACCGTTTCACTGTGATACCTTCAGCCAACGCAGCACCCCGGCAACTAATCCAAAAAGATAAATAGCCGTGCCCCAAAGCAAATACAAGCCTCTTCGCGCTTTTAGCCATTCCAACCAAGTTGGCATCAGGCTGCGGCCACTCTCGGAAGAACCTGTCCTCATTCCGCGAACACGACCCCGAAACTGAAAAACGATGCAGTCGTCCTTCAGCTCAAGAGATTCGATTTCACCTTTTGAATCTTCAAATCGAATCGCCTCGCCCGGCCGGAGCTTGAGCTCCTGGCCATTCAGCTCCTCAAAATAAATCGAACCGGATAGAATCGTGGAGACGTGGAGCACGGGCAAGCCCTCCGGGCCTCTCCGATCCTCGATTCGCAGAAGAGACAAGTCTTGGATCCCTCGGGGCATGGGGGAAATTCTCTGGGGCAGGGAGAGGAACGTCAGATCCAGATTTAGCTGCTGCCCTTGTGGTTTAAAGACCACCGCCTTGGGGCTGAGAAACGAAAGTTGGCGGTCGCCCCCTCCTGACAACTCTATTTTCACCGGGCCATTTACGTCAGCGCTTAAATCGAGGTCTTTTCCTTCGAGTGACCATCGGTATTGTCCCGGAGAATCGGCCTTCGTCAGCAACACGCGCGTTTGCGCGGGCAAGATGAGTTCAGGCATGCTGACCTCGCCCCGGATTTGATTTTCGGTTGTTGCTGCTAGCTCTACCCCCGACTCGAACTCGCGCCCGTAAGCCAGGGTCATTGCCTCGGAGCCGCGGCCGCGTGGCAATTGGATTTCTCTGAGCCCCACAACGCCCAACGCTGAAAGGCCCAATTGTTCGCTGAGTATTTGACGATCGGGAAGGACGAAGCCCAGTTGGTCCACGCGAAGCTCCAGCTCGATTTCCGTACTTTCGCGCCGGACAAACAGAAGCACGCTCGCGATGGTCAACGTGAATGCAAACGCTGCAATCAGCGGCCAGTGCTTGCGGGGAGACGCCGGCTGTGACGCATCGTAGATTTCCGCCAAGCTCGACAGCCGCCGAAGAGCTTCCAACTGTTCGGGAGGGACGGAACCGCCGGAACGAATTGCTTCGTCATGAAGAGCTTTTGCTTGTGCAAGGAGCAAATCACGAAGCTGATTTCGCTCTGGCGCGCCCATGCGGTTGCTTTTCCCTTCTCTTTCGCTCACTTGTTACCTGCACCGTAGAACCACAATCGTTGCGTCATGGGCCCGCCGTACCTGCTGGTGGCGCCAATCTCGACGTAATAAACACCTGGCGTTTTCAGGCTTGGAAGTTCAATCAGTATTCCCCGTTCCGCCGGATAATAGCTCTTGCCAAGCGCCTGATCGCTGATCAAATACGAATGTGGCTGACCATCGGCTCCCACCCGAGCCAGGCTAAGGTAAACCTCTTTTAACTCCGAACCTGGCAAAAGCACTAACTGGTAGCCACGGCTTCGCTTCTGTTCTTTTTGCCAGATGCGGAGCGGCACATACAGCGTCCGATTCTCCCCGCCGACTTTATACTCGGTGTACCCGACAACGCCGATGTCCTGCTTTGAAAGGTGAAGTGCATTCAACACGCCGGCTGGCCAGAGATAAGCCGCCACGCCGGCGGCAACGATGGCATCCATCTGATAATAAAGTTTCTCGCGTAACCCGTAGGCCCGCAGGTGAATGGGTGTTTCTACGGGGGAAGACCATTCAACCGAGAGTTTGTCTCTCGGATCGAAGTCTTCAAAGAACTCGGTGAACGAGGCCACGAGCAGAGTCGTGCTGCCGGAAACGGGTTGAAAGTAGATTCCCTCGCAACGATCTCCACGCAGCCGGTAGCCCTCCGGGTTTTGCCCAAGCTGCGTGAGATTTGGATCACACGGGTTCTGCTGGGCGTCGAGCAGGCTGGCTGGACTTGGCCCAAACAATAAAGCGCCGGCTGCAAGCCCGAGGCCCAATCTATAATAACTGCGTATCATCGGCGGTTCCTCGGAAGAGACTAGGGCCTTGTTCGCGGCGCAATCTGTCGACGGAACTTGCTTGATCTGAATTCCCCGGCCAGTGATTCGATTCCAGAAGCCCCTAGGCGTTAAGTATCGCGAAGGTGATTCCTCCTTCAGCCCGGACCGTAACTTTGGCCCAGAATGCCCAATCTGGCAACTATTTCCTTTTGCGAATCCAGTAGTGCAGAACGTAAGCTCGCCGGCACCACCTGCAAACGGGGAAGCAGTCGCGGCCAAAACTGGTTGCGCGCTGGCCGGCTCGCCCCCCGCCGGGCGGCCATCTCCAACCCCCTCTTCTCGCTCAAATGTCTCAGTCGCGCAAAGGAGAAACGATGTGGGCAGGCTCTTCCAAACGAAGTCAGATGTTTTTGTTCCGGTGGATTTCCTAGTAAAATAAAAAGGTTCGGTTCTTACAGTCCAAGAGCGCCCCGGTTGGCAGTTTTCCAGAGAGAACAAGGAGATCACTGCAATGCCAGTCGATGTGGTCATGCCCCAGATGGGCGAAAGCATCTTTGAAGGGACCATCACCAAGTGGTTGAAGAAACCCGGCGACAAGGTCGAGCGGGACGAGCCACTGTTCGAAATCTCCACCGATAAGGTTGACGCGGAGATTCCCTCCCCATCGGCGGGCGTGCTTAAAGAGATCAAGGTGCCTGAGGGTCAGACGGTGCCCATCCAGACGATTGTCGCGGTAATCGATGGAGCGGGTTCGGCGGCTGCAACTGCTCTGGCGCCAACTCCTGCAGCGGCAGCCCCTCCTGCGAAGGTTGTGCCGATTGCTCCCGCGCCAACACCCGCCCCAACTCCTGTGGCGAGCAAGCCCGGAGCGCCTCCTGCTCCGGCGGTTGTACCTGCACTCCCTGCTGCCCAAGCTACGCCAGCGGCTACCACGGAACGCATTCACTCCTCGCCGCTGGTCCGCCGTATGGCTAAGGAACATGGCGTGGATCTCTCTACGATTGAAGGCAGCGGTGCAGGCGGCCGCATCACCAAGCAGGACATTGAAGCGGTGATCGCGGCATCGTCCGACGCGGGTCCGGCGGCGGCACTGGCAGTAGCTTCACCTGCTGCGGCACGTCCTACGCCGCCGCCTTCTTCGGCACCCGCACAACCCGGCGCGGCGGCAGCGCACGGCAGCCAGTTCATTCCCGCATTGCAGGTGGGAGTGCCGCGGGAGCGCCTCTATTTCGGCAATTACGAAGTGCACCCGTTGAGCGTGATGCGGCAGAAAATCGCCGAGCACATGGTGGCCTCGAAACATGTTTCGGCCCATGTCTACTCCGTCGACGAAGTCGACATGAGCAAGATCGCGGCGCTTCGCGCGAAGTCCAAGGAGGAGTTCGAAAAGCGCTATGAGACCAAGTTGACCTTCATGCCCTTTTTCGTGAAGGCGGCGGTGGCAGGCCTGCGTGCCTATCCCACGTTGAACTCTTCGCTGGATGGCACCAACGTGGTGCTGCACAAAGAGATCAACATTGGCATCGCCGTGGCGCTGGACTGGGGCCTGATCGTGCCGGTAGTTAAGAACGCAGATGAAAAAAATCTGCTGGGCATACAGCGCAATCTGAATGACCTGGCGGAACGCGCTCGCACGAAGAAGCTGAAGCCCGAAGAGGTGCAAGAAGGTACGTTCTCCATCACGAACCCGGGTGTATTCGGCGGACTTTTTGGCCTGCCGGTGATCAGCCAGCCCAACGTGGGTATCCTGGGGCTGGGGGCCATCGAAAAACGGCCGGTGGTAATCAACGATTCGATCGCCATCCGCTCGATGTGCTACGTAACGCTGAGCTACGATCACCGCGTCGTGGATGGCGCAATCGCCCACCAGTTTCTGCACAAGGTCAAAGAGACGCTGGAGAACTGGGCCGAGCCGGTGGTGTGAGGGGATCGTTTTAAGTTTTCAGTCCCCAATTGTCGGTAAAGAATGAGACGTGCATGCCGAAATCGCGGCTTTGTCAGACTTGCCGTGGCCAATGCTTCGCGCGCCGCTGCAAAATATCGAAGCGCGGATGGCGATTGTCGTCATTATCTCTTTGCTTTTGACACGCAGACCCGTCGTTCTCGAACGAACCAGCTCTCTCTGACTGAGAGCTGATTACTGATAACTCTTCACTGAATCATTGGGCGCATCTTCGCCGTCCATACCGCGAACCCTTCCATTGCCACGGCTTCCAGGCCGGCATCGCGCAAGGTTTCGCGCACGAAACGATGCCGTTCGTTTTCAGCCAGCAAGGCGACGTCGGTGACGGCGGTGAATTCGCTTGATTTTATCTTGTCGCGAATGCGGTCCACGGTATAGGCGAGTAATTTGGCATCGGCCGGGGCGCGTGTCACGCTGAGCGCCTGCACAAAACCGCGCGTGCCGTTGCGACGGTACCCGTAATCGAGCCGCATGGGATCGCCGGGAAAGGTGAACTCCTCCGCCCGCCCTTTTCCTTGCGTTCCCACAGGCGCGCCTGTTTCAGTACTTGCGCGCAATAGGAACGCACCACACCCCGGCCGCCCGGGGCGCCAACGCGGGTAACAGCACGAGCAGGGGCCACGTGATCGGCATACAGTCGCTCGGTTTCCGCATCCAGGTCGTCCGCATACACTCCCTTTTGCGGTGCAAGCTGCAAGGCGTTGGAGAGAGTATCGTCCCACTTGGCCAAAAGGCGCAGCCAAGCGGGCTTTTCCTCTCCTTCGCCGCGCTCTTTCTCTGTTTTCTGGCCGTTGCCGGGAAAAAGTTCGCTGGCGCCGGCAAAACGGTTTTCCAGGTCATCGCGCAGGGCGCGCAGAAGTTCTTCGTCCGCCCGGGGATGGAGTCGGCGCACGCGCGCGTATTCCTCTGGCTCCTCGATCAGAAGCAAACGGCGCTCGCCGGTTTGTGGATCGAAGACCAGTACGCCGATGTTGACCCACTCGTCGCGCACAAGATTCGGCGTGTAACGGAGCACGCGGTAGGCGCAGGCGCGTTCATTCGCTTGCGTGTCGTTTGTCTCTGCGAGCATGGCGTTTCTCCCCTGACGTGACTCGCGATGCGTGACTGGTGACTCGTGAAGGATCAAGTCCGTCTCTGGGCTATACTCCTTCACGAGTCACGAATTACGGAACACGAGTCACGGCCTTTCTTTCACAATTCACGATTCCAGTGCGAAAACGGCTGCCGGCTGGACGATTTTGCAGACATCAGAAGCTCTGGCACGCGTGTCTTGCGGCGCATTAATTGTTCCAGGAGCCGCATCACGGCGTCATAATCGTCCGCGTACCACTCCGGCGGAATCTCTCCGGCCAGGTCGGCAAGCACGCGCTCGGTGATACGGTGTTCCAAACGCTCAAGCCAGGGACCGAAAGACTAGATGCTGGTCACGCCTTTATAGACGCGGTTGCGCGCATACAAGCCGCGCAGAGGCGCATCCGGAAAATTCCACTCGCCGGCGTTGAAGCAAAACCCCTGGTCGATCATCAGCGTGCGATAAGGAAGCGAGCCGCTACTGGCCGGACTGGATGATCTTCCAGAAGTATCATCAGACGCCGGTGCCGGCGCCGGACGATTCTCTTCAAAAAACAGTGTCTGCCGCCCGTTGGTGTTGCAAGTCCATTTATCGAACGCCAGCATGCCCGCAAAATCATAAAGGTTGCTGACCTCGCGCAATTTTTCGTCGGGAAGAAAATCGTGTAGCACCAGGCAGCGAGGATCGCCCGGATAACGCAAGCCGAATTGCAGCCCCGCGGCACAAGGCGCGCGAGAGCGGGCCAACTCGATACACAGTTCTTCGGTCAATGCGATCAGCCCCCGGCTGACCTCGACGACGGCCACAGGGGCGGCGGGCAGAGCGAGACGAGATGCCAACCCCGTACCGAGCAGCTCATTTACCAGAACGCGCAGGTGCTGTGGGTTATTTTGGAATTTGACGACGTAATAGTTGCCATCCGAGCACCGCATGAGGTGCGCTTGCGCGCCACCACGCATCCGCCGTATGTGCTCCAGGGCTCGCAACATGCACGTTTATCTTAACGGTACTTATAAAATCAGGTAAGGGAGGACAGGAAGCCCGCGGCCGGGTTTCCATTATGACGTAAGCCGCGAACCGAAATGGGGCCGCAGGCGCGGCGGCTCACGTCCCAGACGCCGACAAAACGTGTCAATGCGGCGCCCGCCGAAGTGGCACGAAACAAAGGACCCGCTGAAAGCGAAGCAGGGCCTCGTGCAATTCGAGTTTTGCCCGCCTGAACTATTTAGCGGCGGCGTTTCTTGACGGCCTTCTTGGCCGCCTTTTTGGGCTTTGCTTTTGCCTTTGGGGCTTTTTTCGGGGCCTTTTTCGCAGCTTTCTTGGGCGCCTTCTTGGCGGGCTTCTTCGCCGCCTTCTTGGGCGCAGCCTTGGGCGCGGGTTTCGCGGGGGCTTCTTCCCCAGGCTCTTCCGCGGGTTCTTCTTCTGCCAAGAGGATCTCTTCCTGCTCCTCGATCACGCCCTCGGCATCGCCACCCAGCTCGTCGTCCTCTTCCAGCCGGGACAGCTCATCATCTTCTTCGAAATTGTCCTTCTCGAAATCCATACTTTCCTCCCCTGGGGGCTCTGGTTAACTTGATGTTCCTGGCATGCTGCTCCAGCCGGAGTTGAGCCACTCCGTCCTTGCGATTTGTTATCCCACTCCAACGTGGATGTCAAGAGTTCTCGCGGGCTTCCGCGCCGGGTATCTCAAACAGGTTAAGATCGAACCAAAATGATGTGACCGGCGACACCGGAATGCGACAAACAACCACAAAGGACGGCAAGTTTGCGGTTTCCTATATTCCGCCGGGGACTATTGTTGTGATTTGCCTGAAGTGTGCGTAGGGTGGGTTTTCGACCTGGCCGAGCTGCGCACCGTGTGCGCCTCCGGGGCCCCGCCAACGGTATAGATGCGCAGTACCATGCCACGGGATACCTTGGGAGCCTTCAGGCCATTCCACTTGCGGACCTGCTCCGCGGTCACACTGAATTGGTCGGCAATGCCATCCAGGGTGTCTCCCCTGCGGACACGGTAACGCACCAGCCGGCTCTTGGCTTCCTCAGGCGGTCGCGTGGTGGGGATGATGAGTTTCTCCCCAGGCGTCAAGGATTCGCCGCGATCCAGGTCATTGGCGTCCGCAATGGCCGCCGGCGTAACACGGTACGCCTTGGCGATAGAACTCAGGGTATCGCCGGACTCGACGCGGTGGCGGCGCCAACTCACCCACTTGTCCGCGGGAATGTCCGCGATCTCCGCGGAGAACTTTTCTGACGTGCCTTTGGGAAGATTGAGGACGAAGTTGGGATTGTCCGGAGTGGCCATGCGAAGGAGAGAGGGATTCAAAGCGTGCAGCGTGGCCACGTCAACGTCAATGGTTTCCGCCACCAAACGGAGGTCGATGGCGCGCCCCGGTTTGATCCTGTCGAAATCCACCGGTGGGTCGGGGTCCACGGCAATGCCGTAGTGCGTGGCATCCTTGGCGATCAAAGTCAACGCGAGAATGATAGGCACATAATTCTTGGTTTCGCGGGGAAGCACATTGCGTTTGTACAGTTCCCAAAAATCGGCGTAGCCGGTGCGCTCAACGCCTTTCTGAACATTTCCGGGACCGCAATTGTAGGCCGCTATGGCCAGGTACCAATCGCCAAAAAGGCCGTAAAGGTCGCGAAGATGCTGCGCGGCGGCGCGCGTGGCTTTTTCGGGGTCCAGGCGCTCGTCCACCCACCAACTGCGTTTCAGGCCGTATTCGTTGCCGCGCCACTGCACGAATTGCCAGATGCCGCGGGCGCCCGCACGCGAAAGAGCCAGCGGCTGAAAGGCGCTTTCCGCTTCTGCCAGGTAGATCAAATCCTGAGGTACGCCTTCCTCGCCGAGCACGCGGGCGATCATCGCCTGGTACTTGCCCGAACGGCGCAATCCGTTTTCGACGATGGCGCGGCCGCGAGTAGTCTGGAAAAAATTCAAGTAGGAGACCACGGTGTCGTTCACGGTAAGAGGCAGGTCATGTGAAATGCTCTTTGCGGCGGCTTCGGCGCGCTCCTTCAACTTGGGATCAACGGGGAAGGTCATTTCAGCCACTTCGTCGATGGCTGCGGGAACGGCGGGAGCTTCGCTGAAACCATCACCCGCTCGGAAAGCCTGCAACTCGTCGGTGTAAATCGTGTCGGTGACCTGATGGAAAAGTTCGCTCAAACGTGCGTCACTGTTTGGGTCGTAACCGCTCTCGAGCATCCAGTCCACGGCATCATCGAAGTCGTGCCGCGCGGCTTCCAGGTGGCCGGCCCTGTAATTGGCTTCGCCGGAACCGAATTTTTCCTTCACCTTTAAGATCAAGTAGTCGATACCACCGGGGGTAGGAGCAACCAACGAATCAATTGGTTGCAGGGCCAGATCTCGCAGGGGGAGCAGGCCGACTTCAGTTGTGGCGGAAGCGGCAACCTGCGAAGAGGCTAGCGCGGGAACGCGCGCTTGCACGGGCTTTTTGGAGGCATCCTCGCAACCCGCCAGGCCCAGCAGCAGCGCAAAGCATCCCAGTGCGGCAAGGGAAGGGCCGATGATGGGCTTCTGAGCCATTTTAGTATGGTATGTAGGGCTTTGCGCCCAGGTCAATGGCGTACTACTGAGTGCCGTGGTCCATGCAATACCTGCCCTTGGCACGGAACCAAAGCCGTGACGGACCCGGACAGGCTGTTTTCCGCCCTCGACTTCCAGTCCGCGTTGCGCCAGAATCCTTCACACCCATGCGCTGGTCAGGCCTCACACTCCTCATCCGCGGCGCGCTTCAAGGAGGTGTTGTATGGACCGTCTCCGCACTTTCGGTTTGTTATGGCTCTGTTTGTCGTCGTGCGTTTTTGCTGCGGCTCAGGAGATGCACGCACCAGCACGCTCCACGCCCGCGTTTGATCAATTGAAATCATTGGCCGGAGAGTGGCAGGGGACAAACACGCAAGGCCTCAAGGGGAGTGTCACGTATCAGGTGGTTTCCAATGGAAGCGTGCTGATGGAACGACTGCATAGCCCCGATGGATCGGAAATGATCACCATGTATTCCCTGGACGGGGATCACATTGTAGTGACGCACTACTGTTCAGCCGGAAACCAGCCCACTATGCAAACGCCCCCAGTGACTGCGGCATCGGGCAAATATGATTTCAGTTTCGTACGAGTCTCTGGCACAAAAACCCCGGATGAGGGGCACATGGTGGCCCTCTCTCTCACCATTCCTGATAACGACCACCTGACCCAGGTGTGGACGTTTGATGATCACGGGAAATCGATGGCGGAGACGCTAACGTATACGCGGAAAAAATAGCCGGGCCCTAGCGGAGATGGCAGAACATTGCCCGCCGCGCGATGGCAAACCGCCCTGCGCTGAGCCTTTTTGGTGAGCAAGTTGGCCGGGTGTGGCGATCATCTTTGACCCCCTCGAAGACCTCGGTCATTTCCAGGCCGTTGAATTCGAGCTGCCATTTCTGTCTCAACTTCCAAGCCTTTGGCCCATCTAAAAAGAGCATGAAATCTTTGCTCCCTTTCCGGCGTATCATTTATTGCCAGACCCACTGACCCCATTCCATGAACATCCCCGCCAAGCCCCACGCCGAAACGGCCATACATCTTGAACACGTCTCCCGCCAATACACCATGGGCGAAGCGACGATCCATGCCGTTAACGACGTTACTATCTCCATCGCGCGCAATGAATTCCTGGCGTTGCTGGGCTCTTCCGGATCGGGCAAGTCTACGCTTCTGAATCTCATCGCAGGGCTCGATCGGCCAACATCGGGCTCGATTCTGGCTCAAGGGCAGAAGCTCGCGGAGCTCACGAGCCTCGAACTCGCGCGCTACCGCTGCAACACCATCGGCATGATTTTTCAATCGTTCAACCTGCTGCCGCGTATGACTCTGGAAGAAAATATCGAGCTTCCGTTGCGCCTCGCGGAGGTCGAACGCGCAGAGCGGCCGGCGCGCGTGCGGGAAGCGCTGGAACGCGTGCGGTTGACGCACAGGCTTGGCCACCGCCCCGCGCAGCTCTCCGGTGGTGAACAGCAACGCGTGGCCATCGCTAGGGCGCTGGTGAACCGCCCGAAGATTCTGCTGGCGGATGAGCCGACAGGAAACCTCGATTCGGCCACGGGCGAGGCCATTTTGTCGCTGCTTCGCGAAGTGCAGCAGCAACTGGGAATGACCATCGTCATGGTGACGCACGAACGCCCGCTGGCCGAGCGTTATGCCGACCGGCTAGCCATCATGGGCGACGGCAAGCTGTTGTCGGCCTCGGATACGGTGAAAGAGGTCGCGCAATGAAACCGCGTGACCTGGCGGATTTGGCGTTTCGCAATCTTCGCGAAGCGATTCTACGGAATACGCTTACCACACTCGGCGTGGCGGTCGGCGTCGCTTCGCTCGTGGCGATGATGTCGCTGGGGGTGGGTCTTCAGGAATTGGCTTCCAAGCGGCTTTCGCAGAGCGGGCTTTTTGATACGATTGCGGTCACGCCAAAGAATACCTTTCGAGGCATGGGACGCCAGCAACGCGATGCTCCGTCCGACAAGCCCGCGCGAATTCTGGACGACGATGCGCGCAAGGAGTTGGAGAAGCTCCCGAATGTAATTGAGGTTTACCCTCAGGTGCGCTTCTTCACCGAGGTGCGCTTCAACGACAAACCCTTTGCCACCGTCGTGGCGGGAATGCCGGATTCTTCGCGCAATTCGGGCTCTTTCGACGGCATGCAGGGCAACTTCTTCTCCTCGCCAACGGCTAACGAAGCGATCCTGCAGATTGAGTTCGCGAAGGATCTTTCGGAAAAGCCAGCATCTCTGATTGGACAGGAGTTGGTGCTGCGTTATGCGGAGCGACAGGCGCTTCCGGCAAATGATGATTCGTCCAAGCCGTCGGACGAGCCTCCGGGCGGCTTTTCCGTTGTGCCGAAAGAGCTGCGACTGAAAATTGTGGGCATCGTGGAAACGGAACCGGCCGGGGGATACGGCGGCTATGGCAACGCGCGTTTGCTGATGCCACTGGCGACCGCTTCCACGTTGCGCGCAGCGCAAGTGAACGATTTGCGCGACATCGTGCGCGACAATACCACCAACAAAACTACTTATCCTTCGCTCTCCGTGCGCGCCAAATCGCCCTCGCAAGTGGAAGCGCTCGAGGCTTCGATCAAGACCATGGGCTTCGCGGCGTTCTCCCTTTTGGACGCCTCAAAATCGTTGCAAACTTTCTTCAAGGTTTTCGATTCGCTGCTGGGGATTTTTGGCAGCCTTGCTCTGGCGGTCGCCACGCTCGGCATCGTCAACACACTGGTGATGGCGATTCTGGAGCGGCGCCGCGAAATCGGCGTGCTGAAGGCGCTGGGAGCGGCGGACTCCGACGTCCAGCAACTCTTCTTCGTCGAAGCCGGCGTGATGGGATTGTTCGGCGGGTTCCTTGGTGTGTTCTTTGGCTGGTTGCTGGGGCGCGCGATTACGATCGGCACCAACGTTTATCTGAAGCGGCAGAACCTGAATCCCATCGAACTTTCCTCCGTGCCGTGGTGGCTGGTTATTGTCGCCATCGTGTTCGCGATTCTTGTCAGCCTGGCTGCGGGACTCTATCCTGCTTCGCGTGCCGCCAAGCTCAATCCAGTTGACGCGCTGCGCTATGAGTAGTGAACTTGGCCTACGGGCTCGTTTGCACCTGTTCGTTTGCTTTGCGGTCCTGCTCTTTATGCCCGTCGCGTTGCAAGCGGCCACGGGCCGCGTCGAATGCAATTCTCTGCCCAGCAAATTCGTGCACCGCGCAGTCGCCTATTGCGTAATGCTGCCGCCATCGTTTGACGCGGACAAGGCGCGCCATTTCCCTATCCTTTATCTCTTGCACGGGCTTGGCGACAACGAGCAGTTCTTTATCCACTCCGGCGAATGGAACCTGGTGGAGGACTTGCGGGAGAAGGGCAAGCTGCAGGATTTCCTGATCGCCACGCCGGAAGGCCGGGCGAGCTTCTACATCAACGCCAAGGATGGCAAGGAACGCTACGAAGATTTCCTGGTGAGGGAATTCTTCCCGTTCATCGAGAAGCATTACCGTGTGACGCCTAGTCGCGCCCACCGCGCCATTTCCGGGATCTCGATGGGCGGATATGGAGCGCTGCACCTGGCATTCCGGCATCCGCAACTCTTTTCCGCTGTCAGCGCTCACAGCGCCGCGCTGATCGAGAAACTCCCCGGCGGTTCCGTCCCGCAGGACAATCGGCCGGATCGCGCGAACATGTTTGGGGGCGTGTTCGGCAATCCGCCCGACGCGGCTTACTGGACAGAGGAGAGCCCAATCACGCTGGCGCGCACCGCGAATCTCGCCGGGTTGAAGATCTATTTCGACTGTGGGCAGCAAGATGATTATGGCTTCGAGGCGGGAGCTGTGGCTCTGGACAAGGTTCTGACCGCCCGGCACATCGCCCACGAATTTCATCTTTACCCGGGGAGGCACGATGTCAGCTACTTTGCTGAGCACCTCCCGGCCTCGCTGGAGTTCCACGCGCGCCTGTTTTGGCGTTAACAAGGCATTCATCTTAATGTTACGGGACTGTTACCAAGAGACGCAGCCGCCCTGCCAGAATGAAAGCGATTCCTAAGACTGACGGGAGCCGCTATTCACTCCGATGCCTACCGTTACCCGGCGGAGTACGGTAAACTACCGCCAATGCGAACAACCGCGCGAGAGTGGCACATGAAGCGCGTGCTGATCATTGAAGATGACCGGGATATTGTCGAACTCGTGCGTTATAACCTTGCCAATGAAGGGTTTCAGGTGAACGCCGCTCTGGATGGCACCTCTGGATTGTCCGCGTTGAAGCGGACGCCGCCGGACCTGCTTCTATTGGACTTAATGCTGCCAAAGATATCTGGACTCGAAATCTGCCGCGAAGTTCGCAAAGACGAATCGCTGAACCGTTTGCCAATCCTGATGTTGACGGCAAGAGGCGACGAAGCCGACCGCGTCGTGGGGCTCGAGATGGGCGCGGACGACTATGTGACCAAGCCCTTCAGTCCGCGTGAGTTGATCGCGCGCGTGAAGGCGCTGTTGCGGCGGGCGGAGCCGCCCGTGGAATCCCCACGAGTGATTGAAGTGGGTAAACTGGCCATCGATCCCGCATCGTATCGGGTGAGCCATGCGGGCAAGTCGGTGCCCTTGAGCACCCTGGAATTCCGTCTGCTCTACTATCTGGCATCGCGGCCTAATCGCGTATTTACGAGGGATCAGTTGCTGGACGCCGTCTGGGGTACGGACCGCTTCGTTACGCCGCGGAGCGTGGATGTGTACGTGCGGCGGTTGCGGGAGAAAATTGAATCAGATCCGGAGAACCCGCTGCACCTGAAAACGGTGCGTGGCGCCGGCTACTTGTTCGAAACACGTGCAGCGTAAACTATTTTGGAAACTCGCGCTGACGTTTCTGGCGCCCCTGCTGAGCGTTTTGCTCGCTGTGGATTTCCTTGCCGAGCGAGCCCTGCGAGGCAGTTACCAGAACGATGGCTATAACCAGATGAGGGCCTTGGCGCGGGTCCTCCCCCTCGACCAGTTGCGCTTTTCCAGCGTTCCCCCGGAAACTCCCGAGGATGTTGCTCTGCTCAATCGTTGGGTTACCAACGCAGCGAAGAGCGGCGCGAGAATCAGTGTAATCACGCCGGACGGGCAGGTAATTGCCGATTCGCAATCCGAAACGAAGACCATGGAGTCGCATGCCAGCCGCCCGGAAGTTCTCGAGGCGTTTCAAAAGGGTGAAGGCACTTCGACACGCACGAGCGTTTCGATCAAACAGCCGCTGATGTACTACGCCGCGCGCCACTATGTAGCGGGCAACGTGCCGGTGGTGGTCCGTTTGGCCCTGCCGCTGGACACGGTCGATGAAACACTGGGGAGATTCCGGCGAGGGCTGTGGCTCTGGTCGCTGCTGATTCTGATCATCGCGGGTGCGATATATCTGTGGGTATCAAGGTCTTTCACGGATCGCGTGGAGAGGCTTAAGGAATTCTCCCGCCGTGTGGCCGAAGGTGATTTCCGGCCGTTTCCCTCCGATGGCAAGGGCGACACGTTGGAGGCGCTGGGGCATTCGCTGAACCAGGCGGCGGCGCGAATGGACCGGACAATCCAGACGTTGACTGAAGAACGCAATTTGTCATCGGCGATCCTGGGCTCCATGGTGGAAGGCGTGGCGGTCGTGAACGGGGCAGAGCACCTGGTGTTTGCGAATCCAGGATTCGCATCAATATTGGGGTTGGAGGCATCGCCGGTAGCGGGAAGCGCGCTATTGGAAATAGTGCGGCAGACAGAGCTGATCGAAGCGGTGCGCCGCGTTCTGGCGGGGGAGCCGCGCGTCGAGGCGGAGATCGCAACAGGCACGTTACGCCAACATTTTTTTGCGGCAACGGTGGCGTCGGTGCGCGCGGGTGAGACTTCGGGCGCGGTGATCGTTTTGCACGACATCACAGATTTGCGGAAGTTGGAGCGAATCCGGAGAGACTTTGTAGCCAATGTCTCCCATGAGTTTCGTACTCCTTTGACGGCCATTCAAGGATTCGCGGAAACGCTGCTGGCGGGGGCGATGAACGACCCGCAAAACCGCGATCGTTTTCTGGGGATCATTCTGGAACATTCGCGAAGACTCGCCCGCCTGACCGAAGACCTGCTGAAATTGTCCCAGATGGATGCGGACAGACTGGACCTGGAACTGCGGCCCCTCAGCGTGGCGGCACTCGTGGAATCCTGCTATGAAACGGCGCGACACCGGGCGGCAGACAAGGAATTGAATCTTTCGCTGGAAGTGCCGGAAGGACTGCCGAATGTATCGGGAGATGCGCGACGGTTGCAGGAAGTGCTGCAAAATCTGCTGGAAAACGCGATTCAGTACACTTTACCGGGTGGAAAGATTGTGCTGAGCGCCGAAGCCAAGAACGACGAAGTGATCTTTACAGTGGCGGACACGGGCATAGGCATACCGCAAGCTGACCAGCCGCGAATCTTTGAGCGATTCTACCGTGTGGACGTGGCGCGTTCACGAGAGGCGGGCGGCACCGGGCTCGGGCTCTCGATCGCCAAACATTTGACGGAAGGGCATGGCGGACACATCTGGGTGGAAAGCGAAGTTGGCGTGGGATCCAAGTTCCACGTGAGCGTGCCGGTGTTCGACGCGGAGCGCGCGGTGGCCCGGTCGGCAGCCTCAATAGCGGGCACTGCTCGATCCACTCGAGGAAACGTCCAATCCAATTCCTAGTATTTTATTCTCCGGCTATTCATAAAGTTGTGAACCCAGGGTAATCTTCGCGGAGCACACTTTTTGGCAGCATGCGGAAGTGTGCAGGGCGATCTTCCGCCTCGGAGGCAAGAATGGCGACGACTGCCGGACTGACCGAAGTAGTTCTCTACGACACGCTTGTCAACTATCTAGTCTCCATGGCGCGAGTTGTGGAAACGGCGATGAACCGAGCCCTGGATGCAATCGTGGGATTTGACAACCAGCGCACTGCGGCGCTTCCTGGCGAAGTCTTCCTGCTTGAGCCGCGCATCAATGAAATGGAAATCATGATTGACGAGCACGCCATACGGCTGTTGCGGCGAGGTTCGTTCAACGATGACGAGATGCGCCTTATTGTGGCCGCCCTGAAGATTACCAATGACCTGGAACGCATTGGAGACATAGCCGTGAGCTTGGCGGAGCGTGTGACGACGTTGCGTGAAATGCCGGGAGCGCAACCGCCCGAAGAGTTGGCACCGATGGTGGAAGCGGTGCGGGCAATGGTGAGCCGGAGCCTGGGAGCGTTGATCTTCCGAAACGCGGAGATGGCGACGCAGGTGCTAGAGAGTGACGACGTGGTCGATCAGTACCGCGACCGAATCTTCGAGAACCTCCTGCATCATATGACCACAGATGTCGCGCTTGTGAGTCCAGGGATGCAATTCATACTGGCGACGAGGCACCTTGAACGCATCGCGGATCACGCCACAAACATTGCTGAAGACATTATTTTCTGGGTGCGCGGGTTGGACGTACGGCACGGGCGAGGATTGATGTTGCGCCCGGAACAGTCGGACACCCACAGCAACGGCGCGTCGCAGGTCACTGAGAATTCACAGGGCCTTCATCTTGATGTGACCCCAGGCTGCGAACCTCAACGCGTTTGATCTTCAATCCAAGTCCTACCACGGGGACCGGTGCACCCCTGGCTCCGGTCCCCTTCTCCTCCCCAAGATTCGGGGGAAGCTAGCGATTTAATCTCAAAAGCATCACGAGGCCTGGATAGTGGCGTTTGGTCCTGACGGCCAAATGCGAGAGTCGTAAACGCAGGAAACCACCCCGCAGTTCGTGCGCAGCGATCGGGATGATGACAGAGTTTTCAGGAACTCGCCCGGTAGCAGCCAAACTGAGGAAAGATGTGACAGCGAACATGAATCACACGGGGGCTCGTCACAATTAATTGAAAGTAATGGGGTTGCGGGTGAAAACCGGGAATTGTTACAGACTATTCATGCTGAATTGACATGAGCGTAAGAGATGACCACTACCTTCGGGACCGGGGTGGTTCGTTATTCCCAGGCTCAGAGTTTGAAATCTGGAGAGACAAAGAGAGAGGCGATGAAAAAACTGGCATCACTCACGTTGTCGCTGTTCCTACTTTCGGGGCCAGCGTTTGCTGACTCACCGAAAGACACACCAAAGAACGCCGATGCGCAGCCGGCCAAGACTGCTGCGGCGGCAAAACCCGCGACGGCAAAATCGAGCGCGGAAATTGCAGCAGAAGTGGAAGAGCTGCGTCAAGCGTTGCAGGCCCAACAAGAGCAATTGCAGATGTTGAAGGAGGAGTTGGCCAAGCGCGACCGGGAGATCGAAGCGGCCCGTGAAGCTGCGGCTTCGGCAAACGCGAAGGCGACCGATGCCACCGTTAAAGCCAACGAGGCAGCAACAACGTCGGCTGAAGTGAAGTCCACCACGTCGGCGCTAAACAGCACCGTTAGCAGTCTGGCGGCAAGCAACGCCTTGGTCATAAACGGGAACTCTCCGACGCCAGGCGCGGCGCAAGATAAAAAAGCTGCCGCAAGCGAGGGCCCGAGCACGATTAGTTACAAGGGAATCAGCATCACGCCGGGCGGTTTCATCGCGGCAGAAACGGTTAGCCGCCAGCATGCCACTTCTTCCGACATCAACACGCCGTTCACTGGCATTCCGTACCCCGGGAACGCGCTGTCAAAACAATCCGAAAATGCCTTCACGGCCCGTCAAAGCCGCCTGAGCCTGCTGGCCCAAAGCCAAGTCGGCACTGCCAAACTGACTGGATACTGGGAGGCTGACTTTCTCGGTACAGGAGTGACTTCCAACAACCGGCAGAGTAACAGCTATGTGTTTCGCCAGCGCATTCTTTATGGACAAGCTGCATTCGACAACGGATGGATCGTTACCGGTGGTCAGCAGTGGTCTCTGTCGACAGAAACCAGAAAAGGAATCACCAATCGTCAAGAAGTGCTCCCAATGACGATTGACTCGCAGTACCAGGTCGGCTTCACTTGGGCGCGGCAGTACGGTTTCCGGGTGGTCAAGGACTTCGGCGGCAAGTTCGCTCTCGGCCTCTCTGTCGAGGGACCGCAGGCAACCATCGGCGGGCGCGGTTTCTCTCTCGTTACAACAACGACCGTGGGAAGCGCCTCGGTTGCCACCTCCGGGAATGCTTTTGTCTTTGCTCCGGGCGCGGGAGGTGGTCTGTATAACTTCTCGGACACCACTGGGTACGCCTTCAACAAAGCACCGGACATCATCTTCAAGGCGGCGGCTGATCCTGGATATGGCCATTACGAACTGTTCGGCATTATCAGCACGTTCCGCAACAGGGTGTATCCGTGCGGAGTGGTGGGCACGAACGCAACCGATACAGTCCCCCCAGGCACACCCACAAACCTGCCTTGCCCTATCAATGGTTCCTTTACACCAAGTTCTATCGGCGCGTTCAACGACAGCCGAACGGGCGGCGGCGTTGGAGCGAACCTCCGTTTGCCTTTGTTTAACAAGAAGGCGGAGTTCGCTGTCCAGGCAGCTGCAGGTGACGGCATCGGGCGTTACGGATCAGCGCAGCTTGCCGATCTGACGCTGCGTCAGGACGGCACGCAGGCGTTGATCCGCACGGCTCATGGATTGGGGGAAATTGTCCTGCATCCGTCTCCGAAACTGGATATTTACGCCGACTTCGGTTCGGAATACGCCTGGCGCGCAGGATATCAAGGGTACAACAGCATTACGATCACAAAGACACCGGCTATTCCGGTTGCGGGCGGAACGAACATCGCCGGAACTACGACGACGGCGTTCAAGCTGAACCAAATCGGTGGATACGGCTCTCCATTCGCCAATAACACGGGTTGCAGCACGGAAAACCCGCCCTCTAATCAGCTGACTCCGTCTGGCGGCGGTACTTGTGCCGGAGACACTCGCAACATCATGGAAGGAACGATTGGGTTCTGGCATAAGCTCTACCAGGGTCCCAAAGGCGGCATGCGCTGGGGCATCCAATACTCCTACTTCGTAAAGGATGGCTGGTCAGGAACGGGCGGATTAACCTCTCCCACAGCCGGTATCTCCCCCAAGGCCATTGACAACATGGTCTGGACATCGTTCCGCTACTACTTGCCATAGAGGAAGTAACAACCAAGCTTGCGGGTCTCACTACCTGGGCACCGCACAAGGGCAGCTCTTTGCCGGGCTGCCCTTTCTTTTCACGCTCGCAGATGACGCCCAACTGCAAGGTAATAGGACCAGTTAAAGGACAGCAGGAAACATCTACGATTTTTAACAGACTCGCGAGGAGATGTAACAATTCTGTAACAAACAGCGGTCAATCTGAGAGGTACTCGGGCCAAGTTAATGATCCGCATGGAGACGAATCTCATGAAGAGAATGGTTGTGTCGCTAGTGGGAGTTATCGCTTTAGGCACGATTGTATTGGCGGGGCAAAATGCGCTGCTGATTAATGGGGCCGGTGCCACGTTCCCGTATCCCATGTATTCGAAATGGTTTGATGAGTACCATAAGAAATTTCCCAACGTCCAAATAAACTACCAGTCGATCGGTTCCGGTGGTGGCATCAAGCAAGTTACCGAGGGCACAGTCGACTTCGGGGCAACCGATGGTCCGATGAACGAAGAGCAGCTGAAGTCTTTCCAGGACAAGCGCGGAGCGGGGATTCTCCACTTCCCGACTGTTCTTGGAGCCGATGTGCCGACCTACAATATTCCGGGCGTCACAGCAGAGCTGAACTTCACTCAGGATGCCCTTGCCGGTATATTTCTGGGCAAAATCACGAAGTGGAACGACCCGGTGATCACGGGCGCCAATAAAGGCTTAAATCTGCCAGCAAATGACATCGTTGTGGTGCATCGCTCGGACGGCAGCGGCACGACATACATCTGGACCGACTACCTTTCCAAGGTAAGCGGTGAGTGGAAGAGCAAGGTCGGCAAGGGGACGTCTGTGAACTGGCCCGTGGGACTTGGCGGCAAGGGCAATGAAGGCGTGGCCGGTCTGGTCAAGCAGACACCCAATTCCTTTGGGTATGTGGAGTTGATTTACGCAATCCAGAACAATATGCCGTACGGTCGCGTAAAGAATTCGTCGGGGGCGTTCATCAAGGCGGATCTGGCCAGCGTGACCGCGGCCGCAGCGGGCGCGGCGAAGGACATGCCGGAGGATTTCCGGGTTTCCATCACGGATGCGCCTGGAAAGACAGCATACCCGGTATCCAGCTTCACATGGCTCTTAGTTCCGGAGAGGATCCAGGATGCGGGGAAGCGTGATGCGTTGAAGGGGTTCCTAAAGTGGATGGTCACAGACGGGCAGAATTACACTGAAACGCTCTCCTACGCAAAGCTGCCAAAAGAAGTGGTTGCGATGGAACTGAAGGCGATCAACAAGATTCAATAGAGACCCCGGAGAGACGTGTCAACGGCAAATCCAACCTTACCGAGCGCGAGCCCCACGTTGGGCTCGCGCTCTTTTCTGTCGAAGCTCCGGCAGGGCGACGAGATCGCGCGGCTCATCACGCTTTTGTTCGCGGCTTCGGTTGTCCTCATAACAATCCTGCTGGTCTACCAACTGTGGATCAATTCGGTGCTGCCCCGTCACAAGTTCGGCCTGCATTTCTTCGTGACGCAAGTTTGGGACCCGGTGATGGACGAGTACGGCGCCTTGCCGTTCATCTATGGGACCGTGGTGACCTCAGCGTTGGCGCTGTTGATTGCCGTGCCATTGGGGATCGGAGCGGCGATTTTCCTGGCGGAGCTGGCGCCGCCGCGGATTTCAGACACCTTGCAGTTTTTTATCGATTTGCTGGCGGCTGTGCCGAGTGTGATTTACGGATTACTGGGTGTGTTCATCATCGTGCCGCTGGTGCGCGACGTGATCTACCCTGCATTAAATACGCCCCTTGGTTTTCTGCCGTTCTTTAAAGGACCTTCGTATGGCGTGGGATTTCTAACCGCGGGAATCGTGATGGCGATTATGGTGATTCCCTACATAATTTCTGTGTCGCGGGAAGTGCTGTTGTCGGTGCCGCGAGATCAGCGAGAAGCCGCGCTGGCGCTGGGCTCGACGCATTGGGAATCTACGTGGAAGGTGGTTGTACCGTTCGCCAAGACAGGCATCCTGGGTTCGATCTTTCTGGCACTGGCGCGAGCATTGGGAGAAACGATGGCGGTAACCATGGTTATCGGGAATACGCCGAAGATCAGCGCTTCATTATTTGCTCCGGGTTACTCGATTGCCGCGGTCATCGCCAATGAATTCACGGAAGCCACGGGGGATCTTTACTTGCAGGCCCTCATCGAGCTAGGCCTGGTGCTATTTCTGCTGACGTTTATCTTGAACGGTTTGGCACGAATACTAATACTCGTAACGACGCAGAAAGGCAGTGGGGTACCCACCTAATGAATGCCAGGGTCAAGTGGCGGCGATTTGTCAGCAACTTCATGCTGACTCTGACAGGCCTCTGCGCGCTTGTTTCCGTCAGCGTCCTCTTTTTCATTCTGGGGTATTTGGTTTTCAATGGAGGCACGTCGATCAATTGGGCTTTCTTAACGCAACTTCCCAAGCCGGTGGGCGAAGCAGGCGGTGGAATGGCTAACGCCATCGTGGGAAGCGCGAAATTACTGTTGGCCGCTTCTCTGTTTGGTGTACCGATCGGATTCTTCGGAGGGATTTATCTGGCGGAGTTTAGCGGGAGCGTCGTGGCCTCAGTGGTGCGATACGCAGCCGACCTGCTGAATGGTGTGCCATCCATCGTAATCGGGATTTTCGCATACAGCCTGGTGGTTTTGCCGTTCAAGCACTTTTCGACGTTTGCGGGCGCATTCGCCCTGGGACTCATGATGATTCCTATTACATTGCGAAGCACCGAAGAGTTTCTGAACGGAGTGCCCCGCTATTTGCGGGAAGGGGCCATGGCGCTGGGGGCAAGCAAATGGAAGACAATAGCGAGCGTAGTGGTTCCGGCAGCTTATCGGGGGATCTTGACGTCAATCCTTCTGGCATTGGCGCGGGTGGCGGGGGAGACCGCGCCGCTGCTGTTCACGGCATTTGGGAACCGCTTCTGGAGTCCGGGGTGGGAGCAGCCGACGGCGTCTCTGCCGGTGATGATCTTTACCTACGCAGTAGCACCGTACGAGGATTGGCACAGGCAGGCATGGGCGGCGGGGCTGGTGTTGCTGGGTTTGATCCTGATTATCAACATTCTGGCACGGACGATCTTGTCGCGCGGGATAGCGGTGCCGAGGTCATGAACATGCAAGCCTCATCAAAGCCGGGGCTTACGGTGAATATCATCACCAACACAGGTGCAGTGTCGCATGGGGAAGCTGCAGCGCTGCCGATGCGAATGACGATCTCCAAGGTCAATTTCTACTACGGCAGCAAGCAGATCCTCTTCGACATCAATATGGGAGTTGCCGACAAGCGGGTGACGGCTCTGATCGGTCCATCAGGGTGCGGGAAATCGACGCTGCTGAGAGCGATGAACCGCATGCACGAGACGGTACACACATCGCGGCTGGAAGGGGAGATCCAGCTGGATGGGCAGAACATTTTGGCACAGGACGTGACATCGCTGAGGCGGCGCGTGGGCATGGTGTTCCAGCGGCCGAATCCATTTCCAAAATCCATCTTCGATAACGTAGCATACGGCCTGAAGATAAACGGCATAAAGGGCTCAACCTCCGAGATGGTGGAAAAAAGCTTGCGGCGAGCTGCGCTGTGGGAAGAAGTGAAGGATCACCTGCACAAGTCGGCGTACGACCTTTCTGGGGGGCAACAGCAACGGCTTTGCATCGCGCGGGCCCTGGCCGTTGAACCGGAAGTGCTCTTGCTTGATGAGCCATGTTCGGCGCTGGATCCCATCAGCACGGCGAAGATCGAGGAGTTGCTGGTGGAGCTGAAGAGCCTGACAACGATCGCAATCGTCACCCACAACATGCAGCAAGCGGCGCGTGTAAGCGATTTCACGTCGTTCCTGTTAACCGGGCAGATGATTGAGTTCAGCCCGACGCCTCAACTCTTTACGACGCCGAGCGATCCCCGGACGGAAGCGTACATCACGGGACGTTTCGGATGAGGAACTGTGGTCTTTGGCGAACGCGGGCCGGGGAAGCAAACTAAGATGCTGTTGGGAAGGACGCAATGGAACGTCATTTCGAAAAGGACTTAAACGAACTGAAAGAGCGCCTGCTGTGGATGGGCAGCTTGGCGGAGCGCGCCGTGCACCAGTCTGTTCACGCGGTGCTGGATACAGATGAACAACTGGCAAAGCGTGTGCTGGAAGAAGAAGACGCGATCAACGAGCTGCAACTGGAAGTTGACGATCGCGTGGTGCAACTGCTAGCCCTGCACCAATTGATGGCGGCCGATCTGCGCTTTGTCTTGGCTGTCTCCCGCATCAACAACGACCTGGAACGCATCGGGGATCAGGCAGTCAACATCGCGCAAGGAGCCTTGCGCATCCTGCGCCACCCACGGGTAAAACCATATGTGGACCTGCCTCGCATGACCGAACTGGTGGAAGAGCAGGTGCGGAACGCCTTGAACGCCGTGGTGCGTAGGGATGTCGAGCTAGCGCAAAAGGTGATGGCGACAGACGATCAAGTGGACCATTACCGGGACCAGATTTTCCGCGAACTTCTGACTTATATGATGGGCGATTCGAGCGTGGTCTTTCCGGCGTTCGAACTGATCCTGGCGGCGAAAAACCTGGAGCGGATTGGCGACCACGCCACGAACATTGCCGAAGACGTAATCTACATTGTGCAGGGCCAGGATATCAGGCACCCGTCGGTGGATCGTCGTTAAAGCAGCAAGTAAGGGTAGACGGAGCACGAGAATCAAGCCCGATCGGGCCCGCGAATCCTGCCAGCCATAACCAAGAAAGCAGCCAGCAGAACACTCAGAATCGAAATGAGCATACCTAAGGTGCGGTCCGGCGTGCGCGCAAAACGAATGCGGATGGAGGAATGCCCCGGGTCCACAGGAATGACCATCTCATTGAAATTGTCCAGGCGCCCGGGGACGATGGGTTTGCCGTTTACCGCGACGCGCCAAGCGGGATAGTTAAGGAGCCGCAAAGCGATGCGCGCAGGTGCGGGAGAATCGACACGCAGAGCTTTATCCTCGGTTGTCCACTTATCAATCAGGACCTTCGCGGCCGGAACCTGAGTGTCGTCTGGATCGGCGGCAAGGACTTTCGTTGGCGGTGCCTCTTTGGGTAGGTCCGTGTGGTCGTCGCCCAAGGGATCATATTCGTCCGTGCCATCAAAGCCCGATTCATCGGTGACAGCTTCCTGCAGAGTGGGAATCTCATCGGCATCCCACCACGTGTTATCCACCAGGAATTTTGCAAGAGGAACAGAAAGGAGGAGAAGCAGGGCGAACGAGATCCACGCCCTGCGGCGTTCGAATGCGGCAGCCAGAAAACAGGCGCCAATAAGCGCGACCATGGACATCCAACGCCAGGGAAATTGCACGAAGCGAAGTTTGGGAAGTATGCCCCAGAGCGGAGAAGTGAAGCGAAGCATAAGCAGAGTAGCAGCCGCAGCCAGAAGGAGAAGCGCAAGCCACGTCTTGCTCCCAGGGTCGCTGCGATCGGCCGAAGAGGCAAACCGGCGAGAAAGAAAAGCAGCGAAAGCGCAAACGAGGATCAGGAGAGTGGCACAAGAAGATGCAATCCAGTTGAACCAAGCGTGTTCGACATCCGAGATGTAGGTGTAAAGAAAATTCTCCGACGGCAGCAGGCCGCTGGCGAGCGCTTGGCCAATGTCGACCCAACGCTGTTCGTAAGCTGCCGGAATCAGATAAAAACAGGTCAGGCCAAAACCAAGCGCGAGGCCGCCAACACAGCGAATTGCAAGCTTCCAGGAGCGTTGCGTAATCACCGCCCAAGAAAACAAAAGTGCCAGGGAATAGCTGGCGATGACCCCGGCGGGAGCGTTAGAGAGCCACACTGCAGCGAAGGCCGCAGCGAAAGTTACAATCGAGGAAGATTTGGACGGCGGAGGATCCAGGAGATTGGCCAAGCGGAGAGCGGCCAAAAGCAACAGTGGGAAAATAGCGCAAGCAAGCTGCTCCGCAAAATCGCTCCGGATATAAGTGAGAAGAAACGTATTCGGATTGATGACGTAACACGCGGCACCCAGCATGGCGGCTCGCCCGCTGACCAGCCGACGGAGCAGGGCGAAAGCTGAAATCCCTGCAAATGTTTGAACACAAACGATGAAAGAGAGAGGGAGCCACATTCCGTGAATGACCAGGCTAAGAGCCCCGCCAAGCATCCAGGAAAGTGGTGGGTAGAAAATAAAGCGTGGCTCGCCGAAACCGTAATTGGCCCAAGCGGTCCAGCGGGGGAAAATCACGCCTTCTTTCCATTGAAACGCTGCGTCCAGCCAGGAGCCCGCGTGGAATCCAAAGTCATGGCCTGAAGCGCTGCCCATCCAGAAAAAGGGCAGAACGATGGCGGCTGAAAGCAGAAACGAAACGCCGGCGGCAATGGCCCAGGAAGGCGTGCGAGAGTTGGTGTGGAAGGGCGCGGATGAGAATGGGCCAGTCATTGAGGATTCATGAAATTGTAACCGCAGAATAGCGTGCGAGGCGAGTCTTAGCGAATTGTATGGCGGGGCGAAAGAATTAAGAGATAATGCAAACCATCATGAGCAGCGTAAGCACGGCCGTCGAGCCCATCATTGAAGCTCGCAAGCTTGAAAAATTTTATCCGCAACCGGATGGCCAACGCATCCAGGTAATTGCGCCCACGGATCTGGCGATTTATCCGGGACAGATCATTGCGCTGTTGGGTCCATCGGGATGCGGCAAATCTACCATGCTACGGATGCTGACGGGGCTTTCACCAACATCGGGCGGCAACGTGTACTGGCACGGCCAGCCTGTCGCGGGGGAGGCTCCGAATGTTTCGATTGTCTTCCAAAGTTTTGCCCTGTTCCCGTGGATGACAGTGATTGAAAACGTCGAGGCGCCGCTCGAGGCTCGCGGTGTCCCGGAGTTTGAGCGCCACAAGCGTGCTCTGCGGATCATTGACGCGGTGGGGCTAGACGGATTCGAGTCGGCGTACCCGAAAGAGCTGAGCGGAGGAATGAAACAGCGCGTAGGCGTTGCGCGAGCGTTGGTCGTAGAGCCGGAAGTGCTCTTCATGGACGAGCCGTTCTCCGCGCTGGACGTGCTCACGGCGGAAACGTTGCGCGGCGAATTGCTTGAATTGTGGTTGGACAAGAAAATCCCGACGCGCGCGATCTTCATCGTTACCCACAACATCGAAGAGGGCGTGATCCTGGCGGATCGCATCATCGTCCTCGGACGTAATCCGGCGCACATCCACGCGGAATTCACGGTGGACATGCCATATCCGAGAGACCACAAGGAGCCCCGATTCGTAGAGTTAGTGGATCAGATTTATCGCGCCCTTACGCGGCAGGATCATCCCGAGGCAACGCCGGCAGAACTGCAAGGAATCGAGGCGGCGAAACAAAAGCGGGCGATGATGTTGCCCCACACCAGGCCGGGCGGGATGGCGGGACTACTGGAAATCCTGGCGGATCAGGGAGGACACGCAGACCTGCATGTGCTGGCAGACGAATTGAGCCTGGAAGTGGATGCGTTGCTGCCCACAGTGGACACGGCGGTGCTGCTGGGTCTTCTGAAGCTGGAGGAAGGCGACGCGATCATCACGTCAGACGGCGAGGCCTTCGCGAAGGGTGACATTCAGGAACGCAAGAGGATCTTCCGGGCAGCCGCGCTGGCGCACGTGCCAATCCTTCGTCAAATGGAACAAGCGTTGAAGGCCAAGGCAAACCGCACGCTGCCGGCGGAGTTCTTCCAGGACCTGCTGGACGAGCACTTCAGCGAAGATGAATCGCGGCGGCAACTGGAAACGGCGATCCAGTGGGGACGCTACGCCGAACTTTTCGATTACGACGCGGCCAGCGGCAAATTGACGCTCACCGAGACATAATCCTCCCGTGCCCTCTCCCCCTCCTCTAACGAAGCACCACACCCCGCTTCCTCCCGCGGCAACCCGCCCGGCGGGTTCCAGCCACGCGTGGGGTTTCCTGGTTGACATCGCCGTATTTCTTTTTGTCTTCACGGTGATCTTCGGATTCTACTCCATCGGGCGCTCGTGGCTCGGACCAGTGAAGGTGGCGGCAACAATCTCCCAGGACCCGAGAAGCCTTCCGCTCTACGCGGTCTACTCCCTCGGGCGCATATTGATCGCGTACGCCTTGAGCCTCGTTTTTGCTCTTGCATACGGATACGTCGCGGCCAAATCAAAACGGGCGGAGATCGTCCTGATTCCCCTGCTGGATATCCTGCAATCCATTCCCGTGCTGAGTTTTCTTCCTGGGGTGATGCTGGCGATGGTAGCACTGTTTCCGAGCCGCCAACTGGGAGTGGAACTAGGTTCGATCATCCTGATTTTTACAGGACAAGTGTGGAACATTGCGTTCAGCTTTTATTCTTCGTTGAAAACGATTCCCCGCGATCTACGGGAGGCGGCTATTATCTACCGGTTCAGTCGCTGGCAAAGATTCATGGAACTGGATCTGCCGTTCTCCACCATCGGCCTCGTCTGGAACTCGATGATGTCTGTTGCGGGCGGCTGGTTCTTCCTGATGGCATGCGAAATGTTTGTTTTGGGTGACAAGGATTTTCGCTTGCCTGGGCTGGGATCATACCTGCAAACCGCTGCTGGAAACGGAAACACGCGGGCCCTGCTCTGGGGCGTTGCGGCAATGGTTACAGTGATTGTGTTGATGGATCTTCTGATCTGGCGGCCGGTGATTACTTGGGCGGACAAATTCAAGTTTGAGCAGGTGGAAAGCAGCGGAAGCGCGCACCACTCGTTGTTGAATTTCATTCGCAGAGAGTCATTTCTGATACGGATGTACCGGCGAATCCTGCATCCCATGGTCAACTGGGTGACGCTGAAGTTTGCTAGCGGGGCAAAGCGCGCGGCGGAGACGATTGCGGCTCAACAAGTTGGACGCTCACGGCGATGGATCGGCTGGGTATTTGCAGGATTGGGAGTGCTCGTGCTGGTGTACGGCGTCTATCGTACCGTTGGCGAACTGGCGCAATTGCACCGGGCTGACTACTTCCAATTGCTGCGCAGTGCGGGAATTACATTTCTGCGCGTGAATCTGGCGCTGCTCATTGGTGCGGTGTGGACGATTCCCGTGGGAGTAGCAATTGGCTTCAGCCCGCGCCTGTCAAAATTGATGCAGCCGCTGGTGCAATTGGCGGCATCGATTCCGGCAACGGCGCTTTTCCCGGTGATACTCCTGTTCTTGATTCGCCTGCGGGGAGGTGTGGAAATCGCGGCCATGCTGCTCATGCTGTTGGGCACGCAGTGGTACATCCTGTTCAACGTGATTGCCGGCGCGATGGCGATTCCGACGGATCTGAAAGAGGTTGCGCAAATCTTCCGCTTCAACGCCTTCGAGCGGTGGCGGCACATGATCTTGCCCGGAATTTTTCCATACCTGGTGACAGGGATGGTGACGGCCTCAGGTGGCGCCTGGAACGCGAGCATCGTTGCCGAATATTTTCATTTTCAGGGGCGAATTGTGCAAGCGCCGGGGCTGGGCAGCACAATCAGCAGCGCCAGCGATGCTGGCCATTTCAACGTGCTTCTTGCCTCGACGCTGATCATGGCGACGGTGGTTGTTCTGATCAACCGGCTGGTATGGCGGCGAATGTACCGTCTGGCTTCGACACGATTCAAGCTCGAAACGTAATTGCGCGCGCCAAGGCTAACTTCGTGTGAGTTCCCTGCTCAAATAATTGATTTGGCCCACGTGGTGATAGAGGTGCGAAGCGCAACGCAAGAAAATAGCGAATCGGTTTTGTGCTTCGGGTTCGCGCTCGGCCGCGTAGGCGGCAGTCCACTCGGCTTCCGATTGATGTTCGACAGTAGCGACAACCATGGCGATGGTCTCATCGAATCTGCGCAACACCTCTGACTTCGAGGGGCGTCGAGATTCGGTAAATTCCAAATCGCGATTCCGCGTGTAGCCGGTTTTGGCCACCTGCGCGCCAATGTAATAGCTGAGGTTCCCGGTCAGGTGAAGGACCAGGTGGCCAATGCTGTTGCCGAAGGTAAATGGATTTCGCCAGAATTGCTCTTCGGTAAGAGGATCAACCCATTTGTGGAGGTCTGCGGCGCGGGCGCGATATTCGTGCGCGAAAGCCAAGTTGATCGCAGCGGATAGCTGGCTCATTGGATCCCCTTTTCTTAATTAGTGCGATGCGGGCACGCGATCATTGCGGTAGATGACGCCCTCTTTCATCACGAAGATGACGTGTTCGGTCTGCCGGATATTCTGCAGAGGATCACCTGGGACGGCGACGACATCGGCGAGCTTTCCGGATTCGAGTGTGCCAATCTTGTCGGCCAAGCCCAGAAGATCGGCGTCCGAGGAAGTCCCTGCCTTGAGCGCATCAATGGGCTTCATTCCAAGGTCGACCATCTGGTGGAACTCCTCTGCATTTCGCCCGTGGGGATAGACAGCGGCATCGGTGCCGAGTCCGATTTTGACGCCCTTGGCAAGAGCGCGCTGGAAAGTGGCGTGCACGGCGTTGGTGGCCGCGTGAGCTTTGGCGGCAATGGCCGGGGGCACATACAGGCCACGGTCAAACATCTCCTGCAGTCCCTGAATCGCCATCAGCGTGGGCACGTAATAAGTGCCATGCTGCTTCATCATGTCCAGCGCTTCATCATCAAGAAAGCTGCCGTGCTCGATGGAGTCAATGCCGGCACGGATGGCGCGTTTGGCGGCCTCCGCGCCGTGGGCATGAGCAGCGGTCTTGCGCCGCAGGGCGTGAGCTTCGTCGACGATGGCGTTCAGTTCTTCCTGTGTGAGTTGAGGCGTATCCACATCATCGCTGGGAGAAAGTACGCCTCCGGAGGCGCAGACCTTGATGATGTCGGCGCCGTACTTATGGTCGAGCCGCACAGCATAGCGAGCCTGATCGGCTCCATTGATTACGCCATCCAGTGGACCAGCCTCGTGGCCAAAGATTCCTTGGCGGTAGCCGCCTTGATAATCGCAATGCCCGCCCGTGGAGCCCAGAGCGTGTACCGTGACGAGCATGCGGGGTCCCGGCACAACTCCGTCGCGAATGGCGTTGCGCAGGCCGACATCAAGATAATCGCTGGAGCCCAGGTCGCGAACCGTCGTAAAGCCAGCCATCAGAGTGACTCGAGCGTTGACACTGGCATCCAGCGCTTGTTCCGCTATGGTTTTCTGCAAGCGATTGAGTTCCTCCTCGCGGAAATCGTTCGAAAAGGACATGGTGAGATGGGTGTGCGCGTCAATGAATCCAGGCAGAAGCGTGGCATCGCCGAGATCAATGACCTCTGCGCCTGCGGGAATGCTTGCGCCAGAGCCAACACTAATGATCTTGCCCCCGGTTACCACGACCATGCCGGGCATAACCAAGGCATTGCTCTTGCCATCGAAGAGGCGAGCCGCCTTCAGAACGTAGGTTTTGCTGGCCGGCTTGTGATCTTGTCCATATCCCGGCACACAGAATAAGAAGAATGAAAGAAGAACGCGGAAAAGCGTGTTTCGCATGATGTGATCTCCAGGGAAGTACGTCCGTCGAAGCGGAAGGGAGACTGTATCTTGATCACGGAGAATGTCAAGAATCATCCCGCCGTGAAACAGGAATCGTGCGAAGCCCGGGAAAGCCTGCACGCAACGCGTTTTTGAAGAATTACATTCAGAAGTGTGCGCAGGACTGACAGGTCAACCGAATTCCTGTCCTGTTGCGAGAGTTTGCGGAAACAACCGCCTGCAATCCTGGCCCCGAAAGAGCAAGAAAATCGCCGCCCTGACGAAGGCGGCGATTTTTGGGGAGATTGCGGTGCCAGGGCTATGCAGAAAGTCGGTTGCGAAACGAAACGAGAAGCATTGTGCACAATCCCACACAGAAAAGAAGCAGGACCGAGGGTTCAGGCGTGCTAATTGCCAGGGTACCCACCCCGGTCACGTCAGTTCCGTCCTGAGTGAAATTGATTACGTCAAACGTGCCGGGCGTAAACGTGGGACTCCTCAATGAGCCGGTGAAAAACTGCTCCAATGCGGGAGTCACGAGGTTGAACGCCATCGATCCAGTGGCATCAATCAAGCCACCAGCGGTAGCTGAGTCCCGGAAGGTGAAAATATCCGAGAAATCAGTAGTAGTACCACCAAATGAATACGTACCAGTAACAGTCGAAATCGTAAAGCTATCGCTCCCAACTGTTAACTCACTGGACGTCGGCGAAGCGGGGAGCGTCCAACTGATGATCAAGTCTTGAGAGCCGATACTCTCGGCAAAGGTAAAGGTGTCGACCCCGTCAGCGCGCAACTGGGGCGCACAGAAGAGCGCTATGAGAGCCATAGCGAAAATCGAGCAAAGCAGGGCACGTCGCTTCTGTCTTCCTCCCGTTGCCTAGCTCCGTACCGGAACAGCATGGGGCTCGTCCGTCTTATCGCGACCAATGGCAATTTGCCAGTGAAGAGCAATTGAGCAGCAAAATAGGAAGAAACAACATAATTTCTAACATCAATAAAACCAGCTATCGTGCATTATTGACGAGACGGTAACGCGCCTGGGTGGTGCAAAAGTTTTCCTTTATTGGCGTACAGATTTGCGTGGCATCTACACCGCAGTTAGACCAAGCGTCGAAACTCTTTGCGCTAGATTAAACTCAGCGGTTGCCGCCCATCGTTTCGGAACTTGCAACCACCAGACCACTTCTGCGCGAAGCCTCTGCCGGCACTGGTCGGATTACCAGCGGCCTCCCAGAGTTATTTGACGGAGCGTAAATCTGTGATTCCACTCAGGGTAGGCCGCAAGCAGGAAACCGAGCAGTCATCTCGGTGGGGCGGGTTTCGAGGGCGCGAAGTGTCAGGTAGCAGATTGAACCAAGGCTCACCACCGAAGATCACGCCAAGCCCCTTTCAACGCATTGGCGCTGGCCAACACCTCGCGTCAGCGATACTGTGGTAGGCGCAGGGAGGGAGTACTGCCATGGGAAACCATTCGTGCCCGTTGTGCTTTGCTAAAGTGCCGCGAACCCTGATTCTGGCGAAGTCCTTGGGAGTGGATTGCCCGGCATGCCACGCAGAGTTGGAAGTTTCCCGAGGCAGCCGGGTGCTGGCGTCGTTCGTGGGAGTCCTGGCGGGATTTGTAGCGGCTCGCCTCAGCATGCACGCCAGTGGAACATTGCAATGGACCCTGCCTGCCGTTGCGGCGTTCGTGACGTATGGAATTTGCTCCGCTCTGGCGCAACTTGTGTTTTCTGCCCTCGAGCTGCGTCCAAAGTCTGCGTCCGCTGCTTTTCCACATATTCACGCGTAACAGCCCATCCGTACTATTGACCTTCTGGTGACCCCCCATCGACACTTAGGGCGGATGGCCAGCTATTCGCAATTTTTGGGGCGTCGAGTCACCGTGGAATACCGCGCAGGCGATATTCTTGTGCCCGCTTCCGGGACATTCGTGGCGGATTCCGGGCGGTCGATTTTCCTCGAGCAACACGTCGAGCAGCACGGGCGGCGCAGCTACTTTCGCTGGGAAATTCCTTATGGCTACCTGCAGCGCATTGAGGCAGTTAGCGAGCCCGAACCTCAGGCCTCTGGGGACGTGGCGTCGGAGCTTCCCGAAGGCCGAGTGGCGGCTGCAAGTGCGGCGCAAGTGCCTGCGGACACAAACGCCCTGCTGAGAATGCGGCAACGTCCGAAAACCGCCTGAACCACAGAGCTTTCCCACACAGCGTCAAACAATCAGCTACAATTTTCTGGCATTGGCGAGGTGTGGAAGAGCACAGCCTGCGCCGGGAGGAATCTTGTGAGTATCGCTTTGACTCCACGAAAGATCGGTTTGATCGGCCTTGGGCTGATGGGTCGTCCCATGGGCATAAACCTTTTGAAGGCGGGCCACACGCTGACGGTGTGGAACCGAACGCCCTCACGCGCCCAGGAATTGGTTTCCGCGGGCGCGAGGTTGGCCCAGACTCCGCGGGAAGCAGCGGCGGAGGCGGAAATTTTGTTGACCATTGTCAGCGATCCCCCAGCCTTGGAAGAGGTGCTGTGGGGCCACGAAGGGGAAAATGACGGTGCGCTCGGAGGTTTGCGCGCGGGGAGCATTTACATTGACTCAAGCACGATCTCTCCGGCACTCGTGCGAAAAATCGCCTCGGCCTGCACGGAGCGGCAAGTGGGTTTTTTGGATGCACCAGTCACGGGCGGGGATTGGGGAGCGCGAGAAGGGAACCTGGTGTTCATGATCGGAGGAGACGCGGCCACGTTGAAGGAAGTGGAGCCAATCCTCGGCGTGCTGGGCAAAAAGTGGTTTCACCTGGGGCCAAATGGAGCGGGTCAGACGATCAAGTTGGCGATGAACGGGATCTTAGCGCTGCAAGTGGGCGCCATGGCGGAAGCCCTGGCGCTGGTTACGCGTGCTGGGCTGCGCGGAGGGCAACTCGTGGAAGTAATGCAAGCGAGCATGGCGCGCTCCGGGGTGCTGGACGTGAAGTCGCCGCTTATGGTCAAGGGCGATTACAAGCCGAGCTTTCCGTTGCGCCTGATGCACAAGGATCTTGGACTAATGCTGGACCTCGCCAATCAATTGGGAGTAGCGTTGCCGGCGACGGCAGCGGCGCGGGAAGTTTATAGCTATGTGAAAGGAGAGGCCAAGGAAGACCTCGACTATTCCGCGGTGATGAAGTTTTGGAAGAGATAGCTGGGTGGCAGACGAAACGGAAAACCCTCGCGTGAATTGATGTGAATGGGGGCCCAATGATTATGGGGCAGATGACCTCTGCCCCGTCTCGTTTTCAAGATTTGGATGTGATGCGCGAAGCTACTTGAGCGGCTTCGGCGAGAAAAAACCTATTGGTAAATCACGCGAAGTGCGCAAGCCCGAGGGCGCTTCCAGTATCGCTGGAATAGAGTTGACAGCCACGGAAGCAGTGGCGATGTCTCCATGGGATCCGCCCGGAATCACCAGGCTGATGTTTGGATGGCCTTTGAGTTCGACCGTGTCAGCCGGATCCTTCGCGCCCACGTACATCTGGAGCTCCATGTAGATCAATTCCTTGCCGCCGGAAAGACCGCGGGCGATTTGATGGACACCGGCTGCTTGTCCTGCTTCGACCGTAAAAAATTCCGTCTTAACCAGCTCTGTGGCGACTTTTGGCTCGATGGTTTCTGTGATTTCGTCCACCGGCAGACCCAGGCTGTCCGCCACCATGGCGACCGATTCGGGAAGGCCCACGTGCTTAATGACGCCTTCTTTCACCTTGGCGCGAAATTCCTCCACGGTCATCCCGGCGCCGATTTTCTTTTGCAGAGGCAGACGGCGCTTTGAAGCATCGACGATGCGCAAAGCCTTGGCGTGCTCGATGCGCTGAGAGACAGCGGCTAGCGTCACCACCAACTTGTCCATGACGAAGCCAGGATTGATTCCCGTGCCGACAAGAGCCACACCCGCATCCTTGGCCGCTTTGTCGAGTTTTTCGGCCAATTCAGGATGTGTGCGGTAGGGATAGGACAGTTCTTCACAAGTGGACACGACGCAGGAGCCCACATCCAGACAGGCCAGGAGTTGATCCATTACCTTGGGGAGAGACGATGAAGTGGTATGCATAACGACATCAGCGGACTGTTCCAAAACGCCTTTGGCGTCCCCAGAAACGCGAATGCCCCAAGGGGCGTCGCTGGCGCCAACAACTTCCCCGAGATCTTTACCGACTTTAGCGGGATCCGTATCGATGGCGCCGACTAGAATGACCGACTCTTTTTCGCGAAGCAGCTTCACGATCGAGGCCCCAATGGGGCCGATTCCGTACTGAATGGCACGAATTTTCTTTTTCACGGTTTTCTCCGATTCCTTCTTCAACTGCGAACACACAGAGTCAAAATTCGCTGCGAGCGAACCCTTAAGCGTACTGGAATTCGCCGAGCCATTCAATCGCACTGCATTTCTTGCCGCCCGCCGGAAGCCAACGCATAATGGTTCAAACGACGTCCCGGGTCAGAACAGGAAATAGATTATGAAAGCGCAAAAGCTGAGCGAAAGCGAAATTCAAACCCAATTGAAGAACCTAAGAGGATGGAGCCTGGAGAACGGAAAATTGCACAGGGCACTGGAATGCAAGGATTTTGCGGCCGCTTTTGGAAAGATGACGCAGGTGGCACTGGCTGCGGAGTCCATGAACCACCACCCAGAGTGGTCTAACGTGTGGAACAAGGTGGTGATCGACCTGAATACGCACAGCGTCCAGGGAATCAGCAATCTGGATTTCGAATTGGCCGGGAAAATTAATGAGATCTTTGGAAGTTGAAATTCTTTTCACGCATCGATGATCGGCGCCCATCAATCCGATAGGCGATGGAAGGGGCCGCTTCTCGTCACCGCGCGGTGGCTGGCCGCGCTTGTAGTGTTGGGTATACTGCTGCATTTTCTGCCGGTACATCTGCTGAGTGAAGCCATCCAGCGCGTACCAATCTCGCGATTCGTTCTCATCCTGATAGGTTACTTGTTGGCGCACGCGGTGGGTGTGGTGAAGTGGCGAATGGTTGTAAACGCGGCTGGCGCACGGCTGGATTACACAACTAGCGCGCAGTGTTACACCAGCGGCCTGTTCGCGATGTTGTTTCTGCCATCAATAATCGGCGGCGACGTGGTGCGCTTGGCCGTGGGACTTCGTCGGAGTCCGAACCCCGCAGCGGTGTTGGCTGGAAATGTCGCCGATCGCTTCCTGGACATGACTGCGCAAGCGGGGTTGCTGTTGTTGGGCATTCTGCTGTTGCCGGGTTCGGTCCCCGAAGGGTTGCGGCACCAGGCGCGCCAGGCGGTGCTTTTGTTTGCGCTGATCGGGATTGTTGCGATTGTCCTGATAGCGCTGCTGTTCCGTCCACTGTTACGGGGACGTTCCGTGCGGTTCCGGCGAAGGCTGGCACGGGTGCGATTCGCTTTGCGAAGCGTTTCTCGGCGCCCGCGTGTATTGTTTTTCGGTTGGATTCTGGCAACGGCCATTCAAACCACATTTCTGACGCTGACGGCACGAGTTGCAATCTTCTGTGGGCTGGTCCTTCCAGTACGCGATTGGTTCTTTGCATGGCCGTTGGCAAAACTCGCGGCACTCTTGCCGCTGACGCAGGGAGGAATTGGAATCAGAGAAGCGGCGTTGGTGGGATTACTGTCCCCTTTTGGTGCGGCACCCCATCTGGTCCTCGCCTCGGGGCTCGTTTGGGACGCTGTGGTAATACTCGGAGGGCTGATGGCAGGAATCACGGCCTTCCTGCTGAGCCGGAGGAAAGTTGCACCGCAATCTCTCTGATTTTTCTAAGATTCACGAAAAAGTCTTGACACTTGCGCGGCAGACTCCGAAAATAAATTCCCCTTCCTGATGTTTCCCCCCTCCTGCGAGTTCATGCAGTTGCATCTCCGGGTCACTGCCGTTAGACGCATTTAGCTTTCCATGCTGATGAAGGGGATTTGAGCATGAATGAGCATTTTCTGAAGGTTTCACTCGCGCATAGTGGCGCAGAAGAAGCCAGCATCAATCAACAGAATCTCTCGGCGTCGTCTAGCCAGTGCAAACAAGCATGCGGAGTGTTTAGGTCGACAGGTTTATAGGGGCAGTTCAGAAACGCCGTCTCGATGTTGCACACCTTCCAATGGCGGTGCTCCATTCTGATACAACGGTCGCTATAGGCGGTCTGCGAGAACCCATTTTGGATCTCGCGCTCATTCTTTCGGCAACAGCTGCCGATGAAGGAATTGCTGAGACTTGTCTTCGGGCGGGGGCAACAGATTGCTCGTAGAAGCTGGCGGTTTTGCCAGAGACTCCCGAAATTTCCACGTTTTCTGGGTCATGAGGACGAATATATGAACACGGTGGCCCTCAGGAAAGAAACAGCCTGCATCACTGCGGAGCCAGTGCGTATTCTCTTACTCGACGATTCCCCCCAACTCCAAGAAACCATACTTCAGGAACTGCAAACCGCGGGGCTCGCCATCGAGTGCACCTTGGTGAGCGACCGCGTTGGCTTTGCAGAAGCGCTGCATTCCGCAGAGTACTCCGCGATCCTTGCGGCGGATTACCTGACGAATTGGAGTAGCATGGACGCTCTTCAATTCTTGCGCGACACAGGCAAAGACATTCCTTTCCTCCTTCTGGCAGGTCCATCCGGAGATGAAGCAGCGTTGGATTTAATCAGGCAAGGGTTGAACGATTATGTGTGGAAGGACAGGTTAACAAGACTGCCGGTGGCGCTGAAGCGAGCGTTGGAGGACAAACGACTTCGCGATGCGAATGCGCGCGCCCAGGCCGCACTCTCAGAAAGCGAAGCGCGAAACCAGGAACTGGTGGAAAACTCGAGCTACGGCATCTTCAGGATATCCCTGGCGGGAACAATTTTGGCGGCGAATGCGAGTCTACTGGGAATGCTTGCCTGCAAAGACATCGAAGAGTTAAAAACACTGAATCTTTCCACGGACGTGTTTCGGTTTCCGGAACAGTTCGCGCCCCTCCTGACTACGTGCCGCCAGATTGGATTTGTGCACAGCACGGAGACGGAGTTGCGCCGGAAAGACGGAGGATTAATCGCCGTACGCCTGCATTTGCGTTATCTTTCCCTCCCGGGGCCGTCCGATCAACTGGAAGGCCTTGTCGAAGACGTCACGGAACTCCGTGCCCTCGAACTCCAGTTAGCGCAAGCGCAGAAGTTTGAAACCATCGGGCAGCTTGCCGGGGGCAACGCGCATAACTTCAATAACGTGACCGGAGCTATCCTGGGCTGGGCAGAGCTTGGCTACGAGCAGAGCGGGAATTATCCGGCAATTGCGGTGGAATTTGCGCGCATTCGGGAACAAGCGGACCGCGCCGCAGCATTGACGCGGGAACTTCTGGCCTTCGCGCGCCGCCAGACTCTGCAGCCACGCGCACTCGATCTGAACGGCGTTGCCCGCACTTTGACCAGCTTGCTCGACAAGGTCTTCGACAAAAGCATTGAAATCACATTCCTCCCTGGTTCCATCCCACCCGTAAAAGCCGATCCCTCGCAGATTGAACAGGTGGTCATGAATCTCTGCCTGAACGCTCAGGACCCCATGCCGGAAGGAGGCCGGCTGGTGATCGAAACGGAACTCGTGCAGTTGGACAACTCTTATTGCCGGTTCTTTCCTCATGTCCTCCGCGGTTGCTTTGTGGTGATTTCTGTGTCCGACACTGGCGTTGGCATGAACGAGCAAACGCGGGAATGCATCTTCGAGCCGTTCTTTACGACGAAAGAACGAGGCAAAGGCACAGGTATGGGTTTGGCGACAGTCTATGGAATCGTCAAGCAGCACAGCGGATTCATCCACGTCTACAATGAGGTAGGGCACGGCAGCCTGTTCCGCGTGTACCTGCCCGCCATGGAAAACGTGGTATCCGAAGGCAGTTCAGGGATGATCGGGCTCGCCAATGCCGTGAACCTGCATGGCACAGAGACAATTCTGTTGGCTGAGGATCACGACTCGATCCGAGAGATGGCGCGGCAATCGCTGGTGAGCTACGGTTATGGCGTACTGGCAGCAAACGACGGCGAGCAGGCGGTACGCCTGTGTGCGCAAGAGAAGCCTTCCCTGGCCATACTGGATGTGGTGATGCCACACTTGAGCGGGCTGGCGACGGCTGCAGTATTGCTCGCTCGGTTCCCCGGCCTGCCAATCCTTTTCACTAGCGGCGACTCGGAATCTTCGCATCTCGGTGCCTCGCTGAACGCCGATTCACGATACCTTCAAAAACCATACAGCCCAACTGCATTGAGCAAGGTGATTCGCGAGATATTAGGCTGCCCGCAAGTGCAAGTTACATAAGAACGTCCAGGGGAGAGCCCGGAAAGGGCCAGTGGAGTACCATTACCCCATTGCCAGGCACGGTGATTTCGACGCTTCGACTGTCCCACCAGCACACGGAAGTCCCACCGCCCGATGTGCAAGCCCCGCAGTAAAGTTTCTCTCGGTTTCTGGGCATTTCCAGCCTTAAGATTTGCGAAATAATACCGTAATGAATCGGTTTTTCTTACGCGCCGTATCGCCTTTTTTCGATTGACATGGGTTCGACCGGGTGTTAGAAAAGCACAAAGGCAAGCCCTCGGGTGGTATGTCTCCTTTCGGTCTTGTAGACTGCAATCCGCGAGCGAGGCTGCGATTCTGCCTGGCAGGGCAGAGTTTGCTGTGCCACTGACGGGCTTGTTTGTAACACCCCACCCCACCCCGGGAGGCGGAAACTAACCCTTTTCGCCTCCTTTTTTTGTGTCCACTTCTTTCGCCGAGTTTTCCTGTCGGCCGTGCGAAAATTATCAGCTATGAGTGATGGAATGCCGCCGCTGTTGGAACTGCGTAACGTCAGCGTTGTCCGCGGGGAAAATCTGGCGCTCGACCAGGTGTCTTTACGCATTGCCAGCGGTGAACACGTCTGCATATTGGGACCAAATGGATGCGGGAAATCCACGCTGATCAAGACCATCACGCGGGAGTGCTACCCCGTGCAAAGGGACGACAGCGCGATCGCCATATTAGGGCGCAGCGTGTGGAACATCTTTGAATTGCGCCCGCAATTGGGAATTGTTTCCCCGGACCAGCTGGCCGCTTGTACGACAGACGCGACCGGAATGGATGTGGTGCTCTCGGGATTCTTCAGCAGCACGAGGATCTTTCCAAATCACCAACCAGTTGCGGAACATCGCGAACGGGCGAAAGCCGCGTTGTCGAGGTTGGGCATAATGCACCTGGCGGACCGGCCGGTAGTGGAAATGTCCTCGGGCGAAGCGAAACGCACGTTGATCGCGCGGGCTCTGGTGCATGAACCGAAAACGCTGCTATTGGATGAACCGGGAAACGCTTTGGACATCAGCGGCCAGTTAGAACTCCGGGCAACGCTGCGGGAACTCGCGAATGCCGGATTGAGCATCGTCCTTGTGACCCACCACGTGGCGGAGATTATTCCGGAAATCGAGCGAGTGGTGCTGCTGCAGAAAGGGCGAGTGGTCGCGGACGGACCAAAAGAAGACGTGTTGACGAGCGAGCAGCTTTCGGCGCTCTTCGGCGCGCGCGTCCGCGTCTTCCGAGAGGACGGATACTTCCACGTGCATGCCTGAAAGAGCAAAAAGCTTTGCGAACCCTCTAGTTATTTGGACGCGATTCCTTCCGCGAAGTTCCCGATGATAGGAAGCTTAAAGCTCTCATTCAAATAAGCTTTGTACATCATGAAGATCATAAGCAGAAAACTCGCCAGCCAAAGCAATGGATACAGCAAAAGGCCGAGGAAGAAGATGTGGATCATATGCAGTATCCCCATGGAAATGCCCAGCGCGACGTAAATGATAATCAGCCCGACGTACAAGCCGAGCGCCTGGACTGCATGGAATTTCACGAATCTCCGTTTATCGATAAGCAGGAGCACGAGGGCGACGATCCACCCAATAACCGGCGCGTAACACAGTAATCCCGCCACATTTTCCTGAAGACCTTCTGTGGGGGACGCCACAGGTGTGGCGGCTTGAGGAGCCGCGGCGCCCTGATTGGCACCGCATTTGGGACAAAAAGTAGCTGTTCCGATTTCCTGACCACACGCTTTGCAGAAGGGCATGAGAGGGTCCCTCCGAGGACCAATTTGTGATGGAGGGTAGCAAAGCGACTGCCCGCACGCAATGAGATTTCGGAAGTGGGGCTATCCAATATAAGACGATTTCCATTCGCATTTGATTGTCCTAAAACAAGCCGCAAGCGCAAGAACGGGACATGATAAAAGCTGAGAGTGTAGAGTTGGGGTTGTTGTCGGGGGATTGCAGATCCGCTGAGAAAGAGTGGAAGGCGACATGGCAAATTGCAGAGCAAGCTGCGAGATGGATTTCCAGTATGATTGGCCGCTCAGCACATTTGGAAACGAGGTGACCGCCTGATGAGGACGCGAAAACAGAGCCGCGCGACAAGGAAAGTAGTAACGCACGGAAGCTTCTTCCAGGAACAACTAAAGGGGGAAGAAGCGCTCTCTGCGGCGACGGCACGGGGGCTGTACGGCGAGGCGACAAATTTCATGCTGGAGCGACCTTGGGAGTTCTTGGCGGATGAGGAACTGATATTGCTGGATGACCCGGAAAGCGGGGAGCGCTGCTACTGCTGCGTGATGGGAGCTGCCGGCGAGTGGGTCGGGTTGTATGTCTACCAAGGGGACGAAAGCTACCGGATGTTCCGGAAGCTGTCCGACGGGTATAAGCCCGATCCTTATAGTTACTACGAAAAACAGAAAGGCGTAAGTCTGGAAATCATAAGGGCATCGGAGTTGGAGTCAGCGGACCGGTTGTTGTTGAAGGCTTTGGGCCATCCGCTGAAGATAGGAATGTTGGCGCCGCAATTCCGAGCTGTGAGGCCCGGCTATCTACCCTGGTATGCGACGGAGGGAGAAGGAAGGCTACTCTTGCGATGCCTGTGTGCGGTGAACGTTTTTTGTGACATTGCAACGGATGAAGAGCTCGAGGAATTCTGGAAGAACAAAGATATGTTTCCGCTGGTTGCTCCGGGGACAAAGAAGCAGGAATACAAATTGGAAATTGTATATGCGCCTGCGCCGGGGCCGGCTCCGCTCGAAGTATGCGACTTGGACGAAGAAAAGGTTCGGCACATCGCGGCAGAGCATAAGAAAACGGGAACCGTCCTGGAAGCAGAGCATTTCTTCGCACCAGGAACCGTCGGCCAAAAGAACGAACGGAAAATGTGCACACAACTAACCATCGTTGCGGACGCGAACACTGGATTTTTGTATCACAGCGAATTTGGAACGGCGGGAGAATCCCGCGCGACATCCGTGGGCCGTGCTCTACTGGGCGCCATGGAATCGGGACATCTGGTGCCAGCGGAAGTGAGGGTAAAGGAAATTGCGTTGGCAACCGGCTTGGCAGGGTTGGGAAGCGCACTGGGGTTTGCAGTGCAAGCTGTGAAGAAACTACCAGCCGCGCAAGAAGCAAAGGACTTCTTCCTTGAGACGTTCTTGAAAGGGAAGGCAGGCTTCTGATCGGTACGGGCAATCCCGATCCTGAGGGTGATGTTTGGAAGCTCAGGGATTTGGCGTTGTCGCGAAAGCCAACGTGATAAGCGTTTTTTGTTCGAGTTCGTGGGCCTTTGCTGAACCCGTGGCGGGGCTGGCGCTCGCGGAGCGCTTGACAGTGCGAACCCGAAGGTTCTTGGCCCGAGCAATACGCTCAAGGCGTGGCAGCACGTAAAACAACGCGCCCATGTTGGCTGGCTCCTCCTGCACCCAGACGATTTCACGTGCGTTGGGATAGGCGTCAACAGCAGCCGCAATTTCGTCCTTCGGCAGCGGATAGAGCTGGTCCAGAAAAAACACGGCTGTGGAGCTGTCGTTGCGCCGCCGCCGCTCCGCGCGCAGTTCATGGCCGACTTTGCCGCTAGCGATGAGAATGCTCTGCGCGTCAGTCACCTCGCAATCGGGGACGAGTGTGAGAAAGCGTGGACGGGAGAATTCTTCAATATTGGAAGATGCATCGGGGTGGCGGAGCATGCTCTTTGGCGTGAAAACGATGAGCGGCTTGCGCCACAGGCGGCGGGCCTGCCGGCGCAGCAGATGAAAATACTGCGCAGCAGTGGAAGGCTGGCAGATGTTCATGTTGCCTTCGGCAGCCAGCTGCATGAAGCGTTCAATGCGCGCGCTGGAATGTTCCGGGCCTTGGCCTTCGTAGCCATGCGGAAGCAGAAGCACCAGGCCCGTGGGCAGGCCCCATTTGTCCTCACTGGCGCTGATGAACTGGTCGATGATCACCTGGGCCCCGTTCACAAAATCCCCGAATTGCGCTTCCCAAAGAACGAGGCCTTCGGGGTAATCGCGCGAGAAACCATATTCAAAGCCAAGGCAGGCCGCCTCCGAGAGCGAGGAGTTATGAATTTCACAAAAGGCTTGTGTTGGGAAAAGGTGAGCGAGCGGCAGATATTCCTGCTCCGTTTGCGTGTCGATCAAAACGGCGTGGCGCTGGTTGAAAGTACCCCGCTGTGAGTCCTGACCTGTGAGCCGGACGGGATTGCCCTCAAGTACGAGCGAACCGTAAGCAAGAAGTTCCGCGAAACCGTAATCGACGGGGCGTTTGCCGTGCCCCATTTCCGCGCGCTGCTCGAGGAGCTTCACGATCTTGGGATGGACGTGAAAGCCCTCGGGAGCGCGCACTAGTCCATCGGCAATTTCTGCGATGCGCTCGGCAGATAGGCCGGTGTCCACCTCGAAGGCAGCATTGTATTTGCCGTAATTGTAGGGCGACCAGTAATCGGGCAGCTGGCGGAGGCGTGGAATCTTCGTGAGCTTGCCAGCCTTCCGCTGCTCTTCCGCAAATTCTTTCTTCACGGACTCCGCAATAGGAGCAGCATCTATGCCGATGTGTTGCGCGTAGATTTTCCAGAGCGGCAAATGATCCTTGATACGTGCATAGAGCAGCGGCTGCGTGATGGTGGGATCGTCAACTTCACTATGACCATGCCGGCGGTAACCGATCAGGTCGATCACGACATCAGAACTGAATTTCGCGCGATATTCTGCGGCCAGCCGGCCGATGCGCACCACGGCATCAGGGTCTTCGGCGTTGACGTGGAAGATAGGCACGCTCTGGCGGCGCGCGAGGCTGGAAGCGTAGCGCGAAGAGTGCTCCTGCACTGGGGGCGTGGTGAAACCGATCAAATTGTTGACGAGAATGTGCAGCGTGCCGCCAACTGAATACGCCGCGAGGTCCGCGAGATTCAGCGTTTCCGCCAAAATGCCCTGGCCGGCGAATGCGGCGTCTCCGTGCATCACGATGGCCCAAACTTTGTTTAACGTTTCACGGGAGCGATCGATTTGTGCGCCGCTTACGCCGTGGCGCGTCAATTTTGCGCGAGCGCGCCCCATGGCGACGGGATCGACTGCTTCCAGGTGGCTGGGATTCGAGACCAGGTGAATACTCAGCGATTTTCCGGTGGTCGTGGTGTACGCGCCCGTTGCGCCAACGTGATATTTCACGTCGCCCGCGCCCAGCACGCTGCGCGGATCAACATCCTCAAATCCCGCGACAACCTGGTGCATAGGCTTGCAGGCAATATGGGTCATCACGTTTAGGCGGCCGCGGTGGCTCATGGCCATGATGGAATCGACACCGCCAAGCTCGCCCGCGGCATCGAGGATGGAATCGAGAAGAGGAATTAGCGCTGTGTTGCCTTCAAGGGAAAAACGCTTGCTGCCAAGATAGCGGCTCTGGAGCATCTGCTCGAAGAGGTCGGCGCGAACCAGGCGGTCCAGAATCTTGCCCTGGTTGACCTCAAACTCCGGGCCTTCCATGCGTTCGGCGATCCAGCGGCGGCGCTCCAATTCCGGAATGTGCAGGAATTCCACGCCAATGTTTCCGCAGTAGTAGCGGCGCGCTTCTTCTGCGAATTCGCCAGAGAGACCCTCGAGATCGGGGCACTTCAGGGGCGTGAAAAACCCAAGGGGATCAAGGCTGGCTTCATAGAAGCCCCAGCGTCGAAATAGATAGAAGATGCGCTCGCGCTCGGTGTGGCCTACGCCATTGGGCGCAGGAGATTTCTTCGCGGCTTTGGCGGACTTTGTGGGAGCGAGAGTCACAGGGTTAGTCATGGTCTGTTGTCTACAGACCCTCTATTTTGCCATAAGACGAGGGCGGGGCCGAAAGCGGAGGTTTCCCATCCTTCTTGCCAGTGGTCCGGATGTCCAGTTTGCGCGCTTTACCATCAACCGGCCGCAGCTCGTCCGAAAGGGCGGCTTTTGGCCGACGGCTGCCAAGACGAAACATACTGAGATGGGCTGACCGCCAATCATCATTTTGTTTCGCTTCCGCCTGTTAGGAAACTCGAGTCGGACTCATTTATCTGAAGGAGGCATGCGGCTTCTTGGTCTGATGGATTCGCTAAACACGAAATCCCGAGCAGGATGTTATGCCGTGCCTCAGTCGGCATGCCATTCTCGCGCGGAGGATCAAGCAACCAGTCCCCGATGTAATTCGACACGGCAGATTCAATTTCTTTCGTTGGCGCACGCATGACTAGCACATCGTCTACTGTGCCATTCTTCCGAACCACAAAACTTACGTGCAGTGACGACTGAAAGCCAGCGAGTTGAACCGCGGTGCTTTCGTCGTGAGTGCCATCGTCAAGATAATTAGAATATGTCGTAATCGTGTGGCCGCCGAGATCGTCCCTGCTGACGAATAGGGAATCGAGCGGGCAAAACAGGCATTCTACTGGGAGGTTTTCGGCTGTCGTGCTATGCAAGGCGGAGTGCGTCAGCTGGGGTCTTGGTGGCGGAACGTCAACGGGCTGTCCCTTCGCGCACTTCAGCCCTGGCCCCAAGCTGCAAACGCTGCCTTTGGCCCCAGCCCACATCGGTGTCAAAGAACCGTCCGCCGGCACCGCCGTGAACCGCGCTTTTTTGTTGTACAGCTCGACGATGGCACCGTCCCACAAGATGCAGCCCTGTGCGTTGCAATCCGAGTACCCGTACGGCGCCTGCGCGCCATGAACCCAACTTGCGCCGTCGGCCGAATGAAGCGCCACTGGCACGCTGTAGCCCCCGCCCGGCTTCTCCTTCTCGATCACTTCAAACCCGAAGGCCCAGTATTCGCGATCGTAAACTACGAGGCTATTAATCCCGGCGCTGGGAATGTGGTGCGTGTTCCATGTCTTGCCACCGTCGCTCGTGATAAGAAAGATCTGATCGCCGTGGAGGTTGTCCTTCAGCAACGCTGCACTGTGTTTGCTGTCAAGGGCCGCCAACCCAAAATCGGTCTTGAACCTCTCGCGCTCTTCAGTGGATTTCAAAGACGGAACGGGAACCCAGGTTAGGCCGCCATCCCGTGTGATTTCCAAGGCGGAGTGTGTGTGTCGAATCCCGTGTTTCTCGTCGCCGAAAGAGATGTCGAGGGTGGTCTCGGAGCCAGCGCTTTGTGATTTCCAAGTTTCACCGCCGTCCTTGGTCCACAGGATCAAGCCATTCGTTCCCGCGGCATAGCCAATGGTTTTTCCGAGAAAATGTACGACCATCAAGACGTCGCCGCCGGTTCTTTGATGCATCAAGCGCCAGGACCGCCCACCGTCATCAGACTTGGCCAGCATCTCATCTGTCCCACTCACCCAAAAAACATCGGCATTGCTGGTTATATAGACGGGGCGAGCCGGAAGTTTAATGGGTTGCCAGTCCGTTTTCGCTGCGAAGCGCTGTGAATTTTGCACCCCATGATGAGAGTTGCAGCCAAGTAGCATTCCGACAAAGATGAGAACAGGGATAGCGCGCGAAGGTAAGGAATGAACCATCGATTTCCCTTGCTATTGCAGCACTCTATAACAGTTTGGATAGAGAGGGGCACACAAATCCGGCTCATAGAAGGCAGTCCTCTCTCAGTTCGTCTTCACCTTGACGTATAGTCGTGTGATCGGAAATTGACTGCAGCCCGCGTTTTGCAGGGCGGATTCCCAAGTGGAAACGCCACGACGTGGGATCAACGACGGCCTGCCTCAGAAGGCGGCCCTACACGGAGCGGACACGGGATTGTAGCTGAGAGGCGATTTCGCCAGGAGGCATGTCAGGCGGAAATGTAACCGGCGCGCCAATGTGAAGGGTGAGTTCGCCGAGGCGGGCTAAGCGGCGATGCTGCTGCTTCATTCGCCAGACACCATCGAGGCGGATGGGGACGATCGGGAGTCGGAGATTCCCCGCGAGGAGGCCAATGCCAGGTTGGAAAGGGACCATGTCCGGAGCATCGCGGTCATTGATAACTCCTTCCGGGAAAACCAGCAGGCTATAGCCGCGGTCGGCAGATTCACCCGCGAATCGAAAACTTTCTCGGAAGCCGGAAAGCTGCGGCAGCGGGAAAACATTGAACAGAGAAACGACGAGGAAATAATTGAGTTGCCAGAGCCAGCGCTTGGCGAAAAACCATTCACGGGGCGGATGACGAAATTCCCGCAGGTTTTCGCCGCCCATCGCTGTGGCCAGCCGATGGCGAAAATGCGCAGGGAGCGAATACAAAATAAGCCCGATATCGGCGCGACGCGTGGTGTGATTGGCGACGAAAAGCACCGGACCCTTGAGATTCGCGAGATGCTCGCGCCCGCGAATGCGTGGATGGCCCAGGATGAGCGTTGTGGGCCAGGTGAGCGTGTAGTAGATGAGAAGGCGAAACAGGCGCACAGGTAAGCGCTGCGTCCATCGCGGATAAACGTAATCCGAACGGCGGGCGGATGGTTGCGCAAGAAGTTTTTGAATGTCAGCGGAGGATTGTGCATTGGCGAATTGCGTTTCGTTGAGTTCGACGCTGTAACGGTGCTCGAGTGTGGAGAGAAGTTCAACGCGGTCGAGGGAAGACAAGTCTTTGAGCGAGGCGGGGAAGGAAAGGGAGGAGGTAAATAAGGGCGATGGCTCGGAGGCGGAAAGCAGATCCCTCGCTTCGCTCGGCATGACAACTTCCGTATTGGCAGCCAGGAGTCCAGCAGCGCGAGAGGAGATTACGGCGAGACGTGGCTTGCCGGTGGGCGTGCGCGGAAAGTCCAGATCAGGCCAGACAAGCCAGCGCCGTATGCGCTGGTAATCGGCGAGAGTGGAGTTGGCGGCGTCGATGGCTTGCCGCGCGATCTGATCGGTCGAGAGAGAAGAGGGATCCCTCGCTTCGCTCGGGTTGACGGGCGAATGGACAAGCAGGATGGCGCAGGGTTCGACGTTCGCACCGACCTGGAGAGGGATGACCACAGTATCTCGGATGACAGGCTCGTGGCGGAGCGCGGCTTCAAGATCTTCGGGATAGATATTCAGGCCGGCAGGCGTGACGATGACGTTTTTCTTGCGGCCCCGAAAGCGCAGATTGCCCTCTGCATCGAGTTCGCCGAGATCGCCAGTGCGCAGCCACCCGCCATCCTTCTCCGATGCCGGTTGCAGCGCCCCCTTCTCCCAGTAACCCGCAGAAACATTCTCGCCCCGGACAAGGATCTCTCCATCATCTGCAAGCCGGAATTCCCGGCCAGGAAGAATCTTGCCCACAGAACCCTGTGCAGCCCGAAATGGATGATTGAGGCTGATCAGCGAGGCAGTCTCGGTCATGCCGTAGCCCTGTACAACGGCATAGCCTATGCGTTTGAAGAATTCCTCAGTTTCCGGCGAAAGTGCCGCGCCACCTGAAATAAAGGCCCAGAATTTCCAGCCAAGCCTGCGGTGAAGTCGCCGAAACCTCCACGCACGGCGAAGGAAAGGTTCGTTGGATGCGGCTGTGTAAGCAGAGGGAAACCATCCGCGCCAGCCACGAGCATCAATGTCGCGCTCGATAGCCGTGCGCAGCGCATCAAGCATTCGTGGAACCGCGATAAGTGCAGTGGCGCGCTCGCGCTTGATGGTGCGAAGAATCTCCGATGGCTGCTGGGAATTCTCGAAGACGACCGTGGCCCCTAGCAGCGGCGGTACGAAGAGCGTCATGAACTGGCCGAAGACGTGGCTCAGCGGAACCACCGAAACGAAGCGCAAGGGATGAAACCAGCGTTCATATTTGCGGTATTCCCCAATGCCCTTCTCCAGGGGTTCAAGGTTTGCCAGGAAATTGCCGTGGGTGAGGACGACGCCACGGGGCTCGCTGGTTGTGCCGGATGTGTAGAGAATTTCGGCGACATGTTTGCGGGTGAGAGGCTCATCGCTCAAAGAGGAGGCACTCAGGAGCACACTGACCTTTGTGCCTCTGGCTGCAGGCGAACTTACCTCTTGCGGAGGGGTGACGGGGAAATCCTCCAGCGAGAGGGTGTGGATGGCGGGGGAAAGAGGAACTTTCAAGTTCGAGGTGATGGCAAATCTGACGCCAGCATCGGTGGCAACGCGGTTGGCGAATTCGGGGGTTGAAGAATCGTCCAGAGGGACAACAATCGCGCCGCGGTAAAGGCATGCCCAGAAAGCTGCGACCCATTGCGCCGAGTTGGGGCCCCAAAGAAGGACGCGGTCGCCCGTCTTGACGCCAGCGAGCTTTAACTGAAGCACACGGCTCACGGCACGCTCGGCGAGTTCTTCGTAGGTCCAGGATTCGCGGCGATAGCCGTGTTGCTCTACAAAGGCGATATCGCGGGTGAAGTGAACGAACTCTTCTACGAGGGAGTGAAGGCTTTGGCGGGCCATGGGTCAGTGGGTCTCCGCGAGTCTCGACTTCATCATACGCTGGATGAACCGATCAAGGTGATGTGCCATTCAGAGCGAACTGGAGCACGATAGGTGCCACCTAAGCACCTTTCGCTGCATCGAAATAGAGTGCCAAGGGGGAAGCCCGTAGAATCTGAGGTGTCCGTTAAGGGGCCATCTCGGGTAAAATGGTTAGTTCAGGGCTGGGGAAAATACGAGAGTATGGCGAACTCTTGCTCAGCAGGGGAAGCCCCTATCATTCAGTGGGACAAAGTAGCGAGACCTGATTCGTAGCGCGAGATTACTGGGGAGCGAATGCCTGTACCTATATCCCAAGCATGGACCGTGGCAAGTTACGTCCTGAAGCAGAAACTCAGCGGCCGCAAACAGTATCCGCTGGTGCTGATGCTGGAGCCTTTGTACCGCTGCAATCTGGCGTGTGCGGGTTGCGGGAAAATTCAATATCCGGCCCACGTGTTGAAGCGCGAGCTTTCCCCTGAAGACTGTTTTAGGGCGGTGGACGAGTGCGGCGCGCCGATGGTGTCCATTCCCGGCGGCGAACCGCTGATGCATTCGCAAATCGAAAAGATCGTGGAAGGATTGGTGGCGCGCAAGAAGTACATCTACCTCTGCACGAATGCCCTTTTGCTGAAGGAAAAACTGCACCTCTTCCAGCCCAGCAAGTACCTGACTTTTTCGGTGCATCTGGATGGGCAAAAAGAACACCACGACTTTTCGGTGTGCCGCGAAGGCGGCTACGAACTGGCTGTCGAGGGCATCAAGGCAGCATTGCAGCGCGGATTCCGCGTGACCACGAACACTACGCTGTTTGACGGCACCGACCCCAAAAGCGTACGCGCATTTTTTGACGAGACGATGGAACTCGGTGTAGAGGGCATGATGCTTTCTCCTGGCTATTCTTACGACAAAGCGCCAGACCAGAAGCATTTTCTCGGCCGGGCGCGAACGCGGCGCGTGTTCCGTGCCATGCTGGCCAACCGGAAAAAGACCTGGCAATTTAACCAATCGCCTCTGTTTTTGGAATTCCTGATGGGCAAACAGGAGTTCAAGTGCACGCCGTGGGGCATGCCAACGTATTCGATCTTTGGCTGGCAGAAGCCCTGTTACCTTCTACAGGATGGTTACGCCGAGACGTTTGCCGAACTTATGGCGGAAACGGAATGGGCGAATTACGGCACCGAATCCGGCAATCCGGAATGCGCCAACTGCATGGTGCACAGTGGCTACGAGGCCTCGGCAGTGGACTATACATTCCGTTCGCTAAAGGGGTTCCTGGCAACCGTGAGAGCCACATTTTCTTCCCGATATGAAGATCCCGAGGCACTGGAGTTGCTGAACGAAGAAGTGAAGCCGGTGCATTCTTACAACCCACTGGTGCAGATCGATGCCAAATCCACGAAGCTTGAGGAGACGCGCGCTTGACTGGACCGCGGCATGCCGATCGTCCCGAACATACTTTGCATCCCGACGAGCTCGAAGTGGCCCCGGGAATTGAGCGGGAAACCCTTCAAGGTTGGGTTCCGAGCCTGGCCTCGGCTGATGAATTGCGCGAAGCCCTTGAGAAGGCGTTTGATTTTCGCGGTGATGTAAGCATTACGCGGAAAGATGGCACCAAGTTTGAGGGCTACGTCTTTGATCGTGTCAGCGGAGCGAATCTGGAAACCTCTTTCGTACGTTTGCTCCCGAAGGAATCCAATCAACGCGTCAAAATCGGTTATGCGGAAATTGCCGCACTCGCCTTTTCCGGGCGGGATACCGCCGCGGGCAAGAGCTGGGAGGCCTGGGTGAAGAGATATTGGGAAAAGAAGGCCTCCAGCGGAGAAAATCTGAGCCTGCAACCTGAGTCATTGGAAGAGTAAGGCAAACGCCCGGAGCGGTTCAAAATTCCGATAAATATCTGATTTTAAATAAGTTACAATTTTTGGAGGTCGAAATAAGGACCACAGAGTCATGTGGACAATAAGCCCTTTCTTGTGATAGTGTTAGATATAGCGTTTGTTGCTCTTGTATTACCTTTTGACTCGTTCAGGGGGCTGCGAGAACAAACTCGCAGCCCTTTTTTTCGGGCTGGAGGCAGTCGCGGAGGCTGGGAAACCAACGACCGGGACCAAGAGGGGCAAAGCAATTTCAATATCGAGGTTCATGCAGTGAAGGAACAAGGAACAGTGAAGTGGTTCAATGCTTCGAAGGGCTATGGGTTCATCCAACGTCAGACCGGAGAAGATGTATTCGTACACTTTTCCGCCATTCAGATGGACGGCTACAAGTCCCTGAACGAAGGCCAGGCGGTGGAATTTGAAGTAAAGAAGGGCCCAAAGGGCCTTCAGGCTGAGAACGTCACAAGCCTCTAGCCTTTAGTATGGGAGGGTCCCCGAGGGGTTGGGGACCTTACCCAAAAGGAGTGGAAGAGGGATAAGAATCCGCTGAGGTTAGCCAAGGAGGAAGTTGTGCAAGTAATGCAGGAAGGACAAACCATCAAACACGGAGTTTACGGCTTGGGCATTGTCACAGCCTCGGATCCGGAACGCACGGCCATCGATTTTGATGACCACGGACAAAAGCTCTTCGTGACCAGCATCTTCACGGCTGAAATCATCGGGGAACCACCCGCCACCCCGCCCAAGACGAAGCGTCGGCGTAAGGCCTCAACCGTGGCGAAAGCTGGCAAAAAGGTTGCGGCAGCCGCGAAGTAAGCTAAGCAAGACCTGCCTGAAGTTACCCTGAAAGTCGCGCCAGAAATGGCGCTGGGGTGTGTCTGGTCGGCTGGCAAACGGCGGACAGGTAAAGCGAAATTTCTTAGCGAATTGCAGATTCCGCCTGGTCAAAAGCGTGGTAGGAAGAGCGCACCAATGGCCCGGCTTCTACGTGCTTGAAACCCATCTGCTCGCCTAAGCGCTTGTATTCAACGAATTCTTCGGGATGAACGAATCGGATTACTCGAAGATGCTCGCGCGTGGGTTGCAAGTATTGCCCTAAAGTGAAAATGTCCGTGCCCTGCGCGGCAAGTTCCTGCATCGTCTCCAGAACTTCTTCCCGCTGCTCGCCTAACCCCAGCATCATGCCGGTTTTCGTAGGCACATCAGGATGCGTCGCTTTCGCGCGCCGCAATAGTTCCAGGGAACGTTCGTACCGAGCGCCCTTGCGCACTTGGCGATAAAGCCGCGGCACGGTTTCCGTGTTGTGGTTCAGGATGTCCGGCTTCACGGCGAGAACTGTGTCCAGGGCGTCCCAATCCCCGCGAAAATCTGGAATAAGCACCTCGACTTTACAGCCGGGAACGCGGTTGCGAATTTCCTGAATTGTGCGCGCGAAGATGCGAGCCCCGCCATCGGGTTGATCGTCGCGATTGACGCTGGTGACGACCGCGTAACGAAGCCCCATGCGCGCGGCGGCTTCGGCCACACGCCAAGGCTCTTCTTCGTCGGGAGGGCCAGCCGGCTTACCGGAAGGCACCGCGCAGAAACCGCAAGCCCGCGTGCAAATATCTCCCAGAATCATGAATGTGGCCGTGCCGTGCTCCCAGCATTCGCCCATGTTAGGGCATCGCGCGGATTCGCAAACTGTGTGCAGGTCCAGGGTGCGCATGATGCGCTTCAGGTTGTGGTAGCGTTCGCCGCCGAAGAACTTCACGCGCAACCAGTCTGGCCGCGGATGGACGTCGGGGGCAGGCGCAGGTGGCAGGGTGCCGTTGGCGATGATGTTAAAGGGCGAAGCCATAAATCGTTGTTTACATTTCTATTTTACGCAGGAAAAGGAAGTTCGACAAACGACGCAAAGTATGGCGAAGTTTACACCGGCTGGCGGGAGGAACGAACGAAATCTCGCAGAACAGTAACGTTTGGGCCATAGGCGCCAATGCGGCCCGCGTCCACGGGAAGTCCCAGGCGCTCGGCGAGTTCAAGATCCACGCCGGCATCATCAAGCTCAGATAGGCTGAATCCCGCCGCCGGCTGCACGCGGTTGAGCCCCGAAGGGTAGACCGGCCGCGGCGGGCGGTGACGCTGCCAAGGACGCCTCGCCAGTTCGTAGAACTGCTTCCAGTCGCGTTTGTGCCACGTATTCATCGGATACTTGAACTCAGTGCCCCTCGTTGGATGCGAACACAATCAGGAAGGTTCGCTCCTCTACCAAACAGCTCAGAGAACAGCGCTTGCACGAAACACATTTCGCAAGCTGTTCTTCTCAAATGCCCCGGGCGAATAGGAGCGAATCAAAAACTTCGCCTGGTAAATCAAACACGTAACCCCGCTTGAAGTTTCGGTCACAGAATTTGAGGGTGAGCGCTGCTCCGAAACACATAAACCGGGCGGGGAGGACCTCGCAGTCAGAGGCCGCCGGTTCAATCGCGTGGATAGTACATTGGAATGACGGGGATGGAAAGTGAAAAATGGCGCGGCTGTGAATAAAGAAAAAAGGCCGCGCAAGTAACCACGCAAGCGCGAGCCCGGCACGAATCCGGAGAAAACGCGGCGCAAAAAAGTCGCCTCGGACGCAGCTGCGCGCCCGAAGCACGTACCATAAGAAAGGGTGGAGGAGAACCTACCAGCGATTGCCGCGATCGCCGCGGTCACCGCGGTCGCCGCCACGGCCACCGCCACGTCCGCCTCGATCACCACCCCGGCCGGCGCCACCACCGCCACCGTAACCACCCCGCCCACCACCGCCACCGGAGCGTTCAGTTTGCGGCCGCGCTTCGTTAACGACCAGGTTCCGGCCTCCGAAATTCTGACCATTCAGACTCGTCACGGCTCGGTCGGCGTCTTCATCGTTGGCGATCTCGATGAAGGCGAATCCACGCGACTGTCCCGTGAATCGATCCCGAATCAGACTGATTGCGGAGGGATTCACACCTACTTGTCCAAACCATTCCTGCAACTGCTCTTCCGATGCATTGAACGGAAGATTACCCACGTAAAGCTTCTTCACCAGCGGACTCCTTCTGCCCGGAACCTAACCACGATTGCGGAGCGCACCGAAGAACCGAAACCGCCCACGAGGCAGAGCCAAAGGCGTGCCAAGGCGGGCGGGTAGGTCTCCAGTGGTCCCGTGCATGGTCTCGAAAATTGACTTTTTTTGCAACAATAAATCGTTGGGTGAAGGCTGGCTCGGGGTACTGGGTCGGAATCTGGTCCAAAATGGCACAGGACCGTCGGAACTCCTGTGAAACACTTTTGAATCAGTGTAAACAAGCTACACAGACCTTCAAGTCCGGTAGGAGGCGTTAATCCGCACATATTCCGCGGTGAAATCGCAGGTCCAAAAGCGCGTGGACTCCTGCCCGCCATGGAGATCAACGATCACCTCAACCTGCTTCTCCAGCATGCGGTTGCTGGCGGCTCTCTCATTGAAATCAAGCGGCAGCCCGCGACGCAACACGGGTATCCCTGCCATGTGAATGTCCACGCGTGCGGGGTCGAACTTGACGCCAGCGCGTCCCGCCGCTGCAAAGATGCGTCCCCAATTGGGGTCGCCCCCGGCAAAAGCGGTCTTCACCAGCGGAGACGTAGCGATAGTCTGAGCAATGCGCCGTGCGTCCGCCTCGGTCCTCGCGTGACGCACCTCTATTTCAATCACGCGCTGCGCTCCTTCGCCGTCAGCCACGATCTGCAATGCCAGCGATTGGCAAACTTCTTCAAGCGCTTTGGCAAACGCCCGGTGCGCCGTAGTCCCAGCTTGAATGGAAGGTGCGCCTGCCTGGCCGTTAGCAAGGACAAGCAGCGTATCGTTCGTGGATGTATCACCGTCAACGCTGATGCAATTAAAAGTACGCCCAGCAATTTCGCGCAGGGTCTTTTGCAGAAGCGATGGCGAAATGGCGGCGTCTGTGGCGACAAATGCCAGAGTCGTAGCAAGATTTGGGTGGATCATCCCCGCGCCCTTGGCGCAGCCAATGAAGTGAATGCGCTTGCCTGCCATTTTGAAAGCCGCCGTAGCCGTTTTTGGGCGCGTATCTGTTGTGCAGATGGCCAAAGAGAATTCCGCGAACGAGCGCGCCGAAGGCCGTCGATTGCGAGCGATACCAGGGAGGGCGCGGAGAATTTTCTCCAGCGGCAATTGCACCCCGATCACGCCGGTGGAACAGACTAGAACTTCATGGGGTTGGCAGGCTAGCCGGCGCGCGGTCTCTTCTACGGTTTTCAACGAGGCAGCGCGGCCTTCGGGGCCAGTGGCGCAATTAGCGTTGCCTGCATTGGCGATGACAGCGCGCATGCGGCCCTTCGAAGAGCGCAAATTCTCCTGAGAAACAACAACGGGTGGAGCAACAACCAGGTTCTGCGTGAAGACGGCCGCAGCCGAAGCTGGAACGTCACTGGATAGCATCGCCAGGTCCAACGCGCCAGTCTTCTTCAAGCCGCAGGCCGTGGCCGAGAAGCGGAATCCTCGAGGGAGAGCTGCTTCGGAAAGAACATTCTTCATCAATTCAGACTCCGCGAGCCGGGAATGACGTTCATCGATGCAACCTCCGATCCGCCACGCGATACGATCCCGCTTCGAAGATGCTGAACGCTGCACTGATGCTCATAGCGTGTTCTCCAGTGATTTGAGCCGTTGTTCGAGTTGCGAAATTGCGGCTAGAACAGACTCTACGGCGGTTCCTCCGGCCACATTTTTCGAATCGAGGGCCGCGCCAAGTTGCATGGCGCTCGCGACATCGGCCTCAAATGCGGGTGATATTCCCCGCAAATCCCCGAGCGACAATTGGGTCCAGGGCTTACCCTGGCGTTCCGCTTCCCGCAAAAGTTTTCCGATCAGGTCGTGCGCCTGGCGGAAAGGGATGCCCTTCTTGACCAGATAGTCGGCGGCTTCGGTTGCAAGGAGAGCGGGATTCGCGGAAGCGGCCTTCAGGTTCTTCTCGTTGAACCTCATCGCAGAGACTGCGCCGGCAGCAACGTGGAGCATCGAAGCGATTTGGTCGTGAGCGGCAAAAAGGGCTTCTTTGTCTTCTTGGAGATCGCGTTGGTAACTGGAAGGAAGACCTTTCAGCGTCGTGAAAAGGGTAAAGAGAGCGCCCGTAATGCGGCCGGTCTTGCCCCGCAAAAGCTCCCACGCATCAGGATTCTTCTTCTGGGGCATAAGGCTGCTGCCAGTGGAGTATTCGTCAGGAAGGACGACGTAGGAAAATTCTTGAGAAGCGAAAAGTACGAAATCCTCGGCTAAGCGCGAGAGATGTGTGGCGATTCCGGCGAGCGCAAACAGGTAGTCGAGCGCAAAATCGCGATCACTGACGGCGTCAAGGCTGTTGGCAGTAATGCCAGAGAAGCCAAGTTCGCGAGCAATGCCTTGCCGATCGATGGCAAACGAACAGCCTGCCAGCGCGCCGGAACCCATGGGACAGGCATCGGCTGAGGCGCTAGCACTTTCTAGGCGTGTAATGTCCCGCACGAAGGCTTGCGCGTGAGCCATCAGAAAATGGGCCAAAAGAATCGGCTGGGCATGCTGCATGTGAGTCATCCCAGCCATAGGGATTCTCAAGTTAGTTTTTGCCTGGGCGGCGAACGCCTTGATGAGGGAGATCAGAGCAACACGAGTTGCTACCGCTGCATCGATCACGAAAAGGCGAAAATCCGTTGCGACGAGTTCATTGCGGCTGCGGCCAGTGTGAAGTTTCCAGCCGAGCGGGCCGAGTTCCTCGACGAGCGCCTTTTCAACAAAATGATGAACGTCTTCGGCTTCCGCCGCGAGCTTCTCTATCCAATCCGGGTCGCTCTTGGCACGCTCAATGATTTTGTCGAGTGCTGCAAGAGTCTGGCGCACTTCCGCTTCCGTGTAAATCCCCACACCCTGCAATGCCTTGGCCCATGCCCGATCAACAGCAAGTTCGTAAGGGAGCAAGCGCTGGTCAAACGCAAACGAGCGTTGAAACTCGTCGAACTCTTCGTTCGGCGGCCGCTCGAAGCGCCCACCCCACAAGCGATCGTCTTTGCGTTCAGTCATCAAGAAACCAAACCGTGCTCTGATTGCACCATCAAGAAAAATGGCTCCAGATTCTGCACTATCGCGCAGCTTAGGGAGCGTGCTCCATAACCAGTATCAGATGAGGCGTGGAGAGGGGCGCGGCTGTCAGAAACTCTCCCAAGACTAAACCACGCCCCGGCGAAAACTCTCAAGAATGCTGGCTTTCGGCTTTGGCCTTGGGTCGCACCGTCACTGGCAAAGCGAAGAGGTTGATGAATCCCTCGGCGTCCTTAGGATTGTAACGGCCCATGGTAAAGCTCGCGAGGTCCGCACGGTACAAAGAAAAAGGCGAACTACGCTGCGTGACGTTGAGCGTACCCTTCCAGAGTTTCAGCCCGACAGAGCCGGTAACGCGTTGCTGGGCCGCGTTGAAGAAACCATCAAGCGATTCGCGCAGCGGCGAGAACCACAGCCCGTAATAGACGAGTTCGGCGTAACGCACCGACAGAGCCTGTTGAAAGTGGGATGTTTCCCTGTCGAGAGTCAGCCGTTCCAGTTCGCGGTGTGCCGTAACGAGCAGCGTTCCCCCAGGGGTTTCATATGCCCCGCGAGACTTCATCCCCACCAGGCGGTTCTCGACGAGGTCAGTGCGGCCAACTCCATGCCTTGCGGCAATGTCGTTCAGCGTATTCAGAAGCTCAATTGGCGCCAGTTTCTTGCCGTTCACGGAAGAGGGCGTGCCCGATTCAAATCCTATTACCACTTCCTCCGGCTTGTCGGGAGCTTGATCCGGCGAAACAATCCACTGCCACATCGCTTCACTGGGCGCATTCGCAAGATCTTCCAAATCCCCACCCTCGTGGCTCAGGTGCCAGATATTGCGGTCACGGCTGTAGATGTTGGTGCGGCTCTGCTCCACCTGGATTTTGTGTTTTTGCGCATAGGCAATGGCGTCCTCGCGCGAGTCAATGGCCCACTCCCGCCAGGGAGCGATGATCGGGATGTGAGGAGCAATTGCTTTGTACGCCAGCTCAAATCGCACCTGGTCATTGCCCTTGCCGGTACAACCATGCGACAAACCGTCGGCGCCGAGCTGCAGGGCCAATTCAGCCTGACGCTTGGCCAGGACCGGACGCGCCATGGACGTTCCGAGCAGGTAGGTATGCTCGTAGACAGCGCCGGCTCGGAGCGTGGGCCAAATGTAGTCACGAACGAATTCCTCGCGGAGATCTTCGACGTAAGCGGTGGACGCGCCAGTAGCGAGAGCCTTCTTGCGGGCCGCCTCCAGATCCTCCTGCTGGCCTACGTCGCCGATCATGGCGATTACTTCGCAGCCGTAATTCTCGCGGAGCCAAGGAATAATGATGGAGGTATCCAGTCCGCCGGAATAAGCCAGTACGACTTTCTTGGGTTTCTGTGGTTGCGGTGTCACCGAATTTTCTCCTAAGCAGGCCAATAATCTTCAGGAATACAGCGCGTGCAGAATGGCCTTCTGCACGTACATGCGGTTTTCAGACTGGTTGAGCACAATGGACGTCGGGCCGTCGAGGACTTCGTCGGTCACTTCCGCGCCCCGGTGCGCCGGCAGGCAGTGCATGAAAAAGGCACCGGGTGCGGCCTGCTCCATGAGCTTGCGATTGACTTGGTAAGCCTTGAAAACATTGCGGCGCACCTTTTCTTCCGCCTCAAAACCCATGCTGGTCCAGGAATCGGTGTACACGGCTTGCGCGCCAGCTACCGCTTCCGAGGGATTGGTGAATAACTCGATGCGTGCATGGGTGTCCTTGGCGACGCGTTTGGAGTCCGCAAGCACATCAGGCGCGGGAGTGTAGTTTGCCGGGGTAGCGATGCGCAGATTCACGCCGAGGCGCGCGGCAAGAAACATTAGCGAATGGCAGACATTGTTGCCGTCTCCGACGTAAGCAATCTTCAAACCCTTCAAGGAGCCGAATTTTTCTTCGAGTGTGAAGTAATCCGCGAGCGCCTGGCATGGGTGAAACTTGTCGGAAAGCGCGTTGACCACCGGAATCTTGATGCTGGCGGCCATCTCTTCGAGCACGCGCTGCTCGTACACCCGCGCTACGATTCCCTGCACCCAGCACTCCAGGTTCCGCGCCACATCCGGAATGGATTCGCGCTCGCCCAGCCGCGCTTGTGTGTGATCCAGGAATACGACTGCGCCTCCCATGCTCTGTATGCCCACCTCGAATGTCACGCGCGTGCGCAACGAAGGCTTCTCAAAAATAAGAGCAATGTGCTTGCCGCGCAGGACAGAAGCGAATCGCGAGGGGCGCGCCTTGATGTCCGCGGTGCGCTGCAGAAGATCGCGCGTGTCCGCGGGCGACCATTCGGCTCCGGTGAGGAGATCCTTCGCGATGGATACGGGGACTGTGACCGATGCGTTCATTCGTTGTTCTCCACGGGTATTAGAGTTTCAAACAGATGCTCCCGCCGCGTGTTCCGCGGAAGAGAAGCCGCGGAGAACACGAGTGCCGGGAACAGCGGAAAAAGTGGGCCGGCCGGGCACATCTGCAAACAGAGCCGGAGCCAAAGCAGCGGCGGCGGAATGGCCGCCGACAATGTGGACTTCGCGAACGCCGCCTTCGAGCGCGCGCTTCGCGGCCTCTAATTTCAGAATCATGCCTCCCGAGACAACGCGCGACTGCACGAGTTGGTCGATCTGTTCGCAGGAAACGGCCGACAGAACCTTTTCCCCATCGAGCACGCCGGCAACGTCAGTGAGGTAAACGAGATGATCCGCCTCAATGAACTCGCCGCAGGCAGCGGCCATGTGGTCCGCATTGATATTGTAGAGTTCACCCTCCGCGCCCAGGCCGAGGCAGGGAGCCACAGGGAGGAGTTTTTCTCGCCAAAGTGATTCGAGGAAGCGGACATTTACGCTGGTGAGATATCCCACATATCCGAGGCTGCCTTCCACGTCGTTGTGAACTAGTGGCGCAGCGCAAAAGCAGGCGGCATCCGCCGCGGAGATACCGACGGCAGGCTGGCCTTGGGCAGAAATGGCCGCGGCAAGGCGCTTATTCAGCAAGCCGGCAAAAACCATGACCGCAACGTCGCGGGTTTCGCCGTCCGTAACCCGCAATCCGGAAACAAACTTGCTTTCGATTCCGAGACGCTTGAGAGTGGCTGTGAAAAGACGTCCGCCGCCGTGAACCACGAGAATCTCGTGGCCATGCCGTGCGAGTGTGGCAACGTGCTGGGAAAGTTGTCGCACCGTGGCCGCATCTTCAAGCAATGCACCTGCGAACTTGATCACAATTCTCATAGAAGTCCCGTCTGCTCCTCTAGCCCTAGCGTTAGATTCATGTTCTGTACGGCCTGTCCGGCGGCGCCCTTCCCCAGATTATCCAGGCAGGAAACGATAATCAGCCGCTTGCCATCCGTATCCAGGACGAAGCCGATATCGCAGAAATTCGTTTTCGTAACGTGCTGTAATTCGGGCAGCGAGCCCGCGGGTGAGATGCGCATCAATGAACGCCCCGCATAAAATTTCTTGTAGAGTTCTTCGATGGCTTGCGGTGTGTGCGCCGTCGACAAGGTCACGTAGATTGTGGACAGGATGCCGCGCGCAACCGGCAAAAGGTGCGTGGAAAATACCACTTGGGATGCTGGCAAGCCTGTGTGCTCGACAATCTCTGGCGTGTGCCGATGTGAAAAAAGATTGTAAGCTCTGAAGTTTTCGCCCACCTCCACAAAATGGAGATCGCGACGCGGTTCCTTGCCTGCTCCGCTCGCCCCGGATTTGCAATCGCAGATGACATTTTGTATTGGCGAGACTATGCCTGCCTGAGTGAGCGGTCGCAGCGCCAGGATCACGCTTGTGGCATAGCAGCCGGGGTTGGCGACAAGCTTAGCTGCGGGAATGTTTTCGCCGTAAATCTCTGGTAGCCCGTAAACCGCATCACCCAGACGTGCTTCGTGGGGCGCGGGTAGCTTGTACCAGGAAGTGAACGTTTCGGCTGAGGAGAATCGGAACGCACCACTCAGGTCAATCACCCGTAAACCTGCGTCCAGCAACTTCGGCCCGATCTCGGCCGACACCTCGTGGGGCGTGGCCATAAATGCTGTGCCGGCGGAATTTGCGGTAATCGCTTCCATGGACAGCTGCTTCAAAGGCGCTTCACCCCAGCCGCGAAGTTGCGGAAAAAGCTCGGAGAGGCAGCTTGCACCCTTGGTATCGCGAACATAAAAGGTGGGCCGCGATATCACCGGATGGCGCAGCAGAAGAGTAGCCAGCTCGTAACCCGTGTAGCCAGTGACACCAATGACGGCGATGTGCCGGGGATCTCTCATTTCACTTGCAATTCAAGCTTCTTCTGGAGAGATTCCCGCGCCTTGCGGCTGGGCGTGATGATAAGAACCGTGTCGTCCCCGGCGATGGTGCCGGCAATTTCGGGGAATTTTGCTCCGTCCACCGCGGCAGCGAGAGGCTGGGCACCGCTCGGTGGTGTCTTGAGGACGAGAAGATTCTCCGCTGGACGGAGATCCAACAGAAATTCACGAAGAGCCCGTGTCAGCGGAGGGACCGCAGCGGTTTCTTCGGACAGGCCCGTGTCAGACTTATAGCCCTCATTCGTTTTGACGAGCCGCAATTCCTGTAAATCGCGGGACAAGGTGGCCTGCGTGACGCGAAGCTTTTGCTGGGCCAGCCGGCGGCGCAGGTCCTCCTGATTGGAAATGTGCCCCCCGGAAACCAGGCGAAGGATTTGTCCGTGACGGAATGTTTTGGTCGCGCTCATTGATAGTATTTTATGCAGCCTACTGTATATTTATACATTGCCAACCCATCCCTGTCAACTCCAACGTTGCATCACTCTCTGTTTTCGTGCGCGCTTCGCGCCGCCGCGCCAGCAAACGCATTTAGACTATGATGGGGTTCAATACGAGTACTCCCGCCTGCCGGTTCTCCGGCCGCGCGGAGTTCCTGCCGGAGAGGGAGTCAATCATGTCCGAAGAACGCAAACTGAAAAAACCCCGTGAGCAATACCGCCTGCGCACGCGGCTGATCCACGGGAGCTTTGCCACCGGGCGGTGGGATTACGATCACCACGTAGTCCCGCCGCAGTCCAGTTCGGCCACCTACCGGCTCTCGTCGCTGCACCGCGGAGCTCAAGGATTCATCGAATTTGCCACTTCTGAATCCCGCCGTGCCCCCATCTATATATATGACCGGTTGGATGAGCCGAGCCGTGGCATGTTGGAGGAAAATCTGGCGGCGGCCGAAGGTGGCGAGGTTGCCGTTACCTTTGCCACTGGCATGGCCGCTGTGAGCGGGGCTCTGGGGATACTTACTGCCAGCGGCGACCAGATAGTTGCGCACCAGGTCCTCTATGGCTGCACTCACAGCCTGCTGACTAGCTGGCTGCCGCGATACAAAATCCACACGGATTTTTGTGATCTTTGCAAACCGGAAACGCTTGCAAGCGTGGTCACGAAGAACTGCCGCGTGGTTTATTTTGAGTCACCCGTAAATCCGACGATGGAGTTGATCGATATGCAGGCGGTGCGACGCGTGGTGGATCGGCTCAACACCGGGAGGACGGAAACGGAGAAGATCCGCATTGTGGTGGATAACACATTCTCAACGCCGTATTGCCAGAGACCCCTGGAGCACGGAGTGGATCTGGTCGTGCACAGCCTGACCAAGGACATCGGCGGGTTCGGCACGGAGATGGGCGGAGCGGTGATCGGCGCAAACGAGTATTTCAATTTGCTCATGCTCTACCGCAAGGATTTTGGAGGCGTTCTCTCGCCCAAAAGCGCTTGGCCGGTCCTGGTCTATGGTTTGCCCACGCTGGCGGCCCGCATGGTGAATCAGCAGAAGAGCGCGATGCACGTCGCCGAATTCCTCCAGCGCCAGACCAAGGTTGCGCGAGTGTTGTATCCCGGTCTTCCGAATTTTCCACAACGCGAACTGGCACGGCGGCAGATGACAACTCCGGACGGGGCTTTCGCGCCAGGCTGCATGTTGTACTTCGAATTGAAGGGAAGCGACAACTCCACAAGAGGTGCAGCGGAGGCGGCGGAACGATTTGTGGACTATGTTGCGGAGAAGTCTTACACCGTGACCCTGGCAGTGAGCCTGGGCCAGATCAAGACGCTGATCGAGAATCCTTTTTCCATGACCCACGCAGCAATCCCAGAGGAAGAGAAAATCCGCTGCGGCTTGCAGCCCGGGGGCATACGTCTTTCCCTTGGATTGGAGGATTGGCACGACATCATCGCGGACCTGGAAGATGCCCTGGAAGCGGTCTGACCTAGGGGACAGGTACAGGTAAAAGGACGGCTGCACGATTCGCCGCATCCCGAAGATGAATGCTGGATTTTTTGCTCCGGGAATGTTACGAATCGGTCATCGCCCTTCTGCGCCCATGACCGAACTCTGCCATATCGGGGGATGCAAGCACGATGTGCCGGCCGCACTGGCCGATGAAAAGACTTGCATCCTGCATTTCACGCTCTCGCTGGAAGCGAGTTGCTCGGGGATGCGGCGCGAGACAGCCCTCGGGAACACGCCCCACGAACGACAGCGTGAAATTATGGGTTTCATTACCGAAAATGGAGAACGCCTTGCGCGGGTCGCTACCAGCGGCTTACATCTGACGGATGATCTGAAAGCCCGCGTGCTAAGCACCTTTCTGACGCTCATGAATCTGCGTGAGAACTTGGATCGCGCAGCTATGCGCACTCCCACCGGCCGCGGTGGATTTTCTCGCTAGGTTGTGCGTTGCCATCTCCCGAGCACATCGAATAGAGCCGGCCGAGCATCCCGTGTGCCCCTTCTAACTGGAAGAACGTCAGCGCCGAAGCGTGTAACCCTACTCCGGCGTCAATACCTTTCCGCACTATCTTCGTGGAGAATTTCTCACGAAGCGGTTGGCTCACGTAATATAGAGTTCCAGCCTTGGAACCGCGCCTTTCTCGACTGCTCCAATCGCATATCGAGAGGCAACGCCCCTGTGCCAGGCTTCGTCTGAGTGAAGAAACCAATGCAACCACGCTGGGTCAACTGGCTGCGAGGTCTAGCGCTCCTGGTCCTCTTTCTAGGAGCAGGGTCTGCGTGTGCCCAGGTGCAGGAACAAACTTCCCAGGAGAACGCGCCAGCGCCAAACGTGGTATCGCTGCGTATTGTGCGGGAGGATGGCACAATTGTGGACGCAAAACCAAGCGGGCTGGCCGTGGCAATCGGAAATGCCCTTCGCCGAGACCAGGTTGCGGCGAGCATTCGTACTCTCTACCGTACGGGCGATTACGCCGATCTGCGCGCAGAAGTAACGCGCGAAGAGGGAGGTGTGCGTCTCGATTTTGTCGTTCGGGAAAATCTCTTCATCAATCAAGTGATCATCGAGGGGCTGAAGCCACCGCCCTCGGAAACTTCCGCGGTGGCTGCCATGCAATTGTCGCTAGGGCAGACGTACCGGGCGACGGACCTTGCAGATGCGGTCACTCGTTTAACGGATGCCTTGCGGGAGGAAGGGTTCTACCAGGCAAAAGCAACGGCGGAACGCCGCCCATACGCGGAAACCCACCAAGTGGACATCATAGTGCACGTGGACACGGGACCCCGGGTGCGTCTCCGCAATGTTGAGTTGCTCAATCATACGCACTACCGCGAGGCCGAACTGCTGCGGCTCCTGAAGCTCAAACCTGGCAGCGAACTGACAACCGCTCGCCAACAACAAGGCACCGAGCGTATCCGCAAATTCCTGGAGAAGCGGGGAAACTTGAGCGCCCGTGTTTCTGTGAAGCGCGGAGAGTACGACGCTCAGCAGAACAAGATGTCATTAACAGTGGAAGTGACGGAAGGGCCGCGAGTTCTGGTCGAGGTGGAAGGGGTGAAACTATCCAAAGGCACCTTGAAAAAGCTCATCCCGGTTTATCAGGAAGGTTCGGTGGACGCCGATCTGCTCGAGGAAGGAAAGCGTAACCTGCAGGAGCTCATGGAACGAGATGGCTATTTCGACGCAAAAGTGGATTATTCCACCGCTCAACGCGAGGTGGATGGCAAAAAGTCGGGCTGGAAAGGTTCCGAACAAGTCATCACGTATAAGGTGAACCGGGGCGACCGCCACAAATTGCTGCGCATCGAGTTTGAAGGAAATCGCTACTTCGGTACATCCTTGCTCCGGAGCCGATTGAGCATCGCGCCAAGTTCCTTCGCGGTTCGTCCACGCTTCAGCCGGCGGCTACTCGATTCAGACGTCTTGTCTATGAAGAGTTTGTATGCCTCAAACGGATTCTTGTCCGCGAATGTGGAAGGAAAGATTCAGGACGACTTCGCCGGGAAAACTGGGGACCTGGTCATCCGATTTGAGATTCAGGAGGGCAAACAAACCCTGGTCTCCAGTCTTTCGGTCGAGGGCATGAAAGCGTTGACTGAGGATGAAATTCGCGGCGTCATCGGGTCGCTCCCAGGTCAGCCTTATTCGGATATCAATGTGGCCACCGACCGCGACAATATCTTGGCCCTGTATTTCAACCAGGGCTTCCCGAACGCGCAATTCTCCTGGACGGCAGAGCCAGACAACTCGCACAGCGATGAACAGAAACCCGGGAAGGAAAAATCGCCAGGGAAAGCGCCCGCAGAGTCGCAAGCCGCCAAGCAGGAGTACCGCATCGAGCGTGCGGAGCCCATGCGCCTGGTCTACAAGATCGAGGAAGGCTCGCAGATTCGCGTTCGACGCGTTTTCCTGGCGGGCTACCAGCACACCCGTGCCCGCGTAATTCATCGCCAGGTCAAAGTGCAGCCCGATCAACCGCTGCGCGAGGGAGATGTGGTCGAGTCTCAGCAGAAACTTTATAACCTGGGAATTTTCAATCGCGTGACCATCGAGCCGCAAAATGCCGGGGGCACCGACCCCGACAAGAATGTCACCGTACTCGTGGAGGAAGCTAAGCGTTACACCATTTCCTACGGTGGAGGTTTAGAAGTCCAGCGCCTGGCCAGTACCAACAATCCAACCGGTGGACAATTGGAGGCTGCCCCGCGCGGGATTCTGGAGATCTCCAAACAAAACCTGACCGGCCGGGCCGATTCTCTTAGCTTGAAACTGCGGGGCAGCACGATTCAAGGGCGGGCATTGCTGGCTTATTCCGTGCCGGACACGTTCAACAATCCCAAGTTCAGCTTGCAAGCCACGGCCTACGCGGAGAAATCGCAGGACATCAACACTTTTTCGCAGACACGCTACGAGGGCAACCTGCAGCTTACAGACCAGATCACCTCGCGGTCATCCATCCTGTATCGTTATGCCTTTCGCAAAGTGACCGTGAGCAACTTGAACATTCCTTCGGACGAAATTCCATTGTTCAATCAGCCTACGCTGGTATCGCAGTTCGGCGCCACTTGGTTTCGCGACACGCGCGACAATCCTGCCGACGCTTCAAAGGGAAGTTTCAACAGCGCCGACATTAGCATTGCCGACACCAAGATTGGATCGAGCGCAAGTTTTGCCCGGTTCTTCTTTCAGAATTCAACGTATACGCCAATCAAACGTGGTTGGAGCTTTGCACGTTCCACGCGGATGGGCCTGCTTACGCCCTATCGCGAAACTGTCTCGCTCACTTTTCCTGCTCCCGACAAGCCGCCGTTTCCGACAGTCATCCCCTTGCCCGAACGCTTCTTCGAAGGCGGAGGAACCTCCTTACGAGGCATTGCCTTGAACCAGGCGGGGCCGCGCGATTCTTCCACCGGCTTCCCTGTTGGTGGCCAGGCTGTCCTTATCTTCAATCAGGAATTGCGGTTTCCGCTCAAGCTGCCCTTCGTGGGCAGCGGGCTCGGTGGCACGCTCTTCTATGATGGAGGCAACGCGTTTAGCAGGCTGTCCCGGATTACCTTACGGTGGTCTCCGCCTGATCCCGTCTTCAAAACCACCTATCCCGGGCATCCTCCGGGGCAATTCAATCCGACACAATGCGTGGAGAATTGCACCAACGAGCTAAACTACTTCTCGCATACAGTCGGCGTGGGATTGCGCTACGCCACGCCCATCGGGCCCATCCGCATTGATGTCGGCTACGCGCTCAACCGGCCACAATTCGTCATCCCTTGCAAAAGCGGCACACTGTTCTGCCAGGAAGGGACGCGCTTACCCAGCATTCAGATATTCTTCAACTTGGGGTCGAGCTTCTAATGCGCCGAATCGTCCTAATTCTCGGCTTCACCCTAACCCTGTCGATGGGCGGAGCAGGCGTTGTGGCCCAGGAAGTGATTGACCGGGTCGCCGCTCGAGTGGAAAACGACATCATACTTGTCAGCGACGTCCGTGAACTCGCGCGTTACCAAATGCTCGTCGATGGTAAGTCCGAGAGCGACTCGCAAATCCTGGACCGGCTTATCGACCAGTGGATCGTGCGCAATGAGGCCACTGTTTCCCGCTACCCGCAGCCCTCCGATGAAGAAGTCCAGCGCAGCCTCGCGCGCCTCATAAGTTCCTACTCTTCACCCGCCGAGTTTGCGGTGCGTCGGCAGCAGAGCGGGCTGACCAGCGAAGGATTGCTCGCGATAGTGAAGTTGCAGCTTTACTTGCGCAATTACTTGGACACCCGGTTTCGACCCTCCATCCAAATTGAGGATAAAGACGTGCAGGAGTTCTACAAAACGCGCGTGGTGCCAAGAGCGGAATCCCGAGGCCAAACACCGCCGACCTTTGAAGCTTCAAGGGAATTCATCCAGGACGCCATGGTACAACGAGCGATCGATGAGCAAGCCGATCGCTGGTTGAAGGAAAGCAGGTCGCGTATTCGCGTGGAAATCCTGTTGAACGAGAGCAAGCCATGACCAAGGAATCTCGCTGGCGGAAGATTCTTTGGGTGGAGCATGCCCTGTGGGTATTGGGAACATGGACGCTGCTGGCCATCGCGCTGACGATCATCGCCTTGGGCAGCGGACTGGCAAACCCTCTTCTGCGACGTGCTCTGATTCACCGGATGGAGAGACTGACCGGGGCACGGGTTGAAATCCGCACGGTCACGGTGGAATGGTTTTCGCTGAATGCCGCGCTAAATGGGTTGGTCGTCCATGGCAAGGAACCGGCAGGCACGGAGCCGCTCTTCAGCGCGGAGCAGGCCCGTGTGGGATTGCGCATCGATTCGTTTTGGGGTCGCCGCGTTGCATTGAACGAACTTGTCCTGCAATCGCCGCGGCTTCATCTGCGTGTTGAAAATGACGGCAGCAACAATCTCCCGGCATGGCAGAGCACCAGTGCTTCTCGAGAGACCACGCAGGAAACCCTGCTGAAGCTGCACGTGCAGCATGTAGAGATCAAGGATGGCTGGCTGCTGTACAACAACGTTAAGAAATTGGTAGCGATAGAAGGTGGCGACCTGCAATTGCAATTGTCGCGCGGCGGGCAACCAGATCATTCCTTGTATATCGGCACACTGCAGTGGGAATCCGTCGAACTGGCGCGGCGGCGCGATGTGCCAGTGCCGGCAGATCTCTCTGCGAAATTCTCGCTCGGCCCAGAGGGCTTCTCTCTGGAACAGGGCATTCTGGACTTCGGCCGTTCCCACGTGGACCTGCAAGCGCAAGCAAAAGACCTGGGCGGCGGAAAGTGGACCTATCGCTATCGAGGTTGGCTAGACCTGCTGGATTTGCGCGAGGCCTTTCGCACCCCGGAAATTCCCCTTGGGCGCATCGATCTGCGCGGAGAAGGAGACCTGACGGGCGGCAACCTGACAGGCAAAGGAAGCTATGCTGCGGACAATATCACATTGAGTTTCGAGGATTTCCACTCCGCGAACCTCACCAGCCGTTCCTCCTACGTCCTGGATCCGCAAGGCGTGGTCCTGCCGGATTTTGCGGCCTACGCGCTCGGCGGCAGCGTGAAAGGGCGCATCAACATGCGCTTTGATGGCGTGAAGTTCCGCGCGGAAACGAAGTTGCAGGATATCCGTCTTTCCGCCGTTTCGCCGGCCATTGATCATGAAGGTTTCCCTGCCGACAAACTGCACTGGGATGCGGTTATTTCCGCGGACACCGTGGAAACGTGGCACGACAATTTCCGCGACTTCGACATCTCGGCGCGCATGCACTGGGACGAACCGGACGATCTGGCCGCCAACCACACTCCCGTTACGGGTGATTGGAAACTCCGCTACCGCTACGAACCGGACATCCTGTCTCTGGAACAGTTGGACTTTGAGACGCCGGCCTCACGCGGTTCGATTACCGGTGTGCTGGATCCCAAGAATACCGACCTCGATGTGCGCCTGGATGTGGGTTCACTGGATCCCTGGAACGATTTCATCCACGCCATCGCGGGAGACAAACCCGGGACTCCGGAAGCAGCCGTGCGCGTTGGTGGATCGTTGCAATGGATCGGGAAAATCACAGGCCCTGGCGGCGGCCCGCAATTCCAGGGGCACTTCCACGGGGAGCACTTCCGATATGACACGATCGCTCTCGATTCCATGGACGGCGATCTAACTTACTCGCCGAAAGCGCTGGTGATAAGCACGGGGCGAGCGCGGCGCGGAGTGATGCAAGCGGAAATCGATGGCCGATTGCAACTGAGCGATTGGGACTTCCTGCCGGACAACGAGTGGAGCAGTGAAATCGACCTCGAGAAAGTGCCCGTGGAAGGTCTCGAGCAGTTATCAGGCTGGAAATATCCGTTGACGGGACTGGTAACAGGCCAATTCCACGGACGTGGCACGCGAGCGGAACCTGCGCTGAGCGGGTTGCTGGATGTTGCCGATGGAAACGCCTTTGGCGTTACATTCAATCGCTTGCGGGGGCAATTGAGTGTCATGCCGGATGAGGTCCGGCTGGCCAATGCGGAGTTGCGGTTCTTCGTTCCAGGCACGGAAAAAACCGGGGGAGCGGGAATCGTCACGGGGACCGCGGCGTACCGTTTTGCCGACCGGTCCTTGACCACCGACCTCGTCGGTGCTTCGCTTCCACTTGCCAACTTCGGGAAGATTCAGTCCGAAAGTGTTCCTCTCGGCGGTCAATTCAGTTTTCGCCTGAAATCTACCGGCCCGATAACGCAGCCTTTAGGTGAGGGTTCGTTCCGAGTCGTGGATCTGCAGGTCGGCACGGAGGTCGTCGGGAGTTTTGAAGGAGAACTGCATTCGGACGGAAAAGAAGCGAACTTGAAAATTAGCTCGGCCATGAGCGAAGGAGCAATTTCCGGCGGCATCAAACTGGGCCTGGCTGACCCGCTTCCGCTAGATGGAAAGATCACAATCCGCAACATTAATCTCGATCCTTACCTGCTTGCCGTCTTGCATCTGAATAAATTCACCGGCCACGGCACCGCCGATGGGGACATAACAGTCACCGGGGAGATGCAGCATCCGGAGACTCTTGTAGTGGACGGCAATTTCACTCGGCTGCTCCTTGCCTATGGCGGCGTGCAATTGGAAAATGCGGGACCCATCCACCTGACTTCCACCCGAGACAGCCTGAAGATTGTCAGTGCTTCACTGAAAGGATCGGATACGAATGCGGAGGTGAGCGGCACAATTCAATTCACGGGTCGGCGCACATTGGCGATGAAGATGAACGGAACAGTCGACCTGCGATTGCTCCGCGCCTCTATTCCGGATATCGATGTGGCCGGCCATGCCGATATCAACGCCTCGTTTGAAGGTACGGTGGACCGGCCGAGAATCATCGGCCGCGTGAAGCTCACAAATGCCTCCGCGCGCACGGCAGACTTCCCCTCCGGGCTGAGCAATGTGAAAGGCGATCTGGTGTTCGATGCGAACCGCCTGTTTTTCGATAATGTCACGGGCGAATCGGGAGGCGGCGTCCTTGCCCTTTCCGGCAGCGTAAACTATTCAGAGAAACCGCTACGATACGACATCACCGCCAAAACTGATCGCATCCGGATTCGTTACCCCGAGGGGATAAGTTGGCTGGCTGGCGGCTCGCTGCGTCTTTCTGGCACTTTTGATGGCGGAGTTCTCTCCGGCAAAGTTGCCGTGCAACGCGTGAATCTCAGCGAGGGGCTGGAATCTGCGGGCATCTTCCTATCCAGTACAGGCGGGAGCACTTCCGGCAGCTCTAGTTTCCTGCGCAACCTGCAGCTTGACGTCGAGGCAAGTTCCACGCCCGATTCGCGAATGGAATGGCCGGGAGCCCAACTGGAAGCGGACGCCAATCTGCGAGTTCGCGGCACCGCGGAGCACCCGATTCTGCTTGGCCACATCCACGTGCTCAATGGGGATTTGTATCTACGCGACAATCATTACCATGTGACGCGAGGCGATCTGAACTTCGCGAATCCGTTCCGCCTAAATCCTGTAATAAATGTCGAAGCCACGACCACGATCCAGCAATATGAAATCACGCTCAACTTTACTGGGGAAGCCAGCAAACTGAGTTTGTCTTACCGGTCAGACCCGCCCCTGCCCGCCAACGACATCATCACTCTCCTCGCATTGGGCCAGACCACCTCCGAATCGACCCTCCGCACCGGAGGCACCACGCAAAACAGCACCACCTCCGGCGCGTCGGCATTGCTCTCTGAAGCTATTTCCAGCCAATTAGGCGGCCGCGTGGAAAGATTGTTTGGCATTACGCGATTCCGGGTCGATCCTGGATTGACAGGGGTTGGCGCGAGCAGCTCCGGCCAGAACGCTGCCGCGCGTGTCACCGTCGAGCAACAAGTGACCCGCAGCTTGACCGTCCTCTATGAAACCAACGTAACTTCCACGCAACAGCAGGTCATTCAGATCGAGTACATCGTGAATCGCAATATTTCCGTGGTGGGTTTGCGCGATCAGAACGGCACTTTCGGCATGGACATCAAATTCAAAAAACGCCTGCCGTAAATACTTCGTCCTTCTCAAATTATCGATTGGTTGTTGAATTGAGGCGCGAACTCAGGGTTGCGCTTGCTGTGCGGACTGCTGCGCAGTGTCCTGCTGTGGTCGGTGCTGTTGCCACCGGCGCGGGGGAGGATTGTACAGCCGGGCATTCTGTCCCGTCACAGGATCCTGTTCTTTGGCAGCTTGCAGTGCGTCCCTGACGGCCTTCAAGGCAATACCACGCGTGGTTTCCTGAACTTCACGGGCAATCTTCGGGCTTTCGGCGGCCAGCTTTTGGCCCAGGGGCGAACCATAGAACTGAAGCAGGCTCTTGATTTCCTCGTCAGTGTAATGCTTGTCGTACGCGGCGACCATCTGCTGCGTCACTTGGTCCACATCGAAGTTCTTCTCGTAGCCTGAAATCACGCCATTCACGAACGCCTGGCCCTTCTCATTGTTGGGCACCGTCGCCAGAAGCTTTTCCCGGTATTGTTCCGCGATCAGATTGACATTCTCCTGAACCTGGTCTCGGACACCGATCAACTCCAGCAACGAACGAATGTCCACGTCTTTTGCGGGATCGATGGAACTGCCGGTCGAAGTGTTCTGCTTTCCAGCGGCAGATTGCGAAGCCGCCTGAACCGCCGTGGAGGAACCACCTTGAATGGCCACAAGAAACGTTCCCACATAAATGAGAATCAATGCAATTGCCGCTTTCATCTCTTCCTCCGCGTCGTATGGTTCCCGCCCTGAATTGATTCTAGAGAAGCGCGAAACAGGGCGCGCCTGCACTGGCGTGCAGGATTGCCTTTCAGATACTGGTCGGAGGTGCAGTGGGCGGGAACCGTGCAACTGGGACATGCGCGAAGGTTTGCCCCTCGGCGTAACCCTTCTCTTACCACGGAGGCGACAGTAGATTATGCTTGGGAATCAACAGAGCTTGGTTCGTCCGTGACCCTGGAACGTGCTACGGGGCCAAGCTCATTTACCGTAATCGGTGCCATGAGCGCAACCAAAACGTTGACCGAAGAAGCTTACGCGGAACTGCGCCATGCCATGGTGGAAACGCAAATCCACAAGCGTGGCATCAACGATGGCCGGGTATTGCGGGCGATGTGCAGCGTCCCCCGGCACGAATTCGTTGCAGCCAACTGGAAGAATGACGCATATTCGGATGAAGCCTTGCCCATCGGCGAAGGACAAACCATCTCGCAACCTTACATTGTTGCTGTCATGTGCGCCGCGCTTCATCTGCAGGGCCCGGAAAGAGTGCTGGAAATTGGAACGGGCTGCGGGTATCAGGCCGCCGTGCTTTCCTGCCTGGCGCGAGAAGTTCACACCGTCGAATGCCGCGCGGAATTAGCCAGCACAGCGGGCGAGCGGCTATCGAGTTTGGGATACGGATCAGTTCATGTGCACCGTGCGGACGGCTCGCTGGGTTTGGCGGCGCATGCGCCTTATGATGCCATCGTCGTGGCCGCGGCGGCTCCTCACGTTCCCGAACCATTGACGCGCCAATTGGCGGAAGCTGGTCGAATGATTGTGCCCGTTGGCGGGGAGGATCATCAGGTGTTGATGCTGCTGACAAAGCACGGCGAAAAATTGACCTCAGAACGACGGGAACTCTGCCGGTTTGTGCCCCTCGTGGGCGTTCATGGCTGGAAGGACGAGTGGGTTTGATGAACGATTCCGCCCCGGAACTCTCGATTATCGTACCGGCGTTCAACGAGGAATTGCGCCTGCCCGCTACCCTGGAAAAAATCGCTCGTTATATCGACCGGGAGAAGAAAATCATCGAAGTTATCGTCGTGGACGATGGCTCAGCTGATTGCACGGCCGGGGTAGCTGAGTCCTTCCGCGGCAGAATCGCACAACTGTGCGTCCTGGCCAACGGTGCGAATCGCGGCAAGGGCTTCAGCGTGCGTCACGGATCGCTGGAGGCGCGCGGCAAAATTACTCTGTTCACCGATGCGGATCTCTCCGCTCCGATCGAAGAGGCAAATAAACTTATTGCTGCGCTGGAAGATCACGATGTGGCCATCGGCTCGCGCGCCGTGGATCGCAGCTTGATTGAAGTTCACGAATCGGTGTTCCGGGAATTTGCCGGAATCATTTTCAACAGAATCGTGCGCATCGTTCTGCGCCTCCCCTTTGTCGACACGCAATGCGGGTTCAAAGCCTTCCGGCGAGAGCGATGCCGGGTTGTTTTCGAGCAGCAGACTATCGAGCGCTTCGGTTTCGACCCGGAACTTCTGTACCTGGCGCGGCATCATGGCCTCTCCATCGTCGAAGTACCGGTTCGCTGGGCCCACTCGCCGGCCACCAAGGTCAGCATGATGAGGGACAGTTTGCAGATGTTCCTGGATGTAGTAATCATCCGGTGGAACGCGCTGCGCGGGAAATACCGCAGGGGAAATATTAAATCTACTTTGTAGTATAAAGTACTTGACATCGCTTTCCCCTTTCGCTAACCTCTTTTTGTGCCCTCCACTAGCCATCTCCGCGCTCCCGCCCGCGAGCCCATCCCCATTGATGCTCGCGCGGCAGACCATCTCCGCTACATCCGTGAGACCATGGAGCGCGCCGCTGAATTTACGGCTGTGCCGGGCTGGGGCGGCGTTGCCATGGGCATCACGGCCCTGGCCGCGGCTCTCCTCGCTTCGCGCCAGGGCACGCCTCAAGGTTGGGTCGTAGTGTGGCTGGCGGAAGCCTTCGTTGCCGTAGCAATTGCAGCACCTTCAGCAGCCACCAAGGCGCGGCGCGCAAACTCTTCCTTGTTCAGTGGGCCGGGACGCAAGTTTGTACTAAGCTTTGCCCCGCCGATTGTGGTTGGAGGGTTCCTGACCATAGCGCTTTTCCTATCGGGGGCGTTCGCGTTCCTGCCTGGAGTGTGGATGTTGTTGTATGGCACGGCGATTGTCACTGGCGGCGCTTTTTCCGTGCGCGCAGTCCCGATTATGGGACTTTGCCTGATGGCACTTGGTGCGGCGGCTTTGTTCGCGCCAGCGCACTGGGGCAATCTCTTCATGGCTGCAGGTTTTGGAGCCGTGCAAATCGCTTTCGGTGTGTGGATCGCGTTGCGGCACGGCGGCTGAGCGAATTTCGGAGAGCATAAAGATCATGGCAAGATCATCTACAGCGCGGCAGGTGCGCCTGCAAAAAGAGGAAGGACCCGCTGCGGTCCCCAGCCAGAAGCGCGAGGCTGTCCCGCCTAATCTGGACCGCCTGATTCACGAGCGTATCCGGCTGGGCATCGTCAGCGCCCTCGCGGTGAATCGTTCGTTGACCTTTAACGAGTTGAAAGCCTTACTGAAGACGACGGACGGAAACCTCAGCGTGCACGCCAGGAAACTCGAGGAAGCGGATTACATCGTGTGCACGAAATCGTTTGACGGCCGCCTTCCGAAAACGGAATATCGCCTGACTGCTGGGGGCCGCCGCGCGTTGGAGCGCTATCTGAATCACATGGAAGCCCTGATTCGGGCCACACGCGAAGGGTAAAAAATTTGTCTTCATACTTTGTATCGTAAAGTACATTGTGGAAAAGTCGGCGGAGAAAGCAGCAAGCTCATGCAAAACTCGGTTCTCGATCTTACGTACCCCATCCTGCCGGACCATGGACCCAAAATCCATGTTGCCATTATTTGCGATGGAAACGGTCGCTGGGCTAGTTCGCGCGGTTTGCCGCGCTCGGAAGGGCACCGCGCCGGAGCGGAAGCTGGAAGGCGCATCATCTGCTGCGCGCCGCATCTCGGTATCCACACGCTCACTCTGTTCGCGCTTTCCGCCGCCAACTGGCAACGCCCGCCCGCGGAAGTGACGGCTATCCTGGAACTTTTGCATGAATACCTCAAGCAGGAATCGCTGCATTGCCTTGAAGAGGGTATCCGCCTGAGCATCATCGGGCGCAGAGATCGCCTGCCCGCGGCTTTGCGAACAGCCATTACAGACGCGGAGGCTCTTACGGCGAACGGCAAAGCCCTTCACCTGCGCTTGGCGATTGACTACTCGGCTCGTCAGACGATCTATCAGGCGGCCACTAAGTTCTACAAAGTTACCAGCCTCTCCCCCGAAGCGTTCGGCGATCTTCTTGCCGAAGTCCAAAGCGGCGGCTCGACGGAAGTGGATCTGCTGATTCGCACCGGTGGAGAACAACGCCTCTCCGATTTTCTCCTCTGGGAATGCGCCTTCGCGGAATTCGTTTTTCTCTCGAAACGCTGGCCAGACTTCACTCCGGCGGACCTCCGAAACGCGGTCCTGGAATTCGAGCAGCGCGAACGTACGCGTGGCGCGTTGCCGCAGGAGTGCATGGTTTAGCACCAATTCCAATTTGAGCCCGAAGCAACTTGATGCCAACAAGGCTCCCGTAACCCATTCATTGTAAAAGTGTTATAAAGCTGCCGAAACCAGGGATCCCAGCTCAGACGAATCCCACTTCCGGGTCGTCTATTACCCAGGAGAAAGTAATGGGATCCGCCGGAGTTATGCTGCCCTGGGAGCATACAATTCCATCGGTGGCACGCGAGGGGATATCTCGAGTGGAACCTTCCGAACGGGAATCACAAGCGAATCCTATAGCGCTGAATCCAGCGGACGCCGCTCTGGCCGCCGCGTGCCTGGCGGGTGATTTGCACGCCTACGAGCGACTTTACCAGCTTCAAGGCGCGCGGATGCGCAACCTTGCGCGAAACCTGCTTGGCACCATGAGCGACGCCGAAGATGCCGTGCAGGAAACTTTCCTGAAAGTACAGCGCAGCATCGCCAGCTTCCGTGGGCAATCTTCCTTTGCTACCTGGGTTTTCCGCATTCTGGTGAACACCTGCCATGATGCGCGGCGCAGCCGAATGCGCCGCAAAGAAATTGTGTCCGACGAGCGCGAAGAAGGCGTCATGCCGCCGGAACCGCGCGCGCCGGCAGCTCACCCGACGTTGAAACTGGCGCTGGAGCGCGCCGTGGCACAACTGACAGGCCACCAGCGCGACGTTTTCCTCCTGTATGAAGTGGAAGGGTTTCGCCACGCACAGATTGCGGAACTGTTGGAAATTTCGGAAACGGCTTCCAAGAACACCCTGTTCCAGGCCAAGAAAAATTTGCGCCAGATGCTGGGAGCTCCCCGGAGCAGTCAGGCAGGAGGGGCGTAATGCAGATCAACTGTAAAGATCGCGAGCGGATTTTTCTGGGTGGCAGCGCCGAAGAGTGGGCCGCCCTTGAACTGCACGCCGGTTCGTGTACGGAGTGCGCGGAAGAAGTTCGGGCGTGGAAATCGTTGAGCACGGTCGCTGAAGAATTGCGCGATTACCAAGAAAGCCCGGGCTTGTGGCCACGGATTGCATCGGCTCTGACGGAACAAGCGAAACACGGGGAATTGCGAAGCTCATGGCTGGAGCGGCTCGCTTTCTGGCGAAATCTCCCCATCGCTTGGCAGAGCGCGATGGCCGGAGCCCTGGTGCTGCTGATGACAGCTACCGCTGGATATGTGTATTTGCACTCCCGCCCAATCAACAACGATCCGAACAACCCGTTTCTGAAAGATCGCGCGCTTGCGGAAGTGGAACGCACCGAGCGCGATTACATGAAGGCCATCGATAAGCTGGCTGCCGAGGCCTATCCTCAACTGGAATCCACCTCTTCCCCCCTGATTGCCACCTACCGCGAAAAATTGTTCGTATTGAACAGCGCCATTGACGACCTACGCGCGCAGGCCGGCCAGAACCCCTCGAACGCGCACTTGCGATATCAACTCCTGGCCATGTACCAGGAAAAACAGGCCACGTTGCAGGAAGTATTGGAGATAAAACAATGAAGCCCCCCCTCAATTCAATTTCCATGAAAGTCCTAGTCGTATTCGCGATGGCCTTATCTACGTTCATCGCAACGGTGAGCGGGGCGAATCGTGCGCAAAATACCGCCACGCGAACCTTTGAAAAAACGCTAACCCTCGGTTCGAATCAGACGTTCGCGATGGAAAACAAATTCGGCGAAGTCCGCATCCACGGTGAAAACGGACGGGAAGTGAAAATCTCCGCGAATATCCGCGTGCAGGCCACAACGCAGAACGAGGCCGATCACAACCTCGAGCAAATCAAGATTGAAGTTTCCCAGGACTCGGACGGTATCAAGGTTCGCACCGTCTATCCGGATGAGCATGGTTGGTACATCCGCATGGGAAGGGGGCCTTCCTACTCCGTGGACTACGACATTGCGCTTCCAAATGACGCAAAACTTTGGCTTCGTAACAATTTCGGAAACATGGAGATCCGCAGCGTTCGCGGCTGGGCTGATGTCGAGAACGGCCACGGCAAGCTGGAAGTGCATGATAGCGGGGCCGCCAAACTTACCGACTCTTTCGGACAAGTGGAAGTGAGCGGAGTGGAAGGCAACCTGACCGTTGTGGATAACAATGGAGAAGTGAGAGTTTCAACTGTGAAGGGCTCCGCGGACATCAAGGACCGCTTCGCCGCCATCTCCGTAAGCAACGTTCAGGGTACAGTCACCGTGGCGGGTGGTAACGGCGCCGTGGAGGTCACTGATGCGGCAGCGACGACCGTAAGCAATTCCTTCGGCAGCGTGAATGCCCGCAATATTCACGGCGATCTGACCGTGAACAACAACAATGGTTCCATCGACGCAAACACGGTCAGCGGTTCAGCAACTTTGAATGGAAGTTTCGGCGCAATCACCTTTACGAACGTGAGCGGCCACGTGAAATGCACGTCGGCCAACGGCAAAGTGAAGGGCGGACCAGTAGGTGAGGACGTCTACGTGAAGACGACCTTTGGCGAAGTGCAAATGGAGCAGATTGGCGGCTCGCTCGAAGTGGAGGATTCCAACGGAGCGATTAACGCAAAGGAGATAAAGGGACACGCGACGTTGCACACTTCATTCGGCGCTATCAACGCCACCGGGATCCACAAGGGCATTAGAGCTGTCACGGGCAACGGCCAGATTTCCCTTAGCGATATCGGAGGCGACACCTTTGCAAAGACCAGCTTTGGCGCCTCAAACGTGCAACGCATCAGCGGCGCCCTCACTCTAGAAAACTCCAATGGCCCGGTAACGGCGAACTCTGTTAGCGGCGACACATCGGCAAAAACCAGTTTTGGCCCCGTGACCCTGGATGACATCGGAGGCTCCATTACGGTCGATGACCAGAATGGCTCTGTTGTGGTTTCCGCGGCACGCCAGTCCTCGACGTGCAAGAACATCGCGGTGAAGACTTCTTTCTCGCCAATCCAGGTACGGCTCCCGGAGAACGCGGGCTATAACTTGAACGCGCGTACTTCATTCGGCCGCATCAATAGTGAACTCCCCATCACTGCCAGCGGCACAATTGGCGGCGATTCCCTGAATGGCAAGATTGGCAACGGCGGATGCACACTTTCGCTCACCAATGCCAATGGGAATATCGACATTTTGAAGCTCTCTAAATAGTTGGCCGGACAACTGGTATTCTTTTCGCGACAATTAGCGCGATCCGCGGCGTTTACGATCCATCGCAAAAGCCTTGCGCAGGACTCGCGTGGCGGTTTCGGTCAGCTGATAACGAGGGAGTTCGTCTTCCCGGGCGAAAGCGACGTCCGTAACATCGCTTGCTGCGCGTGCATCTCCCGCAACACGCTCGCAGAGATAATCAATGATTACATAATGAAAGCGCGGGCGTTCGACGGTGCCGCCCCCTCCATCCGTTTGCTCCGTGTAAATGCGATCGAAAGCCTCGATCATGTCCAGTACACGCACTTGCAAGCCGGTCTCCTCGAGCAACTCCCGCGCGACTCCTTCCTGCAAGGACTCACCCAGCTCCAGCGTCCCCCCGGGAATGGACCACTGCCCACGCAGTGGCTCGCTGCCACGGCGGATCAGCAGTGCGCGCCCGTTCTCAATCACCACGCCGCCAACTCCGACCACGGGCCGTTCTGGATATTCTCGTGCCAAGGGAAGCTTTTCTTTCACCCGGACTGTTGGGTTACACTGAAACACAGCGGGAAGGGTCATTGAATTGACTTCTACCGCTGGGGTATATAATACGCCGGAAGGTTGAAGCCGCGCCTGCGGCGTCGCTCGAAGAAGATCAACACGGAGGATGGAGACGTGCTCCGCTGCCCAGAATGTAGCGCTGAAATTGATGTGGACGAAGACGAAGTGGAAGAGGGCGAGATCCTGAGTTGCCCGGAATGCGAGTGCGAGGTTGAGGTATCGCAAGTCCACCCTGTCGTGCTCAATCCCATTTTAGACGAGATGGACGAAGAAGAAGAGGACGAAGAAGACCTCGAAGAAGACGATGACGAGTTTGATGAAGACGGAGACCTCCCGGATGACGACGAGGAGGACGACGAGGACGACGATGATGAGTAGCCCCGCCGCGGGAGCATCGGAGCATCCTGCGCTCCCCTGGACATCGTCTAATTGGGGGTGACCTTCTTGCGGGGCAAGTTCTCTCACATGCGAATACCACTGCCAGCCTACCTCGGACTCTTGCTGTGTCTGGCTTACCCAGTTGCAGCTCAACAGCCGTCTGAGCCTGCGCCCCCGGCGTCGCCCGCGCCACCTGCGACCGCAAATCCGGAACCGTCGCGCGCAAGTTCCTCCTCCAAGGGAAAGAAAAAGCCTCTTCCGGTTTACCTCATCACCGGCACGGTCTTTGATCAGAAGGCGATTTCGTTTCCTGATGTGCGCGTGCGCATTCGCCAGACCAGTGAAAAGAAATTTCGCTGGGAGACTTTCACGAATTCCCGCGGAGAATTCGCCTTGCGAGTCCCGGAAGGCAGTGAATACGAAGTCGTGGTGCAGGTAAAAAGCTTCAAGGATCAATCTCAAACGGTAAGAGCGGATGCCGGCACGGTTCAACAACGATTGTCTTTCCGCCTGGAACCGGCAACACCGGGAAAAGCGGGAGATAAGAAATGACCACGCAGCGGAAGTCTTTCTGGATTTGGCTGGTGGCGCTGTTGTTCGTGGGCCTGTTTGTCGCTCGCGCGCAGGATTCCAAGAAAGAGTCGCGGCTCCGAACGGTGCGCGGCATCGTCACCGACAAAGCGGAAACGCCCCTCCCGAACAGCATCGTCTTTCTTAAGAACCTGCGGACAAACGCGGTGCGCAGCAGCTTCGCGGATCCGGATGGTAGTTACAAATTCAGCGGACTGGATCCCAACGTGGATTACGAAGTTCATGCGGAACTGGACGGCGAGAAATCCTCCGTCAAGACGGTGTCGTCCTTTGACAGCCGTAAAGAAATTACTCTGAATCTCAAAATTGACCGCAAGAAAACCTGATGTGTTCAGCCTCTATCGGCTGGAATCTGCTAATAAAATTCACCTCAGACCTCAATGCGTTGATCCAGTTGCACTCCAAGAAAATGGATCACGCTCCACCGGGCATTGGCACAGCGCCTGCCACCATGGGCACAAACTAGCGCGTTTCATCATGGGGGCTGCGGGGGCGAAGAATCTTCACAGCCTTGGGTACGACCTCCACTTCGACCGGAGTATTTCCTAGAATCTCGCCATCACCGTGGAAAGAGCACTCCCGGTGCGTCTCGATGCGCACTCGTTCGACTCGAATACGCCGGACGCGTGCAGTTCGCAGTTCACCGCGGCGAGCCAGCGAAGGAATAAGCGCTAGCACTTCCCAAAAACTCAGATCTTCCAGCAAAACAAGATCGAGCTTCCCGTCGTCCGTTTGCGCATCCGGGGCAAGCCGCAAGCCCGCACCGTAGCTGGGCGTATTGAGCACGCCCAGAAGAAGCACATTTGCAACGATTTCCGTCGGCGTATGATTTGCGATTACCGCACGAATGCGTATGGGATGGAATCCGATGAGGGCTCGAATAGCGGAAAGGAGATAGCGGAGACGGCCTCGCAGATTGCGGTACACTCCCCCGGCATAACGTGCGGCCTCGGCATCCAGGCCCACTCCACCTCCACCTGCGTAGAGCCGCTTCGTGCCGTCGGCAGTGCATACAAGGCCAGCGTCAAGATAGGTGGGTTCGCCAGCCAGGAGGGCTTCAGCCGCCAACAGCGGATTGCAGGGAAGCCCGAGAGCCGCCGCCAAATCATTCCCGCCTCCCGCCGGAATGACTCCCAAAACCACATCCGATATGCCAGCCAGCGCGTTTAGAAGTACTTGGAAGGTTCCGTCGCCACCCAGCACAAAGATCCGCGTCCGCCCCTCGGCAGCCCCTTTGCGTGCTTCCGCAGCAAGTTCCTGCGAGCTCTGTGTAAGGCGAAACTCCACTTGCCAGCCCCGGCGACAAGCAAGCTCTCTTAGCGATGGCAGAACATCCAGAGCCAACCCTCCGCCAGCAACAGGATTCACTAGGACTAAATCTGGAATGGCTTGCGGATGAGCAGCGAGGTTAGGCACAGGTCGATTCTGCTTAGCGTGACTCTATCCGATTGCTTGGCGTTCCCTGGTACTTGGGCAAAATGGTGCCGGCGGGGGAATCGAACCCACCTCCCAAATTGATAACACGTTACTTGTTGATTCGACGAAACGCAAGAAGCACCAGAAACGCCAAATGCTGGGAATTCGGCTACGCGGCGGCGACGCCGAAGAATGCAAGGTACCGACCTGTTTTTGTTCAGAAAAATCTCGCTGGTAGGGAGGGGCACCAATTCCTGTGGGAGAGTCCTCTTTTTTTTGCTAGAAATCCGGCAAGGCCCAACAGGCGCGGATTTGCAAATCTGATTTGCCTTCAGCGGAATCACCCTTCGACTATTCACACTCAGTACAGACGGTGGGAATTGGACGCTTACGAATCGCCCTACAGAAAAAAAGCCGCTTTAACTGACTATTGTGTGCGCTTCAACGGAGGAGGGTTGCATTCATCCAGTCGCACTGTTCTGGACAGGGTACTGGGAGCAACCTTACCGGTTAGCCGACATTACCGGCCAATCTCTGCCCGTTCTCATGGTGTCTAAGATGGATGAACGTCTTGTAGGGTGACCAGCACATCACGTACCAGGCGGCTCTGCAAAGAGCTGTGGTGCTTTTTTATCGACCTTTCCGCACCGCCTGAACTCAAAAGATCTTAGCCGGAAGCGGAGATCCTTCCTCATAAAACAAAATCCGACTGAAAAGAATAACACTTCTCAGAAAAACCTCTTGTAAAAAAAGAGATCAAAAATATTGGCCGGAAATAAACGACTAATCGGGATTTTGTAGTCTTGAATTTCTCTGAACTGGATTTTGCTTTTCAGTTAAGCGCGCTTATATATGTATGTTGGATCCCAAGCGGTGCTCTTCCACCTCGACAGTGCAGTGATTCTCAGTTCAACCCCGTTGCAACATAAAGTGTGTCCAGATACCGCGTCAGAGAGCTGGCATACGATTTTCCATCCGGTGTAATTGCCACCGGCATCGGACTATTTATCCCCACAGGGTCCGCCACACTCACTTCTTTCCACAACTTTCGATGCCCAGTCGACAGCTCGATCTTGAAAATGACAGATTTCGGTTGCGTTTGCCCGACAAAGATCGCTGAGCCATCCGCGCTCCAGGTGAGGGGAATATCCCGCTCCTCACTGCCGGGCGAGGGAGAGCATTTTCCGCCGGCAACCTGACAAATCCTCCACAGTCGCGCGCTTTGCTCGAACACCAGATACCGGTTTCCATCCGGCGAAATAGGAATGTTGGTGGATATCGAGGAGAAACCTTCGGGGGTGATCGCTTCTGCCTTGCCCCCCATCATGCTTTGTTTGTAAACGCGGGAACCGCGCCCGGATTCATTCCCCGCAAACAGATAGTGCTGCGAGTCCGGAAACCAACCCATGCCACTATAAGTCTCCAGGTTCGCGCTCTCTGGCTTTCGCAGCTCTCCAGCACCCGTCGGCAAGATCTGCACTTCCGGGGGAGCTTTCAACAACAACACCCACGCCCATGCCCCGTCCGGCGACAAACTAAAGGTCGCTCCTTCACCCAGATGAGTCACAGCGGAACCGGCTTCTGTCTTTCGCATGCACACCTCGTAGTATTGCGTCGTCGGCACGCTTCCCTCAGTGAATAGGATGTATTTACCATCCGCGGACAGATTCGGTTGAAACGAACCATCCAGCCACGAAAAGTCTCGAGAAGGACCTCCGCCGATGGACGCTTCTACTTCATACCGAGTTTGGTTACTGGAGAGCAGTACCTTGCCGTCGGGGGCGATGTCAAACACTCGTTGCCCGCCGGCGCCCGCCATTGCTGTGCGGCGCTTACCGGAGAGTGACACTTCGTATAAAGAGAAATCACCGCTGGCGTTGGACGCTGAAAACCATAGCGCGTCACCCGAAGGAGTCCATGCCAAACCCTGTTCACCTTCCCAACCATCTGACAATGTTTTCGCTTTTCCGTCGGGATCAATCAACATCACGGCGCCACGATCGTCTCCCCATTGCGGGTGGTGTAGAAAGGCAATGCGCTTGCCGTCGCGGGAAACACGTGGCTGCGTAATGGTGCCGGTCGTCTCGAATCGCGCGATTCCGATGGGATATTCCAACCGGTATTTCCGACCGACAACGCGAACCACGGCAAGCGAACGCCCGTCCGGGGACCAATCTGCCGCTGTGACATCCTCCATCATTTCGCGTGGCGCGCCGCCCAGCGGCACCGTTGCCAGGGTGCCCCTAAATTCGTAGTGGTCCAGATACTCAGGTGAAGTGAGTACTGCCAGATCTCCCGAAGAGCTGACGGAAAGCAACACACTGTTCTTGAGTATGAATCGCGATTCCGGAAATTCCTTGCTCGCCAGGTAGATTCCGGTTCCCGCACCGTCCCAATCAGCGCTATAGATGACGCCATTGCCGTCTGAAGACAGCCTTGCGGAATAGATCGTGCCGCGGCGATAGGTCATTCGCTGAAATGTTGCCGTCTTATTCCGCGTTCCCAGCGCCCCATGTACAAACCATCCTGTCCCTAACGCCGCCAGCAGCAAACCCGCTATCGAGACCGGAAGCCATCTGAGCTTTTTCCCTTGCGCCAGCGGCGCGACTGCGCTCGAGGTTGTTGTTGTTCCGGACAGGCTTTCGATCGCAAAACCCAGATCGGCAACGGATTGAAAGCGTTGCTCCGATTGTTTCTCTAGACAGCGGCGTACGATGCGATCAAGACTCGGACTGATGGCTGGATTGGTCGCCGTCAATTCCGGCGGCTCGTCTCTCAAAATAGCCGTCATCGTCTCCGCGCTGGTATCGCGCTTGAACGCACGTTTGCCCGAGAGCATTTCGTAGAGAATCGCGCCCAGTGCGAACACATCAGAACGATGGTCGGTTCCCTTCCCGCGAACTTGCTCCGGAGACATATAGCCGACTGTGCCCATCACCGCGCCGCTCTCTGTCAGAGGCGCGTCTAGGGTCGCGCCATTCAAAGTTTCTGTGGCAAGAAGGGGAGTCTGCTTCGCTAGGCCGAAATCCAGAATCTTGACGCGGCCGTCCTTGGTGATGAAGATGTTCTCTGGTTTAAGGTCGCGGTGAACAATGCCTTTGTCGTGTGCGGCCGCCAACCCGTTCGCAACTTGCTGAAACAACGTCAGCGCCCGGCGCACCGGAAGCGCCCCATCAGCAAGCATTTCACGCAGCGTCCGGCCGTCCAGCAATTCCGTGACGATGTACTGCACGCCGTCCTGCGAACCGGTATCATGTACCGCCAGAATATTTGGATGATTCAGCGCACCGACCGCGCGGGCTTCCTGTTCGAACCGCCGCAAACGATCAGGCGCGCCGGTAAACGAAGCCGGAAGAACTTTGATCGCAACCTCTCGCCCCAGCCGTTCATCGCGTGCGCGATAGACTTCCCCCATCCCGCCCGCGCCGAGCAGCGCGACGATCTCATAGGGTCCTAATTTTGTGCCAACGGAAAGTGCCATTGTGTCCAGGAATTATACAGTTTCAGAAGACCAAGGGTGGGATGACTGACGCTCGCTAGCCTCAAGTCCCGGTAAACGCTAGTGATTAATCGGACGCGCGTTTCACCGAAACGTAAAATTGGGCAGGATGTTCCGCGCGCGTTTGATTAATCCGTTTGAAGGTGGCCGCTAGCGGTTGCGGTGGATGCGGGCTAACGGCTGGACCCGGTCTAACGGCTATGGGAATTGAATCTTTTTTCGCTTGCAGTCTATTGATTTTGCTTGGCTTAGGAAAATCAGAGAAAAGTTAAAAACGAAGTTAAAAGCCCTACGTTGCAGCATGAGGTCGGAAGCATAGCACGCGAAGCGTCCGCCGCGCCAGCGGCTACGTTCAAACGCGAAAACCGCCGAAGTTGGTACTGGGAGGGACCTTACCGAATTGCCGTGCCGGGCACCATGACCTGAAGACGCGCCTTGTTTCACAATTTTACGGCGGATTGTGAGCGTAATCGCCTGTTTTCAACACTTACGAAAGGAGTTCGCTCCAGCCAAGTAGCGCGTATAATGTCATCGACTTTGTATCACTCCGAAGACGGTAGCGATGGTCCATCACATCAAATCTGAAGAGGTCGCTTTGGCTAAGCGCATCACGCGCACTGGTCTGGTTTTTGCATGTACCCTGCTGTGGATGTTCCTTGTTCACTATTTCTGGTTCGCACAAAACGCAAAGGCTTTTTGGGAACGCACTTATGACGCGCTCATTGCGGCGGGTACGTTTTTCTTCTTTGACTCGCAACGCCGGGAATATGACATTGAAGTAACGGATGACATGATTTCCATGCAAGATGGTCTTTTTTCGCGTATTTGCCGGGTGCGACGCGGTCATATTCACTTCTTGCGTGAATTGCCTGGGAACATTTTCCGAGAGCCCGCACTGCGGCTTTCAGAGCATGGAATCGTTAACAGATTCCTGTTTGGTTATGTGTGGATTCCGGCGAGCATGCCAGACTACGAACAGATTAAAAGCAGGGCCACAAGTTGGATGCATTTCGGCTGAACACCCATACCTCGAAGGTTACTGGTGTAATATTCCTATTACACTCAAAATGCCAAGGTCATCCTCGCAAAGTTTCGCAACGGCGGAGATTCTCAAGACCGGCATCGTCGCAAACGACACGTGCTCCGGGCCGAAGCACTCTTACAATGTGTCTCCCCGGCCGGGCGAGCTCGTAATCTTCGGGAAACCTTTTTCGGGCTTGCAATGCGTGATGCTCGAAATGCCATAACCTGCGAAGGCTTGTGCCCTGAATGACCTGCCAAAGTTCTAGAACGAACTTGTCCGCTTTGCCGACATTCAGGAGTTGAGATTGAAACGTGATAAGTTCATACAAGCGTGCATCGCAGGGGCCACATGAATACGCGTTTCCAACTATTCCTTTTGGCGCTTGTTCTATTTTTGCCGCCACGAACTGCTCAGTCGCAGGAGATAGGATGTGAGAAGAGACAACTCCCAGTCTTTGTGACAGAGAAAGACGGCAACTTAGTGACGACTTTGGATTCTGCTGATTTTCGATTGCAGAGTCGTTCTGCTTCGCTGAGCCTGGTCGCTTTGAATCATGACGAGCGGCGGCATCGGGTTGTAATCCTATTGGACGTGAGCAACAGCATGCGGGGCCTTGTGGGCCCTCCATTGTGGCCAGTCGTCATGGCGCTGGCGCGACATGCCACTCACGCGGGCGGCGAAAATAGCAACCTTGCGTTGGCGCTGTTCTCCGACCATGTACTGGAAACCGTGGGATTCTCCCGGGGGCGGGACGCCGTCTGGCACAGGCTGGAAGAGGTTGCCCAAGACCCAGCATTACCGATGCTGCCAAAGGCGAACGATTCGAGAATATACGATGCCCTGGAGGAAACGGCCAAGACGTTGGGAAACCCTGCCTTTGCTGACTCTTTACTGGTCATCACTGATGGGGGCGACGAAGGCAGCAAAAGCAAACCAGACGAAATTCTCGACCTGCTGTCCACGTCCATGACTCGAGTGTTTGCGATTCTCGTTGACCCCATACACGGACAAGCTTCGAGTATGGGGCCCGAGGCGCTTCTGCGAATCGTCCAGAAATCAGGAGGAAGGGTATTTGGTCCAATTGACTCAGACAATGCTGCGTTCCGAAAGTCAGGGAATACTGCGGAAGCTCAAAAGATGATAGAAGAACAGTTGAAACAGTTCTATCAAGGCATTTTCTCAAACGATGTGCTCACTATCCTGGCAACCTCTGCCGTTCGTAATCATCAGGTCGTAGACCTGTCTCTGACGGAGTCCGCTCGGCACAAAATAAAGGGAGCGCACATTTATTTTCCACACGGAATTGGGCCCTGCTCAAACCTTGGTTCATCTCAGTAGAGTTTCGATTAGCCAAAACTTGTCTGTGCGCCGAAACCGGTAAGGTGGCTTTTAGTACGAACAGGGACGATTTGGCTTACCGCGCACTGACTGGGCGTCGAGCTGGGCATTGGCGTTGAGCTGCGTGCATTGTTATTTTTCGGGCCAGGCGTTAAGCAGGCGCCGTAGAAGGATGAGTTGGCCAAGGTGGTAGGCGTTATGGTCAAGGAGCAGAATGGTTTTGGAGGCCAGTGATTGGTTGTTGGCCTGCCGGATGGGGGCGAGTATATCGGATTTTCCCAGGGCGGCGACCAGTTTTTTGCGGTCGGCCCGGAAGGAGGCGATGGATTTGTCCCAAGCCTTGGCGTCGGGAGGTTCTGGCGATTTCGGCCAGTAGCCATCGGGGAAATTCGGAGATTCGTGATTGGGGTTGAGGGCGTATTCGACGATGTCCCATTGGGCGATACGAAGATGTTCGACAAGTTGGTAGGCAGAGTGGGATAGCCCCTGGGGGCATTCGCCGCGTAGATTGGCGGGGAGGTTTTTGACGGCGGCGTCGAAGCCAGCGTGGGCGTTCTCTTCGGTGAGAAGAGAGATTAGTTCCTTGCTGAAAGAGTTCGATTCTTTTTTTGATTTTTGCGGCATTGTGGTGTCCTCTCGCTGGAGTTTTGGGGAAGACGTTGGATGATTTGGGAAGGTCGACCGGCGCACGAATTGATTGTGGCAGAAGGCCATGGTTGAGGTCATTCTGTAGTTCGTAACGGATGTTCACCTCTAGTTTTTAGAGTAAGCCCCGATCGGTCATGCAGTTAGCGGGGTTTTGTCCTTTCTTTTGTAGACACGCATATATTGATTATTGTAGATGGTTTATCTTGCTTTCTCCTGTTTGGTCGTGTATTTTGTGGACATGTATATTGCCCGCGCTTCCTGGCCCTCCACCAACGGCAAGTCCTATGAATCCATCTATCTTCGCGAGTCTTATCGCGATGGCACGCACGTCCGTAAACGCAATATTGCCAACCTCACGCATTGCGATCCCAAAGAAATTGCCGCCATCGAACTCGCCCTTCGTCACAAAAACAATCTCACCGCTCTCGCTTCCCTCGAACAAATCGAACTGCAGCAAGGTCCTTCGGTCGGCGCCGTGTGGACCGTCTATCAAGTGGCCGAACGGTTGGGCTTGCGCAAAATATTGCGAGACGAGTTTTCCGGCCACCTGGCATTGTGGCAAGTCTTGGCGCGCGTGTTGGAGCAAGGCTCGCGCTTATCGGCGGTACGTTTGGTGGCGGTGCATGCCGCCGGCGCCGTGCTGGGCTGGCAACGCGGCTTTGACGAAAACGATCTGTACGACAATCTCACCTGGTTGAGCGAGCAACAAAAGGACATCGAGAATCGTTTATTTGCTCAGCGAGGAAAGGAAAAACCGCAGCTGTTTCTCTACGACGTCACCAGTAGCTACCTCGAGGGGGAACACAACGCCCTCGCTGCCTATGGCTATGGCCGGGATGGCAAAAAGAACAAAAAGCAGATCGTCATCGGCTTATTATGCGACGCGCAAGGAGAACCCGTTTCCGTCGAAGTCTTCCGCGGCAACACCCAAGATACACAGACCTTTGCAGCGCAGGTAAACAAGGCCAGCGAACGCTTCGGTTGTGAACGCGTGACCTTTGTCGGTGACCGCGGCATGATCAAGAGCGGACAGATCGCCGAGCTCGTCAAGGTCGGATTCCACTACATCACCGCCATCACCAAGCCACAGATCGCAACGCTTTTGAAAGCGGGCCTTTTCCAGATGGAGCTGTTCGACAGCGAGGTCTGCGAGGTCGCGCAGGCCGGGGTGCGTTACGTGCTGCGGCGGAATCCTGTGCGTGCCGAAGAACTGGCAGCTTCTCGAGCCGACAAACAAGCACGAGTGGAGCACTTTATTGCCGAGCGAAATCGCTATCTCGCTGAGCATCCGCGCGCTGCGGTCGCCACGGCAGAGAAGGCCGTGCAGGTCAGGATCCATCGACTGAAAATCGATGACTGGCTGCAGGTCGCAGTACAGGGGCGCACCCTGGCGTTGCGGGTAAACTCCGCGGCTCACGAACAGGCCGCTCGGCTGGATGGCTGTTATGTGATCAAGACGGATCTCCCGGTGAGTGCTGCTTCCAAGCAAGAAGTGCATGACCGCTACAAGGATCTGACGCAGGTCGAACAGGCCTTTCGCACCTGCAAGACCACCCATCTGGAAACTCGCCCGATCCACGTACGCACCGAGGCGCACACGCGCGCTCATGTTCTGGTGGTGATGCTAGCCTATCTCATCCGGCGGGTCTTGAGCCGGGCTTGGGCAGCATTGGACTTGACCATCGAAGAGGGGCTACAGCAGTTGAAGGCGCTGAGTGCAACGGAAATAAAAATCAAAGAGGGCGGTAGTTGCCTGCGCATCCCCACGCCGAATCCGGCCTGCCGTGATTTGCTGCAGGCCCTGGATATTCGTTTGCCAGACGTTCTGCCCAACGTGAAGGTGCGTGTAGACACGCGCAAAAAACTGCCAAACCGCCGCAAACCCCGCTAACACTCAGGGGATTTCTCCTCGGAGAACCTCGTTCGTTCGAGGTGAACATGCGTCGTAATGCCGACATGCTTGATTAATGCGGAAAGCCTCCATGTGGGGCCGGGTACCCAAGTTACAGGTAACCCGCTCTTCAGGGGTGCCAATTGCGCAACGGCCAGCACGAAGTCTCGTCATCTACGCGGTCACGGCGGTATAAACAAACAAAGGTTATTCTCGTGAAACTCTTCCGACTGTTCCTCGCGCTTCTGACTGCCTTCCTCTTAAATTCTCCGGAGATTTCCGCGCAGTCTCCAGCCACATCACGGTCATCTGCCCAACCAAATTCTGCCTTGTCCGCCTCTACGTCTTCGACCGCACAGGACGCCGCCGTTGCGCAGGCTGCCGAGCGCCGGAGACGCTTCGAGGCCGAGAAAGCACAGATCGAAGCTGCTGGACCCTCGTCTTCGCCTTCAACAACGGCCACCGAGCCCTGCCAGCCTTCGCAAAGGGATCTCGATCTCTCTCCCTCTTTCGTCAACATGTTTGTCGGGGCCACCCACCAATTTAGTTTGTTCGACCACGACGGTCACAAACTGACTTCTGTGGCGGACTGGTCAGTCGAAGATTCCTCCATCGCGCTTTTGACCATCGACGAAGACGGCACGCCTTTACTCACCGGCAAACAAACCGGCAAAACCCGCCTTACTGCGCGCGTCGACTCCCGTTCCAGCGAAGCGCACATCAACGTGATCAACCCGGAAGATATGACCTCCGGCACCATTAACTCTGCCTGGTTAGCTCCACCTACTCCCTGTTCTAATCCAGTCGCCATCGTTCCGCCCGCGCGCTCCCGATTCCCGCAGCAATCTACACCCTCCAAGACTCCATGTGCCCCTCCCGAAAACGGCCTCAGCATTTCTCCCAATTCCGGGAACATGCTCGTCAACGATACACAGCAATTCAATCTCTTCGATAGCCGAAGCAACACGCTCACTACTCAGGCAGAATGGTCGGTGAGCGATCCTTCTGTCGCCGAACTGACCGTCGCAAACGGCATCCCTCGACTCACTGGCAAACGGGCTGGCACGATTCGTCTCGTCGTCCAGGTAGACTCGCGCTCCGCCGAAGCCGTCATCAACGTGGTCACACAGGAAGACGTGCGGTCTGGCGCCGCCCGCTTGGGCCTGCAAACAACCTGTGCCCGCACGCCTTGATCTTAGCCGGGTGCCGCACCGTTCGCTTTGTAAGGGGGCGGGTTTTCCTCCAGGAATTCCGTGGGTGTCCCGCATGCCGCTCCGCGTGTGGGGTCGTCTTCTAGCCCGCACTGCTGATTAATCTGGAGAATTCTAGCCGCCACTTCTAGCGGTGATCCAACCATCAGCATGGATTGTGCCGCCGCTGTCATTCACGGAATATCCCCTCTGTAGGTCCCGATTTACGCTGCGGAAACGGGTAAAGTGGGTGGGTCCCCGTATGGTACTTATCCCACCACGTGGTCGCGTGATCGGTCCTCATTCACCTGCAGCTACGCTCCATTCCTCCGAAGCATTCAGAGATAGCTGGAGATGGGAGAAATGCAAGGTACCGATCCGTTTTTATCGCAAAAATTCTTGTCGAGAATGAGACAAGCTAAGACCCCGAGGGGGAGTCCTCTTCTTTCAGGGAAATCCGGTTTGGGCTTACGCCTCCACCCTTGCTCGCCTTTGCCTACACGTTCCTGAAGAGTTGGGCAATCGACAATCGAAGTGCAAGGGCGATCTTCTCAATGTTGGCCAAAGCCACGTTGCGTTCCCCGCGCTCAATCCCCCCGATGTAGGTCCGATCTAACCCGCACATATCAGCAAACTCCTCCTGCGACACTCCTAGTTCGTTTCGACGATGCCGCAGCGCTTTGCCGAATCTGACGCGAACGTTTCCCATGTACCGTTGCGCGCCATATTCAAGCTCCGCCGTTTATATGTCCACGGACTATGAGTGTCATTACAAGAATGAGCCATAAGTCCGTGATTGCCCTATGAAGAGAACTCGGAGTTCAAAAATCCCAAACGTGCTCGTCGGCATAGCTGGCGTTCACTACGTCGTGTCCGAACTCTCTCTCAGGAAACTTGTTGCCTTGCCCACGGTCTGAAACGCCGCAGGGTTTGATATCGTGGTCGCAACGCCTGCTGGCGACAAACACGCGAATATCCAAGTCAAGACTTCACAGAATCGGGCTAGGTTCTTCTTGATGCCGACTTTCAAGAGGGTTCACGCGCGGCCTTGCGATTTCTACGTTTTGCTTCGGTTGCTCGCCCGTGAGCATAGATTCGAGGGTTTCATGCTTGCTGGAGCAGAGGCAAAGGCCGAAGTAAAGAAACAGCATTTGCACCAGATGAGGAGGAAGCAGAGTGGGGAGAGGAGGACTACAGTCCCGTGCATCTCCGTAGAAGGAAAGAGAAGCAAATCGGGATTGCAGTGGAAGCGACGCTGGGAGTCGTGGACTCTAGCGAGTTGATTTTTTCCTTGCGCGAGGTTCGAGATCCGCTCGCAGCTGCACAAGCCTAGCCAAGATCGCCTGAATATGACCTTCCGTAACCATTACCCCGAAGTGATTCGCGCAGTACCGATCTTTGCGGTCATGAAGGGTGAGTAGTTTCACGCAGGTTTCAAGCCTCGCGCTTTCGATCTGCTTTTTGTTCCGGTAGTATTTTGCTGCCCGCGATTGCCAGGAAACCCAATCGAAGCCCTCTTGCACGAAATTGTTTTCTTCCAGTGCGCACATCAGGCGGCCTACGAGGAGAGTCTAGCGGCGCTCTAGATAGAGTCCGGGAATAAACACATCCCCCTCTTTCAGGCTTTGTATCTTTGGGAGGAAACAAGTCACGCTGTCAATATTAGCCAGGCTTATTTTGGCAACGTCCACTCCTGATTCGGAACGGGGTATCATCTCGAAGAATAGCTGTAGCCTGCCCCTAAGACAATCGGGGCCTCAGACAAACAGATCGGACAACACCTCGACTTCATGTCGGGTTTTTTCCTAGATTCCTCGCAACTCTGCCATAGCGGACGACCTTTTCTGGTCCGGACCACTCAGGGAGGCGGTGTTTCATGAGCTTCTCGTTCGCTAGGGCTGTAGATCAACTCCGGGAGAACGTACCGTATGGCTCAGAATCGGAGACGTGAGACACTGGAACTAACTTCTCCGGTTTCGGCTGCGTTTACCAAGCATGTGGAAGTGCTTGGCAGTCTAAACAGCATTAGACAGCTACGTATCGGATACCTATAATTCATTCACTCGATTAATGACAATGAAAATCCCCCAGCCGCGGCAATTAACCATAGTGGCGTCGCGTAAGTGGACTCGGCGCGACTTTGTTTGGAGTGTTCTCGCTGGGACACTCGGAGTTGGCGCAGTCTCCTTTCAGGGTTGTGGTGGTGGAGGCGGCAGCTCCGGCGGAGGGGGAGGCGGCGGAGGCGGCGGCGGGGGCAACGCACAACCTACGATTTCGGTGGTTTCACCTTCGCACGTCATGGCAGTACTGCCTCAATCACCCGTCCTCGACGTGTACGGATCAAATTTCAGCGCGAACTCTCTCGTCACAATCGCTAAAAGCTCAGTCCCGACAAAGTTTGTTACCCAAACGCATCTCCAGGCAACCCCAACTTCTGCGCAACTCGCGTCACTCGGTGCGTTTTCCATAACAGTCGCCAATGGTTCCAATGTCTCGAACTCCGTGTCATTCGTCCTGTACGCTCCCTCCGAAGGCCCACAGCGTTTCCAGGCACTTTCAGGTTACCTGGTGGGCAGCCAACCTCCCGGGGCGATCGCCGCCGCGGACATAAATGGAGACGGACTGGGAGACGTGATTATGAGTGGCCCTAACGGGTCCATTGTTTTACTTCTAGGTCAGCCTAACGGCACGCTCTCGCCACCTCAGTTCATTACGAATGTACCGGCTAGCACCCTAGCCGTAGGCGACGTGAATGGGGATGGCGCAGTCGATATCGTCGCTGCAACCTATCCGGCGGACTCTACTGGTTCAACAAGTTCGTTCAAGGTGCTTCTCAACGATGGGAAAGGGAATTTTAGTTTCGGTCAGACGTTAGTTTTCAACGGAACGTACCCGAGTCAAATGGTGCTTGCTGATTTCCTGGGCTCAGGAAGAAACGACCTTTTCGTCGTAATCCTCTCGAACACCACGAGTGCACTGTATCTTTTCCCGAATCAGGGCAGCGCGAATTTCGGCCCGCCAGTAACGCTTGCCACCGTCAGCGGACCGATTTCGGTCGAAGTTGCGGATTTCAACGCCGACAAAAAACCGGACATTGCATACGCCAGTACAAACGGCAATCCTGGAATTCACCTGCTGGTAAATCAAGGCGGAGGAATATTTAATGACATCATGCCCGTCGCATTGTCGAACATGGCGGGCAATTTAGTCGTCGGTGATTTCAATGGTGACGGACTTCCGGATATGGCCATTGACTCCATTGACGCCTGGGCACCAAACACTCTTCAAGTTTTCTGGAATCTGGGCAACAACAACTTTATAGCGGGGCCTGCCACGACTGTCGCTCCTTCAAAATTTGGCCCGACGCAATTAGTCGCAGGCGACTTCGATCACGATGGGATTCTAGATCTCGCGGCCGGTGGAGGTAACGCAGTTGGACCGAATTCTATGTTCTTTCTCTGGGGGGATGGCGCCGGAGGGTTCACTCGTCAGAACGTCATCGGCCCAGCTGGAGCCCCCGTCGTGGGTGATTTCAATGGCGACGGGATTCCCGATATTGTGAATCCTGACTTGCCCGTGTTGGCGGCAACCGTTGTTCTGGGCAACAAGACTCGCAACTTTCCTCAACCTTCTTTCCTTCTACCCGAGGTGGCTGAAGGAGTCTCGGTTGGGGATGTCGATGGCGACGGGTTTCCCGACTTGTTCTTCCCGGGTGATCCCCAGAGCCAATCCCCTGGCAGCGTTTATCTCAATCAGAAGGACGGAACCTTCAGCCTAGCTGGGAGACCCTCTTATTGGGGCGTTAGCCTGGCAGATTTGAATGGGGATGGAAAAGCCGAGTTGGTCGGCTGGCAGGGTGATACATACATGATCTGGCCTGGAACTGGCGATCCAAATTTCGGTTCCTCGCCAATTTCGATACCGGTCACGCCCGGCGCTGGTTCCGTCGCCGGAGTCCAATTTGCTGACCTGGATGGAGACGGACTGGCGGAGTTAGTAGGGAACGGCTTTATCGGCTGGAATAGAGGAAACTTTCAATTCGACTTCCAGATATTTAGTTTCAACGGGGTGTTCGCCGTCGGGGACGTGAACAATGATGGGCGACCAGATCTAATCACCGGGAGTGGGACCTTCTTGAACGGGGGAAACCGTCAGTTTAACCAGATCTTGGATAACGGCCTGCCAATCACCAGCGGTGACGTGGTTGGTCTTGGCGACTTTAATGGCGACCACATTCTTGATGCAGCCTTCGCCGCTCCTCTTCAAAACCCGGGCACCGTGCAGGTAGCCTATGGGCGTGGAGATGGGACGTTCTATACTCAGAGCCTTTTGAACGGGACGATGACAGTTGCCGGTACGTCAAACGTCGCTGGGCTTGTCGTCGCTGATTTTGACGGGGACGGCTTGGCTGATATCCTGACTCCCTTGGAGCTCTCGACACACGTTTTGCTCTACACGAGTGACGGGAAGGGCGAATTCCAGACGTCCTACTTCGCTTCTGGCACTCCCTGTGCTGCCGTAGCCGTTGCAGATTTCAATCGGAACGGCAAACCGGGCGTAGTCATCGTGAATTTCCAGCCCTCAGCTCCTCCCAACTTCGCGGTCATTGTTTTTCCAAGATGATTAATAGTCAGATACCGCTCTGCATGTTCGTCACTAGGATGACCACGTGGCGACTCAACTCCCGAACCGCGGAAACCACCGAAGTTGGTCCCAGTAGCCTCTCAATGATCTCCGGGGACACGTGATGGGGTGCAGCGGTAGCAATCCGTTTTTATTCAGAAGACTTTTGTTCGTATTGGGACACGCTAAGCCCCCTACGGGGAGTCCTCTTTCTTGTAGGAGAATCCGGCTGGCGTTCCTCACTTCGGCTGCATCGCACTCCCTCGCCTAGACATCGTCGCACAATTGGGCAGGCTGCTTCGCGGAGACTAGAGCCCACTAGTTATCATCCGGAGCGCGCTAATCTTAGGCGGAAGGAAGCGTTTGGAAAACTTCTATTTTCCAAACCCAAATTGCGTCGATCTTTCGACACCTAAGATCAGGCGCTTACGAGCTTTGGACGCGAGGGGTTTTCTAAACGCTAATTTATTCTCAAGGTAAAGCAATTGTATTCGAGATCAAATAGGTGCTTCTTCTTTGTGCGGGGCATATCGCGTCTTAGTCAATGTCCTCAGCCAATTGCGGATAATAGTGTAGATTGAAAAGCAATGGCAACATCTCAAACAGCCCGAAGCGGCGCCGTCGAACCCGCAATGGTGCGCATCCCAGAGGGTTGGTTCTGGATGGGGTGCGCGATTGGGCGCGATGATGAAAAGCCGGAGCATCGCGTTTGGGTGGATGCATTCGAGCTTGCTATCTTTCAGGTCACGAACGAGGAGTACGCTTCCTTCCTTGCCGCGATGCACTATGCTGAGCCGCTGTGCTGGAACGATTCAAATTTCAATCATCCGAAGATGCCTGTCGTCGCGCCATCGTGGCATGAGGCGGTGACCTATTGCGGGTGGCTCAGTCGCGCGACCAACAAGCCCTATCGCTTGCCAAGCGAGGCCGAGTGGGAGCGCGCCGCTCGTGGTGGCGCCGAACGCTCGCTATACTCTTGGGGAGATGCGCCTCCCGAGTCGATTCCCGATTACGCCAGACGTTGGGAGAGCGGGCCCGAGCCAGTGGGGCTGTATCCGCCAAACGCTTATGGCCTTCATAATCTGGGAGACAACGTACACGAGTGGTGTGCGGACTGGTACAACCCTAATTACTACGCGTTGTCTCCCGAACGGAATCCGCGTGGGCCTAGCGATGGTAGTCGCCGTGCTTCGCGAGGTGGATCCTGGCGGCACCACATCAAGGTCAGCCGAACGGCGGCGCGATCGAGTATTCCGCCAGCGTTCAAATACGCCGATTACGGCTTCCGGGTCGCGCGATAAACGGGCAGTCTGGCCTCGGCTTGCAGAATGCGACGAGACCCCACTGAATGCGACATCCTTACATCGCCACCTGTTCAGCGTCTTGAGGTCGGCGAAGATGCACTCGAGATTCGTACCGTCAGCAGTTTCATCTGCTCGACCGAAAGCAAAATTCTCGTGACGGATTTTCGTCGAAATCTGGCCAAATTTCGAGGCCCAGAGTTACGCGGCGGTAACTCGGACAGGCTCCCCAAATGGTTAAGTCTTCTCGAATCAATGGTGCCGGCGGGGGGAATCGAACCCACGGCCTAGGGATTATGAGACCCTCGCTCTACCACTGAGCTACGCCGGCCCTAAGCAATTCTTCATGCTACGAAGTAATCGCGCAGGGTGTCAAGCGTATGCACTTCCGAACAAAAACTGAGGTTCGCGCCAGCTGATTTCGTTCTGGGATTTCAGCGAAGCCAACGCCCTGGTACTTTAGTACCACGGATCGTGGGACATTCGTACCGTTGCTACTGACCGAGTCCGCGGCTATCCTCCGCGAAGCGGGAAGGTATCCATCCTCGCGCTATGCGAATAAATGGCGAAAGGAGAAAATGCCTAACCTGTGACGCCTATCACAGATAGGTGTGGTGTGCCCTGCTTGACACTATCCTCCTTAGGGATAGAGTGTCTCCGTAAGTCTTTCCAGGTTCAACGGAGGCCTCATGTCACGCAAATTGGGCGCACTTGTCATCGCCTTAGGTATACTGGTGGGGGCAATGGGCATCAAGACCGCCCTTTCCAGCACTAAGGGGACGGTAATGATGGCGAACGGACCGGCACCTGTGCCCCTTCCGCCGCCATCAAAGCAAGCGCCGCCGAAGTCCTAGTAATTCGGTCCCGGTGTTTCGGCACTGGGATAGATTAGACTGGACTAGGCGGAATAGGAGCCTATGCCTGGACCGGTCGACCTGATCATATGGTTCCTGGGCACAGCTTTTGAGCTGTTGTTTGTGGTGTGTTCGCTCGCGCGCAGATCCTTCCTTCGCTACTTTTTTCTCAATCTTTATCTCCTGATTTCAACCACTGTGAGCATAGGGCGTTTCCTTATTCTGTCGAGCTACGGTCAGAGCTCCGACCAATACATGTATTTCTACTACTACAGTGATGTCCTCCTTACGTTAGGGTTGTTTTTCGCATTGATCAGCCTCTATTCTCATGTGCTTGGCGAACTTCGCGTCGGTGATTATTTGAAGTGGGGAGCGGTGTTCCTGCTTCTGGGAACCGCGGGGTTCTCCTACGCGGTTGTAGCGCAGTCGACCCAGCGCCTTTCAACCAGCTTTGCTTATGAACTCTCTCAAAACCTATATTTTGTCGGCCTCGTCTTGACTTACATCCTCTGGGGCGCGGTGCTGAAACTACGGGAAACACGCACGCGCCTGGTTCAGATTATCCTCTCCCTGGGTCTGTATTTCAGCGGCTATGCGGCCAGCTATGCCCTTATGAATTTCTCGGGAAAAATCATCGCCATCCGGTATATGGCCCCGGTGCTCGGCTGCTTCTTGCCGCTGTCCTGGTCGTTGACGATGTGGCGCTATAGCGAGGAATCACGACTGGTTCCAGCGCAGCTTGTGGCGGTGCCGCGATGATGGCCGTGCTGATTTTCGTGGCCTCCCTGGCCACCCTGTGCATGTTCTTTGCCTCCTACTGCCGCTCCCTGGTGGCTTCCTCTTCAAGTCAACCCTTGTCGCCCGAAGTGCGAGACGTCACTGGGATTCGCACCGTGGCCTCCGCGGGTGACTATGCGCGTGTCGTCCAACTCCTTCGATTGTGCCCCGAGCGCCAGGAAGACCGCGCGGGACTTCAAGCAGTGGGCATCTACTTTTCACTGTTGACCCTGGTTCGGCGCATGCTTGCTTGGATCGCTCCCTCGCTGCGCTCCTGGACTGAACATGAGCAGGCCTGCTGCGCCTATTTCGCCGCCGTCACGCTGGACCGGCGAATTGCCTACAGCCGCGAAATGCTCGCGCAACAAATCGAACTTTAGTTTGCACCCCCACTACTGCCTCTTTAGCGACTCCCCCTCTACTCCCTTCTGGTTGACTTTCCCCTGCGCGTGTTAATCTTGAAGTGCTCCTCCTCACCGGAGTGAGAGCGTCCGCAGCGCAAAACGCACCGGTGAATAAAATCTGCTTGCAATGTGGCGCTGTGCTCGCCAAGGGCGCGCGCTCCTGTGTTTTTTGTGATTCTCCAGAGGCTGATCCCTTAGGGCAGAACTCCCATTCCACGCAAGGAAGTCTGGCGCTCAACGCCAAGGCCGACGAGCAATGGCGCGGTGAACTGAACCAACGCCTTCAGGCCTATCGTGCCCGGAAGCGAAGGCCAGTTGCCGGCGAGGGGCAGACCGAACTTCCCTTCGCTAGCTACGACGCAAACGAGCCTGACAGTGTTGCTGTCGAGGTGTCTCCTCAGCCCGAGGAAACTTCTTCGGAGCGCGACGATTTTGCGTTTACTCTGGCCATCGGCCGGCCTCCCCGAAATCCTGAGGCCGTGGAATCACAGTTCCTGATCGACGTGAGTGCTCCGCCAGAGCGTCCGGAACAAGATCTCGCCCTTCCCGAACTTCCTCTCGAGAGCAAAACACAAGTCTCCTCAGGAATGTACCCCGTTGCCTCGATTGACGAGCGGCGTGCAGCCGCGTTTGTGGACGCCGCATGTCTCGCCTTTGCCTACGGGGGATTCTTGGCTCTGTTCGGCTCGCTAGGTGGGCATTTCACTTTCAGCAAATTAAGCGCGACAGTTTGTTTCTTCACCTTCGCGTTCGTTTATATTCAGTATTTCGGCCTGTTCACCATTTTCGGCGGAACTACGCCGGGTATGATGGTGCGTGGCCTGCAGGTGTCCAGCTTTTCGGGGGACAGCCCTACCTCGAAACAGTATGTGCTGCGCGCGCTGGGCTACATGCTCTCCGCAGGCACGCTATTTCTCGGGTTCCTTTGGGCGATTTGGGACGAGGACGCTCTCACTTGGCACGATCGGCTCTCACGTACCTACCTGACTTCGCCGGAGGTTTTGGTGGATAGCGACGCCACGCAAGAATCGCCTGCGCGATAAAGCTCAACTTATTTGAAGTGTTCGGATCGCAAATCAGGCCTGGCGATTAAACCGCACAACGCCATTCAGTCGGTCTCTGCCTTTTTCTTCGCCACTTTTTCGTCGGAGAAAATCTTCCCATCGCGAATGAAAATGACGCGGTGGGCACGCTGGGCGATATCCATTTCGTGCGTTACCAGAATGATGGTGTTGCCCTGGTGATGAAGATTTTCAAACAGGTTCATGATCTCTTCGCCCGTTTTGGAGTCGAGATTCCCCGTGGGCTCGTCGGCAAGCACGATCGAGGGGTTGTTAACCAGCGCGCGCGCGATGGCCACGCGCTGCCTTTGACCTCCTGACAGTTCATTGGGCTTGTGATTCATGCGGGGAATCAGATCAACGCGTTCCAACGCCTTCTTGGCTCGCTCCACCCGCTCCTCGGCGGGGGTACCGTTATAAATGAGCGGTAACTCAACATTGTGGAGGGCCGTCGCACGAGGCAGCAGGTTAAAGGTCTGGAATACAAAGCCAATTTCCCTGTTCCGGATGTAAGCCAGTTCGTCATCGTCAAGATCGCTCACCAGTCGCCCTGCCAACCAGTAGCGTCCGGCGCTCGGCGAATCCAGGCAACCGATGAGGTTCATCAGCGTCGATTTGCCGGAGCCGGAAGGACCCATGATGGCTACGTACTCACCCTTGTGGATCTCGACGTCCACGCCACTCAAGGCGTGCACCTGCTCCGCTCCCATCTCATAGACCTTCGTCAATTCTTCCGTGCGGATCACCACGCCACTATCTACCAGATCCTGGCGAAAGGAATCCGCAGTTGCTGTCTCTATGGGCATTTCATTCTCCCCGTTGGCGCTGGTTACTGCTGATCTTCCGTCTTCTTGGGCGCGGAGTTATCTACCTTCACGCTGGCTTCCGGCTTCAATGTCCGCAGGGCTTTGTAACTCCCCACCACGATTTCATCGCCCGCCTGCAAACCCTTGGTGATCTCGATATCGGTCACTCCGGATATGCCTGTTTCGACGGGTCGAAACGCCGCTTTCTTACCGTTGACCACGAATACTCCTTGGATCTCGTCTTTCTTCGGATCGCCTGGAGCAGTCGGAGGAGGAGCAGCCAGTGTGACACTGCCGGACTTCTTGGTGTCTTTCGCAGCCTCATCCAAATCCTTGCGCGACCTGACTGCCAGCGCCTGAATCGGAATCGCAATCACGCTCTTTCTTTCAGCCGTCTTGATTTTCGCAGTTGTGGAGAGACCAGGCCGTAGATTCTCGGGTGGGCTGTCTAGTGTGACTACTACCTTAAAATCTTTGGCTTCCTGGTTACTTGTGGTTGTCTGTGTCGTGGCCAGCCCCGAACTGCGAAGTACCGCCTGCGAACCAATTTCAGTAACCTTGCCCTTGAAGGTCTTTCCCGGTACGGCGTCAATCGTGACGTCCGCGTCCTGCCCGATCTTTACGTTCACGATATCCGTCTCGTCCACTTTCACCTCGGATGTCACCACCGACATATCCGAAAGTGTCATCAAAAAGCTGCCGTTGGCATTCTGAATCCCCGGCACTACGTATTCACCCAGGCGCACGGGAAGATAACTGACAATTCCGTTGATCGGTGATACGTAAGTGGTCTTCGACAGAATATCCCTGGTGTGCACCAGCACCGCTTTGCCCTGATCGAGTTGTGAGCGCGCTTGATCGAGTTGCGCCTTCTGCGCCAGCATGCGCGCCTTCGATGCCTCCACCGTGGCTACCGCAGCGTCATAGGTCGTCTTTCGCTGATCGAAATCTTGCTTCGGGATCAGGCCATCTTTGTAAAGTCCCACCCCGCGCTGGTAATCCAGGTTTGCCTTTTCCAGATTGGCTTCCTGCATCGTCAAATCTGATTGTGTCGCTCGATAACTCGCCTCTGCAGCCTGCACGCCCGATTCGGTTGAGTTGATTGAGGCGGATTGCGCCTGAACGTCGGCATTGGCCTGCACGTTGTCCTGCAGCAGCAGCTTATCGCCCTTTTTTATGTGGTCCCCTTCTCTCACCAGAATTTCCGTGATGCGCCCAAATCCTTGGGCCGTGATGTTGGTGTAAGTCGTTGGCTTGATTTCGCCCGAAGCCGTCACCACGGACACCAGGTCATCCTGCTTCGCCACTTTGGAGGTCTGTACCGTCACCACCCCTTTGTTGGCTTGATTGATGCTGAACAACATAATCCCGCCCAGAACTACCACCACACCGGCTCCAATGCCGACCTTCTGCCACGTCTTCATGCCATTCCTTTCCATCAACCGTCACGGACCACCCGTGCGGGGAAAACTCGGAGCAAGGAGTTTTAGGTTTGCGCCTACATTGAATACGGCATAACGGGGGCAAATGTTTCGCCGGAAGGTCAAAACCCTCTCGGGTAACGCCACGACCGCAGGCCAACGAACTCAGTGCAGGTCTCTATCGAATCACGTACCGCCTTAATCTTTCTATTGTAGGTCCAAATCAAAGGAAAGAAAAGATTTGCGGCATCCAAACAGGGCCACACACGCGCCGCAAACCACCGTTCTATTTAGACGCACTCTACTGTGTTTTGGTCAACTCAGCTGCAGGTGGCTGCTTATCGAATAATCCGTGCCCGAACTTCCAACCATGCGCAAAGAAGTGGGGCACAGACCACCTGCAGTTTTCGCCGCCGGTTCGCCTGTTTTTCTGCCTTTTCTCCGGTCTGAGCGCTTCTATTGACCAATGCCCGCTATTTCTTACGCCCGAAACACAGGCGCAAGCGTAGCAATCTGTGTCTTGATTCCTGCCAGTTCGGCTGCGCTCAATGGCGGCAGTGGCGCGGACGCAAGTTCCATCGCCAGGTCAAAGATGCGCTCGTCACCCGGTGGCACGGCTGCGGTGACATCCTGGTTCAAGGTAAATCGCAGTGCCAGGCGCGCCATCTCCCGATCGTCAATCGGTTCATACCAGCACTTGGGGTATTTCCGGTCGCTCTCTTTCATATCTTTGGGCCACAGTCCGAACGCCAGAGCCTTCAACGCCATTCGGGCCATGCCTTTCGATTTTGCTTTGCTCAGAATCTGCGGGCCGAAACCCCCGTTCTCCCACGCATTCACGTTTACCGGGAACAGCACACTGTCCAATTCGAGCGCGTCCATCAGCCGCAGCGCCGCCGGCGCATTATGGGCAGAAAATCCCAAGTGCAAAGCCTTTCCTTCCTTCTTGGCAGCAAGGAACGTCTCCGCCGCTCCACCCGGCGCCAGAATCTTGTCCACATCTTCCATAGAACTCACGGCGTGAAACTGGTACAGGTCCACATGATCGGTGTGGAATCGCTCCAGGGTGCGCTGCAATTCCTCCCGTGCGCCTTTCGCCTCGCGGCGCGTTGTTTTCTCTGCCAGAAACACTTTGTTGCGGTACGGCCGCAGTGCTTCACCGAGTTTTGTTTCCGCTTCCCCGTTAAAGTACGACGGCGCGCAGTCAAAGTAATTCACGCCCTTGTCGTATGCTTCGGCCACGCGGCGAGAAGCCTCCTCTTGGGGCATACCGCAAACTACGATTCCCCCCAACGCAAGAATAGAAAGTTCAATGCCGTTTTTGTAAGGTCGGCGGGGCAAAGGTGTTGTCCGGCCGAAAGCCGCAGTGGCTGTCAATGCCGCTGCAGCGCCAAGAAATTCGCGGCGATCCATGAATTTGTCCTCCTTGTTGCACTCGGGCAGGCGGAATTGAGGCGTATAACTCTTGCTGGGAACTCGCATTATGGCAGAGTGCCGCGCATCCTCAAAGCGTAGATGTTCTGTTGCGAATCCCTATCCTCCGCAATAAGCTGAGTTAGCGATCCGGTCTGATTCGGACAAAGATGAATGCACCTTGAACCGATCTTGATCGCCCTCCCTCGCGTGTTCAGAAAGGGACCACAATGTTCCTTCGTCTTCCTCCGACTTCCAGTCATGCGCTCACCGCACGACTTTTCAAGCGCGCTTTGCTCGTAGCCGTATTGGCTTGCCCCTGTGCGGCTCACGCTCAACGCGTTACGACTCCGCTCAATGGGTTGTGGGATATTGCAGACAGCGTCTTGCCTGACGCGCAACCTACTTCTTACGCGCACCAGGTACCAGTTCCCGGCCTGGCCCATTCGGCAATTCCACCGTTCAAGGATGTAGACGAATTCCAAAGCCGCGAACTCCTTTCCAACTTGATGCAACAAGGCCGTTACAGCAAATCCGACTACGAGAAGCTGGGAAACGTCCCAGGCATCTCTCACCAGGAGCGAAACTACTTCTGGTACCACCGTACCTTCCATGCGCCCGCACCCCATTTTGTCGCTCTCCTCAAAATCAGCAAGGCGCAATTTGGAATCACTGCATTTCTGAACGGCCAAAAGCTGGGCGAGCATCACCCCTGTTTTACAGCGGCCTATTTTGACGCCAGCAAGGCTATTCACTGGAATGGCGAAAACGAACTCACGATTCGTATTGGAGCTCATCCCGGTGTACTGCCGCCCAACGTCTCGGCGGGAACGGACTTCGAGAAGAACCGGTGGACGCCGGGGATTTATGACGATGTCTCTCTGATGGCATTTGACGGTCCCGGTATCACCAGCGTGCAAGCCGCGCCAAAAATCGATTCCTCTGAAGTCCTGGTGCAGACAGAGTTGCACAACTTCAGCACCAAAACAGCAACCACAGTTCTCCAGCAGAATATAGGTGAGTGGAAGTCGGGACATGCAGTAGCAATTTCAGCCGCTACTACGGTCACGCTGGCTCCGGGCGAAACCCGCCTTTTCCAGCAAACCGTCTCCATCCCCGGCCAGCACCTTTGGTCACCGGAAGATCCGTTCCTCTATCGTCTCGAAACTCACACCTCTGCGGACTCCGCTATCACTCGGTTTGGCATGCGCGACTTTCATTTCGATACTGTGACGCAGCGTGCCTACCTCAACGGAAAACCCTATTTCCTTCGCGGCTCCAACATCACCTTGCACCGATTCTTCGAAGATCCCGACTCCGGAACCCTGCCTTGGGACGAATCCTGGTTGCACAAACTCTTGGTTGAGATACCGAAGCACATGCACTGGAACAGCTTCCGCTTTTGTATCGGCCCCGTGCCGGACCGCTGGCTCGAAATTGCAGACGAAGCAGGTCTGTTGATTCAGAACGAATATATGGTCTGGATTGGCCACCCGGACTGGGCAGGCCTATACCGCGAAAAATTAAATCCCGACGAGTTGACGCTCGAGTTCAAGGAATGGATGCGTGACAATTGGAATCATCCCAGCGTGGCCATCTGGGACGCCAACAACGAATCTTGGTCGCCAGAGTTTGGCAACCAGATCATTCCCGCCGTGCGCGATCTCGATCTGTCTCACCGTCCCTGGGAGAATAGCTACAATCCGCCGGCGGGAAGCAACGATCCCGTCGAAGACCATCCCTATCTCTTCTACGGAACGGCAACCACGGGGAAATGGCAGTTTCGCATGACCGACCTTGAAGCCATGCAGGGCCTGGCCAAAGATTCCATTACCACCAAGACGGCCCACGCATTAATCCTAAACGAATATGGCTGGCTCTGGCTGAATCGCGATGGCTCTCCGACGCTCCTCACTGAAAAACTCTATCCCCTCCTCGTCGGAAAACAGAGCACTGCAGATCAGCGCTTTGCGATGCAGGCCTACCTGCTTGCTGGCGAAACGGAATTCTGGCGCGCCCACCGGCGTTACGCGGGCGTCCTTCATTTTGTCTATCTCACCACGAGCGCGCCCAATGCCTTTACCTCCGATCATTTCATCGACGTCGAATCTCTCACTCTGGAGCCTCACTTCGCCGATTACATGACCCAGGCATTCAAGCCCCTGGGCGTCTACATCAATTTCTGGCATGAAGAACTGACCCCGAATCAGGAGGAAACACTCACCGTTATGATGGTCAACGATCTTAGCCAACCGCGTGCGGGAATCCTGCGGCTCCAGTTTCTCGATGAACGCGGCAACTCCGCCTCAAGCATTCAGATTCCTTTTCATCTGGAGGCGCTCGGCGCGGACACTTACAACGTCACCGTTCATGCTCCTTCCGAAACAGGTAAATACACTCTCACGGCCACCGCCACTCCCTCCGATGCCCAATCCGACCCCACCATCTCCCGGCGCTGGATCGCCATCAATTCAACGCCAAAAACGCGCCAGGACTCTCCTCCTCAATAAGTCCCAGTGTCACCCCGGCCGCATCGCTAACCCTAGGGCTTTGCCCAACTTGAACCATGGTCGGTAGCTCAGGCCGTCGGCCAGCATTCACAGGGAACTTTCTGCCTGTTTTCTTGGAATTACAGTGGTATAAGCATTGTCTACTGCTTGGCCCCAGCGCCGTTGGATTTGGTAACTATCGTGCCCGCGCCTGCGTCTTAAATTAATGAGCAGGTTTACAAAGGAAAGAAACCTTATGTTCAGAAAGCACTTCCGCTTGTCGAGTTTTCTATTCTTAGTCATCGCAACTTCTCTTTGCGCTCAGACCTCGGATCCCCCTCCCCAAGGTCAAGATCAAGGCGCGTCGCCCCGCGCCGGCCGTGGCCAGGGGCGTGGCGGCCCCGGGGTGGCAGGAAAGATTACTTCCATTACCAAAGGCTCCATGGAATTGACCCGGCCCGATGGAACCTCCGTCACCGTAAAACTCACGGATGCAACCGAGTTCCGCAAGGATCGCCAGCCTGCGAAAATTGCCGACTTCAAAGTTGGTGATCAGGTCTTCGTGCGCGGCGACCAGAATCCCGATCACACTTACACCGCTCAAATGATTGGCGCGCGCACCGGCCCCGGCGGCTTCCCAGGCGGCGGATTTGGCGAAATGGGCAAAGACTTTGTCGTGGGCGAAGTAAAGTCAATTGACGCGCCCAGCATCACTCTTTTGCGCGTGGACAATGTCACTCAAACTCTCGAACTCAACGAAGATACTTCTCTTCGCAAAGGTCGCGACAGCATCACCATGGCAGACATCCATCTCGGCGACCACGTGGTCGTCCGTGGCGCTTCACAAAACAACGTCTTCGTCCCCAAGAACCTAATTGTCTTTTCACCCGAGCAGTGGGAGCGCATGCAGCAGATGATGAACGGCGGGGGAGCACCAGGAAGTGCGCCTCCCAGCGCTCCACCCAACAAACCGCAGAATCAGTAGCTGAATGGGGGAGTACAGTTTGAGGGCAATTCTTCGCGGCATATCTATACTTGTCTTAGTCGCGCTTCTCTTCGCCCTGCCTTCGCGGGCGCAAGATGCTGCGCCGTCCGCGCCGCCCGCCAGCACCGCGAATGCGCCTCCGCCCAGCGCCGCTTCCCCCGCTTATGAAATCAACGGAACCGCGCGCACGGGAAAAACTCCTCTCCCCGGCGCGACAGTCTCCGCCTCCAACACCCTCACAGGCAAGAAATACGCCGCCGTTACCAATACTGAGGGCAAATTCTCTTTTTCCGGAATCGTTCGTGGCCGCTACGTTTTGCGCATCGAATTCATGGGCTTCGCGCTTTTCACTCAGGAACTTGTTCTCAATCCCCAGACTCCTTCGGCCAAGGTGGATGCCGAATTGCTCCTCGCTTCTCGGCAGCAACAGCAATCCGACAGCTCTGCCGCCAGCATCGCTGCTGCCGCTCGCGGTTTTCAGAGCCTGGCCGTGGACAGCTCCCTCGCTTCCCTGGCTGCCGGCAATTCTGGATTCGGGGCGGCCGCCGCGTCCGGCGCCTCGCAAAGCAACAATGATTTTTCAGGTCTGCCCCTGAATGGCGCGGGCGTGGATGCTCCTACGGAATCCGTCAGCATCAGCGGCGCTCAAGGACGCACTCAGGATTTCGGCGGCGGCAGCGAAGATGAACTACAGCAGCGCATCCAGGAATTCCGCGACCGCATGCAGCAGGGCGGCGGTGGTCCCTTCGGCGGCGGTCCCGGCTTTGGTGGTCCCGGCGGAGGACCTGGAGGTGGCGGGCCCATCGCGATTGGCAGGTTGGGCGGCCGCGGTTTCAACATCAACCAGCCCCATGGCCTGATCTATTTTTCCGACAACAACTCATCCCTCGATGCCATTCCCTACTCGCTCACCGGCAATCCCGCCGCTCAGCCTCAGTACAACCAGTCTCGCTTCGGCGTCAATGTCGGCGGCCCTTTAAAGATTCCCAAGCTTTTCGACGCGGGCAACAAATGGTTTTTCTTCGCCGGTTGGAACGGCTCGCGCGGCGATTCCCCGTACATCTCCTTTTCCAGAGTTCCCACGGACGACGTACTCAATGGCGATGAACGCAATGGAGATTTCTCTAAGGCAACTTACAGCGACGGCCAGCCGGTGCAGCTTTTCAATCCGGTCAACGGCCAGCCTTATCAGTACAACGGCGTCGCCAATGTGCTGGATCCAGCCCTGATCAGTCCCGCCGCCAAGGCTCTCCTCCAGTACATCCCCATGCCCAATATTCCCACCAACCCATCTGGTCAGAATTTTCAGTACCTCACTTCTTCGCAAAGTGATTCAGACGCAGTCACCTTTCGCCTGGTCCACAATTTCGGCCCCACCAGCGGCCCGAACTCTGGCCCTTTCGGAGGAGGCGGCGGAGGCAGGGGTGGTGGTCGCCGCCCGCAAAACAATATTAATTTCGGACTCAATTGGGCGCGCAGTTCGACCAATACAGTAAATCAATTTCCATCGCTCGCCGGTGGCAACAGCACCCAAGGCTTGAACGCCAGCGCCGGCTGGATTTATGGCAAAAACCGCTTCACGAATATTTTTCGTGTAAACTATAACCACAATCACGTTTCCACCACGAATCTCTATTCCAATATCCTTGATGTCGCGGGCTCCGGCGGCGCCGGAATCACCGGAATTTCCACGAATCCATTCGATTGGGGTTTGCCCGGCATCAGCTTCACCTCCTTCGGCGGGCTAAACGATCCTACGCCTCGCCGAGAACTGGATCAGACCTATACTTTTTCCGACACCATCTCTTGGAGTCATGGCAAGCATAATTGGCGCTTTGGTGGAGATTACCGGCGCATCTTGCAGAGCTTCCAATCTGCTCGCAACGCTGAGGGCGCTTTTGTCTTCACCGGTTTTGCCACCTCTCAATACGCGTCCGGCAGCACGCAACCTGTTCCCAACAGCGGCTACGATTTTGCGGACTTCCTTCTTGGCTTCCCTCAGCAGACTTCTTTGCAGTACGGCGCCAGTTCCTACAATTTTCGCGGCAGCTCCTCCGACGTTTTTTTCCAGGATGATTGGCGCATTTTCGCGAAACTGTCGCTGAATCTTGGCGCGCGCTACGAGTACATTGGCCCTTACACGGAGGCCCAGGACCGTATCGCCAACTTGGAAGTCGGCCCGGGATTTTCCACCACCGTACCCGTTGTCCCTGCCGGGGCTGTCTTGCCGCCCGGCTCCGGGACATACGGAGTCTCCTTCAATCCATCTCTTCTTCATGCCGACCCCAACAACTTCGCTCCGCGACTCGGCCTTGCCTGGAGACCACTCCAGAAAACTGTTGTTCGCGCGGGATATGGCATCAACTACAACCTCGCCCAATACAGCACCATGATTCAAAACTTTGCGTTTCAACCTCCCTTTGCCAACGCTGCCACAAACGCTACCAATGTCGCCGGCCTTAACGGCGCGACCCCACTCACTCTCACCAACGGTTTCCCCACAATTACACAAGAAACCATCTCCAATAACTTCGCCGTCAATCCGAATTACGCTCTTGGTTATGTCCAGATCTGGAATCTCGACCTGCAACGCGAAGTTCGCGGCAATGTGGTGCTCAACATTGGCTACAACGGTTCCAAAGGTACGCGGTTAGACACCGAACGCGCCCTCGTCGTCACCGGCGATCAACCCTTCATTTACGAATCCTCCGAAGGAAATTCCGTTCTCCACGCCGCCTCTGTCCGCGTTCGCCGCCGCATGTCGAAAGGCTTGGGCGTCGGTGCGCAATACGTGTTCTCCAAATCCATTGACGACGCTTCCTCCATCGGTGGCGGTGGCGTTGTAGTCGCTCAAAATCCTTTCGATATCTCCGCCGACCGCGGCCTTTCCAGCTTTAATCAGACTCACAGGTTCACCGGTAATTGGATCTACGACGTTCCCTTCGGCGAAACCCGCGCCTTCGTCCATAAAGGCATGTGGTCTCATGTGCTTGCTAATTGGCAATGGAGTGGCGACTTCACCGTCGCTTCCGGTCTCTATTTCACTCCCAGCGTGCTTGGCGGCTCGGTGGACATCGCGCGCGGCGTCAGCGGATCGCAACGTGCCAACCTTGTCCCTGGTCAATCCATTTCACTCCCAAATCCCACGGCCCGCGAATGGTTTAATACCGCCGCATTTTGCACCCCGGGCATCAACTGCACCAATCCGAGCAACTCTCCTTATGGCGACGCCACGCGAAATTCCATCGAAGGCCCCGGAACGGTAACCTTGGACATGTCTATCAACCGCACCTTTCCCATCAAGGAGTCGCGCTCCCTCGATCTCCGCCTTACGGCTAGCAATGTGTTCAATCATGTGAATTACACTTCCATCAGCACTGCCGTGAACTCCCTCACTTTTGGTGAAGTCACCGCCGCGGGAGGCATGCGCCGTGTCACCATGCAAGCCCGTTTTCGCTTCTGAGGCAGAATGATTATGCAACGCGTTAGAACAACACTCTTGCTGCTGACTGCAGGCGCGCTGCTATGCTCCGGCGCGCCCCTCGTGGCCCAGAATCCCGCCCCTCCCGCCACCAGCCCAGGCGTGATTCGTGTCACCACGGAGCTTGTGCTCGTGAATGTCGTCGCTCGCGACAAAAAAGGAAATGTAATCAAGGATTTGAAAAAAGAGGATTTCACCCTCTACGAAGACGGCAAAAAACAGGATATCTCCAGTTTTGATTTTGAGGATGTTGATCAATTGCCTGCCATCGCCGGCACCACCATCTCTGGCGCGGCCCCACAGACTCCCGGCACCCTTTTGCACTCCAGCAAAAAAGCTCCTCCCACTCTCGATGCCCGTGATCGCCGCCTGATTCTCCTCTTCTTCGATTTCTCCGCCATGCAACCCGAGGAGATTGCCCGCTCGGTGGATGCCGCGAAGAAATTCATCCAGGAGAAGATGCAGCCTGCCGATCTAATCGCCATCGTCTCGCTGGTCACCAATATGCACGTCGACTGTGATTTCACCGATGACCAGGCTAAGCTCGCCGCTGTCCTTGCCAGTTATACTTCAGGGGAGGGGCAAGGCTTCGACAATGGCACTACCGGTAGCTCTGAAGGCGCTGCGGAATCCGGTGGCTCTTTCACCGCAGACGATACCGATCTCAACACTTTCAACGCCGATTACAAACTCCTCGCTATTCAGTCTCTGATGCAGGTACTCGGCAAGCTTCCCCAGAAAAAGAACGTCATTTATTTCAGCAATGGCATTACTCAGTCCGGTGTTGATAACCAGTCTGCTTTACGCGCCGCCACGGCCGCCGCTGTGAAGTCCAACGCCTCCATCTATTCTCTCGATGTCCGCGGCCTGCAAGCCTTTCCTCCCGGCGGCGAAGCCCAAAACGCCAGCCTGCACGGCCAGTCCGCGTACACTGGTGCGTCCACTCTCAACGATCTCAGCGGCAACGCCTCTTCACAGGACACTCTCGCCACCCTTTCTGCTGATACGGGCGGCAAGGCCTTCTTCGATTCCAACGATTTCAGCGGCATCTTCTCCCAGGTTCAAAAAGACAGTTCCGTCTATTACGTTCTCGGTTTTACCAGCAACAATCCCGCAAAAGATGGCCACTTCCGCCATCTGAAGGTCACGGTGAACCGTCCGGACCTTAAACTCGACTTCCGCTCTGGCTACTATGCGGGCCGCGACTTCGAGCACCTTAACCGCGCAGACCGCGAACAGCAACTGGAAGACGAAATGGCTGCCCAATTACCCCGGGTGGATGTGCCTGTCTACGCTGGCGCCTCGTATTTCCGCAAGGACGATTCCCACTATTATCTCGCCGTTTCCCTCGTCATTCCCGGCTCCCAGATTCCCTTTGTTACCGAAAAAGATAAAGACAGCGCCACGATCGACATCATCGGGGAAGCTCTCGAGAGCGGCAAATTCCCGGTTGGCCGTTTGCGCGATACCGTGAAACTTGCCGTCGATAGTACTCGTGAGGTTCGCCGCAAGAACGTCCAGTACAACACCGGTTTCCTCCTCGCTCCCGGCAATTACCATCTCAAGTTTGTGGTCCGCGAGAATCAGACCGGGCGCATGGGCTCGTTTGAGACGGATGTACACGTCCCCGATCTGCGCAAGTCTCCCTTAAAGATGAGTTCCGTGGTTCTAAGCAGCCTGCGCGTTCCCGCTACCGGAAAAAATTCGGGCGCCAATCCGCTCGTCCGCGACCAAATGGAGTTGGTCCCTAATATCACTCACGTTTTCACTCCAGAGCAGCATCTCTACATGCAGTACGAGGTCTACGACCCCGCAAAAGGCAAAAACATCGCGCAGGCCGCGCAGCCTCCTGCCGCTGCCGGCCAGCAGTCTGCCCCCAATCCTCCCCCAGCTGCGAAGCCTTCGCGCGATTCCGTCCGTGTCCTCACCAGCATCGAATTCATACAGGGCGGAATGAAAGTATATGAATCCAAGTCCTTCGAGGCTAACGAAGTCACTGCGCCCGATCGAAAAGCCGTCATCTTCCAAATGGATTTGCCTCTGCAATCTTTGAAGCCCGGCCTCTACCTCTGCCAGGTGAACATCATCGACGATGTCGCGGGCAGCTATTCATTCCCACGTTTTCCCCTTCTCATCCGCGAACCCGCCCCTCACCCCGTCCAGCCCCCCGCTACTGGCAGCGACTAGTCCTCCGCAGCAAGCAATTTGGAGTGCGGCGGCTTGCCGCCGCTTTTTGCGGGCTAAACACCGACGCCAGAGCCATTTTTCGCGAGGCGGTGTGCCTCCGAGCAACGGGATGCCGCACTATCCTTGCCCCACTTCGGCACTGGGTGACTTCAATCACATTCAACGGTAGCCACTGTCACTGCGGCACTTCTTCTTTCGTAGTCCACTGATTCGCGGTAATTGGACCAGTGTGGTCCATTTTGGAATGCAGATCACTCGCGCCACTGATTACGCTGTCCGCGTCATGGTTCAACTCGCCTCTCTTCCCAAAGGACAGAAGGCGCAATTGACCATGCTGGGAAGCGCCACAGGCGTTAGCGTCAGTTTTCTGTCAAAGGTCTTGCAGCGGTTGGTTCATGGTGGACTGGTAGTTTCTCACCGAGGTTCCGGCGGGGGATTTTGTCTGCGGCCGCACGGTGAAAAAACTACCCTTCTGCAGGTGATTGAAGTCATGGAAGGTCCAACGGTGCTCAACCTGTGTCTGATCAGCGGACTCTCCTGCACCCGCAAGCCTTGGTGCGGTGTCCACCCCGTTTGGCTAAAGGCGCAAGCTGCTTTGATTGCTGTTTTGGGCAGCGTTTCCATGGCCAAATTGGCCAAAGAAACCCTGGCTGGCCTCGCCAACCAGGCGAAATCCAAGGCCACTGGTGTTGATGTGGTTCGTTTGGGCTGAAGCCAGCTTTTAATGCGGCAAGCCCGCAAAGCGTGATCTCCATGGATTTTACCTGGATCGCATTTCTGGCAAGTTTGCGACGGGTATCCGCACCGCATTGGACCCCTTGCGGAGCGCGCCGCCGTTGAGGTCCGTACTCCTCGCATCGAACAAAATCTCGTCACGCAATTTGGCGATTCCCGCGTGAATGTCTGCCCGGGAAACCTCATTCGTCTCGTCGGCCTCGGCGCTCTGCTCCGAAGACGCCTGGGCGAACTTTTTTGCCAAATTCCTTGAATTGAATATCGAGGGTCTATGTGCGCTTGGTCACAGCGAACCGGATTCCATTGGTGGTGTGATGCTGAAGTACGAGAAGACGTGCATTCGCTTTTCGCTCTGCGGCACGCAGTGTCCGACTCATGCCATCAGCATGAAGAAGTTACCGTGAATGCGTCTCCGTGCCCGCTCCGAATCCCAAGCTGCGTTATTCGGGCAACGGGCAGCCGGCCAGCCACTGATTCGCCGCGCTGCAAAACACTAGAGGAACGATGGACTTTTGGTTGCTGTTCGCCCTCGGTCTGGTCAGTAGCCTGCACTGTCTACAAATCTGCCGGCCTGACGAAACGTTTATTACCCCGACGGAGAATCCCAAGTGATCGCCTCTCTCCGTTGCGCCACAGGAGTTTTTCATGAGTAGCATCTCCACGTCATCGCAAGCCGCCAGAAAGAAGCGTACCTCCTCCACCTATTTTCTTGCCTTTGTCCCTGTCATCGCCATGCTGATTGTCTGTTGCCTCATTACCAAGCGCTCCGATCCCAATTTGTTCGATCAGCATGGCAAACCTGTTGCCGCTGCCCCGGCCCACGAATCCTTTGCAAAGGGCGACTGGATGCGCACATGAGTACAATAAGCTGCCGGCTCTGCGGCCTCCCTTGCGGGAAGCACCCCCTCTCGACCTCCCTCGAAAACGCCGAGCATTTCTTCTGTTGCCTCGGCTGCATGAACGTCTATGTCATTCTTTCCGAAAGCGGCGTCATCGCCGGCGGTCAGGATCCTCGCGAAACCGAACTTTTCAAAAGCGGCGTGCAACTCGGCTTGATCTCTCAGAGCGGCAAGGATCAGCCAATAGCCGCACCTGCCCCAATCAATCAATCTCCTTCTACCGATACCAACTGCTGCGAACTCGTGCTTCAAATCGGAGGAATGTGGGGTAGTTCCTGCGCCTGGTTGATCGAGCACGCCGTGTGCTCGCTTCCAGGCGTCACGCGTGCCGAAGCTTCTTTCGCCACAGACCTGCTCAAAGTCCAATATCAGCCGCAACTCCTCCCGCCAGACCGCATCATTCAACGCATCGCCAGCCTCGGCTACAAAGCCTCTTCTTTCACTCCCGGCGCGGAACGTGACGCAGCCGAGCATCGCGATCTCCTACTCCGCTTCGGTCTCGCTGCCTTCTTCTGGCTCAACATCATGGTCTTCAGCCTCGCGCTCTACGTCGGCTATTTCGAACAAATCTCCGACAGTGTCCGTCATTACATGCCCTTTGTCCTCATGGCGCTCGCCACGCCCGTAGTCTTTTATTGCGGCTATCCCATTCATCGCCTGGCCGCGCTCGGTTTGCGTAACCGTACCCTCCGCATGGAATCCCTGCTCTGCCTCGGTGTACTTGCCGCCTATTTCTTCAGCGTCGTTCAGTCCTTCCGAGGCGCTTCGCATGTCTATTTCGATACCGCCAGCGTCATCGTCACCTTCCTTCTCGCTGGAAAGTTGATCGAGCGCGGCGCCAAAGCCCGCACCTCACGATGGATTACCCTCCTCCACCGCATGGCTCCCAACAAAGTCCGCCTCCTCGCCGATGGCCGCGAGCATTTTGTCGGCGTTGAAGCTCTCGAGCCCGGCCAATCCTTCGTCGTCAAAGCCGGCGAACGCTTTCCTGCCGACGGCACCGTGGAATCCGGCATCTCTCACGCCGATGAGTCCCTCCTCACCGGCGAATCCACGCCCGTCACCAAGCACCCGGGCGAAGCGGTCCGTGCCGGCAGCATTAATCTCGACGGCGTTCTGCACGTCCAGGCCACCCATCGCGCCTCGCGGTCCACTCTCTCTCGCATGATCACGCTTGGTGAAAACGCTCTAGGCAATCGCTCCCCGATGGAACGCGCCGTCGACCGTGTCTCCCGCGTTTTTGTGCCTGTTGTTGTAGTAACCGCCACGCTCACCTTTGCCGTCTGTTGGCTAGCTGGTTTCACTTCCTTCGGCACCGCCCTGATGCGCGGAATCACCGTGCTCGTCGTTGCGTGCCCCTGCGCGCTTGGTCTCGCCACCCCGCTGGCCATCACCGCCGCCCTGGGTGCTGCTTCCCGTCGCGGCATCCTCATCAGCGACACGCGCATCCTGGAAACCCTCGGACGTGTGAATCACATCGTTCTCGATAAGACCGGCACCATGACCGACGGCCACTTCCAGCTTCTCGGCTGTGAACTCATCCCCGATTTCTGTTCTTCCCCGGCCTGGATGCAGGCCAACGCGGCCAACTCCGATCAGGATTCTTTGCCCGCCGATTTTCCTTTCGATCTCGGCTCTCCCTCCTACGAGCACACTTTTGCCTTGCTCGCTTCTCTCGAGCAGTATTCAGAGCATCCTCTCGGCAAAGCCATTGTCGCCTTCGCCCGCGAACACGACATCGCTCTTGGCGAAGCCGCCTGCGTCGAAATTCATAAAGGTCTCGGCATCACAGGTATGGTTGACGGCAAGAGCATGTTCCTCGGTGGCCGCCGCCTTACCGAACAAATGGCCATTCCAGTTGATGCCCGCTCAGAACTTACTGCCCGGCGCTGGGAATCCGAAGGCCGCACCGTCACATTTTTTGGTTGGGATGGCGGCTTGCAGGGCTGTCTAGCTTTCGGTGACAGCCCGCGTCGTCACGCTTTCGCCATGATTGCAGAGCTGCGCAACCGCGGCATCGAGCCGCATCTCATCTCTGGCGATTCCCGCGTCACCACGGAAGCAATCGCCCGTCAGCTTGGTGTGGAAAGTTCTCGCCCCGATGTGATGCCGGAACAAAAAGCCGAGGTCGTTCGCAACTGGAAAAAAGGCGGCGCCGTGGTGGCCATGCTCGGCGATGGCATTAACGACGCCCCCGCTCTCGCCGAAGCCGATCTCGGTATCGCCATGGGCTCTGGCACGGATATCGCCATGCGCGCCTCTTCCGTCGTCCTGATGGACAACGACCTCCGCAAAATCCCCGAAATCTTCGACCTAGCCCGCAAAGCCATCCGCATCGTGCGTCAGAATCTTTTTTGGGCTCTCTTCTTCAATACGGCCGGCATTTCCCTCGCCATCACCGGCGTACTCACCCCCATCTTCGCCGCCGTCGCCATGCTCCTCTCAAGCCTCGCCGTCGTCGGCAATTCCCTCCGCGTCAACCGCATTAGCACCTTCGCCCCACCGTCATTCCGAACATAGTCTGCGGAGTGAGGAATCTCTCTTTTATACGTCAGTGGCGGGTGGGCTGATTAGATGGTGACCTCGACTCACTAGACCGAATAAGCCTGCTGCGCAATTCTTCTTGCATTTACCTTTTGGAGTTGATCCCAGCTCATCCCACGTGGTGTCCTGCCACGCCGTTTTACAATTCAATTAGATATTCCAATGTGGACCTACTTCTTCGGGCCTTTTGTGGCTCTTTTCCCAAAACCCTGGCGCGACGCCCTCCTCTGCGAAAAAAACACCAACGCCGCTCGTGCCGCCGCTCTCAGCGGCCTCGGTGAAGCCGCTGCTGCCATCGTTGCCATAGGCTATTGGTACATGTACGCCATGACCAGATACGTAGAGCGCGGTGTAGATATGGCCACCAACGGCAAGGTCGGCCCCACCAGCGATCAAGCCATCGCCGGTGTTGCCGTTTTCCTCTGGTTCGCTCATCCCTTCACGTGGCTGCTGGCCTATTTCATTCTCGAAGGAGTTGTGCGCCTGTGCAGCGCCGCTTTTTCAGACGTGATTGCCGGCACTCTGCCGCTGTTTCTCTTCGACAAAATCTTCCTCAACCCATTTCGCCCCTCCACTCGAATTCAAAGCGAAGAAACCGGCCCCCGGAACAATGCGTCCTCTCTGTCCGGTGCGATTCGCGAGCGCTTGATGGTTGCCCGCACGCACCAGCTTCCGGATGAACTCTCTTTTCGCAAATCAGGCGTCGATGATCTTCTGGAGATTTCCGCTTCCTGCCGCAAAGACGATTGGAATCCGCCGCGCGTGGTGCGTTTCCAGGAAAACTACTACCGCTTGGAATCCGCTTCAGTCGCCTCCGGCCCGCGTCCGTTCCGCTACACCCTCCGCCAACTTTCCGCCGGCGTCCCCGGCCGCTCCGTCCTCCTCTATTCCCCCACCGATGCCGTCATCCGTCACTGATCCCGCCCGCGGTGGTCTTCCTATTATTAAGTTAACGCTTATGGGTGGCGCACCTTTAAGGCACTAAGATAAGTTCGGGTGGCTTGGGTTGGTCTCCGCCTCTTTAGGGAGTCGGAGCTTTAGCTCCGATATAAACCGCCTCCTCAAAGAACTCCTCAATTTTGTCATCCCGACCGGAGCGGCCCGATTTTCTCTTTCGCGCCGAATTATGGCGCGTCGGGCCGTGTAGTGGAGGGATCGCGGCACCACCTCTGGCCGATTAGATGACGGTGTCGGCTCCCTCGACCGAGCAAACCTGGTCGGTCCTTCGCTTCAACCGTTTGCCAATTGATGAGTCCACGCGCACAAGAAAAGACTGAGGTGACGGCCATCACATTAGCAACTCAAAGTGATGGACATCACATTTAGTGAATTCAAGCGATGGGTATCAAAACTGTTAAATCGATATAGCCGTTTTGGATAAATCTTTGACGACATTGCGCAAGAAGTTTCGCATTTCAAATAAATTAACCAACTAACTGTATTGTTTGTAAGCAAAAATGAAGGTAGTTAGCGTGCAGAGTAGACCTGGGGGTGTATTTTTTTTGCAATCCTAGCGAACACCTTAGCCACACACCCAGAATGGAAGTTAATCCAACCGGCAAGGCTGCGACAGAATCGCAGAGAGACGAACACGAACAAGGAGGTCAGAAAAAGATGAGTGGAAAACGGAATGGTGCACTCAGGCTCCTTCTGCTTGCCGCCGTGGCAACGGTTCTCATCATTTGGGTTCCGTTGGCACGCGCGGACGGCGTTACTACTACGCAGTCACTCACGGGCACGCTCGCTTCGTCGAGTGACGTGTTCCAGACGACTATAACGTTGACATCCCCGGGCAACATCGTGCTGCAAACCTATGGATTCGGAGGCGGCACGAATGCAGCGGGAACGACGATTGCGGCAGGTGGATTCGATCCGTTTTTGGGAATTTTTGTTGGGACCGATGCCAACGCGACGATCGTGACCGATGCCCTCGGAAACCCATTTGGTACCTCGGACATACTCAGCAATTTCAGTTCGTTCGCAGGGTGCCCGCCGGCGGGGACAACCAGCGTGGGCTGCGGGGATATCACTATGGCGCTTTCCCTGTCTGCCGGGACCTACAACGTGCTTCTGAGCGACGCCGCGTATCTTCCCTTAGCCGTCTTCGATAACGGGACGATTGGAGAAGGGTTCGCCGATTTAACGGGCGGCGTGTTGCAAACCTGCGATGCCAATGGGCTGAACTGCTCGACGGACACGGCAAACTGGGCCCTCGATATAACGACGCCCGTGGTCACACCGGAGCCAGCTACGTTGGTTCTGCTGGGGACAGGGCTTTTGGGCATCTACTGGCGGAGACGAACGTCACAACACCGGGCCTAGCACGACGGAATCTCGCTGCAATCTAAAGCCGAGGAAAGGGAAAACTATGAACTTTGCAAAACGAACATTAATGGCAGTTGCGACTATGGCTCTGGCGGTACTCTTCGTTGCGGTAGTTGCTCCGAACACCGCGCACGGACTCGTCGCTGCGCTCGTCGAGGTCACCAACACCGTATCCACCCAAGTCACCAACACCACCAGCAATCCCATACCCACGCAGGACGTCAATAATCCTGCTCGTACTGTGTTTCGGGTGACTGGACAGCTTGCGCTTACCGGCAACCAGGTGACCACAGGAGCCATTGGCACTCCCCAAAACTTTCCCACCGGCGGCCACACCATAGTGGTCGAATTCTTCGGCGCCGTCTGCAACACCCCCTGGCAATCCACGGGCAGTAGCGGCGGTGGTGGCGCTTTGGGCCCGGCCCCCGTTCCTGAAATCGCCTTGATTATCCCAACTTATCTTTCAGATGGGTCGGTCAGCAGTACCCATCAGTACACCTTCATACCGCAGCAAGGGGCCAATTTCGTCACTGGCGGAGGCGACGCTGGCATCAGCAGCAGGTCGACCGACTATGTTGTTTCTCAACCCCTGACACTCTACCTTAACCGAGCCGGCATACCCAACGGAAGCACCGTGACCTGGGTCCAGCCAGCTTCGGCATCCGTCACTACGACCACGCCCGGTACCCAAGGAAGCTGCACATTCGAACTGTCAGGCTATTACCAGTAGTAGCTCGGCTCGAGTCCCATCCGTGACCTGAGCCGGCAGTCCAGATTGAAAGTTTTACTCCAAACGACTGGGCGGCACTCTAGCCGCCCTGCTGGGATTTGTCTTGGCCCTTGGCGCACGCTTAAACGCCTAAGATGATTTCGGGTGGCCTACCCTTGCGGGTTTGGTTTATGCAAGGGTTGGTCCGCTCCGGTAACTGATCTCGTTGGTTTCGTCAGTTATCCTGAGGGGACGCGACGCCCATGTCATTTCGCAACGACCCACCACTCCATCTTCCCGACCTTTTCTGTCCTCTTTCTGCTTGGTGTTGCCGTACCTCACCCAATCCTCCACCTAAATGCGACGGCTGGCCAAGAGGTGAACCCTGGGTGTCGCACTCTTTGCATTTGGTTCATAAAGGGTGGGGTTTTTGACTATTCCTCATCTGGATGCCCATACGCCAGATCCGCAGAAGAGTCGAAGCTTCTCTTTTTCTTTCCCATTTGAACTTTCAACCTTCGACTTTCGACCTTCCCTCTGCCTGTCGTTTTTTCCTAAACTGAAAACCGAAAATTGAGAACCGAGAACTCAAAACCGTGGTCCGGACGCTAGACGGTAAGTAAGGTCAGGGTGTTCCATCCTCGTTTTGTGACGGCGGCTCTTGGGTTCCACTTGCCGCCCCTCGTACCAGTTTCGAGTCTAGTAGCTCATAAATGTAATTTTGTACTTAGTAAATACTATGGTATCATGGATCGTGATTGATCGGTACCTCCCTGCCCGCGCTCCCCTGCGAGACTCTCCTTGCCCCGCTTCACCCCGCTGCTTCACCGGAGGAGGGCCACTGCCTTTCCCCATTCACTATTTTCCCCCTTCTAGTTTCGTCTTTCTCTTCTCTCCCCACTGCTTTTTCCCGTACGTACCGTACACCCCTCTATCCATCTTCTTCTCGGGAATCTCGCCGTCCGAATCTTCCTCCAACATTCTCTCCGCTGCCGGACATTGCAACCGGCACGAGGACAAATCTTGGACTGTAAACTGCCAACTGATAACTGTGGGCCGTCTTCATCCGCTCCGCCAAATGTTGCACGTGCAACATCGCCTCTGCAAACGCGGCGATTTACCCCACAGCAAGACTTCGCCGCTAATTGCTCCACCCTCCATCAATAATATGAATTGCCCCGGCGCAATAAGAGTGTGCCTAACGAGCAGACGTTCTGTTGGTGGGGAAAATGTCGACCAAACGAGTATCGCCGATGGTATTTCCTGCCGAATCGAACACGATAGTTCCACTCAAGCCCGCGAAGCGATTTCCTGCTGCCAGATAATCTCGCAAGCGCGAACGATTCGCGCCCTCAGCACGCAGCGATTTCGCAACCAACCGAACTGCATCATAGGTTTGCAATGCCGCGAAGCTTGGCCAAGCTCCCGTCTTTGCGAGATAGCGTTCCGCGAATTCGCGCTCTTCTGCATTCGTCGCGCCCGCCGCGGAACCAGTTACCCAAATCCCCGGCGAGATTTCATTTGCGCCTTGCGTCTCATGCTGAACAATCGCAAGCACATTGCCCTCAACCGATTCAGCCGCTTTTCGACACAAGTAAATAGGCACTCGAAAATTATCCTGGCTAATCAGCGCGAGCAGTCGTTCTGCCAGCGGCGAACTCGTCCAAAGCACAATCGCTTCCGGCGCGCTCGCTTTCACCTGCGCCACAATGTTTTCCAGGTGCAACTCCGAAGGAGCAATCTCCAACCGCTCAGGCGAAATTCCTTGCAGATGTTTAACAGCCTTCTCGAATTCCTCCGCCCCGACCCTGCCGTCATGTCCCGTTTCCACAAGCAGCACAACCTTCGGCGAAAGTCCTGCACGATAAATCTGCGCAGCAATCGCACGCGCTTGCTCCTCATCGCTTGGCCCCACGCGGAAAATCCATGGAATGTTGATTCTGGTTGTCGTCGTGTCGCTCGCCAGCGTCACAATCGGAATCCCGATCTTGTTCGCAATCTGCTCAGCCTGATGCGCGATATTCCCGTCCGAAGAAGTAATCAGCGCCGCAGCCTGTTCTTCAGAGATGAGTTGAACCATTTCGCTACTCGCCTGGCCCCAGCGTTCCGCCTCGTTGCGCACCGCGAGTGCCAGGTAACGTCCGTCGGAAAGCGGCCCAGCAGATTCTTCTTCCGCCATCGCCAACTTCGCGGCCTCCAGCAAGGATTGGCCTTCCGCTGCACGCGTCCCGAGAAGCGGAAGCAGAATCCCAATCTTCACCGTTGCGCCCGGAAGATTCGCAGCGGTTTCCCGCCCCGGCCCGCGATAAGAAACGGCGCTGCGGTCCATGGTCGCATAAGGGGTTTGCGGAATGGTGTCGCTCTGGGCTTGAGAAGAATGTGGTAACGCAATGATGCTCAATAGCAGCAAAGCGCCGCGCAAACCTAAGTGGGAATCGGTGTGCCGAGCGCAAAAGCTGCGCTTAAGGGAGCAGCGGCCAGATAATTCAGCCGCCCCCATTAAGGTGCTCCAGCCCCGGAATGCGCTGCGCTGGACCCGCGGCGTTGCGCCGGCAAATAAACGAATTTCCCGCCTTCCACTTTAGCCAGCGCCAAAGGCGCGATGTTGTTCAACGTGTAGTCGAATTCCTCGCGTTCCGCCACGCCGTCATAAGGTTTACCGTAATACTCGCGAAGGCCGTCCATGATTTTCCCGCGGTTGAGTCCGTGCTTCTCGACCGCCCCAATCAGGATGTTCATTCCATCGTAGGCATACGCGGCGTACGCATCGGGCTCTTCATTGAATTTTGCTTGATATTTTTTGCGGAATTCCTGCCACCGCGCATCGGTTCGCGTCGGGTCTAGCGGAGAAGTAGTAACCACGCCCTCCGCCGCGCTTCCCGCGATTTCCAGCAATGCGGGATAAGCCATCCGGCTAGAGCCGAACACAGGTTGTTTCATTCCCATCTCTCGCATCTGTTTCAGGATGCGCGCGGCATCCGGCGCTTCGCCCCAGATCATCAACCCCTCGATGTGCGCGTTCTGCAGCATGCGCAACTGCGTGGAAAAATCATGATCGCCGCGATCGAATTTCACTTCCAGCGGCGGCACGCGGCCCATCCGTTTCGCTTCGTCAATGAACTTTTCCACGCCGATGCGCGCATACCTCGACTGCGTGCGGAATACGCCAATTTTCTTGAGCTTCAATTGTTTGAAGACATAGTCCGCGAGTGTGTATCCCTGTTGCCGGTCGTCGGGAAACGTATGCATCACCCAGGGGATGCGCGTTTCCGTTACGGTCGGGTCGGTGGTGCCCGTGTCCATGATTGGGAATTCTATTTTCAGGGCCGTGCGCAGCATGATATGCGTGGATGCGCCATCCACGCTGCCCAGCACCGCAACCACGTGCTCATCGAACACCATCTTCACCGCTTCGGTTGACGAGGCGCCCCATTGTGCCGAGTCGTTATGGATCTTCAATGCGTAAGGCTTGCCGTTCGACATCCCGCTCGCGTTATATCCTCCGCGTGCATTCGCATCCTCCACCGCCAACTGCGCACCGTGGAGCATGGCCTGCCCGTACACTGCCTCATAGTTGTTTTCCAATGGGCCAAGAAATCCGATGTTCACAGTTTTCGATGTACCGATCTCTTCCACCACCCGTTCTCGCGCCGCTCCAAAATAGTCGAGCGTATCCTTGTCCACAAACCATTCCTTGTAAGGCTTCGTGAACTTACCGTAGGGAACTGCTTCGTCCGGCATGTTGGCGTAACGCGGCGTCGACGTAGTTTCACTTGCCGGTTTCTGCGGCTCCGCTGTTTGCGCCAGTGTAGAAAACGCCGGAACAAGGGAGCACGCAATTCCGGCAAACAGGATTCTTCGCACGGTCTTCTTACAAACCTTAAACTGCATGGGCGCGCTCCCTCACCGGTTCTTCGCTACGCGCAGCCACGAAGTCCACAATCCTCGCCAAAGTCGCCGGATTAATCGCTTGCGCCGCGTCGCATTTCGGTTTGGCCGCGCCCGGACGGTCACTGGCCACTTCAATGAGCAGTCCGTGGCATCCAAATTCCACTGCTGCGCGGCTGGCCGGTTCCACCATGGAAGAGACGCCCGTGGCATGGCTCGGGTCCACGATGATCGGAAGGTATGTGTGCTCCTGAACCGCGGGAATAACGCTCAGGTCCAGGACGTAACGCGAATATTCACCTGATGGGTACGCTTTGATTCCCCGCTCGCACAGCACGATATCAAAATTCCCTTCTTTGGCGATGTATTCCGCCGCGCCAAGCCATTCGCACAGGCTTGCCGCCATTCCGCGTTTCAGCAACACAGGCTTGCCGCAGCGCCCGGCTTCCACCAATAGGGTGTAGTTCTGCATGTTGCGTGAGCCGATCTGCAGCATGTCCGCATGTTCGGCTACCTGCTCGATCTGCCGCGCATCCATCACTTCAGTCACCACCGGCAGGCCGGTCTCTCGGGAAACCTCGCGCAGAATCCGCAATCCTTCCAGCCCGAGTCCCTGAAAATCGTGCGGGGAAGTTCGCGGCTTGAATGCTCCGCCGCGAAGCATGTCTGCGCCCGCTGCTTTCACCAACTGCGCCACTTCGCGTGTCTGCTCGTAGCTCTCCACCGAGCATGGCCCCGCAATCACCACGGGCCGCGGTCCGCCGAAACAAACTGGTCCGACCTGTACCGTTCGGGTTGCCGAGTTTTCGCCCGCAAAATCATCAATTTTGCGGCCGATCAACGGGCAGATCTTGAAAATATCTTCTAACCGAGTAATCCCAGCGATCTTCATCTCAATCTACCTTTCCTTCACAACTCACTCACCCTAAACAGGCGCGCTCCAAAACATTTCGCCCGCCTGTTTGGTCCGTGGCCCGGGGTTGCCACGTGCTCCACTGGATCAAACGACCTCTTACTTCTTGCTGGCGTCGAAAATGGCCATTGCTTCCATTTCAATCAGCAAATCCGGCCGGCAGAGAATTGCCTGAATGCCCGTGGAAGCCGGCAACGGGTCCAATCCTTGCTCCTTGAAAAACTGCGTGCGGATTTCGTTGAAGGCGGCATAGTCGCGTTCGATGTCGCGCAGATAACAAGTCGTCCGGACGATGTCCTTCCATGTGGCGCCTTCCGATTCCAACAGCGCCGTAATGTTCTGGTAAGTCCGCCATGTCTGCGCGCGGAAATCGCCTTCATGGATGGTTCTGCCGTGCTCATCAATGCTGGCAGTGCCGGAGATCAACAGGATGGTGACTCCCTTGATGTCCAGCCGCAGCCCGCGCGAGAACGAAGACGGCTTTGCATAGTCGAAGGCCTCGTTCAACACCGAGTGATTGGTGATGGCCTTCTTGGTCACTGCATCCGTTTCCTTCTCGGATGGTTCAACGGCTAGCTGTGGTATGTTCATGGACTTTCCCTTCCTTATTGGATTCACGAGTGGATTCCTTTATGCCGTGGCTCAGACCCGTTGCTGTGGCCACCCAAATGTCATCGCCCTGGAAATCAAGATTGAGGATGTAGTTGTGCGCGAGGGATGTGGGCGTCTCCCTCGTCGTCACTTTCTTGTCCGGCCCGGTAATGATAATTTCTCCGCGGCCGGTTTTCGTATTGGGCCGGTAAGTGACCCAGGTGTTGGTCTTAAAGTTCAGATAGCTCAGGCCTTTGTCCGTGCAAGCCCAGACGTCATCGCCGCGAGATTTCGGCGCATTGATGAAATCCGAGGCCAGACCGCTGTCTATGGACAGGTAGTTGTGCCAGTTCCGCCCGTCATATCCGCTGAGTCCAAAGTAAGTGGACGCCCAAAACATCTGGGTGTCTTTATTCCAGGCAATGTTGCTCACGATGATGTGAATCAATCCCTGGTTCTTGAACAGCACGATCTCCATTTCTCCGTCAGGGTCCGTGTAAGGTTTCCAGTATCCTCCGGCAATGTCGTACTCCAGGACGCCGCCGCCCCAGATGGCTACGTACACTTTCTTCTCGGCGACAGCGATGCCGTAAGACCAGGGTTCGTTAATGGGGGCATTCTTCTCGCTGAAGATGGCCCATTCTCCAGTGTGCGTATTGAAGCGGTTGGTGCCAGCCGTAGTCGCCACCCATACATATTCATCCTCAATGGCCACGCCGTAAACGATGTCGTTCGCCAATCCGCTGGTCAGGTTTGTGTAATTGTGGAATTGTCCCCCGGAAAGCCGGCTCAGCCCGCCGAATGTGGAGATCCAAACGTCGCCTGAAGCCTTGTCCACCGCGATGCCCGTCACCACGCGGTTTACCAGCCCGTCTTCGGGTTTATAGACTTTCTGAATTCTGCCTTTTTCGATTAAGACCAGGCCATTTTCCGTACCCGCCCATACCCGGTCGCCATCCACCGCAACGCTCAGCACTTTTTCATCCGGCATGCCATTCGCCGTCGTGTAGTTCTCCCATTTCGTATATAGGGGAAGCTCTTGTGCGCAAGCCGGCACCAGCAATGCCACGCACCCTGCGACTCCCACCAACCAGCGACGCATCAGTTTGTTCTTCATTCCCGCTCCCAACTCACTTGCTTCCTATAGTGACTTCAAGAACTCGATCAAATCGTTCAAATCTTCCTTGGACATGTCCGAAGTAACTCCGTGCCGGTCCTGCGGGTTGTAAATTGTCCAGAGCTCCTCAAGTGACAACGCCTCGCCACTGTGCAGGTAAGGTGGGCGTTGCACGATGTGATCCAATTGCGGCACGTCAAAAAACCCGCTCGTGTCGTACTTCGTCGCCGTCCCGACGTCAAAACTGATTCTCGCCGTGTAATGTGTCGCCGGTGTATGGCAGTTGTCGCAGAACTTCTGGTAGAAAATCGCGCGCCCGTGCTCCTGCGCTGGTGTCAATTGGCCATCCGCTGCAAGATGGCGATTCGGTGGCAGTGGGATGGATTTAATGAAAGCCACCAGGTCCGATAATTGCGTGGTGTTGAAGCCTTCCGAATGAAACAAGAACTTGGCGATGCGCGGTCCGCACTGCGTCTCCAGATCGGGATTGTGGCCGTTCCACTTGTAAGGCGCCGTCTCCGCAATTCCGCGCAACGTGCGATTGGCCACGCGGTCGCGCCCCAGCTGCGGCGTCTCCAGATTCCACGCGAGGCCATCAATATGGTTGTCGGGGTGGCAGGTCGAGCAAGCGAATTGCCCCTGGAAACAAAAGCGCGCGGCATGAAACATCTGTTCGCCGCGACGCAATTTGCTCAATTCTTTTGGCCCGCCGAGGTCAATCGTTCCGCGAACCTGCAAGCGCGCAATGTCCACCACCGTTAAACTATCGCCCAAGCGATTTACAATGTAGGCGAATCGCCCGTCATGGGAGACCGCCACGCCTATGGGGTTCGAGCCCGTTTCCAACCGCCGCGATACAATTTCCTTCGCTGAATCCAGCCGGTTCGCCAATTCCTCCGCTGGCACCTGGCGCAATCTACGTTCCAGCTTCGCCGTATCAATCAAAGTAACCGTGTCGGCTTCCGAGGACGTCACCAGGGCGACCCGCCCATCCGGTGTGAACGCCACTCCATTCGTTCCCGCAAAATATTGGTCCACATCATCCAGCAGAACTTGGGTCACGCTGGATTTCGCCGGCGCTACACCACCTGTTCCGCCGACCTTCACCACCACCATTCCATGCGTCACTATCCAGCCATTCGCCACTTGAATCAGCGGGTTCAAATTCTTCGGCCGCATAATCGGCACAAGCAGATAACTGCCTTGGGGTCCTCGCGCCTCGGCAATGTGCCGCAACTCCAACACTCCCGGAATCTCGATTCGTTCCGCGACTCGCTGCGTTGCTGTATCAATCACCGTCAATTCGGAAACTGGCGGCTCATTCGCCGGACCGAGGTGCGCCAACATATTTGATACGTAAACGCGGCGGCCATCACGAGACAGCAGCAAGTTGTGGGGCGAACGCCACGATGCAAGGCGCTTCAACTCCACTCCGTTGGTCAGATCCAACACCGATACGTCGTTGCTCACGCTGTTCGCCACGTACAACGCTTTCCCCGAGCGATCCGCGGTAACTCCCACGGGGCCCCAGCCAGTCGGCAAAATGCGGCGCACCGTAAAGCTCTTGGCATCGATCTCGCTAACGGTGTCGTCCCACTCATTCGTCACATACAGCGTCTTGCCGTCCGGAGATGTGGCCACATCCTTCGGTTTGTGGCCCACTTTTACTTTTGCAAGCACCCGCTGCGAGTGGATATCAACAGCCAACAGCGAATCGTCGTCTTCGCAAACTACATAAAGCTTTGCACCGTCTGACGAGAATTTCAGTTCCACCGGCGTGAGGTAATTCTCTTGTGCAGCATTCTCGGCAGTTTGTGCATTTGCCGGTGCGGCATGCAGACGGAAACTTCCGCACGATGCCGCGATGACGCCCAGGAGCGCGAAGGAACCCGTCAGCACCCCAAGCTTCTGCAAGCGAGTTATGAGCTCCGCTCTCACCGGTTGGAACCTCCCGGAGTAATTGCTTGCCGTTCCCCTGGCTCAGTGACCGCCAGAATTTGATCTGCCTTCACGTGTTCCAGTGTTTGTACGGTTCCGCCAGGCCAACGAATCGTCAGCCGGTCCACTTCTGTGTGCGAACCCAAACCAATATGCGGACGCGGGTCATTTTGCGAGAGGTAACCCGATTGCGGCACATTCTCCACCATTTGGTGCAGATCTCCGGCCACCGCCTCGATGCGCGCGCCGAAACCGTCGCGGTTGCTCTTCGTTCCGGTCAACTTCAGCGTCAGCCAGTGGTTTCGCGCGCTTCCCTCAGGAGGTTTGGCGTGCAGCAAAATACCTTTGCCTCCCAGCACCACAATGAAAGCGTCAACGTAGCCGTCGTTGTCATAGTCCGCAAAGCACGCTCCGCGCCCGACTTTCTTCGTCCGGAAGTAACTCCCGGCCTGATCGGAAACGTCAGTAAACGTCCCATTGCCGTTGTTGCGCAGCAGCGAATCTTCCATCGGTATAAGCCAGTGCAGCCCGCCGTTGACGATGAATATGTCTTTCCACCCGTCATTGTCGAAATCAAAAATCCCGTCGCCCCAGCCCACATATTGGCCAGCGACCCGCGCGATGCCTGCGTCCGCTGTTGTATCGATAAAGAAGTTTTCCTTTGGCGAATTCCTGAACAAGCGGTGATAGCGCATGTCAGAAACGAAAAGGTCCAGCGCGCCATCGTTATCGTAATCCGCGAAAATGGGTCCCATTGCCGAAGGCGTATCGCCGTTGGTGCCATACGCCACGTTCTGTTCGATGGCTACGTTCGTGAATGTCCCGTCATGGTTGTTATGGTAGAGATAGCTTTCCATCGCGTCGTTCGCCACGTAGATGTCCGGCCAACCGTCCCCATCGAAATCGCCCACCGTAACGCCCATCGCCCTACCTACGGGGCTTGCGACCCCTGCATGTTCGGAAACATCAGTAAAGGTGCCGTCGCCATTGTTGTGGAACAGCCGGTTGGAGTCCGCTTCGTAATCCAGTGGACCGGCAAACGCTTCAGCCGTGTAGTAGAGCTTCTTCACATGCGGATCAAACTTCAGGTAATTGCCAACGAACAGATCCAGCTTGCCATCGCGGTCGTAGTCCACGAACGCCGCGCCGATGCCCCAGCGGTTGTTCTGCACGCCCGCCTTTTCGGTTACGTCCGTAAATGTGCCATTGCCGTTGTTGTGGTAAAGGATCGAGGAATTCCAGTTGGTAACATAGATGTCTTCGTAGCCATCGTTGTCGTAATCTCCAACGGTCACGCCCATGGCATAGCCATTGCCGGCCGCGCCCGCCTCTTTCGTGACATCGGTAAAAGTCCCGTCGCCATTGTTGCGATACAGATGATTGGTGGCGTCCTTGCCATCGGCCTTCGAGTGGTCGGTGACGCCGTCCATATAGCGGCCGCTCAACACATAGAGGTCCAACAGCCCATCATTGTTGTAATCAAACCAGGCGCAACCTTGTCCCGCTGATTCCAGAACCGAACTCAGCTTATGTTCGCCGAATGAATTCACAAATTTCAGGTTTGCCTTGTCCGTCACGTCTTCAAAGGTGGGATACTTCGCGGCAGAGTTGACGGGCGCAGGGGCCGGCGCGCCGGTCTTTTGCGCCAACGCCACCGAGACGATAGCGAGTCCCGCACTCGCAACCACGCCAAGCCAGAAAAGGCGGCGCGAAAGTTCAGTTCTTGTGTGCTGTTTCTGCCGCATTTTCCTTCTCCAGAAGGGCCGTCGGTGTATCAAAACGCTTCAAAGTGAGTGGCCAACGATTTTCCGGCGCCAACGCCTTGTCGCCGTGGCATCCAGGGCAGCCTCGCTGTTCGCCCGGGCGCGTCCAAATCCAACTGCGTTCCGCCACAATCGTTTGTCCTTCGTCATCCAGAAGTTCAAAACGCACCGGTTGGTTCGCCAGAACTTCAACGTAGAACGACCCGTCTTTTTCCACCGGCGCTTCACCCAGGCTGCGCTCCCTGCCGTTGACGCTCTCCAACGAAATAACGCGCACTCGCGCGATCGCCGCTGCCAGTCTTCCCCTGACTCCTTCCAGGGAATCGTAACTGTTCAGCGAAATGAAATACCCGGAGTTGGCATCCAAATTCAGCGTGCTCCAGAATTGCTTCGGCACGGGGTTGGCGATGAGTGGCACTGCCTGAATGCTGGATAGCTTCGCATCGCTGTAAATCAGCTCGCCGTCCAACTGTTTCTTCAGATCAAACGCGTACAAATCGAACTTCACCGGCGTGGTACTTTGCACCGCGGCGGCACGGGAGACCACTAGCTTGTCTCCGGCCAAAGCTCGCGGTGAACGGTATTGCATTCCGCGGTTGCCCACGGCAGACTCTCCCGCATCTCCCCGGCGTACTTCGGCCAGAGTCCCAGCCGTTGTTTCGCGTGTGCTGCTCGTCTTTACGAAAATGACCGAGCCATCTTCAAGTTCAGAAGCTTCGCCCCTTTTCACGGATGTCTGGTGATCGCAACGGAACGATTCCAGCGCCGCGCCATCTGGTCGCAGCGTGTACAGCAATCTTGTTTTCTCCGCGGCCTCATTCTCTTGCAGCGGAGAAGAAGCAGAGGCAAGCACGCGCCCGTCACGAAGTACGGTTTCCAACCAGAAATTGCCGGGCCCGAACGTGATGGGGTGCATTTGCGAGCCATCCGTTTTGGAAACCGCCAGATAAGATTTCGGCCGTCCCTTTCTCTGGCCTGCCACGGTGAAAACAATTTCCCCGGCGGGAAGATAGGCGCCGCGGACACAATCTTCGGAACAATTCGTGATTTGCCGTTTGCCTGAACCATCGGCGTTCATTTCCCAGATCTGCCATTTTTCACCGGCATTCTTCTGGGCTGAAAAAAGCACCTTTGCTCCGTTGAACTCGACTTGCGGATCCGCTGCCGCGAAGAATTCAGGTGTCAGGTTAACAACTTGTTTTGATTCGGAAAGCAAGCGCACGATGCGGCTGCCGCTCGGGAAGCGCAGCGGGATATTGACGTCCAACACGACCGCAGCTTGAACGAATACAAGCCCCGGCCTGGCTTTCACTGTGGCGGTTCGCTGCGGTTGAGGTTGTTTATTGGTGGACCCGGAAAGAAAACCTGCGGGATACAAGCAAGCCGCGATCGCAACCGCGATTGGAAGGCTGGTAAGAAACTTCCCTTGGCACACCCGACGGAACACCGATACACCCCTGGTCTGGATTCCCCTCGACTGCTTTCAAAAGTGATTCCACTAGAAAGTGGATGCGCCGGTGGCTGTTGTCCTTGACCTGATCTTGGTGCGGCGCGACGTTTGTTACTACCACTTAACGATACGAGACGAGTCGGAACAATAATGGAAAAGCACTAAAAGAAGCATTTTCTGCTCATCATCACAATGGACAGTGACGCGCATCACAAATCGTCGCACTTTCTCCTCTCCTCTGTCTCTGTTTTTCGCTTCGTTTCGCCCTTTTTCTGGACAACTTTCTGATTTCTTCACCCCACTTGGCGATGCGTGCGGAATCTGATTCGAGATGGTGACCCGTGCCGTTGCATTGAGTACCGGGAAGGAGTATACGAAGGTTAGGTAATGATGGAGTGAAGTTGCATGCGCCCCGGGTAGCGCCCCCCCGGAGCAGCAGGGAGCAGGTATGCCTCCCAAGGCTCCTCGGTCAAGTAGTTGTCAAATCGTGTCTCCTGTGCAATTGGACCAATTGCTCCAGGTTCTGAGCAAGCGGGAATTCGAAGTGTTAGGTCCCACTGTCCGCGAAGGGGCCGTAGTATACGACCATGTCGCTTCGACAAAAGACCTACCTGTAGGCTGGACTGATGAGCAGAGCGGCGGAAAGTACCGCCTGAAGCATCGCGAGGATGGTGCGTTTTTCGGTTTCGCCGTCGGCCCGCAATCCTGGAAGAAGTTCCTGTTTCCGCCAGTCGCGCGGCTTTGGCAAGCGCATCGGTCCGACGGGCTTTTTGAAATTGTTCCAGAGGTCCGCAAGCCCACCAAGTTTGCGTTCATCGGCGTGCGCGCTTGTGAACTCGAGGCTCTAAACGTTCAGGACAAAGTATTTCTCAAGGGTCCATTCGTCGATCCTGTCTACAAACTGCACCGCGAAAACATATTTGTTGTTGCCGTGGATTGTATCCAAGCTGGCGGCACGTGTTTCTGCGCATCCATGAAAACGGGCCCCAAGGCCGCCTCAGGTTTTGATCTGGCACTCACCGAAGTGATTAGGGAGGGACGCCACCAGTTTGTCGTGCGTATTGGCACGAAAACGGGCGCCGATCTTCTGTCACAGGTGCCCCACGAGGAAGCAGCTCCGGCAGACGTGGAGTTCGCTGAAAACCTGGTTGCCGAAGCCGCCAAGCACATGGGCCGGACACTTGACGTAAACGGGATCAAGGAAATGCTGTACCGCAATACGGAGCACGCGCGTTGGGATCAGGTCGCAGACCGTTGCCTGAGCTGCTCCAATTGCACCATGGTGTGCCCGACGTGTTTCTGTTCCAACGTCGAGGATCTTACCGATTTATCGGGTCAGCAGGCAGAACGCTGGCGCAAATGGGATTCTTGTTTTACTACCGATTTTTCCTATATCCATGGCAGCAGCGTGCGCTCGACGCCTCGTTCCAAATATCGCCAGTGGATGATGCACAAGCTGGCCTATTGGTTCGACCAGTTTGGCACTTCGGGGTGCGTGGGATGCGGACGTTGCATCACCTGGTGCCCCGTCGGGATTGATATCACCGAAGAAGCGCGCGTAATGCGCGAGAGTGACACGTTCGCCAGCGCTGCCGGTTGAGGAGGGGTACTAATGATTCACACGCTAGAGACCGTCATCAAGGAACATCCATTCTTCCAGGATTTCCCCCCAGATCATCTGCCGTTCATCACCGGGTGCGCGAAGAATGTCCAATTCCCAGAGAAGCATTTCATTTTTCTGGAGGGTGATCCCGCCAATGAGTTCTATTTCATTCGCAGCGGTACGGTTTCCATCGAATTGGTGATTCCTCACCTGGGCCCGACCACCATGCAGACCGTCGGCGAAGGCGAAATTCTTGGCTGGTCGTGGGTCACTCCGCCATACCGCTGGCATTTCAACGCCAAGACCATCAAGCGCACGCGCGCGCTCGTTTTCGATGCCAAGTGTCTGCGGGCCAAGTGCGAGGAAGATCACGACCTCGGGTTCGAAATGTTGAAGCGTTTTGCCAACATCATCACTGCTCGGCTGGACGCTACACGTTTGCAGCTTCTGGATATTTATGGCCACGATGATTGAACACGAAGTCCTTCAGGGACTTAACTCGGATCCCATGATCCCGCAGCTCTACCGCATTGACCGCGTGCGGGACGAGACGGATGACACTTTCACGTTGAGCCTCGTCCCGGAAAATCGCGAAACCAAGATCTCCTTCCTCCCCGGCCAGTTCAATATGCTCTATGTGTTTGGAACGGGCGAGGTTCCCATCTCCATAAGCGGGAGTCCCGCGGCCACTACCGTCCTGGAACACACCACGCGTAGCGTCGGCATTGTCACCAAGGCCATGGGACTCTTGAAGCCCGGGGATCACATCGGCGTCCGCGGACCGTTTGGCAGCCACTGGCCTCTGAACGAGGAGAATGGCCGCGATCTTGTCATCATATCCGGTGGTATCGGTCTCGCGCCCTTGCGACCGGTGCTGTATTTCCTGATGGCGCAGCGCGAAAAATACCGCAAGATCGTTTTGCTGTATGGCGCGCGCACTCCGGAAGACATTCTCTTCAAGAAAGAGCTGGAGCGATGGCGCGGGAAGTTCGACCTGGAAGTGCAGGTCACCGTGGATCGCGCCGCCAGTGGATGGCGCGGCAACGTTGGTGTCGTCACACCGCTTGTCGCCCGCGCTCCCTTCGATCCATCCAACACCGTTGCCTTGCTATGCGGCCCCGAAGTGATGATGCGCTTTGCCATCATGGAACTTCAAAAGCGCGGCGTTCCCCACGACCGCATGTATCTTTCGATGGAGCGCAACATGAAGTGTGCTTTGGGCTACTGCGGTCACTGCCAGTACGGCCCCGGGTTCGTTTGTAAGGATGGACCGGTCTACCGTTTTGACCAGATTGTTTCTGTATTTGGCAAGGCGGAGGTCTGACATGGCGCCCGCGCGCAAACCCAAGATTGCCGTTTGGAAGTTCGCATCGTGCGACGGTTGCCAGTTGAGCCTGCTGGACTGCGAGGACGAGTTGCTATCCGTTGTCGGCGCCGTCGAAATTGCCTATTTCCCGGAAGCATCCCGCTCTGTCGCCAAGGGCCCCTACGATATTTCGATTGTTGAAGGCTCCATAACCACGCCGCACGACGAAGAGCGCATTCACACTATCCGGCGGTCTTCCAAGTTGCTGATCACCATCGGGGCGTGCGCCACCGCAGGCGGCATCCAGGCTCTGCGGAATTTCAAGAACGTGGCCGATTTCATCCCCATGGTTTACGCCAAGCCGGAATACATTGAAACGCTCAGCAAATCCACGCCCATCAACGACCACGTCTTTGTTGATTTTCAATTGCGCGGCTGCCCCATCAACAAGCTTCAACTCGTCGAAGTCCTAAACGCCTTCCTGAACCGCCGTAAGCCGGTGACTCCCGCCCACGGCGTGTGCATGGAGTGCAAGCGGCGCGGCACGGTTTGCGTCATGGTCGCTAACGGCATACCCTGCCTCGGCCCCGTTACTCTGGCGGGGTGCGGTGCCCTGTGCCCCGCTTATGATCGGGGTTGCTATGGCTGTTTCGGTCCAAAAGAAACGCCCAATACTGTTGCGATGAGCGCGGGCTGGACCGCCCTGGGCGCCACCGAACCGGAGCTCATGCGCGTCTTCCGTTCCTTCAATGCCTACGCCGAAGCGTTCCGGAAAGAGAGCGAAGCCCATGAACGCTAAGACCATCAAGGTCGATTGCCTCGCTCGCGTCGAGGGCGAAGGTGGCCTGTTCGTGCGGGTTCGCGATCAGCGCGTCACGGAAGTGAAGCTCAACATCTTCGAGCCGCCGCGCTTCTTTGAAGCTTTCCTCCGCGGCCGCAAATTCAGCGAAGCTCCTGATATCACTGCGCGCATTTGCGGCATCTGCCCCGTTGCCTATCAGATGAGCTCCTGCCACGCCGCCGAAGACGCCTTCGGGGTCCACATCGAAGGTCCGATTCGCGATTTGCGCCGGCTGCTTTATTGCGGCGAATGGATCGAAAGCCATGCGCTGCACATCTATTTGCTCCACGCCCCCGACTTTCTTGGCTACGAAGACGTCATACAGATGGCCAAGGATCATCCAGAAGCCGTGCAGCGCGGTCTGCGCCTGAAGAAAATCGGCAACCAGATCATGACCATTGTGGGAGGCCGCGAAATCCATCCCATCAACATTCGCGTCGGCGGGTTTTACAAAGCGCCCTCCAAACCGCAACTCAAAGGGCTCACCGAAGAACTGAAGTGGGCGCGCGACGCCGCCGTGGAAACTTGCCGTTGGGTCTCCACCTTCACCTTCCCCGATTTTCAACGCGATTACGAATTCGTCGCTTTGCGCCACCCGGATGAGTACCCCTTGAACGAAGGCCGCCTCGTTTCCAGCAAGGGCCTCGACATCCCCATCCAGGAGTACGAGCAGCACTTCTCCGAGGAGCATCACAAACACTCCAACGCCTTGCATTCCACTTTAAATGAGCGCGGCTCTTACTTCGTCGGGCCACTGGCCCGATTCAATTTGAATTTTGACAAGCTCACGCCGCTGGCACAGAAAGCTGCGCGTAGCGCAGGCCTCGGCGCCACCTGTCGCAATCCTTTCCAGGGAATCCTGGTGCGCGCCGTGGAAACTGTTTATGCCTGCGAAGAAGCCTTGCGCATCATTGGCAATTATGAAGTTCCCGCTAAGCCTTACGTGGATGTCACTCCCCGTGTTTCTATCGGGCATGGCTGCACCGAAGCGCCACGCGGCATCCTCTTTCACCGCTATCGGTACGACGATCGCGGCCTCATCTTGAACGCCAAGATTGTTCCTCCGACCTCTCAGAACCTGAAAGCCATCGAGGAAGATCTCTCCGAATTTGTCGGCGCGCGCCTCCATCTGCCCAACGACCGCTTGCAATGGCAATGCGAACAGGCCATACGCAATTACGATCCTTGCATCTCTTGTGCAACCCATTTCTTAAAACTACAGGTGGAACAGGAATGACCACCCTTTGCAATACTGCGCTGCTGATCGGAGTTGGCAACCCCTTCCGTGGCGACGACGGCGTGGGCAGTGTCGTCATTAGCCACCTGCGGAGTCAGACTCTCCCCGGCTTTACCATCATGGAGGAGACCGGCGACGGCGCCGAACTCCTGGAAGCCTGGAAAGGCGCCTCCGCCGTGATCCTGGTGGATGCGGTTCAATCTGGCTCGGCTCCGGGCACCATCCATCGGATCGACGCCACCACCGAAAAACTTCCCAAGTGGTTTTCCCACTGCTCGACGCATGCCTTCGGCGTAGCCGAAGCCATTGAACTTGCCCGCACAATGGGCGAACTGCCTCCTTCTCTGGTGGTCTACGGCATAGAAGGCCTCGATTTCTCCGCTGGTATGTCGTTATCTCCTGAAGTCGCCGCCAGCGTTCCGGGCGTGGTCTCCAGCATACTTGCCGAAATTCGCGGGCTTGCCGGCATCAAAACCGCGCACATAGCTTGACCTTATAATTTTCCTGCTCTCACGCAGACCGTCGCGCCGCCCCAATTCCGCGGGCCGAGCATGCTAGATTCTCTGTAGAACTTTTCATGCCCAAACTCAGCATATCTTCCAACGATCGTGTGTTTGTCCTTGCCGGTGCGGGCATCAGCGCTGAAAGTGGTATTCCGACTTTTCGGGATGCTGGAGGTCTCTGGCGTAACTACCGAATCGAAGAAGTCGCATCTCCTCAAGCATGGCGGCGCGACCCTCAACTCGTTTGGGATTTCTATTCCATGCGCCGCAAAGTAGCGTCCGCCGCCAAGCCGAATCCCGGCCATCTCGCACTCGCTTCCTTGGAACAAGTGCTCGCCGACCGTCACTTCCTCTGCACCCAGAACGTGGACAATCTCCACGAACTGGCAGGCAGTCAACGCGTCCTCCACATGCACGGTGAACTTTTCAAGAGCCGTTGCGACTCCTGCTCCCGCCCGCCTTTCCCCGATACTTCTCTTTACGAATCACCGTGCGAAATGCCTCTCTGCGCCTGCGGCGGCAAAATACGTCCACACATCTGCTGGTTTGGCGAGACGCCTTTTCATCTGGAGCTGATTTTCAAAGCTCTCGAAGATTGTTCTATATTCATCGCGATTGGTACGTCCGGCAACGTTGAACCTGCCGCCAGCTTTGCTGCTCATGTCGCGGGTCACGCACGAACCTTCTACGTGGGCCCAGAAGCTCCCGCCAATCATTCCTCGTTTGACGAATGTTTCCTTGGCAAAGCGGGCGAACTTCTGCCCGTTCTTTTCCCTGATTGAAATTGTCTTCGAGCATTTCTAGCTCCGGCGACAGCACTGACGCGTAGTCCTGCTAACCCAAAGCTGAGAACAACATACACCCACCTCGCGATTTATTTTGTCGCAAAAAGCACTGGACATCCGTTATCGCGTTTGAGAGGATCAGTGTGGATTACTCGATGCGGAGGCCCCACATTGAAACGAAATGCAGAAGGCGTACCGAAGTTCTTATCCGGACGGGAATTCAGCCATCAAGAGATTCAGGAGATTCAAGAGACGGTGCGGGTGTACTGGCGGCTGAGTCGGAAAGAGCTGGTACAGACCATCTGCGAACACCTGGATTGGGTTACCCCGGCAGGACGCAACAAGCTGGCTTCCTGCGCGAAGGCTTTGCAGCAACTGGAGGCGCTGGGTTTAGTGAAATTGCCAAAGCTGTGCGCCAGTAATCAGCACATGGGGGGGCGCACGATCGTGGTGGGAGCGGGCAGCGCAGCGGAGGAGGAGATTGCCGGAACCGTGCAAGAGGTGGGCCCGGTGGAAGTGCAACCGGTAGGCGGGAAGGAAGCGAACCAGCTGTGGAACGAGTACGTGCAACGTTACCATCCGCTGGGGTACAAGCGCCCGTTTGGAGCGCATCAGCGGTATTTTCTGGTGGGCCGGGAGGGGCGTCGCTTGGGCTGTTTGCTGTTTGCTTCCTCGGCGTGGGCGCTGCGGGAGCGAGACGCGTGGATCGGATGGACGGAACGCGATCGCCAGCAAAGATTGAACTGGGTGGTGGCGAATACGCGTTTCTTAATTTTTCCCTGGGTGCGGGTCAAAAATCTAGCGAGCAAGGTGTTGTCGCTGGCGGCGCAGCGGATACGGAAAGACTGGGAGGAACGCTACGGCTACGGGCCGGTGTTGCTGGAAACGTTCGTGGAGCTGGCCCGCTACCGGGGGACGTGCTATCAAGCAGCCAACTGGATTCGCTTGGGGGAGACGCGTGGGCGAGGACGGATGGATCGTCACACACGCTACCTATCGACTCCCCGGGCGATCTACGTATATCCGCTGGTGCCGGAGTTTCGTGCATTTCTGCAAGGGACGAGCGAAGAAGGCCAGGGGCAGCGATGAGCTGCCGGGGCCGCAGAGAAGAACGGAGACAAGAGAGACAGGACCGGAGACGAGCGGCGAAAGAACTGCGCAAGCGTCAGGTCGCCGAGGGTCTCGAGAGTTCGCCGAGGGGCACGATCGGGAACGGAACGAGTCCCTGGAAGACGGTGAGGGAGGAACAGCAGGCGCGGCAGGAAGCGGTGGAGGAACAGCTCCAAGCGTATCGTTCGGCCCTGCCCACGTTGTTGAAGCGGTTGGGGAAGATCCGCGACCCGCGGAATCCGAAAACGATCCGACACAAATCGACGGTGTTGCTGTTGTACGGGATACTCCTGTTTGTATTCCAGATGGCCTCGCGACGAGAAGCCAACCGACAGATGACTCTGCCGCAGTTCCAGGAGAACCTGCGACGGCTGTTTCCGGAGCTGGAAAGTGTAGCGCATCAGGACACGCTGAACCGGCTGCTGGCGGGGATCGAGGTAAACGAGATCGAGGGAGCCCTGGTCGAACTGATCCAGCGGTTCATCCGCAAGAAGAAATTCTTGCGCTACCTGGTGGGGAACTGTTATCCGGTGGCGATCGATGGAACGCAGAAGATGGTGCGGAACAGGCTGTGGACCGAGCAATGCTTGGAGCGAGACCTACAGCGCAAGCAGAAAGACGGGAGCCTAGCCAGTGAGACGCAATACTACGTCTATGTTTTGGAGGCCAACCTGGCCTTCGCGAATGGCATAACCATTCCGCTGTTGAGCGAGTTTCTGACCTACGAAGAGTACGACCAGGAGAGGGATAAACAAGACTGCGAACTAAAAGCTTTTCGCCGGCTGGCGCAGCGGATGAAAGAGTATTTTCCGCGTCTGCCGATCCTGGTTTTGTTGGACGGGCTGTATGCCAACGGCCCGGTCGTGGAACTGTGCCGGCGCTACCATTGGCAGTTCATGATCGTACTGCAGGACGACTCGCTGCCGTCGGTATGGGAAGAGGTCCGCGGGCTCGGACAACTGCAGCGCAACCAGCATTGGGAACAGCACTGGGGGGACCGCAAGCAACGTTTCCGATGGGTGAACGACATCGAGTATCGCTACGGGGAGAGAGAACGGAGGCGGCAAACTCTGCATGTGGTGATCTGCGAAGAAACCTGGGAAGAACTGGCCCCGGATTCGCTGAAGCTGGTGCAGAAAGCCTCGCGTCATGCTTGGATCTCCAGCGAACCGCTGAGACGGGAGAACGTCCATGAGCGATGCAACCTGGGCGCGCGGCATCGTTGGGGAATCGAGAGCAACTTTTTGGTGGAGAAGTGTCAAGGCTATCAGTACGAGCATTGCTTTTCGCAGGACTGGAAGGCCATGAAGGGTTACCACTTCCTAATGCGACTGGGACATCTGCTGAACACCCTGGCGCAAAACACGACACGTCTGGCTCGGCTCGTGCGTAGTCGGGGGCGGCGTGGTCTGATTCAGTTTCTGAGAGAGACGTGCACGGGGCCTTGGCTAGACACTACAAGAATCCAACTGCTTCTCGCCTCTCCCTGCCAGCTTCGTTTGGAATGAACAAACCCTGAAAAAGGACAATTCCAAGCTTCCTCGCACGATCGACACGGCGGGGTGTCGCTCTTCACACAAGGACGGCTCAACAATCAACAAGGAACAGGCGAAATGTAACAGGAAAGAACGCCTGAATGGCATAAGTCGCCGCCACACATCTTTGCTTTGCCCCTGCTGGACCGCCCTGGCGACCGTGCGGCCGGGGCATGCGGCATCACTGCTCCGGCGAATGCTGCGTGTCTTCCCTTCACGGAATTGATTACAATAATTTCTTACCCGCCGGGGTTTTCATAGAAGATTGCAGCCTCCGCGGGCTATATCTACCGGCTGGTGCTCTTTGAATCCTGACCCGCAGATTCCTCGCAAAGCGTTATTCAAGCATCCCCTTCTCTACTCCTCCATGGCCATTGCCGTCATTGCCGGTTACGTCGGTCTTGTTTTCTTCTTCCGGTATGATTCAAACCGCAGAATCGAACGACGCAGTGCCGAACGCCAGGCGGAAGAGCGCCGCGAGGAAGATCGCAGAGAGATTGAAATGCTCGGAGGCTCAGACCTCGCCATCCGCGCCTTCTACGTCGCACCCTCCACGCTCCGCGGTGGCGAATCCGCGGAGATTTGCTACGATGTTGCCAATGCCACGACCGTCACCCTTAATCCTCCCGAGGCTGAAGTTTGGCCTTCCCACTCGCGCTGCTTCCAGGTCTCGCCCAAGCGGACCACTACCTACACTCTTACCATCGCCGACGCGGCCGGGAAAACTGCCACACAATCGGTGGAGGTAACCGTCCGTTAGTGCCGCTCCCTATTCCGTAAGCCCATTTATATCAATCTGTTAACTGTAGCAGTCCAACTTGGAGCGTGCCTCCTTGAATTGCTAACGCTGCTTCTCACCATTCCCCCCTTGTCCTTCCATTTCTCTCCCCTCTATAATGTTAGGAGCGGAGTTCGGCTTAGCCGAGCTCCGCATCGTTTTTCTTGAGGCGCAAGGTTATGTCGGATCCTCTAGCGAAGATCAAAAAGAAGCTCCAGAAAGAAATCGACGATCTCGAGCACGAGTTGAACGTCGAACTCCCCAAAGAAATCTCTATCGCGCGGGCGCACGGAGATCTCTCGGAGAACGCCGAGTACAAGTTCGCGAAGGAACGGCAGGGATACGTCAACGCCAAGATTCACCAGCTTAAAAAGCGCATGGGCGATCTGGGCATGCTCAACCTAACCAACATTCCCAAGGATCGCTCGGGCTACGGCTCGCGGGTTGTGGTTGTTGATATGCAGCGCAGCGTCGAAGTCGAGTACAAGCTCGTGAGCACAGAAGAAGCTGACGTCGAAAAGGGAATGATCTCCACCACTTCGCCCATCGGCCGCGCGCTTCTCAATCGCAAGGTTGGCGATGAAGTCCAGGTGGCGACTCCGGCCGGAAAGAAAGAGTTTGAAGTTGTGCGCCTTGTGACGATTCACGAGGAAGAATAACTTTTCCCAGTTAGCCTGCGACAAAGTGTCATGATTCTCTGCGATCGAACCTTTCCTCATTTGTGATTTCAAGCGCGCGCCAGCTAGACAAATTCCGGCTCCTCTGCAATCCTCACTTCCTATGCCTCCTTCTCTTATTGTTCACGGCGGAGCCTGGGATATTCCTGATGATGCTGTCGAAGCCTGCAAGGCTGGTTGCCTTCGCGCTCTAGAGGCCGGTTGGGGCATCCTTTCCAGTGGTGGCCACGCGCTGGACGCCATCGAAGCCGCGGTCATGACTCTCGAAAACGATCCCGTCTTCGACGCCGGGTATGGTTCGCACCTCAACCTGGATGGTCGCGTGGAATGCGATGCGATCGTGATGGACGCCGCCACGCTTCGCGCGGGTTCTGTCGCTGGCTTGCATCGCATCAGGAATCCCATCCGCCTGGCGCGCGCGGTTCTCGAGAAGTGTCCGCACATGATGCTGATCGCCGAAGGAGCCGAGCGCTTTGCTGCGCAACATGGCATCGCCCTTTGCGATCCGGAGGACCTAGTGTCTCCTGCCGAGCGCGAAGCTTGGCTTCGCTGCAGCAAAGATTCCCATGACGCAGAGCACCACCGGGGACACGAGCAAGGCACGGTGGGTGCCGTCGCGCTGGATGCCTACGGCCACCTCATCGCCGCCACATCCACGGGGGGAACCTGCTGCAAACTCCCGGGGCGCGTTGGCGATTCGCCGCTGATTGGTTGCGGTTGTTATGCCGACGCGGAAACCGGCGGCGTCTCCTCCACCGGCTACGGCGAGGCCATCATGAAAGTTGTGTTGGCGAAAACGGCTTGCGATTTCTTGCGTCCTGCAACTTCCACACCAGATCGCGCCGCCCAAGCCGCCGTACAACTTCTTGCCAATCGGGGCAAAGGAACTGGCGGCGTGATTCTTCTCGACAAACGTGGCAAGCCAGGTTTCGCCTTCAACACTCCGCGCATGGCGTATGGCTACGTGGCCGCAGACGCCAGCTTTGTCACCGGCGTTTGACGAAGTGCAGTTGCCTCCCATTGAAAGAGATTGTTTCTGCGGCGCGCTGAACGAATGAGGCGTTGGCACTCGAGCAAGGACGCAAGCCACGTCCTTTGTATTGACCCCCGCCAGTTCTGCATCTAACATTCTTCTGCTGCTGCGTCCCGGCCGCGCCGCACATACACACTTCACTATGCGCAAACTCACGTTCTTTCTTTGCTCCCTGATTCTGGCTTTGCCCGCGGCGGCGCAGACTGTCGACGGCATCCTGGCCAAATACTTCGCCACGCGCGGTGGAGTTGACAAGATAAAAGCAGTGCAATCCGAGCGCATCACCGGCACCATCTCCTTCGGCCCGGGAGAGGAAGGCCCGTTTGTCGTCGAGCGCGCCCGGCCCCTCAAGATGCACATGGAGTTAAGCCTGAATGGGCTGTCGCTCATTCGGGTTTACGATGGCAAGTCCGCAGGCTGGGTTTACAACCCCTTCTTGCCCAATCCTTCTGTGCAGCCCATGCCAGAAGCCGATCTGCGCAATATTTCTGATGAAGCCGATTACGACGGGCCATTTCTCGATTACAAATCCAAGGGCAATCACATCGAGCTCGCCGGCAAGGATGAGGTGGAAGAAAAGCCCGCCTACAAACTCAAGCTCACCAACCGCAACGGCGAGGTCAGTTATTTCTTCTTCGATGCCTCCACATATTTGCTTGTCAAATGTCAGGGCAGCCGCCAGATGGAAGGCAAAGACATTCCCTGGGTCACTTTTTTTCGCGACTTTCGAGAAATCAACGGCCTGAAATACCCGTTCGTGATCGAGTACGCAGAGCCTGGCACCGAGAACTCCCATAAGATTACTGCCGACAAGATCGAACTGAATGTTCCGATTGACGAATCGCGGTTTGGCAAGCCCGCTGCCCCGGCCGCTACCTCGGCCCCAGCGGCGGATGCTTCCCCCGCCGAACCACGCAAGCCAAACTGAACGCCTTTTCCTCAAGGGCTGGCCTACACACCCGGCACAACATTAAAGTATCTTTTCGCAATGGCTTCTTCGACCAACGCCAGCGCCATCGGGTTGTGCGCCAACTGCGTGCACGCGCGTCCGGTGGAATCCGCCAAAGGTTCGCAATTCCTACTGTGCCAGCTCTCTCAAAATAATCCGCAGTTTCCGAAGTATCCGTGCCTCCCGGTGCTAAAGTGTTCCGGCTACCAGCAGAAGCCTTCCACTTGAATCAAGCTAGCTCGCCACAACCTGAGCCTATTTGGGGCGTTATTTTTCGCGGGTGGATTGTTCACGCTATGGCGGTGGTCGGTTGCGCGGAGGTGAAGATGGGATAGGGAGAAGCCCAACACCCACCCCCACAACAGCATCCGGAGCGCAAACAACGCGTCTCACAAAACGAAGATGGGTGCCCGGCCGATTGGGGTTATCCAGGGGCGGAAGGTTGAGGTAAACTGTGGCCATGAAAATCGAACTGAGGCCGGGGCTGGAAGCACTGATTCAGCAAGATGTTCAGCGAGGGCCTTACAAGAAAGTGGATGAGTTTGTGGAGCACGCGGTGTCCTTGCTGCATGAGCAAGAAGCCTGGCTGGCCGAGCACGGTAGCGACATCAGGACAAAAATAGAGCGCGGCTATGCATCCGCGCAGCGCGGAGAGTTGATCGATTCCGGCGAGGTGCATGCCAAGCTGGATGAGAAGAAACGAGCTTGGGTGGCTGAAAAGCACCAAGTATGAGCAAATATCAGTTCACGTCGCAAGCAGTAGATGACCTATTTGAAATATAGAGCTACATCGCCGGAGACAATCTTGACGCGGCGAATCGCGTCGAAGAGGCGATTCATTCGGCGTGTGCTTTTCTAGCGGTCACACCGCTCGCTGGCCGCGTCCGAGAAGACTCAACTTCCCTACCGTTACGATTCTGGTTGGTCCAGCCATTCCGGAACTGCGGGATAGTTTACGATCCGGAAACAAGGCCACTGCAAATCATCCGCATTCTCCACCACGCACGGAACATTGCATCTCTTTTGACTTAGTGATTAGCGCGGGAGCGCACTAAAATGAGCGCCAAGGTAGTAACCCCAGAGCAGGAGGGCGAGCACTCCTTTCCAAAAAGTGAGATGAAGAAAGCCGATGGTGAAGAGCCACGCGGCGCACCATAGGGTACCCGCGGAAGTGTGTTGCACGATTCTGATTCTGCTTCTATGCATGACCTGTCCTCCGTGATTGAATCGCTGATTCCGTATCAATTTCACCCGGGTGTTCCTCTCACAGCAAGGGTGAACCACTTTCTCAAGGCGCACTTATGGAAGGCTGTCAAAACATTTCTTACCCCTCGGTTTCCAAACCTCGTCATAGTCAATTATTTTTGCACTTTGTTTAATAACATTTTCTCGCACCTTGGACACTATCCTCCGATGCCACAGATAAGCTTTGACGCGAGGGGCAGCCTGAATTTCGGCTTGGTTCGCATAGAAGTACTGTTTGGTACAATATCTTAAGAGTTCATAAATTGGCCCAATTATCCTCTCGCCATTTTGTTCGCCGACAGGGGCCAACTCTGGTGCGCAGGCCGAAACCGCGAATTCAGCCATCTCAGTTGACGTAAGGATACGATTGGCGAGCTGGGCATCGATATTGCCATACCTTGAGGAAAGCACAAGCGCAAAGAGTTCAATCATCACGTCTTTCATATTGCTCAGCATTATGTTTAGCCGATACTCTCCATCGTCGGCCAGGAATCTGCTCACCTCTTCCTCGGTGCTCACGAATCTACCCTGACCGTCCCTCTTTAGCGAGGCGTTGCATGGTGAGAGAAAGGAATTCGTAAGAAAGTTCTAATCCGACGGCGGTGCGATGGGTGCGCAATTCATCGCAAATAGAACGTGCGATGGAAAACCGTACCTCACTTCGCAGACTGCGTTCGGAATGACGGGGGCGTGAAGTGGTGCCACGGTCCCTCCACTGCGTGCCACAAACGGCGCGGCATTTCGGTCGGGATGACAGCGGAAGAGGGGAGAAGCCGCAGGGCTGGGCTAAAGCCCAGCATCTACACAAGCATCCACACAAGCCAGGAGAGAGGGCGAAGACTATTCGTAGCGGAGGGCTTCGACAGGGTCGAGCTTGGCGGCTTTGGTGGCGGGCCAGACGCCGAAGATCAGGCCGATGCTTACGCTGACCGCGATGCCGGTGGCGGCGGCCCAGAAGGGGACGACTCCCGGCCACTGCAGCGTTATGCGGATGAGCAGCACCAGGGCAAAGACCAGCACCAGGGCGATGAATCCGCCTATGCCCGTGAGGGTCATGGCTTCGAGCAGGAATTGCCAGGTGATGTCCTTGCTCTTGGCGCCGATGGCTTTGCGCAAGCCGATTTCGCGCGTTCGTTCGGTGACGCTGACCAGCATGATATTCATCACGCCGACTCCGCCGATGAGGAGTCCGATGGCGCTAAGCACGATCATGGCGAGATAGACCTTGAGCATGATGTTGTGGAACTCAGTGACGGTTTCTTCGGCGGTGGCGATCGAGAAATTGTCTTTGCCGCCAAAGGGGACGCCTCTGCGGTGCTCCAGGACTTCGCGAATCTGGTCGACGGCGGTATCCAGCATTTTGGGATAGGCTTGCGCGCGCATCTGGATTTCGTCCGCATCGGGGTACGTTTTGCGGAAGGTGCTGAAGGGGATTAGGACGCGGCGGTCTTCGTCGCCCAGGCCGAATCCGCCCTTGGGCTTTTCTACGACGCCCACGACTTGAAACGGAGAGCCGTCAATCATCACGTCCTTGCCAATGGGATGGCCTTCGGGGAACAAAACGGGAGCGACATTTTCTCCAAGCATGACGACTTTTTCCTTGTGGAAGTCGTCGCCTTCACTGATGAAGCGGCCTTCGAGCGTGGCGGCGTTGGCATAAACTTCGCCGAAATTCGGCTGGACACCGCGGAAATCAATCGCGGTAACGCCGCCGGCTTTGCTGCGCACGATGTGGTTGTGGCTCCAATTGGTTTGCAGAAAAACGGTAACGCGTCTTACGGCGGGGCAACGCTCCTGAATGGCCGCGGCGTCTTCGACGGTCAAAGGCTTGCGTTGCTGCTCTTCCAGCGGAGGCGGGCCACCGTGGCGTCCCTGGTCCCATTTGGTGATGAACGCGGTATCGGCTCCGTACTGATTGACACTTTCCTGGATTTTCTGGTCGAAGCCCGTGAGCAGCGCGGCGACCAGCATGATGACGCTGACGCCCAGAACGACGCCAAAAACGGTAAGGGCGCTGCGTAGTTTGTGAGTGCGCAGAGTGTCCAAAGCTTGCCTGAGATTTTCGCCGTAAGCTTGTGCCATGGGATAGCCTCAGCCCTCTGACCGCAACGCTTCGATGGGGTCGAGATTCGCGGCGCGCATCGCGGGGAAAATTCCAAAGAACAAGCCGACTGCGGTGGAAATGCAGAGTGAAAGAATCACTGCGCTAAGCGGTGTTTCCATGGGAAACGAAAAGACGTGCCTGACGAAGAAGACGATGGCGTAGGCAGCGATGATGCCGATGAGTCCACCCGTGGCAGCAAGGACGGCGGATTCGGTCATGAATTGCAGGAGGATGTGCTTCTTCCTGGCTCCGAGGGAGCGGCGCAAGCCGATTTCGCGGGTGCGTTCGGTGACGCTGGCAAGCATGATGTTCATGATGACGATGCCGCCGACGACGAGGAAGATACTGACGAGGGCCATGGCGACGAAGGCGATGTTCTTGGTCAAGTCGTGCCACAGGCCCATGATGGAATCGGAGCCGATAATGCCGAAATTATCGGGGGCGTCGTAAGGAAGATGGCGCCAAGCGCGGAAGAGCATGCGGGCTTCGTCCTGGCTGGCGGCCATAAGCTCCTGATTGGGCGCCTGAACAAAAATGGTGACCCAATCCTGGCTGGTGTGCCAACCTTTGCGCCACGTGTTAAGCGGAATAACCATGTAATTGTCTTGCGACTGGCCGAAGGCGCTGCCCAGCGGTTCGGCAACCCCGACTACTTCGTAAGTGTGCGTCTGGACGCGAAGAGTTTTACCAATGGGGTCGACATTGGGGAAGAATTTGGTGGCCAGGTCTGGGCCAATGAAGACGATTTCGGAACGATGATCGTCGTCAGACTGAGTGACGAACCGGCCTTGCGCGACAGAGAGGTTGCGAACGTCGGCAAAGTTGGCGGTGGTGCCAAGCATCTGGACGTTTTCCATAGTCAAATTGCCGCTTTGCACCATGACGTTGTGATCTTCTTCGGCCGCAACAGCAGAGGTGAGCTTCATATTGTCGCGAAGGCGCTCGTAGTCCTCGTAGGTAATCATCGGGCGCTTTTGGGCTTTGATCCACGCATCTTCGCTGGTAATGATGCCGAAGCGGTGGACGATGAAAACGTTGGCACCGAGATTGGCGATGCGGTCGGCAACGTACATGTTAAGACCGGCGATGACGCTCATGACGGCAACGAGAGTGGTAACGGCAAGAATGACGCCGAGAAGGGTAAGGAAGCTGCGAAGCTTGTGAGCACGAAGGGCACTGAGAGCCAGCTTGAGAGTTTCGCTGACGGTGACCCAGGCGGCGCGGAAGCCCCGGGCGCGCGCAGACACTCCGGCGAGGCCGTCCAGCGGCCGGACACGGGACAAACCGTCCAAGGAAACAACGCCCAAGATGAGCTCCTATTAGGGATACGAAGGAGGGAGCGGAATCGTTCCTGAACCCCACTAATTAGACGTTGGGGAGGCGACTTTTCTTTCGTCAAACCCGCGTATAATCTCGGCTCATCTAATAGTTTACTCCCTAGAGTGGGAGGAGGGGAAGAAAAGCGCGGAAAGGTGAGCAGAAAGCTTACTTATCTATGAGTTGCGGAGCATGGTGGATGAGAGGATGGATGGCGCTTGCCGGTGGCTGTTGCCTGGCTGGGGGCCTGCTGCTTGGCCAGGAGGGCACCGGACAGGATACCGGAGAGGCTCCGACCGAGGCTGCGCCCGATACCGCGAAGAGTGACCTATTCGAGAGGGTGCTTGCCAACCACAAACGCACGGACCACCAGATGGATCTTTTTGAGCGGATTGAGCATCTGGAAATCCGCAAAACGGGGAGCGATTTGAAGCCCTCGGAGGTGAAAGTGTGGCGTGTATTTCCGGCCAGCGTCAGCAACGACAAGATTCCACTTAGCGGGGAAGGCAAGCCTATAAACCCAGAGAGTTACCGGGCAGAATTGCAAAAGCTAGAGAAGTTGCTGGTTTGGGCTACCCAGAAGGGGGCCGGGCAAGATGAAGCCCTGGCAAAAATGGCGCGCAAGCGGAAAGAGCGCGACGAACTGATTGAAGCCACGCACGCGGCGTTTATCTTCACGCTGGTGGGACACGAAATGCGGGGCGAGCATCAATTGGCGAAGTACAGCATGGTGCCGAATCCGAAATACAAGCCCACTTCGCGGAATGCGACGCTGTTGACAAAAGTAAAAGGGTTTGTGTGGATTGATGAGCAAGCCGGAGAGTTGGCCAAAGTGGAAGGGGAAGTGAGCGCGGACATCTCGCTGGCTCTGTTTCTGGGTAAGGTGTACAAGGGCAGCCACTACATGCAGGAGCGTTACGAAATTGAGCCCGGCATATGGCTGCCGACCTTTGAGCAATACGATTTCGATGGAAGGAAATTCGTGGTTCCCTTTGCGATCCACGAGCGGACGACTTATACGAATTACCACCGAGTGGGTCCTCCCAAGGAAGCGCTAGAGGTGCTGCGTGGCGAATTGGGCAAAACCATAGGAGAGACGGCCGGACCCTGAAACACAATGCGATAAAATGGGTTAGCTAGTACTAGTCCCCCGCTGACCGATCGGGAGGCAATATGATCCGATGGTTTCTAACCCTGGTTCTGTTGCAAGTAAGCCTGACACTGACGTGCCGCGCCCAAAGCAATGACACGAATGGGTCCGGGCAGAGCCCGAGCACGACTGGCACGCCAGATACCGCGAGCAAGCCTGCGCCGAATCCACCGAAAAAAGTTTGGACAAACGACGATATTACCGGCGCGGACAAGAAAGTCCCTACTGCCGGAGACAAAAGCAGCCAGAAATACCCGCTCAGCAAAACCCCGGATCCAGCGACCGTAGAGAGAATCCGCAAAAGCCTGGAAAAACTTCAAGGGCAGATTGAAGAGATCAGGAAACAACTGGCCTCATACAGGGAATTTCTGAAGGGCGAGCCGGTATCGACAAGCGGGTACCAGGTCGAGAAGGGATATGGGCGCATCCCGGTGGAGCAGCAGATGGTGATGTTGGAAAAGAAAAAGAAGGATTTAGAAACGCAGATTGACGCATTGTACGAAGAGGCCAGGAAAAAAGGGATTGATCCGGGGCTTTTGCGGTCTACGGAGTAGTGCGATGAAGAACAAAACTGCGGGCCTCGGATTTTTGCTACTGGGGTGTGGCTTTGTTTGCTGGGCGCAAACGCAGGACACTCCGAAAAAAGATTCTACGGACGCGAAGCCCGCAGCCGCAGCGACAGACAAGAGTGCGCCCAAGCAAGATGCGCAGGTAGCGCCAGAAAAGAAGAAACCCAAGAAGATCTGGACGAACGAAGAGGTGGCAACCTTGCCGGGTGAAGTTTCCGTGGTAGGGCAGGCGAATCAGGGTGGGCAGGAAAGCACATTCCATCCCTCCTCCAACGGGAACGGTGGCCAGCAAGCGCAGATTGACGATTACCGCCAGCGAATCAGCAATCTGCGGAGTCAGATCGATTCCGTGGACCAGCGCATCGCTCAACTGAAGGACTTCAAAGGGGAAAACAGCAGCCCCGCTGGCGGAATCAATATCAACAATGGATACAACATGGTCCCCGTGGAAGACCAAATCAAGCAGTTGGAAGCGAAGAAGAAAAACCTGCAAGGGCAAATCGACGACGTGGAAAACGAAGCGCGAAAGAAGGGAATCGATCCCGGCAAACTGCGATAGCAGCCCAACTCCGAAGTACCTGCGAATGAATGTGATTCCTCGCATTTTTGTGCGCGGGTTATTGTGCACACCTTACGTGGAATGTGCTCTTGTCTGCAACGCGATAAAAAAAGCGGTTGTGGTTCAGTTTCCGATTATCCCACTTCCTAGGCGGTAGAGCGGTAATTCAGTCTTTCTGATTTCCTCTGTTGATTACTTCATCGCGGAACAGGCTGCAGCCGTCTACTGGCCGCATTTCCAAATTCAAAGCGCAGGCAGGATGCCAGTACTTTGTCGAAAGTTCAACAGTGTACCGACCGAACGGTAGGCCGGCAACGTCATAGACGCCGTCACCGTCCGTGACGGCAACAGTGTTTCCGGCTGGCCCTTTAATCAAAACAGTAGTGCCAGGCGAGGGTTTGATATCCTCACGACTTCTAAACACGGCTCCGATAATGCGGACTCCGCTTCGGGGCGGCCCGTCTCGCAAAGTCCGAAGTTGAACGAGTGCGCGACTGATGCGCCTGGAATGACCGCATTCGACTCGTTCAACGACGGGGAGAAAACGGGCGAATGGACTGAAACTCCGTTTTCCCTCGATGAAGAATTGCTGTCCCACGTCGGTTGGGCGGAAGAAATCCCTCAGGATTACAATTTTGGGGATCGACCAAATCGAGTCTGAGAAACGTTCCTCTACACCTGCTACGGAAAACAATGAATATCCGCGAAGACTCTGGGGACCGACAAATTCGATTCGCGCCGTGAAGTCGATGAATTGCGGTTTTCCACTGTTATCTAGAAGTGGTCCCCCGCTGCAATCGCCAACGGGCGGCCACCACGGCAGAAGGAAAGACACAGTGCCAGAGGCCAAAAGTAGAAGGCACAATAAGCTGATAACCGCAGACAGAGCTAAGAACGGTCTGCGCCGGAACAACTCAGTTGAGAATGGCAGCGGCCAATTCCGACGTGACGCAACCATCCAGAACAAGCCAGGCGAGAGCGCGCAAACTAAAGCGACGATAAGTGAAAGTGGAAAATGAAGTGGCAGCCTGTTCATGGCTAGCGCGGCGAACGGGAGAGCGAGCCACAGGGCAACTCGTGACGCACGCTTCGGATTGCGGGTGGCTAAGCAGGCCATGACCGCTGGGGTGAGACCCAAAATTAGGCTGACCGCAACTCCGAAGGGAACGAGGCCGTAAACCTGAGTTGTGGCGAGCAATACGAGTATGAAGAAACCAAAAAGCAGTTCAAGAGCCACGACAAACCAGCACAACGCTCTGAGTGCAATCTCCGAGGACGAAATACTCATACCTGTATTAGACACCGTATGTGGCGAGTTTTCTCCATGAGTTGCGCAGCAGGAATAGAAGCCGTTAATGCGAGGTGGAGGCTAAGTGCGCGATAAAAGGCGCTACCGGAAGCTGACCCACTACCGGAAAAGCGGATTCCTCGCTTCGCTCGGAATGGCAATTCTGTATGTTCGGCAGATTCGGAATGCAGGACTCTGGCGGATGATGATTCCAGGCTTGGCAAGATACACACAGGTCGCGGGCGAGGTCCTTTCCGCTGTTGTTGGAGGACATAGCTCCAGCTTCTGAAAGGTATGGAACCGCGTAGTTGCGAATTACACTTTGAACTACTTGGCGGCTACTTTCTGCTCTTTGCCCATGGAAGCAGCTTTTGCCTGGGCTTCAGGGCTGATGGTGACCTTGTCTTGCGGAAGAGCGGAGGTTGGAGCGGGCTGCTGGGAAGCGGGAGTCGGCTGATGGTTCGCTTGGGCATGGTGCACAGCTTGATTGCCATGAGTCGGTTGGATGGACACGTTTCACCTCACTGTTTCCATCGGCCAAGCGTGGAGAAACTTTTGGGCTAGCGAGCAGAAATATGGCGGGAAGAGTCTACGCGGCCGAATTGCCTGCAAGTCTAAGAAAAAGAGTGAGATAGAGTTTCAGGTTTTGCGTGATGAGGAAGTTCTCTTTCACGTGGGCATGCCCCTGCTCGCCCAGCCGGGTGGCGATTTCGGGGTGAGAAAGCAGGAAACGGATCTGGTAAGCAGTGCCTTCGACGGAATGCGCAAGCAACCCGGTGTGCTTGTGAATCACTTGCGTGGGGATGCCGCCGACGGCCGAAGCCACCACGGGCTTTTTCTTCCAAAGAGCTTCAGAGACGGTGAGACCAAAACCTTCGCGCAAACTTTTCTGGATGACGATGGTGGAGGCGCGCTGAAGGGCGTTCACTTCCAACGGAGCCCACGCGGGAAGTTCGAGAACCTTGATATCAGGATCTCCCGCAGCGGCGTGCTGAACTTCTTTCAGGACTTCGGCGCCTTCCGGGTCGTCGGAGGCGGTTCCTCCAGCCAGAACCAACTGACAATCGAAATAGCGTTTAACGTTGCGATAGGCACGGATTACGCCGACGGGATCCTTCAGGCGATCGAAGCGGGAAATTTGCGTGAGAATTGGACGAAGCGGGTCGATCTGATAGCGGGCAAGCACCTCTGAAATAAACTCTGGGGGAAGGTCGCGATTTTTTTCGGCGAGTGGATCAATGGCGGGATAGAAGAGATATTGGGGAATGGGGAGTTGGCGGGCGAATTCCGGAGAAGAGAAGATTGCACCTTCATATTGAGAAACGAAAGGTTGGAGAAAATCCCAGACGGCGCGGTCGGGGTGGGATAGATCGATGTGGCAGCGCCAGATCCAATGAGCGGAGGATTCCTTCCGGCCAGCGATGAGGCCAGCGGGTTGAGGGTCGTGAATCACAACGAATTCCGAATCGAGGGAAAGGCGGCGGAGATTCAAGTCTGTGTAAGCGCGGAATATCTCGAAATGGCGGGGATCAGCGTGATAGGGGGCGCCATGGAGAGCATTGTGAAATGCCTTGGTGACTTCAAAGAAGTCTTCGCCGCCGGTCATAACGTCCCAACGAATGCGCATGCCGAGTTCTTCCGCGAGGGGAACAAGGCGATTCAGAATCTCAGCCACACCGCCGCCAACCGCCGTGGAATTGAGCATACAGAAAGTGCGTCCCAGAAGGGGCTTGGCAAGAGCGCGCAATTCGTCGATTTCACCGGCGCCGATGACTGTCGCGTAATCATCGAGCGGAATGTGGCTAGCGATCTGCGCCGGGTTCATGTTTTCTCCTCTCACGGTCCAGCAGGCGAAGCAACTTGGCGCGCGCGCTATCGAGCGTGTTGGTGTAAATGTCGATGCGATTGATGTTTTCCGCGAGGGACATCAAACCGAGGCCGTTGGCGAGCCAGTGAGAAAAATCGTTGGTGCGCAACTGAAGCCGCAAGCGGGAAGAAATGAAGTGAAAGAAAAAGCTGGCGTGGCTGAGGCGTGTAATGCCGTCGCGAAAGTCGTCGAGATTGCCGGCGGCGAACCCGAAGGGCACGGTAACCTCGACGCTTTCGCAGAAATAAAAACGTTCGAGGGCGGACTGGCGGGCAAACTCGGGATGCTCTTCGCAGAAGGCGTGAACGACGAGGCAGAGATCCTGGCGAAGCGCGGCGATGGAGGGGTAATCACGAATGTCGAGAGCGGCGAGTTGCTCGGCGAGGGCATCACGGTTGGTATTGGCAAGAACCCACTGGGCAAAATCGTTGGAAAAACCCTCGGTAAGAAAGTGGTGGCTGCTGAGGGTTTGAAAGGTGTGATGAAAGATGGAGGTGTCGCTGCATTGTTCGAGTCCGGCGAGGAGTTCAGCGAGAGATCCGGCGGAGAGGTTGCCGATGGTCGTAAGATAGGCGGCGGTGAAGAATTCGAACTGAGTCCCGGTCAGCTCCATGCGCAGAACTCCTTTGGGTCAGTCGCGCTCATGATGGAAACGAGGCTCCATTCGGTTCCGGGGCGGTGATGCGAATTTCCGTGAGATCGGATAGGAGATTGGCGGCCCAACGATACACATTGTGTTCGTGGATGGTCTTGCGCATGCGGGCCATGCGGAGGCCTTGTTCTTCCTCAGTCATTTCAAGGGCCTGGTGGATCGCGGCTGCGAGTTGCTGAACATCGTAAGGGTTGATGGGGAGAGCATCGGGAAGCTCATTGGAAGCCCCAGCGAATGTGCTGAGAACGAGGACGCCGCGTTCATCATCGCGCGCAGCGATGAATTCCTTGGCCACCAGGTTCATGCCGTCGTGCAAAGATGTGACGAGGCAGGCGGAAGCAGCACGGTAGTAGCGAAGGATTTCTTCGTGCGAGTGATGGCGTTTCAGGAGGACGATTGGTTTCCATTGCGGAGAGGGGAAACGATCGTTGATGCGGCCAGCTTCGTCGGAGACTTCCTGAAGAAACTGCTGGTAACGCGGAATGTCCGTGCGGCTTGGGGCGGCGATCTGAACGAAAGAAAAACGGTTTTGAAATTCAGGATAAAGTTCGAGGAAGAGTTCGACGGCGCGGAAACGTTCGAGAATGCCCTTGGTATAGTCCACGCGATCCACTCCGACGCCAAGGAGAGAAGCTTCCGTGCCGAGTTCAGCGCAGAGAGCGGCGCGTTCTTCGCCTGAGCTTTGGAAATTGCGCGAATGAAAGCCATTGGGAGAGAAGGCGACGCTGATGGGGTAAGGGCGGACGCGAGTGGTGTGACCTTTGCGGTTGACGGCAAAGCGATCCCATTCGGTAAGAGCTTCGAGGGCGCGGTCCACCGTCTCCAGAAAATTGTTGCAATGCGTCTGGATGTGAAAACCGATTAAGTCCGCGCCGAGCAAGCCCTCCACGAGTTCGCGCTGCCACGGACAGATGCCGAAGACCTCCGGATTAGGCCAGGGGATATGCCAGAAGATGGCTACGGCAGCGTCAGGGCGCGCTTCTTTGACCATGCGCGGAAGAAGCGCGAAGTGATAATCCTGCGCGAGAAGAATGGGCGATTGAGTTCCCGCCATTTCCTGGAGAACGGCGTCGGCAAAGCGCTGATTGATTTTTTGGTATTGCAGCCAGTCTTCGAGGCGGAAGATGGGGCGAGTGTGGGCAATGTGGCAAAGCGGCCAGAGGCCTTCGTTGGAAAAACCTTCGTAATAGCCACGATCTTCCTCGTCGGTAAGCCAGACGCGACGCAGGGTGTAAGTGGGGCGGTCTGGAGGAACCTGAAGGTGATCAAGAGCATCGACGACTTCGCGGTCCGCGCTGCCTGAACCATTGGCGATCCAGGTACCGTGGCAGGCCTGGAGGACCGGTTCAAGAGCCGTAACGAGGCCGCTGGCAGGCACGATGGTTTGGATCACGTCGTTTTTTTCCGAGAAAACATGCATGTAGGGCTCGCGGTTAGAAACCAGGAAGAGTGGCTTGTCGCCTAATTTGTTGGCCAAGCTCACACGAAGGCGTTCGGCAGTCCAAACAGAAGATTGTGTTTCGCGGAGTTGCGCCTCCTCCTGAGCAGCGGCACGAGCGGTGTCCAAAGCGTGTGCCAGATGCTTCGCCTCGGTGTGAATTTCGTCCAAGAGTTCTCCGGGGGGGGGATGGGAAGAGCCTTCGGAAGGTCCAGCACGGAGCGTGCGAAGCCACTTTGCCGTGGAGGCTAAAGGCGCCGTGAAAATCCAGCGGACGAGGACAAAGGCGAGCGAGGAGATGAGGAGCGTCTGCAAGAGAGCGGTGAGTAGCGAATCGCGAAGGGAGAGAAAAAGGCGCCGTTCGATGTAGGAAGTGTCGTAGATGACGACAAGAGACCCCGGTGATTCGCCATCGCGAGCAAGCGGCAAGGCATAAGTGTAAAAGGAGTCGCCCGCGGAATCAGAGAATTCACCGGTGCCCATGTCGAGAGTGGCGGCTTGGGCAGCGGCCACCGGCCGGGAATTGAATTTATCTGGTAGACCGGGAGTGATGGCTAGCGGAGTGCCGAAGCGATCATAAATGGCCACGCCGAGAAGATGTTCGCGCTGGCCGAAACGGTCAACGATGCGTTGAAGATTTTTGTCGTTGGCGCGGCCGGAATGCGATTCGAGGCTTTCCTGGAAGCTCTCCGCGAGGGTGGCAGCACGGCGCACAAGGTCGCTGCGGAGATTGCGGCGCTCTGTGCGGACCTGGTAGGCGGAATAGAGAACGGAGACACAAAGGACGCTGACGGCGAGAGGCAGGACGAGTTTGAGGGTGGTGCGCATGCCGAGGCCTCCGAGCAGGAAGAGAGGTTCCCAGACGACGTGCCAGTCAACTCCGCACCACGGGTCTTGCGAAAGTAGCAAGGCGCGAGTGACTGGTTGGTTCTAAGAAATAAGAGGGGCTGGGTTGGAAAAAGGTTGAGTGGGTTAGTGTGGGTTGACGCCTGAAGCCGGAGTGACGACAACATGCGTGGCGATCATCTTGCCGTCAGCGGAGCGGTAGTCCACGGTAGCTTGAGCGCCGACAGCCAGCGTGCCTTCAAATTGGGTTTTGTCATCGATTAAGAATTGGACCGTCGTTGGTTTTTCGGCTTTTGGAACTTCGAGAGAGAAATCTGTATCGCCGACCGAGGCTATCTTCCCGGACATGGATTTGGAATCCGCAGCCAAAGGAAAAGCTGACGCTGGCTGAGCGGCCAGCGTGCTGGACCATGCGGCAACGGTGAAACAGAGCAGATAGAGAGAACAGAGAAACAATGCAGTACGGAATCGCATAATGGTGCACCCTCCATTTGGATTTCGACCAGGTGAGGGTAGAGTGGGCACGCCAGACGCCAAAGAGGAGGCGAGGAAGAGCGTACGTAAGATGCTGATGAATCGGAGAATACAGCGCTCAGCGGGGGCCTCAGAGCGAGAAAAAGCAGTACTGGTACGGGAGAATTTACCGTATGCTGCGAAGTTAAGGCTTGGAGGAAATGTCCTGAGAGTGTGGGGAGCATGACTGGATAGGGATCTCCGCGTCCGTGTCCCTTACTTCTGACGGAGGACACAGGACGCGGACATACCCGTTGGTTCAGAGTGTGGCTAACGTCCACTGAGCGGAGTAAGCCGCCACTCGAGGGATGGCCCTGAAGCTGGTAGTTGGGGAACCAGATCAGAGCCGAGTATCGCTAGCAAGGGATGATGAGAGAGGAGTGGGAAAGCGTCAAACGAACTGGATATGGTTCGTCTATGAACCATTAAATCATGCTGTTCCCATGAGTTATGGACTTTTATCAACAGGGCTTCTGGAGTAGGATGCAAAGCTCTGAATTTTGGACCGATGCAATCCAAATGAGTACGACGTTGCCATCCCGCCGGCGGGTCTACCGATTCGGGCTATATGAGGCCGATGCAGGAAAAGGCACGCTTACCCGACAAGGGGTACCCGTCAAGCTGCAAGAGCAGCCGTTCTACGTTCTGACACTTCTGTTGGAAGCCCCGGGAGAGATTCTGACGCGGGAGGATGTGCGAAGAAAGATTTGGCCTGAAGGGACGTATGTTGAGTTTGACGGGTGCATGAACACGGCGCTGATGAAGTTGCGCGCGGCGTTGAACGACAATGCGGAAAACCCGGTGTTCATCGAGACTGTACCGCGAAGAGGCTACCGTTTTATTGCGCCGGTGGAGATTGCCAAGGTGGAAGCGCCGGGAGTGACGACGGCGATCCGAATCGAGAGCTACGGGGCGGAACTGAACGGCCTGGAACTTTCTTTAGAACCTGAAGAGTTACGAGCGGCGACGCGCCGTGGCTTGAGCGAAAAGCAAAAAAGAGAAGTGACGCTGCAGTGGTGGCAAGCGATCGCGTTGCTGGCGGGGGTCGCGGCAGTAATTGTGTATTTGATGTGGCCGCCAGCGCAGGCGCGGCTTGTTGCGGTACGACAGCTTACACATTCGGGGCAAGTGGACCCGTGGGGAAAGTTGGTCACGGACGGAAGCCGGATTTATTTCGTGGTGAGGGACGTGACAGGCTGGAATTTGATGCAGACGTCGGTGGAAGGCGGGGATATCCAGCGAACGCCAACGCCATTTGACAATACGCGGATATTCGATCTCTCGCCGGATCACTCGGAGTTCCTGATCGGGCAACTGACTCATCGTGGCGAAGAAACACCGTTGTGGCGCTGGCCAGTGCAGGGCGGAGCGCCACGGCGAGTGGGAGATGTGAGCGCGAAGGAAGCGGTATGGTCGCCAAAAGGGGGACGGATCGGATTCGTACAAGGAGAGAGCATCCAAATCTCGGATACGGATGGGAACCAACTGCGGGAGGTGGCGCGATTTCATCCGGCGCCGCACTCACTAGCATGGTCGCCGGACGGGAGCCGGCTGCGATTCATTCAGACGGACTTGGAAGAAGGAACCGATTCGATGTTGGAGATTGGAGTAGATGGCAACGCAGCTCGGCGCGTGCTTCCGGAAGGACAACGCGCACCGCACGAAGGAAGCGGCACGTGGCTGGCCGGAGGGCGATACTTCGCGTTTTCGTCAGGAATAGATTTGCGGGCAAGCCTGGCAGTTGATTCGCAAGCAAACTTGTGGCTGATGCAAGAGAAACAGGGGTGGTTCAGCAACCATAGCGGCGACCCGGTACAACTGACAAGGGGCCCGATTGCATTTGACCATCCGACGGCGGTGGCTGACGGCTCACGGATTTTCGCGATCGGCTCGCACAATGAATACCAATTACTGCGGATTGATCCGAAGACTTCAGTGAAGACAGCGATGCTGGCGGAATCCGGCGCGACGGACATGGACTTTTCATTGGACGGACAGTGGGTTGTGTATGCGGGGCGCGAAGATGGAACGCTATGGAAGAGCCAGATCGATGGAAGCAACCGCATGCAATTGACGGCAGGAGCTTCTGGAGCGTTTGCGCCGCACTGGTCGCCGGACCAGAAACAGATATTGTTCACGGGATTCCTGCTGGATAAACAGCCAAGGCTGTACGTTGTGTCGGCAAGCGGGGGTGCGCCGAAGAGTGTGCTGCCCTCGAACAACAAGTGGGCCTCGGTATCGGGGGACTGGAGGACCGACGGAAGGCAGATCGTGCTGGACGTGCAGGACACGGCATCCGGAAAAGAGCCGAGCATACGGATACTGGATCTCGAGAGCAACCAGTTGACGGAATTGGCGGGGTCCGAAGGGCTGCTGGAACCGCGATGGTCCGCGGACGGCCGGTACATTGCGGCGCTGAATCCCAAGAAGAAGCAGGTGTGGTTGTACGACTGCAAACGGCTGGCGTGGTCGGTGCTGGCAGACGCGAATTTTCCATCCGCGCTGCGATGGTCGCCGAGTGGTGACGCGCTATATTTTCAAGATAAGGACGAAGTAGAGGAGTCGATATTTCGTGTGCCCATGGCTACGCGAGAGGTGGAGCGCGTTTCGCGATTGGGAGACTTGTTGCGTTCGGGTGCGGCGCGATGCATCTTCACGGGCTTGAGCCCAGACGGATCGGTGTACGTTACAGTGGATCATGGAGATGTGGACGTGTATTCGGTGGATTTGAAGCTGCCTTAGAAGACAAATGAGCATACCGGCGGCGGGCTGTGCGTTCCCGCAAACCAGGGACGCTTGGCAGAAATCGAAATTGATATGACACGCGAACCTTGGACAAAGGACGAGGGGTGGGACAAACCTGTTCCAAGCGTCAGGTTTCCGTTGGGGCACAGGATGCGCGAAGTACGGGTGCGCTAGCGGGAAGCGCGACTAGACTGAAGGCAGCGAAGAAGGAGCAGCTTGAAGATGAGTCGTAAATTCTTTTTCGTGATGACCGCTGGGCTTGCGCTCTTGTGTGTGGCGAGTTTATGCGCACAGACGTCCAATAAGGGCAAAGCAACACTGACGGGGATCGTGGTGGGAGATAATGGCAAGCCGGTGGCGCATGCGGCCGTGTCGTGTCAATCATCGGCGGGGATTTCGCCGAAGGTGGTGTACACGGATGCGCACGGAAGATTCAAGTTCACCGGGCTTCGAGATGACAATTACGATTTGCGGGCGACTGCAAAAGGTGCTTACTCCGACTGGCAGAAAAACATTTTGCTGAAGAAAGGGCAGACGAAAGAAGTAAACATTACGCTCGAGAATATGGTGGTGACGCCAGACAGCAGTGCTCGAACGCCAGAGAAACCCTAGCGGATTAGGGATAGTACTAGGCGGAAGATAGTTGCATTTGATCGATGCAAAATTAACAACAAGCCTATTTGTTTGAATAACATAGAAAGAACACACGCCACCAAAACTCGATGTTGCTCGTACTAAGACATGCGTACCCGACAATTGACGCTAGCGGTCCATTGAGCGGGGCAGTGGCCTTCTCTAGTATGGATTATGACGGGTTGGGGGCCGCGCGGGGACAGCGGTCCCGCGAGGGGCCGTGTGCGAGCTACCCAACCCGCCAGAAAAACCTTTCAGCAATTTCTGCGATTTCAAAACTCACCAGGCTACTTCCTTCTGGCACGCGTTTTGCATCCGCCAATATTAGAATGCAGGAAAGAAGGCGCTTAAGGGCCATGGTGGCCGCTGGGCGACGAGAAACGAGGACAGGTGTACGGATTACCTTGCAGCAAATGGTTGAGTGGGCTGGTGGCGCTGACAGCCGCAACCTGGTGCGCGAGTAGTTGGGCTGCGGCGGGAGATCCCGGGTCTTCGCTAAAACCGACTACCATTCACGCGTTTGAGAGTTATGTGTCGGCCACAGATTCCCGACTGGGCCCAACTCTGTCGAAGCCCGATTTCCTTTGGATTGACGAGTTGCCACCGCAAAAGCGCACGGAAGCATACGCGAGATTGAAAACCGGCAAGGTGGAACTGCAGCGCATCAGCGGAGAACAAGGCGCCACGAAGAGCGAGATTCCCGGCGGGATGATCCACGATTGGCAGGGAATCGTATTCATACCGGGCGTGAAACTGGACGAGGTGCTGGATTTCCTGAAGGACTATGACAGCCGGGCAACGGATTACGCGCCGGATGTGGAGCGGTCCAAGATCGAAGAGCACGACGGCGATCATTTTCGCGTGTTCATGAGATTTCGCAGGAAGAAAATCATCACCGTGGTGCTGAATACGGAGCAGGACATCACGTACTACCGTGATTCAGCGACGCGCGCGCACAGCCGGAGTTCGGCGACGCGCATTGCGGAAGTGGAAAATGCGGGGACGCCGCAAGAGAGAGAGAAGCCTCCCGGTGAAGACAACGGATTCATGTGGCGGCTGGAGACATGGTGGCGATTGGAGGAGCGGGACGGAGGAGTATACGTTGAGAATGAGGCGGTTAGTTTGACACGCGATATTCCAGCAGCGGTGGCGTGGATGATTGAACCGTTTGTAACCGGGATACCGAAGGAATCGCTGGAATTTACGATGGAAGCAACGCGAAGAGGCGTGCTGGGGCGAAAACGGCGCTAATCCAGGAAACTGTGGGAAGTCCCCTCGCTTGGCTCGATTCCCGGATGGCGACGAGAATGACGCCTTGGGCGGTGAGAAGAGGGTGCAACCAACTGCACGGATGGCCTGATTCGCCGGAGACAAGTAAGACGCGATCAGCCCAGCGCGCGGCCAGATGGTAGGAATCGTGGACACTGTAGGAATAGAAGAGGCCGTCACCTTCCGAGATTTGCTAACGCTTTCCGCGAGTGCGAACAAAATCGAAGACACCCCAGAGGCGCAATTCATAAAGAAAGAGCTTGAGGAGGCGCGCGGGTCAGGAGCCTTGGCCGAAGCGATTGGAGTCTGCGATGACCACCACCTTGCGCGCTACGCACAGCATTTCGCTCACAACGGCAGAGGGATTGGGAACGTGGTGAAGTGTGGCGGATTCGCAGACCGCATCAAAGGAGTTGTCTGGAAATGGCAATGCCTCCCCACTGGCCTGCACGGCAGAGACGCCCGAAAGATTGCCACCCGAACGACCTTGCTGAAGAAGGGCCGCTACGGGCTCGACACCGCAGACAAAGACACCCGGGAACACTTTGCGGAAATCGCGAGCGCCGCAACCGGTGGCAGCGCCCACGTCGAGGATGCTCTGAACCTGGACGAGGCGGAGGATGGAGTGAATAAAGCCTTGAGAAAAGGCATCCGTGGCGCCTTCATTGGCGTGCATCGTTTCATAACGCGGCGCAGTCTCCGGATAATAGCGACCCTGGATTTCCACGTCGCGGCGAACGGAGGTATGAGGCGAATCGGGCATCACTCTTTCATTCCGATTCAGAAAAATGGCGGGAGACGTTCATATCCAAGCATAAAGAATACTCGATTCAGCCGTGTTGGGACACGAACCAAGGCCGTTCAATTTAGACAGAAGGAAAAGAAGAAAGTTCTTATTGCTGGGGTCCTGAGCCTACAAGAAGGTAATGAATTGCTTCCGCCTGGCGGTCCCAGGAGAACTGCGTGGTCTTGCGGGCAGCATTTTTGCCAAGGGAGAGGGCGAGTTCCTGCTGTTGTAGTAACAAGGAGAGAGCGCCGGCCAGGGCGCGCGGATCTTCAGGCGCCTCAAGAACTACTCCATCGACGCCATCCTCAATGTATTCGCTGACTCCCGCATGCTTGCTAACGACAACTGGCAAACCACAAGCCATGGCTTCCAAAACGGGCAAGTTGAAAGAATCCTCCAGCGACATGGCGACGTAAATATCGGCGGCCGAATAGAAAGTAAGAATCTCTGAGGTTTCCGGGAAGAACTGGACGCGCTCCGATAATTGAAACGCCTGAACGTGAGGCAAAAACTCCTCCGGGGTGTCGCTGCCAACGACGCAAAGACGAAAGGGCAGATGAAGGAGGAGGGACATGGCTTCCAGAAGCGTTGGAAGACCTTTGTTGCGCCAATCATTGCCGACTAAAAGTAGAACGACATCAGTGGGTGAATAGCCGAGCTTCTGGCGAGCGGTATCTCGCAAAGCCTGGCGGGAATGCGGCGAAAAGAACAAGGTTTCAACTCCGTTGGGCGCAACGACGACATCGCGACGGCCAAAGTAGTGGGCGAGCTGGTGGGCAGTGTGAGGAGAAACCACGGCGAGGCGCACGGATTTGCGGCTGTAAACGCGATTTTCCAGGAAGCAGAGAAGTTTGTAGTAAAGCGAGCGATGAAAGCCGCGGAGCCCCGCACGAGATTGTTCCTGCTGAAGTTCTCGCAAGCGATGAAAAACGGCGTGGACGAGGATGAGATTTGCGTCAGTGGCATTGATGCCGGGAGAAAATACGGCATCAAATTTCAGGTGATGAAGCCAACGGTCGCGCAGCCGACAAATGCGATTGGCAGCTATCCAAAAGAGAAAGGAAAAGAGATGAGGAGCGCGCAGTTGGGGAACGCGGTGCCAGAAGATGAGCTGCTTGGGATCTTCTGGGCGAATTCCGAGTGCCGCGACCTGCAAATCGTCGACGCGCTGAGAATAGAGATGGATTTCATGGCCGTGGCGGTTCGCGAGCCTCTCGACAATTTCAGCAAGGGAGCGCTCCGTGCCATGGCGGCGGTCAACAAAAGGGGAAATGACGGCGATGCGCAAGTCAGGTCATCCTTGCATCGGGAGTTGCGAGACTAGCGGGAGAGTTCGCCTGGACATTCGCAGCGAGACTTGGTAAACGAAAAGAATTCCAAGAGAAAGCCAAGGAAGAGAATTGAGAATGAAATCCTCATATGACGACAGGCCCGTGAAAGTATAAGGAAAAAGAACCAGGCCGGTGTACCAGAAGATGACAAAGCCGATGGGAAACCAGACGGTACCTTTGAGTTTGCGGACAACTTTCCAGGCAGAGGAAACAATGGCGAACGCCATGATGAGCCAAAGCAATCAATCCCATGATGCCAAGTTCGACGACCAGAGTGCCGTAGCCACTCTCCACATAAAAAGCCGAATAAGGCACATGGAAGATGCGGGTGACGTATTGCGCGCCAAGCGAGGAAGTGCCCATACCATAGGGAACGACGTGCGAGCGGAGGATCAGGACTTTGAAAGGGCGGACGGGAAGATTGCGGGTGGAAAGGTCGGAAGGTGGAGAGGGCATGGCGAGCATTGTTTGCAGGTCAAGTATAGCGGGTTTCGGAGCGGGCGCGGGTGTGCTAGACTGACGTGGTTTGGACTCCTAGCGCCTGACAGGCCGTTGTTTCAGGGTGTAGTTACCGGCGGGTGAAACAAGCACCGTTGGCACTCGGCTCGCAGGTATCCGCAGGAAGAATCCCCGCGACTGGGTGTGCCGCGAGAGGGGCCCGCGGCCAAGCCAAAAATTGCATGGCCTGAACACGGCCACGAGTCACGAAAAAGAGGAATTGTTATGTCTGGGCATTCAAAGTGGGCGACAATCAAGCACAAGAAGGCGGCCACCGACGCAAAGCGCGGCCGCATATTCACGCGACTGATCCGTGAAATCACTATCGCTGCGCGCATCGGCGGCGGCGATCCCAACACCAACCCACGCTTACGAACCGCAATCCTAGCCGCGAAGAACGAAAACATGCCCAACGAAAACATCGAGCGGGCGGTGTTGCGCGGCACAGGTCAACTGGAAGGCGAACAGTTTGAAGAAGCCATGTTTGAAGGATACGGACCGGGCGGCGTGGGAATGTTGATTCAAGTTGTCACCACGAATCGCAACCGAATTGTTGGAGAGTTTCGCCACTTGATGAGCAAGAATGGCGGAAACATGGCGGAAGCCGGCGCGGTGGGTTGGATGTTCCACCGCAAGGGCGAGATCAACGTGCCGAAGGAAGCAGCGAGTGAAGACAAGCTTCTGGACATAGTGTTGGAGGCGGGCGCGGAAGATATGAAGGACGACGGCTCAACGTGGTACATCGTGACGCCTCCGGAATTGCTGGAAAAGGTGAAGGAGGCTTTAGTGAAGGCGGGGATTACTCCTGCTTCAGCGGAATTGGCGCTGGTGCCGCAGAACTACATTAAATTGACGGGACAACAGGCGACGCAGATGTTGCGGCTGGTGGAAGCACTGGAAGACCACGATGACGTGCAGCATGTCTACGCCAACTTCGACATCGACGAATCGGAAATCCAGGCGGCCGTTGGCGCGAACTAATTCATGTTTTTAAGGAACGGCCATCGAGCGAACCTCGGTGGCCGTTTTGCATTTTAGGAGGTGCAGCGGCGAGAATGTGGTGGAAGAGGGTTAAGGTTCGCCGTAGACTAGGCGAAATGACCGACCAGCCAAACGAGATTAGGAAGCTGATGTTTCGCGTGCTGGGAGTGGATCCGGCGGCGGCAGGACCCACCGGCTACGGGATAGTGGAGAGCAACGGGAGAACGTGCAGAGCGCTGCGCTATGGGGCGCTGCACGTGGCGGCGAAACGGCAGAAGGCGTCGACAGGCGCGGTGCTTCATGATGTACACGAACTGCTCTGCAAACTCATCGAAGAGTTTGCGCCACAAGTGATGGCGGTGGAATCGGTGTTTACTGCATTGAATATGAGAACAGCGTTGCGGCTGGCGGAAGTGCGTGGCGTGGTGCTGCTAGCGGCGGAGGAACACGGATTGGAAGTTTTCAGTTATGCGCCGCGGCAGGTGAAGGCTTGCATTGCGGGCCACGGGCAAGCAGACAAGAAACAGATGCAAGCAATGGTGAAGGCTTTGTTGGAAATGGATGAGACGCCGGAACCTTCGGACGCGGCGGACGCATTGGCGGTGGCGTTGTGTCATATCCAGGCGGAGGAATTGCACCGGCGATTCGGTTTGCCGCGTGCGGATTGCGCTGAGCGAAAAAACAAATCGTTGGGGGCGCTGGCAGGCCAAGCTGCACGCCGCCGCGCCGCCGGCATCCTGACAAACCCATGAGCTTCCTTCTTCGCGTTGCGGTGATTTTCTTGCTGGTGCCGTGCTTGTGGTCAGTGGCAATGCCTGCCATGGCCGAGCCGGCAGGAAGCGTGTTCACGTACCGGCGAATTTTTAAATCAAGCTCGCCGGAGTTCATCGAGATCAAGATTCCAGAAAATTCTGAGAAGGCGAGCTATGAAATTCGGCAGCTCGAGGATGACGCGGGTTCTAGTCCATTTGAAGTGAGCGCAGGATTAAGGGCGAAAATCTTTGAATTGGTGGGGCAGTTGAATCATTTCAAGGGGCTGGACCTGGATGTACACCGCAAGATTGCGAATTTGGGGGAAAAGACGTTTAGCTGGGAAGGGCCGGGCGGGGCGTACGAAGTAAAGTTCAATTACACACTGAACACACAAGCAACGCATCTGCTGCAAATTTGCGAAGGCCTGGCGCGCCAGCAGGAGTTGATCGATTTGCTGCAAAGGCGAATCAAGTATGACCGGCTGGGCGTGAACGACGCGCTGCTGCAATTCGAGACGGACATGAGCAAGGGAGTGCTGCCGGAACCGCAACGCGCTCTGCCGCTGCTCGAGCAGATCGCGGGAGATTCGCGGTTTCTCGAGATAGCGCGACAGAGGGCGCGGGCGCTGGCGGAGCGGTTGCGGCACTTGCAGGCCCCGGCATAAGAGGAGTGAAGCTGGGAAAACTCGAGGGAATGGATGAAAACCGGGAGTGATGAAAGGTTCCCGGGGATATATGGAATTTGGTAGTCAGCATCAGGTACTACTTATTTTGGTATTCCACCCTCAGAATCTCCCTCTTTGTTCTCTGTAAATTGATGATAAATAGACAGTTAGATGGTCGCTGGTTTGGTTAGTCAATTGCGATATGTGTCGCAGCTGCTTGCTCCTGTGGTGGGAGCTTACCTATTAAGTTCGGGGGTTTTCTTAGGATTGGGGACAATTCTCGTCTCCAGGTGGCTCGCCTTTCAAGCTCAAACTGGCGCTTCCGTTAGTTCACGACAAACCGTTAAGGAGGTTTGCATGAAGCTGTTTAAAACGATGTTATTCGTAATTCTGGCTGTAGTGCTCGTGGGGTCTTTCGCAACGAGGGTGGCAGCCCAGAGCGTGGTATCAGGCGAAATCGACGGGACAGTTACGGACCCAACAGGGGCCGTAGTTGTGAATGCCGCGGTTAATCTAAGCAGCGGTGATACGGGGTATAACGAATCGACGACCAGCAGTGCGACCGGTGGTTATCGTTTCGCGTTGCTGAGGCCTGGCAGCTACACGCTGACGGTTAGCGCCAGTGGTTTCAGGACCGTTAAGGAAACTGTGGTGATCAATCTCGGTCAAGCAACCACGGTACCGATCAAGCTGGAAGTTGGTGTGAAGGCGGAGACGATTGAGATCACCGGAGAAGTTCCTCTGCTGCACACGGAAAACGCGAACGGCTCGACCACGATCGATACCAAGGTTTTGGATAACATGCCGAGCCCAGGCCAGGACATCACAAACTTTGTGTTGCAGGCACCGGGCGTGACAGTAAGCACGGGCGCAGGCTACGGCAACCTGACCGCCAACGGACTTCCGGGCACATCGAACCTCTACACGGTGAATGGTAACGACTACAACGATCCGTACTTGAACCTGAACAACTCTGGCGCCAGCAACCTCCTTCTCGGCGTAAACGAGCTTCAGGAAATCGCGGTCGTCACCAACGGCTACACCGGTGAATACGGGCGCATGGCGGGTGCGAACGTAAACTATACGACCAAGTCTGGCACGAACTCGTTCCACGGAAATGCCGGGTGGTTTTACAACGACGGCGCGTTTAACGCCAATGATTGGTTTAACAACAATCCAACACCGGATGGGACTGTACCAAGCACGGCCCGGCCGCACGCCGTTGCGAACCAGTGGATAGGATCCGTCGGTGGTCCCATCAAGAAGGACAAACTTTTCTTCTTCTATGACAACGAGGGCATTCGGTACGTACTGCCGGGCGGAGGAGCTCCGGTTTATCTCCCGACCGCCGCATTTGCAACTGCGGTGCAGGCCAATATTGACGCCAACATGCCAAGTGAGAGTGCCTTCTACAAGAATATTTTCAAACTTTACGCCGGCGCGCTTGGTGCCAGTGGTGCAACTCCGCTCACTACCGGATCTTTGGGGTGTGGTACTGCATTGGCAGCCGCTGGCATAGCGGCGCCTGGTGGTGGAACGTTTGGGGTGACTGCACCTTGTGCCGGGACCCTTCGCAGCGAGGTCAACAACCTGAACATTGAACGGTTACAGTCCTTTACTATTGATTACAACTTGGGGACGAACGACACCATTAGGTGGCGCTATAAGCAGGACCGTGGCGTGCAGGCTACCGGGACGGACCCGATCAACTCGATATTCAACGCCAACAGCGTTCAGCCGGAAGACGACGGCCAGATGCTGTGGACCCACACCTTGAACAGCCACACCACGAACCAGTTGATCGCTGCGGGACTCTACTACAGCGCCATATTTGGTCCGCCGAACCTCGCCGGAGCACTGGCCACATTTCCCTCGACGATCATCTTTAGCGGCGGTGGCCAGCATATGACTAATATGGGTGGGACTGATTACAACTACCCCCAGGGCCGCAACGTCGCCCAGTGGCAACTCGTGGACGACTTCTCCTGGACCAAAGGTCCCCACGGCATCAAGTTCGGCGTCAATTTCCGCCGCAACAACATCGGCGATTTTGCCACGGGCCCCGTCACCAGCGGAGAGATCATCGTCCGAAACATGAATGACTTCTTCGATGGAGCGTATCAGCCCAGCACCACAAGCACGCTGGTAAAACGTTTTGCTAATACCAACGATCTACCGATCCGCTACTATAGCATAGGGTTGTATATCCAGGATGAGTGGAAGGTGACCAGCAGACTGAAGCTGACGCTTGCATTGCGCGCAGACCGCAATTCGGACGAGGTTTGCCGGAATGATTGCTTCAACCAACTGGCCAGCCCATTCGGCCAACTGAACCACGACCCGACGATTCCTTACAACGTGGCAGTGCAGACCGGATTGCACCAGGCTTTCCCGAGCCTAGAGAAAGTGGTCATGTCGCCTCGCGGAGGTTTCTCCTACAGCGCCAATCGCAAGGGAGACCTGGTGATCAGCGGAGGGATAGGACTGTTTTCGGATCTTTATATGGGACTCCTGGGAGATCGCTTCATTACCAATTTGCCGGGCGTCGCCAGCTTCACGATCGGGAACCCCTGCCTTCCAGGCACAGGTACGCCGCCTGATTGTTCAGCCAGCGGACCACCGATGCCCATCCAGCCGGGCCTGGACGGAGGCATCTTCCAAGCCGCTTCGGCCAGCAACGCGGCTCTGCGGGCCGGATTCGGCAGCGGCGCGACGCTTGGGAGCCTTAAGACGACGTTGGCGGGACTCACTCCACCAGTCACTTTCAGTGCTCCGAATTTCAGCTCGGTTGCCAGCAATATTTCCAATCCGAAATATGTGGAGTGGAACCTGAAAATTGAGAAGGGCATTGGAAGCAAGACCGCCATTGCCTTCAACTACGTAGGGAATCATGGGTATGACGAGTTCATCATCAATCAAAACATGAACGCCTACTGCAACACTGCGCACATAACTTGCCCGTTTGGTTCCGTGACGGCAACGTCTGCACCTGATCCCAGGTTCGCCATCGTGAACCAAATCAGCAACGCAGGCTGGTCCAACTACAACGGCTTCACGGCAACAGTGACGCGCCGCTTTAGTTCCGGCTTCCAGGGTTCGCTGAACTACACGTATGGCCACAGCCTAGATACTATTTCCAATGGTGGGATCGAGCCATACAGCACCGCCGCCGACGGCGACAGCTTCCGGACGCAGATAGATCCGAACAACCTGAGGAAATTGAACTATGGAAATTCGGACTACGACTTCCGGCACGTCATCACTGCTAACTACGTCTACCAGTTGCCGTTGAAGTCGGCGAATCGCGGTCTCGACTACGTGATCGGAGGGTGGTCCTTCAGCGGCACGGTCTTCTACCGTAGCGGCGAGCCCTATAGTGTCTATGATTCGACCGGACCCGCCTTCTATTTGAGCAATGGGTCTAGCGGCGTCGTCCTCGCTGATTACCTCGGCGGACCAAAGACGTGCGCGGCGGCTCCCAATTGCCTGGATCCCTCTGCAAGTAACTTTGTCCCGTATGGCACGCAAACCAATTTCGGCAACCTGCCGCGGAACCAGTTCCGTGGGCCGGGTTATTTCAACTCTGACTTCTCGCTGCAGAAGGACTTCAAGATCATGGAGAAGTACACCTTCACAATAGGCGCGAACGCGTTCAACGTGTTCAACCATCCGAACTTTGCTAACCCGGATGCGGATATTTCCGATGCGGGATCGACCTTTGGACAGAGCCAAAGCACTGTGGTTCCGCCAAATAGCCCCTATGGCAACTTCCAGGGTGCGGCTGTATCCGGCCGAGTCCTGCAACTGGACTTGAAGTTTAAGTTCTAGGATTCAGCAAAACAGAGGTAGCGGAAGGCGGTCTCTTTGGAGGCCGCCTTCTTTTTTGTGCGGACGGTGCTTTCATGAGTGGCAATTTGAGCGATTCGCGAGACTCGGTAGCGGGTGAACGTTGTCATCCTGAGGCGATCCGACAAGGATTGCCGAAGGACCTCAATGCCGAGACCTTGCACATTGTTTCAGTTGGGATTCTTCGGGACGCTACAACGCGTCCCTCAGAATGACAGGTGGCTATAGTGTCCGCATGGTTGAAGGCTAGGACAGGGTGCCGTGGTGTTCACATGATTGAAAGGGCTGCGAACGGGTGCTGTGTGGTTTGCATGACAGGCAGACATGCGCAAGGGCTCTGAGGGGTTTGCAAAGCAGGGGAAATTTCGTAGCGGAAAAAAGTCCGGGTGAGACTGGACAAGGGCTAGGGTTGGCGGCTCTTGAGGCGAGCGATTTCCTCGCGGACGTGGTCGGCGCGGGCGCCCTGAGGTTCTTCCGTCAAACAGAGCTGAAGTTCGGAGAGCGCATCCTGTTGGCGATGCTCGTGTTCGAAGGATCGAGCAGCAATGTAGTGAACGACGGCGAAATTCTGGTGCGGCATGGAGTGCACGCTGCGGGCGGTGGCAATGGCGGCATCGTAGTGCTTGTTCAGGAGTTGCGCTTCCGCAAGGAGCGTTAGTGTTTCCGCGTTTGCGAAATCTGCGCGGGCAGCTTTCTCCAGGAGTGATTCAGCCTGGGCAGAGTCATGCTCGCGGAGTGACATTTTTGCGAGGTTCACAAATGCCTGCACCAGATGGTCATCCAGTTCGACGGCCTTCTTCAACGCCGCACGCTCCTCGTCCGGCTGATTTAAGCGGCCGTAAGCCACTCCCAAATTGTTGTAGGCCGATGCGTACCTAGGATAGATGGATATGGCATTCTTCAGGCGGTCGACGGCCTTGGCCCAATCCTGGTCTGCCATCTGCTTGCTGGCCAGGTCGAATTCCTTCTGCGCCTCGGGAGGAACATTCAAATCGACAGCGGCCACTGTGGGGGCGCCTCCGACAGGCTGATTCGCATCGGAGGCGGTGCTGCGGACGGTGATGTAAAGATCCTGACTGGTCTTGCGTCGGTCTAGCTCGAACTCACCGCTGTCCGCTTCCTGAATGCCTTCGCCCGAAACGACGATGTGATAGTCGCCGATAGGGACCCCCGTAAACTCCGCGATACCCTGATCGTTTGTAAGGCTTTCCCCCATCGGCATGCCGCCGCCGCTCAACAATCGAACGCGCAGATGAAGGCCCGCAGAGCGATCGCTGGGATAGACAACGTGAACGTGGACATTTCCAAACTGGGCAGGATCCATGCCAGCAGTCCCGACCTGGGCGCAGGCGCAGGGAGGGAGGAAGAGCAGGATTGCAAACGCCAGTTGATGGCGGAACTGCATGGTTGTGCCTCTAGAGGACTACACTGCGCGAGCGCTCAGCGATGGCGGGGATTCTACAGCGTTGCGTTTCGCTTGGCTATAGCGAGTGTGGGGCTGTGCTTTGCCGCAAGGTGGGTACTTGGGAGAAACGCTGGCTAATGGGCTGCGCGGAGAGGCTGCGCAGCGGCGAGGCGTGGCAGAGATTCGGTGTACGGCGTCTGGGCCACGCCACGCTCTGTGAAGATGGCGCGGATATAGCGGTTCGGCGTTACGTCGAAGGCTGGATGAGCGGCGGGAACGTCGGGCGCGATCCTTACGCCCTGAATGTGGGTGACTTCAGCGGCAGAGCGCTCTTCGATGGGGATGCGGTCGCCATCCGGTATCGAGAGATCAAAGGTGGAAACTGGCGCGGCGATGTAGAAGGGAACGTTATTTTCCTTGGCCAGGACGGCGATTTGATAAGTGCCGATTTTGTTGGCAGTGTCGCCGTTGGCAGCGATGCGGTCCGCTCCGGTGACGATGGCACCAACTTTGCCGGTCTTCAGGAAGTGGCCGACCATGTTATCCGTAATGAGCGTAAGAGGAATGCCTCCGCGGAGAAGCTCCCAGGCGGTAAGCCGCGCGCCCTGCAAATAGGGGCGAGTTTCCGGGACCAAAACGTGCAACTTATGGCCCTGCTGGAAGGCGACGCGGATGACTCCCAACGCGGTGCCAATGCCTGCAGTGGCGAGGGCGCCGGCATTGCATTGCGTCATGACTTGCCCGTCCTGGGGCATGAATTCCGCGCCGAAACGCCCGATTGCTTCGTCAGTGGCTTTTTTTTCGAGATGGACTTCCTGCGCCTCGGCCACGAGGGCGGCACGGATGTCGGGGAGGCTGGCGGAGGAGGCCAACAATTCCGTGAAGCGAGTTTTCATGCGCTGGAGGGCCCAGAAAAGATCGACAGCAGTCGGGCGCGTCTCCGCCAGTGTTCGAGAAATTTCCTCGAATTCAGCTGTTAGCTGCTCCACGGAAGCGGCGCGGGAGTGGAGCACGCCGAGGGCGACACCCATTGCGGCAGCCACGCCGATTGCGGGTGCGCCACGAATCACCATTTCGCGGATGGCTTTGGCGACTTCGCGATAATCGGTGTATGTGTAATGGATCTCCTCCGCGGGAAGGCGCCGCTGGTCCAGCATGACTACGCCTCCGTCGGTCCACTCAATCGGCTGCGCTACGTACATTTTCCGGTGCGTCCTCTCTACTGCTTATGATAACGAAGGTGTTGCGGACAAGATGATTACTTGCCCAAGGGAACCCGGGTGAAGCCGTGCGTGCCTATGACCGCGACGACAGCAATGAGGGAGTTGTATCCCAGATGCATCAAGAAGCTGGCGAACACGCTGCCAGTGCGGGCGCGCACAAAGGTGAAAATGATGCCGACCAGAATGAGCATCGAAACAAGACTCCAGGTCCATCCCAACTGCACGCCGTGCATCAGGCCGAAAAGCACTCCGGTCAAAACAATGCTGCCAAAAATGCCGCTTTGTAGTGCATGCGCATCCTCGACGCCAAACAGCCGCAAGAAAGCAGAGATCAGCCGCGCGAGGAGCGGATAAAGATAACCTCGAAAGAGGGTTTCCTCTACCAGCGGTGCGACGAGCACCGCCATAGCCATGAAGAGCAGTGCGGTCTGGCGATGTTTGAAGAGCTCTTGCAAGGGGAGGTCTTCCGGCTGCTTCATGCTGGCAGTGAGAAGGGCAACGAAGAGAGAGAGTCCACATCCGGTCAAGAAATAGATGAGCGGGTTTTTAGGTTGCTCGGGATTGCTTGATTTGATCTTGCGCCAGCCGAGGCAATACCAAAAGGAATGGCCGCGCAGGAGGGAAAGCGTGACATAGAGGAAGAAGAAGATAGCAGCGTACCAGATGAGCATGCTGCCGATGGCGAATTGCGGCTTGGACAGCAGGTACTGCTCCATCTGTTTTGTGGTGAGATGCCGACCATGCGGCAAAAAGAAGACAGCCAGAATGCCTTGCACCATAACCAGGCTGACAAACCCAAAAATTACGAAGCAAATGCCATGAATCCAGGACCAGGTGATTTGCAGATCTTCCGGGATTTGAGGCGGAGAAGGCACGGGCGTCGGCGAATACAATGCGACCGACGACAGAGGGTCGCCCCCGAGTGGCTCAAGCGCAGGCGGTACCGGATCGGCAGGCGAAGGTGAATCATTGCCTGGAGCGGGGTCCGGTGGCGTGGACGGGGGATCGTCAAAAAGATTCATGATTTGGTGTGTTTCTCCGAAGCAGGCCACCCGGATGCCAGTGCGGCTGCCACCAGCGGCAAAAGAAGCTCATGGTGACCTGTGATGGCGAATCCCCTGGAGTTGCTGCCTTTCTTATCGCCGAGCGGTGCGGTGGGACGCCTGACTACATTCTGGACCGGCCGGTAATGCTGGATGAAGTCAAAATTCGCGGTGGTGATGGGTTGAAGAGGGACGCCAAGATTACGCACGACGGAAACAGCTTTCAGGAATATTTCGGGCAGGAGCACGGCAGAGCCCCAATTAAGAAATACGCCGCCGGCATCCATCCTCTGCACCAAGGCGCAAAACAGGTGGAAATCGGAGAAAGTGGCAGAGCCGAGAGCCACGCCATCCGCCGCGGGATGCATGTGGGGAATGTCCGTGCCGATGGCGAGGTGAATGGTCACGGGGATTTTTCGCTTGTAGGCTTCGATCAAAACGCTGGACTCAGGATGCTTGGGTGAGAGGACGCCGCTGGTCAGATATTGGCCCGCAGCCTCGCCATAGCCGATGCGGATGCGATGGGCCAGCTTGGCGATTTCGTTGATGTAGGTGCCGGTTTCTTCCGCCATGCCAAAGTGACCTTCGCCGAGAGCGGCCTCAACGTCTTCGGAAGTATTTCCGGCCATGGCGATTTCAAAATCATGGATTAGGGCGGCGCCATTCATAGCAATTCCGGAGATAAATCCGCGCCGCATGAGATCAATTAGAACGGGGCCGAGACCGACTTTGATGACGTGGCCGCCGAGCCCCCAGAGGATGGCTTTTTTCTGCTTGCGCGCGCGATGAATTGCGGAAAGCAGTTCGCGCAAATCCTTGGCGGCAAGAATGTTGGGGAGGGAGTCGAGGAATTTGGTGATTGAGACTTTGCTATCAACCGCACGAGCAAAATCGCCGACATTCACTTTGCTTTTGCGGGAGGCCAACGGGTAGGTGCGCACACCGCCAAACGTCAAAGGCTGGATGGAATAGATGCTCATGCGGGTCTTCTCACTGTACGAGGAAGACCAAAGTGGCGCAAGTGGCAGATGGCAGAAGGTGCGAAGGTCACACCGCGGCCTCTTTGCGCTCGGCGAGGAGGTTGCCGTTCGCGGAAGAAGTGAACCCCAAAGAGCGTGCGAGCGCCTGGCCAGTATAGGATTTCTTGACGCGAGCAACCTGCTCTGGAGTTCCTTGCGCAACGATCCGGCCGCCGCCCTGACCGCCTTCCGGGCCGAGGTCAATGACCCAATCGGCTTGTTTTATGACATCGAGGTTGTGCTCGATGATCAAGACGGTGTTGCCGAGTTCGACGAGGCGCTGAAGGACATCGAGAAGTTTGCGGACATCATCGAAGTGCAAGCCGGTGGTGGGCTCGTCGAGAATGTAGACGGTCCTGCCAGTCTGGCGCTTGGAGAGTTCACGAGCCAGCTTGATGCGCTGAGCCTCGCCGCCGGAAAGAGTGGTGGCGGATTGGCCAAGTTGCACGTAGCCAAGACCAACTTCAACCATGGTAGAAAGCTTTTGCTGAATCTGGGGGATATTTTCGAGAAGCTTCAGCGCGTCGCTGGCCGGAAGATTCAATACGTCGTTGATGCTGTGTCCTTTGTAGCGAACGGCAAGCGTTTCCGAATTGTAGCGGCGGCCGCGGCAAACTTCACAGGTGACGTACACGTCAGGCAGGAAATTCATTTCGATGCGGCGCAGACCTTCGCCCTGGCAGGTTTCGCAGCGGCCGCCCTTCACGTTGAAGCTGAAGCGACCGGGGCGATAACCGCGTTGGCGTGATTCCGGGAGCATGGAGAAAAGCTCGCGGATGGGTGTGAAAACACCGGTGTAGGTGGCGGGGTTGGAACGCGGAGTGCGGCCAATGGGCGCTTGATCGATCTCAATCACTTTGTCGATGTGTTCAATGCCGAGGAGCATGCGATGAGCGCCGGGAGGCTCCGAAGAGCGGTAAAGTTTCTGCGCCAGGACACGATAGAGGATGTCGTTGACGAGCGTGGATTTCCCGGAGCCGGAGACGCCGGTGACAACCGTGAACAAGCCGAGTGGAAAGGAAACGTCAAAATCCTTCAGATTGTTGGCATGCGCGCCGAGAACCTGGATCACTTTTGCGTTGGGGCTGCGGCGCTTGGTGGGGACAGGAATCTTTGCCGCGCCGGTCAGATAGCGTCCCGTGAGGGAATCCGGAGCCGCGCAAATTTCTTCCGGCTTTCCTTTCGCGACAAGATAGCCACCGGCATTGCCCGCGCCGGGGCCAAGATCCACGACAAAATCGGCGCGGCGGATGGTGTCTTCGTCGTGTTCGACAACGATAACCGTGTTGCCCAGATTGCGGAGTTGCTCGAGCGAATGTAGCAGTCGATTGTTATCACGCGCGTGCAGGCCGATGGACGGTTCGTCCAAAACATAAAGTACACCGCGGAGGCGCGAACCGATCTGTGTTGCGAGGCGGATGCGCTGGGCTTCGCCGCCGGAAAGAGTCGCGGCGGAACGCTCCAGGCTGAGATATCCAAGGCCGACGGCAAGCAGGAAGTCAATGCGCTCTGCAATCTCTTCGAGCGGCCTTCCCGCAACTTCTTTCTGGCGCGACGTGAGATTCGAAAGAATCTTCTGGACTGCGGGGCGCGCGTCACTCAATGCCAAGGCGGTGAAATCCGAGATTGACCATCCCGCCAGCTTTACGGCAAGCGATTCAGCGCGCAAGCGTTTGCCTTGACAAGCGATGCATAGCGTGGCGGACATGTACTGGGTCATCCACTCGCGGTAGGAATCGGAATTGGACTCTTCAAAATTGCGTTCGAGAAATCGCAGAATGCCCTGGAAGCGGTAACCCTTTTCGTGGCTTTCGCCGCGCGCTGCTTTGGATGCCCCCGCGCGCTTGGCGTCTGAAGGCGGATAGCCGTAGAGGAGGAGATTCTGCACGCGGGCGGGGTATTTGTCGAAGGGCGTGTCCAGGTGAAAGCCGTGAGCGTAGGCAGCAAGCTCGAGCATGCGCTTCAGAATGGCGGAGCCGGAACCGGTTCCCAATCCGCCATCAAAGAGGGGCCGCGTCCAATCCACGATTACTTTGGAAGGATCAAAATCGTATTTGGAGCCGAGGCCGTTGCACGCGGGGCAAGCACCGTAGGGTGAATTGAAGCTGAACGAGCGCGGCTCGAGTTGCGGTACGGACAGGCCGCAATCCGGGCAAGCCAGTTTTTCGGAGAAGACGTGCTCTTTCCCGCCAACGACCGCCACGGTGACCAGACCTTGCGCCAGTTTGAGAGCCGTGGCGATGGACTGCTCGAGGCGCGAGGCAATGCCCTGTTTGACGAGGAGGCGGTCAATCACAACTTCGATGGTGTGATTTTTGCGTTTGTCGAGGATTGGCGTTTCGTCCAGCGGGAGCAGTTCTCCATTGATGCGCACGCGAACAAAGCCGTCCTGAGCAAGCTTTTCGAGTTCCTTGCGGTAGGCACCTTTTCTGCCGCGTACAATTGGCGCCAGTATCATGATGCGATCGTCGGGCTTGCAAAGTTCTCCCTGAAGAATGGCTTGAACGATCTGCTCGCTGGATTGCCTGGTGATGGGCTTGCCGCAATTTGGACAGTGAGGCGCACCGACGGAACTGTAAACTACGCGGAGATAGTCGTAGATTTCGGTGATGGTGCCGACAGTGGAGCGCGGCGAACGCGTGGTGGTTTTTTGTTCGATGGCGATGGAAGGCGAAAGTCCTTCGATTACATCAACTTCGGGACGTTCCATCTGATCGAGGAATTGACGAGCGTAGGCGGAAAGCGATTCGACGTAGCGGCGCTGGCCTTCCGCATAAATGGTGTCGAAGGCGAGGGAGGATTTGCCCGAACCGGAGAGACCGGTGATGACCGTGAGGGTATTTCGCGGGATTTCGATATTGATGTTCTTCAGGTTGTGCTGGCGAGCGCCGCGCACAACTAGCTTCGTAAGTCCCATAAACCGAAGTGCTCCCCCCACAGGAGATGCCGGCGCCCAGTGGGTAGAATGGGCCCAGCATAATCATTCACCATAGCAATTCGCGCGCAGGGCGGTCAAGTTGGAGCAGCAATGAAGGGCGAAGATGGAGGGAAAGTCCTGCGGAAATCATTCTCCAGAGAGAGCTCAGCGTAAATTTTTCCCCGGGGGTAGCGCATTTTTACCCGGGGCGTCACTTTAACGCATTGAAAGTAGTAGGGTTATGTTGGCGAACTGCGTGCACCCTCAAAAGCCGTGGGGGAGACGAGCCGAGGATCCCTTTAGGGGATTGAGGGCTGGGCCGGTTCGTTCTTCCCCTCACTTCTGTCGTTCCGCAATTCTTGAACTCCTGCATCGCGCCTCCCCTACAAACCATCCTGTAGCGAATGCCATGCGGCAGAAGCGTGTCAGGCACCCAGCAGAAAGACCGCCCGAATCACGATTTCGTGTTTGGCAAGGTCCTTCTTTTGTTCACGGCGCGATCGTCCAGAGGATATCCAGATTTTTCCCTTCGCTTGCGAAGTCTTTGTCGCTAGTGGCGAGAGAGGCTTTGCGACTGGCGGCGAGGGCGGCGGCAAAACAATCGGCATAAGGCAGTTTGTGTTCGGCGCGGAGTTCGGCCGCGGCGCTTGTTAAATCAAGATCGGCGTCGACGATTTCGATCGGGAGTTGTGCAATGTCTTCCAGGACCTTTCGTGCAACGCCGGGCCCTTTGGCACGCCACGTTGAGTAGTAGACTTCGCCCCAATTCACCACGGACATCAGCAATTGGCGTTTGCCCTCGACACCCAAGCGAATCAACTCCTCGACTTTGCCGGCCCCAGTCCGATCTTCAAAGAATGTCATGAGCGCGCTTGCGTCGAGGACGATACGCTTCACAGCTCGCGCTCCCGTTTGCGGTCGTTGAGCAGAGTTTTCAGTGCGGACGGCTCGCCCCTGAGGGAGCCGCGAAGGCTGCGGATGAACTCCGGTGTGAGAGGCTGCAACACCAGGCGGTTCTCTTGCTCCAGAAAGGCCACTTGCGTTCCCTCTTTGATCGCATACTTGCGCCGAAGCTTGGAAGGAATGACCAGTTGGCCTTTGGTCGTGACGGTGGAGATTTCTGTCTTCATGCGAACTCCAAGGCGTAGGGTTCGAGAACAGTATACCAGCTGACAGAATGTAAGTCGATATCAAGCGTGGCTTACATCTTGGAATGCGTAGTACATTGGGGTGAAGGTGGGGAAGGGCGGGCGGCTCAGCTGGTCACCCTTGAGCCTAGAACGGTCGCAAGCGTCAACTTCTCAAGGGCAACCTAAGAGCCCAAACGCAAAATCGGCTTATGGGGCACCTGGCACTCAAAATTCGTTCCAGAGCTTAACCAGTTGGCCACCCGCCCATCACTCTGATTCAATGAAATTCATTTAGTCCTATATTTAAAGAATATACAGCTAAGAATAATGGGAATAAGAAGATACAGCAAGATTCTCCAATTCAGAAGTATTGGTCGTATGTCCACAGAAACCGCTGACCCTTCAGGAATGCCGGGAGGGGGATGGAAGGTGTACAGAACGTACAAAATACGTGTCACTGCGGCCACGACGAAAATCAGCAGCCCAAGTAGGGTTCCTTTCAAAATCCACATGACAGCCTCCAACGGCGCGGCGATCAAGCACGCTGCGCTGGGAAGGGCTGAGTGACTTGGGTCATGGGGAAGCGTACTCCGCGGTAGTCCACGCGACTGATGTAATCGCTCAGGGTCATGAATAGGAGCAGAGCCAGCCAGAAGATGCCCGCGAGGATGATTAGCTTAGTGCGCTTGGGGCTGTACTTGGCGTGCATGAAGAAGAGCACGACGAGGGCGGCCTTCAGCGTGGCGATCGCGAGAGCGACGACGATGTTGAAGCGGCCGAGATTTACGAAGGCGGCCCAGACCGTGGTGCCGGTCAGGAGGAGCAGCGTCAAGATGATCGCCAGGTATGTCGTTGGCGGCACGATGTGTTCGGAATGCTCTTGTTCAGACACGCGTCACTCCCTACTTATGGCGATCAATCAGATATAACAACGGGAACAGGTAAATCCACACGATATCGACGAAGTGCCAGTACAAGCCCACAAGATCCACGGGCGTGTTCCACTGCGGCGTAAACCTGCCGGCCAGCGAGCCTTTGAGCAGCCAGAAAAGCAATCCCGCGCCAATGATCATGTGGAGCGCGTGCAAGCCGGTCATGCCGAAATAAGCGGAATAATACAATTGTGCGTGAGAGCTAAGGTCAGGGTCAGCAGCTTTGGCCTCATCGAGAAGTCTGCTTTCTTCTTGAAGTTCGTCCGGAGCCACGTCGTGACAACTGGAGGGATTGTTGACGCAAAAGAAGATGTCGAACTTCTTTCCGGGGACAAGGTGATGCTCGAATTTCTGGCTGTACTCAATGTATTTAATTCCTAGAAAGATAAAGCCAAGACCGATGGTCAACAACAAGAAAACGGTGATGAGGGTTTTTCTGCCAACTTGAGCGGCCCACACGGCCATAACCATTGTGAAGCTGCTGGCCAAGAGGACGCCAGTGTTGATGGTGCCGAGTTTCAGGCTGAGGGTGTTGCTGCCGGCGGCAAAGGCCGGGTAGTAGACATGACGATTGATCGCGTAGGCCAGCATGATGCCGCCGAAGAACATGACTTCAGTGACGAGGAAGATCCACATCCCAAGCGAGGCAGTTTCCTTCTGCTGCTCGAGGGTCTTGAATTGTCCGAACAGTTCTCCGGTGCGATGCACTCCGCAATCCCCTATCGAAAAGTTTCAGGCGCCGGGCAAAAGCCCAGCGGCCGTTAAGCTAATCAGTCGTCTCCATGGGCCGGCAAAATGTCGCGAGATGAAACCGGGTCGAGTCCCAAATCCGGGCGATTATGAAAGTCGTAAGCCTCCCAGGTGACAACGGGAGTAACCGGAAAATTCTCGGTGGGCGGCGGCGAAGGAGTTTTCCATTCCAAGCCAGTAGCGGGCCAGGGATTGTCTCCCGCAACTTTGCCGTAAAAGGCGGCCCAGGTGAGGTAGATCATGGGCAGAAGATAACCGATGGCGAGGATCGAGGCGCCAGCGGTAGACATAACGTTGTAGACCTGGAATTCCGGCGGATACACATGATAGCGGCGCGGCATGCCCAGATAGCCGAGCAGGAATTGCGGGAAGAAGGTCAGGTTGAAACCGACAAAGAGGATCAGCGCGGCGAAACGCGCCAGCCATTCCGGATACATGCGGCCGGTCATCTTCGGCCACCAGTAATGGAGGCCACCGAGGTAGCCCATGACGGCGCCACCCACCATGATGTAGTGGAAATGCGCGACCACGAAGTAGGTATCGTGAATGTGGATGTCCGTGCCCAAGCAACCGAGGAAGAGTCCGGTGAGGCCGCCGATTAGGAAAAGTCCGAGGAAGCCAAAGGCGTAGAGCATCGGCGTGTCGTAGGAAATCGAGCCACCATAGAGCGTGGCGACCCAGTTAAACACTTTTACCGCGGAGGGAATAGCCACGAGGAACGTGAGAAAAGAGAAGGCCAGCGCGGCGTAAGTGGACTGGCCTGTAACGAACATGTGGTGCGCCCAGACCAGAAAGCCGATGACGGCAATGGCGAGACTGGCGGCAGCAACGAAGTGATAGCCGAAAAGCTGCTTGCGCGCGAATGTCGGAATGAGTTCGCTGACAACACCCATGGCCGGGAGAATCATGATGTACACGGCGGGATGCGAATAGAACCAGAAAAGGTGTTGGAAAAGGATGGGGTCGCCGCCCATAGCGGGATTGAAGAATCCCAAGCCGAAGACGCGCTCCATGGCTGCGAGGGCGAGCGTGATAGCTATAACCGGGGTGCCGAGAATCATGACGATGGAAGTGGCGTAATGCGCCCAGACGAAGAGCGGCAAGCGGAACCAGGTCATGCCCGGAGCGCGCATGGTGTGAATCGTGACGAGGAAGTTCAAACCGGTGAGGATTGACGAGAAGCCGGTGATGAAAACGCCGATAACAGCGGGGGCGACCGCCGAGTTCGAGTAAACAGTGCTTAAGGGCGTGTAAAAGGTCCAACCGGTGTCCAGTCCACCCGAGATCATGGAGTAGAGCGTGAACGCGCCACCGACGACGTAAATGTACCAGCTCAAGAGATTGATTTTCGGGAAGGCCAGGTCCTTCGCGCCAATCATCAGCGGAATAAAGAAATTTCCCAACACGGCGGGGATGGAGGGAATGAGGAAGAAGAAGATCATGGCCACGCCATGCATCGTGAACATGCGATTGTAGGTATCCGCGCTAAGCAGGTAGCCGCTGGGGGTCAACAAGTGCAGGCGGATCATCATGGCGAAGAAGCCGCCGACGAAGAAAAAGAAGGTGACCGAGACGAGATAGAGCAAGGCGATGCGCTTGTGGTCCACGGTCAACAGCCACGAGCGAATGCCGTAGGTGGCGTTCAGATAGTGATGTTCCGGCAAAGTTTTGGCCGGTGCTGCTGCATTCGTACTCATGACTATTTCTTCCCCATTGATGCTGGCGCCACGCCAGCGCCCTTGGCAGGCACCGGCTGCGACTGCAGGGACTTGATATAGGCCGTGAGGTTCAGTATCTGCTCCTCGGAAACTAAACCCTGGAAAGTGGGCATGACAGGCTGGTAACCGGCCACAATTTTAGCTTTGGGTTGCAGAATGGATTCGCGAATGTATGCGTCATCAGCGGTTATGACGGAACCATCCGCCAGCAGAACCCTGGCGCCATAAACGCCGTTGAGAGATGGACCGCGGCCTGTTCCGTTGGAGATATGGCAAGTGACGCAGGCGAGTTGCGTGAATAGTTTCTCGCCCGCGGAAACCGGATTGACGTCTCCGCCTTCGTCGGATAGCCAAGCGGCGTATTCGGCGGGCTCCATCACGGTCACCCAACCGCCCATCATCGCGTGATTCGTGCCGCAATACTGCGAGCAGAAGAAATGATATTTGCCGACCTTGGTGGCCCGGAACCACATGGTGTTATAGCGTCCGGGGACGACGTCCATTTTGACGCGGAAAGCGGGGACGTAGAAATTGTGAATGACGTCTTCGCTGCCGAGAATCAGCTTGACGTTGCGGTTCACCGGGATGTGCAGCTCGTTGATTTCCTTGCGTCCGCTGGGCTGCTGCAGCTTCCACATCCACTGCTTGCCGACAACGTAAATGTCCAACGTATCTTTTGGCGCGGTGCGATAGTGAACGTAAATCACGGCGCCCCAGGCAAACATGCCGAGTGCAAGAATAAGCGGGATCAGAGTCCAACCGATTTCCAGCGCGGTATTGCCTTCAATTTCAGCGCCAATTTCGCTGGCATGCTTCCGCTTGAAGCGCAAAGCGGCAAAGATGATTAGCACTGTCACCAGCATCGTAAAGAAGATCGAAGTGACGAGGATGTAGGAGAAGAGGGCATCCACGTGCCCCGCGAAACTGGAGGCCTGCTCTGGAAAAAATGGAAGCGCTGGCGGCACGGCTCTAATTTGCTCCTTGCTTCGGCAAATCCCGAGCTGAGTTGGCAACCGCGCCAGAGTGAAGTTCACGCCGGCGGAAAATCACAAAACCGATGGCGATGCAGAGCAGCGTGGCGACACCACCCATGCGGATGACCGTGAGAACCGTGGCGCTATAACGTGCTTTCGTGGGGTCATACTGGTAACAGAACAGCAGAAGATGATCCACGGGCGTGCCTATTTTGCCCGCGGAAGCATCCACGAGTCCCAAACGCACGTTACTCGGCGGATATTCGACGCCAAAAAAATAGCGGGAGATGCGGCCGTCGGGCGTTAACAAGAGGATGCCGCTGGCATGCGCGAAGAATTTCGCCTTCTCGTCGTAGCTGAAGCGGAAGTTGGCGGCCTTCGTAACCGCATCAATTGATTCCTTGCTGCCAGTCAGGAAATGCCAGCCCGCTTGAGTGGCGGGGCGCGCGAATCGCGACATGGCCTCATGTTTTTTCGTGAGCGCGGCATCTGGCGTGTCCGTTGGATCGAAACTTACGAACACCACCTGATAGTCCGTTCCGGGATTGAAAGAAATCATTTTCAAAGTGCCGACAACGGATTGTTCCACCTGACTGCAGAGCATGGGGCAATTGAAATAGACAAAGACAAGGACGATGGGTTTCTTGCCGGAATAATCGCGCAACCTTACGGGATTGCCCATCTCGTCCGTAAATGCGGCATCAAGCGGGATCTGCGCGTTCAGCTGGGGATCAAATCCCACGTTCTCCAGGGCGGGCGGTAGGCCGTTGGAGGACTTGCCGACATTGTCTGGAATCATCTGGGCGCGGCAAGCCGTGAGGCTCAACAGCAGCGCCAGTGCAGCCACGAAATAACGAAGTGCTCTCATTTCTCTACTTCTTTTCTGCCGGAGCCACGGGCACAACCGGCAATCCTTTTTCGGCGATGAGCTTTATGGCTTCGCTCACCGGAATCTGTACGATGCCGCTGTTCTTATCGATCCACTGGAGCTGATTGTTGGCTTCGGTATCAGCCTGAACCTTGTTGCGCATATCACGCTGAGGATCGGTCAAGTGGCCGGGCATTCCCTGCATGCGCGGCTCGGGCGGCATGGTGGCCGCGGCGTTTCCACGCGAAGGAGGCGGCGGCGTGTAAGTGCTCCGCCAGTAGTGCGTGAGGCCGCGGTAGACCACGAGGGTCAATCCGTAAGACAGGATTACGGTGATGCCAAGATAGACGAGGAACTTCAGGACGACGCTAGTGCTCACGTCGCGCGGTTCGAAAGATACGTCGTCGTGCTGCGGCCTGCCTCCTGCCTCGCCGTGAATGTGCTTTTGGGGCTCAGTGCTCATGATGTGCAATGGCCTCCGCAAGTTTGGGGTCGCCCAGGGGCAGGAGCGGTTGCTGCTTCAGATTAAAAGCAAAGAAGCCCACCCAAAGTCCGATCAGAGCAATGGGAACGACAATGTCTCGCCAGTTGGGCAAGGCGCTGGACGTAAATTCGGGCCGAGTCATCCAGAAAAGGTCGACGAGCCGGAAAACGATCATCCAGATGGCGACCTTGGAGATCAACCCGGCGGTGCGCTTGACTTCGCGGGACAAAAGCACAAGAAACGGCAAGGAGAAGCTGAAGAGCAAGACGACTACAGCGACGACGCCCCAGGCGCCATACAAACGCGTACGGTAAAAGGAAATCTCTTCGGGCTGGTTGCCGGACCAGATAATCAGCAACTGCGAAAAATCGAAATAGGCCCAAAGCATATTGAAGGCGAAGAGCAATTTTCCGAGATCGTGGAGATGGCGTTTCTGAATGATTTCAGCGAAGGGTTCGGTGGCGGAAAGAGCTACCACGACGAGAATCATGAACGACATGGCGGCGATAGCCTGCCCACCGACGAAAATGAAGCCATAAATTGTAGAAGCCCAGTGAGGCGACAGCGACATTACCCAATCGATTGCGGCAAAAGTCATCGCCAGGATGTAGAGAATCATTCCCGGCCCGGCCAAAACCTTGAAGCGGCGGCGCAGGGCGCGGTCTTCGCGGTTGCGATCCTGCTGTCGCGACCAGCTATTAAAAATCCAGACGAGCGCACCCCAAATGGCGAAATAGAGGACAGCGCGGCCGAGGAAACCGCCGGTGGTGAGGTACGTCAGCTGATAAGAAGAAAGCGGTTCGGCCTTCAGTTTTACGGGATCGAGCCAGGCGCGATAAAGAGATTTCATTCCGAATACGATGGGCACGAACATCAACAGAACGAGCCAAATATTGCGCGAAGCGGCTTCCAGCGGACGGCGGATGATGATGCCCCAGTGGCCGCCGGTCAAATGCTGCAGCATCAGCAGGCCAAGCGAGCCCAGCGTGAGCCCCAGCACGAGCAAATAACTGAACAGGTAGGACTGATAGAATTTTTCGGGTGAAGAGACCGCGGCAACAATAGTCGCAAGCAAAGCCGCGCCGCCAATCGCGAGCCCAGCGGTCTGGACGCGGTTGACGCTATCGGGCGCCTTGTATTCCTGCACGTTCACTTTGCGGCTCCTTGAGCCATGAGCTTCTCCCGTAAATCTGCTGGCAGATCCGCCACATGAGCGTTTCTGCTTAACTGCAAAGCGCGCACATAGGCGATGATGGCCCAGCGATCGCGCGGCGGAATTTGCGCGGAATAGCCGTACATGGCGCCAAAACCATTGGTAATGACATCGTAGATGTAACCATTAGGAACCTGACGAAGGCGGTCTTGATGATAGCTGGGCGGATGCTTCATGCCGCGCATTGCCACCATTCCGAGGCCGTCTCCCTGAATTCCGTGGCACGGGGTGCAGAAGATGCCGTAGCGTTCCTGTCCGCGCTCGAGGAGTTCCTGCGTGATGGGCACAGGAAATGCGTTGGAATCTTTGGGCACGAACAAATCGTCGTCTTCAACGGACCCGCGGACGACGGTGTTATCGAGCAACTGCCTCTCTGAACGGCCATCGGCAAAAACACTGGAAGGTGACAGCGGGTTCTGGCGCGGCTGGTTGGCCATGTCCTGACGCAAGGTGTTGTCGCAACCAGCCAAAGCAATTGCCAATGAAGAAATGAGCAGCGCCGCGCGAAGTGAGGAGTTAGTCTTCATCCTTCACCTCGCTGACGTGTTCGGCGGCGACACTTTGCAGGAACTTCGCAGTTTCCGCCAGATTAAATTTCGGATCACGCGCTTCGATACAAAGAAAGAAGCGGTCTGTGGATGCGTGCGCGAAGCGTTCCACGTTGAAGACAGGGTGATATGGCTGCGGCAGCTTGTTCAAGGCGAGCATGCCGACTGCGGCGAAGATGGAAGCGCCGAGCACGGTTAATTCAAAAGTGACGGGGATGAAGGCCGGCCAACTGTTTAGCGGCCGGCCACCGATATTCATTGGGTAGGTGATCGCGGCAACCCAGTACTGCAGGCCGAAACCGGTCAACCCGCCGCCAATGCCGCCGATCAGAGTGATCAGGGGTACCGCGGTCCAGTGGAAGCCGATAGCCTCAGCGAGGCCTTCCACGGGGAAGGGCGTGTAAGCAGTGATGTGCTTGTAGCCGGCAGCGCGCGCCTGGTGGGCGGCGCTAAGGATCTGTTCCGGCGTCGAGAATTCGCCCATCACACCGTAGAGTTGTGAGCGATGTTCCATCATTTACTATCCCGCCCGGAATGCGATTCGTGCGCAACAAGCTCTCGCATTTCTGAAATGGCGATGGCCGGCAAGCCCCTAACAAACAGGAACAGAAGCATGGCGAAAAGGCCGAGAGTGCCAAGCAAAGTGCTGAAATCCCAGAAGGTGGGCTGATAGCGGCCCCAGGCGGAGGGCACGAAGTCGCGAGTCAGCGAAATCACAACGATGACGAAACGCTCAAGCCACATGCCAGTGTTTATGACCAGGGACATCACGAAGAGCGCAGCAACATTGCGGCGCACCTTTTCAATCCAGAGCAATTGCGGCGTAAGGATGTTGCAGAGGATGAGCGCGAAGTAGTAGTGGGAGTAAGGTCCATGGAGACGTTGCTGCGCGAGGAAAACATCGAACTTGTTTCCGCTGTAGAAGGCCATGAAGAACTCGACGAAATAGCCATAGGCCACGATCAATCCGGTGGCGAGCATCACCTTGGCCATATTGTCCAGATGGCGCATGGTGATGAAATCTTCCAACCCGTAAGCCTTGCGCAAAGGAATCGCAATGGTTAGAACCATGGCGAAACCCGAATAGATGGCGCCCGCGACGAAATAGGGGGGGAATATCGTGGTGTGCCAGCCGGGCACTATGGCGACCGCGAAATCAAAGCTCACGACGGTATGCACGGAAAGCACGAGTGGCGTTGCAAGTCCGGCGAGCAAGAGATATGCGGACTGGTAGCGGTGCCAGTGATGTACGGAGCCGCGCCAGCCCAAGGAAAGCACGCCATAAATCACCTGCTGGATGCGCTTCGTTGCACGATCACGCAGGGTGGCCAGGTCTGGGAGCAAGCCGATGTACCAGAAGATCAGCGAAACCGTGCCGTAGGTCGAGACCGCGAAGACGTCCCAGATGAGCGGGCTGCGGAATTGCGGCCAGATGCCCATGGTGCTGGGATACGGGAACATGTAGTAGGCCATCCACGGGCGGCCGGTGTGGATCAAGGGGAAGATTCCGGCGCAGGCCACGGCGAAGAGGGTCATCGCTTCGGCAAAGCGGTTGATGGAAGTGCGCCACTTCTGATTGAGCAGGAAGAGAATGGCGGAGATTAGCGTGCCTGCGTGGCCAATTCCAATCCACCAAACGAAATTGACGATTGCGAAGCCCCAACCGATGGGAATGTTGATGCCCCAAATTCCGACGCCTTTGATGATCAGCCAACCGATCGATATGAAGAGCACCATTACGATGGTGAAGGTCAGCGCAAAGCCAGCAAGCCAGCCAATTCCCAGCGGGCGGGAGAGTACGACTGCAGCGATTTTGTCTGTAACCGAAGCATAGGTATGCCCCGGCCCGATGACCGGATCCAGCCGGCGAATTTCGGGTGCGCTCAAAGGAGGCTGATTCGCGCTCATGCCTTCTCCAACTCGGAATTCGGATTGCGCACAGCCGCAAGATACGTGGTGCGCGGCCGGGAATTCAGTTCACCGAGAATCGAGTAATTGCGTTGTTGCGCTTTAAGCTTGGCCACGCGGCTGTCCGGGTCATTGGCGTTGCCGAACACGATCGCTTCGGTGGGGCATGCGGATTCGCACGCAGTCACGATTTCGCCGTCGCGAATGGGCCGATTTTGTTTTTCAGCTTCGATGCGGCCATTGTTGATGCGCTGCACGCAGTAGGTGCATTTTTCCATCACGCCGCGGCTTCGTATGGAGACTTCCGGATTGCGCAGGAGTTTCAATTGGGGAGTATCCCAATCCTGGAAACGCAGGAAATTGAAGCGGCGCACTTTGTACGGGCAGTTGTTGGAGCAATAGCGCGTGCCGATGCAGCGGTTATAGACCATGTCGTTCAAGCCTTCGGCGCTGTGCACTGTTGCGCCGACGGGGCATACCTGCTCGCACGGAGCGTTTTCACATTGCTGGCAAGGCACAGGTTGGAAGAAGGTCTGCGGATTATCGAGAGTGGGATTGTATTCGGAGGGATCGCCGGTCGCTTTGCCGCTGGTGGCTGATTCCGTGTTCGTATAGTAGCGATCGATGCGGATCCAGTGCATTTCGCGGCCGCGCATCACCTGATCCTTGCCGACGACGGGAATATTATTTTCAGCCTGACAGGCAACCACGCAGGCATTGCAGCCGTTGCACTTGTTCAGATCAATGGACATGCCCCAGGCATAGCCCTTGTATTCGAACTCTTTGTAAAGTGAATTGTTTTTCTCGGGGAGTTTCACGCCTTCATTCGCGAAGGCAGGATTCTTCTGATATTCCGCGAGCGTGCCCGTGGCGAGGATTTGGCGGCCTTCCATGTGGAAGTGATACTGCGTGCAGGCCAGCGGATAATCGTCGCCCGTGGGAGTGATTTTGCCATCGGCGGCGGTCCACAAGGCGTTTGAACTACGAACAACATACGCGTTAAAGCCCTTGTTCGAGCCAGTGTATCCCGCGCGTGTGCGGCCATAGCCGAGCGGTAGCACTACGGAATTTTCCGCTTGGCCCGGCAGCGCCCACGTTGCCGCGGTCACTTTGCTGCCATTTAGAGCAATATCCACAACCGTTGAACGAACCTGGCCATGTTCACCGCCGCGTGAGGCAATTTTGTAGGCCACTTCCAGTTTCTGTGCGAGCTTGGGGCTCACGAGAAGCGCGTTGTCCCAAGTCAACTTCGTCAGAGGCCTCGCCAATTCTTGCAACCAGCCGTTGTTGGCGAAGCGGCCGTCGTGCACGTTAGGGTCGGGCCGGAAGATGAATTCGATCTGGTCCGCGGGGACGGGCTTAAATGCGGGAAGGCTGTTGGCGGTGAACTTAAGTTCCGGCGAAATGGGAGGGAATGCGGTGCCGTGGATGACTCCATCGTTCAACCACTTGCGCCAACCTGCATCGATGGAAGATTCAAGATGAATGGAAGCTTCGGTCCAGTAGGTGCGCAAGTTATCGTAAGCGGGCGTTCCGGGCTTGTCACTAAAAGCGCCAACCACGTCGTGTGCAGAGTGGGTGTAGTAGAGCGGCGCGATCAAGGGCTGGACGATCGTCGCGGTGCCGTCATACGCGCGCGCATCACTCCAGGCTTCCAGATAATGCGATTCGGAAACATGCCAGCGGCAATAGATGGAGGTCTCGTCGTAATAGGGGCTGAGATGAATAGCTGTTGGTACACGCTGCAGCTTGGAAGCGAAATCAAAATCGTGGGGCGCATCGTAAACGGGATTCCCGCCCAAAATCAGCAGCAGCTCGACTTTGCCTGCATGCATATCCGCGCAAAGTTCGCGAAGCGACTCGATATTGCTGGTGGGTTCGGCTTCGATGGGTTCTGTGTAATAGAGCGTTGTGCCGACATTTCCTAGAGCAGCGTTGATGGAGTGCGCGAGGGCATGAACGGCAGGGGGTTGGTATTCACCGGCAACCACGAGCGACGTACCGTGTTCTTTCTGAAGATCCTTGGCAACTACGTCCAGCCAGGTTGCGGCTGCCCCAGAGAGAGGCAAGGGGCCGCCGAGGCCGAGTTTCCCCGCCAGCGCGCGCGCAAAAAGTTCGATGTCGCCTGCTTTCAGAGGCAAGCGGTGATCTGATGAAGAGCCTGTGACCGTTGGCGTGGGCTCGACCACATAGAGACGGTTCATCGTGTCGTCGGGACTATCCAGTTTCCGGCGGCGCGCGAATTGTTTGGCATAGGCAATGTGGCCCGGTCCGCTGCCAAGAAAATCGGAATCAAGCGACAGGATAACGTTCGCTTTGCCGGGCACGTAGACCGTATTGACGATGCGGCCAAAAGCCAGTTTCGCGCCTTCGCGCGCGCCTTCGCCCGCAGCGGGTTCCCATTGGTGCCACTTCGCTTGCGGATATTGCGCAAGAATCTTCTTGAGTTGCCAGCCCAAGGTTGGTGAAGTGACTGTGCCGGTTAAGATGCGGAAGCCCGCGCCGCTCTGCGCCTTGACGGACAACCCCAAGTCCTGGGCTGCATCCAGAAAGGCGGACCATGAGCGGATTTCGCCGTTTTCCAAAGCTGTTTGCGCGCGATCAGGATCGTAGAGATTGAGGATGGAAGCCTGTACCAGAGCATCGGTGGAACCGAGGCTGGAGGGATGATCGGGATTCCCTTCGATCTTGGTAGGCCGCCCTTCGTGGCTCTCCACAAGAACGCCAACCGCGTCGGCGCCAAATGACATGGCGGTCGCGTAGAAATTGGGCTTGCCCAGGACGATGCCGTCCGGCTGCTTCACATACGGAACGATGTGCGTTTCATCAGGGCGACCGCAGCCTGCCAGGCCCGCAAATGCCAGCGATGCGCCCATCAACTTCAGGAAATGGCGGCGATCGACGGCCTCGTCCCATTCCGAGGCTTGGCGTGGAAATTCGCGATGCAGCAAATCCTGGAAATGCGGGTCGTCGGCAAGCTCTTCCATCGTGCGCCAGTATTGTTTGCCGGATTTGTTTTTCAGTTTTTCGCGAACTGTGGCGAGGTCCAGCGTGTATTCGCGCACGGTATCGTCTTCGACATACTCCTCATGGCCGTCGTGGCCGCGATCAAGACCGCGGTCCGGGGCCGGCGCGTTTTGGGGTGCGCCCTGCAGTACGCGCAATTCCTTGTCGTTTGCGTGATCGGTCATGGCATCCATTAACGGTGACAGGTCGAGCAACTGGTCAGCTCGACCGTGGTCCGAAGTTTGTACTCCGTGGCGAGTTTTTCCCCGACTTCATCCTGATCCGCGGGCGCTTTCCAATCCATATTGAAAATCTGATCCCGGGGACGAAGATTCGGCCGCGGATTGCGATGGCAATCCAGGCACCAGCTCATGTTTAGCGGAGAAGCCTGAAAGACTAGGGGCATCTGGTTGATGGAACCATGACAGGTGGAGCAGCCAATGCCTTTGTTAATGTGGATGCTGTGATTGAAGTAGACGTAGTCTGCCAAACGATGAACCTTGACCCACTCAATCGACTGGTCCGTGCGGAAACTTTCGCGAACGGGCTCGAGATAACCGACATTGTTGAAAAGAACGGAATGGCAATTCATGCAGGTCTTGGTGGGAGGAATGCCCGCGTAAGCGGAACTCTCGACGCTGGTATGACAGTAGCGGCAGTCGATGCCGTCGTCTCCGGCATGATGCTTGTGGCTGAACTGTACGGGTTGTTCCCGAGACACGCGTTCGTTGGTGATGTAAGGTGACCGCGCCAGGACCAATACCGCAGTCAGCGCCAGTCCGCTGAGAACAACCGCTCCGAGCAAACTGAATCTCGCAAGAAAATTCGCACTGCGGTGAAAGATCTGTGCCATGTCAGCGTTGCGCTTGGGTAGAGGGATTCTCCGGAAGGGTTTTTACTCTCGGGGAAATCTTCCACTCTTTTGCCGAACAGCGCAGGTCCGGGCCGAAACGACCCGATAGTTTCCAACAAAATCTTCTGGATTGCAACCCGAAAGCCGAAAGGCGCATAAGCAAAACATAAAATTGCAGTTGCGAATAACCCGGATACTTCAGAGATTTCAAAATTATAGCAATGTCATCAAGCATCGGGTAACTGGTTCAGAGGCGGGACTGCGGGCGCTCACTTGCACTTCGCCGCCGCGTAACGGAGCAATTTTCATCCGGTTTCTCCATAAATGACGCTTATACGTGGCCCTAACGCATCCGACTCTTGCTGATAGGCGGCAGCATGCTATTCTTAGTGTTTCGCCGCTTCCGCGGCGGAAGGCAACGGTCCGTCCGGTCCTTCCCGGGCAGCCGATAGACGCCGCTGGGGCGTGGTCCAACCGGTAGGACACCTCACTGTTAATGAGGATGGTGAAGGTTCGAATCCTTCCGCCCCAGCCAATTCTTCCCTGCATCCATAGATGTGAGTACCGATAACGCAGTCAGATTTCATGTTAATTGCAAAATTTTCGCTCCCCATTTGGGTTTTTCACCATGGGACTTTTGTCCTTTTGGATGGGTGCAGCTATTCACCGGTCTTCAGGCCAGATGGGGCTTTCGACTGACTGTGAGATATACTCTGTCCTCTTGAGAAAACTAACTTTAGATTAGAGGAAGGACATTTTGAGATCTCTGCGCCTGCTATTTTCGCTTCTGTTGCTGTTCGTGCTGACGGTATCGCTCCGGATACTTGCCGCGCCCGAATCGAGCAAACCAGTCGACGCAAAATTCTTTCAGGCGTTGCGCTGGCGCCTAATCGGTCCTTTCCGCGGCGGGCGCGTTCTGCCCGTGACCGGCGTTCGTGGCCAGCCTGAGGTTTACTTTTCCGGAAGCGTGGGTGGTGGCGTTTGGAAGACTGACGATGCAGGACGCACGTGGAACCCCATCTTCGATTCGCAGCCCATCGCTTCCATCGGCGCCATCGCGGTGGCAGCCACGGAGCCGAACATTATTTATGTGGGTTCGGGCGAAGCGGACATGCGGTCATCCATTTCCTACGGCGATGGGATGTACAAATCAACGGACGCCGGAAAAACTTGGACGCACATCGGCTTGAACGATTCGCGGCAGATCGGACGCATTCTCGTCGATCCTCACGACCCTAACCGCGTATTCGTTGCGGCTCTAGGCCACGCTTATGGGCCCAATACCGAGAGGGGCGTTTACCGCTCAGAAGACGGCGGCACGACGTGGAAGCGTATCCTTTATCGCGACGAGAATACAGGTGCGATTGATTTGGCCTTCCAGCCGGGCAATCTGCGCACAATCTACGCGGCGCTGTGGCAAACGCGGCGGCCACCCTGGAGCATCTACGCGCCTTCGAACGGACCGGGTAGCGGCCTGTATCGCTCCGTTGATGGAGGAGATCATTGGGAGCAAGTGACCGGAAAAGGTTTGCCATCGGAGGGACTTGGACGCATAGGTGTTGCATTTGCTCCCAGCAATCCGCGGCGAATTTACCTGATTGTGGATGCCCAAGATGGTGGCCTATACCGCTCCGACGATGGCGGAGAGAATTGGCAGCGCGTTTCCAATGAGAAGCGCACCTGGGGACGTGGATGGTATTTCGGCGAAGTAAGTGTCGATCCGAATGATCCTGATACCGTTTATGTTCCCAACACGTCTCTTTACAAATCGCGCGATGGCGGAAAAACGTTCATGGCCCTGAAGGGCGCGCCCGACGGCGACGACTATCACGCGCTTTGGATCGATCCCGACCAGCCGAAGCGGATGATTGTAAGTTGCGACCAGGGCGCCATCGTCACGCGAAACGGAGGCGAAACGTGGAGTTCCTGGTACAACCAGCCCAACGGCCAGTTCTACCACGTCATCACCGATAATCAGTTCCCCTACTGGATTTACGGCGCGCAGCAGGACAGCGGCTCCGCGGCTATTTCCAGCCGAGGCAAGTTCCGTTCGCTTAGTTCCAACGACTGGCGACCCATGCAAGCGGGGGACGAAAACGGATACATTGCTCCCGATCCGCTGCATACGGGCGTGATTTTTGGCGGGTTCGTTGACCGCCAGGATTTCGGCAACGAACAAATCCAGAATGTTCCGCCGACGCTGGCGCATCCGGGAGACTTCCGGCGCACCTGGACGCTGCCACTCATATTCTCGCCACGCGATCCGAAAGTGTTGTACTTCAGTTCGCAGATATTGTTCCGCACCGCGGATGGTGGCAACTCCTGGCAAGCTATCAGTCCTGATCTCACTCGCGAGGATCCTGGCGTGCCGCCAAATCTGGATCCTGTGACCGCCGCTGATGCACCAAAGGGCAAGCGGCACGGCGTGATTTACACCATTGCTCCGTCGCCGCTGAAGGCAGGGCAAATATGGGTGGGTACGGACGACGGCTTGATTCACCGCACGAACGACGAAGGAAAGAACTGGGAGAATGTAACTCCCCCACAGTTAACGTCGTGGAGCAAAGTGACGCACATTGAAGCCTCGCATTTTGCTGCTGGTGCGGCCTACGCTGCCGTTGACCGCCACCGGTTGGAAGACTTGCGCCCTTATTTGTACCGCACGCGTGATTCCGGCAAAAGCTGGCAACTGGCTTCAAATGGAATTCCCGAAGGAAGTTTTCTGAATTGCGTGCGTGAAGATCCTGTGCGCAAAGGAATGCTCTATGCGTGCACTGAAAAGGGCGTATACATTTCGTTTGATGATGGCGACAACTGGCAGAGCCTGCAACTCAATCTTCCTGTTACCTCGGTGCGCGACCTTGTGGTACACGGAGACGACCTGGTCATCGCCACGTTTGGGCGCGCTTTCTGGGTGCTGGACGACATTACGACTTTGCGAGAGATCAATCCGCAAATTACCAACAGCGAAATCTGGCTCTTCCGACCCGGTGCCGCTTATCGCGTGCGCCCGGGAACAGATCAGGGCACGGAGTTGCCTCTGGATGAGCCCCAGGTTCCGAATCCACCGGAAGGAGCGGTAATTGACTATTACTTGAAGGAAAAACCTACAGCTCCAATCCAGCTGGAAATTTTCGATGCCGATGGAAAACTCGCACGAAGATTCTCGAGCGACGACAAGTTGCAAAAAACCAATCCCACTGATGTTCCCTTTCCAATGTACTGGGTGCATGATCCGCAGCCGCTATCCGCCGAAGCAGGAATGCATCGCTTTGTTTGGGATTTGCGTGATGCGTTGCCGCAGGGCGTGCGCGACTCCTCACGGCGGCCTAGAAACGTCTTAACCTTGCCCGGGAACTACACTTTGAAACTCACCGCTGATGGCAAGAGCGTCACACAACCGCTGACGGTCGTACTTGATCCCCGTGTGCCCACGGCGCAGGAAGAGTTGCTTCGGCAGTTCGCACTTGCTTCCAGGCTGGAAGAGAAACTGGGCGAGGTTTCCACGGCGCGGAACGAGTTCAACGTCCTGCAAAAGCAGATCCAAGAACGAAAGAAGGCTCTGACGGGCAACTCCGATCTGGAAAAGGTATTCGCGGATCTTGAGAAGAAGTGGGAGTGGACCGTGGCTGCGGAGAATGGCGAATCGTTCATGCGGCTCGGTCTCTCTCTCCCGGAAAAGCATCCGGAACCGCTCCCGCGGGTTGTTTCGGCACTCGGGGCGCTGGTCGCATACGTCGAAAGCGCCGATGCCGCCCCGACCACGGACATGAACACAGCAAGTGAAGCGTGGCTGGCAGTTGCGGACGAGGCTCTCGCACGCTGGCAAGCATTTCTGAAAAACGATCTAGCAGACGTCAACGACAAGCTGCAGAGAGCCAATCAGAAGCCGCTAGCCACAACCGACGACACTCAGGGCGGCGTTCATTAGTTCATCGTCTGTCAGGAAGGCAAACTGCAAAAGATGAAGCGTCACCAATCTGCTGCGTGAATGCGTGCGCTGTGCAACAATTGTGCAACGTTCTGTACTCGCGTTTATTCAAGATGCCAGCTCCCTCATTCAAGGAGTTCCCGTGAAAACCCGCCTGATGCTTCCAATGTTGCTGTGTGCCTTTTTCGCTTTCCCTGCTTTCGCCCAGGATTCCGACTATCGCCCCGCCGGCCAACAGATTCCTGTCCCGGACTGTCTGAACATGAAAGGTCTTTGGGACGGCGGCTACAAGCCATGCACTCCAGAGGACCACAAAGCTTGACTTGCGGACATTACGCACTGGCGGAAGGAACGCCTGATACGCATTGGCTATGACGGTTCGCGCTACGATCTACCGGCGTTGAAGTGGACGCAATCGAGTTTCATGCAGCCGCAGATGATGGTGCAGGCCCGCTATTTTTATGATCCGGCCGCAGGGAAATATACCGTGGATCGTTATCTCGATGACTTGCAGAAACGCTACGGAGGAATCGACGCCGTCCGGATCTGGCCCACCTATCCCAACATGGGGATCGACAACCGCAACCAGCACGACATGATTCGCTGCATGCCTGGCGGCATTCCCGGTGTTAAGCAGATGATTGCTGATTTTCACAAGCGTGGCGTGCGCGTGCTGTTTCCCATGATGATGTGGGATCAAGGCACGCGGGACAACGGTAAGTCCTGGCCCGATGCGATCGCGGAATTGATGGCAGAGGTTGGCGCCGACGGCATCAACGGTGACACGCAGGACGGTGTGCCGCTGGCCTTTTCGCTTGCCGCGGGCAAAACCGGCCACACCCTGGCCTTCGAACCGGAGGGGGGCCCGTCCGATGAAGCGCTTGCCTGGAACGTAATGACTTGGGGCCAATACGAATTCCCGTTTACGCCGTTGGTGGACAAATACAAGTGGCTGGAGACTCGGCACATGGTGAACATTTCCCATCGCTGGAATCGCGACAAAACGGACGATCTGCAATTTGCATTTTTCAACGGCGTGGGCTGGGAGAGTTGGGAAAATATCTGGGGAATCTGGAACGGCATCGCGCCGCGAGATGCGGAAGCGACTCGCCGCGTCGCCACCATCGAGCGCGCAATTGCTCCTTTCCTTATAAGCGCGGGTTGGGAACCGCTGTCGCCGATGCTGCGATACGGCATTTTTGCGAGCCGCTGGCCGCTGAACGAGCCGACGGTGTGGACTATCGTTAACCGCAAAGAGTACGACGTTGATGGGCCTGAGATGGAAGTGGGGAACGATGCCGGAATGCGTTACTTCGATCTCTATCGAGGCACGGAACTGAAAGCGCAGCGCGATCCCATCGGCCGATTTGTGCTCAGCTTTCCCATCGAGGCCCACGGGTACAGCGCTATTCTGGCGACAAAGTCGGAGCCAGACGCCGGGCTGCAGAAACTTATGGCGGAAATGAAGGAGCTCACGGCACAGCCTTTGGTAGGCTACTCTCACGAGTGGAAAGTGCTGCAACAGGAAATCGTACCGATCGCCGCTGCCAGAGCGGGAAGTAGCGCGCCAGCCGGCATGATCAAGATTCCCGAAGGCGATTTTCTCTTCAAGATTGCCGGCATCGAGATAGAAGGCTTCAATGACATTGGCGTGGATGTGCAATATCCGTGGGAAAATGCGCCGCGCCGTTTTCACGAACATCCCATGCACATCAAGCCGCTCTATATGGACAAATTCCCAGTGACGAACTCCGAGTTCAAAAAATTTCTCGAGGCCACGCACTATCACCCGCAAGACGATCTGAATTTCCTGCGCGACTGGAAAGACGGCGACTATCCGACGGGTTGGGACAATCGTCCCGTGACCTGGGTTTCCATCGAAGCTGCGCGCGCTTACGCCGCCTGGGCCGGGAAGCGCTTGCCGCATGAATGGGAGTGGCAATATGCCGCGCAAGGTACGGATGGTCGCCTGTATCCCTGGGGCAACGAGTGGGATGCCTCAGCCGTTCCCGCGCCGGACAAATCCCGCACCATGCGCGGACCCGACCCCGTTGATGCACATCCCACAGGCGCGAGTCCGTTTGGCGTGATGGATCTGGTGGGAAATGTGTGGCAGTGGACAGAGGAATTCAAGGATGACCACACGCGAGGCGGAATTTTGCGCGGTGGAAGTTATTACCAGCCGCAGGGCTCGATCTGGTATTTTCCGCAAGCGTACAAACTGAACGAGCACGGCAAGCTGCTGATGATTTCGCCCAGCATGGATCGTTCAGCCGCCCTAGGTTTCCGGCTTGTGCAGGATGTGCAGTAGGCAGGGATCGTTCCGCAGGAACGGCGAAAACACTCAAAAGAGCACATCGTCCGTGGGTTGCGTTTCAGTCCTTCTGCGTGGGAAGGTCTGCTTCGAGCCAGCCTCTCCACCCGCCGTCCATCGATTCCACGTTTGTGTAGCCCATCTTTTGAAGGTTTTCGGCTGTAAGCACGGACCGGAAACCTCCACCGCAGTAAAGAATCAGCTTCGCATTAGTATCCGGCACGCGCTGTTCGATATCGCGTTCGATGATGCCCTTACCAAGGTGTAAGGCGCCCGGCAAGTGTCCGCGGGCCCATTCGCTTTCTTCCCGCACGTCCACGAGAATGAATTTTTCGCCGGCGTCCAGGCGACGTTGGACATCGGCCACGTTCGTTTCCTTCACGTGCTTTTTTGCTTCGTTGACCAGTGCCAGGAATTTCGGTGCATGCGCCATGGCTTCCTCCTCAGCTTCCGAACCGCCCCAAGAGCCTACCACGCTCTGCGGTCACACGAAAAAAGGCGCCCCCAGCTTCGGGGAGCGCCTGTAATCCGTTTTGATGCGGTGGTTCTCCGGCAGACTACTGGTCGGTCTTTTTGGCGAACGCGCGGACATAATTTACCAGATTCCATCGCGTCTCTGCCTTTGTGCGGTCGCCTTCACCACCCACCATTTTTCCACGGCCATTGGTGATGATGTAGAACAGTTCGCCGTCGCTGAATTTCGCGATGGAGCTGGCATCGCGCCAGTCGTTCAACTTCAAATTCATCGATCCGGCCAAATCACCTTTGCCGTCGCCGTCTTTCCCGTGGCACATCGCGCAGTGATAGCCGTAGAGGCGCTTGGCTTCGGCAAGGCCTTCCGGCGTAGGTTTCACAGGATTCTTTTTCGCTGCGTCATCCGCGGAAATGGGTGGTGGGGCCGTTTCGGGGGCTTGCGCCGCGTCTTTCTGTTGCGCCAATCCGACGCCCAGGCCTAGAAGCAGAGCTGTACCTAACAAAATCGTAGTTCGCCGCATAATGACCCCCTGTTTGGAAGGAAGTGCCGAGCGAGCGATTTCGACACCATCTAAGGCGATTCTACAACTGCGCCCTGAACAAAGAAAGGTCCACGGGGGAATGTGACGGCAACGTCACTCCAATGCGCAGGTATTTGTACGAACCGTGATTGCAGTGCTAGGGAGTCACTTTTGCAAGCGGGCTATTGGCAACCGGTACCCTGCAACCCGGGGCAGGTTCATTGCCGCGACGTCCGGTTGTAAACGGACTCGTTTCACGAACGCGAGTACGCAAGCCGTCGATTTCCGCCGGGATACTGTCTTGCCAGGCTCCGTGATTCACATAGATCAGGAGCGCTGCCTCTCCGGGTGCGTCCACGCTAGAGGTGATGCCGACGCCAAGGATTCCCGGCTGTTTCAGCAGGTCAGCAACGTGGGTTGTGTGCACGATCTTCGCGCGCGAATATTCGCCCTGCTGCAGGGGGTAGACGATTTGCGGACGGCCCACGGTGCTCAGCAACTCCGCGGTTTCCTCAGTGCTCAGCAGTCCCTGATGCGCCCACTGATTGCCTTCTATGAGCCGCGTGCGCACACCATCAAGTGTTCGGGGAATACTGGCGGAAGATTCGCCGCTGCTTACAAAAAGTAGAATGGCGGCTTTGCCGGGTTGATCGTAGCTCTCCCCCACGGAAATGGCTTTTATTGCGGGAATGGTCAGAAGGAGCGGAGCATGCAGATCGCGAGCCATGCTTGCCTGCTGGATGGATTCAGAGGTGGCCTTCACCTGCGCGAGGGTGGTGATGGCCTTCAGCGCCGGGACGGTGCAACCGATCACCTGATGCTTGCTGCTACTGCCGGCGAAGATCGGCGTGGCGTTGCCTGCTCCCACAAAGTAAGGAAGGACATCGGTAATAGGATTGCCGACCGTGTCCACATCCGATCCGGCAAAAAGGAGCGCCACGGCCTCCGCCGTGTCTTGCGTCACGATCAGGGAGCCGGAATCGCCAGAGGCGCTGAAATCGCCGCCGGAAACGGAAACCAAGTCCGTGTAGTTGACCGTGAAAGCTGCGTTGGCATCGCCGCAATGCGCGTAATAACTAACGCTGGAAGCCACGTTGGTACCCAAAATCGTTGAGCAAGTTAACCCTGTTGTTCGGCCACTTTTCGCGACGGCGCCGTTGTGCGGGGAGCCAAGAGCCTGAGTTGGAGTCAGGCCTGCGCTAGCGAAAGGTGCGCCGGGCGCGGGAACTCCATTGTTGAGGGCACTCCCGAGGAGCAGGATGTTTCCGCTGGTATCCACATCTCCGCTCACAATTTGTGAAATCGCCGCGTCAATCTTGGGGGTTGGCCCAGTCTGCAGATTGAAGAAATCCGAAAGGTTTGCGACCGTGCGCGTCGAAGCACTCGAACAGTTGGGCTCCTCAATCAATCCGGGTTGCGTGATGGCATCGCCGGTGTTTCCCGTGCCTGCGTGACCGTTGTCGCTTAGTCCCATGACGTGATTGTTGCTGAGGATGTAGTACGTGCCGTTACGGACCACCAGCGAACCCAGCGTGCCAGAGCAGCAGGAAGTTGAACTTATGTCGTTGCTATTGCCGCCGGAAGTGCCTAGCGAAACCGCGCCGCTCTGAGCTCCCTGCTGTTGCGTTGACAAGGTGACAATAGCAGTGCCGGAGTAGTTGGAATTGGCCTGAGAGATCGCTGTGACCGTCACGGTGATTGGCAGGTTGGTGGCAGGAACCATGCTGGAAGAGATGGCGTGTGGCGCAGTGTAAACTCCTGAGGTGGAGATAATTCCGCTCGAAGCGCTTCCGCCGGTGACGCCGTTGACTTGCCAGGTCACGGCTTTGTTGGAGGGGTTTCCCTGAACGGCAGCGCTGAATGTTGTGGTCGTAAAGGGGTCCAGGGTAGCGGATGCAGGCGAAACGGTAACGCCGTTGACCTGTCCGCCAGTCCCGCTACCACCGCCGCTGTTCTTGACGTCTGTCAAGCCACTACAGCCGGCAAAACACAGCACCAGTGACGCAAGGAACAGAATTTCGTGAGTTCGACGCATAGCTTCTCCCCATTCGACCACGTGTGGCCAGCGTAACACGCGCGATTACACTGCCAGGCGGAGCACTTCATGCGGCGTGACGTATGGAGTTCCTGTCCTTGCGGACAGGTCTGAAGCTGAACAGAATCCGGGAGGCTGGCTTGCGATGAAGGCTCCCCACTCTAAACTTCTTGGCCTTGGCAGCAGCGACGTTTTTGGAATAACTGCTTCGATTCATTCCAGGTCGCGCCAATTTGGTCCGACGCCAATTTCCACGACCAGAGGCACGGCAAGTTTGTGCACGCCTTCCATCTCTTCCTTGACCAGGGCTTCCAGTGGTTTGCGTTCTTTTGCAGGCGCTTCAAATAACAATTCGTCGTGCACTTGAAGAATCATGCGGGCGCTTAGTTTTTCTTTGCGCAAGCGCTCATCAATGGCGATCATGGCAAGTTTGATCAAATCCGCCGCGGTGCCCTGCAGTGGCGAATTCAGCGCAGTGCGTTCAGCGAAATTGCGCAATTGCATCTGCGGCGAGCTGATTTCCGGGATGGGTCGGATTCTGCCGAAAAGAGTTTTCGCCATGCTGGTTTTGCGCGTCTCGACCAGCACATTATCCAGGTACTGTTTGACGCCGCGATAGCGCGTGAAATAGGCGTTGATGAACTGCGCCGCTTCCTTCTGTGCGATGCCCAGTTGCTGCGCCAAGCCAAAGGCAGAAAGCCCGTAGATGATGCCGAAGTTGATCGCTTTTGCGGCGCGGCGGTGCTCCGCAGTCTGCGCCAGCGGCCCGACGCCGAACACTTCTTGAGCGGTGCGGGCGTGGATGTCCTCGCCGTGGCGAAACGCCTCGAGCAACACAGGGTCCTGCGAAAAGTGCGCCATGATGCGCAGTTCGATTTGGGAGTAGTCCGCGGAAAGCAGGATTTTCCCTTTTTCGGCCACGAAGGCCGCGCGAATTTCGCGCCCTAGCTCACTGCGCACGGGAATGTTCTGCAGATTGGGATCGCTGGAACTTAGGCGGCCCGTTGCCGTGCCTGTCTGCGAAAAGCTGGTGTGCAGGCGGCCCGTTTCCGGATGAATCAGTTTCGGCAGAGCATCCACATAGGTTGATTTCAGCTTGGCGATCTCGCGATATTCGATCACCTTTGCCGGTAGCGGGTGCTGGTCAGCCATTTCTTCCAGGATGTCTGCCGCGGTGGAACGCACTTTGCCTTTTCCGCGGCGCGAGGGCGGCTGCAGATTCAGTTTGTCGAACAGGATTTCCGCAAGCTGCGTGGGTGAATTCACATTGAATTCGTTCCCCGCTAGCTTCCAAATCTCTTTTTCCAGGCGACGGACTTCCTTTTCCATGGACTTGGACATCGTGTCCAGTGCTTTGGGGTCGACGCGCACGCCGATGCGTTCCATCTCCGCCAGGACCGGAGCCAGCGGCAAGTCGATCTTTTCGTAAACTTCAGTAAGCTGCTGGGCTTCCACTTGCTCCCGCAATACGGGTGCAATGCGTAGGAGACAATCAGCTCGCTCACCGGCGCCGCCGCCGATAGGAACGTTAAACTGGCGAAAAACGACATCAGCAAAATCGTGCTTGGCGGTGGTTGGCCGTAAGAGATAGGAGTAGATTTGCGTGGCGTGGACGATATTCTCTGATTTGGCCGTCAAAAGTTGAAAGAGCTTCGGGTCGTGCACGATTTTTGGGCGCTTGGCATCGCGCAGAGCGGATTCCAGTGCTTGCAGCGCTTCGCCTTTTTCGTCCACCCAAATGGCACGCCCTTCTCCTGCTTTCGAGGAAACTTCAATCCCGCTGACGTGCGTCCCAAATCCTTCGGCTTCGCGCTCGCCGGTTTCCAGGTTCAGCCAGACTGCCAGGGGACGCTTCGTCGGGAGTTTCTTCAAGTAGTCGCGAAATTCTTCCAGACTTGCGAATTGCAGATAATCTTTTGCCGGTTCGCCGCTCGCACCTGTCGCGGCGTCTGATGCTGGCGCAGCGCCGCTGGTGGGTTCGGCCACACCGCTGGCCAGCAATTCTTTCAGGAGCGAGTTGAATCCGAGTTCGCGGTACAAAACAGCCAGAGCGGCGGCATCGGGCTCGCGCATCTGCAACTTCCCAAGGTCCAGATCGAGCGGCACGCTAGTCTCAATCGCGGCAAGTTGCTTGCTCATCATCACTTGCTCTCGTTGTTGCTGGAGTGCTTCGCGATACCTCTTGTTGGTCACTTCGCCGGCGTGATCGAGCGCGCTTTCCACGCTGCCATATTTCTGAATCAGCTCCGTGGCGCCTTTTTCGCCAATGCCTTTGGCGCCGGGAATGTTGTCCACGGTATCGCCGAGCAGGGCCATCAGGTCAATGACTTTCGCGGGCGGCACGCCCAGGATATCCGTGACCTTCTGTTCATCGACAATGCTATCGGCCTTTGCGCCGCCCGAGCCGGTGCGCAGAATTCGCACGCCGGGGCTCACCAACTGCATCATGTCCTTGTCGTTGGAGATGACCAGCACTTGCAGCTTTTTCTCGACGGCTTTCCTGGCCATGGTGCCGATCACGTCGTCGGCTTCGAAGCCATCCAGCTCCAGGATCGGCAGGCGCATGGCTTCGCAGAGCCGCCGCACATACGGGAGTTGCACTTTCATTTCATCGGGCATGGGCGGGCGTTGCGCCTTGTAGGATTCAAAGAGTTTGTCGCGGAAGGTCGGCTTGCTGGTGTCAAACACGATGCCCAGATATTCCGGCTGGTAGTCCTTGATCAAGCGCCGAAGAATATTGGCAAAGAGGAACGGCACCTTGGTAGGAATGCCGCTGGGGGCATTCATGCGCACCATGGGGGCGTAAAATGCCCGGTAGATGTGCGCCATGGCATCCACCAGGAAAAGTTTTTTCGAGATTTCGTCTTTGGGCGGCATCGCGCGAGTATAACAGGAGTTGTTTTGCCGTGCGGCTACTCAAATCTCTTCACGCAAATGGCAGAGGCCGAATACTATCCGTTGCTCTTTAACTGACAATTCCCAATGATTTGCCAACTTCCGCCAGGATATCGGCTGCCTTCAACAGGTGCTCGCGCTTGTGAGTTGCACTTACCATGGCTCGCAGCCGCGCTTTGCCCTCGGCGACGGTGGGATAACCCACAGCCGGCGCGAAGACGCCCGCATCGAACAACTTGCGCGAGAATTCAAACGCTTTCGCCGCTTCACCGACATGAATCGGAATAATCGGCGTCTCGCTGGTTTTGAACTGGAAACCTCGCTTTTTCAATTCCCGCTTAAAGAATTTCGTGTTGGCCCAGAGCTTCTTCACCAATTTTTCGCCCTCTGGCGAATCCAGCAGCGTGAATGCAGCCTGGCACGCGGCGGCGGTGGCAGGCGGGTGCGAGGTAGAAAACAGGAACGGCCGGGCGCGCAAATAGAGGAAATCGATCAGATCGCGCGAGCCGCACACATATCCACCCATGGAGCCGATGGCTTTGCTGAGCGTGCCCACCTGAATGTGCACGCGCCCGTGGCAATTGAGGTGATCCACCGTGCCGCGGCCACCGCGACCCAGCACGCCGCTGGCGTGGGCGTCGTCCACCATCATGATGCAGCCGTATTTTTCGGCAAGGTCGCAAAGCTGCGGCAGCGGCGCGATGTCTCCGTCCATGGAAAACACGCCATCGGTGATGATAAGTTTGTGGCCGTTCCAGTCCGCCGTCTCTTTCAGGATGCGCTCGCAGTCCTCGATGTTCTTATGCTGGAACACCTTGATAGTGGCCTTCGAAAGGCGCGCACCATCGATGATGGAAGCGTGATTCAACTCATCGGAAACGATCAGGTCGTCTTTTCCAAGGACGGCCGAGACGGTTCCCGCGTTGGCGGTGAATCCCGACTGGAACACCACGCAGGCTTCCACTTGCTTGAATTTGGCAATCTGCTCTTCCAGGTCCATGTGTAGCTTCATGGTTCCTGCGATTGTGCGCACTGCTCCCGCGCCAACGCCGAGTTTCTTCACCGCTTCCACGGAGGCTTTTCGCAACGCCTTGTGGGTGGTGAGCCCCAGATAATTGTTGGACGCCAGGTTAATTACTTCGCGCCCATCAAAAATGCACAGCGGCTTTTGCTCGCCTTCCAGAACGCGAAGTTTCGGCGCCACTCCTTTCGCGCGTAGGTCCTGCAGCGTCTCGCTGACATACCGCAACGGTTTGAATTGCGTGGCCTGTGGCCCCAAATCACTCATCGTGTCGCTCCCTGATAAGATTGACCTTCAAGAATTGCCCTTCTCGTTCTGAAATTCACACTTCTTATTTTGCAGACTGGGCAGGTTCAGTCCGGCTCCGCGTGGCAGTTTCAACCTTAACTGGGCAGACCATCTGGGTACATCAAAATCTTGCCTGCCAGACCGCTTTGCAATTTTGCGAAAGCGTCCTCAAACTTTTCTAGCGCCACGCGTTCTCCGAAAAGAGGATCCAGGTTCACACGCCCTGACTTCAACAATGCGGTCATTTGCACCCAGGTCTGGTACATCCGGCGGCCATAGATGCCCTGCACGGTTGTGCCCTTGAAGATCACATCATTCACCAGGTCCAGAGGCACATTTTCCGTCGGAATTCCAAGCAAAGAAGCACGTCCGCCGGCACGCAAGGCTTTGAAGCCTTGTTGAATTGCCGTGGCATTTCCGCTCATTTCGAGCAAAACATCCACGCCAGTTCCCCCAGTGGCCTCCAGAATTTTCTTCACCGCGTCTCCCTCAGCGGGATTCAGGACCACGTCCGCGCCCATCTGCCTGGCCATCGTGCGTCGGTGATCATTCGTCTCCGTCGCAAACACGATGGAGCTGCCGCACGCCTTGGCCACGGCGATGGACATCAGCCCGATGGGACCACAGCCGGTCACCAGGGCTGTTTGCCCGGCGATCGTTCCCGCCAGAACCGTGTGCACGGCGTTTCCCAGCGGATCGAGGATAGCCCCGTAGTGTTCCGGGATCGCGGGGTCAAGTTTCCAGATATTGGTTCCGGGAATTTTCACGAACTCCGCAAACGCACCGTCCTGGTCAATGCCGATCACGCGAACGTTCTGGCAGATGTGCGCTTCGCCCAGGCGACACTGGTGGCAATGGCCGCAGTTCACGTGCATTTCCGCGCTCACGAAGTCGCCCGGCTTCACGGCCGTGACTTCTTCTCCGGTGCGCTCCACAACGCCGCAGAATTCGTGCCCCAGGGTGACCGGGGGTTTGATGCGTCCCTGCGACCAGCGATCCCATCCGTAAATGTGCAGGTCCGTGCCGCAGATCGAGGTGGCCTTAACGCGGACCAGCACGTCCGTGGGACCAATCGAAGGCACCGGCACCACCTGCATCTGCAGCCCTTTTCCCGTTTGGGTTTTGCGCAGCGCTTTCATCGTGGCAGACATTCGGGGAGGGCTCCTCCATCGGGCGGGACTACGTCTTTATTCCTGGTGCAAGCCTAAATGCTAACACACGACAGCCTGCCATTACTTGGGCACGGGGATAGCCTACTGAGGCCGCCGCACGAGGCTCGGTCATCCCCTATTCACGTGTCCTCTGCTCTGGCCTGTTTCCTCTTCAGCCACAAAGTACTCCGCAGCTATTGCTATCTACGGAGACACAACGGAATCTGAGAGGAGACTGGCAACTCCAGGTTGGCACGGGGGAAGTTGCCTTATACGGGTGTGACTATGGCGACAATCGATCGTCAAGAACTTGACCGCCTCGAGCGGCGCGGCCTGCAGCTTACGATCCTTTCCGCGGTGTTTGTTATCGTGCTTGCCAGCGGCCTGGCTATCTTCATGTACCCCCTGGTGTTTGTGCATCCGGAAGGCAACAAGTGGACGATGCGCGTGGCCTTTTTCGGTTTCTGTGCGCTGACACTGCTTTTTGTCGGGTATCTGTTCGATCGCCAGCGGACCTTCAACAAACTGAAACAACATTTACTTGGTGAGCTGGAGCGCAACGTCGAACTGCAGGTCCAGGCCAGCACTGATTTGCTTCATTCCATGCCGGACCAGAATTACTTCTGGGATCGCTTGACGATGGAATTTCGCCGCGCCATGTCCATGCAGAAGAATCTTTCACTAGTGTTGGTGAAGGCCAAGCCGGGACAGCACGCTTCCGCTAACGATCAAAAGGCTGCCCTGAGCGACGCGGCGAAAGCTCTTTCCAGAAGGCTGCGCCCCACGGATTCCATCTACCATCTGTCCGAGAATTTATTCGGAATTGTGCTGCCGGAAACCGACACACTCAACGCCAAGCGCGTCGCTCTGCGGCTGCAGGAAGAGTTGCAAGCGGCGCGTGTGAAGTACGGATTCACTTTTGATCTGTCCGCGCACAACTATCCAGGCGATGTGCAGAGTTCGCACGAACTTGAAGACATTGTGAAATCCATGCTTCCCGAAAACCAGGATTGGCAGGTGCCAACGGAAGCGACGGCAAGGTGAAGTTTGCGAAAGTGTGGCGCCGCTATAGAAGCTAGCGCAGCGCTTGCTGCAGATCCTGGATGAGATCGGCGGCATCTTCAAGGCCAATCGATACGCGCACGGTGCCTGGCTTGACTCCGGAAACGCGCAATTCCGATTCGCTCATGTGATAGTGCGAACTGTAAATCGGCAGGGACACGAGCGACTCAGTGCCCCCCAGGCTTACCGCCAGCAGGAATAGTTTCACGCGGTCGCAGAACTTTCGCGCCGCCTTTACCCCGCCCTTAAGGTCAAAAGCCAACATCGAGCCGAAAGCGCGCATCTGTTTTTTGGCCAGCGCGTGGCTTGGGTGCGATTTCAGGCCCGGATAATGCACTCGCTCCACCTTCGGATGCCTCTCCAGGAATTTCGCGACGCGCATGGCGTTCCCGCACTGGCGTTCAACGCGAACGCCGAGAGTCTTCATGCCCCGAATGAGCAGGAATGCCACTTCCGGGTCCATGCAACCCCCAAGATAGATCACCATTTGGCGGACTGGATCAATGAACTTGTGACTTCCAGAAGCCACTCCCCCGAGAAGATCGGAATGGCCGGAGAGAGCTTTGGTAACGCTGTGCACGGCGATGTCGAAACCCAGGGCAATAGGTTTCTGGAGCAGTGGAGTTGCAAAAGTGCCGTCAATGACGCTTACGAGCTTGTGCTTCGTTGCAAAGGCGATGGCTTTGTGAAGATCGACAATTTGCAGGGTGGGATTTGTCGGCGTTTCGATGTAGAGACATTTGCTTTTTGAAGTAATCAGGGACTCGATGCCTTCCAGGGAAGTTTCCGCGTGGCGTACGGTGATGCCCATGCGGGGAAAGACATCACGCATCAGCCGGTAAGTGCCGCCATAAAGCTGCGCCGTGGAAATAAGTTCGTCTCCAGCCCGCAGCACACTAAGGAGCGAGTGGGAGATCGCGGCCATTCCTGAGGAAGTGACAATGGCGGCTTCGGCGCCTTCGAGAGCGGCAATCTTGCGTTCCGCGATAGCCAGTGTGGGATTGGCGTAGCGCGTGTAGATATAGGCTTTGCTTTTGCCTTCCGCCCAACGCTTCATTTCTTCGCTGGAGGAAAACGTAAACGTCGAGGAGCGCACAATCTCCGGTGCGACGGGGGAGTCGACACCGTGGCGCAAGGGTTCACCGGCATGGATGGCGCAGGTTGACGGACGGAGAGGGACAGGTCTGTGTTTTTTCATGGGCCAGATTATTGGCCTAGGGGGCGCAAGACGGCAACCACCAAATTGGGTGGGGAAAACAATTTAGACAAAAACCGGGCTCTCGTGTGTCATAAGGAATGAGAGACGTGGCGCGGGCGGATGCCGTCAAAAGTGATCAAGTTCACGCCGGATTCGGTGAAGGGACTGTACGAAAAGCACGGCGCGGCGCTGGCGGCCTACGCGTGTTGTTGCGGACTGGACTTTGGTTCGGCGGAGGATGTGGTACAGCAGGTGTTTCTGAAACTGTTGCAGGGAACCTTGAGGGAAGTGCAAGCGCCGATCCCGTATCTATACCGTGCGGTGCGCAACACGTCGTTCAATCAGCGGCGGGACCGATGCCGCGAAACTGAGATGCCTGAAGGCGAACTTTGCTTCACACACGCCACGGTGGATCAGGCGGAGGTCCTTTCGCTCCAGAATGCGCTACGGGAGTTGCCGGAGGAGCAGCGCGAGACAGTCTTTTTGCGGGTGTGGAGCGGCATGACGATTCGGGAAATCGCCGACGCGACGGAGACGCCAATGGACACAGTGGCATCGCGCCACCGCTATGCCCTGGAAAAACTGCGCGAGCGATTGAAGGGGCGGTAAGAAAAGACGAGGGTAAGCAATGCCACTAGATGACAACGACCTGGAGAAGTATCTGAGAGAGTTTCGGCCGCGGGCTATGCGACCGCTAGAGACGGCACGGTCAGTCTCAATTCCCTGGAAGGGCTGGCTGGCAGCGGCAGCCTTGGTGCTGTTTTCAGCAACCGGGGGATTGTGGTACGGGCGACACAACAGTAGCGTGCCGGGAGCCGGGGTGAAGCCGGAAACTTTCAAGGCCGAAGCGCGCGTCGAACAGCGGAAAACCAACACTATCCTATTGACCAAGTTGGCGCTGGAAGACCCCAAACGATTCGAAGAAGAGCTTGAGGCTGATTCGCGAAGAGAATTGCCGGACCTGCAGGGGGCACGGAGCACGCTGCGTGTCCTAACGAAGGAATGAGGAGACGGATATGAAAATCAGACTTAGTCTAGCCGGCTTGGTAATATTGGCCGCCGCCGGTGGGGTCTGCGGGCAGGTGAAAACTCCGCCGGAAACGCGCAACGCCGCGCTGCGCTACTGGATGGCTTTTGCGGAGATGAAAGATCCTCCATCGGACAAGGCCACGCAGGAGCTGCTTGTGAGAACGGCGGCCGGCGAAGCCGCGTGGGAGGAAGGCAAGCTTGGACCGATTCTCGACGCAAACGCCGACGCGATCGCGATGTTTCAGCGCGCTACGAAGCTGCCCGATTGCGATTGGGGGATCGAGTATAGCCAAGGACCGCGTGCGTCAATTGCCTACGCGCCCCGGGCGCGCGTCTTGGCGCGCCTGAATACAATCCAGGGAATGCGCCAAATGGCCAGGGGGCAAACGCAGGACGCAGTGGATACGTGGCTTGCCGGCATCCGCTTTACCAGCCACCTGGCGAAAGGAGGTTCGCTGATATTCGCCTTGATTGCCAAGGGTGCGCTGCTTCCCAATCTGCACGTGCTTACACTTGAGCTGAAACACGGACATTTCAACACTGCACAGAAACAACAGGTACACGAAGCGGTGAATGCCTTGCGTGAGGACGGCTTCGACTGGGGCCGTGCATGGGAGAACGAGGAGGCCGCGAGCGAACCATTTTTCGCGGAATTGCAACGATCCTCGGATCCTGCGGGGACTTACGCGAAGATAATGGGCGAACCGGCACCAAAAAGCTGTGTACCACCGGACGCGCAAGAAGTGCAGGCCTTCGACGAGTACATGAAAGCTGTGGCAGGCGCCTTACGTCTGCCGCCGCCCCAAACCAAAGAGCGGATCGCGGAATTGGAAGGCAAAGCGAACGGCATCTGCGAAGCGATACGGCGAACGATCCCTTTGCCGCAACACGTGAACGACGCGCGAATCGAGATCATCGCCGCGCGCGAAGCCCTGCTGCAGGCGCTTCAGGCAGAATAGGCACCCTGTTTATCCTGTCGGAAAAAGGGGCGGCAGTGCCCGCCTATTCTCATTTGTCCATGCTTTCCGCAATAATAGAAAACAAGAAAGCGAGTCGATTTCGACTGAGAAGAGTTGCCGGCCAGTAGCAAGATCGTACTCCTGCGGCAATCGAGTCGAGAGGCCAAAGATGAGTTGGAGAAGCATGAACGCGGGTCAAGCTTTCCAATGGGCGAGTTGGTTTTGGACAGTGCTGATGGTTGTGTGGGTGTTGATGTTGTTTGGCATCAAGAGGGCAAAACACCGAGAGACCAATCGGGAAAGATTGCAGCATCTGATTCCGCTCGTCCTTGGATTTTGGTTGCTCTTTACGCGAAGTTGGAACGGGCTGAACACGAGACTTGTACAAGATACTCCAGGGGCTTGGTGGATTGGCCTGGTTTTGACGGCACTGGGCGTAGGGATCAGTATTTGGGCGCGCGTGAGCTTGGGAGCGAACTGGAGCGGTGCGGTGACGTTGAAAGATGATCATGAATTGATAAGCAAGGGGATCTACCGCTGGATACGCCACCCGATTTATACGGGAATCCTTCTGGCCATGATTGGTACAGCCTTGATCAGGGGGTACCTGCGCGGCTGGGTAGGATTCCTGATTGTGCTGGCGGCGTTTTATTTCAAAGCGAGACGCGAAGAAAGCTTCCTGCGGCAGGAGTTCGGTGATGGATTCGAGGAACACGCCAAGCGCACGGGGATGTTTCTACCCAAGTTGAACTGACTGCGCTTGGTGACAGGACCTGCGCACGGTGGTCCTGAAACAAAAGAGCCCGGGCATTAAAACCGGGCTCTTCGCTGGACGGGAATTGATCAGTAAGCTCAGGCTTCTTCTTCGACGAGTGCTTCGCCGTGGGCTGCCTTATGGGCGGCGATGACCTTATCCGCCAATTCGCCGGGCACGAAGTCGTAATGAGAAAACTCCATAGAGTAAGAGCCGCGGCCCTGCGTCATGGAGGTGAGGCCCGTCGCATAGGAAAGCATTTCGGCGAAAGGCACCATGGCTTTGACAATCACGTTATGGCCGCGCGATTCGCTGCCTTCAATGCGGCCACGGCGCGAGCTGAGGTCGCCCATCAGATCTCCGGAATATTGGTCCGGCGCGTAGACTTCCACATGCATGATGGGTTCAAGGAGAGAGGGCCGTGCCTGCTTCATGGCTTCTTTGAACGCGAGCGAGCCGGCGATTCTGAAAGCCATATCCGAGGAATCGACGTCGTGGTATTTGCCGTCGTAAAGCGTGGCGCGGAAATCGGTGACCGGGAAACCAGCCAGATAACCACGCGCGGCAGCTTCGCGAATGCCACGTTCGACGGAAGGAATCCAGTTGTTGGGAATGGCACCGCCGAAAACATCGTCAACGAACTCGATGCCCTTGTTGCGCTCGGTGGGCTCGAATTTGACGCGGCAAACTCCGAACTGGCCGTGCCCGCCGGACTGTTTCTTGTGCTTGCCTTCGGCATCCGCTTTGCCACGGATGGTTTCGCGATAGGGGACCTTAGGCGGCTTGAGTGTGAGATTGACGTTGTAGCGCTTCTGCAATTTGGCCACAACGACTTCGACGTGCTGCTGGCCGTTGCCCGCAAGGAGAAATTCCTTGGTTTGCGGGTCGCGGGAAAAACGCAGCGCGGCATCCTCTTCCATGATTTTGTGGATGGCAACACCGATTTTGTCTTCATCGGCGCGGGACTTCGGCTCGACCGCAAAAGTGATGGAAGGCTCCGGTAGCTGCGCGGGCTGATAATAAATGGGCGCATTCTTATCGCCAAGCGTGTCGCCGGTGATGGTTTCTTTCAATTTGGCAATGGCGCCGATATCGCCGGAATGAAGCTCCTGAATTTCAGTGAGCTGTTTTCCCTGAACGTACATGGTGTGCTGGAAGCGCTCGGGAACATTGCGATTGAAATTCTGGAGCGTGACGTCGTTTTTCAGAACGCCGCTTTTCACCTTGAAATAGTTGATGCGTCCGGCGAAGGGATCGGCGAGAGTCTTGAACACAAACACGGAGATGGGCTGCGAATCGTCGTACTTGCGTTCGATGCGGTCGCTCTTTCCGTTGGGTTCCTTGTAGCCTACCTGCGCGTGCTCGTCGGGATGCGGGAAAGCGTCGGCAAGAAAGGTGAGCAGGCTGGAATTGCCAATGTTTCGCGTGGACGAGATCATCAGAACGGGGACAATTCTCTCGGCGACGATGGCTTTGCGGACCGCGGGAATCAGGTCCTGGACGGGAATGGTGCCTTCGCGGAAGAACTCCTCCATCATTTCGTCGTCGCCTTCGGCAATCATTTCGACGAGCTTTTCGTGAGCTTCCTTGGCTTCATCGAGGAGCGCGTCGGGAATATTTTCGATGCTGGCCTTGCCATCGCCATCGGGCGTGTAGACGTGGGCCTTCATGGCCACCAGGTCAATCACGCCGCGAAAACCTTTTTCGGAGCCGATGGGCATTTGTAAAGCAACAACGGTGCGGCCGAACAGCTCCACCAGGGATTCCATGCAGCGCTCGAAGCTGGAAAGCTCGCGATCCATCCAGGTGAGAACAAAAGCGCGGGGGATATCGTACTCGGCGCAATAATCCCAAACTTTTTCCGTGGTGACTTGCGCGCCCACATGCGCGTCCACGGTGATGAGCGCGGCATCAGCGGCGATGAGGGCTGCCTTGGTTTCCGTGATGAAAGTGGAATAACCGGGGAGATCGATGAAATTGAGTTTGACGGTATTGCCCGCGCAAAGCGTGCAGGCCCATTCGGCGTTGGCGAGACCGGGTTGGATGGAGATCTTGCGGGCAATTTCTTCTTCGTCCCAGTCCGTGGTGGTGGTGCCTTCCGCAACTTTGCCAAAGCGCTGGGTCGCTCCGGCGGTAAACAGCAACGACGACACCAGTTGCGTCTTGCCGGTGCCGCCGTGGCCTACAATGCCAACATTTCTGATGTCCTTGGTGGAATAGATTTTCATGACAGTCCTCCGCGTAGGTGTGGCCAACTGAGGTCACCGGGCGACGGTCCGCCGACAATACAGCAGGCGCGGGCCTGCGCCTGGAGAAGTTGTTGGTTTGAAGGAGAGCGAGGCCCTACCCGAGTCCCATAAGCGGGGCGAAGGAGAAACGGTAAATCCCTGGTCCGCTCTTCTTAACGAGGCGATGCTAGCACATGCAACAGGAAGGGGCAACGGAACGGGGCTGGGAACGGGGCTGGGAACTGCGCCGGTGTCCGATTAGGCGACCAACCACCGAGTGGCGAGCCGACTCTGGGGCTGTGAGTGCTATCGCGATATTGCGCAAACAACCCAGATGGCGGTATTCAGAAGACGCGCTCTCGTCCTACATGCTCGGTAATCTTGCGAAACTTGCCGTTCTCAAACACGAAATATGATGCGCGCAAATAAGTGCCACCGTCGGGTCCTCGCCCATATGCGTCCGAGCAATTAACGATGAGCAGACGACTGGCAGGGCGGGTCTGAACGGCCTGATCAAACTCACCGCCAGTTACAAAACCGCACAGTCCCCACTTCCCCGGCCAGTTCTTTGAGTGGGGCAAGGGCAGAAGCTGGCCAGTCGAAGGGTCAACGATCCCGCCTTCTAGGCAATCGGTGCCGCAGCCCCAAGTTGCGACGCGGTAATGTCCAGCAAAATTCGGCGGCTCCTTAGAAGCATTAAAGAACTGCGTTCGGAACTCGCGATCTGACCGCGTTTGAAACTTAACCTGGGCTGCGGTACCGTCCCACTTTTCCTGCACCGCGTAGTCTTCAAAACTTGGCAGTTTGGCCGCACGGCGGCGTTGGCCCACGGTTACGCATGTGGACAGAAGGAGAATGAGCAGAAGGCCAACTTGCATTCGCGCTTTCGTCCGCATGGGAGAAGTATCGGACGGATTTGGTCACAATTGATGAAATCAGGCTATAGCGCTCACCAGCTGGAGTGGCTGGGTTCTGATTCCTATTGGAAACTGACACGCTGCCCGGGACAGCCACGGCAAGGCCATCGAGACTGGATATCCCCGCGCCCTCCTGCCTTAGGATCGCGGCTCAAGGTCGAAGAGCGCTTTCAGAGTCAGCTTCGAGGATTTGGACACTTCTAGCGTGCGGGAATAATCAGAACGGCCGGGAGATTTCATCAGGACGGAGTGCGAACCGGCGGTGAGTTTCAGGGTTGCGGGCGTATTGCCGACGAACTTGCCGTCAACAAAAATCTCGGCGGCATCGGGATATGAAGTAATCGTGAGCTGGCCAAAACCTTCAGAGGGAGCAGCGGCGGTCGGAAATGAATCTATGGACTGTGAAACCACCGCGGTCTCCCTGGAGGTTGAACCGGGGGCCGCTGGCGAATCGGATACTTTGCTGGAGGAGTCTGCCACGGTGAAAGCGGGGGCGGAGAGAGCGGGATAGAAACGCCGCAGAACGGCGAGGAGGTCCGCGGAGCTGAGAGCAAAGCCGATGCCGGTGACATTCTTCTTGATGAGCTTCAGGGTGTTGAGGCCGATGACTTCGCCGCGGGAATTCAGCAACGGGCCACCGGAATTGCCCGGGTCGATGGGAGCACCGGTCTGGATCCAGGTTCCCGGCCCTGCTGATGCAAACTTGCCCAAGGCTCCGCCACTCTTCTTGACCCCCTCGCTCATTCCAGTGTAGAGTCCGCGCTCTAGGTTGCATTCAGGTCTTTCCAATAAGAATAACGAGGAGGCAAGAATGTCGCTCCGTAAAGCCCTATGGGCCTTGGGTGTCGTGTTGTGTTTGGCAGTGCCGATCGCTGTCCATGCGCAGGGAGATTATCTCGATATCCTTGTCGTCAAAGTAAAGCCGGAAAAACTTCCCGACTTCCAGGCCGAAACCAAAAAATGGGCGGATGCCAACCGCCGCTTCAATGGCGACCAATGGCTGGCACTGGAAACCGTCTACGGGGAAGGCAATGTCTACCAATTCACCAGCATCCGCAAGGATTACGCCGACATTGACAAAGCCGGCGAGGCTGAAATGCTGGCCGCCAATAAGGCCTTCGGCGAGAAAGGCGCGGAGAAAGCGCAACAGGATTTCGTGAACTATCTGGTGTCGTCGCGCAGCGAACTCCGCCGCCGCCGCTGGGACCTCAGCCGCAAAGCCCCTATGGATCCCGAGTCCTACGCCAAACTCATGGGAGATTCCCGTTTCTTGCGTACCACCGCCATCCACGTGCGTCCGGGACACGTGGCCGAATTCGAGGCTCTTCTCAAAGATATAAAGGAAGCTGCTGAGAAGAATCCTCAGACCCAGCCGGTATTTGTTTCCCAGGTGATAGAAGGCGGCAAAGGCACCATCTTCTACGTGACCACGCTACGCTCCGCTCTCGTTGGCTTCGACCATAACCCCACAATGCTCGAAATCCTTGGCGAGGAAGGTTTCAAGAAATACGTGCAAGTCAACGAGGATGCCGTCGAGACCACGGAGTCCACTCTCTATCGCTTTAACCCGGACCTAAGCAACGCTCCGGAAGAAGTCGCCAAGGTCGCGCCCGACTTTTGGCACCCGAAAGCGATGATGGCCGCCTCCCCGAAACCCAAAGCCGCCACCAAAGAGCCCGTAAAGAAGCCCTAGGTGCGCGCCGCAATCTAGTTGCGCGAACTTGACCCCACGATCCAACGCTCGACGATCATCGGGCGTTGGGACTATTAACCAACTTACCGCACGGACCTTTAAGGGATGTCTCGGGACACTTTATAAAACATGCGTCGGGGCTGGACAGATTACGCGGAGCGGAGGAAGCGGGCGGCGCGATTGCGCAGCGTGGGTTGCGGCGCGATGGATTGTGGCTGGACTTTGCGGCGCGCCAGCGGATAAAGCTGTTCGGCAAGTTCTTGCGCGGAGGCCATGCGCTTGTTGGGATCCTTGGACAGGCACGCGGCAACCAGTTCATCCACGGCGGTAGGAATAGACGGATTGCTGTGCGAGGGTGGCTGTGGCGAAGATGAAAGCACATGGTTGCAGACGGCCTGCAGCGAATCGCCGGCAAACGGTGAAATCCCCGTGAGCATTTCGTAGAACACAGCACCCAAAGAAAATATGTCAGAGCGCGCATCCTGAGCGCGGCCAATAATCTGTTCCGGACACCAATAAGCCGGAGTTCCCAGCAGAGAAGTATCCGCTGTATCGTGACTGGCCAAACGGGCCATGCCGAAGTCCGTCAACTTGGTATGAGATTCCTCGTTGATGAGGATGTTGGCTGGCTTCACGTCGCCGTGAATCACGCCGCGGCGATGCGCCACATGCAAAGCCACCGCAACTTCCGCAACCCACGCGCAAGCCGTATGAAACGGCAAGCTTCCCTTGGCAAGCAGCTTGTCCAGCGGCTGCCCTTCCACCAGTTCCATCACCAGATAAGGCGTGGAAGTGGTTTCCTCGATGCCCATGTCATGCAACGTGACGATAAATGGATGAGAGAGTTTGCCGACTACGCGAGCTTCGCGGAGGAAACGAGCGCGCGCGTCGCCACGGGCGAGTTGAGGTGAGAAGAGTTTAATGGCAACCGGGCGATCGATCATGGGATCGTAACCGCGGACGACGCGGCTGTACGCGCCCGTGCCAATAGACTGGAGAACCTGGTAACGGCCAACTTGCAAGATAGTCCTCTCCACACTGCGGAATCTCTGACCCAAAACCACCAGAGAGAATGGTAGAGGAAGGGTTCAGAGAATGGTATGAAGCATGAGTCACGACGAGAAGAGTACGAAAGTACTAGGTGAAATGGGGTAAGGCGTCAATAGGGGAAATCAAAGGAAGCGGACCTCAAGGGCTGAAGCCCATGGGTCGCCAAGCACGTGTTGTCAGAGCTAAAGCTCTGACCCCCTAAGGAGCGGGCAGAGCGGCTTTGAGTACGGGATTGGATTGCAGACGAGCGGGAAGTTCTCGGACGAAGATCGCCATGTTGAGATGCCAGTGGTAGTTGAAGCCAAAGGCGCGCATCTCAGCAAGGGCTTGCTCGGCCGTCCAGTGCTGAAAGGCGATGCGATAGGATGCAATGAACACTCCGGTGCGGTCGTCGCCGTACCGGCAATGAACGAAGATTCTTGGCTGAGGAGTTTCGCGGAAGAGCGAGAAGAATTGCGCGAGTTGCTGGGGCGAAGGAGTGGAGAAACCACCAACGGGAATGTGCACAAAGCGCAAACCGAGTGACTCCGCGCGCTGGCGCTCGTATTCGCTGCCATTCGGAAATTGGCGGCGGAGGTCGACGATGGTAGTTACGCCGAGAGATTTGAGTTGCGGCAGAGAAGAAAGCTCAGGTTGCGCGCCACGGAAAAGCTGATCGGAGACTTTTGCTGCGTTGGGAACGCCAGGAATGGAGATTCTTTCCGCGAAAGCAGGTTGAGAAGCGGGAACGGCTGAGGATTGCGCCAAGGAAATGGCGGGAACGGAAATGCAGCCAAGCGCGGTGAGACAAAACGAGAGAAATCGCATAGAGAGTTGTTTGCAAAGAGTTTAGAGAAAAGAAAGTGGCGCAGAAGAAGAAAATGAGAAAGGCGCGCGGGGAACCTCACCACAAGATATGGGCGCTAAACGAAAAAGTTATCTAGATTTTGCGATTTTCTCTTGACAGGCACCACGCACGGGACAATACTGCTCTTCCAGATTCGGGGGACGTGGAAGCGCCAGACGGACCAGAGTCGGGGGATCATGCCGTGGTCCGACAGTTGACCCACGAGACCAGCCCGGGATCACCGTAAAAAAACGAGCGCGAAGAGAAAGCTCCGCGCAGTTCGGCAGGTGCGGAGTAAGCTGTTCGGCGGTGTGAAAAACACCGGCACCGGGCAGCGCGTTCGCTTTTTTATGTTTCTCCCAGGCAACGACATCCACGAAACCTGGAATTGAAGGGAGCGACCACGAAAGTGGCGCACGAACCCCTGCGGATCAGGGGGGAGTAAAACAAAAGGGTCTCCCGCTGGGATAACGGGAACCTACAGCGGGGAGGAAATCGGATGGCAACGGTGAAGCCGGCATTAAATGGCAAAACGATGGAGACGGTGAGCACGATGAAGGGTGCAGGCACAAATAGCGGCTTGAGGTTTGAGCGGTATTTCACAGACGGAAGGACTTCTCCATTCAACGAAGTGGAATGGGAAAACCGTACCGCGTTGATCGGCAACGATAAGGGCGTGACGATCTTCAAGCAGGAAGATGTGGAAGTGCCGAAGGGCTGGTCGCAGACAGCGACCAACATCGTGGCCAGCAAATACTTTCACGGGAAGGTCGGCACCCCGGAGCGGGAATCTTCGGTGCGGCATCTGATCAGCCGCGTGGTGAACACGGTGGTGCGGTGGGGTGAAGAGGGCGGGTACTTCGCTGACACGGCTTCGCGGGATGCTTTTCGGGACGAGCTGACGCACCTGCTGGTCGAGCAGAAAATGAGTTTCAATTCGCCGGTATGGTTCAACGTGGGCGTGCAGGCGAAGCCGCAGTGCTCGGCGTGCTTCATCAACTCCGTGCAGGACGACATGGAATCGATCATGAGGCTGACGCGGACGGAGGGGATGCTGTTCAAGTGGGGCTCGGGAACGGGCACGAATTTTTCGGCTTTGCGCGGGAGCAAGGAAACTCTATCGGGCGGCGGGATTGCGTCGGGCCCGGTGAGCTTTATGAAGGGTTTTGACGCGTTTGCGGGCGTGATCAAGAGCGGCGGGAAAACACGGCGCGCGGCAAAGATGGTTATTTTGAACGTAGACCACCCGGACATCGTGGAGTTCATCGAGTGCAAGGTGAAGGAAGAGAAAAAGGCGCACGTGTTGATCGAGCAGGGTTATGACAGCGCGATCGACGGAGAAGCGTACAGCTCGATTTTCTTCCAGAACGCGAATCACTCTGTGCGCGTAACGGATGACTTCATGCGCGCGACGGAACAGGACCGCGACTGGTGGACGAAGAACGTCAACGACGGGCAGCCCAACGAAAAATACCCGGCCAAGGATCTGCTGATGAAGATCGCGGATTCCACCTGGCATTGCGGCGATCCGGGCATGCAGTACGACACGACGGTAAACCGCTGGCACACGTGCAAGAACACGGCACGGATTAATGCCAGCAATCCTTGCAGCGAGTACATGTTCCTGGACGATACAGCGTGCAATCTGGCTTCGTTGAATCTGATGAAGTACCTGGAGAGCAACGGACAATTTGATGTGGAAGCGTTCAAACACGCGGTGGACGTGACGATTACGGCGCAGGAAATCCTGGTGGACAACGCCAGCTACCCGACGCCAAAGATCGCGGAGAATTCGCACAACTTCCGGCCGCTGGGGCTGGGGTACGCAAATTTGGGCGCGCTGCTGATGTCCATGGCGCTGCCTTACGATTCGGATGAAGGACGCGACGTGGCGGCGGCAGTGACCGCGCTGATGTGCGGCGAGGCGTACGCGCAGTCGGCACGCGTTGCAGAAAGAATGGGGCCCTTTCCGGGTTATGAGGTGAACCGGGAACCCATGCTGGACGTGATCCGCATGCATCGCGATGCGATGCGCGGGATCAAGCCGGACCACGTACAAGCAGAGTTGTACTTCGGAGCACAGAGCGCGTGGGATGCAGCACTGGAACTTGGCGAGCAGCATGGTTACAAGAACTCGCAGGTGACAGTGCTGGCGCCGACTGGCACGATCGGTTTCATGATGGATTGCGATACCACGGGAATCGAGCCGGACCTGGCGCTGGTGAAAAAGAAGAAGCTGGTGGGCGGCGGCGTGATCAAGATCGTGAACAACACGGTGCCGCAGGCGCTAATGAAGCTGGGCTACTCGCCGGAAGAGATGAGCGAAATCGTCAGCTACATCGATAAGAACGGAAAGATCGATGGGGCGCCGTACCTGAAGGAAGAGCACGTGCCGGTGTTCGATTGCTCGCTGGCGCCGATGGGCGGCGGGCGTTCGATTGCCTGGACAGGCCACGTGAGGATGATGGCGGCGGCGCAACCGTTTCTTTCCGGTGCGATCAGCAAGACCATCAACATGCCGGAAGAATCCACGATCGAAGACATCATGAACGCGTATATTGAATCGTGGAAGCTGGGGTTGAAGGCGGTAGCGATTTACCGCGACAATTCCAAGAGGTCGCAGCCTTTGAGCGCCGCAGGGAAAAAGGAAGAAAAGAAGGTGGAAGTGCCGGCAGCGCCGGAAGAACCGGTGCAGCGCGAACTATTTGGACGACAGCAGCGCGAAAAGATGCCTGTCGAACGCGCCTCAGTCACGCACAAGTTCAGCGTGGGCGGGCATGAAGGGTACATCACTGTGGGCATGTACGCGGATAACCGGCCGGGCGAGCTCTTCATCAAGATGTCCAAGGAAGGTTCGACACTTTCGGGTGTGATGGACGGACTGGCGCTGACGATTTCGCTGGGCCTGCAATACGGCGTACCACTGAAGGTGTTCGTGGACAAACTGGTGAATACACGGTTTGAACCGAGCGGCATCAGCGCGAATCCGAACATACGGTTTGCTACGTCCGTGCTGGACTACATCGCGCGGTGGCTCGGCGGGCGATTCATTTCGGTGGACTACCTGAAGCTGAACGGTGGGCCGCCGGCAGAAGGCTCGATCATTGCCGGGACGCCGGTACCGAACGGAACGACAATGGTGGCGACAACGGCGCCGCGAACGAACCCTCCGTCGACGGGCTACTCCCTGCGGGATGCGCAGGAAGGCGCACCGACATGCTCGGAGTGCGGCATGCTGATGGTGCCGAATGGAGCATGCTTCAAGTGCGAGAACTGCGGCAGCACAAGCGGCTGCAGTTAGGGTGGTAACAGGAAAAAGGAGAAGACGCTGATGAGCGCACTCCCCGGCGGAACCGCACTAGTCGCAAAACTGGCGTCGAATCAACCCAAAGCGCGGGGGTTTCTCCATATCGTGAGACACGGCGGAGGACTCAACGCTTTTTACATCGTGACGTATCACCGGCTGGACAAGGTGGGGACGCGACCGCGAGCGATGCTGGCGGAGGGTGCGCAATCACTAATTGATCTGCTGGGAAAAGTCGGCGTGGATTTCCAGCTGCGGGAAGTGCGCGGAGCGCTGGAAGATATCCTGCGGCTGGGGTCTGCGAATATTCCAGACCTGTGGCTGAGCGATGAAGAGATGCTGGAGAAGGGGTTGGTGGAGACGTAGGCAGATCGAAAAAACCTTCGAGAGCCGGGGCAGAAATGCTCCGGCTTTTGTTTTTGGGCGGCTGTCCGCCAGATACCACAAGACCCAGGTAGAAAATCAAACCTGGGGCACCTGCGCCGAACGAAGAAAAGAGCGCCCACCCTTGCAATAAACAAACCCGCAAGAGTAGGACACCCAAACTTGCTTCACCGAGTCAAGGGTGTGCCGGCTGGAAGTTTCCCCAAGTTGATCGTCACCCAGCGCTCCATATCGGCCGGATCTGGCCGCCATGCAAAAGACTGTTCCTCAGTTTCGCCATTAAATGCGTACCAGGCCAAGAAAGACTTTACGGCGTTGTCATCATTGCCTTCGCCCTGCGGGTTGAAGCGCTTTGCCCCGGAATAGCTGTCAAATACTCTCAAGAAAAAAGCAGGTTCGTTTGCGTATACCTTCGCTAACTTGCACACCAACGCAAGAAGCTTGTCATGAGCGTAGTCTGAGGGGGAAATACTTACGAAAAGACTCAACCCTGGTTTCAAATCAGCTCGATACTTCTTTGCGATTCGAAATCTTGGAGTTGCCATACTTGAATATGCCCGGCAACTCACGGTTTCCGTTCTCTCTTGACCTCCGCACGTCGAAGAAACAAACAGTAGCGCGCCCATGATGGAAAGAAATGTTCCGACTCCTGGGAGACCGCGCCGCGCCATCTTCCACCTCCAATTTCTAAAAGGTTCTGACCGAGCCGGGCTTCCATACCAAGTTTATCGACAGAGATCACATCACAGAAAGCATTGCGTGCACGACGTCTGCGGCAGTGTGCGGGCGCTGACGGACGCGACTGGCATGTCAGCCTCTTCGCGAGTGAGTCCTAACACGGGCGGAGAGAGGATCGAGAGGACTAGCGGAAACAGGTGACGGCATCACGGGTTACTTTTTCGTAGACGTCAATCAGCTTGTCCAAAGCTGCGTTCAGAGCAGTGTCAATCTGTTTTCTAGACGGATCGGCATTGAACCATGCGAGGGTTTGACGGATGCCTTGGGCGAAACTGGTTGTGGCGCAATAGCCTGGGACGAAGCGCTTGATTTTGGTGTTGTCGAAAACAACGCTGACAGCTTTGTCGCCGACGAGGGTGCCTTGCAGATCCGGCATGCAAGCGATGAGGAAATCAGAAGGGATGTGAACGATTTGCAGTTCCACGCCGATCGCGTCGCCCACAATGCGATACCACTGATCCCAGGTCATCACTTCATCGGAGGTGATGTGAAAGGCGTGGCCGATGGCCTGCGGATGTCCCAGCAATCCCACCAATCCTTTTGCGAAATCGCTGTTGTGCGTGATGACCCAGAGTGAGGAACCGTCTCCCGGCACGCAGACCTTTTTTCCTTTGAGCATGCGATCGATGATGGTGTACGGCTTCTCCCAACTATTAAGTACGAGAGGGATTTGCGAGTCGCCGTAAGTGAGCGAAGGCCGAATGATGGTCACCGGGAAGCCGGTCTCGCGATACGCTTTCATTAAACGTTCTTCGCAGGCAATTTTGTTGCGCGAGTAATCCCAGTATGGATTTGCGAGCGGCGTGGACTCTGTAATCAGGTAGTGCGTGCCGGGCTTTTGATACGCGCTGGCCGAGCTGATGAAAATGAACTGCTTCGTGTGCCCGGCGAAAAGTTCCGAGTCGCGCTCGACGTCCGCGGGGACAAACGCAGTCCAATCCACCACGGCGTCGAACGACTTGCCCGCGAGTGCGCGAGTTGCAGCCGCAACGTCTTTAACGTCTGCGTTGATGAATGTAACCTCGGGAGGAACAGCACCTTTGTGGAGTCCTCGCGTGAGGAGTGTGACCTCCATCCCGCGTTGCACGGCCAGCTTGGTACATGCCGTGCTGATAATTCCGGTTCCACCGATGAAAAGAACTTTCATGAAAGTGTTTGTAGCAAAAACGTGGGCGGAAAGGCCAGCGAAAAACGCGAGAGACCATCGGCAGATGCGCAGTGAAACCGAGCGCGGTTACTGAGTGAGGGCGAAGATAACGTCAATCTCGGTGTCCACTTCGACGGGGGTGCCATTGAGGAGTGTGGGGGTATAACGCCACTTACGGACAGCGGTGACGGCGGATTCCGCCAGCGAACAAGCTCCCCTGACCCCGTTAATGTGGGAAATCTGGCCGTCTTTGCCAATGATGACGTGGACTTTGACAGTGCCGGAGACGTGCTCGCTTCGCGCTTTGCTCGGGTAAACCGGCTGCACCTTGCTAATCAATTTGGATGCTTGAACTGTTCCGTTCAGGTTGACACGCCGTTCCGGCGGGGTTGAGTTTACGCGAGGGGGATTTTTGTCCTCGGGAAGATTCTTCTGGGTACTGGCGGGAGGACGATAGTCCGGTGGCAGGATGTAGCGAAACGCACCGTCGACGAAGACAATCGGAAAGATACGAATGAATTTGTTGCCGTTCTGGAAGCGGACTTCATAGAGAGGAAAAGGTTCGCGGCGGCGGAGCAGGACGCCGTAGGCATCATCGGATGCATCGTCATCGCAGGAATTTTCGTAACGAAGGGTTTTAATGCGAGAAAAATCCTGCTGTTGGATGTCAACGAAGGTGTGCGCGAGAAAAGGGGCGATGGAAGGGGAGATCTTTTCATAGTATTCGCCTGCGATATCAGCGGCATCGCGGTCGAAAGACCGGTCATACCAATCATAGGCCTGCGGCAAGATCATCGACCGCAGGAGAGCATCGGCACGGGCTCCATCGTTTTTCGCCTGGGCCTTAAGGATGTCCTTAACGAGATGCTCGAGACCGGAGGTCGATTCCGGATAATCGGGCTTGAACGTCGCGGGCAGGGATTGCGCGTGGAGGGAAACGGCTAGATTCAGCGCGAGGAGGATGAAGATAAGGCGAGAGAGCTGAAGGGATGGGCGGGGCATGAGAGCATCATCGCAGCGGGCAGATGCAGTTTCAAGTGGGCGCAAAGGGGGCAATCAGCAGCGACCAAAGAGCAACCATTAGGTTGCATTTATTGCGCCGCCAGGTTATTATGCAACCTGGAGGTTGCCTAAAATGGATGACCGGATTGAAAAGCGGATTGAATTGAAGGCGCCGATTTCACGAGTATGGCGCGCTTTGACGGATTACCGCGAATTTGGCGAATGGTTTCGCGTGAAGCTGGAAGGCCCGTTCGTGGCGGGACAGATTTCGCGCGGCCACATTACCTACCCAGGGTACGAACACGTGAAATGGGAAGCCACGGTGCAAAAGATGGAGCCGGAACGGCTGTTTTCTTTCACCTGGCATCCATACTCAGTCGACCCGAACAAAGACTATTCAAAAGAGACACCGACGCTTGTGGAATTCCGGCTGGAGAAGACCGCGGGCGGCACGCTGCTTTTGCTAACGGAGTCCGGTTTCGACAAGATCCCCAGCGACCGGCGCGCCGAAGCATTGCGCAGGAACGATGGCGGCTGGACGGAGCAGATGAAGAATATCGAGAGCCATGTTACACAAAAGCCGTAAAAGGGCGGGCGGCAAACGGAGGGCTCGTGCGCCTGTGTTTGCCGCGCTGGGCGACGAGACGCGGCTGGCACTAGTTGCAAGGCTGAGCTGCGGGAAACCCTACTCGATTACGCAGCTAAGCGCGGGCTCGAGACTGACACGGCAGGCGATCACCAAGCATCTTCGCGTGTTGGAGGGCGTGGGAATCGTGCGGAGCGTGCGCGCGGGCCGCGAAAGCCTGTTCAAATTCGATCCGGAGCCGGTAGCAGAGCTCAGGGAATATCTCGAGTTCGTTTCCGCGCAATGGGACGAAGCGCTCGGGATGCTAAAAGCCTTCGTGGAAGAGTAAGCGATTCGACAGGAGGGGGACCTGCGCCCGAGGCAGGCCTGAGTTCAAAGGCACCACGGCGGGGTCGTGGTGCGACTGGGCAAACTCGGCTTAAGTTAGCGCGGGCGAAGTGGCGGGCGCGGTGGGATGGGGCGCGGCCGAAACCGCGGGCGCATCGGGAGTGGCGGAGGGACGTAGCGCAGAGATTCGCCACAGGTGGGACAGTGTTCAGAGGGAACGAGATCAGCGCGGAGCCAGTGGCCGCGCGCCTCACAAACAGGGTTGATACATTGCAGCGTAGAGCCCGGCATAAAGGCCATTGCGCACTCCCCCAGCGGCCAACCAGCTCACAGCGGATGTGAGTTCCCCCTGGACGGCCAAAAGAATTCGCGGGCGAACCGGACGGACGTAGGGGATTGTTGCGCTAGAGCAAAGAGGTGTCAACCGAAAAGCACCACTAGGTATAGGGGTAGTGTTACAAAGCTGTGGAAAAGCAAACGGGAAAAAGCGGGGCGGAAGGGAGAGCCGCGAAGGAGGAGTTGGCGGATGGGGCGCACGGAGCGGGAAGAAAGAAAAAGCGCTCTGCGTGCGTGGTACAAGAAGAGACGAAGGTGTGTCCAACAAAGGTTGCGAAGCGTCGGCGGACCGGGATCCGCTGCGGGTGTGGCAATTCTGACGAAGCAAGAGAGCCGACACGCCAAAAAGACGGAGGAATGCAATGGCCAACGAGGGAAAAGTTATTGATTTGGGCAGGAACCTGCCCGGGATGCCGAATCTGGGGGGATTATTGGGGAAATTCCTGACGGTGTTGGGATTGATCGTGCTGGTAATCCTGTTTTTTTCGAGCGTGGTTTCCATTCCCACCGGAAACGTGGGAGTGCTGACAATGTTTGGGAGAGTTACGGGCGAGGCGTTGGGAGAGGGGATACACCTGATCAACCCGCTGAAGGCGGTGCAAAAGATGTCAATTCAGACGCAGTCGGTGAAAGAAAGCGCGAACGTGCCGTCGAACGAAGGGTTGATTTTGGCACTGGATACTTCGTTGCTGTTCCACCTGGACAGGACGAAGGCGACGGAAGTGTTTCAGAAAGTGGGATCCGACTATGCAGAGAAGATCGTGGAGCCAACATTGCGTGCGGCGATTCGCGCGTCCACATCGGCGCACACGGCAAATGCGCTGTATACGAATGCCAGAGAACTGGTGCAACAGCAGATTCAGGATGAGTTGACGGCGCAGCTTGCGCCGCGCGGCGTGATCGTGGAAAACGTGTTGCTGCGGGACGTGCAACTGCCGGCGATGCTGAAGGGCTCGATTGAGGCGAAGCAGCAAGCGGAGCAGGACGCGCTGCGGATGAGCTTCATCCTGCAGAAGGAAAAGCAGGAAGCGGAACGCAAGCGGATCGAGGCGCAGGGGATCGCGGATTTCCAGAAAATCGTGGCGCAGGGAATCAGTCCACAATTGCTGGAATGGAAAGGCATCGAAGCCACGGAAAAGCTGGCGACGAGCGCGAATTCAAAGATCGTGGTGGTAGGCAATCCGAAGAATGGGTTGCCGCTGATTTTGGGACCACAGTAGACACTGCCTAAATCGGCGCGGGGAAACACCTGGGTCAGTGGGTAACTGATCCCGGATTCACCGCTTTAAGCAATTCCGGACTCCACAGTGGGAGTTTGTCTTCTTTTCCGGCGGCATTTTGCTGAACGGCGGCTTCGTTGTATTTGGCAAGAAGTTTACGCGGGTCGGCCATGCACTCGACCAGGACAGCGCGGCCAATGCGTTTTTCGATGAGGCTCCCCATTTTGTACCCGACGGTGTACCAAGGTCCGCGATAACCAAAGAAAGTGAAAGCGACGTGGTCGGCGGCCTCCAGGTTGGCATAACCGCCATTGATAATGTCGAGGAAGAACTGATTAAGCTGAATGATGTCCTGGTCGACAAACTTCATGTCCTGATCCCAGCGCACGCGCGCATCCGGTTTGAAATCGCGCATGGGATGAACGTCAGTGGACCCCGCGGCGGCGAGCACGGCGAGGCCTTCCCCAAAAGCGCCCATCCACTCGGCGGCCTTTTGGGGATTCGGGGGCAGGGCCTTGATGCGCTTTTCATACTGCTTATTGGCATCGGCGTAGCCAATGTGATGGCTCTCGTGGGCCACGATATTTTCAAATTCGGCGGCACTTTGGTCAGGATCGAGAAATAGAAAAATAGCGGGGTTGGAGTCTGTCTCGAAGACAAAGCTGTTAGTTTTGGGTTTGATGACGGGGTAGACGCTGGCTTTGACGCGAGCGTCGGCGGGCAGATAAGGGAGAATGCGCGAAGCAGCGGCGCGGAGATCGGCCTTTTTCCAGGCGTCCAGCGTGCGCTGAAGGTCTGGAGCGCGGCGCGACAGGTCGTTGGATAAGACAAAGCGGCGAAAGTCATCATCGGTGAAATCGCGGCTCATCGAGGCCTCGCGTTTTTTGAGGCGGACGTAGGGTTCAGATGTGAAAAGGCGTTGCCAGTCCGCATCCGCGACAACCTCCGATCGAGCACTCTTTTGCAGGATGGCGAGAACCGCGTCGGCTTCGGAAGTATTCAGGTTGAAAACAACTCGAGAATCTTCGGCGGCGACGGCAAGAGCGGAGAGAGCCAGAACAGGAAAAAGAAGCAGGAGTTTCAAGCGTCGCTTCACGACCGAATGAAAAGGAGAACACATTGGCGACCTCCGTTAGTCCACAGATACCTGCTCTTCGCGGGAAAACGGACACTTACCATGATCTGACGAAAGGTGGGCACAAAAGTCGCGCAATAGGGGATTGAGAAAAGACGCCGGTGAGCAGCCGCTTCTGAGTGCGCGCGAAATTATTCGGGTTTGGCGGGGGGAGCGGGAGACGCGGGAGCCTTGGGCTCTTCCACGTAGCCGAGGTCGGCGAGTTTGGCCTTAAGCTGAGCGAGATCGTCTTGCTTCAGCTTGAGGTCGGCGAGCGCGGAATCCAGTTTGGCTTTGGTGGCTTTATCGTTGGAGAAGTCGGGCTTGGAGTAGAACGCATCCTGGTCAAGGGAAAGAGAGCGCTGGGACAGTTCCACTTCACTCTGTAAAGCTGCCAATTCTTGTTTCAAACTTTCGATTTGTCTCTTTTTTTGATCCGCGTCCTCAGGGGTCGAGGGTGCGCTTTGCGCGGAGGCGTCGGTGGGCTGCTGATTCTTTGGACCAGTAGATCCGGCTCCGGGAGCAGGTGGTGTGGCCGGCGAGGTTTCAGGCGCGGCGGCAGGTACCGGGGCTGGAGCCAAAGTGTCGTTGGTGATGACCGTGGCGGGTTTGGCGGAAGCCTTTTTCTGCTCGCGAGTGCGGCGCGCAGCTTCGGCGACAGAATCATCTTGAGAATTCTGCGCTGCCAGCGGTAATGCAAAAAGCCAGGCAAGCGGCAGGACGAGGGCAAGAGTCCGCACGATGGTTGTGTGACGCATGGGAACCTCTTCCAGCCTCCAAAGGGAGGCTTCCCAATTAGGATACGACCCGGGGAAGGAAGGCTCAATGAGGAAGAACGAGGAGGGGCGAATCAGACAACGGGGGAAAGAGGCAATAGGGGGACGGGAGGCATGGCATACTCGCGGTGCAGGGGTTGCCAGACGCAGGACTGCCGGCTGAGACAAGATTTGGGAAGAGGCAAAACGCGGAGGGCAAGATGCGCGTGATTGTGCGCAGCAAGGGGCGACGCTGGTTCTTGGCCATTCTTGGAGTGTGCGCGATGGGGATCTGCGCGCCGAAGTTGCAGGCCAAACCGGCGGAGGCGGCAGACGCTTCCGTGCAGGCGGAGCGAGCTCAGCATACCGCGAGCGACGAGGGGAAAAAGGAACAACCGCCGTCGGCACAATACCAGTTGAGCCGGGAAAGGTACGACAAGGCGGTAGAACTTTCGCGAGCGGAATACAGGTTGTACTTCGTTTCCGTGGCTTGGGGGATTGTGGCGGTGCTGCTGGTACTGCGGCTTCGGGTGGTGGCGAGGCTGCGTGATTTTGCGGAGGCGCATGGAGGCAAGAGCCGCTGGCTGCAAGCGATGATTTTTGTGCCGGCACTGCTGACAGTTTTGGCATTGCTGCGCTTGCCGCTGCGTGTGTACGGGCACACGCTGGTGGTGCGGTATGGGTTGTCGGTGCAAGGATGGGGCTCGTGGTTGTGGGATTGGACGAAGGGAGAACTCCTTACCATCGGGCTGGCGATTCTGGTGGGGCGACTGTTGCTGGCGGTGATTCGCTGGAAGCCACGGACTTGGTGGTTGTATTTCTGGATGGCGGCGGTGCCGCTGGCGTTGTTCCTCTTCTTCATTAGCCCGTGGTTCGTGGATCCACTGTTCGACAAGTTTGTGCCGCTACAGGAAACGCATCCGGAATTGGTGCAGTCCATCGAGAAGCTGACGCAGCGCGCGGGCGTGCCGATTCCTCCAGAACGCATGTTCCTGATGCAAGCGAGCGCGAAGACGAACGCGCTGAATGCGTATGTGACGGGAATCGGAGCTTCAAAACGCATAGTGATTTGGGATACGACGATTGCGAAGACGAAACCGGACGAGTTGCTGGTGATTGTGGGGCACGAGCTGGGGCATTACGTTTTGGGGCATGTGGCGAAGGGCTTTGTCTTTTTTCTGGCGGGGCTGCTTCTGGGATTGTACGTGACGTTTCACGCTCTGCATTGGATGCTAAAACGATGGGGGGAAAACTGGGGAGTGCGCGGACAAGAGGATTGGGCCGCGCTGGCGGTTCTGATGCTGATCATGGGCGTGTTGGGATTCGTGAGCCTGCCGGTAGAGAACGGGATCAGCCGTATGCAGGAGCATGCGGCAGACGTGTACGGGCTTGAGGTGGTCCACGGGCTGGTGCCGAGTTCGCAGGAGACGGGGGCGCGTGCGGAACAAGTAATAGGAGAGGCCGACCTAGCGGATCCAAATCCACCGCGGCTTATTGTTTTCTGGCTGTACAGCCACCCGCCGCAAGCGGAAAGACAGGAATTTGCCTACACGTATGATCCATGGTCAAAAGGAGAGACGCCGAAATACGTGAAGTAGGCAAAGGATAGCAACGGAGTGTCAGGAATCGCGGCGGCGAACGGTGTGGCGACGGAGGAACGAAGCTACTTTGTGGCGATTGCCACAAACGGCCATGGAGCACCAGCGGCGGCCGTGCGTGCGCGAATCATCGTAGAAGAAGAGTTGGCATGCGGGATTGGCGCAACGACGCACTGGCGCGTTGGGGCCTTCGACGAGAAGTTCCGCTGCGGAGCGCGCGATGGCGGCAAGGAGCCATTCGAGGCCACCTTCAAGGGCGATGAATTCCAGGCGCCAACCTTCAGCGCGAGAAACAAGTTCGTCGTGTCCTTCGGTAAGACGCAGCAGATCGTTGATGGGTTCGACCCAAGTTTTCGGGAAAGGCTTCTTCTCGACGAGGGAAGCGAAGATGGCACGGAGGGATTCGCGGAGGCGCAGGATTTTGAGGAGAACAGCGTCGACAGCTTGAGGCTCGGTAGTAGGAAGGGGATAAAGGCGCGTGGCGCGCTCGGGAGTGACTACGCGGGAATTGACGAGGAACGAAACGAATTCGTTCCAGGAGAGATCGTGTGCAGCAGGAGAGGTGTTAGCGAAATCAAGCGCGAGGCGTCCGGCGATGAGGTGAGGGCTGAGATTGGAGGTAGAGTTGGACACAGGTTTAACTGGTTTAGGCTCTGAGAGAGGTTATATCACGACCCGAAGCAACTTTGTGACTAGAGATGCTACAACAGACTAAGGAAAGAGGTTCGCCAGGGAGGCTCGACCGAGCTTGTTAGTAAATATAGAGTTAGGAGTGGAAAAGAGAGGAGTCGACGAATTGGGGTTGGATCAAGAATCCGAACAGCCTGATAAAACGGGGCATGAGGAACCGCGATCGACGGTCACCTCGGGAGAACTGCTACCGCCGGCACCGCTGAATCTTTTTGGAGGGCAATCCAGGGTGGGGTCGGTGGTGAGAGTGGCGATTTTCCTGGTGATTGTCTTTGAGCTAGCCCCAGCGATCATCTACACGCTAGCTCAGATTATTTTTGGATCGTTCCGTGTCGTCGAATCTCCAACCATCCTGTTGTTTATGGAAGCCGGAAACTTCGCGATTCTTTTTGGAATCACCGCGAGTATGGCGCTTCTGGAGCATCGGCACATCGGGGAGTATGGGTTGCCGTCGAAGGGAATATTTGGAAAGAATTTTTGGCTGGGAGCGTTGCTGGGAATCGCGGAGATTTCCGTATTGATCGGGCTGATTGCGGCGTTCGGCGGATACTCTTTCGGGAATTTGGTCCTGCAGGGCGGGGACGTGTTGAAATGGGGTGCGGTTCACCTGGTGTTGTTCCTGATCGTGGGTTTGTACGAGGAGTTGCTGTTTAGGGGTTACGCGCAATTCACATTGGGCCAAGGAATTGGATTTTGGCCGGCGGCGGTGCTCCTTTCCGTAGGATTTGGCTACGTCCATCTGAGTAACAAAAACGAGAACTGGATTGGCGCAGTGAGCGTGACGGTTGTCGGATTGCTTTTTGCATTCACGTTGCGGCGAACCGGAAATCTTTGGTACGCCGTTGGATTGCATGCGGCCTTTGATTGGGGCGAAACTTTTCTATACTCCGTACCGGACAGCGGGGTTGTGCTTCGCGGACATTTGTCCAGTGCCTTGCTGCATGGGCCGCGGTGGCTGACGGGCGGATCGGTGGGACCGGAAGGGAGTGCTTTTTCCTTCCTGACGATGGGGTTGCAGTTTTTGGTGGTGATGCTGTTGTTTCCGAAGAAGGAGAGCAAACAGGCCGCACCGAGCGCTGTTCCGACAGAATAATGCTGGGTGATGCTGAAGTCGGTGATCGATTTCTCCACTCCAGTACGGTCAAAAAACTCTGTCCCTCCGGTCCCTTCGACTTGGTTCAGGGCAGGCGGAATGACAAACTTTCTTGACTAGCTTAATGGACTAAGTCGGAGGCATGGACTAAATGAACGCCCTGGGCTTCGACTTGAGGCAAGAACTCTCTTAGAGCGCGAAGCGTTTCTGGATGAGGATGGCCGATGGCGATGGCTTCACCTTTTTCCTGGGCCTCGCGCAGAGCAAGTTGGAGTTGCTTGCGAATCGCAGAGACTTCCTCTACATCATCGAGAAAAGGAACGTTGCGGAAGGCGCAGCGGACGCGGGCGGTTTGTGCGGCGTCATAGGCGACTGTAGCGGCGGTGGTGCGGCTATCAATGAAAAAGAGATTGCGCTGGCGAAGGATGGGCATTAGATCGGCCATTAGCGGGCCATCGGTGGTGGCCAAAGAGCCCTGGTGATTATTGACGCCAACGGCGGAGGGGACGTTTTGGAGCATCCCGCTAACAACCTCGGAAAGTTGGGAGGAAGTCATCCCGGAGTGGAGTTGCTGTGCTTCGTGGGCTTCATTGCCGAGAGGCTCCATGGGCAGATGGAGCATGACCTGGTAGCCGCGCCTATGGGCCTCTTCCGCGATTTCGCGGGAGTCGGAGTGAGCGGGGAGGAAGGAAAGAGTAAGCGGGTACGGGAGGGAGAAGATAGAGTCAGCGGCAGAGCGATCATTACCCATGTCGTCCAAGATGATGGCGAGGCGAGGAGTGCCGGAGCGAGCGGAAGATTGAGGATGAGGCTTGACACGCCCCTTGACAGCCTCGCGCAGTTTGGAGCTGAGATTTCCCGCCGATTTGGGATGGTCACAACCAATCAGACAAATAAACAGGGCTACCAGGAAAAACGTGATCGGCAGACGAATATCTTTACGCGCTGCCGAAAAGAAGAAAATCACGAGCGGACTAAGCGGCCTTCTTCACCGGGCTCTTCAGAAGTTCGAGGGCCTTGCGAAGAACAGGATCGTCGGAAGACAACGGGCGCGGACCAAGAGAGGAGTCCTTGGGCGTGCTTGGACTTGAAGAGGCAGCGTCCTCGCCGTCATCGCCATCATCACCGGCGGCGGCCGAAGCGCGCACGATCTCCGTGGGAGTGACGCCTTCCTCGAGTATGGATTTGCCATCCAGGTTGTAATAGTTAGCGATAGTGAGGAAGAGGGCAGCGCCGTCGTCCAGGGGAATGAGTTTTTGCTCAGAAGCGAGACCAAAGGTGCGATCGCCAACCAGGTCGCCGCGTTTGGTGTTAGCGAGAGAGGCGGCAAGAACCTCGGCGGCACCCGTAGTCGTGCCGTCCATCAAAACGGAAACTCGTCCTTTCCAGACGACTTTGGTGGGATCGGCGTTAAAGTCCTGCTCGGGGAACGTCTGTCCGCGGAGAGCGATGAGTTTGCCGGAAGGAACGAACAAGCGCGCAACGGCGACGGCTTCGGTGATGGGGCCGCGGCCGCAATCACGCAGGTCCAGGATGACGCGGCTTACGCCTTGCTTCTGCGCTTCCAGAAGGCGAGCGCGCACTTCATCGGCGCGGCCGGCGTCCAGCGAGGGGAAACGCAAAGCGAGAGTTTCGTTATCAACGCGCTGAGAGATAAGTTTTGGAACAGTGGGTTTCTCGCGGACGACCTCAACTTCTTCAGGATCAGTTTTACCGCGGCGGATGACACCGACCTTCACGCCCGTTCCCAGCTGACCTGCCAAAAGATTCTTGGCCTGGCCGACGGACATTTCGCGCGTGGTGAAACCGGCGATGGATTCCAGGATATCGCCGCTGTGGAGGCCAGCTTTTTCAGAGGAGGAATCTGGAAGAACAGAAGTAACGATGACATAGCCGAAGCGCTTGCTCAGGTTGAGGCCGGTGTCGCTGGCGGGCTCATTGCCAACCTTCTGCTTGTATTCAGTGTATTCGCGCGGAGTGAGGTAGCTGGATTCCGGGTCGAGGGATTCGAGAAGGCCGTGGAGAGAGCCAGCGGTGACGAGATGCATGTTGGGTTCGTCGACATAATCCTGCTGGATCTTCTGCAGGACTTCGCTATAGACAACAAGGGATTTGTAGGTGTTGTCGTTGGCGCTGCGGCCTAGCACCTTTCCGAACCCGACCCAACAAATGATGAGTACGGAAACGGCGATAATGGCATAGCGCGTGAAGCGATTCATCCGGCACCACCTTGGGCGAAGATAAACTCTAAGTATAACACTATCGATGTGATGAGACGCGTGGGGTGAGAGTTGGATAGTGCCAAAAAAAGAACAGAATCGGAGGACGGATGCGCCAAAGACACGCCGAGAACAGAGAGTGTTGTATTTCTGACACATCAAAACCGGTCCAAGTGTCGCTTAGCGACTCTAAACGGTTGATAGCAAAGCACAAAGGAGTCTGAAAACCCCTTGCAATGTGCTATCATCAAAGACTGTAGCAGTCACACCATGTTTCAAACCACACTTCAACGACCAGCCGAAACACAGGGAGTGGGTCTTCACACCGGGGTTCACGGAAAACTGCGACTGGTGCCGGCTCCCGCGGACACAGGAATTGTGTTCCGACGCGTGGATTTGGACGAGTTCCCGATTGAAGCGCAGGGGCGAAACGTGGCGCGCGTGAGTTACGCGACGAGCTTGATGAAGCAGGGCGTGCTGCTTTCCACAACGGAACACCTTCTGGCCGCCATTTATTCCTGCGGGATTGACAACGTCTTTATCGACATTGATGCGATCGAGGTGCCGATCCTGGATGGATCGGCGGAGCCGTTCATGCGGCTGATCGATCAGGCGGGGATACGGCGGCTGCGGCGGAAGCGACGGTATTTGAAGGTGTTGAAGCCTGTCGAGGTGATTGAAGACGGGCGGCGGATCGGGATCTATCCGGCGAACGAATTTCGTGTGCGGTGCTATGTGGATTTCCCGCACCCGCTGGCGAGGCAGCAGGAAGTGGAGATGGTGGTGAATGCGGAGAGCTTCCGGCAGGTGCTTTCGCGCGCAAGGACGTTCTGTTTTGAGAGTGACATCGAACCGCTGCGGGCCATGGGGCTCATCCGCGGAGGTTCGCTGGAAAACGCGATTGTACTGACTAAAGACGGGATGTTAAATGGGCCGCTGCGATTTCCCGACGAGTTCGGAAGGCATAAAGCACTGGACCTGATAGGCGACCTGGCATTGTTGGGTCTGCCACTGTTGGGGAAGGTGGAGGCGAAGAAAGCCGGCCACGCCCTGCATACCCAGCTGGTGAGCCGGTTGCTGGCCGACCCCTCGGCGTGGGAAGTGACCGTGCGGCACTCGGAAGTGCCCACGATGGCGGAAAGCCAACGAGAGGCCGTGCCCTCTTCTGCTTCAGGCTGAAGTGGCTCTGGATCCGTGCGGCGTCAGGCAACGCTGGAATGCATTTCGCCTATATTTGAAGCTACCAGCTGGTTCTGCTCATTTTTCGAGAAACAAGTTCCCAAGATGACAAGCTGAACGGTCCCGCCACATCAAGCCTTCCCAAAACAAGACTCACGCTAGCCATACCCTACAGTTCGACCAGAAAAAAGGAAATGGCTTCATGGAGAGCGAAGGGAGACTTGCGATTAGAGGGGCGAACTTCCTGGACCTGCCGAGGTAGCGAGTTCGAAGCGAATCACCTGCGTCTCGTCGGAATAGAAATGGCGAACACCCGTCTGGTTTTGCACGGCAGGGTCAGCGAAAATCACGTAGGTAGTGATGTGCCCGTCCGCGTCGACAGTGCCGGGGTGGTATTGGAATACGTAGCCGGACTTGTGTGTGCGGTCGGATGCCAGGATGCCACCCAAGAGGGCCGCATGATCACAGTCACCGGCGCCCGGGCCGAGTTGTTGGGCAGAGAGAGGAAACCCTTGCTGAGCGCATTTTGCAGCATAGGTCGAAATCGCGAGATTGTAGGTGCGGAGTGAGCCAACGGCGGAAGCTTCATTGGCGGCCATCCTGGAGCGTAGGATGTTCGGGATGGCAATGGCGACAATAATCAGGATGAAAGGGATGAAGGCGATCCCCATGTAGCCCAGGACAAGGCCGGCGATTGCCATGCCTTGGCCTGTAAGGCGTCCCGCGCTCTTGCGAATTTCAGAGAGTGAAAGATGGCCAAGAACCACCGCGACAACGGAAATGGGGAAGATCCAAAAGAAAAAGCCGCAAATAAGGCTGCCAATGGCCTTGCCGCTGGTGGTAGGTGCACCAGCGAAAGGGGGAGGAACCGAGGCGCCGAGGGGAGGTGGAGCAACCGCGGGCGTCCCCAATTTGTTGCCGCATGTGGGGCAGAATTGGGAGCCATCAGCGATTTGTTGTGCGCAATAAGGGCAGGTCATGGCGTGTGGTTACTCCGTGCATCAACTGTGCGAGGAGACGAGATAAAACCGGAATTTCCTGGACTATAACGCAGGTTGCGAGGGAGGTCCAGTGACGAATGAAAGACGGGAGTAAAGAGACGGATTGTCAAACGGGGCCGAGCACGGGACAATGCTGACGTTATGTCCAACAACGACGTTGCAATCCTGATCCTGGCCGCGGGCAAAGGCACGCGGCTGAAATCCAGCCTGGCGAAGGTGCTGCACGCGGCGGGAGGACGCACGCTGGTGGAGCACGTGGTGCGTTCGTGCGAGCCGCTGGGGGCCAGAAAAATTATCGCGGTGATTGGCCACCAAGCGGAAAAGGTGGCGGAGGTTGTCGCGCCGCACGAAGTGGAGACGGTGGTGCAACAGCCACAGAACGGAACTGGCCACGCGCTGTTGGTGTCGAAGCGCGCGACGGGAAATGCGAAGTATGTGGTGGTTCTGCCGGGCGACGCGCCGCTGGTGCGCACAGAGACGCTACGCGGGCTGATCAACAAACACAAAAAAGGACAAGCGGCGGCGACGATACTTACGGCGGTGCTGGCCGATCCTTCGGGATACGGGCGGATCCTGAGGAAATCAGGGGATACAGTGGCGGCGATTATCGAAGAGTCGCAACTGAACGCGGAGCAGCGCGAACTGAACGAAATCAATTCGAGCATCTATTGCTTTACAACAGCCAAATTTTGGCCGGCGTTGGCAGAGGTGAAGCCAAATAACACACACCGCGAGATTTACCTTACCGATGCGATTGCCGTGCTGAACGCAAAAGGAGAGACGGTGCTGGCGGAAATCGCGCCAGATGCTCGCGAAGCACTGGGGTGCAATACGAGGGCCGACCTAGCGGGAGTGGACCGGACTTTCCGCGAATGGAAGCGCGACGAACTTATGAACGATGGAGTGACGATTCAATTGCCAGAGACGGTGCTGATTGATCCAGACGTGACGGCAGGCGAAGACTGCGTGATTGAGCCGTGCGTGCAGTTGCTGGGAAAGACAAAGATCGGCGAGCGGTGCACGATCAAGACGGGCAGCGTGCTGCACGACGCGGTGCTGGGCGACGACGTGACGATTGAGGCGCACAGCCTGGTAGCGAAGAGCAGGATCGATTCCGAAGTGAAAGCAGGGCCGTTCGCGCGGATTCGGCCAGAGAGCCACGTGAAGAAAGGCGCGAGAATTGGGAATTTTGTGGAGTTGAAGAAGAGCGTGGTCGGCGAAGGCAGCAAAGTGCCGCACCTTTCGTATGTTGGGGACACCAGGATAGGGACAAAGTCGAACATCGGCGCTGGGACGATCACGTGTAATTACGATGGATTTTCGAAGCATCCGACCACAATTGGGAACCGCGTGTTCATCGGCAGCGATTCGACCCTGATAGCGCCGGTGAGGATCGGTGACGGAGCATACGTGGCGGCGGGCTCCGCGATCACGGACAATGTGCCGGCGGATGCGCTGGGAATCGCCCGGGGCAAGCAGGTGAACAAGCCGGGGTGGGCCAGCAAGAAGCGGAGAGAGTTTGCGTCCGCGGGAAAACCGAAAAAAGGCAAAAAGAAGAGGCGATAAGAAAGAAGCAATCGCCGTTCCTGCCACTGCAGTGTGACACACATCATTGTACGCAGTCGTAGGGGGTGCTATCGTCCGCACAACTTGATGCGGAAGGAGCCTCTCCGTGGGTACATGGGTCAGCTGGCTGTTGATTATTGGCGGCGTGGTGTGTGTGATCGCGGAACTGGCGCTGGGGGCGTTCACGGGATTTGATCTGGCGCTGATAGGCGGTTCGCTTTCCCTGGGTGGGGCGATAGGGTTAATCGCGCATTCGGACAAGATCGGACTGCTGGCGGCAGCGGTGTTCGCGGTGCTGTACCTGGCGATATTCCGGCGCTGGTTGAGGAGCAAGTTGACCGTACAGGATCATGCCAGCAACGCCGACGCGGTGGTGGGCAAGTCAGGGGTGGTCACAAAGCGAATTGCGCCGCACGATGCGGGCATGGTCAAGGTAGGCGCTGAAATCTGGCGAGCCGAGCTGGCGAACCCGGAAGATACAGCGCGGGAAGCAGGAGCTATTGTTGCGGTGCAGTCTGTGGATGGCGTGACACTCAAAGTGAGGTGAGCGTACATGGAACCCAGTTTCTTCTTGATGGTATTTCTCTTTGTGGTGGTGATTCTTGCAGTGGTAACACTGGCGAAGGCTGCCCGGACGGTGAAGCAGTACGAAAAAGGATTGATTACACGGCTGGGGAAATACCATGCGATGGCGCAATCGGGGCTGACGTTTATCATGCCGTTTGTGGACGACATCGTGCGCGTGGATATGCGCGAGCAAGTGATCACGGTGCCGCCGCAAAAATTGATCACCAAAGACAATGTGACGGTGGAAGTGGACGCGGTCGTGTACTACAAGGTGATCGATCCGGTGAAATCGCAATACGAAGTGCAGGATTTCGGATATGCGTGCACAACATTGGCGCAAACCAATCTGCGCAACTTAATTGGCGACCGCACGCTGGACGAAACGCTGGTGGCGCGCGATATGATCAACACGAATCTGCGCGAAGTTCTGGACGAAGCCACCAACAACTGGGGCTGCAAGGTGACCCGCGTCGAAGTGCAAAAGATTGAACCGCCCCGAGATATTACAGACGCGATGTCCCGGCAGATGAAGGCGGAACGCGAAAAGCGCGCGGCGGTGCTGGAGGCAGAAGGCATCAAGCAGAGCCAGATTCTGCAGGCCGAGGGTAAGAAGCAATCGGAGATTTTGAAGGCCGAAGGCGACGCACAAGCACGGATTACCAGGGCCAACGCGGAAGCGGAGGCCATCAAACTGGTGTCCACTGCCGCGGAGACTTATTTCAAGGAACGCGCGGAGACGATGCGGCGGCTGGAAGTTTTGAACAACACACTGGCGCAGAATACGAAGTACATCGTGCCGTCGAATTCGAGTCTCGTGAATGTGCTGGGGCTTGATGGGGCTATTCCGACGCCGTCGAGTCCTGGAACGAATACTGGCGGCGTTCCTACTACGAAGAGCTGATTGAGAACCGCTAGGCCTGCATGCAAGTAGCTCTTCAATCGACAAGCGTCAGGCGAATGACGCCCGAAGACGGACAAACATTGTAATGGGGACTATCCTCCAGGACTTGAAGTTCGGTATTCGGATGCTGGCGAAAAACCGCGGCTTCACGGCGGTCGCCGTCCTGACCCTAGCTCTCGGCATTTGCGCCACCAGCACCATCTTCAGTTGGATTGACTCGACCCTGCTGAATCCCATTCCCGGCGTCACGCATACCAGCGACCTGTTTACCGTCATGAGGGGGACGATCAGTGAACACCCCAGCCCTCCGTTTTCTTATCGAGACTTCATGGACCTGCGCGAACAGAATCGAAGCTTCTCCGGTCTGTTGGCTTATCACGACGATTTCATGTCGCTTACGGGTCTGAGCAGGCCGGAACGGATTTATGGTGCGTTGTCTACCGCCAACTACTTTGACGTGCTCGGCGCGAGGCCCGTTCTGGGCCGCGGCTTTTTGCCGGATGACGAAAAAAAGCCAGGAGGCGCTCCGGTCGTGGTGGTCAGTTATGCATTCTGGCAAAGCCATATAAGCTCTGACCGTTTTGCCGTGGGCCGAACGCTCCAGATAAATCGCCATACCTACACGATTGTCGGCGTTGCTCCGCCCGGATTCCAGGGGTGCAAGACGGGGCTGCGTGACGACGTCTGGATTCCCCTAGTGATGGCCAGAGATGTCTGGGATTCGGATGCAATCGAAGACCGCGGCGATTTCTGGCTCAACGTGCTAGGGCGGCTACGACCGGGTGTAAAGTCCGGGCAAGCAGCGGAAGAGATGAACCTGCAGATGCAGCGAATTGCCGCGAGCACTTCCAACATCGAGCGAGGCCCCAACCAGATTTCGCTAGATCCGCTGTGGCGATCGCCGTTTGGAGCGAATGTTTATCTGTACAAGAGCCTGCCTTTGTTGCTGGGGCTAGCGGCGGTGTTGCTTTTACTGGCCTGCGCAAACGTGGCCAACTTGCTGATGGTGCGCCTGGTTGCGCGTAGCCGAGAGATGGCTCTGCGCCTCGCAATGGGAGCAAGCGGTGTACGACTGGTGCGGCAACTGTTGGTGGAGAGCCTGCTAGTTGCCTTGGCCGGCGGGGGGCGGCGATACTGCTGACGATCTGGACAGCCGGGACGTTCGCCAGTTTCTTTCCTCCCACAACCCTGCCTCTCACTATCAACGGTCATGCGAACCGCAGTGTGATGCTGGCAACGCTGGTCATCTCGGTCCTTGCCGCAGTGATTTCGGGAATGTTACCGGCGCTGCGCACTTTGCGCCTTGATCCTGCGGGTGTCCTGAAAGAAGAAGAGGCCAGAGTTTCCGGCGGGCTTCACCGCTCGCTGCTTTCCAAGGGACTGGTAGTGGCGCAGATTTCTCTTTCATTGCTGCTGCTGATCTCGGCCGGCCTATTCGCCCGCAGCTTCGCGAACGAACAACGCGCCGACCCCGGTTTCGACCCCAACCATGTGCTGCTTGCTTCCTACGAGCTTGCGCCGGCGGGCTATTCACGAGCGGAGGGGATTACGTTTGACCAGAACCTCCTTGCGAGACTCCAGGCATTGCCCGGCGTGAAATCCGTGACGCTGGCTGACTTCTCGCCTTTGAGTTTCACCCTTCACAGCGACTCTGTCCTGCCCGAAGGTTATGTCCCGCAACGCCACGAATCAATGGAAGTCGATCGGGCCATCGTAAGCCCGGACTATTTTCAGACTTTGGGAACCGAACTTGTAGCCGGGCGTGAATTTACGAACCATGATGACGACAATTCGCAGCCAGTAGCCATTGTCAATCAGGAGTTCGGCGAGCGTTACTGGCCGGGGCGGGATGCCATCGGCAGAAGCATCACGCTCTATGGCCAATCGTTCACCGTGGTTGGCGTGGCGCGCAACGCCAAATACCGGCTTCTGCACTACGCTGCGGCGCCCACTATCTTTTTTCCCCTTTACCAGAGGTACCGAAATCAAGTGATTATTCACCTGCGAGTGGCGGGAGATCCGGGAGCCTTCGTCCCCGTGGTTGATCGGACCGTTGAAGAGCTCAATCCCGACTTGCCCTTGTTCAATGTGACCACGCTCAGGGCGAGCATGCAGTTTGGCAGCATTTTTGAGCGGCTGGCCGCGACGCTGGCGGGTTCGTTTGGCTTGCTGGCGCTAGTGCTTGCCGCGGTGGGAATCTACGGAGTGGTTGCGTTTGCGACTCGTCAGCGTGCGCGTGAAATCGGCATCCGCATGGCGCTCGGCGCGCAGAAGGGTGATGTTTTGAAGCTGGTCGTGGGGCAGGGATTAAAACTGACATTGATTGGCATCGCGGTCGGAATCGCGAGTGCGCTGGTACTTTCGCGCATGCTTGGAAGCATGCTCTATGGCGTTCAGTCGGCCGATGCACTGACATTCATCGCCGTCTCGCTGATACTGACTGGCGTGGCGCTTGTTGCCTGCTACATTCCCGCGCGCCGCGCGACTAAAATTGATCCGATGGCGGCTCTGAGGTATGAATAGCCTGCGGCTCTGTGTGCCACCCGATGTGCTAAAATTGGGTTTCCATTCATGCCACCCGGAGGGACATCATGAAATTTGGAGTGGTGGTCTTTCCGGGGTCTAATTGCGACCACGACGCGTTCCACGCCATCGGCCACGTCCTGCAAAAACCGGTGGAATTCATCTGGCATCAATCTGAAAACCTGCAAGGCTGCGACGCAATTATTTTGCCGGGAGGGTTTTCCTACGGCGACTACTTGAGGACGGGAGCGATTGCGCGATTTTCTCCGGTGATGAATTCGGTGGAAAGGTTTGCGAAAAGCGGCGGGCTGGTGCTGGGCATCTGCAACGGTTTACAGATACTGTGCGAGGCGGGATTGCTACCGGGGGCGATGATGCGCAACGCGGGGCTACGGTTCATCTGCCGGCACGTGCACATTCGCGTGGAGCAAACGGACAGCCCGTTCACCTGCGCGGCGAAGAAGGGGCAGATTTTGCGGATTCCGATTGCGCACAGCGACGGGAACTTTACGTTTGACGAGGCTACGCTGGCGGAGTTGGAGAAGAACCGGCAGATTCTGTTTCGCTACACGACGCCGGATGGGCTGGATGACACGGCGGGAAATCCGAATGGATCGATGGGGAACATCGCGGGGATTTGCAACCGCGAGAGGAATGTGGCCGGGCTGATGCCGCATCCGGAACGGGCGATGGAAGGCGTGTTGGATTCAGAGGATGGAATTGTGGTTTTCCGGTCGATGGTGGAAGCGCTGGTAGGCACAGCAAAGGCGACAGCGTGAAACGCACAGACCGTTTAATAGATTAAGAGCACGTTGGGGCACGAGAGATCGTGCCCCGATGGTTTTCAACGGAAGAAAAAGGCTACAAATGGCGACAGCACAGACGGAAATCAAGGTGACGCTGGAAATTGCGGCGGAACACGGCATCACGCGCGAAGAATATGCGCAAATTCAGAAGATACTGAAGCGCGACCCGAACATCACGGAACTGGGGATATTCAGCGTGATGTGGAGCGAACACTGCTCTTACAAATCGAGCAAGGTGCATTTGAAGCGGCTGCCGACGCGCGGAAAGCTGGTGGTGCAAGGACCGGGGGAAAACGCTGGCGTAGTGGATATCGGCGATGGGCTGGTGGCGGCGTTCAAAATCGAATCGCACAATCACCCGAGTTTTGTGGAGCCGTTTCAGGGAGCGACGACGGGCGTGGGCGGAATTCTGCGCGACATTTTCACGATGGGTGCGCGGCCGATTGCCGTGCTGGATTCGCTGCGGTTTGGAGAAATCTCGGCGTCCGATCCCTCAGGGGCTAAAACCCCTTCTATTGGAGGGAATTCCAATGTCGCGGCTGAAGCCGCGACCCCCAAAACCACTGAGGAAGAAGCAGCGAAAAACCGGCGGATTCTGGACGGCGTGATTCGTGGAGTTGGAGGATACGGGAATTGTTTTGGGGTGCCCACGGTGGGCGGAGAAGTGGCGTTTGAACCATGCTATTCGCAGAACCCGCTGGTGAATGCGCTGGCGCTGGGGATAGCGCGGAAAGAGGACCTTTTCTTCGCGAAGGCCAAGGGGACGGGGAATCCGGTGATTTACGTGGGCGCGAAGACAGGGCGCGATGGGATTCACGGCGCTTCGCTGCTGGCTTCGGCGGAGTTTACAGAAGAGTCGCAACAGAAGCGGCCCAACGTGCAGGTGGGCGACCCGTTCATGGAGAAGTTGCTGCTGGAAGCGTGCCTGGAAGCGATGAAGACGGGCGCGGTAGTGGCGATTCAGGATATGGGCGCGGCCGGGCTGACGTGCTCGACGTGCGAGATGGCGTCGCGCGGGGCGACGGGGATCGAGATCGACCTGGCGAAGGTGCCGCAGCGCGAGACGGGGATGAGCCCGTACGAAATCATGCTGAGCGAATCGCAGGAGCGCATGCTGCTGGTGGCGGAGCGCGGACGCGAGACGGAAGTGCTGGCGGTGTTCAAGAAGTGGGGACTGGACGCGACAGTGGTGGGCGAAGTGAAGGACGGCGGACTGCTGGTAGTGAAGGACCACGGCGTGGTGGTTGCGCAAATCCCGGCGCACCCGCTGGCAGAAGAGGGACCGGTGTACAACCGGCCGATCGCGGAACCGAAACCGCGCAAGGAAAGCGAATCCGACTGGTTCCATTTTGCCGCGGAGGGCACGGAGCTTACGGAGAATTTCAAGGAGCTGCTGGCTTCACCGACGATTGCGTCGAAACGTTGGATCACGGAACAGTACGACACGATGGTGCGGACGAATACGCTGGCGGGACCGGGCGCGAGCGACGCGGCAGTGGTGCGAATCAAGGAGACGAAGCGGGCGCTGGCTCTGGCGACGGATGGCAATGGGCGCTGGACGTTCTTGAATCCGAAAGCGGGCGCGATGCACGCGGTGGCGGAAGCGGCGCGGAATGTGGCGGCTAGCGGCGCGCGGCCAATTGCGGCGACGAACTGTTTGAATTTCGGGAGCCCGGAAAAGCCGGAGGTGATGTGGCAGTTTTCGCAGGCGATTGACGGGTTGGGCGAGGCTTGCCTGGCGCTGGGCACGCCGATTACCGGCGGGAATGTGAGTTTTTATAACGAGACGCTGAGGAAATCGATTTATCCGACGCCGGTGATTGGGATGCTGGGGATTCTGGAGGATGCGGCGAAAGTTTTGAAGGTGGCGTTCCGGAATGAAGGAGATGTGATTGTGCTGCTCGACGGGTCGACTTCCTCGAAGGCGGCGCATCAGGCTCCGCCACGGGCGGGAAAGCAGCGGGAGTTCTCGTCGTCGGAATATTCGAAGACGATTGGCGGCGTTGTGGCGGGCGAGCCGCCGGCGATTGAGCTTGGCGCAGAGAAATGGGTGATCGATTGCATGGTGGCGCTGGCGGAATCGGAAACGTTGCAATCGGCGCACGACGTGAGCGATGGCGGACTGGCGGTTACGCTGGCAGAATCGTGCTTCGCGGCAACCGGGCTTGGAGCAAATGTAGCGGTGCCGGAAGACGTGAGTGCGGAATATGCACTGTTTGGCGAACGGGGGGCGCGCGTGGTGGTTTCTGTTTCGCCGGAAAAGCTTGGCGCTCTGCGGACGACTGCGAGACAATATGGTGTAGGGGCGCACGAAATCGGCAAGGTGACGGGCGACAATACGCTGCGCATCGAATATAAAGGGCAGGCGGTGGTGTCCGGAGCGGTGGACACATTGCGGGAAGTTTGGTCGAATTCGCTTCAGAGTATGCTAAAGGTCCAATGAAAAAGAAACTCTCCTTTGCGGACGATCATTTTCATGATGAGTGCGGCGTGTTTGGCGTGTTCGGCCACCCGGAAGCGGCGAACCTGACGTATCTGGGGCTGTACGCGTTGCAGCATCGCGGCCAAGAATCGGCGGGGATTGTGTCCAGTTCGGGTGGCGACTTGCACATGCACCGGGCCATGGGCGAAGTGGAAGAGATTTTTCAGCCGAGGGTGCTGGCGAAGTTGCCGGGAGCAAGTGCAATCGGGCACACGCGGTATTCGACGGCGGGTGACAAGGCGCTACTGAACGCGCAGCCAATCCTGGTGGATTGCAGCAAGGGCAAGATTGCCGTGGCGCACAACGGCAACCTGACGAACGCGGGCGAGTGGCGGCGGAAGCTGGAGCATCGCGGTTCGATCTTCCAGGCGAATAGCGACACGGAAGTGATCGTGCACCTGATCGCGCGTTCGCTGGCGCGGAATTTTTCCGGAGCGCTGGGCGATGCGCTGAACCAACTGGAAGGCGCGTACTCGCTGCTGGTGCTGACGCCGGACGAGTTGTATGCGGTGAGAGATCCGAGGGGGTTCCGGCCACTGGTATTGGGGAAGATTGCATCCAAGGAAAACGGAGACACGTGGCTGGTGGCTTCCGAAACCTGCGCGTTTGATTTGTTGAATGCGCAATATGTGCGGGAAGTGGAGCCGGGCGAGATGCTGCGGATTTCGCGGTCGGGGATGGAGTCCATACGATTCAGCCCGCCCAAGCCGCACCAATATTGCATTTTCGAGCACGTTTATTTTTCGAGGCCAGACAGCATTATTTTCGGGCGGTCGGTGAACGAATCGCGTGAGATGCTAGGACGATCGCTGGCACGGGAACATCCCGTGGAAGCGGACATGGTTGTGCCGGTGCCAGACTCGGGAGTGCCGGCAGCGATCGGATTCGCGCTGGAATCGAAAATACCGTTCCGCATGGGGCTGATCCGGAATCACTATATTGGAAGGACGTTTATCGAACCATCGCAGGCGATACGAAATTTTGGAGTGAAGCTAAAGCTGAACCCTGTGCGCGAATTGATCAAGGGGAAACGCATCGTTCTGGTTGACGATTCGATCGTGCGCGGAACGACCAGCCGGAAGCTCGTCCGCATGGTGCGGGAAGCTGGCGCAACGGAAGTACACATGCGCATCAGTTGCCCGCCTACAATTTCGCCGTGCTACTACGGCGTGGATACGCCAACGCGCGAAGAATTGATCGCCTCGGCGAATACTCCGGAGGAGATTTGCAAGTACCTGGGCGCGGATTCGCTGGGATATCTTTCCTTGCCGGGGCTAAGGCGGGCGGTAAACGATACTGATGGGAATTTCTGCACCTCGTGTTACACGGGAGTTTACCCAACCGACCTGGTGCAATTGGAAGTGCGCGAAGGCGTGGCGGCGAATAAAGTGGCGGAAGTGGTGACGGTGCCGCATGAAGGGTGACGCGAGCGTGAGAGGAAAAAGGAAGGACGCTCCGGTTGCGGAATCTGCTTGGAGCACGCGCGTAAAGAAAGAAGTAATTGCGTGGGGCTGGGTGATTCTGGCGTTCATGCTGATTAATGGAACGCTTGGTCAGGCGCGCGTGATTCCGTCGGGCTCGATGGAGAATACGCTGCTTATTGGCGATCACCTGATTATGAGCAGAATTGGATACGATGCTGGCGTGCCGTTCACGAATCTGCATGTGTCTCTGTGGCGAAATCCGCAGCGCCAGCAGATGGTCATCTTCCGGCCGCCTTACGATCGCACCCAGCCGGATTTGATCAAGCGCGTCATCGGCTTGCCAGGCGAGACGATTGACATTCACGACGGTTTTGTGTGGATCAACGGCAAGAAGCTGCAGGAAGGGTACACAAGGGGACCGACGGAAGTTCCACCTTCATCAGAGGTGCTGCCGTCCTCCCAAGCAGTGCCGTTTACGGTGCCAGAGAATGAGTATTTCGTGATGGGAGATAACCGGGGCAATTCCTACGACAGTCGTTTTTGGGGTTGCGTGCCGCGCAGCGATATTTTAGGAACGCCCGTGGTAATCTACATGTCCGTTGACGCACCCCGGGACGCGTGGAACGGCAACCTTGCGGATCGATTCCTTGCTTACGGTAACGCCTTGCTTCATCCCAGCAAGATTCGCTGGAAGCGGCTGCTGGAAACTTTCTAAACACGCCGGAGCGTGTGGAAGCGCAAGAAACTTCGCCGGTATTCAAGTGGCCAGGTGAATCGTGAAGGCTGACGCAAACAAGAGCAAAAAGAGCGCGAAGCAAGCCCAACTGCCCATGAGCGCACGGGTGAAGAGCGAAATCATCGCGTGGTTCTGGGTGATCCTGGCGTTCATGCTGATCAATGGGACGCTAGGGCAAGCTCGCGTGATTCCCTCCGGCTCGATGGAAGACACTTTGTTGATCGGGGACCACCTGATCATGAGCAGAATCGGATATGACGCGGGCGTCCCATTCACGAATTGGCATGTGCCGCTCTGGAGGAATCCGCACCGGAAACAGATCATCATCTTCAAGCCGCCATTTGACCCCAATCAGCCCGATTATGTGAAGCGTGTGATTGGGCTGCCTGGAGAAACGGTAGACGTGCACGACGGCGCGGTGTGGATCAACGGAAGGAAGCTGCAGGAGAACTACACCCTGGGGCGGTCGGAAGCGCCGACCAGGGCTCAATTGACGGTGCAGTACGGCGGGTTGCCGTACACGGTACCCGAGAATTGTTATTTTGTGATGGGCGATAACCGGGAGAATTCCCTGGATAGCAGGTATTGGGGATGTGTGCCGCGCAATGATATTCTAGGCACGCCGGTGATTATTTATATGTCGCTGGACGCGCCCAAAGAGGCCTGGAATGGAGACATTGGGGCGCGATTCCTGGCGTACGCCAACGCGCTGGTACATCCCGGCACAGTGCGGTGGCGCAGGCTGTTCCATGTGTTTTAAGCTGTAGGCGTTCGGCGCCGCCAACAGGCCGGACAAGTTTCACGGTGTAAAAGCAGTTTCTCCCACAGAGTGACTCATGACGGGTGACTCGTCGCTGGTGGCTGTCCTCCGCCCCCCCAGTGAATGAGCCGGTAACTTCACCCGCAGAGGTGGCGTCACTGATCAAACGTTAAGGCGACAAACGATGAAATATGCCGACGCCGGAGTGAATATAGCGGTAGCCGATGACGTGAAGCAGCGCATACGTCATCTGGCGAGCCGCACATTTACGCCCGCAGTGCTGGGAGGGATCGGAGGATTCGGCGGGCTGTTTGCGCTGGATCTGAAGAAATGGAAAGAGCCGGTGCTGGTGTCGAGTGCGGACGGCGTGGGCACGAAGCTGAAGATTGCCATGGCGATGGGGGTGCACTCGACGGTCGGCGGAGACCTGGTGAATCACTGCATCAACGACATACTGGTGCAGGGAGCCGAGCCGCTTTTTTTCCTGGACTACCTGGCGATGGGGAAGCTGGACGCGAGCGTAGTGGAACAGCTTGTGGATGGGATGAGCCGTTGCTGCCGGAAGGCGGGTTGCGCGTTGATTGGCGGAGAAACGGCGGAGATGCCGGGGTTCTATCAGCCAGGGGAATACGACCTGGCGGGATTTATCGTGGGCGTCGTGGAACGAGGGAATGTGCTGAACGGGAAGGCCGTGAGGCCCGGAGATACACTGCTGGGCTTGCCTTCGGCGGGTTTGCACACAAACGGGTATTCGTTGGCGCGGAAACTTGTATTTGAAGTTGCCAAGCAAAAGCCGGACACATACGTCGCGGAAGTAGGAAACAAGATTGGGGCGGAATTGCTGAAGCCGCACGTTTGCTACGCGCCGGCCCTGAAGTCGGTATTGGCGCATGGGTGGGTTTCCGCGATGGCTCATATCACCGGCGGAGGGCTGCCGGGGAATCTACCGCGCGTGCTGCCCAGCGGGGTGAAGGCGATCATTGATTTGGATGCCTGGCCGATTCCGCCGATCTTCAAGTACCTAGCGAAGCTCGGGGAGATCGAGACGGACGAGTTGCTGCAATCATTCAACATGGGCGTGGGGATGGTGGTCGTGGTGCCGTCGGCGCACGTGAAGGAAGTGGAAGCGGACCTGAAACGGCGGCGCGAGAAGTATTACCGGATTGGACGGATTGAACGCGGAGATACCGGGAAGGCGCGGCTGGTGTATTCCGGTGCGTTGAATTTGTAGACGGGACCAACCCGGCCCAGCAGAAATCACATGGCGGCGGGAAATGGAGTTGAGCGGCCAAACCGCTCCACGGCTCACTTTCCAATGCAAATTTATTTCCGAAAGAATTGTCGGCGCAAGAACGCTACACCATCAATTGTGCCCGCCGGAAATCTCGCGAACAATCGAGCCAACGAAATTCTTGGCATCGCCAAACAGCATCAGCGTTTTGTCCATGTAGTACAAGGGATTCTCGATGCCGGCGAACCCGGCGCCCATGCCTCTCTTAATCACCATCACGGTGTGCGCCTTGTCCACGTCCAGAATCGGCATGCCGTAAATGGGGCTGGAAGTATCTTCGCGAGCCGCTGGATTGGTTACGTCGTTCGCACCAATAATCAGTGCGACGTCCGTCTGAGGGAAATCGCCATTGATATCGTCCATTTCCAGAAGCTTGTCGTAGGGAATATCCGCTTCCGCTAATAGCACGTTCATGTGGCCTGGCATGCGCCCGGCCACCGGATGGATGCCGAATTTGACGTCGACGCCCCGTTTGGTCAACGCATCGTACAACTCGCGCACCTTGTGCTGGGCCTGCGCCACAGCCATTCCATAACCTGGCACGATTACCACTTTGCTCGCCGCCGTCAGAATGCCTGCCGCCTCTTCGGGAGACGCGCTGCGCACTGGCCGTGTTTCCTTCTCCCCCTTAGCCGTTACCTGTTCCTGTCCAAATGCGCCGAACAGCACATTGGTGAACGAGCGATTCATCGCCTTGGACATATTCACCGACAGGATGAAGCCCGATGCTCCGTCCAGCGCGCCCGCGATAATCAACAGTTTGCTTTGCAGCACGAATCCCATTGCCGCCGCTGATAATCCGGCGTAGGAATTCAACAGTGAGATGACTGTCGGCATATCCGCCCCGCCAATAGGAATAATCATCATCACGCCGAACACCAGCGGGATCCCGATCATGAAGGGGAACAGATACAATTTTTCCGGATGCATTACAAGCGTCGCCCCGATGCCGATGGCTATCGCCAGCAAGCCCAGGTTCACGAAATTCTGTCCCTTATACGTGATGGGCCGCTGTGGCAGCACTTCCTGCAGCTTTCCCGCGGCCATCAAGCTGCCCGTGAACGTCAGCGCTCCCAGAATGACTTCCAGGGATAGCACGCCCATCATGAATCCGGGCACATTCGGCGCGCGCAAGTAGAACTCCGAAGTTCCCACCAGGGTCACGCACAACGCCCCAAATGCGTGGCTTAATGCGGTCCGCTGAGGCACCGCAGTCATCGCCACTTTGCCCAGCGGCACGCCGATCATCGTTCCCAGCACCAATCCGATGGCGATCCACCGATAGCTGAGAATGCCCCCATGCAGCAAGGTTCCCACGATGGCCAGGAGCATTCCCGCCTCGCCAGCCCACACGCCGCGGCGCGCCGTAACTGGGGAGCTGAGCCATTTCAAAGAGAGAACAAAGAGCGCCGTTGCGATCAGATATGTGATTTCCAAAATGTATTCAGTGGCGATCATGTTCGTCACGGCTTCCTGGGCCCGCTAGACTTGAACATCTTCAGCATGCGGTCCGTGATCATAAAGCCGCCAACGATATTGCTGGTTGCCGCCACGATGGCGATGGTTCCGAGGATTGTCGCCAGCGCGCTTTTCCCTTCACCGACCAGGATGATTGCGCCCACAACCGCGATGGCATCCAACGCGTTTGTCAACGACATCAGCGGCGTATGCAGGAGCGGCGATACGCGCCTGATGACTTCAAATCCGATAAACGCCGCCAACATGAAAACATAGAGACTGGTGATCAGGTCGAGTTTCATCAGGCTCCTCCTGTGGGTGCCGATTGCAAGGCCGGCAGCTTGAAAAACTCCCGCACCCGCGCGTTCACGATTTGGCCTTCATGCGTGAGCAGAGTTTCGCGCATGATTTCATCCTGCAAGTTCAGTTGGAGCTTGCCATCTTTTGTGAGGTGGAGCAGAAACGACGTCAAGTTGCGCGAGTACATCTGGCTGGCGTGATAAGGAACCGTGGCCGCCAGGTTGTATTCGCCGATGATGGTTACACCATGAATCACGGCAGTCTCGTCCGGCTTGGTCAGTTCGCAATTGCCGCCGCGTTCCGCCGCCAGGTCCACGATGACCGAACCCAGCGACATACGCTCGACCATTTCCTTCGTCACGAGTATCGGCGAGTTCTTTCCCGGGATCACCGCGGCTGTGATCACCACGTTGCTTTCGGCCACTACGTTTCCGAGCAACTCACGCTGCTTCTGGTAGAAGCTTTCGTCTTGAGCTTTGGCGTAGCCGCTCGCGTCCTGCGCATCCTTTGCTTCCACGGCCAGCTCTACGAATCGTCCGCCCAGGCTCTGAACCTGTTCTTTGGACGCCGCGCGCATGTCATAAGCCGAAGCTACCGCTCCCAGGCGCCGCGCTGTGGCGATTGCTTGCAGCCCGGCCACGCCCGCGCCGATAATCAGCACGCGCGCTGGCGCAATTGTCCCCGCTGCGGTCGTCAACATCGGGCACATTCTTGGAAGCGTGTCTGCAGCAAGCAGCACCGCTTTGTATCCGCAGATCGTTGCCATCGAGGAGAGTGCGTCCATGCTCTGCGCCCGCGTTATGCGCGGCATCAGTTCCACGGAAAAAGAGGTCACGCCGCGGTCGGCAACTTCCTGAACAGTGTTCACCGTTCCCAGGGGCCTTAAAAATCCGACCAACGCCTGGCCCTTGCGCAACAGAGGCAGGTCCGCGCTGCCCGTTTTGTCATTCGCGCCATGACAGAGAAATTGCACGAGTATGTCCGCGGTGGCGAATACCTCCTCGCGGCTTGCCGCTAGCTTCGCGCCCTTTTCCACGTACTCGGCGTCGCGATAACCTGCGGCCTGGCCCGCGCCCGCTTCAACGAGCACATCCAGACCAGCCTTTTTTAGATTGGGAAGCATCGCCGGCACCATGGCCACGCGCCGCTCTCCCGGATAACCTTCTCGGGGCACACCAACGATCATGTACCCTCCTTCCTTCTCCGCAGCTCCTGCAGCATCAAAGCAATCTCCCGTGTTCCGATCAGAGAATGGTTTTCTATTTCTCTGCAGTCATGCCAGCCCGCGCGTCTTCGCAGTTTTCTGCATGGCTGCATGCCGCGGCCGATTCACTTCGTGGATGCTCGTCCGGATTCGAGTGGGGAGCGATGGCCCCTCGTTCAACAGGCGGAACGCAGTCATGCAGGCGGCATATGCTGCGTTATCTCCACAATCTGATTTGCCGGCGGAATTCTATCTCTAACGAGTGTAGAGTGACAAGCGCGCATGCCCGCTACTTCATGCCCTCGTAAACTGCCCGCGCTTCCTGCAGCCTCTTCATCACGAGTTGTTTTTCTGACGCCGAATTCCAGTCCGGATAGTTGTCTGTTACTTCGATGGTGCGGTCAATCCAGGCCTTGAAATACGCGGCATCTTCGCGCGAATAGGGCCGTTTTCCGGCAATCGTCACGTACACGGGACTCGTCGACGCATAGGCATAGTTATCCATCACCGGATATTCCGCCTGATCGCTCCAGGCCCGCAGGACGCACCAGCCGCTTTTGTTCAGTGGAATTGTGCCCGTTACGTCCGCCGTGTCTCGCGCGCCTTCGAGCTTCAGTTCTCGCGCGACTTTTCCGTTGCATACGACTTCCAGATGATCCACAGGCACGATCGAACGCAATTTCGCGGTGAAAGGAACCGCTGGTTGCGGCGCGGCAAACTGCAATTCGCTTCCCACCATTTCTCCCCCGAGCTTGAATTCGATCAGCGGCCCGTTTGTTGCGAACGTCCGGCCCTGCTTCAATTCGTCCATCCACGTTTCGATGGTCGTCGGCCAACTAGGCGTCCACACGTATACGCGGTCGAATCCCACCTGGCCGCGAATCGGAGCCGCATAATCCGCCGTGGCATCCGTTCCACCGCCTGCTGGGAGCTTGAATCCCAAGTTCAGAAGCTTGTACCAGACTGCGGCCGTGGATTTGTGATCGCTGAATCCGACGATCTCCATATAGTCGAGCTTCCCTAGCGCGACATCTACGGGCAATTCATCCGTGATCTTCTGAGGCGGATTCGCAAACGGGTCCGGCACCTCATCAAATGGATGCACTGCCCCAACCAAGGCACCTTGCGCATGCGCCATATCGTACACATCCGCATTCATGGGATACAAACTCGCCGCAGCAGTATTCGGGTACCCGGCATAGCCGGGCAATAGAAGGTGATCCTTTAGCCTCAAAACTCCTCGATGCCCCCAGTAGCTGGTATGGAATTCTTGCCCCTGTACAGCCAACACATCAGGATCGCTACAGGCAGCCTCCCCAAAACCGAGGAATTCAATATCCGGGAATCGTTGTTCCTTGTTGACAGTCAGGTTGTGAACAACCTGTATGCCTTCATCTTCGGCAATGGCAGCGAGCTTACAGCAATTGGTTTTGTATGTTCCTCCATAATTCATATGAACATGCAAGTCGCTGCTGACCCATTCCTCACCGCGCTCATTTCCCCAATCCAGCTTTTCCAGCCCAAATTCAATTAGATTCAAGCTTTTCGGCTTGGCTTCCACGGTTCGCTTCACAACCCGATTCACGAGTCCCCTCTCTAAGTAAATTGTGATTGGCCCTTCGGGGACACTGAGGGAACGCCCGTCACTCGCATAGAAGTAATGATCCTCGAACGCCTGTTTTCCGCGGTCGTAAGCGTCATCGGCATAAATGCTTGCGCGCTCGGGCGCGTAGAATTTTCCACGTTGATCAACCACAGAAAAACGTCCCCGTGACTCATCCTCTCCTTTTTCAGTTATCCGGAGGAGGATATCAACATGCGAATGGAGATATCTGCGGTTCTGTGCGTAAACCCAGTGTTTTTCTCCGGCGGGAAAGTCCTGAATTTCAATTTGAGTATCCCCGCCCTCGTTAGATGTAAATGCAATCTGTCTTCCATCCGGTGACCAGCGGACGTTTGTCTCATCCCAGTCGTCGTACGTGATCGGAAACGCATCACCGCCATTCGCGGGCATCAACCACAGGTTGTGCCACTGCCTTCCCAGATACGAGCTGTACACCATGCGCGAGCCGTCCGGCGAAAACTCTGGCCGGGCTTTCCAGCTTGTTTCCTCGTAATGGATTTCCCGCGCTTCCGCTCCCGGTTCCGCCTTCATTCGCCAGAATCCGCCTGTTCCGTAGATGTGGCCGCGGTTTGACACGAACAAAATCTCTTTGCCGTCCCGCGTCCACACGGGATTGATCTCCATGTCGTACGCGCTGTAGTAATACCGTGGAAGAGGGCTTTTTGTTTCTCCCGTCAATCTCACGACGTTCTTCAACTCGCCATTCGCGACATCCGCCATGAATACGTGGAATCGCTTGTTGTACTGCGTCGAAACCCACACGATTTGTTTTCCATCTGGCGACCAGCGGGGCTCCACATTCACCGCACCGCCACTCGTCAACTGCTTCGTCTTCCAACTTGCCAGATCCAGCAGCCACAATTCCATCGCGTCTTTCTGGTACGAGACGTACACCACGTTCTTGCCATGCGGCGACCAATCAGGTTGATAGTCGTATCCGGGTCCATCCGTCAACTGCACTGCGTCTTTGGAGTCGAGCTTTTGCCGCCAGAGGGAGCCTGCCATCGAGTAGATCAATTCCTTCGAGTCTGGCCCCCAGGTCAAGCTGCTCGGCCCGCTCGTCAACTGGGGCAGATAGAGTTCGCGGTAGTAGTAGGGATGCGGCTCATCAATCTGCGGCAGCACGGGCCTTCGTTGCGCGCTTGCAGGAATCGCCGTCGCTGCCAAAAACAAACAGACAAATCTCAACGGGTGTTTCAACTCGTCCTCCGCACACCCGCATACTATGCCAAAACAAGTAGAGGCGCAGCATCGCCGCGCCCTTTCACTCTGAAGGCAGAACTTTCTTTACTTAGACCTGAATACTGAAAACTTAGAACTTTACAGTGCGTCCTCTTACGCTAATCCCGCTTTCGTCAGCGGCATCTCTCGGATTCGCTTCCCGGTCGCAGTGAATATCGCGTTATAAATCGCGGGTGCGATGGGTGGCAATCCGGGCTCTCCGACACCTGCTGGCGGCGCGTCGCTCTCGACGATGTAGACATTCGTCTCGCGCGGCGAGGTGTTCATACGGGCAATTTGGAAGCCATCGAAGTTGGATTGGTCAATCACGCCATTCGTGGCTGTGATCTCCCCGTAGAACGCGATGCTCGTACCCATCACTGCAGCGCCTTCAAACTGTTGTTTCACCGTGGTTGGATTCACGATGGTGCCTGCGTCCAGCGCTGTGTCTACCTTCAGGATATCCACTTGGCCGTCTTTCACCTCCGCCTGCACCACCGTCGCCACGTATGTCAAAAAGCTGCGGTGCACCGCCAAACCCATCCCAAATCCTTTTCCAAGCTTTTGCTTGCCCCAGCCGGACTTTTCCGCCGCCAGCTGCACCACGCGCCGGAACCTGGCGATATCAATCGGGTAATCTTTGTATTCCCCATCGTAATTGTTGTAATCCTTTGGCAATTCCTCCTTCGGCATGATGCGGTCTGGCCCCAGCAGCGCCAGGACATATTCCAACTGATCTTTGCCAGCCGCGTTGGCCAGCTCCCCGACGAACGAGTGCACACCGAAGGCGTGATAAATGTTGGCCACGGAGCGCAGCCAGCCAATTCTCGTGTGTGCTTTTGCGGGTCCGTTTTCCGCTCGGTGGTTGGGAATCGCAAAGGGAATATCGCTGAAACCTAATCCAATTTCTCCCGCGTCCGCATACAAACCGTTCGGATCAAACGTGGAAGCAATCGGAGGGAAAACGCTTCGCTGCAACCATGCCGTGGGCTTCCCGTCCGTTCCCAGAGAAGCCTTGAAGTACATCGCCGCGACCGTGTGGTAGGTATCAAACTTGATGTCGTCCTCGCGGCTCCAAACCACTTTCACGGGCTTCCCGGTCTTTTTCGAGAGCACCGCTGCTTCCACGATAAAATCCGGAAACGACTTCCTGCCGAACGCGCCGCCCAGCAGCGTCACGTTGACCGTTACATCTTCTTTTTTCAGGCCGACGGCCGCGGCTATGGAATCCCGCGCGCCCTGCGGATTTTGCGTCGGTGCCCACGCTGCCACTTTTCCGTCGCGATAGACCGCGAGCGCCGCCGGCGGTTCCATGGAAGCGTGCGCCAGCATCGGTGCGTAGTACTCCGCTTCTACAATCTTCCCGCCCTTTGCGAACGCACTGTCTACATTTCCGTTTTCCCGCACTACTTTGCATGGTTTCCGCGCAGTGGTTTCCAGTTCCTTACGGAACTCGCCGGAGTTCCACGCGCTGTGCTCGCTCTTTTCCCACTCGATCTTCAGCTTCTTTTTGCCTTGGAATGCCGCCCACGTGCTGTCGGCGATCACCGCCACGCCGCCCAGCGGCTGCATCATTACCGGTGGCTTGAACGCGTCGATCGTTGCTGTCTGCTTGACGCCGGTTACGTGCAGCGCCGCGGTATCGTCCACGGATTTCACTGCGCTTCCGTACACCGGCGGATGCGCCACGGATGCGAAGAGCATCCCCTCCAGCTGCACGTCTTGCCCGTAGATGGCCTTGCCTGTCGACATATCCTGCAAGTCGTACCCTGATGCGGCCTTGCCGATGTAGCGCCATTCGCTGCGCGGCTTCAATTGCAACTCCTCTTTTTTCGGCACGGGAAGTTTCGCCGCAGCCGAGGCCAGCTCGCCATAGCCAAGCTTCTTTCCGCTCGGCTTATGGACCACCGTGTTCAGTTCCGTTGCGCATTCCTTTTCCGGCACGCTCCATGTCTGCGCCGCGGCGCGCACCAGCATCAGGCGAGCACTCGCTCCGGCTTCGCGCAGGGTGTCGAAGAAGCTCTTTACCGAGTGCGACCCATCCGTGTCCTGGTCGCCATACTTCTCGTCTCCCGTGGCGGATTCCACCTTCACCTTGGTCCAGTCTGCATCCAACTCATCGGCAACAATTCGTGGAAGCCCCGTGCGGTTGCCGCTGCCCATTTCCGCGCGGTGGGCCACGATGTACACCGTTCCGTCTGTGGCAATCGCCAGGTACACATTCGGCCGCAGCGCTGCGTTGGCCATCGGATCTTCGCCCGTGGTCACTGTTTCTCCCAACAGGCGTTCCGGCAGGAAGTGCACGCCTAGAACGAGCGCGCCCGTGCCCAGCATTCCTTTCAAAAACCCTCGACGGCTCACGTTCTCGATTCGCATCATGTTGGCTCCAGATCTTCTCTCTACGGAAATTACCGAAAAGTCGTCGATTCCAGCCCTCTATCCTACCCGCATTCTGGTTCCTTGCAACCCCAAGTAGCCGTGTACAGTCAGCTTGCTGGATTGCATCTCGGCAAGCCCGATCCTTCAAGGCACCCTCGTTCTTCATTGACAGCTGTTAGTACACTTTTCCTCTCCTCTCTCGCTAAACCGTATTGTGAATCTTCGATTCTCACGGCACTCTGGAGGGCGGAGAACCTTTTCCCATGCTGGAAGCATTCCTGCGACGCGCCATCGCCCTGGCCATGTTAAACGTGAACTCTGGTCAAGGTGGTCCGTTCGCCGCACTGATTGTGAAAGACGGCAAAATCATCGCAGAGGGAATCAACCGCGTCACCTCTGCGAATGACCCCACCGCGCACGCTGAAATCGAAGCCATTCGGCAGGCCTGCCGCACACTCGGCAATTTCCAATTGGTTGGCTGCGATCTCTATGCTTCCTGCGAACCGTGCCCTATGTGTCTCGGCGCAATTTATTGGGCGCGGGCTGACCGCGTGTACTATGCCGCAACCGCTGCCGATGCCGCCGCCGCAGGTTTCGATGATGCGTTAATCTACGGAGAACTCCGGCGAGCGCCCGAGGCTCGCCGCCTGTCCATGACGCAACTTCCCCATCCAGACGCGCTGCGTCCTTTCCAAGCTTGGCTCTCCTCTTCTTCCAAGAAACCCTATTGATTGCCATCCTCACTTTTCCGCCGTCTCGCTCATCGCCTTGCTCATCTGTCCTTCCGCTGGCATACTTCTGTTCCCGCATGATGAAAGGTTCTCTCGAATGAAACGTGAATACCATCGCTGGTACTCTCAGCGGCTTGGCCTGGACCTTGGCATAGTGGCTTATGGGCATTGGGGCCCGCCGCTGCTCGGATTTCCCACCAGCGCTGGAGATGAATTCGAACTCGAAGGCCAGGGTATGGTTGGCGCCCTCGCCGATTTCATAGATGCGGGCCGCATCAAATTTTATTCGGTCAATTCCATCAACGGTCTCAGCTTTTACAACAAGGGTGCGCACCCGTTTCACCGCAGTTACGTGCAGTCCGTTTTCGATTCTTACCTTCGCGAAGAAGTCGTTCCATTCATCTGGAATCATTGCCAATCGCAAATCGCCATATCCACGATGGGTGCTTCGTTTGGCGCGTATCATGCCGCCAACACCCTATTCAAGCATCCCGACGTGTTCAAGCGGTGCTTTGCCATGTCTGGTGTGTACGATCTGAGGAATTTCATGGACGGGATGTACGACAACAATTTTTATTTCAACAATCCCGTCGATTATCTTTCCAATCTTTCCGACGGCTGGTATTACGAGCAGTACAATTCCTGCGACATCCACCTTATTACCGGCATCGGCCCCTGGGAAAACAGCGGGCCCACATATCGCCTCTCTGAAGTCCTCTCGAGCAAAGGCATTCGCCATTCCGTGGATAACTGGGGTCCTGAAGGGGGGCACGACTGGCCCTTCTGGAAGCACGAGATGCGCGAGTACGTTTCCCGGATCTTCTGACCACCGTTGCTAACACAAGGGCAACCGCGCGCTGTATTTTTTTCAGGATTGTTCCGCCTTAGGACAGCCCCAGATGTTCGAGTTGGTAGTGCCCTTTCTCGATCACTTGATCCTCGTCGATCCACACGTCGCAATTCCGCGTCAACACATCCACGTGAGTCCGCGACTTCCAATTCGCGTGCGTCTGGCTTCCGTACGGATCGCCAAACGCGATGTGCACTCCAGGAAATTTCTCGTCCTGAAGCAGGATGCCGATCATTCGCGACAATCCCAGGTTCGTTCCAAAGGCGAGTTCGCCGACACGATCACTATTTTCGTCAGTGTGGCAATAGCTCCAGAACTCCTCCTCCAAATCTTTCCGCTCGCATTCGGCGTGCTGCAACCGGCCGCCGGAAATTTCCAGCACCAGTGGCGTCGACTGCAAATCCCCATATTTCCCGTTGAAGTAATCTCCCGCCGTGGCGTCGCACACAAATGTTCCGTCCACCGTGGCCGGCGTGGTGAACACTTCTCCCGCAGGCAGATTTGACCAGTACCTTGGGCTGATCAATCCACTCGTCTTCACCCAATCCAGCCTGCGGTCAAAATGCGCGTTGAAGGAAGTCCCCGCTTCCGTCTTCACCTTCAGTGTTTCCGCCCGCAACATGCGCTCGCGCAACCGGTCGCTTAAGAGATCCACCATACGATAGTCGGCGCGCATGCCCTGCTGCATGATTTCAGGCGTTACCCCGATCATGTGCGCATAGCGGATCTGCCGCCGTTCGACTACTCTCACGATGGCCATCCGCGCGCTCAATTCGCCTGGTTGCGGCGTCATGCACAAAATCCCGACGTCCGCTTTCTCCAGGGATTCCAGCACCGGCTCCGGGGCATTAGTCACCGGCCGGGGCGCAAAATCTTCGAGCAACAGTCCGGTGAGTTCTGCGCCGTTTTCCAAAAGCGCCTTTTCCAGGCTTGCTGCCACGCCGCGGCTCGCTTCATCCGCAATCAGCGTTACGCGCTCTTTTGCGCGTACGCCCAGGCAAACTTCCACGGCGTTTTTTGCGCCCGGCATCAAGTCATTCAGTGCGACCCCAAAGGACATTCTTACTATTTTACCTGAACTGCTCCCCATGCCAATTCCCCACTGCCTGGCGGTAGGCCTGATTCAAAAGGGCATTCTAGGCGGTTTCATCAGAATGACAATTGGCACCTGTTGCGGGGCTTGAACGTCCGGTTCGCCCTGGCTCGAGTAATATTCCGCCGGAATACCCCAGGCCTTTGCCAGTTTTTTACAGCAACCTTACAAAGATTTTACCGCTGACCATCCGCGCGAAGTGTTTAATGCAAACAAGGGGAAATTAATCGGAGAGGACTGACATTTGCACCCACACTCAGCTGAAAATTCGAATGCGATTCATCGCAAACCCCACAACTGTGAACGCCTGCGGACGGCAAATCCAAAAGAAGTCCTCACGGAGTTGCTTGAACTGCTCGAGGAGTATGGCCCCACCTGGTTCACAGAAGAACAATACAAACGAGCTTTGGCCGCGTTACGGGTTCAGCAAAAATCTTAGACTACGCCGGGCGGACCAGAATTTGGCCGGCACGAGACCACTGCGTCTGATGTTTTGGATGGGGGCAATGCGGAGCATACAACACACACTACGAGAAAAAGAGTCGGAGTTGAAGAATCTGCAGCGCGAGATAGAGATACTGCGTGCAGCGGCGACGATTGTCGCGGGGAATCACCGGCAGGCAACAAACGGGAGACGTGGCGGATTGTTATCGCAGCCCCAGATGATCCGGGTTGTTATGCTGGACAGTGGCCGGCCGCTGCACGTAGATGAAATTGCCGAAGCCGTTGCCAAAAGATTTAATGTCAATCTGCAAAGAACTGATATTACCCCGACCATTTATCGCGCAATCAGGAACAAACGGCTTTTCCGCAAAGTGGGCACGAACACCTTTGGGCTTTTGGAATCGGCGACTCCATGGCCCGAGCGGCAGGCTAAGTAGCCTCGAGGCAGCATTGTCCGAGAACGCCAGGAAGCAGATTCTCACCTCGGCTGGAGGGTGAGAGGCTCGATCAAATATCACTCTGTGCGATCTTCCCTGCTGATTACGACTCTACGTTTTTTCGTGGTTGCACGCGAAACGAGGGAATCTGCCCCCCGCCGCTAGTCACATTGGCCAAACTTGTCGCGCTCAGTCGAGTCAAGAACCCTGCTAATTTCCCGCGGAAAAGATACGGAGCGAAATCCACCAGCATGTTCCGGAAATCCACCTTGTTGCCCGCACCGATATGAGGAAACACGTCGCGACTCACCGGGATGCGCTCTTGAACGATCCAACATCCGTGCGCACCGGCCTTCTTTCCGCCGGGCAATGCTTCCTCAATGGCGCGCTCCCAGCGCTTCGTATCGGTTTCCCATCCCAGTGTCACGCCCATTCCACCGTATTCATCGCTTGGCTTTAGCACCAGTTCCTTCCGGTGTTTGCGGATGAACTTCAATAATTCAACCGGCTTGCCGCTATAGTCGCTCTTTACATCCTGCACGACGCGTGTCCACGGCACATGGCGCCGGATCATTTCGCGCTCCGCCGCGGAGAACAGGGATGCGTTCTGCGCGTCTGTCAGCACTGCAAAAAATGCCTTCACGTGGGGAATCTTGCAGCGGAAATTGTTCGCCACGCACACCGCTCCCGCTTCGTATGCCTTCAGGAGAGCTTCACACTCCGCGGGCCTTGCAACAATGTCATTAATGAGCACGCGCCGGTATACCAAGTCGATCTTCTCTCCCTTTGCCGCCAGTTGCTTACCGTCAAATTCCAAGTCTCGTGGGTCCGCCAGAATCACGGGCACTCCCATCGCCTCGAATCTTCCCCGCAGAATCTCAAACTCGCTCCAAGTCGGCACTTCCTTCCAATCCACGATGGCCATCTGGGGCCGACTCGTCTTCCCGCCCCATTGCACATAGGTGGTGACCAGAGCGTCGAGGAGCTTTGCGCTGAGCGGGTAGCTGTGCAGCTCGAACTGTTTCGCAAATTCCTCCATTACCGGCAACGTGCGAAAAATATCGGAAAGCGCTTCCGAATAGCCCGCGCCGGCTGGCGATTCCCCGTTGTATTCCGTGAATTTCAACGAGTCTGGCAGGAGAAATGCATCCAGCCGAGAGGCAGTGCTTGCGGGGCCTGGCCCCGCGGGTAGCCGAGCTAGTCGTTCTTCCTCAGGCCGCAAGTGAAATTGCGCAAACAGAGAGTCGTCGCTCAGAGCAGCGGCAGTTACGCGCTCCGCCAGGGCCGCGATGGTTTCGGCAACGTGCCGCACTCGCTGCTCGTCGGCCGGCGACAGAAAATAAGGCCGCAAAAACGGGCAGTGGACTCGTTTTCCAAACGTCAATTTCGCGGTTCGCACATCCGCCAGGAATTTTCTGGCGAGTCCCGGCGACTTCTTCACCAGGGGCCGCAATAATGCGTCCCAATGCTCCGCTGGATTAGAAACCTTTTCCCTCGATTTTCTGGCTTTCATCGCACAGCGGTTCCCGAGGGAACAGGCTGCGCCGCGCTCGGGGCTCCCGTGAAGCCCGCAGGCGTCCCAATTCCCAGCATCTCTTCCCAGCGAGGCCAGGTGTTTGCCGAATTTCCGTTCAAAGCGCGATCAATCACCAGCCGGGCCATTTTTTCCACCACGTGCTTGAAATAGAACTCCGTGATCCGGTCCTTCTCAAAATCCGGCGCGGGGTTCAGGAAATCGATCGCATAGGGAACGCCATCTTTGACGGCAAACTCGATCGTATTCATTTCATAACCCAGCGCCAGGTTGATTGTCCGCGCGTCTTTCACTACCCGCGCTCCCAACTCATCCGACAAATACTTATGTTCCACGAGGTACTTGCGTTCCTTGGGGTCGTACGCCACCGGCAAAATATCGGTCTTGCCGAACGTGAAGCATCGCACATACTGCTCGAAATCGATGAACTCCTGAAGGGTCATGCAATACGACGAAGTTTTGTCAAACGCTTCCAGAAGCTCTTCCTCGTTATTTACCTTGTACACGTGCTTCCAGCCGCCGCCGGAAAAGGGCTTCAGGATTGCCGGCCGCCCCACGGAATCCAGCAGCCCAACCCAGTCCATCGGATATTTCAGGTTGCGCAACGATTCAGAAGTGATGTCCACATCCGCGGGATAGCCCTTCTGCGGCAAAAGAATCGTCTTGGGGATCGCGATACCCAGCTTTGCAGCAACGCTGTAATTGAAAAACTTGTCGTCCGCGGTCCACCAGAATGGATTGTTGATGACGTACGTTCCTTGCAGCACGGCATGTTTCAGGTAGCCGCGGTAATAATCCACTTCATGCGAAATTCGGTCGACAATCACGCGATATTCGGCGGGCTCTTCCATACGCGTCCCACCCAGCTTCACAAATTCCGCCGTCACTCCCTCTTTCTTCCCCAGCTCGTTTACTCTTGCCAGAAACGCTGGAGGGAAACTGTACTCCCGTCCGCACAGCAAGCCCACTTTCAGCATCACTCACCTCCCCAACCAGCCATTTCGGATTTCCTCTAGGAATACATTGCGCTGCTATCAGTCCCAGGGCCTGCTGCTAATTAATAACACCCGCCGACAGGGATTTTCCATCTGCTGCGATGCCACGTGTTTCACGCACCAGATGCCGTACTACTTCTCGCAGGTCCCCCGTTTGCTCGAACACCCGCAATTGCCGGTCCGCGCTCGTCCCATCATTCATGATCGTGTGCACGTATTCAACGGCGCTCCGGCTGCCCAGATCGTCCACCACGTCATCCACAAACTCGAGCAGTTCCGGGACCAGCTGCCTCATCGGGACTTCCGCTTCCTTCCCGAAATCGATCAGCTTGCCCTCAATTCCATAACGAGCCGCGCGCCACTTGTTCTCTTCGATGAGCGCGCGCCGGTACAGCCGCCAGCCCATGTTCCCCGTATACAGGCGGTGGATCTTAACCACAATCGCCTGTGTTAACGCCGCGATGGCTACAGCTTCTTCCACTTTCGTGGCCACGTCGCACATGCGGAATTCCAGCGTCCCGAATGTCGGGTGCGGGCGCACGTCCCACCAGATTTTCTTGCCGTTGTCGATGCTGTTCAGCTTGACAAGCAGATTCACGAAATTCTCGTATGCGCTCCAGGACTCAAAGGTCTCCGGCACGCCCGTTCGAGGGAACCGACGAAACACTGTCGTGCGGAAGGATTTCAGGCCGGTATTCCGGCCCATCCAGAAGGGCGAACTCGTGGAAAGCGCCAGAAGGTGCGGCAGGAAATAGCGCACCATGTTCATCATGTCGATGGTTGACTGTTTGTCTGGCATGGCCACGTGGATGTGCATGCCAAAGATGAGAAGCGACCTCGCCAGTTGCCCCATTTCTTCCACAATGTTCTGGTAACGCTCTCCCGGCGAAATCACCTGATCGATCCAGTTGGAAAATGGATGCGTTCCCGCGGCTGCCACGTGCAGCCCCGTGCTCTCAGCAGCCGAAACAAGTTCGTTTCGCGTGCGGCGAATCTCCAGCCGCAATTCGCTGACATTTTCGCAGATCTTTGTTCCCGTTTCGACGATGGACTGGTGCATTTCGCCCTTCACCTGGTCGCCCAATCCGCGCGCCGCGGCCGAGAGCAATTGCACGACGTGCGAGCGCAGTTCAAGCGTATCAGGATCAATGATCTGGAATTCTTCCTCGACACCGATGGTAAAGCGGTGAGCCATCTTTTGGCCCTCCGGAGCGTTTGAGCTTAATGGGGACTTCGAGGGCAGTATCATACCCTCTCGCCCCGCAAAATTGAATCCGGCGGCGGGGCCTAACCAGTGCCACTCAAATTGGTTCTAGACGCGCCGCCTTTTACCTTGGCACACTCACGCTTATGCAAATCACACCTTTTCGTATCGAAGAGTACATGGGAAAGCACGAATTCGCCTCGAAGTACCTGCTGTCGTCCTCTGACGCCGAGTCGCAGACGATACGGGAAATCCTAGCCCTTGAACCTGGCGCACATGACGCTTTTATGAATCATTGGTGTGGCTACACGGAATCTCCAGGGGCTCCCTGGCTTCGGGAGGTCCTAGCCACAATGTACTCGCAAATTCAGCCCGATCAGCTCGTGGTGCTTTCAGCGGCCGAAGAAGCCATCTTCGTTTTCTATTACGCCCTGCTCACTCCGCAAGACCACGTTATTGTGGAAACGCCTTGTTACGAGAGCGCTCTTACCATTCCCCAAAGCACTGGTGCGGCTGTTTCAGGTTGGACCCGGAGCGCTGAAAATGGCTGGGCGCACGATCTCTCCGCACTCGAATCACTCCTTCGTCCCAACACCCGGGCCATTTACATTAATTCACCGCACAACCCCACCGGCCTGCTGATGCCTGCGGACGTTTTCCGACGCGTCCTTGAACTCGCGGCTGGCCAGGGCATTTACGTTTTCTCGGACGAGGTCTATCGCGAACTCGAGCACGATCCCGCCACTCGCCTTCCGGCTGCCTGCGACCTCTATGAGCGCGCCCTCAGCCTTTCTTCTGTCAGCAAAACCTATGGCCTGCCCGGGCTTCGCCTCGGCTGGCTTGCCTGCCGCGACGCTGGCACCCTTCAGAAGATCATTTCCTTTAAGCACTACACCACCATATGCGCCAGCGCCCCGAGTGAGTTCCTGACCGCCGTTGCTTTCCGCCACCGCCAGAAATTCATTGATCGAAACCTTCAAATTGTTCTGCGCAATCTTCCGCAGCTCAGCGCTTTCTTCTTGCGTCACTCTTACTTTTTCGATTGGACACCTCCCAACGCAAGCACAATAGGGTTCGCGCACTTCAAACCTGCGCAGGATGTTCAAGCTTTCTGTGAACGCCTTGTTCGCGAAGCTGGGGTGCTGCTCCTGCCCGGCACGGTATACGACGAGCCGCGCCACATACGCTTCGGTTACGGGCGCCGGAACATGCCCGAATCCCTGGCGCAACTCGAGTCCTGGCTGGCCACTTATCAATAAACTGACTGGCCGAGGCTGCCGTTCACCGGAGTTCGCTTTGTGGCGAGGTCCTAAAACGAAAGAGGGCCATCCACTGCGATGGCCCTCTCCTTCAGATTCAATTGGTAGGGGGTGGATTATGCTGCGCCCATGGTACGTCTTGCTTGGAAGCATTCCCGGCAAAAAACCGGGCGCCCCTGCGTCGGCCGGAAAGGAACAGTGGTCTCTTTTCCGCACTGCGAGCATGTCGTCTTGGTTTCTGCCCGCGCTTGCGTTGACCCGCCTCCTCCGCCTCCCTCCGCTCGTTTAGCTTTGCACGCCTTGCAACGCTTCGGTTCGTTCTTGAACCCCTTGTCGGCGAAAAACATCTGTTCCCCGGCAGTAAACACGAACTCTGCGCCACACTCTGAACACTTCAGGACTCGATCGTGGTATTCCATGAGCCGCTCCCCTGGGACCCCCAACGGGCAGCGGGGACGGGCTCATTTTGCACCATGGCCTGATTGTGAAACTAGACCTGTAGTCCGGGAATGCCGGGCACGGATCCCTGGGGCCGGGGGGCGCAGTCAATGTACGAACACCCAAAACGTCTCTGCCTGATAGGGGCCTGATCCCGGAAGTGCGGCGCTGAGCCGCGTCCCGTGCAGGAGATTAGTCCTGTTCGCGACGCTGCTTCTTGCGCAGTCGCTTCCGCGAAAGCGCTTCTTTAGCCCGGCGCTTCTCACCGGGCTTCATGTAGAAGCTGTGCTTCTTTATTTCCTTAATGATGTCTTCCTGCTGCACTTTGCGCTTAAAGCGGCGCAGTGCATTCTCAAGAGACTCACTCTCTTGAATGACTACTTCTGCCAATGGTCTTCACCCCAATTCCGGATCGGATTGGACACTTGCAGCACCGGCCTATGACCTGCGGCACTGCACCTGGTAGATTATCTCATGAGTGTACTGTCTTCTTGTAGTCAATTCCAGCGTTGCAAGTCAAGCCTTCTTTCTTGCTCCTCAGTCTTTCTCCAGCTCTCAATACTTGTCTAGTTACTGCTCACTTTATCGCTAACATTTTTCGTTCCTCTTTTTCTGAACGTGCGCCCGCCTTGCATGTGCTGTTACACTAAGCTGCTTCAGAGTCCTGCCTCGGGAGCCGACACTCATGCCAGATATGCGCGATGCCCTTGCAGTTCTGCTTGCGGGTGGGCAAGGCGAACGGCTCTGGCCGCTGACCAGAGATCGTGCCAAGCCTGCCGTCCCCTTCGGTGCTCTTTATCGCATCATTGACGTTGCACTCTCCAATTGCATCAATTCGTCGCTTCGCCGTGTTTTTGTTCTGACTCAATACAAAGCCCTCAGCCTCAATCGCCACATTCGCGCGGGCTGGTCCCATCTCATGGGTCTCGGCGAATTTATCGAAGTGCTCCCGCCGCAGATGCGCGTCTCTCAGCAGTGGTACCAGGGCACCGCGGACGCGGTTTACCAGAACATTTATTCCATCGGCAGCGAGCGCTCCAAATTCGTCCTCATTCTCTCCGGCGATCAGATCTACAAGATGAACTACTCCCGCATGCTTCAGCAGCATGTCGATTCCGCCGCCGATGTCACTGTCGCCACCATCGAAATTCCTGTCGCTGAAGCCGCCAAGCAGTTCGGTGTCATCGAAACCGACAAGGACTGGCGCATCATCGGGTTTGAGGAAAAGCCCCCCAAGCCCAAGCAGTCACCGCACAAAGCTGCGCATTGCAACGCTTCCATGGGCATCTACATTTTCAATGCGCAACTTCTGATCCCCATCCTATTGGCCGATTCCGAAGATCCCAAGTCCGCCCACGACTTTGGCAAGGACATACTGCCGCGCATCATCTCCAAACACCGCGTCTATGCTTACAATTTCGTGGACGAGAACAGCCGGGAGACGCTCTATTGGCGCGATGTCGGAACGCTCGACGCCTACTACGAAGCCAACATGGACCTGGTCAGCGTTTCGCCGGTGTTCAACCTTTACGACAAGCACTGGCCTCTCCGCGGCTGGCAACATCAATATCCCCCCGCTAAATTTGTCTTTGCCGATTCCGACCGCATGGGAGTCGCGGTTGATTCCATCGTCGCTGGCGGTTCCATCTTGTCCGGCGGGCGCGTTCAGAATTCCGTTGTGGGATACGACGTGCGCGTCAATAGTTATTGCGAAGTTTCCGATTCCATTCTGTATAACCATGTCAACGTCGGGCGCCACTCGCGCATACGCCGGGCTATCATTGACCGTCATGTCAGCATTGCCGAAAAAACCGAAATCGGGTACGACCTCGAAGACGATCGGCGCCGCTTCCATGTCACGCCATCGGGCATTGTCGTCGTGGTGCGCCAGGAATCCCTCCTCGAAGAGCCAGAAGCGCAGTAGCATAACCCGTGAATCGTGATTCGTGAAACCGGCGGTCACTATTTGCTAGACTTCGTAGCGGCCGCCTTCTGAGGCGGGCGCTTTTCGTCTTCCGCAGGCCGTTGGCCCCCGGGCACTGGCCGCAGGTCACTTCCCACGAGTCACGGAGCACGAGTCACAAATCACACGTCAATAATGTCCGACTCCCAAACCAATCCCAACGACGCTGTTCTTAAACATCAGCAAGGGCCGCTCCGCGAGCTCTCGCTTTCCGGTGAGGCGGAACTCAATCAGCTTGCTGAGTTAGCCACGGAGTTCGGGGCGAATCACATCGCTTCCACGGCTCGCAGCATTGCCGAAAGAATTTCCGAGGGGCGATTTTATGTGGCATGCATCGGCCAGTTCAAACGTGGCAAATCAACCCTTCTGAATGCGCTGATTGGGCATTCGGTTCTCCCCACCGCCGTGGTCCCGGTGACTGCGGTTCCCACGATTCTTCGGCATGGCGAACATCTTTCTGCACGGGTCCGCCTTCAGAACGCTGCGTGGACAGAAATCCCTGTAAGCAATGTCGAAGAGTACGTGTCCGAATCAAAGAACCCCGAAAATGCGAAGGGCGTGGCCGGTGTAGAGATCTTTGTTCCAAGCCCGCTACTCGAGACTGGAATGTGCCTGGTGGATACACCTGGCCTAGGATCCGTGTTTGCCGGGAACACTGCGGCGACCCAGGCTTTTATCCCTCATATTGATGCCGCCATTGTCGTCATTGGGACGGATCCGCCACTTTCGGCGGATGAACTCCAACTCGTGGAAGCTGTCGCTCAGGAAGTCCACGATCTTGTATTTGTATTGAACAAGGCAGACCGGGCAAGCGCGGATGAGCGCACGGCTGCTCTCGATTTCGCCCGGCGTGTACTGGAAACGCGCCTAAAGCGGGCTCTTCCAGTGATTTTCGAGGTCAGCGCTCTCGATCAACTGGAGCAGCGCGGCCCTGAACGGGATTGGGGAAGATTGCTCCATGCCTTTCAGGATTTAGTGCTGCACTCCGGTCGCTTGCTTGTTCGCAATGCAACGGAGCGGGGCATTCGGCGTGCCGCCAATCAATTGCTGGCTGTGATTAAGGAGGAGCGAGATGCCCTCGAGCGCCCTCTCACCGAGTCAGAACAGCGCATTGTCATGCTCCGCAGTACTCTGGCGGAGTCAGAGGTCCGCATGCGGGATTTGGCGGTATTGTTGAGTGCGGAGCAGCAACGCTTATCCGCCATTTTTGGTGACCGAAGGGAAGTTTTACTGAAGCGGGCGCAAGTCAATGCGCACGCAGAATTCGCTCAACGCTTATCATTGGTGGCGCACCGCCACAATGGCCCTGCCTATCGCCGACGTTTGAACCACAAGGCCCAGGAAATTGCCCGCGCACAACTCACGCCATGGCTGGACTCCGAGGCCACGTTCGCAGGCGAGGAATTTCGCAAAACCGCAAACCGTTTCGTTGAGCTTGCCAATGAATTCTTGCATCGCTTGGAAAAAACGGATGTGCCGGGAATGGAGGAGCTCCCGGAAGACCTGGTCTCTGATCAGGGGCTCACGGTCAGATCGCAATTTCACTTTCATGTGATTGAACGAGTAGCGGCACCGGCCTCCCCGTTATTGCTCGTCGCGGATCTTGTACTTGGTGCCCTTGCATTGCGCGGCATAATCGTCCGCGACGCCCAGGAATTCCTCGATCAATTGTTCGAGGTCAACAGTTCCCGGGTACAAAGCGACGTCGACCAACGCGTTCGGGAAAGCCGCGAAAAGCTGGAAGCGGAAATAAAAGCAGTCCTGCGAGAGGCATCAGCCACTGCCGATCGGGCATTGGCGCGCGCCCGCGCTGCACAATCGGCCGGGGCCCCGGCGGTTCAGGCGGCCCTTGCGCGCCTCGATGCGGCCAACCGTTTCGTCCAGTCTGTTCGTTGAAGCATATACAAATTACGAAACACGTCCGCGTGTCGACCGTCACTCTCCCCCCGCCCTCGCTCTGTTACAATCTTCTGTTGCAAATCACTCAGGAGACACTCTCTATATGTCCACTAAAATCACCCGCGTTCACGCCCGCCAGGTCCTTGACTCGCGTGGCAATCCCACCGTCGAGGCCGACGTCCTGCTCGAGTCTGGCGCATTCGGCCGGGCCATCGTTCCGTCCGGCGCGTCCACTGGCGAACACGAAGCCCTCGAACTGCGCGATGGAGATAAATCTAAATACCTTGGCAAAGGCGTTTTAAAAGCGGTCGCCAACGTGAATTCCGAAATCGCCAAAGCTGTTGCTGGCACCGACGCCGCCGACCAGCGCGCCCTCGATCACAAGCTCATCAACCTTGATGGCACGCCCACCAAATCGCGCCTTGGCGCCAATGCTATTCTGGCTGTTTCCATGGCTGCTGCTCGCGCTGCTGCCGTCGCAGCGAAGGAACCGCTTTACAAATATCTTTCGCACTACTCCTCGGACAAGTCCGGCAATCTTCTTCCAGTTCCCATGATGAATATTCTCAATGGTGGCGCCCATGCCGACAGCTCCGTTGACTTTCAGGAATTCATGGCAATGCCGGTCGGCGCGCCTACATTCAGCGAAGCGTTGCGCTGGGGCGTCGAGGTCTTCCACTCACTAAAGGCTGCTCTCAAGAAGCATGGCTATTCCACCGCTGTCGGCGATGAAGGGGGATTCGCGCCGAGCTGCAAATCCAATGAAGAGGCGATCCAAATCATTCTTGAAGCCATCTCCGCAGCAGGCTACAAACCGGGCGAGCAGGTGGCCATCGCGCTTGATCCCGCGGCCAGCGAGTTCTATGACAAAGCCTCCGGTAAGTACATTTTCAAGAAGTCCGACAAGTCTGCGCACACCTCTTCGGAAATGACGGCTTACTACGAAAAGTGGGTTGAAAAATATCCCATCGTTTCCCTGGAAGACGGGCTCGCCGAGGACGACTGGGCCGGATGGAAGGAACACACCCAGGTGCTGGGCAGCAAGAACTCCAAGAAGAAAATTCAGCTCGTCGGCGACGATATATTTGTCACCAACACCGAGCGCCTCTCGCGCGGCATCAATGAAGGCATCGCCAACGCCATCCTCATCAAGCTCAATCAAATTGGCACCGTTACCGAAACGATCCAGGCCATCGAGCTCGCTCGCAAGGCTGGCTACAAATCCGTGATCTCTCACCGCTCTGGTGAATCCGAGGACACCTTCATCGCCGATTTCGCCGTCGCTACCGCTGCCGGACAGATCAAGACTGGGTCCGGTTCGCGCACCGACCGCATCAGCAAATACAACCAACTCCTTCGCATTGAAGAGGAACTTGGACCAGCGGCTCGCTTCAATGGTAAAGCGCCGTTGCTGTAACTCTTTCTTATTCAAGACAACGAGAGGGTGGGATTGCGCTCCCGCCCTCTTTTTTCTTGATGTTTAGTGACCGCCGACCGGAACGGGCCTTGCCGTCCTGCGCTGTAAGTGAACCACCACGCGCCACACCATGACGGCTGCGGACAGTAAGATCACCAGCGACCACATATACACATGCCCTTGGGAGGTCGTAAGGCAACTGTTCAGGCCGCTTGGAAGATAACCGAATGCGACAAACGACGTGCTTCCTGCGCACGCCTCACGCACAGTTTGAGCGTGCAGGTAGGACGAATACGCAAACGTAAATGGCATATACGCGAAAAAGGCGGCAATTGTGGCCGTCACGCCCGTGATTGTCGCCCCACGAACCAGGCGCTCCAGCATCGCGGATTTACCCCATCTTAGAATCAAGGCCGCTGTGCAACCAGCGACCAGCAACCCCGCCAGGCTGCCGATCAAAAGTCCCGTCTGCACCACAATCGCGGCTGCCAACGAAAACGGCTGAACCTCAAGTCTCGCCAACGAAAAAGGCAGAAGTTCCAGCCTATTGCTTGGGCGCGCTGGCGGCAGTCCTTTTGGTGCCACGAGTGCCAAATCGAATTTCTTTTCCAGCACCCCGAGTGCGCGCACTCGAATGTCCTGCCCTACGATCCCCTCAACGTCGGTTTGTCCACCCTGCAGCATCGCCCCGAACCGGGCGGCCCGCGCACACGCTAGCGTGTCGCCGGAAGCGATCAGCTGGTCACTGTAGGACTTCATTTCAAGAACCTCGGGAAATGGCCAGTAGAGCATCGACCACGTGGCCTCGAACGGAGACAGCTTCCGATCGCGGGCGACGTCGCGGTCAAGATGCAGTCTGCGGTTCAGATAATCGTCATATACTCCCGCAGAAAACGCTTTTTCCACCGCCGCTTCCCATTCTGCTCGCCTTGTTTCGAGCGAGGGGTCGGTCCGGCGCAACCAACTCGCCAAAAGCAGGTAGCCGAGCGCATTGTCGCGGTCCGCGGCGATCACTTCATGAACTTCCGGCCCAAACGTAGTCCGCCTTGTGTCCTGGCTCCAATTGTTCTTTATAACGAAATATTCGATCCATGTGAGCGATGGATCCAGCGCGATGGCTTTCTTCCCCAGCTGCATGGCCTGCCTGGAGTCATTCAGGCGCATGGCCACAAATGCCATTGTCGAGGCGTCGCCGCGCTGCTCCGCTTTACTTGCGATCCGCCGCAGTTCGCCTTCCCCCACGGCTGTCCTGTCCTGCCGCCCAAGGGCGAGCCTGATTGCTGCAGGGCCTAGCGCGTCCGTGGCCGCGTCGCGAAAGGTCGGAAACGCGAACAGCACCCCCACCACCACGAGAAATATGCCGACGTAAGCTGCCGAAGTTTTGCTCATGATGATGTTCTCCTGAACGATGCCGAACGCAACCAATATCCGGCAGCGGCACGCGAAGAAGAGCGCGCCCCAGGCCCACCGCAAGGCCTCCCATGGTTTTTCAATGGATTCCACTTCTGTGAGCACCGCCGCGATCCACTCGCTCTTCTCTGCAGGACCAATGGTAGCGGCGGCTCGCAACAACCAGCGCGTCAGTCCAGCCAGAGCACGCTTCATTGGCGTGCTTCCTGACCCGTCGCGGCCTTGGTCGTGGACCACGAGCGCTTCGCCCCCATTTGTGCCCGCGCTGCTTTCACTCCCACTCCGGTGAGCCGGTACAAGTGCCGTGGCGGACGACCAGGCTCGGCGGCATCCCAGCGAGCTTCCAACCAGCCGCGTTCGCTAAGGCGCATCAAAATTGGATAGAGGGTGCCCGATTTCAGTCCCGTTCCGCGGCTAAGGTCGTAGCCATAGTGCCAAGAGGTTGCCGAGGAAAGCAGGGCCTCGAGAAGTAGGAGCGTTTGCCGGGACATGCGGAGGGAACGTAGCACGCCACTAAGTCTACATATATAGAGTTGCGATTGTCAACTGTCCCTTTGAACTCAGTTCTTCCGTGTTGCGAAAGCCTCCTTGAAGGCGTCCCCTCAGTTTTTTGCGTTCTGGTGGCTGGCGTTCTTTTGGCGGCGCAAGTCCGCGATCACCAAGCGAACGTCCTCGTAATTGATCCCTCCTGCCAGGTCATCAACTATGGGTTTTACCAGATCCATTCCTAACCTCTCGCTCGCGTTTCGAATCTTTTCGTACTGTTCGGCACCGACCCACTGCGACTGGAACTTTGTTTCGCCTTTTTCAATCAAGTCTGCAACCATCGCCTTTACGGACCACACTTTTCTTCCGCGAATCTGCGCAATCTCTTCAAAACTGTGGCCCTTCTCGAGCAAATCCTTCGTTTCCAGTGATGGTGTCGAAGGCCGCGCGTGCCATTCCTTGCTGGCGCGTTCGCCGCGCCCAAAGCGGCGAAGCACGTCCAGGATTTCTTCTCCGTACATCTCGCATTTCTTTTCTCCCATGCCGGAGATCCGGCGCAATTCAGCAATCGTTTTGGGTCGCGCCAGGCACAAAGCATCAAGCGTGGCATCGTGCATAACTATGAAGGCTGCGGTCATCTTCTTCCGCGCCGCATTTCTGCGCCATTCCCGCATAAACTCGCGCAACTCTTCATTCACGGACACGGTAGGATTGAGCTCAAATTGTTTGGCTTCCAAAACTCTGTTGGGATTCCGGCTGGCTATCGCAACGGATCGCGGCTTGTTTTTCCAGTCCGCCAGCCAATTGGGCAACCCGTCGCAAACCTCGCACACTCCGCACCGCTCCCACTTGGTCACCTCACCGAAATGAGCGCAGATTGCTTTCTGCCGGCATTTTCCGGAAGCAACGAACTGCTGCATCTGATCGTAACGACGCCAGGCGCGCTCTTTTTCCTTCTCGTCGTGCAACTGGTTGATGAAGTAAGCCCGCAGGGAGTTATCTTTCTTCTCCCAAAAGAGATAGCAATCAGCCGGCAAGCCGTCGCGGCCCGCCCGTCCCGTTTCCTGGTAAAGCTGCTCGATGCTATCCGGCAATCCCAGCCGGACTACGGCGCGCACGTTGGGCTTGTTGATACCCAACCCAAACGCAATGGTGCCCACCAGAACGCGAACCTCTTCGCTCATCCACTTTTCCTGATTTTCGCGGCGTGCCGAGCCATCCATTTGGCCGTGGTAGCCTACGGCGGCGATGCCGCCTTCTTCGAGGAGATCAATCACTTCACCGACCCGCGCCACGGTCGGGGCATAGACAATTACATGGCCATCTTTTGCTTGCTTCACCGCTTCCACCACGTACTGGTCCTGCATGCCCCTCTCGCACTTCTTTACGATGTAACGGAGATTTTCTCGACGGAAGCTGGAGACTGACTTCAGCGGATCGCGCAGCCGCAATTGCTCGACAATGTCGTGACGCACCTGCTGCGTGGCGCTGGCTGTGAATGCGGCGATCGGCCGGTCGGCAAACAGATCGCGGAGCTTGCTCAGTTGCCGGTATTCCGGCCGGAACTCGTGGCCCCATTCGGAGATGCAGTGAGCTTCATCAATTGCGAAGAAGGAGACGGGCACGTTCTTCAGCCATGCGGCGGTGCCCTCCATCACGGCACGTTCCGGCGAGACGTACATCAGGCGGTACTCTCCGGCAGCGGCTTTGCGCTTGATTTCGCCGCGCTCTGCCTCCACCACAGCGCTGTTCAGGAACACCGCTGGAATGCCCATCTGGCGGAGTTGCGCAACTTGGTCCTGCATCAACGCGATTAGCGGCGAAACCACCACCGCCGTCTTGTTTTCCTCGAGCACCGCTGGCAACTGGTAGCAAAGTGACTTGCCTCCCCCGGTCGGCATCACTACACACACATCGCGCCCCGCAGCGAGGCTGCGCACCACTTCTTCCTGCCTGGGGCGGAATCCGTCATAGCCCCAATACTGTTTCAGGGCCTCGAAGAACTGGTCGTCGTTTTGGCGTTGGATTTCTTCAACGCCTGCTCCATTCATGGCCGTCTCCCGAGCGCCTGCCCTCAGGGGGAGAAGCTGTCCCGAAGGCGAGTCCATGTTCGCTTTCTGTTCGCCATAAGTCAAGCCCATTCTAGGTAATTCACTCGATAGTTACTCAGAATTGACCTTCTCCCGCACGAGGCATTTTTTTGCTTCATTCCCGCCTGTTTCTTTGCGATTCAATGGCTTCTTTGCAGGTGTGACACACGGCACACTACGACTTTCCGCCGACGCGTTATACTTTTTGCGTAACTTCTCCGCGGCTAGTTCTTGTTCTCCACATTCGCTCCAGTCTTTCAGCAGCACCCCGCGGGGACGGGCCATCGCAGCACGCCCGCGCCTGAATTTGCGAGAACTCGCGTATGAGCAGCCTTGCTCAAGCCGAAGTCTCTGTGCCGGATGCCTGGCATCCGCACATCAATCCGTGGTTGATTGCCTTCACGGTGATGCTTTCGACGTTCATGGAGGTGCTGGACACCAGCATCGCCAACGTCGCGCTTCCGCACATTGCCGGAAGCCTTTCTGCGGGCATTGACGAGAGCACCTGGGTCCTCACTTCGTATCTCGTTTCCAACGCCATTGTTCTTCCGCTTACCGGATGGTTCTCCCGCCTCTTTGGCCGCAAACGTTTTTACATGAGCTGCGTGACGATCTTCATCGTCAGCTCGCTGCTTTGCGGCCTGGCACCCAGCCTGCCTTTGCTGGTGTTCTTCCGTGTGTTGCAGGGAGCGGGTGGTGGCGGATTGCAGCCTGTTTCACAAGCCATTCTCGTGGAAAGTTTTCCGCGAGATAAACAAGGCATGGCCATGGCCATCTACGGCATGGGCGTCGTCGCTGCGCCGATTATCGGACCCACCCTCGGCGGCTGGATCACCGACAACTATTCCTGGCGCTGGATCTTCTTCATCAATATTCCAGTCGGACTTCTCTCCATCCTTCTCACCACCGCCCTTATCATCGATCCACCGCACGTCTCCGGGAAAAACAATGGCCAGCGGCTCAAGATCGATTACATCGGCCTCGGTCTTCTCAGCGTCGGCCTCGGGTTTCTGCAGGTCGTTCTTGATAAGGGCCAACGCGACGATTGGTTTGAATCCCACTTCATCGTGTGGTGCGCGGTGATTTGCGCCATCGGCCTTATCGGCACGATTTTCTGGGAACTGCGCCAAAAAGATCCCGTTATCGAGCTGCATCTCTTCAAGGATCGCAACTACGCTACAGCCACGTTCTTTATGTTCGCGCTTGGCATTGTCTTGTATGGGACGACTGTCTTGCTGCCCGTCATGCTGCAAACCCTTAGCGGTTATACCGCGCAGCTTAGCGGCTATGTGCTTTCTCCCGGCGCGGTTGTTACGCTCGTCAGCCTGCCGATTGTCGGTAGGCTGCTGGTTAAGCACGATCCACGCCGCCTGGTGATCGTTGGGCTAATAATTCTTGCGGTGGGCATGTTCCAGCTTGCCAAACTCAATCTCAACACCGGGTTCTGGACGTATGTGTATGTGTGGATGATTTCGCGCGGTGGCATGGCGTTCATGTTCGTACCCATGAACGTGATGGCCTTTGCCTACGTGTCGAAAGAGAAGATGAACAGCGCCACCGGGCTGATCAACCTGGCACGCAACCTGGGAGGCAGCGTCGGCATTTCGATGGTCGCCACGATGCAGACGCGGCTGACGCAGAGCCACCAGGCCAACCTCGTCGGCCACATGACGCCCCTTGATCCCCAGTATCGCGCCGCCCTCCATGGACTCGCCGCAATGCTGCACATCCACGGTTCGAGCATGGCTGCGGCTGACCAACAAGCAAAGGTCATACTGTATGGCGAATTGCAGCGCCAGTCCGCGATGTTGGCCTTCATTGATGTGTACTGGCTCCTCGGCATAGTCTGCCTTGCCATGATCCCCCTGATGTTCATCATGAAGCGTTCGCACCCGCAATCCGCATCGCGCCTCATGGATTGATCGCCTCTTAACACGCGGGAGCACGATACATCGTTCCCGACCTGCCCGATTGGCCAAATGACATTTTGGAACATCGGAATCAGCAGTTAGTTTTCGCAGACACGGGCCGTTATAAAATGTAAGAAGTGTCACTCCCTGCGAAGTTTGAATTGCGACGGAGTTCTCACAGAGTTTGAGCTGCCCAGCCCGATGCGCTTCTCCGTGATCCGAGTGCTTCGTGCGGATTCATATCGGTAAAGCCTAGGGCGATCGAAATGGCGTGGGATCTTCCGAGGAGCCTAACGATGAATTCGAGCCGACCAAGAAACGGGATCGTTCGCGGTTTACTGCTTGCTCTGCTTCTGACTGCCCTGCCGGTCTTCGCGGTGGCCCAGAAGAAAAATAGTCCCCCTCCATCAGCGCCGAGTAAGCCTGCCCCACTTCCACCCAAAGCCGTCGCGGCTACCAAGCCTGCCGAACCGCCTAGACATGAGGCCAAACCCGCAGAAGCTCCCAAACATGAGAACAAGCCTGCCAACGGTGCGCCTTTCGGTTCTACCCATACGGGCGGGACGGGTGGGGCCCAGCCGCATACATCTCCAGCGACACACCTTGGCAACACAACGGGAGTAAGAACCGGCGGCGCCATGGGCACTAGGACAAATGGCACTGCGCCAGCGGCCAGAACCGAACCCGAGAGAGTGTACAGACCACCTGTCGTCGTGGCTCACCCTGGCGGCGGCAAGAGTGTCACGAGCGCCGGCGGCCACACTACTAACTACAATCCGGCAGGCAGAAGAACCAGTTTAGAAACGAGGGGCGGGACCAAAGCCAATTTCGATCATAACGGCTATGTGAGGACCATTCATACCAGCAGCGGCATGACCATCAATCACGGTGCGCACGGTGAGCGGCGCTATGAATCCCGCCGGTCTGATGGTGGCAGGATAGTCGGCTTTGGCCACGGACGCGGTTATGCTGAACACGGATATTTCCGCGGCGGTCATCCCTATATGCAGCGGACCTATTTTTATGGCGGCCGCCGCTACGCATATGCCTATCGCGGGTACTACTGGCACGGGCATCCCTACTACGGATATGTTCCGCCCTACTACTACAGCCATGCATACTACGGCTGGGCCCGGACTCCTTGGGGCGCGCCCGTAGCGTATGGTTGGGGTTGGAACGGTGCTCCCTGGTACCGGGCCTATGGCTATTACTTTGCCCCTTCTCCGTTTTACGATTCTGGGGCTTTGTGGTTGACGGACTATTTGTTGGCCGCCAATCTCCAGGCCGCCTACGAAGCTCGCGTGCAAGCCAATACCGCCGGTTCCTATCAAGACGCGTCGGGTGACGGACAAGCCACGATTACTCCAGAGATGAAGCAATTGATTGCTGATGAAGTGCGCGCGCAAATCCAAGCTGAACAGGGCGAGCAAGAGTCCGCGCCCGCCAATGCTGGGCCGGACGCTCCCGTCAGCGATACACCGCCGTCAGCAGCACAGCACGTTCCTGAGGAAGCTCCCGCGGCGCTCGACCCGTCTCTCAGGACGTTCCTCGTTTCCACAGTTCTTAGTGAATCCGTGGCCGATGGAACAGAATGCTCGCTGAGTCCTGGCGACATCCTCACGCGAATCCAGGACACCCCGGACGCGAATGAGGCCGTCAAGGTGATCGTGGCCAGTAGCCAGCGGAATGACTGTGCCTCGGGTACGCAGCTTGTCTTTGCCGTCGCGGATCTGCAAGACATGCACAACGACTTCCGCGCCAAGCTCAGTGAAGGTCTCGGGCAGCTTGCACAAAACCAGGGCACGAACGGGATTCCGGCTGGTCCCCCACCTACTGCCAAACCCAATCCTGTCGGTCAGGTGAAGCCAGACTTGACCGTTGAAGCCGACCTGAAAGCGCAGCAGAACGAAGTCAGCCAAGCCGAGAGTGATGTCCAGCAGGCCTCGACAATCAGTCCGGATAGCGACGACTAGCGTGCGAGGCGAGGATACTCGCTGATCGTCAGCCTGGCGAAGTGTCAATCGTATCTACCTGAGGGTCTTCCCCGACGAGGATCGTAGAGGATCCTGGGCGAACTCTGCTTCGCCATGATTGCCCTAATGTTCCTCATGAAACGTTTCCGCCACCCTCCGGGCCCTTACGAGTCTCAAGTGCGCACAAGCAGGAAACTCCACCACTAGCGGGGGAGCCCGAGTAGGCACAACAGTAGAGGCGTGTTCGTTTTAAGCAGGTACTTTGTCCAATTGGTAAGGAACGTCCTGAGGACGCTGCCTTTCTTTACGGGACCGCCGTTGGTCTTGTTCTGATACATCAGGCCATCTGCGCGTTTGATCACTCGTTCGGCTGTGTCATGAGGAAGGGCAAGTGTGCCCCCAATCGAGACCGATACGGATACACGACTGCCGTCGCTGTTTGGAAATGAGGTTAACGCCACCATGGAGCGGCACCGCTCCGCCAACCGTTTCAGAATCTCATGGTTAACGTGGTGGATGACGGCGATGAACTCGTCACCGCCCCATCGCCCGACAACGTCCGAGGGGCGCAAGGTTGCTGTCAGAGTCCTGGCCACTTCGAGAAGGGCCCGGTCGCCCGCGGCGTGGCCGAAGGTGTCATTGATGGCCTTGAAGCGGTTCACGTCGATCACCAGCACTCCAAATGGCTCCTTGTGAACACGGTATTCGCTCAACGCGGTACGTAGTGCCATCTCGATGAAGCGGCGATTGGGGAGTTGGGTGACTTGGTCGAGAAAGGCCAGGCGCGCCATTTCCTCGATCTCGCGCCGGGCGTCCTGCTCCGCCGAATTGTCACTGAAGATCTGGACGGCCCCGATGATTGAGCCATCTACCCCTCGAAGGGGTTGAACCCGCGCGGAGACGGGAACGCGCCGTCCCTGCTTGTGGCGCAGGAAAATCTCCGCCTCGTGGGTTCCCCCATCACTGAGGCTTGCTGCCATAGGACAGTCGAGCAAGCACAATCTGTGCCCCGCAGGGTCCACGTGACACAGCCCATCCTCGGGACAACGCCGCCCCACGACTTCATGGAATTCGTAGCCAGTCTGGCGAAAGGCGCCTTCGTTCCAATACAGAATGCGCCGGTCCAGGTCCACGATGTAAACACCATCGTTCACGTGGTCTAGCAGGGTTTTAAAGACGCTCGGGTTAATCAGAGTGGCAGCCATTCTCACCTCAAATGGGGCGGGCCGGCGTGGACGTGGAGGGTATCCGAGACGGAAAGAGTCGCGGACGAGAGAGGGCCTCCAAGTCACATAAGTACCATTCTCAGCGCACAGGAGCCTGTGATTCCGGTCACAGCCGGGTCCAGTCGTGTCCTATGTGCCACCGCACGAGGACTGGTGCCGATGAGGTTTATAGCGAGCCCTTGCCAACATATGAGTTTTCAGATGGGAGCGCCACATGCCCTAGCCCCACGGGAGGAAACTGGACAGGTAGAAGTGTGGGGACAAAGAGCCGGGAAACATTTTGAGAGCGGGATGCGTAGTATTCCAAAGAGGCGTTCTGGTGTGTCTGCGTCGCCGCGGTTGAACTGAAAGGGGTGCCCTGTGCTGACCCTGCTTTTCCTGGTTTTCCTGTACTTTCTGCCGACAATTATTGGGCGAGAAAAGCGTGACGCTGCGGGAATTATTCTGGTCAACCTGTTCCTGGGATGGACGGGCATCGGCTGGGTGATTGCGCTGATCTGGGCCTGCACATCGCAGCCATATAATCCGGTGAGGCTGGTGGCGGTGCCGGCCGGTGGACGGTTCTGCTGCCAGTGCGGCACGTTTGCTTGTCCAGGCGCGTACTTCTGCACTGCGTGTGGGCGGACGGTTTGATACTCTGAGGTCATCCGAATACCGCCCCGAAGAGGAAAGAGGGCCAACAGGACGATGACCGAAACCAATACACAGAATCTGCGCGAGGAATTCAACCGCTGGGCCGAGGCGGGACGCGGCGAGGGCATGGAAAAGGACCACCTGCCGATCACGCTGCCGGTGTTGGAGAAGATGCGGTTGGGTCCAGCAGAAAATGTGCTGGACGTGGGCTGTGGAGCGGGGTGGCTCTCGCGAAGGATTGCGCGGATGGTGCCGGAAGGGCGCGTCGTCGGAATGGACATTTCCGACGAGATGATCCGAGTGGCGCGGCGCGGCAGCCTGGAGCACGACAACGTTCTGTATATCACCGGCGGAGTGGGCGAGATTCCCTGGGAACCCAATTTCTTCACACACACGATTTCAGTTGAGTCGGCATATTACTGGCCGGAGCCCAGCAAGGGCGTTAAGGAATTGTTTCGCGTGCTGCGGCCCGGGGGCGTGGCGTGGATTTTGATCAACTACTACCGCGACAATCCGCATTGCCACCAGTGGGGAGAACTGTTGCAGGTGGCGACGAATCTGCTCTCGGAGGAGGAATGGAGCGGACTTTTTCGCGAAGCGGGATTCGCGGAGATTGCACACGAGCGCGTCCCCGATACTTCACCATCGCCGGAAACGTACACCGGGCGGTGGTTTCGAGATGCGGGGCACTTGAAAGCGTTCAAGGCAGAAGGCGCGCTGTTGGTTTACGGCCGGAAAGTGTGACACTTTGGCACGAGCGACCAGCAGAGCCAATGCGATATTGCCTCTTTAGCGCAAAACACGCGCAGTACTACCCACCCGTGGTAAGCCACTGCTAGATTGGAAGGAAGCACGCTCCAGAATGACAAGGTTAACTTGCGCGCAGACGTTTTCCTGCGCGGCGAAAAAGGCATGAGCGCTTCTACCTCAAGATACGAAGTATTGGTGGTTGACGATTCGCCGGTGTACCGGAAACTCGTCGAGCAAGTGCTCTGCGCTGAACCGTATTCGCTGCTCTTTGCGCGCAACGGCCAGGAAGCGCTGCACATGTTTGAAGAGCATAGGCCGTGCATCGTGTTAACGGACTGGATGATGCCAGACATTTCCGGGCCGGAATTGTGCGAGCGAATACGAGCAGATAAGACGCGGCCGTACACTTACCTGATCCTGATGACCAGTAACACGGAAAAGGGCAACGTGGTGAAAGGGCTGCAGGCCGGTGCGGATGATTATCTGACGAAGCCGTTCGATCCGGGAGAGATGCTGGCGCGCATCGGAGTGGGAAGACGGATCGTGGACCTGAACAGGGAACTGGCGGCGAAGACCGAGAAACTGGAGCAAGCGGCGAGGACGGATCCTCTGACTGGCCTGCCGAACCGGCGGGCGATTGAAGACTGGGCGTCAAAGCAATTGCGCGGTGCGGCGCGGCACGGGTACTCATTGTGGGTCGTGATCGGCGACATCGACAACTTCAAGAGAATCAACGACACGTTTGGGCACGACGCGGGCGACGCGGTGCTGAAGACGTTTGCGGAAGGCTTGAAGAAAAATACGCGGGCATCGGATATTTGCGGTCGGCTGGGCGGAGACGAGTTTCTACTGGTGGTGACGCATTTGGAGCCGGAGCACGTGGAAATAACCGTGAACCGCTTCAGGGAACAGTTTGGAGCGCTGTGTTTTCCGCTGGCGGGAGAAAGTGTGAGCGTGACGGCGAGCTTTGGTGTGGCGGGATATCAGGGCAAGGACGTAAAGGATTTCTCGGCGCTGATGCGAAAAGCGGACCAGATGCTGTATGAAGCAAAACGCGCGGGGCGAAACCTGGTGCGGGTGGCGTTTCCGGAAAAATCGGTTGAATTCGTCCCATAAAACAAAGCACTAGACGACATCCGCAGACCTCAGCGAGAGACTGCGCATGTGATGGACGCGCTGGCTGGGCGCGCACGAAGTGTGGTATGAGAGCGCAGTGAAGCGGTAACCTCAATGAAAGACTTTCCCGGGAAAATCGTGGTGAATTCCAACGTGCAGGTGCGCTGATGTCATTCTTGAGCGAAAGTGTGGCGGTAATCACGGGCGCAGGGTCCGGAATGGGACGCTGCCTGGCGCAACAACTGGCGGCAACGGGAGCGTCGCTGGCGCTGTCGGACGTGAATGACAAAGGATTGAAGGAAACGGTTGCGCTGTTGGGTAATACGCGGGGCAAAGTGACGGAACATCGCGTTGATGTGGGTGACGCGGCAACTGTGAAGGCGTTCGCGGAAGAAGTGGAGGCGCAGCACGGGCGAGCGACGGTGGTGTTCAACAATGCGGGCGTGGCGCTGCTGGGGAATTTCGAGGAGCTTTCGCTGGAAGATTTCCGCTGGCTGATGGACGTGAATTTTTGGGGAGTGATCCATGGTGTGCACTACTTTCTGCCACTGCTGAAGAAGGGGAAGCGGGCGCACATCGTGAATACTTCCAGCTTGCTGGGATTTGTAGGAGCAATCGGGCAGAGCGCGTACTGCGCCAGCAAATTCGCAGTACGAGGGTTTTCGGAATCGCTGCAGCACGAACTGGCTGGCAGCAACGTTTTCGTGACGACGGTGCATCCGGGCTTTGTGCGGACGGCCATTGCGAATCAGGCGCGGCTGGGGAAAAACGCGGGTGAAGGGCTGCGCGAGCAAAGCCTGAACCGTTTTCACCGCATCACGCGGACGAATCCGGAAGTGGCGGCTGCGAAGATTCTGCGAGCCGTGGAAAAGTGCCGTGCGCGAGTGTTGATCGGGCCAGACGCGTATTTTGTGGATTACCTGCAGCGACTAAGTCCGACCGGGTACTGGCCGACGCTGGCCAGACAATTTAAAGATCCGAGCGCGAAGTGAGCCCATGAGCGTGCGCCAAGTACCCCTCAGGGGTTAAAACCCCTGATGTTCGGAGTCTTTCGGCACGGCTGAAGCCGTGCCCTCCCCAAAACCTTTCTCGGTTGACCTACAGCCAAGCGGAATCAAACAAAGAACAACTGGTGTCTAAAAAGCAGCATCCGACTGCTCAAAGGGGGTAGCCCATGCGTTTATTTTACTTGTGTGTGACGGTGTTGTTTGCGGGCGCGGCGTTTGCCCAAACTGCGCCTGTGCGGCCAGAAAAGACGGAGACAGACATCAAAGAAACGACAGGAAACGCTTCGCTGCCAGTCAAGAAGGTAGTGCTCTACAAGAACGGAGTGGGGTATTTCGAGCACAGTGGGCGGGTGCACGGGAATCAGGAGTTGGGGATCGAGTTCACTACGGCGCAACTGAATGACGTGCTGAAATCGCTGACAGTGGTGGACCTGAACGGGGGAAAGATAAGCGGCGTGCGCTACAACTCCGTGGCGCCGCTGAGCGAGCGGCTGAAGAGCCTTCAGATTCCGCTGAGCGAAGATGTGACCAGCGCGGCGTTTCTGATTGCGCTGCGAGGGACACGCGTGGAGGTGCGGAATGGAGCGGCGAGCACGCTGGGGAAGGTGTTCAGCGTGGAGACAGTAAAGAAGGAGGCTGGCAAAGGCGGAACGGTGGATGTAACGCAACTGGCGATTGTGACGGATGCGGGCGAACTAAAGCTGTTCGAGTTGGGGCCGGGGGTCACGGTGCGAGCGGCGGAAAGCGAAATCCGCGAGGACGTGAGCCGGTACCTGAATTTGATGGGTTCGACGCGGTCGAAGGATGTGCGACGAATGACCATCAGCGCGACGGGAAGTGGTGACAGAAATCTTTTCGTCAGCTACATCAGCGAAGTGCCGGTGTGGAAGAGCACTTACCGAATTGTGGTGCCGAAAGCGCCGGGGACGCCGTTTTTGCAGGGTTGGGCGATTATTGACAATACCGTAGGAGAGGATTGGAAGGATGTGCAGCTCACGATGGTGTCTGGCGCGCCGCAATCGTTCATTCAGAATATATCGCAGCCGTACTACACGAGGCGGCCCGTGGTGCCGCTGCCGCAATCGGTGATGCTTACGCCGCAAGCGCATGAGGCGAGCATGGATGAGGAAGAAGTTCAAACAGCTTTCGCCGAGCCAGGAATACTCGTTGCGCCAAAAGTTCTACCGGGTTCGCGTAGCGGCGGAGGAATTGGTTCCGGATCGGGTGGCGGCATGGGCGGAGGCACTTTTCGAACGGGAGTGGCCGGAGGCGTTCCGGGAGGCGTAATCGGCGGAGTGATCGGTGGGACGGCGAATGGGACTCCGACCGTCAATGCAGAAGTAAGCTACATCGCAACCGCAGAGGAGGAAGCGACGGCGGCGATGGGGAACGAAACTGCGGCGGTAGGAAGCCATGCGGGCGATTTGTTCGAGTACAACTTGAAAGAAAAAATCACGGTGATGAAAAATCAGTCGGCGCTGGTGCCGATTGTGCAATCGCCAATCGAAGCGGAAAAAGTGACGCTTGTGACAGCGCAGGAAGATGGCGAAGTCGAGGGGCGACCGCTGCGGGCGTTGTGGCTGCGAAACACTTCCGGACTAACGCTGGATGGCGGCACGTTCAACATACTGGATCAGGACTCGTTTGCTGGTGAAGGAATCATGGAAGTTTTGCATCCGGGCGAGCGGAGATTGCTCTCGTATGCCGCGGACACGGCGCTGCGAGTGGCGAGCAAGGAAGGGGATGAATCGAAAACGGCGAAACGGGTCATTGTGGTGAAGGGAGTAATGACGGTGACGCGGGAGGAGCGGTCTGAGCGGGTGTACACCTTGCACAACGCAGACACGACGCCGCGCCAAGTGGTTTTGGAGCACCCGATTCGCGAGCACTGGAAACTGGCGGGCGATTTGAAGCCGGAAGACACAGGCGCGACGTACTACCGATTCCGCGTGGCGGTGGAACCGGGGAAGACAGAGAAGTTGGACGTGAAGGAAAGCCGGCCCGTGTTCACGAGCATTCAGGTGGGCACGATTACAGACAATCAGTTGAAGCTGCTGGTGGAAGAGAAAACGATAAAGCCCGAACTGGAAGCAAAGCTGCGAGCAATCATCGCCAAGAGGCAGGAAATCTTTGAGGTGGATTGGGAGACGAAGTCGCGGCAGCAGGAGATGGAAGCGATTGACAAGGATCAGGTGCGTCTGCGGGAGAACATGAAAGCACTGAAAGGCAGCCCGGAGGAGAAAGCGCTGTTGCAACGGTACACGAAACAATTGGACGGGCAAGAGGACCGCTTGGCCACGTTGAAGAAGGAAAATGTGGATTTGCAGGGGAAGCGTGCGAAATTGCAGGGGGAGCTGGAAGAAATGGTTCAGCAGATCACCGCGAATGAGACGTTGTGAGGACGAGCGAAATACGAAAAGCGAAAAGACGCCAGAGCTGACAGTTCGCCTAGATGGGGCGCAGCGTGCTGCCACCCTACAAAAGCAGGAAAAACCCGGGAAAGAGGCCGCAGGGCTCGGGGACTCTCCCTAAGCTACATGCAACGCGTCGCGTTACAGGGAACGGACTGGGTTGGCTGCGGGGCGTTTTTTGGGGATGCCTTTGGGATGGCAATCCTGGCATTTGACGAAGTGAATGTTGTGGGGGCTCTTTGTCGAAGCGAACGTGGTATCCATTTTTTCAACGTCGAGGCCGCAATTGGAGAGGCGCGGATGACAAGTTGAACAGGACGCGCGTGTGTGCTGGCCATGCTTCTGATGGCAGGATAAGCAACTGAGACCTTCATGGACGCCGACGGGCGTGCGGTCGTCACCCGAGTGCACTTCCCTGCTGGCGAGAGGCGCGTGGCACTGGTAGCAGAGGGCCTGGCGCGGATCGGGGCTGATCTTAACCGGCCTGCCGGAATCAACCATTACAGGAAGAGGAAGAAGGGCGACGGAGAAACTGGTGCGTTCGCGGCGATCGAAGAAGCCAAGAGAAGGCCGAAAGAGTTCTTCGCGGCCCGCGAATTTGGCCTTATCGTCGTCATCGTCTTCTTTGCGGAGCGGATCGCCTGCGCGATGCATGGAGTGGCAGGTGAGACACGGAATAGCGGGTTGGTGAACGAGGGAGGCGGGCAGAAGCTTCCACGGGCCGTCAGTATTCAGCGGCGTGACGAGTTCGCGGATGCCACCTTCAAAGAACATGCCGTGGCAGCGCAGGCAATCATCCATCAAAAGACGTTTGTGATTGTGCTTGGTATCGAGGAACACCGATTCGTAGGTGAGGCCGTGCGGACCGTTCTGCCATTGAGCGGCTTCCTGCTGATGGCATTTCTGGCAGCGGCCGACCATAGCGTTGACGTCCATGGTGCGCAGACGGATTGGATCGCGATACGCGCCGCGAATGTGCTGGACCAGTCGGCGGGCATTGCCGAGGTGGAAGCCGGGATCGAAGGTAAGGATTTCGCCGTGACACGCGCCACAAGAGACGGAACGGTGGCTGGAAGTTTGCCAGGAGGAGTGCTCAGAACGGATTTCGTGGCAGCGGGCGCAGGATTCTCCGGCGGAGTATTCGTAGTACAGGCTGGCGGCGGGGAGACCAAGAACAACCAGGATGCCAATGGCGAGCGCGAGGAGAGCAAGACGGGAGTGGAAGAAAGCCATGGCTAGACTTTTCCTTTCCAGGAGTGCGCAATGTGGGTGGAAACGCGATAAGCGTTCGCGAGAATTGTGAGGACGGGATTGAAGCCGCCATTGGTGACGTGGACGCTGGCATCAATGACGTGAAGATTGTCGATATCGTGGACGCGACACCAGGAATCGACGACTGATGTTTTGGGATCATTGCCCATGCGGCAGGTGCCCGCCTGATGTTGGCCACCGCTGACGCCGTTGCCTGGTAAATTGAGCCAAGTTTGGATAGCGCCGGCTTCCTTGAGCCAGGCTTCCGCTTTACCCGCCATGACCTTGGCAATTTCCAAAGTGTGCGGGTGCTGGTAACCAGAGAGTTGCGCCACCGGCATACCCCAAAAATCCTTGACGATGGGATCGAGTTGTATGCGCGATGCAAAAACGGGCATTTCCTGTGTGGGGCCCATAACTCCGATGGTGCGGCGGTAGGCTTTGCGCATGAAGTCCTTATGGGCTTTGCCCCAGCGCACTCCATCGGGTGGCATGTTCACCGTCTGATAGGGCAAGCGAATGAATTCGTTGGCGAGCATGGCACCGCCGCGAAGGCCGGGATTGCCATGGTTGTAATCGCAGATGGCGATGTTGGCGCCGGGGCCGATGTCGTCGTAAGTATCGAAATCGAACAGGCCGAAAGCGCCGGAATAGGCGTGCCCCTGAAGGTTGCGGCCGACCCAATCGAAGCGATTGCCTAGACCGGTGGGGAAAAGCTTGCTCTTGGAGTTCAGAAGAAGGCGCGCGGATTCGATGGCGGCACCAGAAAGGACGACAAGGTCGGCGGGCTGCTCTTGAAGTCGATCGTGGGCGTCGAAATAGGAGACGCCGGTGACATTGCCCTGATCGTTGACGAGGATTTCCTTGACCATGCAGCCAAGGCGCAAGTCGCAGAGGCCGGTGGCGAGGGCGCGCGGAATGACCGTGTTCTGGGTTCCGCATTTAGCATCCACTTCACAGATAAACCCGACACACCAGCGGCAGCGCATGCAGGGAGGACGGCCATTATAAGGGACCGAGTTACGCAGCATGGGAATGTCAAAGGGATGAAGGCCGAGACGCTGCGCGGCGGGCTTTAGGATTTCGTACTCGCGCGTGGGAGGAAGCGGGGGCATGGGAAGAGGCTTGGCGCGCGGGCCCTTGAAGGGGTCATTGCTGACATCGCCGGAAACACCGATTTCGTACTCGGCTTTTTCGTAGAAGGGCGCGAGGTCATCGTAGGTGATAGGCCAATCGTCAAGCGTGCTGTCTTCGGGCGCGCCGTAGGTGGTGCGCATGCGGAAATCCTTGGGCTGATAGCGCCAGGCCATGGCGCCATAGCTGAGCGTGCCACCGCCCACACAAGCAGCGTTGTTACTGTAGGCGCCTTCACTGGGAAGAACGATGTGGCGGCTACCATCGCGATCCAGGTAGACGCGGGGATTGCGTTCGTCGTCGGGGCCGGAATTATTGCCGAGGACGGACGTGCGCTGGTTGCGCAGATCATCTTTGCGGCAATCGTTGGCGGTGTACCAGCGGCCGCGCTCGAGAAGAACGACGCGAAAGCCGGCCTGGGAGAGTTCTTTGGCGGCAACTCCGCCCCCGGCTCCGGCTCCGATCACGACGACATTTACGTGGGGCAATGACATAGTAGTCGTCAGCCTTTCTTGGAGAATTCGTACTGGTCGCGGCCCCGGATGGGAATCACAGGAATGCCGAGCATGCGCCAACTGGCGGCGTCGCGATTGCCCTGGTGGCGGGCGTCGCCGTAGAAGCCCTGCATGGTGTGAGCGATGACCATTTGAAAGAAGGGTTGCAGGGAAGCAGGGAGATGATTGAGGAAGGCGGTCTGCCGCTCGGAGGGAAGCTCAGCGAATGCGGTGTGCTCTGCAGAGAGGCAAGCAGCGTCAAAGGCCGCGAGGCCTTCGCGGTAGGCGGATTGAAGTTTGCGGAAGTGGCCGACGAGTTGCGAATCGATGTAGTAGAGAGTGCCGGCCCAGGCGGCGCCGGGATCCTGATCGGCGGGAATAACCTGATCGCACAAGGCTTCCATGGTGTGGGCCTCGGAAGGAGTGAAAAAGCGCCACGGGCCCGCGCGACGGCCGCAGGAGATTACCGCCGAGGAAGCAGCGAAAGTGGCGGCGACTTGCAGGAAACGGCGTCGTGAAAGAGCGGTTTGATTGGACATAGCTGGAACCTCGAATGAGGTGCGCGGGAGCGATACACACTTCACAAAACGGCGCCTGAAGCGATGAGCAGATCCAGTAGCTGGCAAGTGAAAGAAAGGAATAGAGAAGCCTACCGGCGCCCAAGATCCTGAAAGGATGGTAGTGAAGGGTGGGGCGGGAAGATGTGACCGGAGTCACGCGAAGGAGGAAGCGGCTCCGCTTATGCTGGCTGAGCCCTCAATCGGAGTGTATGAACTGGTGAGTTTTCCGGGCTTCTTTCGCAGGGGAACGCTAAAGTTTACGAAGGGCCGGGGGAAGAATGCTGGCCAGAGAATAGGAGCCTGGGCCGGCGATGAGAAGACCCAAGGCCACCAGGAATTGCGTGAGGGCGTACTCCATACCACTGTGGGCGATGCTGTAGCCGTGAGGGAGATGGACCAGGAAAATGGCGCCTGCCATGACGATCATGATACCAAGAGCGCCGATCCGGATGAGCGCGCCGGTGAGCAAGGCGAGTCCACCAGCGAACTGCGCCAGGCCCACCAGGAAACCGATTATGGGTGGGTAGTGCATGAACGCTGCAAAGGCCTGATAGTCCGGGCCACCAAAAACGCCAAAGAGAATGGCGCTGCCGTGATAGAGAAAGACGGGTGCGGCCGCCAACCGGAAAATGAGAAGGGCGAGATCGAGCTTAGGAGAAGTTGCTGAAGAGGAAGTAGGCGAAGCCATCAGAAGCTCCCGCAATCCACGATTTTCGGAAAATCTAACAAAGGAGCGGGAGAATTACAACAAATGGATATGTTGAGAGTCAGGGAGTTGTACGAGTGAGTTTTTGACGGGGTAAGAAGTGAGGCGGTATACTCCGCGATAGGGGACAGAGAACGGAGAGACCCGTGGGCGTCATAGACCAAAGGTTTGAAAAGAATGTCCTAATTACGTCGGTGGACTACGTATTCAATTGGGCGAGGAAGAGTTCGCTGTGGCCACTGACGTTTGGGCTGGCCTGCTGCGCGATCGAGATGATTGCATCCACGACGTCGCGGTTTGATATGGCACGATTTGGTGCGGAAGTATTCCGCCCATCGCCGCGGCAGGCAGACCTGATGATCGTGTCGGGTACGGTGACGCTGAAGATGGCGCAGGTGATCCAGCGCGTGTGGCAACAAATGCCGGACCCGAAGTGGTGCATCTCGATGGGGGCATGCTCGAGCGTGGGCGGGCCGTTCAACGCGTATTCGGTGCTGCAAGGAGTGGACCGGATTGTGCCGGTGGATGTGTACGTGGTGGGATGCCCGCCGCGGCCGGAAGCTTTGTTTTACGCGCTTTTGAAATTGCAGGACAAGATTGATGAAATGACGCTAGCGAAGCGGCCGACGGAAGTGAAGTTGCGGCCGGAGATGGTGGAAGAGTTCAAGAAGAGCGTGATGGTGGCGCAGGTGGTTGAGCCGAGTGAACGGTGATCGGTAAAAGGTTATCAGCGATCAGATATCAGCGATCAGGAAGCGGGAAATTGCTGTTGCGGGGGTTGCCGAAGAGTTGCAGCACTAAGGGGAGACGAGGCGGAGATGGGATTCGTGCGGACTGCGAAAATGGGCGAATTGCCTGCGGGAACGGTGCGGGAATTCCACGTCGAAGGAAAAGCGATTGCGCTGGCGAATGTGGGCGGCGTGATTTATGCGATCAACAATACCTGCCTGCACCGCGGTGGGCCTCTAGGGCAGGGAGTGCTGGAGGGAAAGGTGGTCACCTGCCCGTGGCACGGATGGCAGTTTGACGTGAGCAATGGCAAGGCGGTGCAGAATCCAGCGGCGGGCGTGGATTGCTACCGAACGGAAGTACGCGGCGAAGACATTTTCGTGGATGTTTAGGACGGAGGGGAAGGTCGAGGCTTTTCAGGCACACTTGTCCGTACTTAACTACCATAAAATAAATAACTTAGAGCCGGTTTCTCGCCGAAAAGCCGGGTGTGTTGACCAATTGGGTGTGGAAAAATCGCCTATCCCTCATATTTTGTTTGGTTTTCATCCTGCACCCGTGTATATTTCAGCCGAATCTGGTGACGATGGTAACTGTTACTTCGCAGGCCCGACATTATTGGATCTTCAGCGCAGACCCGCATCACTATCACTGGGACACGTTATTTGTTAAAGGGAAAGAAATGTGGGATGGGGCTGGGTCAAAGCCCGATGCGATCCGCGCGCTAAAGCAAGCGAGGAAGGGCGACCGCGTGCTGTGCTACCACTCCACGCCGGAACGCTCCTTGTATTCGATTGCGGAGATAACGCGCGATCCCTATCCCGACCCGCACGACCTGAAGGGGAAAAACCTGGTGGCGGACTTGCGAGCGTACGAGAAGTTGCCGCGGCCGGTGACGCTGGCGGAAATGAGGGCGAATAACGCATTGAGGAAGATGAAGTTGCTAAAGAACGTGCGCCTGATTATTTCGGCGCTGAGCGAAGAAGAGTACCAGGAGTTGTTGCGCATGGCGGGAATCGTAGCCATGCCGGGAGTGCCTCTGCTGTAAGGCGAACGGTGGAAGAGCCTATCGAAGCTTGACCTTATCCACTAAAACGAGCGAACATTTGGCGGCAGAATACGTCAATACATGCAGTGGTGTGTGCAAGCCTTCAGTCAAAAAGCTAATGGGACAAAAGATTGCGGAGGAGGATTTGTGAGGACACGAATCACGTTAGTGGCGATACTGGTGCTGTTGTGCGCAGGAATCATTGGCGCGGCGGACGAAAAGCCGCTGCTGTTGCAGCAGCCAACGATGAGCAAGACGCAAGTAGTGTTTGTGTATGGCGGATACCTGTGGAGAGTGGCGCGCGAAGGCGGCGAGGCGCAGCAACTGACCACCGGCGGACATGAGACTAGTCCGGTGTATTCGCCAGATGGAAAGTGGATTGCGTTTACGGGAGAGTATGACGGGAACGCAGACCTGTTCGTCATGCCGGCAACGGGGGGCGAGCCGAAGCGACTGACGTGGCATCCGGGAGCGGACATCGCCGTGGGATGGACGCCGGACGGGAAGAAGATATTGTTTCAATCGGGCCGGGATGCGTACGCGGATTTCAACCGGTTGTACACGGTGCCGGTAGAAGGGGGCGTGCCGGAAGTGCTGCCGATGTGGCGCGCGGAAACGGGCTCGTATTCTCCGGACCGGGCGCGGATGGCGTATGTGCCGAACATGAAGTGGCAAGAGGCGTGGAAGCGCTACCGTGGTGGGCAAACAACGCCGATCTACCTGGTGAAGCTAAATGATCTGCAAGTGGAGAGAGTGCCGCGGGACAATTCGAACGACAGCAGCCCAGTATGGATTGGAGACACGGTCTATTTTCTATCCGACCGGAATGGGCCGGTAACGCTGTTTGCCTATGACACAAAGGCGAAAACGGTGAAGCAGGTTATCGAGAATAAAGGACTGGATTTCAAGTCACTTGCCGCGGGGCCGGATGGGCTGGTGTACGAGCAATTTGGCGGAATTTACACCTACGACCCGCAAAGCGACAAGACACAACGAGTGAACGTACAGATTGCGGGGGATTTGCCCGCCACACGACCGCACTGGACGAAAGTGGGGGACAAGATCAGGAGCGCGTCTATTTCGCCGACAGGCGCGCGCGCGGTGTTTGAGGCGAGGGGAGAGATTTTGACAGTGCCCGCGGAAAAAGGAGACGTGCGCAACCTGACGCGGACAACGACGGTTGCAGAGCGAGATCCGGCATGGTCACCGGACGGGAAATGGATCGCGTATTTTTCAGACGAGTCGGGTGAGTATGCGCTGCATCTGGCGGATCAAAGCGGATTGGGTGAAGTGAAGAAAATCAATCTGGGGACGCCCCCGTCTTTCTATTATGGTCCGACATGGTCGCCAGACAGCAAGAAGATTGCGTACTCGGACAAGCGGTTGAACCTATGGTATGTGGACATCGAGAAAGGTATTCCGGAGAAAGTATCGACGGATTTGTACGATGCGTGGGGAGTTGCTTTTGAGCAGCAGTGGTCGCCAGACAGCAAGTGGATTAGTTACACGAAGTTTCTGCCGAATCACTATCGCGCGATCTATGTGTATTCACTGGAGAGCGCAAAGAGCACGCAATTAACGGATGGATTGAGTGACGTGAGATTTCCTGTTTTTGACCGGGACGGCAAGTATCTCTACTTCACGGCGAGCACGGATGAAGGGCTGGGCTTGAGCTGGTTGGACCTTTCGGGGTTTAGGCGGCCAGTGACGCGAAGCGTCTACGCGATTGTGCTGAAGAAAACGGATGCGAACCCCGTGGAGCCACAGAGCGACGACGAGAAGATCGCGGACAAGAAGAGCGATGAGAAGGGTAAGGAAGCGGACAAAGAAAAAGGAAAAGATAAGGACAAGGATAAAGACAAGGACAAAGGGAAGGATAGCGATAAGGACAAGAAGGAAGAAGAGGTCAAGGTCACGATCGATTTTGAAGGGATCGCGCAGCGGATTGTGGCGATGCCCATCAAAGCGGCGAATTATGTCGAACTGGATGCAGGGAAAGCAGGGATTCTTTACCTGTCAGAGATACCGTCGATTCCCTCGCAGGACGGACCTACGCTGGCGAGCGTGTCGAAGTTTGACTTGAGCACGCGGAAGACGGAACCGTTCGTAAGCGGAATTACTGAGTTTTCGCTTTCCGCAAACGGGGAGAAAGTGCTGTACCGGCAAGGACCACCGCCAGGCGGCCAGTGGTTTATTGCCAAGACCGAGACGGCCCCAAAGCCCGGCGAAGGGCAACTGAAGCTTGACGGAATGGAAGTTTACGTTGATCCGCGAGCGGAATGGAACCAGATGTACCACGAGGTGTGGCGCATCGAGCGCGACTTCTTCTACGCCCCGAATTTCCACGGCTTAAACCTTGCGGAAGCCGAGAAGAAGTACGCGCCATATTTGAATGGCGTGGGAGGACGAGGCGACCTGAACCACCTGTTCGTCGAAATGCTGGGTGAACTGACGGTGGGACACATGTTTGTCTTTGGTGGAGATGTGCCAGACGCGCCGAAGGTGAAGGGCGGGCTGCTGGGCGCTGACTACAAAGTAGAGAATGGAAGGTACCGATTCGCGCGCATCTTCAACGGCGAGAACTGGAACCCCGAATTGCGCGCACCGCTGACGCAGCCGGGAGTGGACGTGAAGGTGGGCGATTACCTGATCGAGGTGAACGGAAAAGACGTGAAGGCTCCGGCGGATGTTTCCAGTTACTTTGAAAACACGGCAGGGAAGCAGATCAAGATTAAAGTGGGACCGAACGCAGATGGGAAAGAGGCGCGGGAAGTGACAGTTGTGCCTGTTGGCGACGAGTTCGACCTGCGCAACCGCGCGTGGGAAGAGGACAACCGCCGGAAAGTGGATGAGTTGAGCGGGGGGAAATTGGCGTACGTGCACGTGCCGGATACGGGGAACGGCGGGTACACGAACTTCAACCGCTTCTACATGGCGCAGGAAGACAAACAAGGAGCGATCATCGACGAGCGCTATAACCACGGAGGAGCGATTGCGGACTACATCGTCGACCTGATTGGGCGGCCGCTGCGGAACTGCGTGACAACGCGCGAAGGCGGAAAGTGGTGCTCGCCGTTCGCGCAAATCTACGGGCCGAAAACGATGATCATCAACGAGATGAGCGGATCGGGCGGCGACGCGCTGCCGTGGATGTTCCGTCAGGACAAGCTGGGACCCCTGGTGGGCACACGGACGTGGGGCGGACTCGTGGGAATAGGCGGGTATCCACCGTTGCTGGATGGCGGTTACGTGATGGCGCCCCGAGCGGCGCTTTATGGGTTGCACGGAGAATGGGAAGTGGAGAACCACGGGATTGCGCCGGATATCGAAGTGGAGAATGATCCAGCGTCCGTGGCGGCAGGCCACGATGCGCAACTGGAGAAGGCCGTGCAGGTGACCCTGGAGGCACTGAAGAAGAATCCAGTGGTGATACCGGACCATCCACCGTATCCGGATTATCAGAAGAAGTAACACCGGAGAGTGAAAACAAATCATTTGTTCCCGCGGAAATGGGTGCAGGAGTCCTGCGCCCCTACAGCAAAACTTTAGAGAGATTTGGAGAGCAGCCAGGTCATTAACTCGGGTTCGGCGTAGGCTTTATCCCAGGAGTTGTGGCCGACGCCGGGATATTCGGTGTAGTGGACATTGGCGCCGTCCGCTTTCAGTGCTTCAACCATCAGACGTGATTCAGCGACGGGGACAGTCGGGTCTGCGTCGCCATGGAAAACCCAAATGGGAATCCTCGTGCCGATTTTCTTTGCGGCTTCGAGATAAGGAGTGCGATCAGAGTCGGGCTGTTTGCGGGAGTCATCGGGATGAAGGATGCCGCCGCAGATGGGCACGACCGCGGCGAATTTATTGGGATAGGCCGCAGCAAGGGCCCAACTTCCGTAACCGCCCATGGAAAGTCCAGTGAGATAAGTGCGTTTGGGATCGCCCTTGAATTCTTTTGAGGCGGCGGCGAGGGCAGCGATGGCGAGTTCTTCCATATCCGACTTATCCCAGTTGTGATCCTTCAGGCACTGCGGCATGACAACGACTGCCGGGAAACGCGAGCGATCCCTGCGAATAGCCGTGGCGATGCCGACTTCGGTTTGGATCAGGCCGTCGGCGCCGCGTTCTCCGGCACCATGAAGAAAGAGAATGATGGGCCATTTTTTGTTGGAGGACCAGTTGTCTGGCACGAAGACCTGATATTTGTAGGTGGCGCCGTGAAGAGAAAGTGAGCGATCGAGGAATCCGGTATCATTTTTGCGGGCGAGAGCGGGCGAGACAAGAGTAAAGATAAGAGCGAAGAGCAGAAGAAAACGGAAACGAGAAATGATCACGGGAACCTCCAGATTGGAGAATGTATCACGGATGCCAGCTTAGCGGCCCGAGTGGGATTGAGAGTCGAGTGTGATAGTTTGAGCGATCGAGAGGACGATGCCGGAACTTCCAGAAGTTGAGACAGTGGCGCGGGGCCTGCAACGGGAAATCGCCGGGCGACGAATCCTGAGCGTGACGCTGGGGAAAACGGATTTCATCGACAATCCCGAAGAGATTGCGAGCGAGTTGCCGGGGCGCGCGATTCGCGAAGTAGTCCGCTATGGTAAGTTCCTCTTGCTACAGCTGGCGCAGAAGCAAAATGCCGTGGACATTGGGGAGGAATCGGCGCTGCTAGTACATCTGGGGATGACGGGCATGCTTGCACCACACCTGGCGGGTGAACCGCACGCCAAGCATACGCACGTGGTGGCTCTGCTGGACGATGGACGCGAATTGAGGTACACCGACCCGCGCCGATTTGGCAGGATGGCGTATTTGGCGGGCGAGCGGTTGAAGGCAGAGTTGAAGAGGTTCGGATCTGATCCTCTGGAGACCGGGCTGGAAGAATTTACGGAGAGGATTCGCGGGAAGCGCGCGAGGATTAAAGCGCTGCTGCTTAACCAACATGTCTTGCGCGGCGTGGGAAACATTTATGCGGATGAGAGTTTGTGGAGAGCGAAGATTCATCCTATGCATCTCGGGATGAATTTACGTCATAAGCAGGCAAGAGTGCTGTTCCGCGCCCTGCAAGGGATTCTGCAGCAGGCGATTGTGATGCGGGGATCCTCGATTGCCGACTTTCTTGACGTGGAAGGGCAGCCGGGAGAATATCAGCGACATCACCGGGTGTATGGAAGAGAAGGTAAGCCTTGTTTCCGCTGCAAGACGCAGATCAAACGGGTAATCGTGGCGGGGCGGAGCAGCTATTTTTGCCCGAAGTGCCAGAAGGCACCGCGAGGCGGACGAAAACGATCAAGCAAGAAATAAGAAACGAGGACGGGCGCCCGAAATTGAGTGAGGTAGCTCGCTCTCAATTAAACAATTGCCAATGAATACGGGATCAGGGGGATGGGAATGAGAATGAATCGCAAGACTTTGGTTTTGGCGGCGCTGCTAGTGGTGTTGGTGGGGCTGCGGGTTTGGGCGGCGCGGGCGGCGACCGATGATACGAGCCCAGTGGCAACGACGGACCAGCAAATCCTAAGCGAGATTCGCGAGCACAGCGAAGTGATGGACAACCTGGAGTATTTGTCGGACCGCATTGGACCGAGATTGACGGGCACCTCGCAATTGAAGCAGGCGAACGATTGGACTGTGGAGATGTTCAAGAAATACGGGCTGACGAATGTGCACCTGGAGGCTTACACGATTCCGCACTCATGGGTGCGCGGGACAGCGACGGCAAGGATTGTTGCGCCGACGGAGCATCCGTTGACGATTGCCGCCGCAGCCTGGGCGCCGGATACGAAGAGGACTGTCCGTGGCCCGGTGGTCTACTTCGATGCGAGGAAACCGGAAGATTTCGCGAAATTCAAAGGCAAGCTGAAAGGGGCGATCGTAATCACGCAGGAGCCGCAGCCGCTTTCGCCACCAAAACCGATTGACCGAAACGCGGAAATCTACCACCCGATGGAGGAACCACCGACGCCGGTGGGGCAGCCAGCAGGGCCCAGGCGATTTGGAAACCTTCGGGCCAATGCAGAAGCCGCGAGGAAATTCATGGTGGACGAAGGAGTTGCGGCTGTGTTGCGGGATTCCGGGAAACCGCACGGACTGCTGAATATGACCAGCGCCAGCGCCAAGCCGTTCGAAATGGGGCCGCTGACGACGGCGTTTGTGACCGGAGAAGGCTACCGGATGATTTTCCGGATGCTGAAGCAAGGGCCGGTAGATATGGAAATCGAGATCATGAATACGTTGAGCAAGAAACCCGTGGAGGTTTACAACACGGTTGCGGAACTGAAAGGCACGGAGAAGCCGGACGAAGTGGTTCTGCTTGGCGGTCACCTGGATTCGTGGGACTTGGCGACGGGGTCGACGGACGACGGAACGGGCTCGATGGTGGTGCTGGAAGCAGCGCGAACGCTGGCGAAACTAAATGTAAAACCGAAGCGGACAATCCGATTTGTGCTTTTTTCAGGCGAGGAAGAAGGACTGGTCGGTTCGCGGGAATATGTGAAAGCACACAAGGACGAATTAGACAAAATATCGGCAGTGCTGATTCATGACAGCGGAACGGGGCGGGTGCTGGCGCTGGGGTTGCACGACAACTATCAGGCGCGGGAAATAGTAGACCAGGTGATGGCGCCGCTGCACGAATTGAAACTGCTGGAGCCGACAATGGGACGGGAATTCGGCATGGACAGCTTGTCGTTTGACGAGGCAGGGGTGCCGGGATTCTGGTGCGTGCAAGACCTTGCGGAATATCCGCTGACGCATCACAGCCAGTCCGACACATTTGACAAGGCTTGGAAGGATGAACTTATCCAGGGAGCACAGGTACTGGCGTCGTGGGCTTACAACACCGCGGAGTTACCGGCAATGCTTCCGCGAAGACCCTTGCCACCGGCCGCTCCGGCGGAAGCAGCGAAGACGGATGCGCCGAAGGAAGAGACTGTGAAGCGCGATCCTAATGCGGAGATGGACAAGAAAATCGTGGAACAGATAAAGGCGGACAAAGAGCAGCTCAAGGCTGACCTCACGTACTTAACGTCTCAGATCGGACCGAGACTCACAGGATCGCCACAGGTGGACCGGGCGAGTCACTGGACGGAGCAGCACTTCCGCGAACTGGGGCTGGAGAATGCGCACTTGGAGTCGTGGAGCATCGCGAACGCCTGGACGCGTGGGCCGGCAAGCGGAAGGGTGACATCTCCAGTGATGCACGAGTTGACGATGGCGACGGTGGGTTGGTCGCCGAGCACGACTGGAACTGTGAAGGCGGAATTGGTGGCGATAGACGCGGAAAAACCAGAGGACCTGGAGAAATACAAAGGGAAACTGGCCGGAAAGATCGTGCTGGTTGGAATGCCGCGGGAATTGGAACCGCCGCTAGACCCGATGCTAACGCCATGGGGAGAGGGAACCTTGCCGCTGATGCACTTGAAGAATGACAAGCCAAGCGATGCTCAGGCGCGCTTGGCGACGCGAAGAGCGCTGGTGAAAATGTTCCAGGAGGAGAAAGCTGCGGCACTGTTGCTGGGCTCGGAAAAGATGTACGGGCTCTTGAACATGTCGGCTCTCAGCCGGGAATATCAGGCGGCTCCTTTGCCCGGAGCTTTTCTGGCGCGCGAGGACTACCTGTTGCTTTGGCAATTGCTGGCGGAGGGAACTGTGGAAATGGAATTGAACATCCAGGGAACGTTGAGCGGAAAGCCAGCGGAGGTGTACAACACCGTGGCAGAAATCCGAGGTACCGAGAAGCCGGATGAAGTGGTAATCCTGGGCGCACATCTCGATTCGTGGGATCTGGGGACGGGAGCGACAGATAACGGAACGGGATCGGCCGCGGTGATGGAGGCGGCGCGGGCACTGGCGAAACTAGGCGTTAAGCCCAAGCGAACGATTCGGTTTGTGCTGTTCACCGGTGAGGAGCAGGGGCTGAACGGTTCAAGAGCGTATGTCGCGGCGCACAAGGATGAGCTAGGGAAGATTTCCGGTGTGTTGGTGCACGATACCGGAACCGGGAAAGTGCTCACAATCGGACTGATGGGAAATTACAACGTACGGGAAACGATTGACCGCGTGGTGTATCCGCTTGCGGAGAGCGCAGGGCTCATGGAGCCGACACTGCGCAGCGAAGGAGGATCGGACCATGTGCCGTTTGACGAAGCGGGAGTGCCGGGTTTCTGGTGCGTGCAGGATCCGGTGGACTACGACAAGACACATCACTCGCAGGCGGATACACTCGACCGTGTGCGGTGGGACGATCTGACGCAGGGCGCGGAAGTGCTGGCAGTTTTTGCTTATAACGTGGCGCAGTTGCCGGAGATGTTGCCGAGGAAGCCGGCGAAACAGGGAACGAAGAATTAAAAGAGACTGCCTTGAATTGGAAATCTTGCTAACTGGGGTGCCCGCCTGAGGCGGGCTGCACCCCTACGAAAATGGGAGATCAATGCGATTGGTAGTGCAGAGGGTGAGCCGGGCAAAGGTGACGGTGGAAGGCCGGGCGACGGGAGAAATTGCTGCGGGGCTGATGATTCTGCTGGGAGTGGGCAAAGAAGATACTTCGGCCGTAGCGACAGCAATGGCGGAAAAAGCGTGCAACCTGCGGATTTTCGAGGACGAGCAGGGGAAGATGAATCGTTCGCTGCTGGACGTGAAGGGCGAGGCGCTGGTGGTATCGCAGTTCACGCTTTACGGCGATGCTCGAGGGCAGCGGCGGCCCAGCTTTATCAGCGCAGCGCCACCGGAACTGGCGAAGAAATTGTACCAAGAATTTTGTGAAGCGATGCGCGGACTTGGCGTAAGAGTAGGGACGGGAATTTTTCAGGCGATGATGTCAGTGGAGCTGGTGAATGAGGGACCGGTCACAATCCTCATCGATTCCGACAAAACATTTTAGAGGGAGCAAGAAATTGCATCGGGCTGATGAGAAGTGGACGGCCGCAAGAGCCGTGCGGGAACTGAAGCGTCTGGGCGAAAAGCGGAATGTGGAAGGCATGGCGCGCTTCGGTATTCGGTCGAAGAAAGTATTTGGCGTATCCAAGCCAAAGTTAGACGAGCTTGCTAAGCGGATCGGGAAGAATCATGAAATGGGAATAAAACTGTGGGAGACGGGAATTCACGACGCGCGATTGCTGGGAGCATTGATTTCGGAGGCAAAAAAGGTCAGCGCATCTCAAATGGAGCACTGGGTAAAGGATTTCGATAACTGGGACGTTTGCGACGGAACTTGCTGTCATTTGTTTGCCTTTGCGGAACCGGCGTGGAAAAAGGCGTTCGCATGGACACGGAGGAAGAAAGAGTTTGAAAAGCGGGCGGGATTTGCGTTGCTGGCGTTTCTGGTTGTGCACGACAAGAATGCGGACGATGGGTTTTTTGTGAAGTTCCTGAAAGTGATCGAGCGTGAGGCGCGGGATGAGCGAAACTTCGTGAGGAAAGCCGTGAACTGGGCTTTGCGGAACATTGGGAAGAGGAATTTGCGATTGAACAAGGCGGCAATATCGAGCGCAGAGCGAATTCGCAGGCAAAATACCCGCGCGGCGCGGTGGATTGCAGGAGACGCCCTCAGAGAGTTGCAAAGTGAGGCAGTGCAAAGGCGTTTGCGACGCACGGCGGCTTAACGAAAGATGGTGATGACGGAGAGAATCGTGAAAATCCGGCGAGCACGGCAGACTGATGCCACGCGAATTGCAGAATTGTCCGGACAACTTGGCTATCCCACAACAATCCGCGCCATGGCTGTGCGGCTGAGGATGGCGCTGCGAGAGAAGGGCGGAGCTTGTTTTGTAGCGGAGACGAAAGAAGAAGGCGTGGTGGGGTGGGTGCACGTGAGCGCAACGCCGTTGCTGGAGGTGGAGCGGCGCGCCGAGGTGAACGGGTTGGTCGTAGACGAGAAGGTACGCAGCCGGGGAGTGGGTTGGAGCCTGCTGAAGGTGGCAGAAGAATGGGCGCTGAAGCAGCGGTGCAAGGGGATGTCCGTGCGGTCGAACGTGCTGCGAGAGCGCGCACACGGATTCTACGAACGGCATGGATACGAGCACTACAAGACGCAGAAGTCTTTCCGGAAAAAGTTGTAGGGGGAAGTTCCCCGGGCCAACCCACAAGAAAGAGAATAGCCCAAGAGCACAGTCAGGAGTGACTGTGCGACTGGAACAAAGCCAAGAAAACCCAAGAGGAAGGCCGCAGGACTCGAAGACTCGCCCTGCGCTACATGGTTTCCAAGGGCGGGCAGTTTTGTGAAATGGCTTTGTGCGTAAAAGCGGCGGCAAGCCCCCGCACTCCAAGGAAACGGAGCCAGTGGCAAACTGTATCGTGGTACGATAGACTAGGGTTATGGCGGCAAAGATTACAGACGGAGAATACAGAGGGCTGGCGGAGCTGCGCTACCGGATCCGGAGGTTCCTGCAGGAAGGTGATGCAACGGCGGTGCAGGCGGGATTGGAGCCGCAGCAATACCTGTTGCTGCTGGCGATCCGGGGATTGCCGGAAGGAAAAGAGGCAACGATCCGGACGGTGGCGGAGCGGCTGGCGCTGCGTCATCACAGCACGGTGGAACTGATTGACCGGATGGAAGCGCGCGGCTACGTGCGGCGAACGCGCGGACGGGAAGACCGGCGGCAAGTTCTGGTATCGCTGCAACCGCGGGGAGAGAAGTTGCTGGAGCAAGTAGTGGAGAACCGGATCTCCGAACTGCGAGCGAATGGCCGCGCGCTTGTTGGGGCCATTGATGCGTTGCTGGAGCAGAAGCGGGCAGCAAGAAGGCGCCGAAAGGCGAGGAAATCTTCCAGGCACAATTGAGGGCCAACGTGGCAAAAACGGGGGAAGAGGACTTGCGTCCCGAGGAGGCACGATTGCGCCGGCGCGAGCAAGGCGAAGAACTGGGCGATTTCACCACGACGTTGCGTGTGATTCCCATTTCTCTGTTGGCGATGGGAATTGGTGTGTTGTGCGCATTTGTGGCCCTGGCGCTGTTGCGGCTGATTGGGCTGTTCACCAACGTGTTCTATTTCGGCCGGTGGGGCACGGCAATGGTGTCGCCCGCGGGGAACCACCTGGGTTTGTTCAGCGTGCTGGTGCCAATTGGAGGCGCGCTGATTATCGGCGTAATGGCGCGGTATGGTTCCGAGCGAATCCGCGGCCACGGCATTCCAGAGGCCATCGAGGCGATTCTGATCAACGGGAGCCGCGTGGAACCGAAAGTGGCGTTGTTGAAGCCGCTTTCATCGGCGATTTCCATCGGATCAGGGGGGCCGTTTGGCGCGGAAGGCCCCATCATCATGACGGGTGGCGCGTTCGGATCAATGATCGCGCAACTGTTTAAGTTGACCAGCGCGGAGCGGAAAACCTTGTTGGTTGCGGGCGCCGCGGGAGGAATGTCGGCAACCTTTGCATCGCCGGTTGCGGCGGTGCTGCTGGCGGTGGAGTTGCTGCTGTTCGAGTGGAAGCCGCGGAGCTTGATACCCGTGGCGCTGGCGAGTGCCGTGGCGGCGGTAGCGCGCCGGTACTTACTGGGATTCGGGCCGCTGTTTCCGGTGCCGGAACATCCGTTGTTCATCGGTCCGAAGGGTCTATTGGGCTGTGTATTGGTGGGGATTCTGGCCGGTGGCTTGTCGGCGCTACTGACGATTTCGGTGTATGCGTCCGAAGACGCGTTTCAGAAATTGAAGATTCATTGGATGTGGTGGCCTGCGATAGGCGGGTTGGCGATTGGCCTAGGCGGATTGATTTTTCCGCAGGCGCTTGGAGTGGGCTACGACACGATTGCGGCGTTGCTGCAGGGTAACGTTACGACGGGCGTGATCCTGGGAGTGTTGCTGGTGAAGTGGTTCATCTGGGCGGTGTCGCTGGGGTCGGGCACTTCGGGAGGCGTGTTGGCGCCGCTGCTGATGATGGGAGGAGCGCTGGGTGGGTTGGAAGCGATGTTCCTGCCCCAGGAAGGCGTGGGCTTTTGGCCATTGATCAGCATGGGAGCAATTTTGGGCGGCACGATGAGGTCGCCGTTCACAAGCGTGGTGTTTGCATTTGAACTGACGCACGATGCGAATGTGTTCTTGCCGCTGCTGGTTGCCAGCGTGATTGCGCATGCGTTCACGGTACTGACGCTGAAAAGGTCCATCCTGACTGAGAAAGTGGCGCGACGCGGGTATCACTTGAGCCGGGAATATGCCGTTGATCCGCTGGAGCTGTTGTACGTACGCGAAGTGATGCGCACAGACATTATGAAGCTGCAGGCGGGGAGCACGCTGGGGGAAGCCCAAGCGATCCTGGCCGGGAACCACAGGCCGGGGCAGGAGTTGGTGCCGGTGGTGAATCAACAAGACATCTTGCGCGGGATGCTAACGCTGAAGGAATTGCGCGAGCCGAAGGAACACGGTGCAGGCGCCTTTGAACATAAAATCGGAGAGATGGTGAGTGGGGAACTGTACGAGGCGTTTCCCGATGAGCCGCTACGCGTGGTGGTGAACCGGATGGCGGAAGACGGTGTGACGCGGCTGCCAGTGGTGGAACGCGAGACCGGGAAGTTGCTGGGAATGGTCTCGTTGGATGACCTGCTGAAGGCCCGGACACGACACATGGAAGAAGAACGTCGGCGAGAGCAAACGATCAAGTTTCGGTTCTTCGCACCGCGAAGAAGATCGACAGAGGAAACGCCGACAGCGGTTTGAGGGGCGGGTGAGAGGTGTTCAGCCGCGTTCCGTCAGAGTTGAAGAGTCAAATTGGTCGAGTCTCGAGAAAAGAGAGATTCCTCAATCCGCAGACTCCGTTCGGAATGACGAATTTATGCTTGCGCGCGGGCCGTGAAACCATGTTCCAGCGCTAGAAGCCGCCGCCGCCACCGCCGCCGAAGCCGCCTCCCGAGAAGCCACCGCCACCACCACCGCCGCCGAAGCCGGAACCACCTGAACTGCGGGGTGCGGAGGCCATGGCGGTAGCAGCAACGGAAGACATGGAATTCAAGTTACTGACAAACATGTAAGGGTAGAAGCCGGGACCGAAGTTGCCCTGATACCACTGCGGTGGCTGGGTATAGATATTTTTGAAGGCGTTGCTCCAGTTTTTTTCGACGCCGAGGGCCATGGCGAAGGGAAGAAACTTCTCAAACATTTCCGGCGTTTTGATCATGCGATTGAAGCGATCTGCTTCGACGTGATTCAGAAAATCCTCGAAGCCCAAAACACCCTCGAGGGCGCGGGCGCCAGCTTGCGTGTGCGCGGGCATGAACCAGCCAAAACCGCAAATGATGGCGCCGGTGAGGGCACCAGCGATGAAGAATGACGTCGGGGCCATGCCCATGTTGCGTGCGATTGCTGTGCCGCCCCAGATGAGAAGCACGCCAACGACGACGCCGAAGCCAAGATAGCCGGAACGGACAGTGTCTGGACGGTGGAGGTAGTAACCGTGGCCGAGGAGAGATGCAAAGATCTGATCGCGAATGCCAGGAAGGCTGGTGTAGAAGCGATTGTGAAGTTCAGAAAGGGAGACGGAATCACCGGCATTGCCGCCAGAGAATAGGCCACTGAGCAGATCCTGCTCGTGGGGAAGAAGGGTCTTCCATTCCGTCTGGGATTTCTTCAGGTGGAAGACGTATTCCTTGCTGTGGGTTAAACCAAGCATGTGGTCTTTTTGCTGCTCTTCAATGACCAGATAGCCGCGCACGGCAAGATCAACGATGGAGGCGGTGATGTCTCGCATGTCCACGGAATTATCAACTAGCGTGCCAACTTCGCCCGGAGTGAGCTTATCGGGAGGCTCGTATTGTGCGGCGATGGGGCGAAGGCGCGGGTCGCGGCCCTTGGTCCACCACAGCCAGAACATTAGGACAAAAGCGATGATGGGGACGAAGAGTGCCCAATTGCTGCGGAGATAGAGAAGGAAATTGTCAGCGGCGGTGGGCTCGCGGACGGCGCCCTTGTCAAACGCCACGGCGACAGTGAGGCCTTCGTGAATGCCAAGAGGAGCGGTGGTGTTGACGTCCACGCCAGTGCCGGCGACTTCGGCGGTGGCTTCACGGCCCACGGAGCGAAAGGAGCCCGTGAAGACGTTGGTGCGGATGTTGGAAGCGGCGGGAGGAAGGACGATGTGCGCGCTGGCGGAGTCAATGGGGATGTCCCACAGGTCTCCGGTGACGTTCCAGTAGAACTCGTCGTGATCATCGAAGAACTTCACGGCGTCGCTGACGACATATTCGATGACGACGGTCTGAGTGGAATTATCGGCGTCCGGAATATAAATTTTGATTTTGCGGTTCTGGTGTTCGCGGCTGGATTCGAATTTCAGCTTGTTGCCGTTACTGTCGGTGACGCTCCTGATGTCGAGAAAAAGGCTGTAGTTCAAGCCGCTGGGGCCGGCATATTCGACGGGGATGGTGCGATAAACTCCGTGCCAGGGGCCGCCCTTGAACTGCAATGTGATGTTTTCGGTGACGTCAACCTTGGCGTCGGGAGTAACTGTGACTTCGGAATCGAACTTCTGGATGCGAAGCTGCTTGGCCTGTGCGAGCAAAGAAGCAGGCGCGAACAGGAGGAACAGCAGAACAAGCGCGTAAAGATAGGAACAGCGGGCGGCGCACTTCTTCATAGATGGACTTTCGTAAGGCTCAGGCCTTGGGCGCGGTCGGCGCGTCAAAGCTGACTTTGGGAGCTTCGCGTTCGGCGGCGGCGGTAATTTCAAAGAATTCACGCGACTTAAACCCCAGCATTCCCGCAATGATATTCGTGGGGAACTGCAGGATCTTGGTGTTGAGGTCGCGAACTACGGCGTTGTAATAGCGGCGCGCGTTCTGGACGGTGTCTTCAATGTCCGAGAGCGATTTCTGGAGAGAAGTGAAGCTCTCAATGGCACGCAGTTGGGGGTAAGCCTCGGAAAGAGCGAAGAGGCTTTTCAGCGCGCCGGAAAGCATGTTTTCTGCTTCGGCCTTGTCGGCGGGGCCAGTGGCGGACATGGCGCGGTTGCGGGCGTTGATGACCGCTTCGAGAGTGCCTTTTTCGTGGGCGGCGTAACCCTTCACAGTTTCGACGAGATTAGGGATGAGATCGTAGCGGCGCTTGAGTTGCACATCGATGTCCGCCCAGGCGTTATCGCAAGTGACCTTCAGCCGAACCAGGCTGTTGTACATGGAAACGGCGAAGATTACGAGGAGAACGAGGATGCCCAGAACAATGAAACCAAACATTGGTCAACCTCTTTTCAGGAGAGATGGAATAGCGGGAACAAGTTCACTATACGGGCGAGAAGGCGTGGAGTAAAGCAAAGTTGCGGGAGAGAAGTGCGGAAAGAGCAGCAAGGATAGTGCGCATGTTCCTGTCGCGAAAGAGTTTACGCGAGTAAGAATGGCCGCAAGATGCCGCTGGCATATAGTTAATAAATAATATATGCTCGCGCAGGAACGTCCCTCCAGGCTAAAACATGCTTTTCAAAACCGTCACATCAACCGCTTTGACCAACGCGAAGTATTCTTGCTGCTCGAAATCATCACTCATATTTACGCCTCATGGAATTCTTCCGCTATACGCCGATTGGCATCGGTAACATCCAAGGAAGCCACTTCTTTCGTCGTGGCACTTGCCAAGTAGACCGCACCGCTGTCTTGTAGTCAATCTCGCTAAAGTTTTAAACCTGTAAGCTCACGAGATGGGGAACGGCAGTCGCGCATTCTGAACTATATGCTCGTGCCGCGTGCCGTTTCCCACCGCTTGTACCGCGCGTCCCAAACGACTTCCTCGAGCTTGGTAAACAGCCGGGTCGTGATCCGCCATCATCCGGGAAGACTCCCCTTGCTTGGAGTAAAGCCCAGATGATAAACCGCCAGTAGCTAATCCTCATCAGCATGAGACCTAGATCAAATTTCGAGCGTAGGAGAAACCAACGCATTCCCACTCCCACCGGGCTGTGGGCATCTTGCAAGCACGCTGATCGCCGCACAACATTGCGCGTTCAGGACATCAGTGTTTGCGGCGCTTGGCTTGTTACGGAAGAAGCCATCCCGGCTGACACCCGCCTTGAATTGCTTTTTTCAGTGCCCGAAGGCCAGATTCGCGTACTGGCCGTCGTCCGTTCCTTCGTGCAGGGCAGGGGCATCGGCGTGGAGTTCGTTAGCATGGAATCAGGAGCATTTGACCTCATCCTCAAGCTAGTGAAGCGCCTGCTTTCGTGATCGACGTTCTTTCTCCAACACTTAGCGATATCTGGTGGTGGAGGCTTGTCAACGCGTGCCGGACCGCAACGTCTCGAACCGTTTACCAAGTGACGCCGCGTTTCTCTCGGTGCCGTGTTCACTGCACAATTCCGACTTCTGTTGTTCGTTGATGGTTTGGCTAGTATTCTCGCAAGGGGAATGAGCAGCGGTGCATTCTGCCCAGCCCGGCCAACTCACGTTGTCCGAAAAGCTTCTCGTGCCTACTCACTCGAAGCGAGCTAGGAGCCCATTTGCGATGAAGAAAAGCGTCTGGAAAGCGGTGATCGAGGTAGGTTTTATCATCTTCCTCTTCTACTCCAATCTTTTGATGGGAGAATTTGAACGCTCAGGCATGGGGCAGAAGAGGGGTGTGGCTTGGGCCATCGGAGATGTCTTTACCGCTGCTAATCTTGCAATTGCCACGATAGCCGCGCTTTCCGCTTACATCCTTTTTCAATTTCTTCGAGAGCGATTGTAGCCAAAGGTGGCTCTGACTTTTGGCTGCAAGAGAAAAAACAATAGTGCCCCGGCGATGATCACGCCAGTTCCACCGCGGGGGAAGTCACCTCTGACGCAGGTAACGACATCCCCTAGCACCTGAGTTGCGATGATCGCGACCGCAAGCCTCCACCCCCAAAGGCGGCGTCGAAACCAGCCGATTCCTGCCGCCGTCAGAGTGCCTCCGAGCAGCAGGAAGAGAATCCCGACCGTACCGCCCAATGGCGCGAGTTGCCTGTACGCTCTCGGATTGAGAGCCCAAAGAAGATCAAGAGGTGTGCCTCGCCAAAGCAAAGTGGTTGCGGCGAGACTCGCCATAACGGCACCAAAGAACATGAAGTAACCAACGGCGGTGAATCCCAGTGTCTTAGGCCCAAGAATGAGTTCGTGCCCGATGCGGTTGTCGTCTCGCATCTGCTGAATATACGCCGCCGATGCGACCCATGATCGGATTCTTTAGAACCGCCACTGGTCCTCGGTGAGTTCGCGAATTCGTCACTCTGATAGCCGAAAAGCGGCGGAACCCGACTCGGCCCATTTGATAGGGAACTGGGGTACTGGGGGAATTCTTTCGATTTCCGGACAGGCCCTTTGAGTGGCCGCGCCTCCCTGCTAAGCGGAAACACAGATTACAGTCGAGTTGACGGAGGCTGCTAGATGAGCGAGCACAAAACTGTTGTTTGGTTCGGCGACGACACGCAACCAAACTATTTCTTCTTTCGTTCCCCGTTCCGCTCGTGGAAATTCCTCGTGAATACGGCAATGCTCGGAGCACTGCTGTCCGGACTCTCAATTGTTCTGGCCAGAAATTGGAGCAACTGGTCTGCCGTGACAATAATTTTCTGGTTGTCCTTCCTCATAATGCAGGGCGCGGTCTATCCCTAGGTCAGGGTTCTTCAAAGCCATAGAAAAATCTACGAACTATACGTTGGTGGTAGGATAACGGAACAGCCCGGAGAATCCGCTATCAACGAGCTACTATCAGTGGCCGATAACGCGCTTAACAACGGTTTATTCTATGGATTCGGTACTGTCGGATTGTTGCTCGTCTTTGGCTTCTTCTTGCGCCTAAAGTGAAACAACGTACGCCATAAACCCGTCAAACTCCTTCTCGCAAACGCCAGCGCTTTACCGGAAGCGCATTCTCGCAGTGAAGTGAACGGGTGTGGAGAGTTCTGGGCGTGTCTGGTTAAATCCGTTTGGACATGGCCGCCCGTGGTTGCGGCCTGAACCAATGCGCCCCAGATTGTGGATTGAAAGCGGCGGAGCCCGACTCGGCCCATTTGCAGGGGGACGTGGAGTACCGGGGGGAACTTGCGTGGACTAATCGGGCACTTTCTTTTCCTAGTAGGTGTCAATGTTCTGGGTGCACCCATGAAACTCAAAAGTGTCGCGTTCTGCTTGTCGGTCCTCTGTACACCCGGCCTCATGGCCAAGCAAAACTCGTCACAGAAGACACCCGTGGCTCAGGCACAGCGGCCGCAGAGAATCCACGTAAAAGAGGATGTCGAAGAGGCGAAGCTGATTCACACGGTCTCACCTATGTACCCACCTCTTACTGGCAAGCGTGTGGATGGAACAGTTGTTCTTCACGCACTCATCGGGAAGAACGGTGCTGTCAACAGCGCCAAATATGTTTCCGGCCCAGAAACCTGCGGGTCGTACGCAGTCAAGGCAGTACTGAAATGGCGATACGAGCCGACGTTGATCAATGACGTGCCTGTCGAGGTGGATACCACGGTCTCGGTAGTGTTTCCTCCGCCCGAGGAGCTAGTACCACCCATCTCAAACAAGTAACTCAGGTCCGCCGCCGGGCGGCTAGTTCCAAACGCGAAAACCGGACACATGGGCACTAAGACGGCAGATGTGTGGTTACCGCGCCTCTTGGCGACCTGATAGGCAGTGCACTTGGACAAATGAGCGTCCTGCGACTTGGTGTTCCACTTGTAATGCCTGTGTCCGCACCAGACGCAGAGACCCTTGACGCCGGGCATGGTCAGCCTTCTTGCTGCTCTGACGGTGGCATTGCGCGGGGGCATTCTCAAACTGACGTTAGCGAGGGAATTGCACTTTGTGCTTCCATGCTTCTTGCATTTTCGGAGTGATCCAGATAACTTTCGCGCCACAGCCTTGAATTGTGTCGATCGCGTAGATCGCATCAATGTAAAGGGTGTCCGAATCCGCTTCGAAATAGACAGTCCATGCTCCGCTGTGGCTGAGGCGTTCAAGAAGCTTCGTGCGCAGGCTGTCTCGTCCAACTTCTGCACCATTTATGAAGAAGCGGCGGGGAGGGCGCACATATACCACAAGGCTTTCTGACCACGGACTTTTGTCCCAAGTGGCAACATCGCCGTTCCTTAGACTCACGAGAAGGCCTTGGGGCGTTAGAGGAGTAATAATTACGTAGGCAAAAATCGAAATCCACAGAACGGCACCCCCAAACAACCCCCTATTTGGCAGAGCGTGAATCGGCAGGAGGGGTGCGTGTTTCGTAAACGGCACAAAATTCCGCTGAACCATATTCGGAAACATGCGCGGTGCCTCGGCGGGAGGGAAGATGCGCTGCACAGTTCTGACAGTCGCAAACAAGCCCAGTGAAAGGCCTAGCCACCCAAAAAGATGCAGAACAGTTGAGTGGAGGCAACGGCTTGCCGATATCGCATGATACGCCTTGGACATTGGTTGATGCAGCGTTCTGTCTAGTCCGCCCCACGGTGCCCGGTACCTTGATCCTTGTTACAACACGGGTTCTTGGGCCTGCCTTCCGAAAGCCCCCGCCATGGCAAAATGAAGCCCACCTATGAATGCCCGGACCCCAGAGCGCAGAACTCCGACCGAGCAGATTTCCGGGCTCATCGAACGCGTTACCTTCCACAACGACGAGAGCGGTTTTTGTGTGCTGCGCGTAAGAGTGAAAGGGCAGCGGGATGACGTTACGGTCGTGGGCTCTCTGCCGTCAGTGACCGCGGGGGAATGGCTGGTCGCGGAAGGCTGGTGGGTCAGAGACAAAGAGCACGGGCTGCAATTCAAAGCCGCCACCCTGAAGACCGTGCCGCCGACCACCGCCGAGGGAATCGAGCGGTACCTCGGCAGTGGCCTCGTGAAGGGCATCGGCCCGATCCTCGCAAAGAAGTTGGTGGGGCACTTCGGAACCGATGTTCTCGCCGTCATCGAAAGCAACCCGTCCAAATTGCAATCGGTAGGCGGGATCGGCCCCAAGCGCCGGGAGCGGATCGCGCAGGCATGGCAGGAGGCGAAGCAAATCCGCGAGATCATGCTGTTTTTGCACAGCCATGGCGTGAGCACCAGCCGGGCGGTGCGCATCTTCAAGACCTACGGGGAACAAGCAATTGAAAAAGTGCGCAGCAATCCCTACGCGCTGGCGAAAGACATTTACGGGATTGGCTTCGCCACCGCCGACCAGATTGCGCAAAAGCTCGGGATTCCAAGGGACTCGATCAACCGAGCCAAGGCAGGCATCGATCATGCCTTGCTGGAGGCGACCTCGGACGGGCACTGCGCGTTGCCTCTGGCGAAGTTGAAGCTCTCGGCGTTGAAGCTGCTGGAGGTGCCGGAAGCGACGGTCGAGCAGGCGCTTTCCGAGATGCTCGCGGGCGGCTCCCTGCTGCTGGAAGAAATCGAAGGCGAGCCGCTGGTCTTCCTGCCGCATCTCAGGAAAGCGGAAGAGGGCATTGCGCTAAGGATCAGGCGTCTGGCAGAAGGGCAGCCGCTTTATCCTCCTATCGACTTCGAGAAGGCAGTCGCGTGGTGCCAACGGCGAACGGGCAAGACACTTGCGCCCAGCCAGCGAGAGGCGCTGAATACAGTGCTCACGAAGCGAGTGGTCGTCCTGACAGGCGGCCCCGGCGTCGGCAAGACCACTCTCGTCAATTCCATCCTGATGATCCTCTGCGCCAAGAGCGTGAAATGCTTGCTCTGCGCACCCACAGGACGGGCGGCGAAGCGGCTGACCGACACAACGGGCATGGAGGGGAAAACGATCCATCGCCTGCTGGAGATTGATCCAGCGACCGGCCGCTTCGGGAGGAACGAAACCCATCCGCTTTCCTGCGGCCTCTTGGTCGTCGATGAGACATCCATGGTGGATGTGCCACTGATGCACTCCTTGTTACGGGCGGTGCCGAACCACGCCGGGCTGATTCTGGTTGGCGACGTAGATCAGCTTCCATCTGTCGGGCCGGGCACGGTGCTACATGATCTGATCGAAAGCGGGATCGTGCCTACCGTCCGCCTCACGGAAGTGTTCCGGCAGGCAGCGAATAGCCAGATCATCACCACCGCCCACCGCATTCGACGCGGACAGATGCCGGATGTGCGCGGAGCGGGGCCGGATTCCGATTTCCACTTCATCGAACGGGACGAGCCGGAGAAGATCGCCGCCACGCTAGTCAAGCTGGTGAAGGAACGGATTCCCAAAAGTTTCGGGTTCGATCCTATCCGCGACGTTCAGGTTCTTTGCCCCATGAACAGAGGAACGCTCGGGGTAAGGGAACTGAACTCGGCGCTTCAGGAGGTATTGAATCCAGTGCAGGCGGAAGAGGCTGTTGTCGAGCGGTTCGGCTGGCGGTTCCGGATGCGCGACAAGGTGATCCAGACCGAGAACGACTACGACAAGGACGTATTCAACGGCGACATCGGAACTATCGAGCGCATCGATCAGGCCGAGCATGAGGTCACGATCCGCTTCGACGAGCGCAGTGTGAAGTACGACTTTGGGGAACTCGACGAGGTTTCGCTTGCATACGCTGTGACCATCCACAAATCCCAAGGGTCGGAGTTTCCGGCCGTGGTGATCCCGGTCGCCACGCAGCACTACATGCTGCTGCAACGCAATCTCATCTATACGGGGATCACGCGGGGGAAAAAGCTGGTCGTGCTGATCGGGCAGAAGAAGGCGCTGGCAATCGCGGTGCATAATGACCGGCCGCAGAGGCGGTACTCGGGGCTTCTCGCCTGCCTCAGAGCGCCCTAACAAGGCGTTCCCGCCGATTCAAACAGAGCACGACCTCTTCTGGTGCCCATCGCACTAGCTCTTAGGACGACCATGCCGAGCTTGACGCCCACATTTGGCAATTGGTACTGTGCCAGCCCTCAGGAGGACACCCGATATGCCACACTATGTGAGTCTGATCCGATACACCCAGCAAGGAATCGCCAAGATCAAAGAAAGCCCCGCACGACTCGATGCCGCCAAGAAGGCCGCCGAGAAGGCGGGAGGGAAAATTCACGCTTGGTACCTGACCATGGGACAGTATGACGCTGTGCTGATTTCGGAGTTTCCTAACGACGAAGCTGGTGCCAAGTTCACCCTTTCGGTTGGCGCACAGGGCAATATAACCACGGAAACTCTCAAGGCTTTTACCGAAGCCGAGTATCGCAATATAGTCGGTGGACTCTCCTGACATCCGGTCAAAAGGGATAAGAGCAAGTGAAAGTGGCCCGAAAGGCGGGTCGCTTAAATGCCCCGTCTTGGGCCGTAGCTCCACGTGTAGTGGGTTTACGTGGCACATCTACACCCATTCGCATTGGGAGCGGCGTGGGGACAAGTGGTTGATGACGATGTTTCAGGACTCGATGGAGAAGGAGTAGGACGAGCAATGGACGCTGATGTGACAAAAAACTTCTGCCTCAAGGAGAAATAGACGCGATGAAAACCGTTGGCACGGCGCTCGCGATGGTCGTTTGTTTGGCGGTTGGTTTTGCGACCGGGTTCAAAACCGCTCTTATCCGCGAGCATAGCCGCTTGGAACGCAACAAGGAGGTTCTCCAGCGTGCTCTCGGAGAGGTCCGGAGCAATCCCGACCTGAATGCGGCGTTCAAAGCCACCGATGAACTGTACACGCCCGACTTCGTGTTACATGACTGGACAGGAGATACCTCCGGTCTTGAGGAAGCAAAAAAGGGCATCGCCGACACTCACGCCGCATTCCCTGACTGGCACGAAGAACTTCTGGATGTTGTGGCCGAAGGAAGCATCGTCACGACAAGGTCTCTGTCAACTGGCACCCAAAAAGGTGACATTGCGGCGATTCGGGGGTATCAACCGACTGTCCCCGCCAATGGGAAATTCCAACGTTTTCCGGAAATGTCGGTGCATCGCCTAGTGAATAGGAAAATTGCTGAACAGTGGACTGTTTCAGATAACTGGGGTGCGAACATTCAGGGCGATCTAATTAACCCAAGTAATTGGTCAGCTTCAGCCCTTTGCCGAGCAGAGTCGGCTCAACCTAAACCTTCTCGCTAGGAAATGGTCAAAAGGGTCTCCGAACTATTGAAGCCTTCCGACCATCGGCTGATTCGATGCTAAAGTAACGGGCACACAGGAGGCCTGCGGTGTGGAAGAAGTGGGTCGTACCGCTGCGAGCGAGACTACAGGAAGCAAAATCAAGTATTCTCGTGCGATTTCCTGCGGGTTGGTAGAGACTCGGCCGGGTTGGCTTGTTGCGATGCCACACTGTGCAGAGTCAATCGCGAAGCCTAGCCAGCCACCACGATCCCCCGCCAGCGTGGCCCCAAGAGGCTTGGAGAGATTCTCAGCAGCCCTCGGACGCCGTAACCATGTCCCGCCGAGGCTCGGCCCTGCCTGTAACTGCCTCTGGCGCAGGGGCGAATGTGCCGATTATTGCCGCTTTTTGGGTGCCAAGACGAAGTGATCCACAAGTGCGATGCTTTCATGCCTCATACGTAGTACATCGGTAACGTAGTCAAAATGCACTGCAGGGCCGCCTAATATAGTTGGGGCGGACATCTTCAAGACTCACGATAGAGATGGCGCATGGGTCGAGAGAATCGACCGCCCCGTCGTCCCCCGTACTTTTCTATAGCGTTGGAGTCGCGATGAAACCCGTTCCCACAGACTGGAAGCAGATCAGCACGGAAATCAGTTCGGCGATGGAAATCGAGCGGCGGCGGCAGTTGCGTTACGTGAAGGATATAGTTGACCTCGTTTCGCATAACCTCAAGCCTCTGGACCAATCCAAGAAGTCGGGATAAAAAGGTTACAGGTATCCAGCATCCGGTCCGCATGTTAGATCGCCAATACCGCAAGTGCCCAAAATGGAACAGATTTGCGACTGGGTATAAGCGCATCCTGACAGTATGAGGAAGAGCGAACTCACGCCGAAACAATTATCCTCCGTCACCTGTCCTACATGTGGTGCCGCTGCCGGGGAGGGTTGTGTGCTGCATTCAGGTGCTCCTCGCTCAGAGCCACACGTAGACCGGAAGTTTGCCGCTATTGAGGCCGCCGAACGGAAGAGAATTCACGCGGTCAACTAGGTCCATGCTTTCGCTTGCCGCCAGTAATCGGATTCCTGAGTCCATCGCAGCCCGAGTACTCCGTCGCTTAATCTCCGAGCTAAAAGAACGCTCCAAGTCCAAGGGCGGCGGTAGCGTGTGAGGGCAACGATGCCATGGCAAGCCGCTCCTCTTTATATTGCCAAGGCGCTGCCGTCTGCCTCAGTCTAGGATTTCGTGCGAATCACACCGATTCCAATAGTCTTCCGCTGCCGTTCCGGATACCGGAGCCGCGCCTTCTCCGCCAGTTCCTTATTCTTGAAGGGCTTCGACAGAGGCGTATACTCACCACCGTCGTAGTTGAACAGCACCCACCGCTCGGTTATTTTTGGCATGTGAAATATATAGCACGAGCGAAGTGTGTCTTCCAGATTAGAATGACGGGAATTTTTTATCGATCCGAGCCATGATGAAATTGGTTTCCTCTATCCACCAGAATGCCGCACCGTAACCATACCCTGAGGGTCGCCATCGCCTGAAACACCGCTCTTAGGGCTATTTCGTTGACACAGTGGTTCGACCCGCGGTACTGTCGCCCCCATTACGTTGGGCCATCCTGCAAAACAAATAGGAGAAAACAGCGATGCATCGATTCTTACTTGCAATAGCACTCGTGGGTCTGACGGGGGCAGCAGCAATGGGGCAAGACCCGGTTAAGGTTGATCCGAACCATTACAAACTCGTATCTGAGAATGCTCATGTCCGCATTTTGCGTTTTCAATACGGACCGCACGAAAAATCCGTCATGCACTCGCACCCCGACTTGGTGGTCGTCTACCTCACGGATATGCACATCAAAATGACTCTTCCCGGTGGGAAATCCCAAGAACAGACTGGCAAGGCCGGTGAAGCGCAATGGACACCCGCTGGCACCCATTTGCCTGAGAATCTCTCCGATAAACCGGCCGAGGGGATTCTTGTCGAATTCAAGAGCAAGGCTGCGCCAAAGCACGCCGCGAAACCCGCAAACTAGAATATGAACTGGATTCGCGTGGCATCGGCGGTGTTTGCCGGGGGCCTCGTGGCATCGCTGACCGATTGGCTGTTCATGGGTGGCGATTGGCTCTACAAGCGATACAACCAATATCCTGAAATCTGGCGGCACCCGTATGGTCAGGGAGAAATGAAAGCTATCGCGTGGTCGGCCCCATTGCCCTTCGTCACTTGCGCAGCCTTCACATTCTTGTGCGCTCGCCTGAATCTGCACTCGTACAGCGCGACTCTTAAGCTGGCGCTCGCTATTTGGCTTGTCGGGCCTTTGCCATTGCTGATCGTCAACGGGTTGTTCGTCAAACTGCACCCCGCGATCACAGCGGCCTATTCCATGGGATGGCTGGTGAAGCTGGCGGTGGCAGCCGCGGCTGTGACTCTGATTCTGCGTTAGGTCGCAGGATTGAAATGCAAATTCTCGTGGCCGCCAAGGCAGAGTACGCCAAGCTGCAAATAGCAGTCTCGCTTCGCGTTGACCTTTGTTTGCGTCCGACCTAGTATTTCCGCCAATGGCAACTTTCTCCCATCTTGTCGGTGCGCGGAGGCGAGCTTGACGCGACTCACCTTCGCTTTCGTGGTGCTGTTTGTCGGAGCGTACTCCTCATTCCTGCGAGCGGGTTTTGCCCAACATGAACATCCTGCGGGCGACACGGCAAGACTCGGCAAAGTCACGTTCCCGGTTTCCTGCGCTCCATTGGTTCAGCAGCAATTCAGCAGCGCGGTGGCGATGCTCCATTCTTTTTGGTACGAGAAAGCCCGCGAAACCTTCGGCGCTGTAGCGGAGAAAGACCCGACGTGCGGCATGGCGTACTGGGGAATCGCCATGACCTATTACCATCCCATCTGGCAACCGCCCGGCCCCGCTGACCTGAAAGCGGGGACAGCTTCTATGGAGAAAGCAAAGCTGGTCGGTGCCAAAACGCAGCGTGAACGGGACTACATTGCCGCTATCGAAACGTTTTACAAGGACGCCGATAAGATCGACCACAGAACTCGCGCACTGGCTTTTGAGCGAGCAATGGAACGGGTTCAGGCGCATAACCCAGATGACCATGAAGCCGCAATTTTTCATGCTCTCGCACTGCTTGCTACCGCGCCTCCCACCGACAAGACCTATGTGAATCAGAAAAAGGCTGGCGCGATCCTAGAGCCGCTGTTTGCGGTCGAGCCAGAGCATCCCGGTATAGCCCACTACATCATCCATGCGTATGACTATCCGCCGCTGGCGCAGGGAGCTTTGGACGCGGCACGGCGTTATGCGAAGATCGCACCCGATTCGCCGCACGCGCTGCACATGCCTTCGCACATCTTTACTCGGCTCGGTTTATGGAAGGAGTCTATTGATTCCAATCTTGCGTCCGTAGCCTCGGCGAAGAAGAACAACGCGCCGGGGGACGAACTTCATGCAAAGGATTACTTGATCTATGCCTACCTCCAAAGTGCTCAAGATCGAGAGGCAAGAAGGGCGCTGGAGGCACCGCCTTCGGGACGGGGCGATGATCCCCAGTACTTTGCTTGGCTGTATGCGATGGGCACGTCTCCTGCTCGATACGCAGTTGAGAGACATAAGTGGGCGGAAGCGGCTGCGCTGGCAGTACCTCCAAATACATTTCCGGGTGGGCGCTGGGCATGGACTGAGGCGAATTTGCACTTCGCACGCGCCCTTGGTTTCTCACATGCCGGGAAAATCGAAGCTGCCCGCATGGAGGCAGTGAAGCTGGCATCACTTCGCGACACACTTGCCGAACTCAACGATAAATACTGGGCAGATCAGGTGGAAATCCAGCGCGAGGGCGCAGAGGCTTGGATTACGCTGGCGGAAGGCAAAGGCGAGGAGGCTCTCCGGCAGATGCGTTCTGCGGCTGAGCATGAAGACGCTACTGACAAGCACAGTGTCACGCCGGGCGTTATCCTCCCCGCTCGCGAGATGCTTGGCGACATGTTGTTGGAACTGAAGCATCATGCAGAGGCGCTGGTCGCATTCGAGAGTACGCTGCGCACAGCCCCAAATCGCTTCAACTCGCTTTCCGGTGCCGCACGAGCCGCGAAACGTGCAGGGGATGGCGAGAAGGCGAAAACCTACTACGCCAAGCTCCTCTCCATCTGCGAACACGCCGATGGAGACCGCCCAGAGCTTGAAGAAGCGCGAACGCTGCTGGGAAAGACGCCGACCCCGACATCCCCATCCACATCGCTGCGAAAGCGGAATACGCCAAGCTGAAGTAATTTCGGGAGGCAGGATTACGTCGCGGGCCAATGATGCAAGTATCATAGCCGGGTAGACGAGCGAGGAACTTACTGTGCCTCTTCCCAAACTCGGCAGCGCACAGATTGAGTCGGTTATGCGGTTGGTCGCCGAGTATATCTCTCTTCAGCACCAGACCTATCGTCGTAGGGCGATACCGCTAGACCGAGATCAAAAAGGAGCACTGGCACCATTCTTTTCTGCACCCACCTTAGATTCAGCACGTGTATTGGTTCTTTCTAGCGAGAGAGTGTGCAATCCGCCTTTTTACGGCGCACTGCTCAACTTGGGATTCGACCCCGCCATTCTACCCGACTTCACGCATATGGCTGCGATCACATTTGTGGATACCGTTGTCTCTCACGAGCCGTCCACGGACAGGCTCCTGTTCCATGAACTTGTTCATCTCGTGCAATACCAAAAACTCGGATTGGAAGGTTTTGCCGTGAGATACGTGAGAGGCTTCCTGAGCGGCGGCTCCTACGAAGCCATTCCGCTAGAGATAAACGCCTACCAACTTGAAGCCCGATTTGCCGCAGCACCGACGAGCCCCTTCTCGGTAGAGGCAGAGGTTCAGGCGTGGATTGATGGAGGCAGGTTTTAGGGCATGGGAAATCTAGCGGCGTCCAGTGAAAGCCCGCGTGCCAACGAATTGCGGGAGCGATTCGAGAGGGATGGATTTGCCATCGTTCCTTTTTGCCTGAGTGACGAAACAGTGGAACGGCTTTGCAGCCATCTCGGTGATGCCTCCCATGGGATAAGAAATCTGTTGGCCTTGCCTGTCGTTCGCGAATTGGCTGCCTCGACTGCGGTGAGGACTCTGGCCGAGTCGATCCTTGGCAAGAATTGTTTCGCAGTAAAAGGCACTTTCTTCAACAAGACACAAGAATCGAACTGGAAAGTTGCGTGGCACCAAGACCTGACCATCATGGTTCAGGAGCGTCGTGAAGCTAGGGGATTTGGGCCGTGGACTATCAAAGCCGGAATTGCTCACGTGCAGCCACCAGCAGAGGTTCTGAGCCGAATCCTTGCCATGAGATTACATCTTGACGAAAGTGGGAAGGGAAACGGGCCTCTGCGTGTAATTCCCGGTTCGCATGGTCAAGGGCGTTTTTCTGCCCAAGAAATCGCAGAGGGGTCGAAGTGGGCTAGCATCACGTGCACAGTTCCTCGGGGCGGGGCTCTGCTGATGCGCCCGTTACTACTTCATGCGTCCTCCGCCTGTTTGGTGCCCAAGCCGAGACGTGTAATCCATTTGGAGTTTGCCGCCGAGGAATTGCCCGGTGGCTTGGACTGGTATGACAGGCTCTAACATGTGACACCGATGAGGCCCGTTCAAACAGCACAGGAACGGACACCTTCGCCTAATCTGAAAAGTTGATGTCCAATCGGAATAGCTGGCGGGTTGTTACAAGGTCAGCCGCTGGAGGATGGGTCCGTGTCGATCACGCGGGCTGCCGTGTCGGTGACGTTTCCTTCGCGATTCATGCTGGCCGCGGCAATGAATCCGTGTCCGTGCGGATATTTTGGGAACCCGACCCGCGAATGCCACTGCACCCCGCTAATGATTCAACGCTACGTTTCGAAAATTTCGGGGCCGCTGCTGGACCGCATTGATATACACATTGAAGTGCCTGCAGTGAAGTACAAGGAGTCGCGGGCGCCGTCGTCTTCAGAGGATTCCGCGGCAGTGCGCGGGCGAGTGATCGCGGCGGGAGTCCGGCAAACGGAGAGATTTAAGGGAGAGAAGAAGACCTCTTGCAACGCGCAGATGGCGCCGAAGATGATCCGCAAGCACTGCGCGATATCGGCGGATGGGGAAAAGCTGTTGGAGAATGCGGTTGTAAAGTTGGGGCTTTCCGCTCGGGCGCATGACCGCATCTTGAAGGTGTCGCGGACAATCGCGGATTTGGATGGGGCGACGGACATCCAGGCGAAACACCTGAGCGAGGCGATTCAGTACCGGACGCTGGACCGGAGCTACTGGTCGAAATCGGGGTTTGCTACACGATAGATGACGGCTCAACTGCGAGATGGTTTGCCGTAGGGGCAGCCCTAAGAAGTTGGCATGCTACTGCCCAGGCGCCGGCAAGTGCTTTGAAGCATCGTCCAACACAAGAACCCAATCGCCTTGAGCCGGAGGGGTGAACTGCTTGGATCCGCTGGCAGGAAAACTCCCGGCACTTGTTGCCACTCCGTCACGCGGGTTGAACCACCACGTATTGACGGGGCCAGCGGAAAGCTTTGCCATGTCAACCGTAACCGTTCTCGCTGATGGCATGTAGGCCACTACCGTGCTTCCGTCAATGGTTCTGGCCGCAGCCAAGTAGTCAAGTCCCCAAAATTCGCCGATCCCGTCGGTGACAACTTTGTGATCCTGATCCGGCACCAAACTGAACCAAGGCCGAGAGCGAAACAACTTGCCCCATTGCATCATGCCGACAGAGCCCGGAGCGTCCATGGCCTTCTGCCAACCTGGATCGAACAACCAAATAGGCCGATTCCCCATCACGTGACCAAAGCTGCCGCAAAGAACAGCCCAATAGGCCTGGCGGCGGACTTGCACCTCGGATGCGTTGTGCTCGCCTTCGTAGATGGACTCGATCAAGAAAGTCGGCAGAACAGGAGTGCGGTTGTAGTCTTCAATGAGGCGGAGATGCACGATTTGATAGGCGTAACTGGTGCTGATGTCCAACCAGGGCCCGGGATATTGTTCCGCCGGAGGGGAATCGGAATGGCAATGCGCGGTGAACAGGTGACGCTTGTCGAATTGACGAATACCAAACGCGATCATGTCAACGTTTTCCCGTGCAGGTCCCGGATCGCGGTCGCCGCCCATCACCCAGATGATATTGTCGAAATCCTTGTAACGCTGACCCAAGAACTGACCATATTGTAGGAGTTTTTCGGGGCCGTTTGCCGTCACTTCATCAATGAAACCCTCATCGGTGCCGGGATATCCCAGATAAACGGGAGCGAGGAGAACCACTTGGCCGTTTTCCGCCGCTTTGCGGATAACCCAGTCCGCATGCTCGAAATATTTTTCGTTTGGGGCGGACCAATCCGTCATTTTGGAAAAGGGAGCCTCTCCGTAAATATTCTTAGGCGCGTTTTTGGCGAACTTGTGTTCGAGAAGATTCACCAGGACGGCGTTGAAGCCTTTGGCCTTGCGATCCCGTAGATATTGGATTGCATCTTCCTTTGTGAGATTCGCGATCAGGGACCATGCCGCATCGCCCTGCAAAAGGAACGGTGTGCCGTCCTGGCCGATTAGATAACGATGGTTTTCGCTGATGCGAAACGGCCGGTTGGCACTCATTTGCTCTGACGAAGATAGGGAAGCAAAGACGAGCAGGAGTGCGAATAAACAGCAGCAGGCAAAAGCTCGAATATTATATGGGTGCATGACTGTTTCTCCGCCGGAACATTGGAATCTATTGCAATCAACGGAGAAGCGCAATCTAGGGATGAGTTTTGCAGCAATCCTTTTCATGATGCCGTGGCGCGAAGGCCAGGCGCCTCCATCGAAGGCTCCATTGACTTGGGTTTGCGCGGTGTGTTACGGATAAGTACGCTGAACTAGTGAAGTCAGTGGCCGCGGCAACGACCGGGAATGGCGCCAGACACTAAACACCTGGAAGTCATCTTAGACACCCACGTTGAGAGCGTAAATCTCGCAGAGGAGATGTGTCTGCGAGTCGCGGAAGCAGCGGGATTTGCGGAAGATGAGTGCTACCGGATCGGGATGTCGGTGCGAGAAGGCGTGATTAACGCGTTTCATTATGGAAACCAGGAAAAGCCCGAAAAGAAAATCCATTTGGCGATTGACCTTACCGGCGAGAAAATGGTCATCCATGTAATGGACGAAGGGAAGGGCTTCCGGCTGAAGGACGTGCCGGATCCTCTGGCGGAGGAAAACCTGCTGAGTACGTCCGGGCGCGGGATATTTTTGATGCGTGCGTTCATGGATGAATTTGACGTCGTTCCAGGTCGGACGGGCGGCGCAGAGATTATCATGTCGAAGAAGCTGCCGTTGTCCGGAAGCGCATCGAGCAATGGCAATCAAAAGAAATCGGATGCAGCCCCACATCAGGAAGCGTAGGAACGTTTATGCCAGCCTTGTATGCAACGACGCGTGAAGTAGGGGAGATTTCCCTAATCGACCTGAGCGGGAGGATTGCGCTGGGCGAAGGAAGCGCGCTGCTGCGAAAGACGATTCGCGATCTGCTGGAGAGCGGGCACAACAGAATTCTGCTGAACCTTGGCGACGTCAACTACATCGACAGTTCGGGGATTGGCGAACTTGTTAGCGGGTTTACCGCGGTGCGCAGCCGTGGGGGCGAATTGAAGCTATTGCACCTCACAAAGAAAGTGCACGACTTGTTGCAGATCACCAAGCTGTTCACTGTGTTCGATGTGTATACGGATGAACCGACGGCCGTTGCTAGCTTTCGTTAGACTCTCATATCAGAAATCCTCCGCGGCGGAATGGTTATAGAACCTAATGGGTGAAATCCATCAGTATTTGGGAATTCACTCAATCCTATCCGATGTGTAGTGATATTTTTGCGGCCCCGGCGGCGGCAATACTTTTCCTGCACTTTAAACATAGATATTTCAGCAACATACAAGTGAATTGAGGCTGATACATGAGGACCCGGTGGGGGCTTGGCCACCGGCTTCTGGACCGCGACGTGCATTTGAAGGACTCAGCACCCACGGACCGGGGGAGTACTAGTCCGGGTTGTTCCATCTCATATAGCCGCGCCATTTATTCAGGATGGCTATCCGTTCCGGCGCCGTTGGCACTAAGCAGGGGGAATCGTAAATGGCACTGTTCGTCGGGCTCGACGTCGGAAGTGTCAGCGCCAAGCTGGCAGCTGTGTGGACGCCCGGCCATCCTGAGCGGGAAACGCCTGCCTCGGGAAACGGACATTTTCTAAGAGCCAGCAGCGGCGCGGAGCGAAACTGCGATGCTCCCGTTCTGCTCTCCGCGTACCGCCGTACATACGGGAATCCCATACAAACAGTCAAGGATCTGCTTGCTGAATTCCAGGCGTTAGCGCCGCACGAAGAAATTCGCGGCATACGTGTGACTGGATCTGGCGGGCGGCTCGTAGCCGAATCTCTTGGGGCTCAAGCCGAAAATGAATTTAAAGCTATTGCTTGCGCGGTGGGGCAACTCTATCCGGATGTTAGGACGGTCTTCGAGATTGGGGGCGAAAGCTCGAAGTACTTACAGCTCGCAGAGAATAGAAACTCGCATCACGCCGCCGGATCCAACTCGCACACCTACGCGACAGGCATAACGGACTATTCAACAAGTGGGGAATGCGCGGCCGGTACGGGGTCGTTTCTGGACCAGCAGGCTTCGCGGTTGAAATATCGCGTGGAAGAGATCGGCGATGTAGTGGCACAGGCAAAGTGCGCGGCGCGAATCGCGGGGCGGTGCTCCGTGTTCGCGAAGTCCGACATGATTCATGCGCAGCAGAAAGGCTACTCGACCGAGGAGGTGCTGAAGGGACTGTGCGAAGCGGTTGCGCGGAATTTCAAGAGCAACATCGTGCGTGGAAAAGCGGTGAAATCTCAAGTGGCGTTGATTGGGGCCGTATCCCAGAATCGCGGCGTGGTGCAAGCGCTGGCGGAGGCGTTTCGGCTTGGAGCGGACGGCCTGTTCGTGCCGGAAGAGTACGCCTGGATCGGAGCGCTGGGTTGCGCGCTACTGGAGCGCAGCCAGAAGGATGATCCAGCGCGCAAGAAGAGCAATGGTTCCTACCGATCGCGTTTGCAACTAGTTAGCGAAGCGGAGCGCGACCTCGCGCCCTTATCTCTCCGCAACGTGCTTCTGCTTCGGGATCATCCCGAAGCCTCACGCACGGAAGCTCTACCGAAGAATGGGGAACAGATTTCCACGTATCTTGGCATCGATGTGGGATCGGTCAGCACGAATTTAGCGTTGCTGGACGAAGAAGGGCGTCTGCTTCACGGTATTTATTTGCGAACGTCAGGACGCCCGGTGGAAGTGGTTCAGGAAGGCCTGCAGGAAATCGATCGCCTATTCCAAGGACGGATTGTTGTGCGGGGCGTGGGGACAACTGGATCCGGGCGCGAGTTGATCGGCGAGCTGGTTGGAGCGGACACGGTCAACGACGAAATCACGGCCCACAAGACGGGGGCGATTTACGTCCACGAGAAACTGGTGAAGAACCGCGCCGGCGCTGCGCTCGAGGACGGGGAAACGCCCGGCGATGTCGACACAATACTGGAAATTGGCGGGCAAGATTCCAAATTTATCTCGATTGATCATGGCGTGGTTGTGGATTTTGCCATGAACGAGGCATGTGCCGCCGGCACTGGTTCTTTCCTGGAAGAACAAGCCGAGCGGATGGACATCCAGATCAAAGATGAGTTCGCGGAGAAGGCCATGGCTTCGACGGCTCCGGCCAGGCTTGGCGAACGCTGCACCGTGTTTATGGAGCGCGACGTCACCGGTTGGATGCAACGAGGCAGTCAGGTCGGGGACCTCGCGGCGGGCTTGGCCTATTCGGTGGCCATGAATTACCTGAACCGGGTGGTGCGCGGTCGCAAGATCGGCAAAGTCATTTATTTCCAGGGAGGCACGGCGTACAACGATGCGGTTGCAGCGGCGTTTTCGCAATTGCTGGGCAAGCGGATTATTGTGCCGCCGCACAACGGAATCATCGGGGCCATCGGGATGGCGCTGATCGCGCAGCAAGTAACTTGCGCGAAAGAGAGCGTGCACGAAAGACTGCACGCGAAAGCCGTGGCGGCGGTTGCTGGAGCCGAAGACAACTTTACTGGCACCGTGGCAATCGCACAGTGCCCCGATTCGATTTCAACGTTCCGCGGATTCGATTTGAACCGCACCAGCTTTGAGACGCGTGAGTTTGTGTGCAAAGCCTGTTCCAACTATTGCGACATGAAGGAGATTACGGTCGAGGGCCGGAAAACGTACTGGGGCGACAAATGCTCCGATAAGTTCCGGAAACGAGCGCGCACGGAAAGACGGCCGGTGATTGACGACCTGATGGCCCTCCGCGACCGAATCTTGCGCGAAGAGTATCGCGAAGCAGCCCCCGGCGTCACGCAGCGGCGGCTTCGTGTCGGCATCCCGCAAGCGATGTTTTACTACGATCGCTTCCCGTATTGGCACACATATCTCGAAGGCATTGGGTTCGAGGTGGTGCTGTCGGGCGTTACGGATCATCACGTCGCCACGCGCGGCGCGGAACTTAGCTTGGCGGAGCCGTGCTTTCCGGTACAAATCGCGCATGGGCACGTACATTCACTGATGCAAGGCACGGAACAACGGCCGCCGGTGGATTTTGTGCTTTTGCCGAATGTGATGGATATGGAGGCACCGGAATCCACTGTCGGCTCGCACCTTTGCCCGTGGAACCAGACGCTGCCATACGTGGTGAGATCGGCGCCCGAGTTTGAGGCACACGCCGACGAAATTCTCTCGCCAACGCTTTATTTTCGAGCCGGCCGGAAACATGTGAAACGGCAGCTTGCGGAGTATTTCGAGCGGTTCGATGTCCGCCGGCGGCAGAGCGACAAAGCGGCGGAGGCAGCGTACCTTGCGCAGAGGCGCTTCGATGAACGGCTGATCGAGGAAGGCCACAAGGCGTGTGCTACTTTGCGGGCTACGGGCGAGCCGGCCGTGCTTTTGATCGGTCGCGCGTACAACATTTACGACCGCAATGGAAATTGCGACATCCCCAGGAAATTACGCGATCTTTATGGCGTGAATGTCCTGCCATTCGATTTTCTGCCCCTGGATGAGCGCGCCTCGACCGATCTCCACACCAACATGTTCTGGAATTCGGGGCGGCGGATCCTGGAAGCAGGGCGATTTGCCAGCGAGCATCCGAACATCCACATCATTTACATCACCAACTTCAAGTGCGGACCAGACTCGTTTATCAAGCACTCGCTGCGGGACGTGGCAGGAGCTCCGTTTCTGGTACTTCAGTTCGACGGCCACGGAAACGATGCCGGATATTTGACGCGATGCGAAGCTTACCTCGACAGCAAGGGGCTGTTGCGATGCACGAACACCCAATAGAAAATTCGAGGACGATTCCGCGGACACATCCGCTCTACGGAAAGAAGATCTACGTGCCGCGGATGGTGGAAGGCAGCGCGCGAGCACTCGCTGCAGTGTTGCGTTCGCTGGGCGTCGACGCGGATGTCACGCCTCATTCGAACTCGCGAACTTTGGAACTGGGTGGAAAACTCTCCAGCGGGGATGAATGCTATCCATTGAAAGTGACCATGGGCGATTTCGTGCGGATAACGGAACAGCCGGGGTTTGATGCAGAAAAGACCGCATTCTTCATAGCCACGGGGCACGGGCCGTGCCGCTTCGGGCAGTATGCCCCTTATGTGAAAGCTATCCTGGAGCAGTTGGGGTGTTCCGAGGTTACCATCTTCCAGCCGAGCACGGAAAAGGGATACAGCGATTTCGGCGAAGCATCGACGCTGTTCACTCGCGGGGCTTGGCGAGCGTTTGTGGCGGCGGATATATTGCTGAAGCTGCTACTGAAGACACGGCCTTATGAAATTGAGGCAGGATCCGCGGATGCCGCGTACGAAGAGAGCGTCGAGGCGCTATGCAAGGTTATGGAGGTTTCTTACACGACAAATGGCAAGCAAATGGCCGCGCTTCGCGGATGTTTGCAGGAGGCGCAGGAGCGATTCCGCAAATTGCCGATGCAATTTGACCGCAGCAAACCGCTGATCGGCGTCGTCGGCGAAATTTTTTGCCGCTTGAATGAGTTCAGTAACAACGAACTTGTGCGGCGCCTGGAAGCCGCGGGCGCCGAGGTGTGGATCAACGATATTTCCGAATGGATCTGGTACACCAATGCAGACCAACACCGGCGATTAAAGACCTATGGCCGGCGATTTTCGATGGAAGCGGCGGGGGCGCGCATCCGCAATTACGTCCAGCGCAAAGACGAACACGCTTTGCTGGCGATGTTCAAGGAAGACTTCCAGGGTTATGAGGAGCCGCACGAGATTCAGGTGGTTCTCGACGCCGCGGAACCCTATCTGCCGGCGCTGGGAGCTAACGGCGAGATGGTGGTGAATGTCGGCAAGGCGGTCTATTTTGCGCGCAAGGGTCTGGATGGCGTGATTGATATCAGCCCTTTCACCTGCATGAACGGGATTGTTGGAGAAGCCATCTACCCGCGCGTGAGCCGCGACCACGCCGGCATCCCCATTCGCAATTTCTATTTTGATGGCACAAATTCCGACCTAGACCGCGATATTGGCATCTTCCTCGAATTGGCCCGGTCTTACCAGCGCCGCAAACCGTGGCCTCGCGTGATGCCGTTGGCCTCCGCCGCGGCTTCAGCCTGAAATCCGGGCTACCCACTTCAAACTGAGCAGCCGCCTGGGGCACAATCGAAGGCATGTCCTCTGCCGCAGATACCGCCTGGATCACGGAACGCGCCAAGGAATTGGGTTTTGATCTCTGCGGCGTGGTGCGCGTGGATAATTTTCCAGAGTTGGCGCATTTCGAGGAATGGCTTGTGCGGGGCTACGCGGGCGAGATGCAGTACCTAGAAGATCCGCGGCGTCGAAATCCCCAACTTGTTGATGAGAGGTTGCGAAGCGCGATTGTCTGCGCGCTGAATTACAACACGGAGCGCCCCTATTCCACGGATGCTGCTAGAACAACAATCAAAGAGCCGCGCGGCTGGATATCGCGCTATGCGTGGGGGCGTGACTATCACGAACTAATGTGGGAGCGGCTTAATGCATTGTCTTCGGCGTTGCAGCGGAAGTACCGAGAGCCGATTGTTGCGCGAGCCTATGCCGACACCGGTCCAGTCGCAGAACGCATCTTCGCCAAATACGCAAGCCTGGGTTGGCTTGGGAAGAATACGTTGCTTCTGAATGCATCGCATGGGTCGTGGTTCTTTCTCGGCGTGATTCTGACTTCCGTGGAGTTGAAGCAAACGCTCGAGCCGGCTGAAGCGCCGCCTCCGGATCTTTGCGGAAACTGCCGGCAGTGCCTGGACGCGTGCCCCACGGAAGCGCTGGTGGAGCCTTATGTGCTTGACGCGCGACGCTGCATTTCTTATCTGACGATCGAACTTCGGGGCAGCATCCCGGAAGAATTTCGCGAAGCGATGGGCCGGCATGTGTTTGGTTGCGACATTTGCCAGGATGTTTGTCCCTACAATCGGGCGGCACCGGTGACGAATCTGATGGATCTTAAGCCAGGCGATGGCAACTCGTTCTATCAACCGAGATTGGAATGGCTGGCGGGAATGAGTGAGGAGGAATTTCGCGTGAGCTTCCGTGGCAGCGCCATTAAGCGTACCAAGTGGAGGGGATTGGTACGCAACGCGTGCATTGCGTTGGGGAACAGCGAACTTGCGCTGGATTCACCCGAGGGGGCACGAATTGTCGAGATCCTGCAGCGGTTAGCAGGTTCGCCAGAACCAGTTATCGCAGAATCTGCCCAATGGGCTTTGGGGTGCATCCAATAAGACGCAATGCCATGATGGATGCCCGGTCGAAGATCGCCAGGTCACTTCAGTTGAGCGGCGATAGGCGAGAGCGCTATAATCCCACGCGCAAGCCGAAGCGCCCACCGAAGCTGAGGAGTTCTCATGGATCGCCGCAAGTTTCTCGTGAGCAGTGGCATTGTCGGTGCTGGTCTGCTTGGGGCAGGCATGGCGGCCCCAGGTGTGTTGCAAGCCGAAACCCGGTCGGATCTCAATCCAAATCTAAAAGTGGAGGACAAACCCGTGGCATTTACAGTGCCCCCTTTGCCGTACTCGTTTGATGCATTAGAACCATACATTGACGCCAAGACGATGGAAATACATCACGACAAGCATCATGGCGCCTATGTCACTAATTTGAACAAAGCGCTCGAAGGTCATGCAGACCTGCAAGCGAAGTCGATCGATGACCTATTGAAGGGACTGGACAGCGTGCCGGAGAATATCCGCAACGCGGTCCGCAACAATGGCGGCGGCCACTGGAACCATTCGCTCTTCTGGCAATTGATGAAGAAGGGCGGAGGCGGAGAACCGAAAGGCGACCTGGCTGCGGCTATTTCGGCGAGCTTCGGGTCGTTTGCGGGATTCAAGGATAAGTTCAAGGCTGCAGGCCTGGGCCGGTTTGGCTCCGGCTGGGCGTGGCTGCTTGTGAAGGACGGCAAGCTGGCGATCGATTCGACGGCGAACCAGGATACGCAGTACTTTGCCGGAGGCAAAGCAGTGCTGGGCCTGGACGTCTGGGAACATGCCTACTACCTGAAGTACCAGAATCTGCGAGGAGATTACATTGATGCGTGGTGGAACGTGGTGAACTGGGACAAGGCCGCGGAATTGTACAGCACGGCCCGCAAATAGCAGCGATCGGCGAAGGAAATGCAAAAGCCCGCCAGGACTCAGTCCAGGCGGGCTCTTTTCATACAGAAAGTATCGAAGACTGCGATCACGCCATCAAGCGTGGACGCGCCAGAGGCAAAATATTTCGGGAATTGAGCGGCTTGCCATATAGGCGAGGGCGATTGGCAAAGGGTTCAGCTTGTGCCACTGGAGCACTGACAGCCGGCGGCAATGCCTGAATCGGATTGCGCGCGGCTTCCCGCGAGAGTTCCATGCGGCCACGGACCTTGAATTTTGCGAGCAAGGAAGAAACGTGAAATTTCACCGTACGTTCGGAGAGGTTTAGTTCGGAAGCAATTTCTTTGTTCGCCAGACTGCGGAGGATTCCGTTCAGGACTTCCTCTTCCCGGCGCGTGAGCCGGACAGCGCTCTTGACCTTGTGCCCTGCCTCAAGGAGTTTCTCAGCCTTTTCCTCCAAACCGCAAAGGCTTTCCTGCGGTGCGGGAACCATAATCATGTAATCGCTGGGGGAATGGCCTCGGACCAGACAGTGCATGGCAAGAAGTCCGGCGGCGTGGTCTACAGGGAGTTCACCAGCGGGTCCGGCTTCAACATGAAAATGCGCAGTTCCGGAGGTTTTTTCGTAAAAGAGATAGACAGAAGGCGAGGGAGAGATTCTGGATTGGGTGATAGGATGCGTTGCGACTGATCTGCGGATCAACTTCACGTGCACTCCTTCGATATGTTCCGTCTCGGAAACGAAACATTCCTGTATGTGAACTTGTGTGTTCCTCCTATGGAGGTTGGCCGGAATCACCAGGCAAGCGAACAGGGCGCGGGCTAGGTCAGCCAATAACCCTCCGAGGCCAAACCAACAACAGAATCAAAGGGTACGCGAGAAGGAGTCCCCGACTAATCGCTTGCGAACGTCACACCTGACCAAGGCTATAGTTAGCATCCAGCGTGCCGCGCCAGCGGAATTCTACGGCTCAATTTTTCAATAAGTTAGAGAGATTCCGTTAGGAGTGTTATGTAAAAACAGGGTAGAAATTGCGTGGCCGGAGCATTTTTTGCCTTTTATGAAGGGATGTCTGCAATTACGGAGTCAGGACGCGAGTTTGCTGCGGAGAGATCAACTCGTAATCAATGCCGCGCCAGCGAACATGGTGGCCAAACGATGATGAAAAATTCAACAGGTACAGAAATGGGACACCCATGGACAAGACAATGTATATCCAGGATTGTGCCATGATTTGCGCGCGGCGCGGAGGGAGAGCTTCTGTGACGCCGATCACACGAACAGCACCGCGAATCGCTGCCAGCAAGAATGGAAGGATGAGCAAAGACATAATTTGGAAAGCGGGACGCGAGGCGACTGTGAGGCTGAGAGCAAGGTACAGACCCAAAGCCGCCGTAAGACAATAGAGAAAATGAGTGGCGAAGGCCCTAGCCCACATCTGGTGGCGATAAATGCGAGTTATGGTGATTTGGCGATTTGTGAATTCAAGCAGTCCAGAAAAATCCGATTGGACATACGAGGGGACCAGGCATTCTGGAAGGAAGACGATACCGCGCCCGGTTTTTTCCACAGCCTCGGTCAGGGAAAAGTCATCGCTGAAGGAATACTGCCAGACGTCCATCATGCCAATCTCTTCAAAGAGCTTTCTGCGGATGGCCGTGCCGCCTCCCCAACAAAAGTTCTTGTCATGATCGCCGAGCATGGTGACGACAGAGGCATTCCAGGCGGCGAGAAGAGCGGTGGGCAGATCGGAGCGATTGGGAATGAACCAGCGCATGGCGGTGGTAGCGCCAATGCGCGAATCCGTGAGGGGCGCGACCATGTGGTGCAGCCAGGACTTGCCGGGGCGGCCATCAGAATCGGTGAAGACCAGAACTTCAAATTCAGGAGGGAGTTGTTCGACGGCAGTGCGAAGGTTGTTCACTTTTTCGCTGCAATTTTGCGGTTTGCCCGCGATGATGACGGTGGCTTTGACGCGGGAAGATGTCGCGACGCGCTTCACGATGCTGTAAGCCGGATCGGAATCAGAGGCGAGCACAAAGAAAACTTCGTAGTTCTGATGGTTGAATTCGCACAAAGAGACGAGATTGGGTTCCAAGCCGGGTTCTATGCCGCGGCACGGACAGATGACGGCGGTGCGGGGAGCAAAGAACCCCGGATCCGTTTTCAAGCGGCGACGGACGTAGACGAGCCATTGAAAGCCCTGGTAGAGCAGATACAGGCCCGCAACGATCTGTAGGAACGCCAGGAAGTAGTAGAGGGTATCCACGCAAGCCGAGCATAACAGAGAGAAGGAGTGAGGGAATCGGCTTGTCCAGAGGTAGAATCGCAGAGGTAAACACCCGTAAACGGAGGGAGAAAACAAATGACTGGCCGAGTAGATAGTTCCATGGTGACGACGGGCAATGAGCTGTTAGGGTATCGCGTGGTGAAGAATTTCGGAATCGTGAGGGGCATCACCGTGCGCTCGAGGAGCGTGCTGGGCAACCTGGCGGCGGGAATTCAGACGATTGTGGGTGGCAACATCACGGTGCTGACGGAATTGTGCGAAAAGGCGCGCGAGGAGGCGTACGAACTGCTGCTGCAACATGCAGCACAACACGGCGCGAACGCGATTCTGGCGATGCGCTATGACGCGAATGAAGTGATGCAGGGTGTGACGGAAGTGCTGGCGTACGGCACGGCTGTACAGGTGGAGAAGATCAGCTAAGCCGACGGCGAGTTTTTGCGACAATTGTCGTAGTTAGGGCAAATCGTTGCCGTGCGGAGCGCACCATTGTCGCGATGAGGCGAGCGCGCTTGGCTGGCGCGGGACAAGGCAGTTGCGACTTGTTCGGGGGCGATCGTGTCGAGTTGAAGGAATAATCGTGGGAATGGCATCAATGATTGCGCTGATGCGGGACCCATCGGCGCTAAAACAAAAAGTGAAGTCGGGAACAGCGAAGCGCATGCTGCGATTCGCTGTTCCATATGCCGGGCTTTTGGCGGTCCTTCTTGCTGTCGTCATTCTGGGCTCGGCGATTGGCATCCTAAATCCCCTGATCTATCGGCACATCGTTGATTACGGCATCCTCAAGGGCAGCGCCACGCTTATTATCCGGTTCTCCGTCTTGGCAGCCATCGTCGGCCTCTTGGACAACGCGCTCGCCCTGGCCCAGTCCTATCTGTCCGCCGTGGTCGGCGCTCGCGTCGTACTGGCGCTGCGGACGAGACTTTTCGAGCATATTCAACAAATGCCGCTGGCGTTCTTCACGCGGGTGCAGACCGGATCCCTGATGAGCCGACTGAATACGGACGTGACCGGCGCGCAAATCGCTTTCACGGAGATTCTGTCGAGCGTTGTTGGCAACACCGTGACACTTGTCTTGGTCCTGGGAGCGATGTTCGCGCTCTCCTGGCGGATCACGATTGCGGCTCTCGTGCTAGTTCCAGTTTTCATTCTTCCCGCGCGTTTTTGGGGGCGAAAACTCCAGGGAATTACGCGCGAGAGTTTCAACCTCGCGGCGGCAATGAATAGCCTGATGGTCGAACGCTTTAATGTTGCTGGCGCCCATTTGGCCAAGCTTTTTGGCCGTCCCCTGGAAGATGGCAAGGTATTCGCGGACAAAGCCAGGCGCGTCTCTGATATCGGCGTCAAGCAGACAATCTACAGTCGCCTCTTGTTTAGTGCGTTCCTGCTCACGGCGAGTCTCGCGACGACATTCGTTTACGGCTGGGGTGGCCTGCTTATCGTGCAGCACCGGCTTGACCTCGGCACGGTTGTAGCCCTCGTCGCTTACCTGGGTCGCCTAAACAGTACCGTAATGGGGCTTTCAAGTCTGCAGGTTAACTTGATGACTGCGCTCGTCTCCTTCGAACGCGTGTTCGAAGTACTCGATCTACGCCCGATGATACAAGATGATCCAAACGCAGTCGCGATTCCTAGCGGTCCGGCCCGGGTCGCGTTCGATGGGGTCTCTTTCCGGTACCCATCAGCGTCGAAAGTGTCGCTTGCGTCACTGCAATCGATTTCCGTGCCGGAAGGGGCGCCGGAGAAATTTGCGCTGACCGACATCACCTTTATTGCTGAGGCAGGGCAGCTTGTCGCTCTCGTCGGTCCATCGGGAGCTGGAAAGACCACCATCACTCAGCTTGTCGGCCGGCTATATGACGTGGAGGCTGGCGCAGTCTTGGTGAACGGGATCGACGTTCGCAAAGTGAAGATTAATAATCTCCGTCAACGCGTCGGCACCGTTACTCAAGACGCCTACCTTTTTCATGACACAATCCGGGCGAATCTTCTTTACGCCAAGCCCGGCGCAACGGAGGCGGAACTTACCGATGCATTGCGTTCGGCGCAGATCCTACCGCTTATCACGTCCTTACCCAACGGCCTCGACACGCTGGTCGGTGAGCGTGGCTATCGCTTCTCGGGAGGAGAGAAGCAGCGACTGGCGATTGCCCGCGTTCTTCTGAAGGCACCCGACATTGTCATTCTCGACGAGGCAACCGCACACCTAGATTCCGAGTCCGAGGCCGCAATCCAGCAAGCGTTCGAGGTCGTGCTGCGAGATCGCACTTCGATTGTTATCGCGCACCGCCTCTCGACCATCCTCAAGGCCGACCAGATCCTAGTTGTAAATGAAGGGCGGATTGTGGAGCGTGGGACGCACGCGGAACTATTAAACCACGGCGGTCTTTATGCGGAATTATATAAACGACAGTTTGCCGACTGGGGAATTCAGTCGAAGGCGAATTCGATTCCGGTCCGAGGCCGGACACCCTCTGTTGAGATTCCGAACAACAGTTCGGTATGACCGTGAACGCCGATTCCGGTGTGGTCGCGTAGGCCATTAGAGAATGGTAGAATCTGCCTTCCATGTTCTGCTCTTCTTGCGGATTAGAGATGACGGCGACGGCGCGGTTTTGCGCGCGCTGCGGAACGCCCGTTAATGTTGCGAAGGCGGCGACCGTCCTTGGCGATGAGGCGTTGCTGGATGCCAATCAGGAGACACTAGCGCCGGGTTTGCGGCCGACCCCACGGCCGACACCGGGCCCAGCCTCTACACCGCGCGTGCCACGCTCGAACCCTCCCAGCAATCCCATGCTGAGCAGTAGCGACGCGATCGGCGGCGGACGTTTTGCTCCCGGCGTGATTGTTGCGGAACGCTACCGCATCGTGGCTATTCTGGGCCGCGGCGGGATGGGCGAAGTTTATCGCGCTGAGGATCTCAAGCTCAGCCAGGTGGTGGCGATCAAGTTTTTGCCGGAAGCGCTTACAAGAGATGCCGCGGCGCTGACGAGATTCCATTCCGAAGTGCGAGTTGCGCGACAAGTTTCGCATCCGAATGTGTGCCGCGTGTTCGATATCGGCGATGCTGAAGGAATTCCGTTCCTGACGATGGAATATGTGGATGGAGAGGATCTGGCATCACTGGTACGGCGGATTGGGCGGCTGCCCCAAGACAAGGCTGCGGAAATTTCCCGGCAAATCTGCGCGGGGCTGGCGGCGGCGCACGAGCGCGGAGTAGTTCACCGGGACCTGAAACCCGCAAACATAATGCTGGATGGCGCAGGAAAGATCAGGATCACGGATTTTGGTTTGGCGGGAATTGCAGCGAGCATTCAAGGCGCGGAGGTGCGCGCCGGAACACCGGCATACATGGCGCCGGAACAGCTCAGCGGGAAAGAGGTGACCACGAAGAGCGACCTCTATTCGCTGGGGCTCGTGATGTACGAGGTGCTGACGGGGAAACGCGCGTTTGAAGCTGCTACGCTGCCCGAGCTTTTGAAGGCACGTGAAGAGGGAATGTTCACCAATCCTTCGACGCTGGTACGCGACCTGGATCCGCTGCTGGAGCGCGCGATTCTGCGTTGCCTTGAAAAAGACCCCAGCAAGCGGCCGGCGTCCGCACTGCAAGTGGCCGCTGCTTTACCCGGGGGCGATCCGCTGGCAGCGGCGCTGGCGGCGGGAGAAACGCCCTCGCCGGAAATGGTGGCGGCGGCTGGAGAAAAAGAAGGGCTCAATCCCCGCATTGGATTGTTGTGCGTCGCCGGCGTCTGCATTTTGCTGGCGCTGCTCGTGAGCATGGCAAAACGAGCAAAGATGGTTTCGTACATTTCGTTTGGACCGAGTGCAGAAGTGTTGACTGCCAAGGCAAACGAAATGATCCGGTCATTCGGTTATACGGATGCGCCCGCGGATACGGCGGCGAGTTTCACGTCGCTGCAGGATTACCTGCAACATATTTCCGATACGGTGAAGACGCCGACGCGCTGGGAAGTGCTGCGACAGGATGAGCCGCCCAGCCTGATGTTCTGGTACCGGCAAAGCCCACGCCTTCTTACGCCGCTTTCCCCGGTGGATGATTTGATCTACGGGCGAGTGCAACCGGATGAGCCGCCACTGACGCAGTCAGGATCGCGATTCATCGGACTGTCTCCGCAAGGGAAAATGTTGGTGTTCCGCGCGATCCCTCCGCAAGTGGACGATCCGCCCACGGAACCTCCACCCCCGCCTGACTGGAGCAGATTGTTCGCGGCAGCAGGAATGGAGCCAAGCCAGTTCAAATCAGTGGCGCCGCGCTGGTTTCCCCTTGCGTGGGGAGATTCGCGTGCAGCATGGGAAGGAAGTTGGCCAGATCACCCCGAGATTCCGCTTCGCATAGAGGCGGCAGGCTATCGGGGAAGGCCGATCTTTTTCACGGTGATTTCGTCGTGGGACAAAGCTGCGCGAATGCAGCCGCCGGTCCGCTCACTGCAGAACACGATAGCGCAATGGTTTAGTTTTGCGATCCTGCTGATAATTTTGGGAATGGGCATCTGGATGGCACGAAGCCACTTGAGAGCGGGACGCGGGGACATGCGCGGGGCGTCGCGGCTGGCGTCATTTGTCGTAATCGTGGGGATGATTAATTGGGCGCTGCTGGCGCACCACGTATCCTCGATGTTTGAGATAGTGCTATTCATCCTGGCGTTAAGCGTCAGCCTGTTTTTTGGAATTGTAACGTGGCTATTGTATGCGGCGCTGGAACCGTACGTGAGGAAGTATTGGCCGGACACGCTGATTTCGTGGTCCCGGATGCTCACGGGAAAGTTCAATGATCCAGTGTTTGCTCGCGATGTGTTGCTGGGTACACTCTTTGGACTGGCATCGGCGCTATTAGAACAGCTCCAGCCTTTTGTCGAAGCGGGGCTTGGCAAGCCGCCTGTGCGGCCATTCGGGATGAACGCTCCTTATGCGCTGGAAGGGATTCGAGGCAGCATCGCAACGGTGTTGTACCAAGCCTCTTCCTCCTTTTCGAGTGCGCTGCTGATCTTTTTTCTGTTCTTCGTTCTTCGGCTTGTTTTTCGGCGCAACTGGCTGGCGGCCGCAGTAATGTCGCTACTGTTTTGTATCCCGAGCCTGGGCGCGCAAAATCCCCTGATCGACGCTCTTTTCACTGCGCCGTTTTTCCTGGCGTATCTCTACATTCTTTACCGCTTCGGACTGGTGACTCTGACCGTGCTTTATTTTATCGATCAGCTTGCGGACCAAATGCCTCTCGCAATGCCTTTGAACGCCTGGTGGACTGAAGGCGGCGTGGTGGCGATGATCGCAATCCTTGCGCTGGCGATTTACGGATTTCAAGTATCACGGGCAGGGAAACCGATTTTTGGCGGTAATGTGCTGGAAATTTAGCGTGTTTTCGTAGTCTTTGCCTCTGCAGGCGTTTGGAGAATTCCTTCGGTAACCTCCGCGGTGAGCGACTCGAGGCCGGTGAGCGCACGACTGGCCGCAACGCGCGCTTTTTCCAGAAACGAAGAGTCCAGAAGAAAAGCGCAACGATCCACGAAGGGATGATTGGCCACTTCGAACGGTTTTCTTGCGCGGCGCGTTGGAGCCGCCTTCGCCAAAATTGCCTGATACATCTGCAAATCCGCCTGGAACTCCAGTGTGTCGCCGGCATTCCAACGCTGCTGGCGCGTCAGAGCGGCCAGATATTTCTGTTGGAAGGCCGCAGTGAACTTACGCCTGGTTTGCGCGGGGGCCTTCGCAACGCCTGGAGCGGCGGCTTGCGCGGCAATTTCCATGGCGCGGGCGGACATGGCCAGCAGTGCCTCGCGTTGCAAGAGGGTCAGAAGGTCGCGATAAAGTGAGGCGTGTACCTGCAGTCCGAAGCGGCCGTGTTCAACGACATAAGAATCCACAAAGCGCGGAACAATGCGTTCGCGAAGCAGGGCTTCACCCAAGCGCTGAGCCAGAAGGGCCGCGAGACTGGCGGTGTCTGATTTGGGCGTGGAGCTCAAGGTGAACTTATGTTAGCAGGAGTCGGCGGTCAGGATTGCCTGGCGGATTTGTCCCGGAACAAACGCGAGTGGCCGACGCTCAGTTGCGCGGCAACTTTTTCATGATGTTGTGGAAGCGGGTCCGGCTGATCTGGTGATCGGCCAGCAACTGACCGTTGTAGATCAGGGAAAAGACCGCGTAGGGAGTCGGCGCGTTCTGAGCATCACGCCAAGACTCGAGTTCAACGACCGCGGGCGTGATGTGGTAATCAGTCGCCGCGGCTTGGGCGATGTCTGATGCGAATTTGGCGATGTGCGGACACTGGCTGGAACGAATGATGGTGAGACCCCGGCCATAACGTGCAAGCTTCTGGTCCCAGCCCTTTTGGAACGACGGGTTGGCAAACTCTCGATTGAATTTGCGAACGAGTAGTTGGTAGTCTGGCGGCGCGGTATCAACAGGCGCGAATCCATTTGCCAAGAACAGGCGGGGGTCGGCGAGCCAAGGACCGCCACGAACCATGACGGCTACACCTTTCCTACCGGCACTTTTTGCATCCTTCAGGCAGGCTTCGATCATGAAGCTGGCCCAGCCTTTGCCCTGGTGCTTCCGCGAATAGATCCAAACGCAATGAATAAACATGTAGCCGGTGGCCTGTACCCCACGCCAAGCGAACTCGCCCGGAAGATATTCGATGTAGCCGCCCGGATGGCCGTCTGGAGCAAGAAGCGTCTTGGCGCGCAAGCCGAATTTGGCGTTTGCTTGCAGCCAGCAGGACTTCTGCTGCCGACCCGGATGAGTTAGGCATTTGATCCCGCAGCAAGGAAGCGCATCGAAGTTGGTCGAATCGACAGTGATCAAAGAAGGCGTTCTTGTCATTGGAAACCCGTAGTTGCGGTGCTTTTCACCATCGAGTGTACGCCTCGGCACGACAGTTCGATTAAAGATCGAACAACTAGCGATGGCGAAGCCAGAGAAAGAAGGCGAGGATTGCGCCTCCGGCCGCAGCGCTTAGGAGAAGCCAGCGCGTTTCGGGGATGCCGACCATCCCCATGGCCAGAATTCCCAAGACAATAACGAGGCCGATCGGGTGGCCCGTCCATTGCCCGCCGCCATAGGGGCCAAAGGGCACGAGATGCTTTGGCTCGGAATCGGAAGCGAGCTTGACGGCTTTGATCATCAAGGCGAAGGTACTCCTCCGTTGTGCCCGACACAATAGCGCCGGGAACAAAAGAAAAGGCCCGGCGGACTCGGCTGCCGGGCCTTTGATGATGAACTGTAGGTTTTAGTGTACGGCTGTCGTCGAATCGCCGACACCGGTCGAGGGCGGTTCGGGTTCCGGGATGACAGGTGAAATGGGATCCTTTTCGAGGGCCTGCTCGAGAACTTCATCGAGCGTGCGCACGTAGGAGATCTTCATATCTCCCAGGATTTCCGGAGGCAGATCGGCCACTGCGTTAGGCTCGTTGTCCGCCGGCAGAAGCACGTGCTTGATTCCAGCACGCTTGGCGCCCAGGACTTTCTCCTTCACTCCGCCAATCGGCAAAACAACTCCGGAGAGAGTCATTTCACCCGTCATCGCCAGGCGGTTCTTGATGGGACGGTTCGTGAGCAAGCTCACCAACGCAGTCACCATCGCTGCTCCAGCGGACGGGCCATCCTTCGGCACGGCGCCGGAAGGCACGTGGATGTGAATGTCGGCTTTGCGGAAGAAGTCCGGATCAATGCCATAGCGTTCGGCGTTGGCACGGGTCCAGGTTAGCGCGGCGGTCATGGATTCCTGCATGACCTCGCCGAGATGGCCGGTCATGGTGAACTGCTTGCCACCACGCATGCGGCTGGCTTCGATGAAGACGATGTCGCCTCCCACGGGAGTCCAGACGAGGCCGACGGCAACGCCGGGCTTCTTGACACGCTCCTCGACTTCCTTCTCCGTGCGGAATTTCGGGACGCCCAGGAATTCGCGCACGATTTCCGGCGTGACCATCATCTTATCGGGCTTGCCTTCGGCGATGCGGCGCGCCTGTTTGCGGACGAGCGTGGCGATTTCGCGTTCGAGATTGCGCACACCTGCCTCGCGCGTATAGCTGTGGATGATCTCCCGAAGCCCTTCCTCGGTGAATTCAAGCTGCTCGCCTTCTTTGATGCCATGCTCCTTGGTCTGTTTGGGTATCAGGTACTTGTGCGCGATCTGGATCTTCTCTTCACCCGTGTAGCCGGGGAGTTCCAGGATTTCCATGCGGTCGCGCAACGGCTCCGGGATGGGATCCATCCAGTTGGCCGTGGCGATAAACGTGACCTTGGAAAGATCGAATGGCACGTCCAGATAGTGATCGCGGAACGTGTTGTTCTGCTCCGGGTCGAGAACTTCCATTAGCGCGGAAGAAGGATCGCCACGGAAGTCGCGGCCCAGCTTGTCCACCTCATCGAGCATGCACACGGGGTCGTTGGATTCGGCGCGCTTCAAACCCTGAATGATCTGGCCTGGCAAAGCGCCGATGTAGGTGCGGCGATGGCCTCGGATTTCTGCTTCATCGTGCATGCCGCCAAGGGCGATGCGCACGAATTTGCGGCCCAGCGAGCGAGCGATGGATTTGCCGAGCGAGGTTTTACCGACGCCCGGAGGCCCGACGAAACAAAGGATGGGGCCCTTCATGCCGGGCTGGAGTTTCTTCACGGCCAGGTAGTCAAGGATGCGCTCCTTGACCTTTTGCAGGTCGTAATGGTCTTCGTCGAGGATCTCATGGGCCTTTACGATGTCGATTTCCGCGCTGCCGGAAGACTTGGACCATGGCAAAGAGGTCATCCACTCGAGATAGGTGCGCGAAACCATGTATTCGGCGGAAGCAGGGGTCATTTTGGAGAGGCGCTTCAGCTCGCGGTCGCACTCTTTCTTGGCCTCGGGCGTCATGCCGGCCTCGTCAACCTTCTTGCGAAGTTCATCGATTTCGGCCTGCGCATCGTCTATTTCGCCCAATTCCTTTTGGATGGCTTTCATCTGTTCGCGCAGCAGATACTCGCGCTGGTTCTGGCTGACCTGCTCCTGAACCTGTTCGTTGATCTTGCTGCGGAGTTCAAGAACTTCCATTTCCTTGGAGAGTTCGCGGATCAAAGTTTCCAGGCGCTTGCGCACGTTGGAGGTCTCGATCAGTTCCTGGCGCAGCAGCGTGGACAAGCTGGGCAGCGTTCCGGCAATGAAGTCGGCCAGGCGCCCAGGGTCTTCAATGTTCAGCGCGGCATTCTGCAACTCGTCGGAGAGTTGCGGCGAGCGGCTGACCACATCGCGGAAAAGTTCCTGAGCGTTGCGAACCAGGGCTTCGAGTTCCGCATCCTCTTCGCCAACCGTATCGGGTTCCAATTCGATGGTGGCTCGGAGGAACGGACGCAAGCTAAGAAGTTCAACGATGCGTATCCGCTGCAAACCTTCCAGGAAGACAACAACATTGCCGTTGGGCATCTTGACGGTCTTATGGACCTTCGCAAGAGTGCCAACCTTGTGAAGATCCGCCGCAGCGGGATCCTCAATTCGGGGATCCAGTTGAGCCACAACGCCCAGAAGCTTTTCTTCGCCGGATAGCGAATTAACAAGAGCCAGCGAGCTTTCGCGGCCCACAGTCAGAGGCAGGACGGCGCCCGGGAAAAGCACAGTGTCCCGGACCGGAAGTATCGCGAGCGTTTCCGGCACAGCAAATTTTTTCTCAGCCATTATGTCCCTCAAATCGAGCGGCAAAAAGCGCCGCCATGCCGGATTAGATGCAGGAAGGGCGAAAAGGGTGCCCAACACTGCAATTCGCCATGGCAGATACCTTTAGTCAATAACGCTCATATCTTATCCTACCCCTAAACCGGTTTGCAAGTGCTGTACTATTCAATTGAAAACAAATATCTTAGCTAAACGCAGACCATGCCAAATCTGCCCCCACCTGACTCTATCGGCCATCTCTTGGGCGGGGATACCGATTCTTAATGAACTGAATTGCCTGTTCCTTGGTTTGCAAAATCCCCTCCAGTTGAGCATCCTCTAGAGCGGTCAACATCTCCTGGAAGCGGGGCCCTGGTACATATCCCATATCCTGCAAATCGACGCCGGTCAATAGGCGGGATGGACGGAATTGTTCGGCAGGCGTTTCGGCAAGGAGAATTTTAAGCGATTCATAAACTTCGAGGCGGCCATGACTGGCCGTGCAATCGAGGCGGTGCAACTCCATATGTTCAGAAAACGCGGGCAAGCGGACGAAGCGTTTGAGGGTGGATTTCCGCATCTGAGCGACATCCTTGAATTTCATGTGATTTGCAATGAGGGCCAGAATTTGCGCCGTGTCTTCATTGGAAAAGCGCAGGCGCTGGCAGATTGCGGTGGCCATTTTCACGCCAACCTCGACGTGTCCATCGAAGCGTATGCGATCTCCCGTGACTGACGCAGGCCGGAATGTGGGCGGTTTGCCGACGTCGTGGAGAAGAACGCCCCAAGCGAATGTGGGGGAAGCGCCTGCGGGGAGGCCGGCAAGCATGAGTCGAGTATGAATCCAGACGTCGCCTTCGGGATGATATTCGGGAGGTTGCGGTACACCTTTCATGGCCGAGATTTCGGGCAAGAGTTCCGGCAGGAGGCCGGAATCGTCCAGGAGCTCGAAGCCACGGCGAGCGGCGCCTTCCGTGAGCAGCTTGGTAAGTTCTTCACGGATGCGTTCGGCGGAAACCACGTGGATCTCCGACGCGAGTTCGCGAATGGCAACGAATGAGGCGGATTCGATGGAATAGTCGAAGCGGGCGGCAAAGCGGATACCCCGCAACAAGCGCAACTTATCTTCGCTGAAGCGGCGTTCGGGATCGCCGATGGCTCGGATCAAAGCGGCCTGGAGATCCTGCTGCCCCCCAACATAGTCCAAGACCTCGCCGGTATCGTGGCGCATGAGCAGTCCATTGATCGTGAAGTCGCGGCGGGCAACGTCTTCTTGAGGCGTCTTGGAGTAGACCACCCGATCCGGATGCCTGCCATCGGAGTAGCCCACATCGGAGCGGAAGGTGGCGACTTCCACTTTGCACGCTTCGCGAGGGACGAGAACCACGCCAAATTGCGCGCCGACTCCTACGCTTCCCGGGAAAAGCTGCAGGACGCGCTCGGGGGCAGCATCGGTGGTCACGTCGTAATCAGCTGGCTCGCGATTGAGGAGGATATCGCGCACACAGCCGCCGACGAGCAGCGCCTGGTGTCCGTGGCAGATCAGCGTATCGCAAATCGCATTGGCAAGTTCGCGCGGATTCACGGTCTGATTATGCGCCAGGCGCAGCGATGGGCGCACAAGAAATGAGAAGCAAGTGAAGCGGAGCGGTTATTTGCAGCGAAGGACGAGGCAGGTTATGTCGTCGGACTGACGTGTGGCGCCTACAAATTGTCCCACCTGCTGCATCAGGTATTGCAGGGTCGCCTGTGCGGAAAGATTGGGCAGGTTTCTGATGATAGCGAGCCAGCGTTCGTCGGTGAATTCCGCGCCGGTAGAGTTGAAGGCCTCTACGACGCCATCGGTGAAAAGGACCAAGGTGTCTCCGGGCTGCAAGTCCAGGGAAGCGGCAACGAATGTGGTATCGGCGAGAATGCCAAACGGCAAGCCGCCGGATTCAAGTCGCACTGTGCCTCCGCTCGTGCGGCGAACAACAGGGTAATTATGTCCGGCGTTCACATAGACGAGTCGGCGCGTGGAAGGATCGTATTCGCCAATCACAGCGGTGGTGAAGCGCCTGCCCTCCAGGCTATGGGCACAAGCGTATTGGTTCAGGCGATCGGCAAGTTGCACCAGCGGAAGCCCCTCAATCGCCAACGTGTGCAGGCTGGCTTGGAACGTGGCCATCAATATGGCGGCGGGAACGCTTTTCCCTGCGACGTCTGCCATCACCAGCAAAAGCTTGCCGCCAGAGGCCGCATCGCTTTTGGGATAGAACGCGTCGTAGTAATCACCCGCGACGGAATTTTGCGGGCGGGTCCAAAAAGCAATCTCTGCCCCAGGAATCGCGGGCGGCTCAGAAGGCACAAGCCAGGATTGAATCTCGCGGGCAATCTCCAGATCGCGCTTCATGACGACTTTGTCCGCCAACTCGAGGGAAAGCAGAAGTAGGAAAAGCAGGGCAGAGATGACTTCGAAGTCGACGTCGAAAGCGAACTGATTGCCGAATTTGAATTTCACGCCGGAAACGAGAAGCAGGGCAAGCGCTACAAGAAGAAGGACGCGGCGCGCCGGAGAGAGCTTGTTCAGCAGCGCCCAGAAGAACTGTTTTATGATGGGCCAGGGCCGCTTCCAGCGCGACAATTTGCGGATTTCGTCCCAATCGACGTCCTTGCCATAAAAACCGTAACTGGAGCGGGCGTCGGCGGCAAACTGCGACCAGAGATCGTCAATGGCGCGGCCCTCGCTTACCCGCTGCCAGAGGTTGTGCAAACGCTCGATGATTGCGGGCTCAGGAGGGGCGGAGCCGGGAGTCTTGGGGATGGAAGTGCCCATGATGGGCAAGTATAGGACATTGGGAAGAGGGACGCAGCTTGGCGCGATAAATCAAGGGTCGTCGCGGCGCAGAGAGCCGCCGAACTGCACCGAGCCAAAGCCGAACTTGTCGCGAAGGCGATCCGCAGCCTTGGTGAGGTTTTCCAGTTTTTCGCGGCGGTCGGCTTCCAGGAGATCGAGTTGTTCGGCGCCGTGAGATAACCCGGACAGGGCGACGCCGAGAAGGCGAACCTTGCGTTTGGGGTCGCGATGCTCGCGGAAGAGATCGAGGAAAACAGCGAATATATCGTTGTCCAGTCGCGCGGGTTCCTGAAGCGATTTGGAACGGGTATGAGTTTCAAAGCCCGCATAGCGAATGGTGAGAGTAAGTGTGCGGGCAGAGAGGCCGGCTTCGCGTAGGCGTTTGCAGGTTTTCTGGGAAAGATGGCTGAGCAAGGATTCCATCTCCTGGACGTTGTCCGTATCCTCGCCAAAGGTGTGGTTGTGCGATATGGATTTGGGTTCCGCATCAATCAGGAATTCGTAAGCGTCGCCGCCACGCGATTTGCGGTAAAGCGCGGTGCCCCACTGGCCGAAGACTTTTTCCAACTTTTCCTGGGAGTGGGAAGCAAGCTGTTCCACGGTTTCAATTCCCAGCGCACGTAGAGCGCGCTCGGTGACTTCCCCGATGCCCGGAATCTTGCGGATGGGCAGTGGTGCAAGGAAGCGGGCCTCCATGCCGGGCGCGACCCAGACGAGGCCGCGTGGTTTGGCTTGATCGGAAGCCACTTTGGCGACGAGACGCGTGGTGGCAAGGCCACCGGAACAGGGCAGCGCAGTGGTTTGCGTAATGGTGCGGAGAAGTTTGTCAGCGGCGGCCAGGGGCGGGCCGTGTAGGCGTTCGGTGCCACTGAGGTCGAGGTAGGCCTCATCAATGGAAACCATTTCCACGATGGGAGAAAACTTGCCGAGGATGGAAGCGACGCGATCGCTCCATTCGGAATACTTTTCGTGATGGCCATCGAGGAAGACGGCATGCGGGCACAAACGCGCCGCGGTGCGCAATGGCATCGCGGAATGAATGCCAAACTTGCGCGCCTCGTAGCTGGCCGCTGAAACCACGCCGCGCTGGTCGGGCCTGCCACCAACTACAACGGGCTTCCCGCGGAGTTCAGGGCGCTGCAGGAGCTCCACGGAGACGAAGAAGGCGTCCATGTCCACGTGAAGAATGGAAGAGTGCAGTGGGAGATCGCGGTCTTCGCTGGGATCGTGTTTGGCGCGGAAGCGAGCCAGGTCCGGCATGCGGTTAGCGTACGACTATGGTTTACGACAAGCAATGCCTACAGTGCGAATGCACCCGGCAGTCCAGCTTGCGCATATTGCCTATGGTTGAGTGCCTAGCTGCAATAGCGTCGGCTGGTGCAGCGCACTCTGGTCATCGCCAATGATGAATTTTCCCGGATATTCGCCATGGTGCACGATAAGGCCAACTGGTTTGACTGTGTGCGGAATACGAAAAGGCAACCAGACCTTGAACGAATCGCCGGGGCCCAGCTCATCTGTCAGCCAGTGCAGTGGTTGACCACCTTGCTGGAGGGTGGCAGCACAGGCGGGATAGCGTTGCCCCAATTGATCCTCCAGCTCGACCCGCGCATCTGGCGCGCGCTGACGAACCCGTTTTGCGTCGCTGGAGACCTCCACGGCGGCGACCCACGTATCGCTGCCCGGGATGGGCGGGCAAGGGAGCTTCGGGGAGACCTCCGCTGGGGCCACGCTGAGTGCAGCGACGCACCAGTCATCGAAACATTCCCGCTGACCAGAGGCAAACGTGCGGCGCGGCATCACACGTCCGACGACAAAAAGAACGAGAACATATCCGAAAAGGGAAATACCCAAAAAGCGCAGAAGGTGAACGGAAGCAGCCCAGCGTTGGCGAAACACGGCGATTGCAATCCGAATTAGAAGGACAAATACAAAGAGAACACAGGCGAGGAAGAAGAGGTCGGTTAGTTGCATGGTGTACTCGAAAGAAGGTTTCACTTTATGACACAAAGTACTTGTTGTCAAGCGCAGATTGGCAAGTGCAACGGGCAGCTGCCCTGCGCGCGCCTTGCAATGGGTCGATAAATCAGATAATCAGATTTATGCGAAAAACGAAGATCAGCGTCACGGAAGCGGCTCGCAATTTTGCCGATTGTGTCAATCGCGTCCACTATCAAACTGTTACCTTCGTGCTCCTGAGAAATGGCGAGCCGGTTGCCCGCCTCGTGCCGGAGAGGGTGAAGGTCTGTGTGGGCCGCGATTTGGCCGAGGGTCTGGCGGAGGCGTACTTGCCGGAGAATGAAGCGAGAGCGTGGCGACGCGATCTGCAAGCGGCCCGTAAATCCCTGACAGCACCCGCGGACAAATGGCAATAATCCTCGACGCGGACGTCATCATTCAGGGTGAAAAGGGTTCCTTCGACCTCAGGAAATGGGTAGCATCACGGCCGAGAGAGCAATTTGAGATTGCCGCCACCACAGTGGCGGAACTCTGGCATGGCGTAGAGAGGGCGACCGGAACACATAGAACCACTCGGGAGCGCTACCTAAAGACTATTTTGGAATTTGTCCCGATCATTTCCTACACGGAGCAAACGGCAAACGAGCACGCGCGCATTTGGGCGGAATTGGAAGATACCGGCAAGATGATAGGGTTCTATGATTTGATTGTCGGAGCAACGGCTCTCGAGCATGGCAGTCAGGTCGCGACATTCAACAAACGCCATTTCGCACGGATAAAAGGGCTGAGCGTCATCGAACCGAGGTAGGCTCGTGCGCATCTGCGGCACGAGGCTGGTGCTGAGCTTACTGGGGAGTGGGGAGTCGCTCGACAGCTAGGACGCGGGGGATACCAGCGAGGTCATTGGTGACGCCGAGATTCGTCCAATGCCGCGATTCGAGAAGCGGCTGTACGGCGGACAGGCTGTTGTAACCAAGCTCGAGAACAAGCAAACCGCCGGGCTTTAGGAATTCAAGCGATTGGGCAACAAGTTCAGCGTAAAACTCATAGCCTTCTTCGCCTCCGTAAAGAGCAACATCGGGTTCGTGCTCGCGTACTTCACGGGCGAGCGTCTCTGCCGTGCTGCGGCCGACGTACGGCGGATTGCTCACTATTAGATCGAAGCGGACGGGCGTAAAGGCATCAAAAAGATTGGACTCTAGAAAACGGATGCGATCTGCGAAGCCATGGCGGGCCGCGTTTCGACGGGCAACGGCCAGGGCAACGGCGGAAATATCCGCGGCGTAAATTGTAGCGTCGGGGAGTTCCTTCGCAAGGGAAATGGCAATGCAGCCAGAGCCGGTGCCGACATCCACGAGTGTGATGCCGCCGCCGGTGAGACGCGGGGGACGGCCGGCGCGGAGTTCCCGCAGAGCGAGGCGATCGAGAGCGACTTCGATGAGATGCTCCGTTTCCGGGCGAGGAATCAGAACGTCGGGCGTCACTTCGACCTCGAGGCCCCAGAACTCTTGTTTGCCTGTTAGGTGCTGCGTGGGTTCACCACTGGCGCGTCGTTGAATCAAAGAAAAATAGTGACTGGTTACTGCGTCGGAGAGAATTTCTTCCGGATACGCATAGAGCCAGGCGCGATCACGAGCAACGACATGCAAAAGAAGTAGCTCAGCGGCTAAAGTGAACGACGGAACGTTGGCCGTGCGCAGTTGGCTGAGGCCCTGCTTCAGCACAGAGCGCACCGAGCGATCTGCGGCGGCTGCGCTCATGGGAACCGGGTCAGCCAATTAGATGCTCTTTCTGGCGGCCGCTGGCTTCCACGGTACCGTAGGCGACGCCATTTCCCGCATAAGCGTATTTAGCGATGGCACATCCACCTAGAGCAGAGTGACCGATAGCGAGACCACCGAACGCTCGCCAGGCGATGGCCACACCAGCAAGCGCGAAGAGTCCCAGGGAAACGCCGCCGACTGAAATAACGCCGACAGCTAGGCCGCCAATCGCGATGAATCCTAACGCGATCCCGCCGAGAGCGATAACGCCCGTAGCGCGTCCGCCGATGGCGATGATGCCATGGGCGGCAGGGCTGTAAGAGACGAGCGGCAAGCCAGCGATGTGTATCGAGGATTCGTAGACATAGTCCTTAGAAAGAACAACAGCAGTCACGAAATGCGTCAGGCCAATGAATACAATCATGTAAACGATGAAGAAGGCCCAGAAAGGCATCATCATCTTGAGCGCGCGATCGGGATCGGAAAATGAGTCGCTGAGGCCACGCATCCACGCGGGACCGGGCTTTGCACCTGGACGGGAAAGCATACACACCTCCGCTAAGGAGATTATGCCTCGGCTAGCTCCTGTTTGAGGCGTTCAGCTTCGTAATGGCCCACCAGGCCGTCGACGAGCGGGCCGATCTTGCCGTCCATGACTTCCGTGAGCTGGTGGATGGTCAGGCCGATACGATGATCGGTGACACGGTTTTGCGGATAATTGTAAGTGCGAATCTTCTCCGAACGGTCACCGGTTTTAATCTGGCCGCGGCGCTCCGCAAGAATAGCGGCTTGCTGCTTCTCCAATTCCATTTCGTAAAGGCGCGCCCGGAGAACACGCATGGCCTTGGCGCGATTCTTGATTTGCGATTTTTCGTCCTGCTGGGATACGACAAGGCCGCTGGGGATATGTGTGATGCGCACAGCGGAGTAGGTCGTGTTGACGGATTGTCCGCCGGGGCCGGAGGAGCAGAAGGTGTCAATGCGCAGATCCTTGGCTTCAATCTTGATGTCAATGTCGTCGGCTTCAGGAAGTACGGCAACAGTGGCGGCGGAAGTGTGGATGCGGCCTTGGGTTTCCGTGTCCGGCACACGTTGTACGCGGTGCACGCCGCTTTCGTATTTCAACTTGGAATAGACTTTGTTGCCGGAGATGGCCGCAACGATTTCTTTCACGCCCCCCATAGAAGTCGGAGAACTTTCCATCACTTCCACTTTCCAGCCTTGGGATTCAGCGTAGCGCGAATACATGCGGAAGAGATCGCCCGCGAAGATACCGGCTTCATCGCCGCCAGTACCGGCGCGGATTTCCAGGATGATGTTCTTGTCGTCGATGGGGTTCCTGGGCAGGAGGAGCAGTTTTAGTTCGCGTTCGATCTGCTCCTTGCGAGCTGAGGAGCAGTTTTTCCTCCTCTTGAGCCATGTGCCGCATGTCGGCGTCTTCGGACTCGACAACCATCTGGCGGGCCCCGCCAAGGTCTTTTTCCACTTGCTTGAACTCGCGATGCTTGGTGACGATTTCCTCGAGTTCGGCGTGCTGCTTGGCCAGTTTCTGGAAACGCGCGGAATCGGTGACGACTTCAGGAGTGGATAGTTCTTGGGTCATTTCCTGGTAGCGCGCTTCGAGCTGATCCAGTTTTTCGCTAAGAGTAAGTACCGACATCGGAAAACCTCACTTGATGAAAACCAAGGGTCACGAAAGAGTGGTGACTCGTGCTGGGCGATTTGTGTGCTAGCGATAGCGAGAACGGGCGCCCGAAAGGACGCTGGAAGGAAGGCGGCTAATAGAAGGAAGCGTACATATGAACTCTACTTAGAAAGAATAACGCGAAAAGTGGCGCGGTGCAATTGAAGTGGTTGCGGGCCATAGACGTTGCTGGGAAGAAATGTGATGTACTAGGATGCCAAGGCAAGATGGCAGAGATGAGTGAGTGCGAAAAATGAGTGACGCAGCACGAGAAGTACTGGGCGAAATGCCCGAGAGTGGACTACCGACTGCCCCTCAGACTGACGCGGGGTTTTTGTGGGACTTTTGGTATCCGGCGGTGCGCAGCGATGAGATTTACGGGAAGCATTTGGCGAAAGCGATGCTGCTGGAAGTGCCGTTGGTAATCGGGCGAACCAGCGAGGGGAGAGCGTTTGCGATGCGGGACGCTTGCCCGCACCGGGGGATTCCGCTTTCTTACGGACACTTTGATGGGAAGAATCTGCAGTGCAGCTATCACGGTTGGGAATTCGAGGCATGCAGTGGGCAGTGCGTGCTGATACCTTCGCTGACAAGCCACGACAAATTGAAAGTGGAGCGCATCAGCGCACTGCACTATCCCTGCGAAGAGCGCGATGGGTATGTGTGGGTGTACATGAACGCGCCGGGATCGAAATTGACAGAAAAAGCCCCACCGGCGCCGGAGCTGCCAAAGTTCAGCGCGAAGTACAAGGTCACGCGGCTGGAATGCGAGCTGCCATCGCACATCGATCACGGGATTATCGGGTTGATGGATCCGGCGCATGGGCCGTTTGTGCATCAATCGTGGTTCTGGCGGAGCAAAACGAGCATCCACGAGAAATCCAAACAGTTTGAGCCCATCGAGAATGGTTTCCGGATGAGCAAGCACTCGCCTTCGACAAACAGCCTGCCGTATCAGCTGTTGAAGAGAATAACGGGCGAGGCTGTGAGCACAACCATTGATTTTGTGCTGCCCAACATGCGCTTTGAAGAAATTCGTAGTGGCAAGCTGTGGTTTTCCAGCCGCGCAACGGTAACGCCGGTGCGGCGCGATCTTTGCCGGATCGATTTCGTGGCGGCGTGGAACCTGGCGCTTCCGGTGTGGATTTTTCGCATGTTCGCGAAGATATTTCTCCGGCAAGATCAGGAGACGATGATCCAGCAGTCCGAAGGATTGCGGCACAACCCGAGGTTGATGCTGATTGATGACGCGGACCGCCCTGCGAAGTGGTACTTCGCTCTGAAGCAGAATTTGATCGAATCGCGCCGCACGGGCGTGCCTGTCCCTCACCCCATGCCTGGACCGGTCACACTGCACTGGAGAAGCTAATCGGATTTTCAGCGTTCCTGTTTTGCTGCGCCTGCAATGGAGAAAGGACAATTCATGTTCGAGACGAATAATGGACGGGGGAATTTGTTTCCCATCGCGTTCGCTTTCCGAGCTTTTGTTTTGATCTGTACTGTTGGCGCGGTGTTTACTTATTGTTCCGCCGCGGACAAATTGACAGCGCCGCGACTCATCGAACTCGCTAAATCCAAAAGTCCCGGGCTGCGCGATGCGATCATAGGCAGCTTCGAGGCCAAGGCTTTGAAGGAAGGGACAGCGTGGGCGGGCCACGGGCCAGATTTTTTCTTTGCTACCGAGGCGGCTTCGGAACCTGCGTTGTTCGTTGACGATGCTCCCGGCCCGAAAATGGAAAGTTTGCCCGGCTCGAGCCTTTGGTATGGCGTGGCGCGCATCGATGGGGCAGGGAGGGCGCATGCCTTTCACTACGTGCTCGAAGGCAAGGAATTTGGTGGAAGTATGAATCTGCCGGTGTTTGGCGAGCTGTCCTACCTGCAGCCGGGAATTCCCACGGGGACATTGTCAGAGAAGATCGTACACGCCAGCAAGATCTATGACGGCATGAAGAGCGAATATTGGATCTACGTTCCCGCGCAATACGACGCGAAAACTCCCGCAGCCCTGATGGTGTTTCAGGATGGCGGGGCGTACATCGACCGGAACAGTGGCACGCTGGCGCTGAACGTGATCGACAACTTGATTGCGCAAAAGAAAATTCCGGTGATGATCTGCGTCTTCATCAATCCCGGCGACATCGGCGAATCGCCAGGCACGCCAACCTACAAGTTCGTGAAGGCATACTCGGAAAAGTGGCAGCGCGACCTGAAGGATTCCATGCGCAGCACTTTGTATGACACCGTGAGCGACCGCTACGTGCGCTTTCTGCGCGACGAAATCCTCGCCGACATCGCGGCGAAATACAATGTCCGGAAGGACGCGTACAGCAGAGCGATCACGGGACTGTCGTCAGGAGGAATCTGTTCGTTCAACGCGGCGTGGCAGATGCCAGAGCAATTCAGCCGCGTGATTACGTGGATCGGCAGCTTCGCGAGCATTCAGTGGAAGGAAGATCCAGCGAATCCCGAAGGCGGGCAGGATTATCCGGATAAGGTGCTGCGGGAGCCTAAGCGCAACATTCGCGTTTGGCTGCAGGATGGTTCCGGGGATTTAGAGATCAAGTACGGTAGTTGGGCGCTTGCGAATATTCGCATGGCGAATGCCCTGAAGATGGCAAAGTATGACTTCCATTTCAGTTTTGGGAAGGGCTCTCATAGTTCAGCGCATGGGGCGGCTGAGTTTCCCGCGGAAATGATCTGGCTGTGGCGGGACTACGACGCCACCAAGACGGCGCAAACGTATGAAATTGAACCCTCCGAGGTGGCCAAGCCGTTGTTTCGCGTGTCGATTGCCAATCGCGATGCCGAATAAGACCGAAGTGATCCTGGGTTCCTCGCTCAACGCATAGATGCCAGATCGAAATCGACGCTGACGGGATCGCCCTCTGGTGGATCAATTGAGATTCGCGCCCTATCCGAGGGAAACGACTCGGCTAGGAATTCGAGTTTGATGGTCGCGCCCACCAGCGTGCACTCGGTATCCCCGCAGAAGAGGTTGGGATAGCCCGTATAGATAAAAGGCGTAAGAGGCTTATCGCCGTCGAAGACCTGCACCTGGAAATCGCGCCAAAAATCGGACGGCCGCAACAGAAATTCCGAGGGAGTGCCAGTGGTTCGAGCGCCGGGATTGCGCATGACAATGGAATAGGTGTCTGTCAACTGAATCTCCACGGTGATTTTCACCGTCTCCACGAGTTTGCGGTGGTCAAGTTCGGCTTGCTGGGCGCTGTAGCCATAGGCCTGGCGGTCAGAGAGCTTTGTGAGTAGAGCATACGGTGTCAGGAATGAGACGGATGAAATGTATGGCCCCGTCTTGGGTGGAGCGAGATGTTTCGTGTACTGGTCCAGAAAATGAGCGAGCGATTCATCGTGACGCTGGCCCATGAAATAGGCCTGCCGGACGGCGGTATCCGAAAGTGGCGTATCAAGCGCGGAGCACGGAAGAACCCAAGCCAAGCAGATAGCGAGAAGGCAAGAGAGAGATCGCAGCAGGATGGGTGGCATGGCAAGCCTCTCGTAATTTAGACGCAGAGGAATGGTAACGCGGTTTCAAGGACTGAGTGAAAGACAGGGGTGAGTGCGCTCTTCTCACAACAGGCTGGTTACCCGTCCGTTCGTGGGAGGCGTGCAAGGGGGGAGCGAAGAATGGCAAACCCACGGACACTTGAAGAACAACGTGCTAAAATGACCGCATGCCTCACATTGTGTATAAAGTGGAGACAGAACTTGAGGTTGACGGGCGCTGGATCGCCGAAGTTTTGGATCTGCCCGGCGTCATGGCATATGGCTCGACACAGAAAGAAGCTGTCGCGTCTGCTCAAGCGCTTGCACTTCGCGTCCTCGCCGATCGAATCGAAGAGAAGAAAGAACCCGCCGAGACAGTTACCGTCTCCATCGAAGCCGCCTAACAGTGAGCCAATGGCCTAGCAGTAAGGCAGCGAAAGTCTTAAGAGCACTATTCCGAATTGGATACACGATCAAATCGCAAAGAGGGTCGCACGTAATTCTGACGCACGCGGAACGGGGCGATTACATTTGGGCATTTCATGATGCGGTGGAAATTGGACCGCGGATGCTGGCTAGCCGAACTTTCGCAGTTGCCAGCAATTTTCGGCATTTTTGCGATCATTTTCGCAGCTAAGCCGTGCGTTTCCATCGCCGCACTCTGAAAAAACTGTAGAGTGAAGACCAAGGCTCTTCCCTTGGGCACCAGACTTCTGGCAGTCTGCAGTGGACATGTTCTTGCGCAGCATCCATCGAAAAAAAGACGGCAAGGATCATCGCTACTTCAGCATCGTAGAAAACCATCGAACCGCTTCGGACAAAACGGTGCAGCGAACCGTCCTCTATCTCGGAGAGATCAACGATCAACAGCAAGCGGCCTGGCGCAAGACATTGTCGGTGTTTGATGAACAAGAGCAAGAATATACGAACTTGAGTTTGTTTCCCGATGACCGCGAGATTCCCGCCGATGCCATTGACAGCCTGCAAGTGAAACTGAGCGGGCTCGAACTGCGTTGCCCTCGGCTGTTCGGTAGCTGCTGGCTGGCGTGCGAGTTATGGCAGCAACTGGGCCTGCATGAGTTTTGGGACGCTCGCCTTGCCGGAACTCGGGAAGAAGTTCCTTGGGAAAAAGTATTGCAGCTACTGGTGGTGAGCCAACTGCTGGATCCGGGCAGCGAGTTTCGCGTGCATCGCCAGTGGTACCTGACCACTGCCATGGATGCGCTGCTGGGAACAAATTTCTCCGTGGCCGAAAAGGACGGCGCGTGTCAACGACTTTGAGACAGGTGCTCACGGAATTTAGTGAGCTTTTCATGTGTGCTGGGCCGGCTTGTTAATCCATACCTCGCTGGGAAGAGCCGGTGGTTGTGGAGCGCTTCGCACGAAGCGCTCCGGGTGAAGCTGGTAAGCAACATCGAGCACATCCTGGCGTTGCCGCAAGACGTTTTCCGCTTGGCCATAGTGAACCATGGCTGGCGTCAACAAGCCTATGCCAGAGTGACGGTGCTCGTCGTTGTACCACCGAAAAAAACTCTGACAGAAAGCACGACTGTCCTGGATGCACCCAAAGCGGTCCGGGAACTCCGGCCGATATTTCATGGTTCGAAATTGGCTCTCGGAAAAAGGATTGTCGTCCGACACGTGCGGTCGACTATGCGTTTTCGTGACACCCAGATCGGCAAGTAAAAGAGCCACCGGCTTGGACCTCATCGAGGTGCCACGATCGGCATGCAGCGTGAGTTGGCCGGGCGGGATGTGTTGTTTTTTGCAACTTTCCTCGATCAGCCGCTTGGCCAACTCCGCGCTTTCGCGATAGGCAACCATCCAGCCGGTAACGTAGCGGCTGAACACGTCGAGGATTACGTAGAGACAAAAGTAGGTCCACTTGACGGGGCCGAGCAGCTTGCTGATGTCCCAGCTCCACAGTTGATTGGGAGCAGTAGCCATCAGTTCGGGCTTCTGGTAAGGCGGATGAAGCAACTGATTGCGGCGTTCGTGCGATTCGTCGTGTTCGTCGAGCACGCGATACATGGTGCTGATCGAGCAGTGATACGTTCCTTCATCGAGTAACGTCGCATAAACAGCGGCTGGAGAGCGATCCTGAAAACGTTCTTCGTGCAAGCAGGCGAGAACCGTTTGCCGTTCCTCAGGACGCAGAGCCCGTGCCGGCGGCCGCCGGGAAATTGGCGAAGCCGAAGAACCGGGATGAAGCTTTCGGTAGTAGGAAGCTCGCGGCAGAGCCAGCGCCTGGCACGCCGCGCGGATGCCCGCGATCGTGGCCAACTCGGTGGCCGCGGCCATCACAGTTTCTCCTCCGGATCCGGGATCGGACGGCCCAGCAGCGCCGCCACTTTTTTTTGAACGTCGATGATGATCTCCGCTTTTCGGAGTTTTTCTGTCAGTTGGCCTAGCTGGCGGCGCAGCTTTTCATTTTCCTCTGCCAGCGGATCACGCTGGGATTTGCGGCCGCGTTTACGTGGGGTCAGGGCTTCCAGGCTCCCGGCTTGGCGTTCCCGCCGCCAACTGACCAGATGCGAGGAATACAAACCCTCCCGGCGAAGCAGCGCGCCGACGCCACCTGGGGTGGCTGCAGCATCTTCGGCTTCCTGCACAATGCGCAGTTTGTATGCTGCGGTGAAGACACGACGTTTTGCCGTGGCGACAACCTCGGAATCCGGCGGCAAAACCGGCACAGCCCCGGCGCCCACTTTGGCTGCCGCTGCACTACGCTCAGGCTCACAAACCGAGCCTTCGCTCCGTTCCGCGGCAGCCAAACCTTCAGGAGAAAGAACAACACCAAGAGAATTCCTAATCATCCCTGCCTGCTTCTTTCTCGCCCTTCTGCTCATTAATTAAGGGTACTAGACTTGTCTCAGGGATGTTGACACGGAGGGGGATCGCTTGTATCGCTGCCTGGACCGTGTGCTGGAACATAAGCAGGAACTGTTTCAGTGGTTGCGCCAGAAGTGGGCCGATCTGTTTCAAGCGGAATTCGAAGTAATGCTCTATGACCTGACGAGCACTTATTTTGAAGGTGCGATGGAAGAGAACCCCAAGGCCAAGTACGGTCACAGTCGCGATAAACGGACAGACTGTTTGCAGCTGGTGATTGCTCTGGTGATCACCACAGATGGTTTTCCATTGGCCTACGAAGTGATGGACGGCAACACCAGTGATCGCACCACACTGCGTGATTTTCTAGACCACATCGAGAAGGTCTACGGAAAAGCAAAACGCATGTGGGTAATGGACCGCGGTATTCCGACCGAAGAGATCTTGCAGGAGATGCGGGATCCGGCACGCGAGATTTTCTATCTGGTGGGGACAGCGAAAGGCAAGATCCAAGAGTATGAAAAGAAATGGCTGGATCTGCCCTGGCAGCAGGTTCGCGAGTCGGTGGGCGTGAAACTATTTGAGCAAGACGGGGAACTCTATGTGCTGGCCAAGAGTGAAGGAAGAAGAGCTAAAGAGACCGCCATGCGCCGTAAGCGCCTGGTCCGCTTGCTCAAAAAGCTCCGTGCCATGCGACGCAGCCTGCCCTCTCTGGTCCAGCTGCTGATGCGTTTGGGTGCCGCGAAAGCTCAAGCGGGCCGCGCGTTCCAGTTCGTGCAAATGCAAGTACCGGAGGAAGGCCAGCAGGTTACGCGCGAGACTTTCCAGTTTCGTGTGGATAAGAAAAAACTCCAAGCGGCGGAATGGCGCGACGGGCACTACTTGCTGCGCTCCAACCTTACCGCCGGAGATCCCAGCGTGCTGTGGACGCGCTACGTGCAGTTGACCCAGATCGAAGCGGTATTCCGGTCGCTGAAAAGCGAACTTTGCATCCGCCCGATCCGCCATCAACTGGAGCATCGCGCCGACGCGCACATCTTGATTGCCTTTCTCGCTTACTGCTTACAAGTGACGCTGAAGCAGCGTCTGTTGCTGCACGCCCCAGGGTTGACACCTACGGCGGTGTTGGAGAAGTTGGCGGAAATCAAAATGATCGATGTGTGGATTCCCACGGTCGATCAACGATGGTTGATTCTGCCGCGCTACACCCAGCCTTCTCTCGACACCAAAGTGCTGATCGAGAAGCTGAAACTGCAGCTGCCAAGCCAGCCCCCACCGCGCCTGGTCGGGCAAAAACAGAGCTACAAAATCGAAGTACCAACCGTCCGGTAGGAGGCTATTTGTGGTGAAGACCTCTCCCTAGCCTCGACTGATTACAAGGCACTTAACTGGCTCAGATGTGCTCAACTGCGAAAGTTCGGCTAGGATTGCGAAACGCACGGGATTACGTCCCGAAGATCTGTAGATGCTGCTTCGCATGCGAGCCCAGGCTGCAGTGACAGGGCAGGAAGTACGCGGCTATTGCGGAATCCCAGTTGCTCATGAGTCGATGGCCTGCGATTCAAATTGACACTGGTCTACGCCTCATCCTCCAAAGCTACTAGATACGCCGGGGAGTGTTGGGGAAATCCAGCCAGACCTTGATGCCGCAGAAGTGTGAGCCCTCGGTGCAGATGGGAGTCGTGATGCCGGCGCGAAGGTGGCAAGGCGGGCCGATATATCGAGCAAGTTCGGGCTGGACGGCGCGAAGCTCCGCGATTTCGTCCATGGACGCGTTGTAGATTTCTTCCTGGGCGTTGAAGCAGGTGCGCATGGTCCATTTGTGCAGTAGATGAAGAAGCGAGCCGGTTTCGACAAGCCGGATAGACTTGGCATTGGGCAAGAGGTAGAGAGCAATTTCGGGGAGCACGCCGCGGTCGAGGAGTTGATTCTTAGCGGACCAGGCGTCATGCATGGCGCGCCGGTAGACTTCCAGTGCTCGTGGATTATCCGCGATGAGCTTTGGCGTGATGTAGTCCGGATCGCGAGTATCGGCGAGGGTGAGAAGCGGGCGCGAGCCGGGAACCATCCGGTGGCGCTGATCCTGGCTGTCCGCGGTGTGACTGATTTTCTTGGCAAAAGTGTAATTAGCGTGCTGGAGAGCGCGCATCATGGGTGCATGTACGCCGATATTTAGTGTTTCGAGCCGATAGAGATTGCGCGCGGGATTGAGAAGACGATCGATGGCCTCCGCATCGGAGCAAGCGGCCTCAGTGAGGCCGACGACGGCGCGATAAGATTCGGCCATGACGCGAGGAGCGTTTTGTGAATAGTCGAGCAAACGGGAAGTTTTCCCTTTGAGGCGGGCGTCGAATTCACGGGCAAAATCATCGCCATGCGACTTTGCGGGGGTCGCGTCTTTCCATTCAGGGAGCTCTTCCAACGGAGTAGTGCCAAAGCGATCGAAGAATTGCGGGTCGAGCTGACGGACCTGGGCCACCATTTCTCCGACGATGGCACGGGCTTCGCTGGGCGTGTCAGAAGCCGAGCACATTCGCCAGAGGCGGTGAAGGACGATACCGGAGAGTGTATGAACCATAGTTGTGAAGGCGGCCACGGGAAGGACGTAGCGAGCTATTTCGATGGCGCGTTTCTCAGCTGAGCGCTCGATTTTCAGAAGCCGCTTTGGATGAGACATGGGGCTGATGTGCCAGATGTCGTTCAAGATGGAGCGCGCGTCCGAAAGAAGGAGTACGGAGAGTTCGCGATAGTAGGCCCAAGCACGGACAATGGCTTGTTGGTAGATATCCCGATTTTGCGCATTGAAATAAAGATCGGAGAGAGGAACGTAAGCCTGCGCGCGATCGAGTCGCACATAGCGCTGGCTCTGTTGCTCGGAGTTGTAGAAGGGATGGGCATGAAGGAACGACCAGACGAATTGGCGACTGACGTTTTCGAGGCCGAATTCGAAGTGAGCGTGTTGGTAGACCGTGTGATGGCCGCTATAGAAGGTCGCGGCGCCAATGTTGAGCCGCTGTTTGTCGGTGATTTCCTCGGGTGTGATCAGGCGAGAAGAATAGCAAGTGCGCGCGGCGGCGATGGCGGAATCGAAGGGATGAGAAAAGGCATTGCGGAGGGTGATGCGAGGCGGAGCCGTCTCGACAGAGTCAGAGGCGGGAATGCCATCGAACATGGGAGATTGCGTAGCCACGTTGAGGTTTGATTTTACACGCAGGGAGAAACCCGAGTGGGACAAAAATAACGTGGGCAGTTCATCTTCGGGCGGGCAAAAAGAAGCGGACCGGGCAAAAGCCGGTCCGCAAGGCAAAGCCAGAACTGAGCCGCTGAAAGCTACTTCTTGACGGCGGCGTTTGCGTACTTCTTCTGGAAGCGCTCGACGCGGCCAGCAGTGTCCACCAGCTTCTGCTTGCCGGTAAAGAAGGGATGGCAACTGGAGCAGATTTCAACGCGTAACATATCTCCCTTTACGGTCGAACGCGTCTGAAAAGTACTCCCACAGGCGCAATGGACGGTAACGTGGTGATAATCGGGGTGGATCCCTGGTTTCATGGATTCTCCAATCTATCGTGGCCGGTCTGCGCGGGAACCCGGAAGTGCGGGGTTACAGCCGCGTCGCTAGGTCACGAGACAATCTGCAATTATACGGGATTTCCGCGGGAACGCAAAATTATGCCCGGTCAAAAGTTTTAGGGCTCACCCAGCGAATTACGAGGCGGGCACGTTGGCGGTAGCTTGATTCGAGTATGTACTCTCAACGCCGCTCGAGTCTACGGCCGTGACGACATAGTAGTAGGTGTCGCCGTTAGTGACCGTGGAGTCGTCGAAAGAGAAGGCGTCGAGGGGTGTCGAGAACAAAGGGCTGTAGAACTGGCCGGACGTAGTGCTGCGGTAGACCCGATAGCCGACGACAGCACTGCTACTGGGATTCCACGTAAGGTGAACGGCGTGCTGGGTGGCTGTGGGCGGCGGCGTATTTGTAGTGCTGACACCATCGCCGGACAGGGAAATCGATTCGGGCGAACTGAGATTCGCGCTCAAGATAGAAACAGTTCCAGAAGCAACACCACTGGATTGCGGACGGAACCAAACCTGAAACGTGACTTGTTGGTTGGGAGAAAGTGAAATTCCAGGGGAAAGTTGCGAGAAACCAAAGCCCGAACCAGCGGCGGTGATGCCACTGATGGTTATACTTACGTCGCCCGTGTTTTTTAGGGTGACGCTCTTGGTCGCAGTCGTTTGCAGATTCTCGTTGCCGAAGTTGATGGAAGATGGAGTGACTTGCAAGGAGACTACGACTTTTTCGCCGACTCCCGCGAGAGAAATGGCAGGAACCGATTGAGAAGCATTGCTCGTGATGGTCAGGGAAGCTGTGGCGTTTCCTGGAGTCGTGGGCGTAAACGCCAAAGTGTAATCGAGACCAAGGGCGGGCAGCACGGTGCGTGGAAGGGAGGGTCCGCTGATGACGAATTGCTTATTGGAAAGCGAAATGGAAGAGATCTGCAAAGGCGCATTGCCCGAATTAGTGATGTGAAGAGTTTGCGTTGCGCTTTGGCCAACGACGACAGTGTTGAAATTGAAGCTAAGTGCAGATACAGCCAGGCTCGGTTCAGGGGGAGGAGTATGCGGACCGTAGCTGGCACAACCGGCAATTAGACCTGACACGCTAGCGAGGCAGGCAACCAGTGTCCAGCCACGAACTGCGGAAGCCGATGGACGGCAGAATAGCACTGCGAGAACGAACCCCCTCAGGTTCACCACAGGAAAATATCTTTTGGGCAACTGTACCAGCAACCTGTCCCTCGGTACAGTTGTGGGACAGGTTGGGACCCAGTCAAGCCTGTACCTGGGGACAGGAATGGATCCAAACTACGGGAAGCGTACTGCGGAACCGGCGGGGGGTGAAATCAAGTTCTCGAGACCTGGCAAAGCCGTGGGGGAGAGTTACTCATGAAGGGCGAAACTGGAGGGCGTGCCGCAGAATTGCGGGAATCAGGAGATGAAGTGGCAGCCAAAACGGAAGGTACCCTCGGCCGTTCGCCGGGACCATACAGGCTTTAGATAGACCCGGACAGGGGGGAGGATAGGAACGTGCAGGACCGCCATAATGCTCTCGGACAGCTCCTCCGGCTGTTCAAATTCGAGCGCAACGCCGCCGAAGCCGAGATCAAGTACACGGGCGCGACGAGCGCCCTGCTCGCCAATGACGGCGTAGGCATTCGTACCGACCATGGAAACACGTTCCGCTTTTCGCTGAATCGCATAGCTGGCCGGGGGTTCGGCCGCAGTTGGAGTTTGCGTCGTAAGGGAACGCGCGGCGATGGAAGAAGCATCGGCGAAATCGGAAGGAGCCTTATCCTCCGGGCGTCCAGAAGAAATGGAGATGGGTGGCGTCGCCGAGGTGGGAGGAGAAGCCGCGGAGCGCAGCCGCAGCGCGTGATGAACTGTCGCCCGTACGAGCGTGATTGACTTGCTTGAGACGGTACAGACGTTCATCAGCTATTCGCACCAGCTGATCGGATTGCTCGCCATCCTGAGGGAAATTGGCAACCCCATGATCCATCGTCACTGAAAACGCGAGTTGCAACGGGCGAAGGGTTTCGGCAAATACAGTTTCAATGCGCCGGCTTAAAGCCACGGCTTGCGTGGCATCGGTTTGAGGAAGAAGAAGAGCAAACTCATCACCGCCAATGCGGAAAGCCGAGTCTGAGGTACGCAGAGCTTTTTGCAGAGTACTCGCAGCAGCACGGAGGACTTCGTCACCACGGGGGTGGCCGTACTTGTCATTTACCTCCTTGAAGCGATGCAAGTCCAGGATAACAATGCCCAGTGGTAGACCGTAGCGGCGAGCACGATTCAGCTCCTTCTCGAAAGACTCGACAAATAGCCGACGGTTGTAGAGCCCGGTGAGGGGATCGGTAACTGCGTTCACTTGAAGTTTCTTGTACTCGCCATATTCGAGAACCACGGGAACACGAATCAGTCCAGCGGAAGAGAGCACATCCATCAAAACAGTTTTCAGCGATATGATGCGGCCGAGTTGTTCCGTCAACTCGCGGCGCCGCGTAAGCATTTCATCCCAGAGCTGCAGGCTCTGAGATTCACGAAGATCCAGATGCGTGGTGGTACGAAAATAGCGCTGCAGAAATTGGCTGCGCGCGGGAACGTCCATGGCCTCGAGCGTGTCCGCGAGTAGCTCGAGGTAGGCATCTTCCATGGGCAAACGCGGGGCCGCTGGGGCTCCGGAGCTGGGCATGGCCGGGCTTTCCTACAATCTGCCTCTCCCCGCGGGGTCTGGGGCAAGCACACCTGGATGACTAGCACTAAAGGGGAGCAAACCAAGTGCCAATCAACACTATGCGCGTGACCCGCAGCCACGGAAAGAAGAAGCGAAGGGGACGGCGGTATCTTATTACAAAACGACAAGATAAGCGAGTTCTTGAGTGAGGTTTTTTCAACGTGCCGTTGGCCAAACGCGAGTAACTGCAAACGAGAGAGGAAGTGTAATCCACCGGGATAGAGAATTACTCAAGAGGGTGCAGGAATTCCAACCCAAATAGACGAAGTTCACCTAATAGACCCAATCGGCGTACTTTGGCTACTATTGGCGGCGTCTGGCTGGGCACCAGGCTTGAGGAGGCTGAAGAGGGGGCTGGAATGGTGAGGTGAACCGTCTGATCGGGTCGAAGGAGATGTGCGGACGTAATGCATGCTCCTGTAGCGCTTATATTGAGCGTCCTGGTGAGCTCAATAAATTCAGCACCCGAAGCGTCCGAGGCCCTCAAGAAAACTGGAACCTGGAGGCGTATGCGAGGCGATTTGCGCGAGCCGGAGGAATCCACGCGGGGCCCCTCCCTAACATGATCGAGGCGGATAGCCATAGTGATGGTACTTAGGATCTAGTACAAGCGTAGCAGGTTGCTTGCCAGTACAAGAAATCGCGTCGAGGAATAATGTCCAACTAAATCAAAGAGTTAGCAGTACAGAGAGTCCGAAAGAAAAGAACGGGGACAGAATTCGTGGACCATTGGCTACGAGATTTCCTAAATTGTGCAAATGGAGCGCTTTTACCATTGACAGGCCGGGGAGGGTTTGCAACGATGAGCAGCAAGGCATGGGAAAATTTTTTCCCCACCTCAAAGGGGTAGTCAAAGCATGGGTAGCCCAGTAACAACGGATTCGGGGAGGATACCCGCGTCATCAAGCCCGAATCTGACGGTTGAACACGTCCGAGCGCTCCTTGAGACCGTAGATAAAGGCGTGGTGGTGGCGAACCTGGATGGGCGCGTGTTGATGGTAAACGCACGCGGCCGGAAATGCCTGGAAGAGCATGGCAAAGAGGAGACAACACCTCTCAACATCTTTGCAGATGTACTGAGGATCGATCCGAAGACCATTTCGCAGAGAATTGAAAATGGCGAGAATCAAATTGACCTTCAGGGTAACACTGGTGTTAGAGCCTACCGGGTACGCGTGCGATGGATTCCTGAATCAGACTGGTTGGCAATCCAGTTTGAAAACGACGAGGAACAAAGCGGAGCTGAGAGCGCCACCCAATTAACCGTGCAGGAACTTTTGCAGGAACGGGAGATCACCTATCGGAACCTGCTTGCTGCGTACCTGAAACTGCAGGAAGTCAACCGGCAAAAAACTGTGTTTTTGGCATCAGCAGCGCATGAATTGAAGACGCCCCTGGCTGTGATCAAAGGTTATTACGATCTGCTGCTGACAGGGTCGCTCGGAAGACTGAGCGAGAAACAAAAAGACATCCTGGAAGAGTCGAAAGAAAGTTGCGAGAGGCTTGTGCGGTTGGTATCAATGTTCCTCAACTACTCCGCCCTGGAGAGCGGGAAACTGGTTTTGCAGTTGCGAGAGAACGATTTGAGGGATTGTCTTGCGGAGATGGCGGGCCGATGGTCGGAGGCGTTTCAGCGAAAAGGGGTAAAGCTGGAGACAATGATCGATCCTTCGATCCCCACGTTCCGGTTCGATTACCAAAAAGTGCAACAAGCTGCCGCAAACCTGCTGGACAACGCTTTGAAGCACACTCCGTCCCAAGGGACAGTGGCTTTGCGAGCGCGACCACATTTTTGGGAACGGCGGGTGGCGGAAATTGCGCCCGTAGAGGAACGAAGGAGATTCCGCCTGCCACGGCCGAATAGCGTGGAAGTAAGCGTGACAGACTCCGGGGCGGGAATTGCACCCGAGCACCATCAGGAAATCTTCGAGGATTTTGTGCGCGTGGACCGCAATACGTCCGGCATGGGATTGGGGCTGGCGATCGCGAAAAGGTTGATTCAAGCGCACCGAGGGAAAATCTGGGTGGAGAGCGAACAGAGCCGTGGAAGTACGTTTGCATTTTTGCTGCCGATGGACCAGGGCTGAGCTCTGGGTGGGATGAGGAGAAAGAAAAATGGCTGTTAAAGAAGCGAAAGAGAAGATCTTGGTCGTTGATGACGAGCCAAGCATCCGAAAGTACCTGCAGACCCTGCTGGAAGTCGATGGGTTTGAAGTGGAGACGGTGAGTGGCGGCAGGGAAGCAATAACGAAAATAAGCGCGGGGGAACGGCCGGACTTTATCATTTTGGATGTTCTGATGCCCGAACTGAGCGGGCTCGATACGTTGCAGGAAATGATGCATTTGGACCGCAGTCTGAATGTAATCATGCTGTCGTGCTCGAATGAAGTGGGCACGGTGGTCGAGGCGATTCGGCTGGGGGCGCACGACTATCTGACAAAGCCATTTGAAAAGACCGAACTCGACGCGGCCATGCTGAAGTCGCGGCAAAAGAAGCAGCTCACCCAGGAAAACCAGGCACTGCGGGATTATTGCGACCAGGTCACCGAGGATCTCAGCTTCCTTGCAGCCAGCCCCCAGATGGTGCGAATCCGGCAGCAAATCCTGCAAATCGCCCCGGTAGACGTGCCGGTGTTCATCTGCGGAGAAAGTGGAGTGGGCAAGGAAGTGGTGGCCCGAATGATCCATTTGCGCTCCAAGCGAAGGAACCAGGCATTTGTGAAGGTTAACTGCGCTGCCCTCCCAGGCGAGTTATTGGAGTCCGAGTTGTTCGGCTTTGAACAGGGGGCGTTTACGGGCGCAGTGCGAGCGAAACCCGGAAAATTCGAGATGGCAAACAAGGGCACGATCTTCCTGGATGAAATCGCGGAGATGTCTGTGCACCTGCAAGCCAAGTTGCTTCACGTTTTGCAGGATCACCAATATTCGCGGCTAGGCGGAAGGCACCTGGTGGAGACAGACGTCCGCGTGCTGGCTGCGACCAACGTGGATGTGCAAGAAGCCATGAAGACAGGCCGCTTCCGCGAAGACCTGTACTACCGGTTGAACGTCTTGTCGATTGTGGTGCCTCCGTTGCGGGAACGCACCACGGAAATCCCGCTGTTGTTCCGGCATTTCCTGGAGAAATACAGCGAGAAATTTGGCAAAGCGCCACAAACGCCGTCGAAACATTTGATGGATGCGGCGATGAACTATCCATGGCCGGGCAATTTGCGGGAACTTGAGAACTTCGTCAAGCGGTACGTGATTCTCGAGGACGATGAAGGCAGCCTGCGAGAATTAGTGGAGATGTCCGCGACACGGCAGAGGATTTCTCCGCGCGAGGTAACGACCATTCCAAAGGAGCAGGGTTTGAAGGCGCTGGTGCGCGGATTGAAAGACGAGGCGGAAATGGAAGCGATTGCCGACGCGCTGGAAAAAACGCGGTGGTGCCGAAAAGATGCCGCCAAGATGTTGGGGATCAGTTATAAGGCGCTTTTGTACAAGATGAGGCAATTTAACCTGGACACACCGAGGACTCGGCGCAATGCTGCCGCCAAAGCAGAGGAACCAGCCTCAGCCGGAGTGGGAGTCAAGTCGGAGTAGCCAGTAGACCTAGTACGAAGTAATTCATTCTGAGCACTATGCAAGAAAAGAGGCCTTGCAGGAATAAGGTCGAGCGGGGTATCTTGCGCAGCGAACCGGACTACCAAGCTGGAAAGAACGCAGCAAGCCCCCGCCAGGGTGCAAGTCTGGGCGAAAGTTCAGAAAAAGGCGGGGAGTTGCGCGGCGGGCAGAGAGCGGCCAGGATTCCCGCAGCATCAAAAAAAAGCGGAGAGAATTCTTCGTTCTCACTCGTACAGATGAGGATCAATCCAGCGAGTGCCACAGAATCAAAACAATTCTCGGAGAACTGGCTCGTAAGCTAGAGCCACGAACGGAGTCGAGGATGTCTGTAATGGAAGAACGCCGCACAGCGCGACGCTACGACTTGACGTTGCCAATTAGCATCCGATTCGCAGCAGAAAAACTCGTCGCAAGGCAAGAAGGAAAAACGAGAGATATTTCTACGCGGGGATTGTATTTCGTGATCGGCCAGGATCTGGATGCGGGTTCCGAGTTGGACATTACTCTGACTCTACCGGCCGAGATCACCCATGGCTCGGATGTTTTTGTCCGCGCCCAAGGGAAGATAGTCCGCGTGGAGCGCCGCGTCGAGGATGGAGAGCCACGAATGGGAGTAGCGGCGGTGATCGAGCGCTACGACATCATTCGTGGGGAACACGCCTGAAATTGATGGCGCTTTTGCGGTCCTGCAAATTGCTGTCGAGTCGGTTGCATGCCTCTATGCCGCCCGCGCCCTGATGATCCTGCTCATAATGCTCGTCATCTCCCGTTTTTGGCCTGCTTCTTTGCCACTGCCATAAATCCGCTCAAGTGAACAATGCTTCCCTGTTCTGTCTGGAAGTTTTCCTGTCGCGATGGGGAAAGCAAAACCAGAGTCAAGGAGCAGGCTAGTACTACTCGCGGCCTGCTTATGTTATGTAATTGAAAATACAAGTCTTATTTATACTACCAACGCTCAGGATGTGCCTCGAGGCACATCCTGCTTTGGTTGGCGATGTGCAACTGCTCAGGTACGAGAGTGCATGAGCGGAGAGTCTTCAACCCGCAACTCAAGCTGGGAAAGACTGGAAACGGTGCCGCCAGACCACGTCCTGTTTGGGCGGTCTGCGGCGATGGCCGACGTGCGGCGGAGAGCGGAAAAGATCTGCCGGACGAACGTCCCCATTCTGCTATGCGGCGAGGGTGGCACGGGCAAGGAAACCCTGGCGCGATGGATCCACGCGAATTCGGAATGCTCCTCCGGAGAATTCGTGAAGGTGAGTTGTTCGGCGATTCCTGGGACATTGCTTGAGAGCGAATTGTTTGGGTACGAGCAGGGTGCTTTTACCGGAGCAAACGTTTCCAAACCCGGGAGAGTGGAATTGGCGCATCGCGGTACGCTTGTTCCTGGATGAGATTGCGGAACTGGATCCAAATCTTCAAAGCAAGCTCCTGCAGTTTCTGCAAGATGGTACGTTTTCGCGTATCGGAGATCAGTCTGAACGGCGCATCGATGCGCGAGTCATCTGCGCCACAAACCTGAACCTGGATCGGGAAACACAGGCGGGAAGATTCCGGCAAGACCTCTTTTACCGCATACACGGCTTTCGCTTGAACATGCCATCGCTTCGCGAAAGGCGGGAGGATATTCCGGCGCTCGCCGAATACTTCAGAGCCCATTTTGAGAAGCAGTTCGGAACAAAGGCGGAACTGTTCGCGCCGGAGATGCTCGCGTACCTCAAGAATCTAAACTGGCGGGGGAACCTGCGGGAGTTGTCGAACGGAGTTGCGCGGTACGTCCTGATCGGACCGGAAGCTGCAATTTCATCAGGAGCAACCTTCGAAGAAAAACCGGACGATGCGAGCCGCCGAAAACGATGAAGCGCCCCTGACTTTGAAGCGGCTGGCGAAGGACGCCATCCGGGAAATGGAGCGCGACGTCATTCTGGATGCGCTACGCAGCAATCAGTGGAATCGCCGGAAAACAGCCCAGGCGCTGAAGATCAGTTATCGCGCCTTGATCTACAAGATCCACGATGCAGGATTGATGACCCGAAAGGCCGCACAGCAAGCGAACAGGCAACGAACGGGTCGGGCGACGCGATAGCGAAAAGTGCTACAGACTAGCCGGCCGACGAACTGCCTACGTTTTACCATCCCTGTGAATCGGCTATCCCGCTCCAATTGGTCAACGTGAGCCTGATAGTATTCACACCGAGTCCTCCTCACTTAGCAAACACTTCGGAACTGCCATATGAGCATCGGGCTAACACCACCTGTCCCGGCCAAACTTCAGCGAAAGTGCTTGAATCTTGTTTCTAGAATTCAGTTCACCATTCATAGTAACAGCTGTAGTTTCAGTAACTTACAACAGTAGTTTCCCGCTTCCGGGAGTCAACGTGAGCAATCCTCGGCTAACGACTTTCCAACGAGTTCAAGACTTAGTCCAGGTAAGGGTGTTCTTCTGGCCAGTGCACAGGCTGGCCCGAAATTGGTCATCCCACCAGTAGGCCGCTGGGTACCATTACTTATACCTTCGTAGCTGGATATAGCTTCGGAGGGGTGTCATGGCAAGCTCGCAGACGCACGGGCCCTGGACGCGGATTGATCTACTCTGCGTCTTCCACAAGCACTGGCGAACTGAATCGGCCTTTCTGCTTCTCGCCGCAATCCTTCCCTCGGCTTTGCTGAGCGGATGCGCGGGAGTCGTGAATGCTTCCAAAACACAGACCACACCCACGGCATCCTTTGCGCTCAGCTCGGCAACTGTCAGTTTTGGGAAAGTACCAGTTGGGAAGGCAACCTCTCAGAGCCTCACAGTCACGAACAATGGAACTATCGCGGTCAACATCACACAGGCGACTTTATCCAATTCACAGTTCAGTCTTTCCGGAATCACTGTGCCCATGGCCCTTGCGACCGGACAGACCGGGACTTTTTCTGTTTCCGTTGATCCAACGGCAACGGGGAGTGTCACAGGGACTCTGACCGTGCAGGGCGACGGGGGAAGTTCGCCAGTGGTGGTCAATCTCTCCGCGACTGGCGCGACTCCGCAACCGCAGATTAGTTTGAGCTCCACTTCGGTGGGTTTTGGTAGCGTTTCTGTTGGTTCAACGGGAACTTCGACCCTAACGATCTCAAACGCGGGGACTGCAGATTTGACGATTTCCGTCCTCACACTTTCCGGAGCGGATTTCGGGATCAGCGGCATCACCACGCCGAAGACCATCAGTGCCGGGCAAAATGCTGCTGTGACGTTGACGTTCAAACCTACCGCAGCCGGAGCAGTGTCTGGCAGCCTGACGATTACCAGCAACGACCCGACCACCCCGACAACAACCGTTACCTTGACCGGGACGGGCTCGTCCACGGCTACAGGTCAGCTGAGCGCGAGCCCGGCAAGCGTGAATTTTGGAAGTGTCTCGACCGGCAGCAGCGCTACCCAGTTAATTACACTGACCAACACTGGAAATGCCGCGGCGCAGATATCAAGCATTACTGCCAGTGGAACCGGATTCAGCTTGACGGGGGTGACCACGCCCGCGACAGTAGCGGCTTCACAGACATTATCCTTCACCGCAAAATTTGCACCTACGGCTGCCGGGAATGCCACGGGAACCATTACGGTGACCAGCAACGCCAGCGGCTCGCCACTAACGATCAATCTAAGTGGCGTGGGTGTCCAGGCGGGATTGAGTGTTTCACCGGCCACATTCAACTTCGGGAATGTCGTGGATGGCCAGACCAAGACACAGGCATTCACATTGACGAACAATGGGACTGCTCCTCTCACTATTTCGCAGGTGACGGCAAGTGGCGCCGGCTACAGCGTAACCGGATTAACCACCCCTGCCACCGTCCCAGCCGGTCAAAGCGCAAGCGTCACTGCGCAATTCGCGCCCACAACCGCAGGTGCCCTGAACGGCGCCCTCAGCATTTCGAGCAATGCACCTGGCTCACCCGCGACGGTCTCTTTGACCGGAACGGGTGTGGCCGCGACCGTGACAATGACTCCGACTCCGTCGAGTATTGCTTTCGGAAACGTACAAGCGGGCAGCACGGCGACCCACAGTCTCAGCATCCAGAACTCGGGGAACTCGAGCATCACCATTAATCAAGTCACGGTCAGTGCGAAAGACGTGAGCGTTACTGGAATCACCACGCCAGTGACGCTGACGCCTTCACAGTCCACCTCGATGACGGTCATTTTCGCTCCAACGGCCAGCGAGAGTGTCAGCGGAAACGTGACCGTCACGAATACGCAGGGAGCAAGCGCGGTCATCCCGGTCACTGGGACGGGAATTCAAGCGGGATTGAGCATCACTCCATCCAGCTTCAGTTTCGGCAATGCGGTAGTGGGGACGACCGATTCCCAAACTCTCCAGCTCAGCAATACGGGTACAGCCACGTTGACGGTTTCACAGGTAAGCGTGACAGGAACAATCTTCAGCATCACTGGATTGACTCTGCCTCTCACCTTGAACACTGGGCAATCCAAGACCTTCAATGTACAGTTCAGTCCGACGAGCGCGGGGGCCGCAAGCAGCACCCTGACGATCACGAGCAACGCACCTGGCTCGCCAGCCACGGTGGCGCTCAGCGGCACAGGAGTTGCCGCAACACTTACCCTCAGCTTCAGCTCGAACAGTATTAGCTTTGGATCTGTCAACACGGGCACTTCCTCTACGAAGACCGAAACAATCACAAACACTGGCAACTCCACCGTGCAGATTACGCAAATCAGCGTCAGCGGGACTGGCTACACCCTGAATGGAGCGTCTCCAGTCGGGTTGTCAGCAGGGCAAACGCTCACGTTTAGCGTCATTTTTGATCCGACGGTTGCCGGAAGCGCAAGCGGAACGGTTACTGTGACCAGCAATGCGGCTGGATCACCCGCAACCATTTCGTTGTCGGGAACTGGAGATCCGGCTCATTCGGTCGTGCTGAATTGGACGGAGAGCAACCCAACAGGGCTAAGTTACTATGTGTATCGCAGCACGACGAGCGGAAGCGGATACGTGAAGCTGAATGCGTCCTCGGCTGCCCCTGGAATGACCTATACGGACACGACCGTGCTGAACCGGACGACTTACTATTACGTGACGACGGCTGTGGATTCCACCGGCACGGAAAGCTTGTATTCCAACGAAGCCCAAGCCATCATTCCCTAATTAACAAGCCAGTGTGGTCAATCGACTGAGGAAGATGACTCCACGCAGCGGGGCTTGGGAGACCCCCAATGCCATTTGGAGTACGCCCAGACAAGAGTTTGAGCGAGGAGTGCGCCAAGCGCGTCAATCGCCACATCGCGAGGGCTCGCTTCTCTGCCCGGCACATAAATTTGGTGGAATTCATCTATGGCGGCGAAGACCACCGCAATGAGAAGTGTAAGAAACGCCCAGTCAACCCGCCAGCCACGACGATCGCCTCGAAGTCCGTGAAATATCGTGACGCTGAACACGCCGAATTCCGTCACATGGGCAAGCTTGCGAATGCCCACGTGCATGAGATGGATCAAGTGACGAGAGGCTGATGGGAAAAGCCAGTGCAGGAGGGGATAGAAGAATCGGTACGTGGCCTCGCTGCTGAAGTAATGCGAGGAAAAAGTCGAAATCAGGGCCGCGACACAGATTGCCGGAAGCCAGTATTTTAGGCGAGATACCATGGCGCAATTCAGGATCGCAGGTCTAGCGTAGAATTGCCGAACAGATTCTTACGCAAGTTTCCCCGCTTGGCGAAGATCTTCCAGGTAGACCGACAGAGTCTCCTTCCAGTTTCTCAAATAAATGCCGCGAGCATGTAGGCTTGCGGGTGACAAGATGGAAAAGAGAGGGCGCTGAGCGAGACGGGCAGATTCGGCCGTAGTGGTGGGCAGGACACGAACCGAATTGCGGCCTGCCTGGCGTAGGACCTCTGCTGCAAATTCCATCCAGGAGCAAGAACCGGAATTGGTGATGTGGAAGATGCCACGGGCTTCAAGACGAACAAGCGCCATGATTGTCGAAGCCAGATCGCGCGTGAACGTGGGTGAACCGACCTGGTCCGCCACTACCTTGAGTTCGCTTCGTGACTTGGAAGCCTGAAGTATCTTTTCCGGAAAACTCGCGCCAAAAGCTCCGAAGAGCCAGGAAGTCCTGCCGATACACCACTGCTCCGCATATTGTCTTACGGCAGCTTCACCCGCAACTTTGGATGCTCCATATACATTGAGAGGATGAACGGGATCGGAGATTTCATAGGGTCGAGAGGTGCTGCCGTCGAAGATATAGTCAGTGCTGATGTAAAAAAGGCGGGCGCCGAAGTCGCGCGCTGCGCGAGCGACGTTTTCCGTTCCCGAGGCGTTTACGGCATGAGCGAGCTCGGGGTTCTTCTCGGCGCCGTCAACATCGGTGTAGGCAGCGGTCAGGATGATCCAATCCGGCTTTGAACGCGCGAGCAACTGGCGGACTTCATCAGGATTGCGAATGTCCGCATCCTTCACGTCCGCTGGAATGAGTTCGTCGTCCGGCCATTGTCGCAGGATGTCGCGACCGAGCATGCCATTGGCACCAATGATAAGAACACGCATAAAAGTCCCTCGAATCAATAAGTCGAGTGTGGGCCGACCCTTCAATCGCCGGCTGGTTCAGTCAGGGCCTGACGCGCTCGGGTTGCGACGGCCGAGTTCGGGCCCAGAGCGATGGTCCTTTCAAGCTCCACTTTTGCCCGCGTGGTGTCATTGAGTTTTTTGTAGGTCAAACCCAAATGGTAGTGATAAGTCTGGTTGTTCGGCACCTTTCTGACCGCCTCCTCGAACAGAGACGCGGCGACAGAAAAGGCACCGTTTTTGTAATAGGCCCAACCAAGAGTATCGGCAGAGTTGGGAAGTTGTGGCAGGCCGCGACGAGCGGTTTGGGCAAGGGTTAGAGCCACGTTTACACTCCCCCCGTGTTCCAGCATCACGTAGGCCAAATTGTTCGCGGCAAGCGCGTCCTCAGGCTGGATAGCAAGAGCCTTCTCGTATATGCTCTGTGCTTCCTGCCAATTTCCCTTGGACTCAAGTAGGGATCCCAGGGCGAGATGGATTGGGATATTCGTCGGGGCAGCCGCCAAGGCTTGGCGATAATTCGCGATGGCTTGATCGATCTCACCCGCAGAGGACTCGATTTTAGCAAGCAAGATGAGCGCCGGCACGTTTTGTTTGTCGAGTTCCAAAGCCCGCTTAAAGGAAGCGGCAGCCTCTGCAGGCTGCTTCACTTGCAACAAGGCTTCCCCTTGGAGAAGATACAGTCCGACATTTCCCGGGTCATGTTCAATTTTTTCCTGAAGAGTGTGAAGTGCCGCGTCAGACTTGTTCCTTCGGAAATAAAGATCAACTAAACCCTGCACAGCATCAATCGAATTGGAATCTCGACTCAGACCTGCACGGTACATTTTTTCGGCATCGTCCAAGCGCCCCTGCGAGGCACGAAGTTGACCCAACTTGACGTAGCCCAAGGAGCTTTGGGGCGCCATCTCTATGAGATGGTTCAGATCAGCTTCTGCACCGGCCGCATCCCCTTGATTCATGCGGGCCGAGGCATGAAGGAGATACCCCTCGGGATTGCGAGGAGCGATAGTTTTCAGTTGTTCCCCATAGGTTTCAAGTGTCCGCCAGTCTTTCCGTTGGATGGCACTATCGGCGAGCGCTTTCCAGGCGTCCACCAAATTTGGTTGTAGAAGAGTGGCTTCATGGAACTCGCTCTCGGCCTGCGCAGAAATGCCTTTTAGACGGTAGGCCAGGCCCATTTGATAGTGGCCGATGGCACTACCCGGCGCGTCCTTAAGGGCTTGCTGCAGGGTTTGAATGCTCTCGTCGATCTTTGCTTGCTGCAATTGAAATTGCGCTTTCAACACTAAGGCCTCAGGATCCCTCGGAGATTTCGTGAGTATTTCATCGAGGAAAGGCTTGGCGTCGTCCAACTTGTGGTTTAACAAAAGCAACTGGATATAGAACTTCAAAGATTGGACATCGTCAGGATGCTCGATGTGCAGTGATTGGAATTCCTGGAGCGCCTTGGAGGTTTCTCCACGAGCAATATAGTAGTCTCCCAGAAGTTGGTACCCTGCGCGATCATCCTTGAGCTGTTGCTTAGCCTCCGCGAGAGTATTCTCCGCAAGGGCATCTTGCCCTTCATCGAGGTATAAGCGGGCGAGAGTAACTCGCAGCAGACTGTTTTTTGGTGCGATCCTGATAGCGGCCTTATATTCTGCCTCCGCATCTCCCCAGCGTTGTTGCTGCTGATAGTAATTCCCAAGGTTCAAAAGAGGAAGAATGGAGACGGGATCGAGGGTCTGGGCTTTCTTCAGGCTAACCTCGGCACCTTCACTCTGCTTGGCCTTAACCTGGATATTCCCCAAATTGAGATAGACAGACGAGCGCTCCGGCGACATCTGGACGGCTTCTTGCGCTTCTTGAAGGGCTTCTTTTATGTTCCCGAGCTTGGCGTCGGCACGGGAGAGGAGTACTTGGGCGTCCGAATCTCGCGGATTGCCACGAAGAACCAGGAGAGCACGATCCTTGGCCTCCTGCCCCTTGCCTGCAGCTAAGAGGATCTGACCGAGTTCAGTTTGCACTTGCCAGTTCTGGGGCTCAAGTTCAACAGTTGCGGTTAGCTCGTGGTAGGCCAACGCCCAACTGCCCTGCTTTAGATAACATTGCGCCAGTTTATGATGGGCTTCAGTGAATCGTGGATCGATCTGTAGAGCCCGACTGTAAAAGATGATCGCTTCGGGAAACTTGCCCCAGTTGAAATCCTGATTCCCTTGCTCGAGAAACTTCTGTTTGCGAACGGTTGGGTTACGATTGCAACCGACCCCAGATCCAAAAAGAGTGAGCAAAACTCCAAGTGCGAATAACCAAGAATGCTTATGCGCCATCTTGCCTCGAAATGGGGAGTAGGTTCAAAGCCCCATTATTCTCCATACGCTGTCTGTAGTGCAATTGGGTGTCCGAAACAAGAGCGACAAACAAATTTCCTATGTAGAGTTAACTTCTGTGAAAACAGTGAGTTGCCACCTGGTAGACGCCGGGGAGCCGGGGGATGCCCGTCGCCCCTCGGCATCGAAGTGCCTCTTCCACGTGCTAGGGTAGTTTTAGGGATAATGTGGACAGAATAGTTCCACCACCACATTCCAGCACGGGGATGAAGGAGCGTTGGACACCCAACGAGTCGGAGGGATTTTTGGCAAGACGTTGAAAATATTAGCCTTATAAATGACGTTCAAATTGAGAACCGCGCTACCTAGTGGTCTTGACCGTGCATTAATAGGGTCAGTATAGTGTGAGGCTGTACCAAGGAGAGTCCGTGGTGCACCCTGCAAGGGCTGTGATCCTCTCCTGGAGCGACAGGTTAGAGATCGAGAACCGGAACGAGGTTGCGCATGGTTAGGAACGGCGAAATCGGATTGGCGGAAGTGAAAAGAGTACTACGACGGTACTGGTGGATTGTGCCGATTTCGGCGCTTGGTTGTGGCGCTCTCGCACTGGCAGCCGCGCTCGTCCTGCCAAAAAAGTTTACGTCAACAACGCTCGTCCTTGTAGATCAACCTACCGTGCCTGCCGAATATGTTAGGCCCGTGATCACGGAGGATTTGAATCATCGTTTGTCGTCGATGCAAGAGCAGATCCTGAGCCGGACACGCTTGCAGCCGATCATCGACAAATTCGGCTTGTACGCAGAAGATCGCGGCAAAGTTCACACCGATGACCTGTTGGACCGGCTTAGGGCAGCCGTCCAGGTAGAGCCCATGGCACCGATGCCGGGAACGCAGAATCGCCAGTTGCCCGGTTTTTATGTCAAGGTAACCTTCCCGAATCCCCGGATTGCTCAGCAGATTTGCACCGAGATTACTTCCATGTTCATGGAGCAGAATGCCCGGGATCGGGAAGGGCAAGCGACGCGCACCACTTCTTTCCTCAGTTCCCAGCTGGATGAAGCGAAAGCGAAGCTTGATGAACAAGACGCTAAATTGGCGCAATTCAAAAGACAGCATCTAGGGGAGTTGCCCGAAGAATCACAGGCAAATCTGAGTTTGCTTACCGGTCTGAACACGCAACTTGAAGCCAACACACAGCAGTTGAGCCACGCGCAGCAGGAAAAAACTTACACGGAAACATTGCTAAGCCAGCAGATAGCGAACTGGAAGGCGACACTAACAGGGCAAAACCCCGTGACTGTGGATCAGCAAATCGCCAGTTTGCAAGAGCAACTCGCGGCGATGGAAGCTCGCTACACTCCACAGCACCCCGACGTAATCAAACTCAAGAACAACCTTGAGGAACTGAAGAAACGCAATGCGGACCCTTCGCATGCCCCCGCAGTTTCGAGCCCTTCCCAATCAGCCACTGAACCCGCAAACATTCAAGAGTTGCGCGCCCGATTGAGACAGGCGGACTTGCTCATAGTTGACCTTACAAAACGAGAAGGTCAGATACAGGGTGAGATCCGGATGATGCAGGCGCGCGTTCAGGCAACTCCGGTCGTGGAGCAACAGTTCAAGGAGATTACCCGGAGCTACCAGACCGCACTCGATTTCTACAACGAACTCTTGAAAAAGCGCGATAACTCTGCGATGGCGACCGATCTCGAACACCAGCAGGAATCCGAGCAGTTCCGTGTGCTCGATCCACCGAGTTTGCCTTCCGAGCCGTCGTTTCCAAAGAAGACTCTGTTTGCCGGGGGAGGGCTGGGTGCTGGATTGGCCATAAGCCTTGCCCTTCTCTACCTCCTGGCGATGAGTGATAAATCTTTGCATACGGAAAGAGATGTCGAGCTGGCCCTGAAACTTCCCGTGCTTGCTCTCGTACCCGTTATGGAGCTGGCTGGAACAGAAGTGCCGCGGTCCGGCGTCCGCGATTTACGTGGCGCAATGTCCAGGGATGAGTGAAGAATCGCAGGGCCTTGGGAGATTGAAAGGAAACAATGAGCCGGATTCACGATGCACTAAAGAAGGCGACTGAGGAGCGTTCCGCACAAAAGGGCATAAGTGTCGAGCCGATTTTGGCAGAAGTTGCGGGTAAAGTACCCGATACTGCCCGGTTTCCCGCGCAATTCGTACCGTCAGCGTTGCCCCAAAAAGTGGCCGTGCAAGATCCGCCGGTCGCGCGATTGGAGGAGTTGACTAAACGCTGTTCCCACCCGGACTGGAGGATTGATTCGCGTACGAGTGTTTTTCAGGGAGAAGAGGGTAAGAAGATCGGTGCAGAACGATTCCGGACATTGCGATCGCGTCTTTACCAGATAGCTTCCACGAAGCCGCTGAAACGACTGCTGATTACGAGTAGCGTGCCAGCGGAAGGCAAGTCCTTTGTGGCCTCAAACCTAGCCCAGTCCATCGTTCGGCAGGAGGACCGGCGTGCTTTGCTGATCGATGCGGACCTACGCGCTCCTCGTTTGCATTTCATGCTGGGAGCCCCACCCTCGCCCGGATTGGCTAATTATTTGCGGGGTGAAGCCGACCTTTCGACCGTGATACAGAACGGGGCAGCAGGAAACTTGTACTTCATTCCAAGTGGGGGTGAGGCCAAAAACCCTAGCGAACTTCTCTCCGGCGAGCGCATGAAGCAACTGCTCGACATAGTAACGCCAATGTTTGACTGGATCATAGTCGATTCTCCGCCGACACTGCCTGTGCACGATGCCAGCGTGCTCGCGGACCTGTGCGATGGGGTCCTGTTTGTAGTGAGAGCGGGACAGACAAGCTATGAACTGGCAGAAAAAGGGGCCTCTGAATTCCAGGACAAGAATCTGCTTGGCGTTGTACTCAACGGCGTCGACAGGACCGAAGGCTACGGCCATTACTATTACGGCGGTTACTCCAGCGCAGAGAAATAAAATAAGCCCTTGAACCTGGTGAAGTTGACGGCTCGGGACCCACGCTGCAGTTCTCGGCGCTTCCAATGTGCAGGCAGGCACCTCCGCGCGGCAAACCATGCGGCTGTGCGCTTAAAGACGAAACAGTGGCTGTCGATCCGGAACTGTGCGCCTCTGTGGCTCGCTCCGATTTGAGGCCTTTTCCACAGCAAATGAAAACCAGGGCGGGCTATCGGTGATGCAGCTAGCAACAACGCTCTCGGCACCACTCTATGCAACAATTCCCCAGCAATGATTTCACGTGAGTGAGGTGAGAGGCGAATTGTCTTCAAAAGCTCTAAGGGACCTCGCAACAATAAGTTTCCATTGATAGGGTTAACTCCAACATCTGGAGCCGCCCAATAAAGCCAGGGAAATCCAACCCTGGACCTCTGAGATAGCCTCTACAGGCTCGAAGGATGCAATCGATCCTCCCCGCCAAAGCCTGGTTGATTATGTTATAGTTCCCATCATCACCAGCAAGGAGTGTGAACTCTAACATTATGCGGCCCACTACCTTCGATCCATCCGCCCTGCGCCAACATCTCCGCCGTAACAAGATTGCCGATCTACCCGAGCTGAAGCGCGTCCTCGGCACAGACACCGATCTCACTGTCTTTCGTAAACTGAAGCAGCTTCAATATCTCGCCAGCTACACCCATCGCGGCCGCTTCTACACCCTGCCCGAAATCGCTCGTTTCGACGATCGCGGACTGTGGTCGCATGAAGGTGTCTGGTTCTCCCGCCACGGCACGCTGCTGGCCACCCTGGAAACCTTCGTCAACCAGTCTCCCGACGGCTATTACGCCCATGAATTGGCCGATGCCCTGCACGCCGAGGTGCAGCAGCCTCTCCGCCATCTGGTTGAGCAACAGTGCTTGGCGCGAATGGAGGTGGGTGGCCAGTTTCTCTATACCGACATCGAATCCGCCCCGCGCCGCAAACAGTTGCTCGCCCGGCGCAGCGCTCAGGCCGTTCCTGTGGCTGTCCATTCCGCCGACCTCCAGGCTTCGCCCGATGAACTCAAGGCCGCCATCCTGCTGTTCTATGGCCTGCTCGATGAACAACAGCGCCGATTGTTTGCCGGGCTGGAGTCCATCCGCCTGGGCCACGGCGGCGACACTCTGCTCGGCGATTTCCTGGGCTTGGACGTACATACCGTGGCCCGCGGTCGTCAGCAACTACTGGATCAGAATGTGGTCAGCGGCAGATCTCGCCGCACGGGCGGTGGTCGTACTCCGGCGGAAAAAAAACGCCCGACATAATCGCGGTTCTCCATTGCCTGCTCGAACACGATACCGCTGGCGATCCCATGACCGGCTTACGTTGGTCTCGCCGCACTACCACCACGATCGCGGAGGAGCTGGCCAAACTCGACATTGCCGTCTCCCCCAATACCGTCGCCCGCCTGCTCCATGCCATGGGCTATTCTTTGCGGGTCAATCAAAAGCAGATCTCTACCAGCTTCAGCCCCAACCGGAATCTTCAGTTCGAATATCTGGCCGAGTTGCGCTATCGGTTCCAGCGCCGTCATCTGCCCATCGTCAGCGTAGACAGCAAAAAACGCGAACTCGTCGGCAATTTCAAAAATCCTGGCCGCCGTTGGGAATCTGCCCCGCGTCGTGTTTACGATCACGACTTCCGCACCGATTCCATAGGCGTCGCCATTCCTTATGGGATTTACGATGTTATGGAAAATCGCGGTGCTCTGGTGGTCGGCATCTCCCATGACACTCCCGCCTTTGCCGCTCATGCCATCACTCATTGGTGGCACCACGAAGGTTCCACCCGCTATCGTGGTTCACGCCAACTGCTCATCCTGGCCGATACCGGCGGTAGCAACAGTTGCCGCTGCTACGCCTGGAAAACTGAGCTCCAGTCCCAACTGGCCAACTCGTTTGCCCTGGCCGTAACCGTGGCCCACTATCCCAGCGGTGCTTCCAAATGGAACCCCATCGAGCATCGCCTCTTCTCCGAAGTCTCACGCAACTGGGCGGGCGAACCGCTGGATTCTTACCAAAAGATCCTCAACTATGCCCGCACCACCCAAACCCAAACCGGGCTCAAGGTCACTGCCTATCTCGACCGCCGACACTACCCCTGCGGTCGCAAACCCACACCCGATCAAATCGCTTCACTTCGATTGCAGCGCCACGAAACTCTGCCCGAATGGAACTACACTATCAAGCCACAACTGTAAACTTGTTCTTGCGTGATTCCTAAGTATTTTCGGAATTCTCTTGGGTCTTTAAAACCGTGGTGTCCGTGCTTTCCCGTCGTGGTTTTTCACCCCGCTGTAGGAGCCAGAGGAACGGCGCAAGCATGAGAAGGGCGAGCAAAAAAAACACTACGCCTCCTTCTCGGTGAAGATTGCCGTAAAGAAACTCCGGATCAACGTAAGAGGCAAGAAGGGTGAGCGTCACGATACGGACGGCATTTTTCACGACCATCACGAAAACCCCGATGACGAGGAAAGTGGCTTGCCTCCAGAAAGCCCGCAAGGCGAAGTGCCCGGCGAGAAGCCCCAGGATGAACAGAGCCGTGCTCGATCGGATGCCGCTGCACGCGTGGGCCACTTCGATGTTTACATGCGCCAAATGAAACACGAACCCCTCGCGGAGATAAGGCACACTTAATAGGTCGAACAACGCTGCAGTGAGTTCCGTTGAGGCCTTCTGGAGGAAGAGGATCATCTGATTGGGGAGGAATTCAGGTAGAGGCACGGTGAGAAACAAGAAAAGAAAGGGGAATCGTCTGAAAAAAAGAGCGGCTCGACCAAAAAAGAAAGCAAAACCTGCGATCCAAACGAGAACGAGCGCCAGCGTGTACACCGTCAATTTGGATACGAAGCTCCAATTTGCCGGCGCCCAGACTTCCCAGACGGCTAGAAAAATAGTGAGGAGTAATGGAGCGCAGGCGGCGGGAAAGTCGTAAGACGAAATAGGAATTATCTGCTTACGCTCACAATAAAGGACCCATGCGCTAAGAAACGGAATTAATACAACGTGGGAAGCAATCTCGCTAACGATTGCGAAGTGGACCAGTTCTACCAGCGGATGCCAGAAGATAAGAAGCGAACTGGCGATCCATAAACCATATTGCAACCAGCGCCTGTCCAAAGCTTGTGCAGTAGGAATCAATGAAGACCTTTCCGCATGCGCGCCTTGCAGTAGCACACGCAGGGCCTGATGCGACGGCCCGAACACCGGCTGTGTAGAAACCCGTGTAGCAAGATGGATAGGGTTGAGTCGTGCACGCCAGCCCTTGAATCAGACACTCGAGCATCCATCTCCGCCCCCAGTGGATCGATTCTACAGTTCGTTCTCAGGACCCCGCTCTACCAATTCAAACAGGGCTCCGCTTTTGTCCATGAGCCAAGCGATCTGTCTCCCGTTGAATGCTACAGCTGGAGTCGGCGGCCGGATGAGGAACAGCCCACTGCTTCGCAGTTGCAGGCATGTCCTCTCAATTTCTGAAGTGGAATAGCAGATGTGGTTCAGCCCACCACCCTTTTTGAGGGCGAGGCCAAGGGCGCTCTCGGGCCCATCGGGGGAAACAAATTCCAGAAAGACGTTTTCGCCAGGGAAGCTCAGAAACTGTACGTAAGCGGTTTGCATAGGATCGTGGATAACACCACTCCGGGCTTGATAACCGAACCTTCCAATATACGCTTTCGCTGACCGTTCAATGTTCTCGACAAGCACACCCACATGATGAAACCGCAGACCCATGAGTTGCTGTTCGTTGGAAGTCATAGATGGCTGCTTATGCGCTGGCTACCCGGGAGCGAGCTTTCGCGCCAGCGCTTCCTTAATGTTTCCCACGGAGGTCAACTGGGTAACTTCGTGAGTCGTGAATTTGACGCTGAATTCTTCTTCGAGTCCGATGAGCAACTTGACTTGTGACAGGCTGTCCCAGCCTTTCACATCTTTTGCAGACATCGCGTCCCAAATCTTCATTTGCCCATCGTTGAATACTTCCCTAAAGACCCTGCGGATTCTGCTATCCATCTCCAAGCTCCCTCACGATCCTATGCCTCGCCCGCACTATTATTGAGAAGAGATTTTGGGCGCAGTCTCTTCATGCAATGAAGCCCTCAGTTGGGTAAAATCTTCTACCTCAAACCCAGAGGGGTCTTCCGGTACTTTCCCAGGGGAAAGCCGGTACTTCCGTTCTCCATTATCGGCGCTCTCGATAAGACTGAATCCGAGCCGTTCATAGAGATCTGCGACTTGGTGATTTTTGGCAGTAGGCCGGTAAAGACCCGCGACAGACCTATATCCCGCCGCAAACGCATACCTTCGCAAGGAGTTCAGCATCACTTCTTCGAGTCTTCGGCCCAAGACGCGGCAACTCATCAGCCAGGTGTCCACACATAGATGCTCGGCATCACCTGAAGCGACCAGGATTCCTACAATCCCGTTATCGCCAAAGCGGTCCCGCACCCGCATGTACTGGGTGTAATGATCCGACTTCCCGATGAGCTGGCGTACCTGATTTTCCGACAGGCGTCGCGTAGTCAAATTGAATTGATTGGTTTTGTTAATCAATTGTACGATCCGGGGAAGATTGCTCTCGTCAAAGGGGCGGAGTTCAACCCTGATCTGAAGGCTCGCCAGAAAATCCTCTAAATTTGCACTCGTCGCTTGAAGCTGTTCTCTCTCCATATTCGACTGGTAACTCTTTGCGCGCTGGCGATCCTCCTCAGTCACTTCCACGGCCTCGAAATATAGATGTTGATCCAACACCTTGACCTGGTCAGCGGGGTCGACAGGCATCTCCGGGACTTCAACCTCCGGAAGCTGTCGACGCACCCAAGCCCTCTCCACTGGACTGTCGTCGACAAAGACCAGGGTGTCCAATCCAATGTTTAGAGATTGCGCGATGCGGCGAAGATTCTCATCCTTGGGGCGCCAGTTCGCCAGGAAGAGGGCAAAATCGTCTAGGGACAGGACCATCTCTGGATGAGATGTGAACACGAGCTTGGCATCTGCTTCGTTGTTCTTGGAGCAAACGGCCAGAATTACGCCACGTTCGCGTAGCGATTTTACATAGCTCTGGAATTCACGGTAAGCCTCTCCTTCAGAGGAGCCCCCAAGGCGGATGCCCGCAATTCCATCCTCACCAATGATGCCACCCCAAAGCGTGCCATCCAAATCGAGGACTAGGCATTTTGAAGTTAATCCTAGCAAAGCCCTCATAAGGGCCACCTGATGGCGAGCCAGAATGGGCAGCGCCTGTGCGGCGGGGTACTGTTTGGCCGCGTGCCACAGAGAACGGTCATCCCATTGGTACTTCCCGTACGCCGACGCGACCTCATTCACATCCAGGATGTAAACTCCAGGCTCCGCAGCAGCGGCATTCCAAAGTTCGAGATTCAGGCGCTGGATTAGCCTTGCGCGCCCACCCGGAATCGCCAAGCTCAATCGTCCGTACGCCGACACTACCGGCACTTCAAAGTTGTGTTGAATTACCAGCGCGTGGAATCGTTCTCGGCACTGACGCCACAGGCCTCGCAGTTCTTGCAAGCACCCTTTCACCCAACCGTCGGGGTCTGGCACCACTTCGGGCAACCCCAAGCTCCGCCAATCCATGGCGAGGCACACGATGGAAGGACAGAAGATTTCTAACGCGGAAGAAGGACCAAGAATTTCCTGCTGCTGTTGACCATAAGATCCCGCGTAGGTCTCAACCTCAATTCCGGATGCAAACGCGCAAACTCGGAGAACCGGTACAAGAAGATCGAACGTGGCATTTCCTAGGATGGCCACCTTGGACTGCCTCTTCGCGTTGGTTTGGCCCGAATCCCGAATGCGATCCAGAAGTTTCTCGTTTGCAAGCAGTAAGCGAAGAGAGGTTGTCCTCTGCGACGCCCCTCTGAGCGCAGCAACCGCTTCTGGCCACCGTTGCGAAACGATCAGGTTTCGGCACAATGCCTGCAGCCGCATGGCCTCCGACTCGGCCGAATGGAGATGGGTGAACGAGTCAAGGACAGCAGCAGCTTCTTCCGAATTCCCTTGCAACTCGAGAAGGCCTGACTTCATCCACTGACATGCAGGCGGCGCATCGGGCTGAAGTTCTTTTACGAGGCTCAGTGTGAGACTCGGTTCCCTTGAATGGATTTCCTCGGCTAGATCGACGATGGTTCTGACCGCAGGTGGATCCAATTCAGTTGGCCCGGAAGCCAACGCGCGGATGACTGCAGCCGCACGATCCTCTGGGCTGTTTCCCTGCTGCAATTCGAGCCACGCGGTCTTAAGTTCAAGCAACTGCAAACCCTCCGTCCACCGGCAAGATTGCCACAGTAATCCACCGGTCATCGCTTGAGAGCTGAACGACGACTGCTTTGGCGACATCTTCCGCAGTTTAAAGGTCCCAAAGATGCTGCCATTCCAATGTAGCGACCTATTGTAAGTTTAGCAACCATCCCCCGGATGGATGTGCCCTTACAATCTCGACTGCTTTGGCGTCGACGCGGGTAAGCTGCAAAGTCAAAAGTAAGGGAGAGAGTAGCAGTTCCAACGGTGCCGACTGACACAGATCGGCGACATCGCGGGGGCTTTCCATCGTTTGCAATCGCTGAGGAGAAAGGCAGTGCGCTTAGACTCTCAGCGAATAGTCGATGGTTCACGGTCAGCTTTATGTTCTCGAAACGACCATGCCAATTGGCTGTGCCAAATCCAAGACGAGACTTAGCCCAACTTCCACGCTCGGCTGAGCGAACTGCTTTGTTTGCAGGGAGTTGTCATTTTATTCCGTCACTATGTTTGCCGGGAGGTCATGCCAAGTCTTAACCGGCCTCATGATCTCCACCGGTATTCTGAGCGTCGAGTAAATCTCTTTGTGAATCGGTTCTGGGATACTGCTTTTGCGAATCTTGAGCACGCGTCCCTCCCGGGTTGGCAACACCACCGTGATTACCTCGTGCGTCCGCAGTTGTCCGCGCAGGGTCGCCCACGAGGTGTGCACGCCACGATCCAGGAATCTTTTTTCGATGGCCACTAGGAGATGGTAAGCCAGCACGCAGAGGAAGATGTGTGTTTGGGTGCGATGCTCGAGATGGTGGAAGATGGGCCGCTCGAGCAACGGACTCTTCATGGCCCGAAAAGCTCCCTCCACCCGCGTGAGCAGCATGTAGGTCCGCCAGATTTCCTCCGCCGTCAAGTCCTGCCGGTCGGTTTTCAGCACATAGCCGCCATCGAGTTTCTCGGCGATGGCTTTCTTCTCGCTGTTCTCTTCCCACCTGAGAGTTTTGCGCTCGGCGTCGTAGTCCATCCGGTAATAGCGGGCCACCCGCGGGTAGCGTTCCTTGAGCCGACCGATCGCCTGGTGGATTTTCTTCTCCTCTTGCAGCTGGCCCTTCTCCCTACGCGCTTGCAATTTCTCTAAATCTCTCTTCAAGCGTTGCTCGTGAGTTTCACGGATGGCTCGGTCCTTCTCTTCGCGTCCCTCGCTTATGCACAGGATGTAGACCTCACTCCCCCGCTGGCAGCGCTTAATGCGCACCTGTGATTTTTTCTGATCGGGATTGCGCGGCGAGGGAATCCGAATGACTTCCTCCCAGTTGTCGCTCTGTTCGAACTCGGCCAACCAGGCATTCCGTTCCGACTGCCGGCTGGCCACCAAGTAGTGGTGTCCGTGCGCCCGGATTTGCTGCAAGTCTTCTTCGTACGCCATCCCGCGATCGACCACTACCGTCGAACCCGACTTCCGCCCCGTGCGTTTCTCCAAACTTTCCAACATCTCTTCCACCGTCGTGCGGTCCTGACGGTTGCCGTCGAAAACTTCATGTGCTTTGGGAAAGCCATCGCGGTTCAGCACCAAGCCGATGAGCACCTGCTTGCAATCGGGCCGTTTATCTCGCGAGTAGCCGCGCTTAGCCTGCGGATTGCTCCCGGCTTCCCCTTCGAAGTACGTCGAGGTCAGATCGTAAAGGAAAAAAGTGTCGTCCAGATTGAATAGGGTCTTCTCGCTTTCCGCCAATTCGCGCTCGATCTGCTCCCGGTGAGGATGCAGTCGGTCCAGATTGCGATACAAGGCCTCATCACTCAGTAAGGAGAGCTTCGTTCCAAGCACATCGTCCAGGGCCGTGCGCTCCATCCAATCCGGCATGGCATGTTCGGAAAGCGGAAAGATCAGACGATTCAGCACCATCGCTTCACTCAGCAGACAGGCTCTGTCGGATAGTCCCGCACGCTGTAAGATTTCACCCAGCCCCAACTGCTGCCACATTTGATGGCCCACGTGCACGGTTCCGGCCTCACGGGGTTTTTCCATCGCCACACGGTCGACATCAACGATGATCGGAGATTCCAGCTCCATCGCTGATTTCTCCGCACCGGAGCGGCTTCTGCGTCCGCGGCGCGCCTGTTCCGTAAGGGTCTTGACGGGCGAGTCAACGGCGGAAAGAGCGCTCTGTCCCTGCAAGCTCTTCTCCACGCGATGAGCGAGTTCGAGCCATTGCTCGCGGGGTGCCGGGGCCAGACTTCCGAGCGAGCAGATGATGCGTTGGCGGGGCCCCTTGGGGGTGTGCAGGGATTCGACCAGCAGGTAGTTGGTGTAGCTTTTGCCCTTCCAAGTTTTGGTCGTTTTGCGGATGTACACAGGACACTACATATAACAACTGATGATCTACAGTCAAGCAGAATATTAACATCATTCGTCACTATTTACACGATTTAGCAACCGTCCGTTGAAAAGAAAAACCTTACCGGCCAACCAGGGGGAAATTTCGCTTCCTAGCGTGGAAGTTGGGTTAGTCGGGTAAACCGACGCAGTATGAGCGCAGTTGCTGCGCCAGTTCAGTCGCGGGGAGTGAAGTTCTCTTCCACACAGAAGGATCAAGTCGGCGCACTCATCCGCGAGTCAAAGGTGCAGCTTTATCCAGCCTCTAAGGAGGCTCGCCCAAGAAGTACCTATCCCCCTCAAATTGGAGAGAGTTGTAACTGCCAATGCATTCTATGCTTTGGGAGCCACGCCCAGAGCGTTATCCGGCCAGCGAATCACAGTTGCCGCCCAGGATAAGCCGACACCATATCCGATCATGAGAACCAGCGCCCCCGGACGTATCTTTCCGGCGCGCCATGCATCTGTGAGGAGAATCGGAATGGTAGAGCCACTCGTATTACCAACTTCCTCGATGAAGAAATGCGATTTCCCAGGTGGTATCTTCAGTTTTTTGTGAAGATAATCCAGCATGTACTTATTTGCCTGATGAAACAAGAACAGGTCAATATCTGCCATCGTCAAGGAAAGTTTTGCCAAAAGATTACGGATCGTCTCTGGCACGACGGTGATCGCAAAATGGAAAATGGCGACGCCGTTCATGTAGAGATTCTGTGGTGTTCGCACGTTGCCTTCAGCGTCGACGCTCTCTTTTGCAGTTTCCGCAGAAAGCGGCTGCCGGAATCCCCCCGCGGGGATCATCAGATACTGGTGGCCCGTCCCATCGGTGCCAAGTTCGAATCCCAGGAACCCTTGCTCCGCAGGCACTTCGCCCAGCAAAGTTGCGCTCCCGCCGTCGCCCATCAGAGGAACGGTTGCGCGGTCTTTGGGGTGCAGCGTGCGGCTCATGGTGTCGCCCGTCAAAACGAGAGCGCGCGAAGCAGAGCCAGAGAGAATCATGCCATGCGCAATGGAGAGTGCATAAACGTATTGACTACACCCGAGGTTGACGTCAAACGATGCACATTTCTTGGAGAGTTTCAGGCGCTCGTGTAAAACGCATGAGGTACTCGGCATGAAATAATCGGCAGACTGCGTGCAGAAAACCAGCAGATCGATACTGCCGCGATCAATTCCATGCTGGGTAATCAATCTCTCCGCGGCAGCATAGGCGAAGTCGGACCCGCACACGCCAGGCGGTGCCACTCGTCGATTTCGAATTCCTGCGCCGGAGAGAACCTTCTGCATCGTCTCCGTGCCGAATCTCTCTTCCAGTTCCTGGTAGGTCAGAACTGTTTCCGGCAGCTCGAAGTCTGTGGCTAAAATTCCTGTAGATTGAATCATTGATTCACCGGATGGGCTGCGGAAAGCCCTGCAGATCAGTTTTCGAGTGCAGAGCCCACAGCATTAAGAATGTCGCCGAATGTGTTGGCCCGGGAGAGCATATCGGGCCGTATTTTCACAGAAAGTTTTTCGTCCACCAGGACCATAGCGGCGAGATACGTAACGGAGTCCCAACCTTCGAGGTCGTTCATCTCTGTTTCGGGCTTGAGGTCTGCCGCATTCATGTTTAACATCTCGGCAAATTCGCTAGTAAACTGTTCTCTGGTCATTCTTCGTTCTTCTTTGTGGGTATAGTTCTATTCTTAGACTCCTGCATAGTGCCCATCCCCGCTCCCGCAGCTTGAGCAAAGCCGGAGGCGGGTACACCTATAGTCCTCCTCCCAGGCGCCAGATTGGTCAGCAAGAAAGAGTTGGCTCCGAGCAACGCGCCGGCTCCTACACGCGTTCCCACGTACACTGTTGCGTTCGCTCCAATGAATACTTCATTTTCTAGAATCACCGCCGCCAAAATCTGCGCTGCCGGCGAAACTACGCAGTAGTCCCCCACAGAAGAGTTGTGACCGATGGCGACTTGGAGATTGATCGCGCAGCGGCGCCCTATTCGGGCATAGGGAGCGAGAATACTGCCTGCGCCGACCACAGTGCCTTCACCAACCTCGACGTGCCTGGCAATGATCACACTGGGATGCACCAGAGTGGCAGGCCTGTAACCGAGCCGCTCGGCCTCCTGGCATTCCTTCTTACGGATCTGAGGAGCCTCGAGGCCGCAGGCAAAGTAAATACCCTTGCGCGGATTCGGCGCATCATCCCACCCCCCCAGGATCGGGCGATCATAATAGAGATGACCCTTCTTGGAAGACGCGGCCGGGTCGACAAATCCGAGGAAATTCCATGTTGGGCGGAGGGCATTAAGGTCGTCCACAATCCACAGTAATTCTTGAGCATAGCCGCCCGTACCCAGGATGATTAAGTCTCTCAAGTCGCCCACAGGTCTTTCCGCCTATAAAATAAAGTTATCGTCTTAGAGTCTCGCCCCTACCTGGTCGAGCAGGAGCCGTGCCAACATCCCAATCGATCTTTGTGACCGGATTCTACCATAAGAGTCTGACCATGAGGTGAACATTTGCAATCTTCTGGATGACTGGGACCGCTCAAGTTCAAATCGAAATAGTCTCGACTCCGTGCTCTATTCTCATCTGGTAAAGGTTTCGTGGGAAACGCAAAAGCCTCGACAAGATACAACTAGAGATTTACGAAAGCACAACGAAAGCAACCGCGAACCGGAGCTCGTGGGAAATCGACACGTGCAGATCGCAAAAACCTTCTTGCCTGGCAAGTTTGAGAGCCTTTCCTTTTAGAACCAGGCTAGGTGCTCCGCTGGCCAAATTGGTCGTTTCGATCTCATTGAACAGAAGACCGCCTTGCAGACCTATTCCAAGTGCCTTCACCAGCGCTTCTTTGACTGCAAACCTGCCTGCGAGATATTCCCTGCGTCTCCTGTTTTGCATCTGGGATGCCGCTGAAAGTTCGCGTTTACTAAATATGCATCGCGCAAAAGCGGGAGATCGGGCCGCTAGTCGCGCCAGCCGATCGATATCGACCAGGTCGACGCCAATTCTCATCCTCGCACGCGACTTCAATTCCTAGTCTCGCTTTCTCCTCGCCGCAGCACTTGATCACGTGGCCAGAGATAACTAGCTCTGGGCCCTTGCGCGGCACCCAGATCGTAATTACAGGTGGATTTCGTGACGACAAGCCTGCTGGCTTCCACCGAGAGGATAGAGTGTTGAATGCAAGCTTTCTTTGTCGAATGGGTCCAGTATTGGCATTCGGATCATCTGGAAGCCACGACTGAAGGACCCGGGCCAGAAATTGGCAATTCAGAATGTGTCGTTGCCGTTTTAATCGCTTGGGTACAGGCCTCGCGCAGGACCTCTGCTCCTGCGTCGCTCAGATGGTTGTGGTCTACATATAGAAAGCTCCGCCCAGCCGAAAACCTAACGGATCCGTCTTCCAAGTAAAAGGGCTGGTCTACGCGCAGCAGCTGGACGTTTGGAAAATCGCGCGCTAGAGATTCGATCGTCATTATCGAAGATCTTCGGAATGGTTCTTGGGGGTCCGGTGCGATCTTTGGGAACCGTCCCATTTTTCGTTCGTACCAGGTCACGTATTCACGAAGGTTAACCGTCCCGCCTAGCCGCAATACGGGAACTTGGCTGAACACGATCACGTTTCGCGCGTGCGGCGCCACTTCGCCCATCAATGCATGGAGCTTCTGATTGAACTCTGCAGGCTTGCTGGCGTACTCGTCCCATCTATCGATCACGAGCACGGCGTCCGGATTCCATTCGCTCACCCATTTTCTCCTTGCGTTATCGAAGCTCTGAGTGAGTTCGGGAGTGGGGAATCGATCATTGACAGTCGTAGGGAAAAACACAGGGGTAGCATCTGCAGAAAGGAATGCGACTGAGAGACCCAAACGCCTGCAGATGTCGTCGATCAGATTCCCATACATGAGCGCGTGAGAACTGCCGAGGACTACGACGCGCGGGGTTCCGCTACCCCAATCGTGGACGATTCCGCCGGTTGTCCAAACCTCGGGCGGGTGTGGCTGCTCCGGAGGAAACAGAACGTCGGCAAGCCTTGTTGATGACGCCAGGACAGATTGATCCCAGGGACCAACTGTATACAGACCCGCGTGAGAGGTCGGCCGGTCAAAGCGGCTGAGTGGATCCGCGACCGGATGACGCACAGACAGAATCAGGCAAGATACGGCGCACACCGAGAAACCAAGGGCTAATATGCGCAGACGCCGTTGGCGGCCGGGGCCGCGCTGCCGGAGCGGCTGTTCTATACCCCAGTACGCGATCACAGAGAGAACTATGCCTACAACTGCTCCGATGAGGGACCATGTCTGCAGCGATCGGCCTGTTAAGTTGGCGTACTGCCTTCCGATGACGATCAGCGGCCAGTGCCACAGGTAGAGCGAGTAGGAGAGCTTTCCAACCAGCACAGGAAATGGTCTAGAGAGCAGCCGAGCCGGTCCAGTCTGCCCGTCCGCAACTGATATCAGCGCGGCGAGCGCACCGACCGTCGGAACCAGTGCTACCACGCCGGGGAATTGATCGGCATCCGTGATGAGGAAAAAACCGGCCACGATCATAGCGAGTCCAGCCCAGCCCAATGCCTCGAGTAGCCATGAGGATTTAAACCTGCGGACGGGTAAATCAATTCTTGCGGGTACTTTGAATGTGGCGAGTGCGGCACCCAAGAGTGGCTCCCAGGCGCGCGTCGGTAGGAGATAAAACGTGGAAGTCGGATGCGTACCGGTTCCGTAGATGCTTAAAGCCAAACTCGCAAGCGCCAGGAAGACCGTGATCCTAAACAGGCGAGTGCGGCGTGACAAAAGCAACAGAGTCATTGGGAACAGGAGGTAGAACTGTTCCTCAACCGCGAGCGACCAGGTATGGAGGAGGGGCACCGAAGCAGCCGAATCACCCCAGTATCCTCCGACGCTTCGCCAGATGTACACGTTCGATAAGTTAAAAATGGTCCAAAGACCATGCCTTGCTACCTTCACTGCTTCTGATGGGAGAAGGACGACCAAGGTGAGCGCAACGGTGAACAGCACCGTGAGTACGGCGTTTGGAAGCAATCGCTGAATGCGACGAAAGTAGAACTCTCGCATGGAGAAATGGCTGCCCCGAATGTCATGGAGGATGACCGAGCAAATGAGGTAACCGGAGAGCACGAAGAAAACGTCCACGCCAGTGAATCCGCCCTTAAGCGACCCCGGAATGGCGTGGAACACAAGTACGCCCAAGATCGCCACGGCCCTGATACCATCGAGCGCAGGGACGTAACCCATCTGGGTGGAGTTCGCCTTGCGCTTACCGAGGTTGGCTACTGCTGGACTTGTCATACGTCAAAAATCTCCAAATACCGTTGTTTAACTCTCAAGAAGGCTTCGCTTGCGATGTGCGAAGAATTCTTGAAACACCTCGGACTTGCGGAACCTTAATCGTCAACCAGACAAAATCAAATGCCCTTTCACTCTTACTGGGAACCTGTCCTTGGTCTGTCCGTTCGTACTAACTCAGGTTTCGTCAGGGCGTCACCGTCAAGGGCGCAGTTTTCGTCGTGCCGTTAAGCTTCGCAGACACGGTTACTGATGTCGAAGTGGTCACAGCCGTCGTGGTAACTGTAAAGGTAGCCGTCGTCGCTCCTGCTGGGATTGTGACATTAGCCGGCACCTTCGCAGCCGCCGTGTTGCTACTTGTCAGGGTCACCACGGCGCCACCAGTGGGAGCTGCGCCATTCAAAGTCACCGTGCCGGTGGAAGAGGCTCCGCCGGTCAGGCTCGAAGGATTAAGCGAGACCGAGGAAGGGGTGGCTGCCCTGACCGTCAAGGTGGCAGTTTTGGTCGTGCCACTGAGCAGGGCAGAGATCGTAACCGAGGTATTGGCTGAAACCGGAGTAGTGGTAATTGCAAACGTCGCGGTGGTAGCTCCGGCGGCGACTGTGACATTAGCCGGCACCTTCGCAGCCGCCGTGTTGCTACTTGTCAGGGTCACCACGGCGCCACCAGTGGGAGCTGCGCCATTCAAAGTCACCGTGCCGGTGGAAGAGGCTCCGCCGGTCAGGCTCGAAGGATTAAGCGAGACCGAGGAAGGGGTGGCTGCCCTGACCGTCAAGGTGGCAGTTTTGGTCGTGCCACTGAGCAGGGCAGAGATCGTAACCGAGGTATTGGCTGAAACCGGAGTAGTGGTAATTGCAAACGTCGCGGTGGTAGCTCCGGCGGCGACTGTGACATTAGCCGGCACCTTCGCAGCCGCCGTGTTGCTACTTGTCAGGGTCACCACGGCGCCACCAGTGGGAGCTGCGCCATTCAAAGTCACCGTGCCGGTGGAAGAGGCTCCGCCGATCGGGTTGGTTGGATTTAGTGAGACCGACGAGAGGGTACCAGGATTAATGGTCAGCGTGGCGTTCTGTGGCGTTCCGCCGTTGTAGATCCCGGAGATGGTCGCGGAAGTTGTAGCACTCACGGCCGTCGTGGTCACCGTGAACGTTGCTGTTGTGGCACCAGCCGCTACCGTTACGGTGGCCGGCACTGTCGCCGATCCGCTGCTGCTCGACAGGCTCACCACGGCACCGCCCGATGGTGCTGTGCTGCTCAGATTCACCGTGCCGGTCGAAGCGATTCCGCCGGTTACTGATGTCGGACTCAAGCTAAGAGACAACAAAGAAGGCGGTGGCGGGTTCACCGTCAGTATCACGTTTTCTGTCCCGTTATAGGTTCCGGAAATGGTAACCGATGCCGTTGAGCTGACGGTTGTGGTGGTTACGGAGAACGTTGCCGTGGTTGCACCCGCGGCCACGGTCACACTTGCGGGCACCGTTGCAACAGCCGTATTGCTGCTCGTCAGCGTCACCACGGCGCCGCCTGAAGGCGCTGCGCTGCTCAGAGTCACCGTTCCGGTCGAAGAGGTTCCGCCGGTAACTGTTGCCGGACTCAGGCTAAGAGACGACATGGAAGCCCCTGGCGGGTTCACCGTCAGTATGGCGTTTTGTGTCCCGTTATAGGTGCCGGAGATGCTAACCGGTGTTGTTGACCTGACGGCCGTGGTGGTTACGGAAAACGTTGCCGTTGTTGCACCTGCCGCCACGGACACACTTGCGGGTAGCGTTGCAACAGCTGTGTTGCTGCTCGTTAGCGTCACCACGGCGCCGCCGGAAGGTGCTGTGCTGCTCAGTGTTACCGTGCCAGTGGAAGAGGTCCCACCCGTAACTGCTGCTGGATTCAGGCTAACAGACGACAAGGCCGCCACCGATTGGCTAGCATTCCTAAACCCAATTACAATTGCGCCCCAGTTAGCCGGATTACTCGAAAAGGCTGCCGCAGAATAGCTTCCCTCGGTACCAACAGAGGTATCCTCCATCATCGCCGAAGCGTCGTAAAACTCCAGAGTGAAGCCTGCGCCTGGGACGAATGGTGATACATATCCCGCAAAGCCGAATAATCCGACGATTGTCTCGGAGCTCGCTGTCGTAGTTGGAGAAGCTCCGCTATTCTGTGTTGTCCCGGTCCCAATGGCCGAAGTAAACACATCCAGCGGGGCGTAAGTATCCAGCCCCGAATACTCAAATGTGATCGCAAGAGAAACCGAAGTCGTCTTGGCCGAATAGGTGACCGTTATAGCCAGTGGCAGCCCCCCCGTGATGTTCTTGGCGTACCAAGCCTGGATGAAGTTGTTACTGCCTATGCTGATTGCCCCTCCGATGGGCACATAGGTATTGCCGGCGTTGTCGGTAACCGAGGCCGTTGTCGCCGCCGGGTTGTCCCAACGAGAGAAAACCAACATGAGATCGCCGGTCGCCGCGTTGTTGTTTTGATAGGTTGTTACAATTGCGGCTGAACCGCCGTCTCCGGCCGTTACTTGCACCAACTTCCCTGTGGATCCGATGGCAACAGGGTTCACCGTCAGCGTGGCGTTTTGCGTCCCGTTATAGCTTCCGGAGATAGTCACCGCTGTTGCTGAAGTTACGGTAGTGGTGTTCGCTGTGAACGTTGCAGTTTTCGCTCCCGCCGCCACGGTCACGCTTGCTGTTACCGTGGCAACGGCTGTGTTGCTGCTCGTCAGCGTCACCACTGCGCCGCCCGCCGGTGCGGCGCCGCTCAGTGTCACTGTGCCGCTGGAAGAGGCCCCACCGGTCACTGTGGTCGGACTCAAGCTAACGGACGACAGAGTGACTGATGGCGGATTGATGGTCAGAGTTGCGTTCTGTTGCGTTCCGCCGTTGTAGGTGCCGGAGATGGTCGCCGATGTTGTAGAGCTGACGGCTGTCGTGGCCACCGTGAACGTTGCGGTTGTCGATCCTGCCGCCACGGTCACGCTTGCGGGTACCGTCGCTGCCCCCGTGTTGCTGCTCGTCAGCGTTACGACGGCGCCGCCTGTTGGCGCCGTACCACTCAAAGTCACCGTGCCGGTGGAAGAGGCTCCCCCGGTCACTGTCGTCGGACTCAAGCTAACCGACGACAAAATGATGACCCCCGTCGGATTGATCGTCAGAGTAACGCTCTGTTGCGTTCCGCCGTTGTAGGTGCCGGAGATGGTCGCCGATGTTGTAGAGCTGACGGCTGTCGTGGTCACCGTGAACGTCGCGGTTGTCGATCCTGCCGCCACGGCCACGCTTGCGGGTACCGTCGCTGCCCCCGTGTTGCTGCTCGTCAGCGTTACGACGGCGCCGCCTGTTGGCGCCGCGCTGCTCAAAGTCACCGTGCCGGTGGAAGAAGTTCCACCAGTCACTGCTGACGGACTCAAACTAAGAGACGACAAAGTTGGCGGAGTAATGGTTAGGCTGGCGTTTTGTTGCGTTCCACCATCGTAGCTCCCGGAGATGGTCGCCGATGTTATCGAACTCACGGCCGTCGTCGTCACCGCAAACGTTGCGGTAGTGGCACCAGCCGCTACCGTTACGGTGGCCGGCACTGTCGCCGATCCGCTGCTGCTCGACAAACTCACCACGGCGCCGCCTGTTAGTGCCGCACTGCTCAACGTCACTGTCCCGGTCGAAGAGCCTCCGCCCGCAACCGATGTTGGATTCAAGCTTACAGACGACAAGGTAGGGGGTGGCGGGTTCACCGTCAGTGTGGCGTTTTCGGTTCCGTTGTAGTTTCCGGAGATGGTAACCGGTGTTGTTGAACTGACGGTCGTGGTGGTTACCGTGAACGTTGCAGTTGTCGCTCCCGCCGCTACTGTCACGCTTGCCGGTATCGTTGCAACAGCCGTGTTGCTGCTCGTCAGCGTTACCACCGCGCCGCCCGCCGGCGCTGTGCTGCTCAGAGTCACCGTGCCGGTCGAAGAGATTCCGCCGGTAACTGATGACGGACTCAGGCTGACAGAAGACAACGCAGCCCCTGGCTGGTAGGCGTTTTTGAACCCAATTACAATCGCGCCCCAGTTGGCTGGATCACTCGAGGTGGCTGTCGCGGTGTAGCTTCCCTCTGCGCTGACCGAGGCATCCTCCCACATTGACGAATTGTCCCAGCCCTCCAGAGTGAAGCCCGCCCCTGCTGTGAATGGCGATGTATATGCCGAATAACCGAACAAGCCGACGATGGTCTCCGAGTTCGCTGTGGTGGTCGCCGAAGGTCCACTGCTCTGTGTCATTCCGTTCCCAATGGTCGAAGCAAACACATCCAAGGGTGCGGCAGTGTCCAGCCCCGAGTATTCAAGTGTGTCCACCAGAGAAACCGAAGTTGTTTGGGCCGAGTAGGTGACCGTTATAGCCAGTGGCAGCCCCCCCGTGATGTTCTTGGCGTACCAAGCCTGGATGAAGTTGTTACTGCCTATGCTAATTGCCCCTCCGACGGGCACATAGGTATTGCCGGCGTTGTCGGTAACCGAGGCCGTTGTCGCCGCCGGGTTGTCCCAACGAGAGAAAACCAACATGAGATCGCCGGTCGCCGCGTTGTTGTTTTGATAGGTTGATACTATTGCGGTTGAACCGCCATCCCCGGATGTCACTTGCACCAACTTCCCCGTACCGCCGACGACGACAACAGGGTTCACCGTCAGCGTGGCGTTTTGCGTCCCGTTATAGCTTCCGGAGATGATCGCCGATGTTGTTGAAGCTGACGGCTGTGGTGGTCACCGTAAACGTAGCTGTTGTGGCGCCCGCGGCTACGGTAACGCTTGCTGGTACCGTTGCAACAGCCGTATTGCTGCTGTTCAGCGTCACCACGGCGCCGCCCGCCGGTGCCGCACTGCTCAGTGTCACCGTGCCGGTCGAAGTTCCGCCCCCTGTCACCGACGTGGGATTCAAACTGAGAAGACTGAGAGAAGGAGCTGACGCCGGGTTTACAGTGAACGGAAAAGTCTCGACGTCGTTGTTGCTGTCAGTTCCTGTGATCGTTACAGGAGTCGAAGTTGTTACCACGCTCGTGTTCACGGTAAACGTAGCGCTGGTAGACCCCGCCAGCACGGTCACACTCACCGGCACGGTGGCAACGGCAGTGTTGCTGCTGGAAAGCGTAATCACACTTCCGCCCACCGGTGCCGCGCTGTTCAGTGTGACCGTTCCAGTCGATGTTGCTCCTCCGATCACCGCGGCAGGACTAAGGCTGAAAGATAAGAGCGAAGGTGGAACAACCGTCAAATTCGATGTTCCGTTGCTGCCGTTCTCGGTAGCGGAAATCGTTGCCTGCGTCGAAGCACTCACTGCCGTAGTGCTCACGGTGAAAGTGGCGCTGACAGAGCCTGCCAGCACGGTCACACTTGCAGGTACGGTGGCGACAGCTGTGTTGCTGTTGGAAAGGGTGACGACGATACCGCCGGGAAGCGCAGGACCATTGAGCGTCACGGTGCCCGTTGAAGTCAGGCCACCCGTCACGGTGGTGGGATTCAAACTAACACCGGCGATTGCCGGGGGCGGCGGATTCACTGTTAAAGCGGCTGTACCGGTATTGCCGTTGCTATCAGTCCCTGCAATGGTCACAGGTGTGGAAGCACTTACGGCCAGAGTCGTTACCGTGAACGTCGCCGCCGTCGCTCCGGCCGCCACGGTCACGTTGGCCGGGACCGTCGCCACTGCCGTGTTATTGCTGGACAGGTTTACCGTCGTTCCGCCCGTTGGTGCCACCGTGTTCAACGTCACGGTTGCAGTGGAGGGATTCCCGCCAGTCACTACCGTGGGACTCAGGCTCAGCGCTACGCCAGACTGAGATGCATTCTTAAACCCGACAACGATTGCTGCCCAACTGTCTCCAGTAACCCAATCACTGATCATCGCAGTAGCGTTGTAGCTTGCCTTGGTGCTGACCGAACGGTCCTCCAGCATCGTCGAAGCGGTAGTAGCCTCCTGCGTGAATCTCGCCCCTGAGTAGTACGGTGCAACCCCCGCCGCGGTGCCGATTACTCCGACGATTGTCTCGTAGTTCGCTGTCGTGGCCGGAGAAGGCCCACTATCGATTTCCCCGGATCCACCCAGGTTCACTGGCGGCGTAACTCCGGCCCCGGCCTGCCCGGCATACACATCCAGCGGTGCCACAGTGTCCAGCCCCGAGTACTCGGCTACGCCTACAAGAGAAACCGTCCATGTTCGGACCGAATAGGTGATCGTTACACCCAGGGGTATCCCCCCCGTAATGTTCTTGGCATACCAGGCCTCGACCACGGCATCAGGCCCTTTATAGATTGGCCCTCCAATAGGTATGTAGGTATTTCCGGCGGTGTCAGTAACCGAGGCTGTCGCTGCCGGATTGTCCCAATGAGAAAAAACCAACATGAGATTGCCGGTTGTCGCGTTGCCATTCTGATAGGTTGTTTCAGAAGTGGCTGCACCGTTGTCTCCCGCCGTGAATTGCACCAAGCGCCCTGTGCTCGGCGCGATGGTGAGGCTTGCCTTCTGGCTCACGCCACTGTAAGTCGCGGTTATCGTCACCGGATTGGAAGCAGTCACTGCTGCCGTGGTTAGCGTAAAGGTGGTGGTAGTTGAGCCGGAGGGTACTGCCACACTTGCCGGCACGGTGGCAACGGCTGTGTTGTTGCTCGAAAGCGTTACCGTCGCACCTCCTGACGGTGCCACGCTCGCCAGCGTGATTGTCCCCGTCGTGCTCGTACCGCCCATGATCAGGCTCGAATTGAACGTGAGGTTCATGGCCGGTAGGAAAACAACGTCCACCCAGTAGTTGCTGTCCTGATTGTCGCTCGTCGGGAAAGCGCTCTGGCTGCTTGTGATGTACACACCATTGCCGCCGCTTACTGAGCTTTGCAGGGCTTGCAGAGGCCCGTTGCTGAAACCAGAACTAGTAAAGTAGCCGTGGTCGTCAGCCGTATGGCCCACACTTGTAAAATACGAAGCTACATAGGTCGTGCCAGCCGTAATCGCAACGGGAGTGGAAAAATTCACCTGCTGCCAGCCGGACGCTGTCTCCGAAGCAAAGGTGGCGGTAGCAAGGAGCGTCCCTGCACTTGACCACAGGTTGCCGACATGGGTACCTATATTGGCGGTGGATTTATAAAACCGTATTCCGGAGACAGAGCCATTGACGTTCGCGGTAAACTTCACGCCAACTTCGATCGATGAAGTCCCACCGTCGTCCAGGGTAACAGGCACTGCCGTATCGCTCCAGATACAATCCTGAATGGAGGGAGGATTTTGCGGATTGGTGCAGGTTTGAGCGAAAGTCGAAGGCGAAGCACCAAGGAAGAACCCAGCAAGCGCCAGGCAGGCTATGGCACATCGAAGCACAAGTGACCTCGCTTTGCGGTGTTGATGAGCTTTAGTCAGCATGGAGCAGGGGGGACCTGGCTCGAAAACTGGTTGTACGTGCACAATACTCCTCCCTGACGGGGCACGTAGACACACATCAGGTTCATCCTGAAGGTTGTGCACGCCGCTTTCCAGAAGGCAATCGTTTTGTATGTTATTGTTATATAACAACTTACGCAATAAGTAGGCCGCAGAAGTACGGGAGGACACGAGGTCTTTATCCATAAAAGGTAGTTTGCTTCCACTGGCTCTTTCATCCAGGTGTTCATTATATCTAATTCCTTCAATCGATTGGCCTTATCCAGTATCAGCCCGCCAATGATCTTCCCCTTTAGTGAATCGTCAGAAGAATTCATGGGTAAGCTCTGGCTCAGGTAGTTTGCCAAGTGAGTGATAGAGCGCGAGTTCCAGGATGCGAAAGGTACGAAAGCCATAGGTTCTTCTCATGGTTACTTTCGCTTTGTTGTTTAGTCCCTCAACCACACCGCTGGAAATTAGCTTTCTAGCCTTGAAATAGTTGAGCAGCAGCTCGCGATGAGCACGCAACGTTCGGGCGATCTTCTTCATCGGCTCGATGCGGGATCGCATGGTTTGCTGGCACCAGAAATCCAGGAACATGCCGGCCCAGGTGGGCGAGTTGTATTCCCAGAACTGCTGAAAATCTTCTTTGAGGAGATAGGCACGGACGTCTGGAGATTATAGCGGAGCAGATTCGCAGACGGAACTTCTGCTGCGAGGTGAGATTTTCTTTGCGCTTGAGCACGCACCAGCGCGTCTTCTTCAGTAGCGGCGGGTAGCCGTCCTGGGCCATCTTGCGCGACTCGGCGGCGCGGACATCATCCAACGCCTTATTCATCTCTGGCGACGATGTGGAGCGGTCGAGGATGTGCAGCGCCTGAGAACATTTCTGGCGGATCACGTCCAGGTACGGCTGCCACATATCCGAGCAGACAAACTCGATCTGTGCAGCGAGTTGCTCTCCGAGGACGGTGAAGAAACCCTGGAAGGATCGATGGTGCGTTCCTTGCCGACCCACAGCAAGCGGGTGAGCCCCTGGTCGATCTGGTAGACCAGCGTCAGGTATTTGTGGCCTTTGGCGTACTGGATTTCATCCACACCAATGGCGCGGATCGACTCCAGCGTGCGATGCTCCAGGCCCCAGCCGACCACATACTCACCGCGTCGCACACCTGGTCCCAGGAAGTGTGGAAGGCCTCGGCGGTTTCCTTCCAGGAGAGCTTCCGCGCCCAGCGGGCCAGAAACAGCATATAGGCTCTGGTCAACCGATGCTACCATCGCCCAGGGAACCTCCTCGACCAGCACGCCACAATTCCGGCAGTCCACGCGTCGCATGCGGTAGAGCAGGAAAACCAGAAAGCCCCACAGCGGAATGAACTCAAAGCACCGCTCGGGAAGATGATCGTAACCCGGCGCCAGCTGGTGGCACCCCGAGCAGACCGCTGCCGAGCCCTCCCGCGGTCGGACGTCCACTTCGATGCTTTTCTGGTCGGGGCCAAAGCGGGCATGCTGGTAGACAAATCCCCGATGGCGATGGCAGTGGTTTAGAATTGTGAGCAGTTCCATGTCACGGACAATTTTCAAGGCCAAGACTGGCAAAGTAAACCGCGCTGCTACCGCGCCGGCGTCCTGCGATGTTTCCGCCTACTGCCACGATCTGGACAACTGGCCGCGCTCGTGGATGGGATTGGGAAAAGACCTGCCGCCAGGGGAAGAACTGGTTGCTTGCTTCCGGCCATTCATCGAGCATCTGGCCTCATCCAGTCTTTCTTCGAAGACCATTCGCCGACACGTAGACAATCTCTGGATACTAGGTGGAGAAATTATCCGCGACCTGAACTACACCCCTTCATTGAGAAAAGTCACTGCGCGGCGACTTCTTCGCGAGGCGGTTCATGCCGACGGCGGCCCACTGATCCACAACGGCTCGGAAGAAGAGCAACACTCCCTCGATGCGACGTGCCGCAAACTCCACCGATTCCTCAGCGAACCGCAGCGCTGAGCCCGCCAGTTACCCACAGATTTCCCAGACGAGGCCATTTAGTAAACCTGCACCGTTATGCGGGCCACGAGGATGGCTGTTGGAACATGCTCATTCAGCGCAGGATGACCATTTCAATCCGAATCCACAGCATTACGGTCGCGGTCAACTCAGACTTGGTTGTAGGCAAACCCGTTTTTCTTCAACGAGGGTTCTCTCATACCCCGGTGATACAAACATCTCCAGCCAGTTCGGATTGAGGGGTAGCCAAACCAACCAATCAAAGGTCTCAGCCCCTGTGTTACTGGTTGAGGTATGGCGGAAGCTAAGCTGGGGGATTGCTAATGTTATTCATTCAAATTCATAAGCCAGAAGTTGACCGTCAGAATGCGCATATGCAATTCTGGCGCGTTCCTTTCCCTCTCCTTCAATCTCTAAACGGCTACCGGTTTGAACAATTCTCATCTGACTGCGCTCTCTCCACCAGCGATTGACATCGCCCGGAAGAGCCAACCACAGATCGTGATCCCCTGCGAATCTCGCAAGGTAGGCGAGCAACTCGGTGTAAGTGCGTTGAGCCCTCTGCTCAATAACGTAGTCCGGATGGACGATGCAACTGATCAGTCCATGAGCTTGCGAGATAATGTCGATCTGGCGTTTCCAAAGTTCGATAGTGTAGTTGTTCAAAATGTGAAACAGGGGATAGTCCTGGATCGTGGTAAGTGGGAGCTCGAGAAGGCGACCAATAAAGTACGGCATGACAGTACAACATCCGCCATGTTGAGGATCGAGGTGAGCCACATTAGGGACCGACATGTCGTACGAAAAATCAAGAGAATCGAACCATGCAAGATTTCGGTACATCGCCCCGGAGCGAAAGCCCTTGGCCTGAAATCGCGCGGCAGCTTGGTTTATCTTTTGAACTCTCTCGAGAAACAATTTACGGTCAGAGAACAGAAGACCGTCATGATTCCAATCATGGACGTTTACCTCAAATCCGCGGCTCCGAATATCTTGCAGAGATTCATCAGAGACTTCATACCTGCCCCCTGGAATGATTTGAAAAGATGACTTAATCGCGTATTGGTCATTCAGATTCATGAGAGAGCAGCAAAACTGCAGCCCCATATCGGTCTCGACGTCATGAGTCATGATGGCGCAAGCAGTTTTGCCTTCAGGCCAGAACCAAATGAAAGGAATCCTCTGTAGTCCTTGCGCTTCGAGAGCCACCATCATTAGCCTCTCGAGTAACCGTTCGACGGAAAGATCTACGGGCCATTTCGGGAAAGGATTTTGTTCCCAACCCTTCAATGAAAGACGCTGCAAATGCTTGCGAAGCCCCACCGGGAGCAAAGGTCGAACTGCGTAATAGGCTTTTCGTACGAGGTTATTGCGGGTAGGGTCACCATTTCCAGCTTGAATATCCATCACATAATGTTCATAGCGGAGGTTATCAACAACCGCGGACGGATTGAATGGGATTGAGCAAACTCCGCGTTCAACATTAACTTCTGATGCAAGGTCATTCAGCTCAGCTTGGACTTCTTTTGCTGCGAAGCCAGCACTGACTCGGCCATAGCAAATAGCATCCGGTCCAAAGCGAAAATAGCCCGGCTCGCCGGATTCCCAGCCGAGCATCTGAAAGTTGATAAGGCCAGAGTCACACCGAAAATGATCCAGCAGTGTTTGTGTAATAGACATTCCAAAAACCTATTATGCTGCGTGTCTATACAGCAGTTTTCCAATCGACGTTAAAATAGCATCAGGCAGATAAGGAAGGATTGTCTGAGCCACGCGCTCGGCAAAGCCCTTGAGTGCGCTCCGGTTTACGGTCGAGGAGGCCCAAGGATATCTGTAGTAGCGGAGAGCGGTGCGCGCGGCTCCCCAATGGTCCTTGAAGCTGACCAACCCGGTGTTTTCCAATTCTGAGCGACCAAAATCAAACTGCTCGAATCCCTCTTTTTGGGCGGCTTGAATCGCGTGCCAAATAAGAGCGGCAGTAGCCCCGGAATTGTTAAAACGGGGATCAGAGCAGCCATATTTGTAAACTACGCTTCTATTGTGAGCCAAGGTCAGAATACTGGCGATCGGGACTCTGTCCTTATAAGCGACTCGAATAAGTGCTCCGTCACCAAAGAAGTCGATCAAGTTGCGAAACCACTCCATCGGTTGGGGAGGTACCCGGTGACGCCTACGAGTTAGAATAAGTAAATCATAAAAAGCCTTTAGTAAAACTTCGTTCCTTCCTTCCTCAATTCGGACTCCTTCGCGTTGAGATCTCCGCAACGGTGCCTTTACGCTGTTCTTATGGAACCCCTTGAAGAGTTCATCCGCGGAGGAACGCAGGTCCAGCAGGTGGATGCAAAAGGAGTCTTCTGGAGCAAGGAGAGCTCTCGATTCGATCTCAAGACCAAAAGGCTTCAGCGGCCGCATCTCCACGTATTTGCAGCCCTCATACCCGATGCGTGTCTTTAAACTTGAAAGCAACGGAATCAAATCAGCGGTTTCGTGTACGAGCGGCTGACAATGATCCGAAAATGGAACTGAAACCAAGCGGTTACCTGTCAACCAACTAGAGACTCTGCAAAGAACGATTCCGTTTTCGAGCGGTTTATCAGGCCCTGTCAGCGTGAGTACGGTGGGATGATACCCATAAGTTCGCTGCAATGCATTCAACCAGTTGGTCGTGTGGAAAACCGAGGCAGAAGGGTGTGTCTCGACCAGTGTCTTCCACCTTAGATCAGAAAGTGGATTGAGTTCGTAGATGAGTTCAGCCTGTTCCGAATCCGCTGAAGGATTCAATGGCCGATTAGATTCCACTTTGGATTGCATTCTAATCTCGCTAAGTGAACCAGGTATCAAATGATTGCCACATCGGTCTCGCGTGAAGCCTGGGTATCGTGCTCTACTGCCCCAACGAGGAGATTCATAATCGAGGTTCTCACTTCAGGAATTTTCGTGTGGAGTAACCGGGCAACTTCCGCATGTCTGTCAAGCGCTTTGCCGATAGCGCCCAGCATTTCGGCTTTGTCCATCTTGCGTGCATCGACAACGATCTCTTCTATGCCAAGGGTTTCCATCACACCGATGAATTTATCGCTATAAGCCATGCAGATCGCTGGGACACACTGCGAGACGGCGGCGATACAGGCATGCATTCGGGCACCAATGAGGAAGTCACACTGGCCAATTATGAATTTAATTTCATTTTGGTTGTAATTCCCGCGAAGAATACCCAATCGTCCTTTGTGTTCTTCTCCTAAACTCTGAAAGAACTCCTCGCAAGCAATCACGTCGCTTTCTGGTTCTTCCGTTATTACATGAGGCACAAGAAGGACAAACGTATGTTTTTCAGTGATAAGAAAGGAGATCAAGTCACGAATCAACTCCCTGTAGTCCGACTGGAGGCCGAACATGTTTTTCCGGGTATATCCTCCCATCAGGAGTAGGCCACTCACATTCAGGCCTACCAGGGGCCTGGACTCATGGAGTGAAGAAAAACCAGCGATGTCGACGGATGCCGGCGCTTTCGGATCCAGCACAAATCCCACGTCATAGCCGAATGCCGGATTAGTAGCGTCTTGATGGGCGTCCGAGAGGCCGTGTACTGTTTCAATGCCACGAAAATCTCGCGAATACACCCGATCGGCAGAGCGCAATATATAACGCGCAATACACCTTGCAAATCGTCCCCTGAACGGGCCGATAGTTTGAGGCAGGAGCAGCAGAGGCTTTCCCAGTAAAAGAACCAGAATCTGAGGCAAGGAGACGTAGAGTAACCGTTCAAAGCCATAAATATCGCTGAAGCTATCGCCCCCTGCAATGGAAGCAAAGAACCTAGCCTGATCGATCTCGCGGAGCCAAGCATTCCGAGCAATCACCCGCTGGCGGAATCTCGCAAACGGGATGATCCTGACGAGGAGAGCGAGTAAGAGAAGAACCACAATGTTGTTGGACAAATAGAATTTCTTTGAAAATCTCATGTTGACGAAGGGGATTTGCACCTCTTTGTCATCCACCTCTAACTTGTGAACGGTTCTCTCTTTCGAGTAGTCGAGAAGAAAAACCTGTGCCTGTGGATACGCGTTCAGTATGCACTTGATTGCGCCGGCCGCAAGCGCACTCACACCCATATTCCCGGTGTCGAATGTAGCGCCGAGCAATCCAACTCGCATTCCCTTTGCTTCTGACATCTTCACTCCGATCGGTCCTTTACGCTCACTGATTAGGATGTGGGCGAACCATTCGATGCCGGATCACTCACCGAAGCTTGCCGTGCTGTACCGACTACCACGAACTCAGAAGCTAATGAGCGGTCAACGAGGTGGCCGAGAATCGAGGACGCCCTCTTGGCCCGCCGCGGCAGAACCGGAAAGCTCTTCACAACCCGGAGCCCAACCTTTGAGAACCAATTGACAATAATTCGAAAGGATGTCTTATGTACACCAGCACGGTTGAAATCGCCCAGATTTTCAAAGCCTGGTTGAGCGGTAAAGCGGCGCCAGAGTACAGGTAATTGAGAGAGATTGGGAACAATCGCTACAATAGTGCCTCCCGCAACCAACAGCCTTCGAAGCGCAGATAGCAGCAATTCTGGTTCGGGAACGAGGTGAAGAATGTTTGAAACTAAAATGGAATCAAATCTCTTGTTTGAAAGGGCGGCAAGAGCTGTTGTGCAATCTCCGTAAACTACCCTCACTCCTTTTGCCTCGGCGCACACGCCTATAACTGAGTCCAACGCGACGGCAGTAACGTCCAGGCCCCTTTTTCTTAGCTCAGATTCAATCTCACCGGAACCACATCCAAACGAAAGTAAGGTGCGTGCGTTTGCAGGAATCATCTGCAAGACATCGCGGCGTGGAGGCTCATAGTAGCTTTTTGACCATTTGAGGCGCAATAGATTCGTTTCGGTCTTCATCAGCACCGTGGCCGGTCTTGCCTTGTCAAGAATGGCTTGCAGCGCCCGAATTTGTGCACGGAATTCAACATCCGGCAAACCAAGCGTGTCAACGTACTTATTCGGAAGATGTGGCAGAACGAAGTCATTGATCTCAGAGATGCAAATCATTTTTCGTAAACCACACTGGGTGTAAGGATCGGTCGCCGCGGTCTCCGGAAGGGCATATTTCCCGTCATGAGGTCCGATAAGAAACCTTCCCGAAGCGATTACACGCTCTAATTGTGCTCGCGTTAAGATATAGGCAGCGGAGTGTTCGTTAGTGAAGAAAGCAAAAGCGTATCCCCCTCGGGAAACCACTGAAAAGGGATCCCAATGAAAATGGCCGTGGACAGTGGAGAAATTGATTGTTCCCGCGGGCGTTCGTTCAGATCGAATGAAACCTGCAATCTCGTTATCAGGTAGCACCTGCGTAACCCTCAAAAACGCTTCGATATTTCGTTTTGTAATCAGTGTGTCGTCTTCAGAGTAGATGAAAAGGTCGTAGTCGTGGACCCGATCCGCCAAGATTCGCTTATGAGCGAAGGGGAATGCCCATGGATCGCCCTGTGGTGTGTGCATGACAACTTCGACATCGCTCCCCAAATCCTTCGGAACATTTGTCAACACAGAAACGTGTAAGTCATAGGGCATTGACGCATACTCTGCAAGGAGCACCTTCAAGAATTCGTCATTCTTGATGCCAAAATTCACGATGGTGACAAAAATCTTCATTTTCTGGTTGTGTCAGCTGGCTTGAAGATATTTAGATTACGGATTTCCTTGATCGTCAGTTTCGCAATCTCAATTCAGAAGTTCCTCTGCATCATTCATCGGAAAAAACAGGAGAATCAGTTGGTATTGGTTTCCTTATCGTATCGCGACCACAACAACCTGAGCTTGGTTTTCTGCCAATCGGACAATAGAAACCCCGGCAGGGAACGCCAGCTATGCCCAAACATCTTCCACCAAATGCCTATCCGACTACGGAAAGGAAACAGTCCCACGTGATAGCGAAAGACTTGCTCTAAATTCCGAGAAAGGCCCGCCGTAGCAAAAACCTGCGCGAGTCTCAAGTCCAGCTCAGTAACACCTCGGTGCGTCTGGAAATCACTAGAAGCCAGTTTGCGGATTTGGGGCTGTTGCCGATGGTAGAGCGCTTCAAGATAACGATTCCATCCTCCTTCACCATGACACGCAACAATGCTTTCCTTTGTAGACTCCCCAAGCGAAACCCGCAGCTCATCGTTCTCTATGAGCCGAGAGATCTGAAGTCTATAGTCATCCACGTTGCAGGCCCGAATCAAAAGGGCACTCAAAGCTGGATCATCGGCGCAGAGGATTGCCGCCGTATCCGGATGAAGACGGTAAGTTACAACCGGGGTACCGAAGCTTCCTGCTTCAAGAATTGAAGTGAGAGAGCTGAAGGGGAAAGAATCCAGATAGATGTCAGCCGCTTCGTAAAAGAGATCGATGTCTTGCCGTTTGCCGAGCACCTTCAACCTACCCCCTGCTTTCTTGCAAGAAACAGCCCATTCACCATGTTCTTCCGGGCCGATCACCAGCAGCACTACGTTTTGATGTTCTTGAAGCACCTTCAGAAGAATCTCGGCAAAGTGCTCTCCGAGAGTGTGGGAGTACTTGTAGGCGGTGGCGACTGAGAGCATCACGATCAAGTCCTCTGACAGCCCCAACTGTTTCTTTGCTTCTCCCCGTTTTCTAGTGCGTTGTTTGACTTCCAATGGAATCGGAAGCAGTGGGCATTGAGATTCCGAAAGTCCTCTTCGCTCTTGGCAAAGCCTTCGGCCTGAATCTCGCATTTGAGCCGCCTGGTCAATCACCGAACCACCCAGCCAAAACACATGATCATCTTTATTCATCAATGTCAGTGGGGGCCGCTGTTGCCTCTCAGAAAATGCGATTACCGGAATCACATCGTATGGGTAGGTATGTAAGACGACGTGGTCATATTGGCTTGCGAGCTGGCGTAATGCCAGCGCTCTGACCAATATCCCCCCTGGATCGCGGTCTAGAAGTATGATCTTTCCGCCTGTCGCCTCCACTTCAGTCCTCAGGGTAGATGGGACCTCGAATTGCCCTTGGCCTGTTAGTGCTACTGAATGATTCCGTTTCCGATCCGCTCTTATCCATCTCCAGATCAATCGAGTGTGGCCTCCCAGGCGGTACGCCTCCGTTATCACGTGCAGCACTTTTTGAGGCGGCATTTGTGCGACACTTACGGCGCTGTCTCGTCTTGATTTCAACGCATGGCCAATTTGCGTCAAGATGTTTTCCAACTCTTCGCTTGCTAGCACTCCAGTCGGATTGAACCAAGCGTAGTGCGCAGCAACTTGCGCGTAGGCCGCACTTTGTTCATATTGCGATTCCGCCAAGGAACGCTTTGCCAGATTAGTGACCTCTTGAAATGTGGCAAAATATCCTTCCACCATGTTGAGCGGGGACGTCGATTTGGAATTCATTAGGCCTCTAATTTCCATCATTCATAAACTGTCAATCAACATACTCACAGAACGCAACCTGGTCGAACGACCTAACTGGGGAGTCAAGGGTGTGGTGAGCGCCGGCCAGCCGATTCACTCGGAAGCAAATTGGCAAGAATGAACTGCCATGATGCATGACTGAGGGCAGATAGGCTACCGCTCAAAGCGAAATGGACACTTGAGACCACTGCAATTGGCGTGCCAGACCTTTAAGAGGGGACAGATCCCTGTTGATGACACCCTCCTAACATGCTGATAAAAAATAAGTAAGGATCGGACACGTTTGACCCGCCCGATCCGCCTTGCAGACCGAAGACTGGCGACGTGTGACCCACTAGACATATGGCAAAAGATTTCCCATTCTGGGTCATCTAACTCGATTGAAATGAGATTGCTTGGGCTCTAAACTATCACCCGTTGGCCTGTCAGGTTCTCCATCAGCACTGGATTAGAGGCCAGCGGGATGCGGTTGGCAGTGCAAAGGACTGCCAAAATTGCACCCTGTACAGCGACTGTCCCCCAGACCAGTAGATGCCGCTATCAAGGGATAATATATTTTGATGAGAGATATAGGTAGCTCGAGACTTTGGCCTTTGAGACACGGAGTAAAAATGAATCTGACAGCAGGTCGTATCGTTAATCTTGTCGTTGTTCTGTTAGGTGTCCTCACGGTCCCCTCATACATTTGGGGCGCAACTTCCTCGGGCTGTGATGGCAACGGAAACTGTTATGTCTATGCTGGCGCGACAGGCACAGGCAACGGCTCAAACTGGACCAACGCCTACACCGGCTTTGGAACGGGTGGAGGACAAATCAATCCGGCTTCCATGACTCGGGGCGTAACCTACTGGATAGCTAAAGGCAGCTACGGCAGTCCCACGTTTAGCACGGCTGTGAACGGGTCATCTATCATCACCGTTGAGGGCGTAACGACCTCAAGCCACGGCCCCGCCAGCGATTGGAGCAATGGTCTTGCCGGGCAAGCACTTTTTGGGAGCACCGTGGCAATCACCACGAGCTACTGGACATTCAACGGACAGGCCGTTGCTGGCTGCACATACCCGAGCAATAACGACAACTGCTACACAATGAAGTTTTGGAATCAAACGTCCCAGAGCGGCGCTCCCTTCATGATCACGGGAAGCAATCTCAGTTTCGAGTACCTGGATGTTGTGGGCTCGGGACTTAATGGCGGAGCATTTCCAAACAATTCAAGCGTTGGAGATGCGTGGTCAGACGATGCGTGGCTCAACACCGGGACCACGACGAACGGAACCAATAACCTATATATCGGCCATTGCTTTATCCACCACACCGGCAACACGCAGATTCAATTGAATGCAGGGTCTGAATCTGGCCTTACCTTTGAATATAACTGGATGTCCTACAATCACACCGGGCAGAACAGCGTTCACGATGAAGGTTTTGCGCTCACTTACTCAAACGTAATCGTACGGTTCAATGTGTTTCAGGATATCTGTTACAACGGCGTAATGGCGGATTCGACGGGGGGCACTCCAACTCTTTCCAACTGGGAGTTCTACGGGAATCTGGTCTTTTGGGACTCTGCTTATGCCGCACTCAACGGCGCAAATGGTAATGCCACAACAAATAGAGGAATAATCGATTTCCTTGCAGAAAACTTCTCAGGTCATATTTACTTTTACAACAACACAATCTACGGAATTTATGCGTCTTATGCAGAAAGAAATGGGACTTCCTGGGCGACCAACGCAGTCACAGGAGCTTCAGGTGCGAGTACGGGAAGCCCCACCGTCATCATTGAAAACAACCTTTGGTACGGCGATGGCTATACCACAGGACAGATCGGTGATTACTGCGGTGTAAACTCAAGTGCCTCATGCACCAGGGGCTACAACGCCTATTATATTGGCAGTGTGCCGAGTGGTAGCTTCCAGAATCCCAGCGAGCAGAACAGCTACATTGTGTCCAATCCCGGCACCAATCCATTCACAAACGCTACGGCCTATACCCTTGCTGGTTTCGAACTAACCACGCCCGACCCGTTCGCGAGCTATGCGGGCGTGAAAGTTGGCTCACCCTATAATGTGGATATGCTGGGCGTGGTGCGTGGCACAAATAGCACATGGGACCGTGGAGCACTTCAGCTTGGTTCAGGGTCATCACAATCTCAGCCGAATCCCCCCACCGGCTTAACAGATACAATTACCTCCAATTAGTGAAAGATCCGCAGCGCGGAAAGTACTCTGGGATCAGTTTGTCAAAAGGGATTCTAGCTCGACCGTCTTTCCGTTCCAGTCTCTGGTTCGAGTTCGCCAGAATAGATAGCTCGCCGAATCAAGGCCTTTCATTTTCGTTGCGGGACGGAACTGTAGGCTGTAGGAAGGTACTGCCAAGTATCCTGCAAAGACTTTGAGAGAGGGAATCTTGTTTGCCAAACCCTCGGAAGATCGCTCCTTATCGCTCGTACCACGGAACGTGGCGGGGTTAAGCGTTGGTTACTTGGCGCCGCCAGATTTTCTTCGCCTTTTGCAGCAAGCTCATCTTCCCTAATAACTTGATAGCCGTTTGGTTTACAAGCATCGCTGGAGTTCGAACGATGTTTATTCCCAGCCCTCTGATAGATGGCGCGAACAAATATGCGCATGCTTCGCTCCATTGCCGATTGCCTAGCACGACCTTGTATTGGGCGTCGCCAAATCCAAAGTCAATTTGTTGGGGGCTGTCGCCATCTGTGTTTTGGCAGAAACCTTCAATCGTCTTCATAATCAGGAACATTCCGAGCGAGTGTTTAGCGTAGTCCGGATCGTAGCCCATGAAGGCGCTATAGAAAATATCTTGGTAGAGTGTACCCATCCAGAATGCAACGGGTTTATCGCCAAGATAGAGCACAAATGCACGCATCCAGCCTTTCTTGGCTTCAAGCTCAAGACGTTCTACCATTTCTGGGTTAACTACAAAACCGACACCTATGCCTCGTTGGTAAGTTTTCGCAGCTATCCTTTCGACATCCCGGATCATCTCCTGGAGCTCCGCCGTCTGTCGAAATACGCGAATTCTTACCTCACTCCCAAATTCTTGGATAATCTTCTTCGCCTGCCATTTCAGGTTCTTGCGCACCTTGGCTGAAAGAGCAGCCATAACAGCATCGCTATTCCCAGGCAGAACCATGCTCCTGTGCAAGTCGATTCTGGGGACGTGATCCCGACAAGCAAAGCTCGACAGTTCTGTGGTGGCGCTGAATAGAGGTGAGTCGAGTGCGAAACTGCTCAACATTGCGGCATCCGCTTCTCCCTGGCGCAAGGAACTTTGGATCTCTCGTACGAACGTCTGAGCATTCTCCACGGACGTTTCACCCAAAAACCCGCGATAGATGAACGTCAGCAGCCGAGCTCTAATCCGCATTACGTTTCGATAGCCGATTTTGACATTTATGCGGCCGTTCTCGAATCGGCCAACAAGCATTGCCCGGGGCGTCCCCCTCGGTAAAGAACGAGGACATGAGGCCGAACTACATCCGGAATCGATCGCATAATCGTGGTACAGAAATCCACATCAGAGTTCGGATGAGCCCGCCAATCCTGCCATAGAGTCCGAAACTCCTCGATCCCCGCGAAATCTCGGATAACTTTTACATAAGTTTTTTCGGCAGTGCTGGAATGCGGTTCCATGTCTAAGCGCGAACCAAGAGCTGGCATAGATTGCATTGCTTTCCACCTACAATGTTTAAGGATGCTTTTCTATTGTCCGGCACCTGCGCGGGACCAACCCCTTGAATAACAACAGGAGAAAGTGCCGCATCGGGCATAAGCCTCTCAGCTTTAACTAGTCTTGGATAAATCGCTGACAAGGCCACAATGACCCAAAACATGAAAGCTTGTTGTCCCCATGCAAAGATCGCAACGTTCGTCATTAAAAAAGCGAACGCACAAATGTTAATCAGCAACACCAAGCTCAGTTGATTCGAGGGTTCGGGGATGCTCCGGAGGCTTTTGAAGGCGCGGACGACTGCCACGCACAGGATACTAAGTACGATTAAGAGTCCGATGTATCCGGTCTCAATCATTAACGCTGCGATAGAGCTATCGCAGCTATCAAAGATGACTATACTTCCTTGGAATGGTCCCTCCCATCCCAAATAATAGAACGATTCTGGACCATAACCCCACAAAGCCCGGCTGAAATCCGACCGGAGGTGCTGATAAGCGATATCGTAAAGCGCATACCGCCATTGGTAAGAGGCCCCTTGGGGCATGTCCGGATTTTCTGTAGCGGTATAAAGATTTGAAATCGATTCCCAAACACCTGGCCTTACAATCAGCACCGCGACTGCCATCAGAAGTATAATCAGCACATATTTTCGCAATTGCGTACGCTTGAAGAAGAGCAGCGACACCAAGGAAAATACCAAGGCTAGCCAGGGGCCACGGCTGCTGGTTTTGTAAATGTTCATGAACATGAGGGCAATCGATAGATAGAGAAACACTCTGCGGGAGTTGCTCTTTGCCAGCGTAAGGAGATACAAAGCAAGAGGGATTGTCATCGCCAACGCTCCGCCGAACAAAATCGAGTGAGCGAAAGTCGCCCTGACTCTAAAGCCTCGGTCTGTGAGGTCACCCATGGCGGCGAATCGGTGTGCAACAGGCGGAAAGATGCTGATAACGCTCCAACCCGTGTACGCCTCAACAGCCCCTAGAACAGCGCAAACAGACACGGCGGTTACAAATGCAAACAGAATTTTGTGAACTGTCTCTATTTTGGAGATGCTCTTCGAGAAGATGTAGTACGGGATGAAGTAGTCGCACAATTGCGATAGGACCGATTTCAAACTCGTTTCGAATACAACGGAATTTATGGTGGATATGAACATCCATAGGAGCAGCAGAAGAATCAATAAGCTGTGTGGAACCTCTGACTTTTCCCTGGGTCCTTGGCTCTTGGTTTTGCCCAGAAAAACATAGAGACCTATCAGTACCAACACAATGAGACGTTGCGTTGTGAGGTCGAAGAGACCAGGCAGATGAATCTGCGATTCACTTGGAAATAGGATTAAAAGAAAAACTGCCAAAGGCAGTGTCTCTTCAAATCCACGCATAAACGCCATCGCACAGAGAAGCGCAACGGCTGCGAGATCTAAGAGGAGGATCAGTGTCATGTTATGGGGCAAACGTTGGACGAATCATAGACTATCGTACATTGCCATTTGCTGGCGCTTTTTGCGACGTGAGAGAGGCGCAATCAGGAAAGCGATGCAAGTCTATGCTTCGAAGGGCGCGTAGTCTTGGCTTACGTACAGACAAAGTCCAATCCCAAGGTGCTTTCTCAGTTCTGGCTGCGAGATGTACCTCTGATACGACGCTTGCCCACCCGCATTTTAATTCTGACATTAAGTACAGCTCCCCTTGGATTCCGGATTCGCTCGAAGATGATAGAGGCACTCATTTCCCCATGATGACAATCGCGCATGGGGATAGGCACCGTAAACCAGCCGAATCGCCCGATACAATGTCTCCTGGCTGGCTAACCGTTGCATCCCAGGGAGGGGCAGGCTATAACGAAATGTCGCCTTCAATTCAAAGCCTCGTCTCGCCAGTGAACTGAGCAGTTCAGAACTATATATCCGATTTCGGTCGTATTTTTCGGGGGTGAAAAGGCGGCGCGCACGTTCCAGAAAGAGCGTAACGTAGGTCATTACATGACGTGCTTCTGTCTGCTCCAGGATCAAACTACCGCCCGGTTTCAACCAAGAGATGATTTTTCCTAAAAGCGCCTCGGGCGACTCCGCATGAGCGAGTACCCCGACACACAGAATCACATCGTAGCTCTGAGGTGCGAGGTTCACAGACATCACATCTTTGTTGAAAATCTCAACATTATCGATAAGTTTCTCGGGAATTCGCGAGCGCGCAACCGACAGCATTCCATCTGAAAAATCAACAAGCGTCAGGCGACGTTCCGGAGTGAGCAAAGGCAGGGAAAGGGAGCCATCGCCGCAACCAATATCCAACAATCGGACAAAGGATTCGTGCTTCAGGAATTCTTGAATGGTTTCCTTCCGAACCCGGATGTTGTGGGTTCTTTTGAGGTACCAGTCGGGGACCTGGAAGGTCGAGTGCACGAGATCTGTCTTGCTTTCCATTAATGCTCCTTGGTCCGGAGTTATGTTGCAGCGCCGGAGTTCATCAGCTCTGCATTGGATCACTTTGCGGTGAGCCATCCCTGTCGCGCAAGGGCCAGCAGGGGTCAGCCTTTGGTTGGTACGGCTACGCGTTCGAATGAGCTGCCCACTTTAGCTGTCGACGATTCCAGTCCTATGCTCCATCTGAGAATCTTCCACCATTTCTTGAATGAAATTCGCCAGGATTCCCTAGAGTTTGCCGTTCTTGAGACGACGAGGAGAGGACCGACAAGAAACAACCGAAAGGCAGCCATAAGTAAAATCGCAATCCGGTACATCTGCGAGTAAAAACGCCCACGTGTTTTGCGCATTAATTGAAAGATAGACTCTCTCGTAACCACAGTCTCAAAGCTGTCTTCCTTCCGGCGTGTTACTTCCAGGGGAAACGGCCTTCAACCCTTTGTCTTGACGGAACAGGGCCGGGCCATGGCTCGCCTTCCAGTATGATGCGCGAAACCCTGGGGTCGATGGGCAGGCGAGCCATGGCCCGGCCCTGTTCCGTCAAGACAAAGGGTTGAAGGCCGTTTCCCTGGAAGTCCCCCTGGATTGGCTTGTGTATGGCCCCCAGTTCCTGGAGGATATCCAAGGCATCGCCGATGTTCTTTCTTTGGGGCTGGTCTATGAAGGGAAAATCGAAGATGTCTCCCAGTTTCAACAAAAGCATTTGAAGGATAACGCCGGCCAGGTTCGACCGCAGGATCTCCGGCGGTGTATAAAGAGGGCGTGTCAGATAATCCTCTTCGCTATAAAGACGGATACAGATGCCGTGCCGAACGCGGCCGCACCGTCCCTTGCGCTGATCGGCGCTGCTCCGGGAGATGGGGCGGATCGGCAGACTTGCCGTGCGGGTCCGGGCGTTGTAATGGGAAATCCGTGCCAGTCCTGTGTCGATGACATAGCGGATATTGGGGATGGTGAGAGATGTTTCCGCGACGTTGGTGGCGACGATGATCTTGGGCTGGGCCGCCGATAGGAAGACCCTTTTTTGCTCGTGCCAGGGGAGTCTGGCAAAAAGGGGAAGGATGACGGCGTTTTTTCCGTGCCAGCCTTCGAGGCTCTCGCAGGTTTCCCATATATCCTGCTCCGTCGGCATGAAGATAAGCATATCGCCGAGCTCACGACGGTCGAGAATACTCGTTGCGGCCTCTACGGCGGCGTCGATATAGGTAAATTCGCCGCTCTCCTCAAGATCGGGGTCCATGGGCTGCCACTTTACATCGACGGGGTACATGCGGCCGGAAACTTCGATGATGGGGGCTTTATCGAAGGCTAGGGAGAACTTTTCCGTATCGAGGGTGGCCGATGTGATGATGATCTTCAGGTTGGGCCGCTTGGGAAGTATCAATTTGAGAATGCCCAGGACGAAGTCGATATTGAGGCTTCGCTCATGGGCCTCGTCTACGATGAGGGTGTCATACCGTCGCAAGAGCCGGTCCGACTGGGCTTCGACCAGGAGGATGCCGTCCGTCATGATCTTGATGAGGGGCCTGGGACCCGTTTTTTCATCAAAGCGGATCTTATAGGCGACCGTGCGCCCGATTTCCTCACCGAGTTCTTCCGCAAGGCGCGTCGCTACGGTGACGGCGGCTACCCGACGGGGTTGGGTGCAACCGATGAGACCCGTCATGCCCCGGCCCGCTTCCAGACACATCTTGGGAAGTTGCGTTGTTTTGCCCGAACCCGTTTCGCCCGTTAGGATCGTCACTTGGTGGTCCCGGATGGAGCGAATAATATCATCCCTCCTGCCGGTGATCGGTAGCTGGGCGTCATAGCTTATGCGGGGCATCTTCCGTGGCTTGACGGCCACGATTTTTTTCGGTGGGGTCGGTGTCTCCATGAAAGACCCTATTTCATAAAGAGCAACCTTCTGTCAATGTCAGTCAGCTGGAACCCCCTCTCATTCTCCCGGTAAGGTCAAATAAAAGGTTGCACCCTTGCCCACTTCACCTTCCGCCCAGACCCTCCCGCCGTGGCGGTGGATGATGCGCTGGACAATCGCCAGGCCGATGCCCGTGCCTTCATAATCATCTGTCGTATGCAGGCGTTGAAAGACGCCGAATAATTTATTATAATACGCCATATCAAAACCGGCGCCGTTGTCCTTTACATAATAGACATTCTCGTGTCCGATGGAATAGCCTCCAATGTTAATTGTCGCGGCAGCAGATTTTTTTGTGAACTTGATGGCATTCCCCAGAAGATTCAAATACACCTGTTTGATGAGCGTCCTGTCTCCATAGGCATAAGGCATGTCGCTGACGATTAATTCCATGATCCCATCCGGATTAATCACCTGTAATTCCTGCCAAACCTCGTCGGCCAAGTTGGCCATATTTAGCTTTGCACGGGCCATTTCCTGTTTACCCAGGCGCGAAAGATTAAGCAGATCGTCGATGAGCTGCCCCATCTGCTGGGCATTTGATCTGATGGTATTAAATTTTCTCAGGGTATCTTCATCAAAGTTGTCGCCCTGCTGCTTGAGGATTATTCGCGAAAACCCATCAATAGCGCGAAGAGGCGCCCGGAGGTCATGGGAAACGGAATAGCTGAAACTCTCCAACTCCTTGTTGATTTCTTCAAGTTGGGCGGTGCGTTCCTGAAGTTGTGCCGCCTGTTGCACCAGCCGGTTTCCGCAAGCTTGCGCTCGGTAATGTCATGAAAAACGCCGACGCCAATGGCAATTCTTCCTTGGGAGTCACGAACGGGCGCCGAACTGATGCTGATTATAATATGACTGCCGTCGCTTTGCTCACAACGGATCTCTTCAGCGTATACCGCTTCCCCGGTAGCCAAGGAACGGCTGAGCGGCCATTCCTCTGAACGGTATGGGCGGCCGTCGGGATAGTAACCCCGGTACTCGGTAAACTGCTCCGGGGTACTGGCCAAATGCCCCAATATTTCCCTGCTCTGGGCGTTGGAAAGGATGAGCGCACCGGTCATGGCATCTCTGACGGTCACGCCCGAAGGCATCTGGTCCAGCACAGCTCGCAGCATTGCTTCGCTTCTCTGCAACTTATCCTGTGCCTTCCGCTTTTCGGTAACATCATGGAAGACCAGGACAACGCCGAGGATGCCGCCGTCGCTTTTCTTGATCGGCGCAGCGCTGTCCTCGATGGGGATCACCCGTCCCTCCCGGGAGATCAGGGCGGTATGATTGGCCATGGCGATAATGGCTTTCTCGGAGAGCACACGTGCAACCATATCCTCTCCCGGCTCGCCGCTCGCCTCACTGATAATCCGGAAAACGTCCTGAATCGGATGACCCAAGGCCTCTTCCTGATGCCAGCCGGTTAAAGACTGGGCGATGGGGTTGATGAAAGTGATCCGTCCGGACGTGTCTGTTGCAATCACGGCGTTGCCGATGCTCGCCAGGGTGACGCTGAGCCATTTGCGCTGCCGCTCCAGCTCCTCCGCTACACGCTTGCGTTCCGTAATCTCCCGTTCCAGATCCGTTTTGGATGCGGTTACGGTTTTCAGATCGGTCGTCATCCGGTTGAAGTCTTTGTAGAGGTCCCCGATTTCATTATCTCCTATTTCTTCGATGGCAAAATCGAGATTACCGGCGCCGATGACGGCGGTCCCGGCCCGCAACGCCGCAATGGACTTCAGGATGCGGCGATAAGTCAGCATATAGTTGGCAAAAATAAACAGGCCGAACAAAGCTACAAGGGCATAGAGGAGAACTTCCCGGGCATATTTCAGATGAATTTCCTGCTGACGTAACAAGTGTGACAGGTGCAGCGCATCCGACATCAGCCCCTGGGTCTGGACCGCCATCCGGCTCCATGAGACCCGAAGGTACTCCGGATCGATGATCTCATTTTGTTTCAGGGACCGGTTTTCCTGAGAAGCTATCACACTGGCAAATACCTCTTTCATCCGGTTTTGATTTGTTTTTATATTCGCGACGAGTTGCTGCTGCTCCGGCTTATCCACCTTCATAGAGGATACCTGTTCGGCAAATGAAGCTAACCTCTCCTGCCATCGCTTGAGCTGCTGGCTCTTCATGGTAAATCAGGTAATCGTTGGACAAATAGCCGAGTTCGCCTGCCCCCTGGCGATCCCAGCAGCTATTCTTTCCTGCTCCCTCACCTTTGCCACCACTGATTGGTGATGATCGCCGAGACCGCAATAACGACCAGGATGATGGCGAACAGGAGCATGGTGATGATGAATTGTGTTCTGAGTCTCATGACGAATCCTCTTCAGTGGATGATGTTCACCGCTTCCGGTTTTACCGCTTTAAGGCCGTCCTCGTAGATGTAATTCAGGAAATCCGGGACACCTTTTCATTGGTCGAGGTTATTTCTGATCATCCACCTGGCCTCGTCTTCCATGGCCATGAATGAGCGACTGGTCAAGGGATAGGGAAAACTGGTTTCGAAGCCAGACTGTTTTCGCATACGAAGCGTTAAGGTTCAGCCGCTTCTGCAGAATCGCCTCTGCTTCAACCGGATGATTCATGGCATACTCCTCGGCCTGAGCCAAGGAATTCAAGAGCCGGGTCACCAGTTCCGGATGGTCTGTTATCCATTCATCCCTGCATATCATGGGCGAGAACATTGCCTGGCCGCTCTGCACGGGCCAGACGACACTGTTTGCGCCCAGGCGCTCTGCTGCTGAAGCAACATAGGGTTGCTGGGTAACGATTGCATCGAGCTTCCCTTTACTACGGCATCCGCCAGTTGCGCTCGATCTTTGAAGATCGACGAAGGTTATTTCCTCAAAATTCATGCCATGCAGATTAAGATACCTGCCAAGATGGAACTCTGCTATTGTCTTCCGCGCAGTCGCAATCCTTTTCCCCTTCAGGTCTGAAATTTTCTCAATTCCCCGGTCTTTCCGGCCAATGAGATATACGAACTCGAATTTGCCGATACTGCCGATGGTACGGACCTTTTCTTTCCCGAACGCCTTCATGACGAGGGGAAATTCGGTTGCCACGGCAATGTCCACTTCCCCTCTCAGCATGCCATTGAGTGCGAGGGCCCCAAAATCGTAATCCCGGACAATGACATTAAGGCCATTCTTGGCAAAGAAATGCCGGTCCTCCGCAATGTAGATGAGTGCGGACGATTCATTCAGCGGAGTCCCTATGGTGATCGATTCCGATCTTGCCCGAATAGCCTTTGGGGGCACGAGGCCATAAAACAAAAATCGCCCCTAAAACAACAATAGCGACGACTATGATTACGAAGAGAAGCTTTCTATTTATTTTCATAATTTCCGCTATAGTTAATGAAGTTCACCGCTTCCGGCTTTACCGCCTTGAGGCCGTCCGAATAAATGTATTGGGTAAAATCCGGAACGGTTTTCCCCGTGGTCATGTTGTTTCTGATCATCCAGCGTGCTTCGTCTTCCATGGTATGAATGAGCGATTGGTCAAGGGAGAGGGAGTAATTGTTCCGCTGCCAGAGCCTATCGACGGATGCAGCGTCCAGGTTGAGACGTTTCCGGACGATCAACTTGGCCTCTTGCGGATAATGGGCGATATACATGTTAGCCTGGCGGATTGCTCTCAAGAGACGGATCGCCAGATCGGGATTTTTTGCGATCCAGGCGTCCGTGGCGGTCAATACCGCAAAAAGCCACTGGCCGCTTTGCGCGGACCACTCGACCGCACCGTCGCCCAAAGAGCTCTTGATAGAATCGGAATATGGCGGGAGGGTAACGACGGCGTCAACTGTTCCTTCCCTGATGGCCCCGACAACGGCGGGAAAGGACATATCCACCACGGTGACATCATCGATGCTCATGCCCTGCAAGTCGAGAATTCTGCCTAAGAAGAATTCCTCTATGGTATTTTGCGCCAGACCGATTCTCTTTCCGGCCAGATCGGAGACTTTCTCGATGCCATGATCTTTCCTGCCTATAACGGAGAAGAAATCACCCTTTACGACGGTGGAGAGGATATGTATCTTATTGTGCCTGAAAGCTCCTCTCGCAACAATGAACTCCGTGGGGATCGAAACATCAACCTCACCTTTGATCATCGCATTGTATGAAGCAAGACCCGTTTCTAAGGGACGTAAAATCGCATTTATCCCGTTGGCGGTAAAAAAGCCGAGTTCATCAGCGATATATATCCCCGCGTTGGCTTCCGTATTGGCAATGCCGAGCGTGATGGATCCTACGATTTTAATGTTTTCCTGCTTTGAATTGTTGATCGACAATGCAGCAATTCCCACCATTATCAAGATCAGGATGACTGCTATCGTCATAATCTTTCTTGTCTTCATCCCTTTCCTTACCGCCCGATGATGTTAATAGACGCGGGCTTTACCGTCTTGAAGCCGTCCTCACGAGTATGCATGATGAAATCGGGTACTGCCGGGATGAGAAAGACAAGGTCTTAACTCACCGTTTTGTAGTCTGAAAATGTAGTTGATTGTGGATCATCATTTGTCTTTCAAATAAAAAATTATAGGGCTCTCAAATTAGTATGTCAATCTAAAACTAAATTACCGGCACCAGTCAGCACCGGCACCAGTCAGCAGTTGACAAACTGCTATCTGTTCGGGTACATTTACAAATGCATTCCTGACCATAACGCATTTTTAACACTCCTTTGACTTGAGGTTAGATGCCATGCCGTTGGTGACATTCTATTTCCAGTTGCACCAACCCTTTCGCCTCCATCCCGACCGGGATAAATTCCTATGGGAGGACATGAACCGGGACGTGTTTAAGAAGGTTGCCCAGAAGTGCTACCTACCGGCAACACGACTCTTTACAGATCTGATTGAACGCCATCAGGGATTCAAGGTGGCCTTCAGTATGTCCGGAACATTCCTTGAACAGGCGGAGCTTTACGAGCCCGGCGTCATCAGGGCCCTTCAGGATCTTCTCGATGCGGGCAAACCGGGCGATCAGGTCGAGTATCTCGATGAGACGGCCTATCACTCCCTCGCAAGCCTGTTTGCCGATCCGGCAAAGAAGGAGTTTCGCGATCAGGTCTCCCTCCATCGGGAAAAGATGCGCAGTATCTTCGGCGTCTTTCCGACGGCGTTTCGCAATACGGAGTTGATGTATAACAACCATATCGCCGATGTGGTTGCCGACATGAAATACAAGGCCATCCTCTGCGAAAAGCGGGACGATATGTTCATGAACGATGACCGGTCTATTTCTCCCAATGCGGTCTTCCGCGCCAAGGGATCGAACCTCATCGTCCTTCCCCGAAACAGGGACCTGAGCGACGACATCGCTTTCCGCTATCCCCAAACGCCTATTTCACCGGACGACTATGCGGCCAACGTCGCCAAAATCGACGGCGAGGCCGTCCTCCTTGGGTTTGACTATGAACATATCGGTGAACACATATGGGAGGACAAGGGGATCTTTGAGTTCTGGTACGGTTTGCCGGCGGCCCTGGAGAAACATCCTGCCATCGTCATGGCAAATCCTACAGAAATTGCGGAACGGTTTCATGACGCCGACTGCCCCGTTATCGACATCCATGACCTGGCGACGTCGTCCTGGGCCGATGCGGGCCGGGATACCTTTGGCTGGCTGGGAAATCCCACTCAATACGACCTTTTCCATGATATCGAAAATCTGGAAAGTGAGGCGCGCCGCGTGGGCGGTGAATTACTGAAGAAATGGCGCTACCTCACGACGTCCGACCATGTCTATTTTTTACACGAGCACGTGGGCGAAGACCATGCCGTCCATTCCTATTTTAATCCCTACGGCGGCTCCATTGCCCAGCCTGCTTATATCCTGACTCGTAAGATCGATTATCTCCAGATGTCGATTCAGCGTTTCGAGATCCTGAAGCGGCCGGAGCGAACGGCCGTCCTGATCATTACACCCGAAACGGGGAAACTTCCGCTCGAAATGGGGGCCCTTGCCCGTTATATATCGGGTAAAAGCGGCGGCCTGGGGGAAGTCGTTTCGGCCATCTGTGAAGGCTTGACGGAGCGGGGCATCGATGTGCATTTGGCGACGCTCAACCTGAAGAAACGCTTCCAGCGCGATTCCATGCTCGATGAGGCGGCATGGCGGGAGATCCGCTATCATGTCGATCCCGATCGGATTCACCTTATCAGTTCCGCCATCTTCGCCGATCAAATGAGCGCCTACGGTGGCGACCCGTTGCGTACGGCAGCAGAGTTTCAGAAAGAGATCATCAACAGCACTATCAAGAACGTTCGGGCACAGCACAGGGGGCGGCTCATCATCCACAGCCATGATTGGATGGCCGGAGGGGCCATTACGGCCTATGCCAAGGCAACAGACCTGCCTATCCTTCATACGGTCCATAACGTCTTTACGGCCAATATCCCAATCAGTTTCATGACGGGCGTCCACATGCCGACGATTGAGAACAATATCTATTACACCATGGACCATGGACAGATATGTATCGATGCCCAGGCAACGGCTATCAAGAATGCGACGATGATCAACTTCGTTGGTGAACGCTTTCTTCAGGAGGTCGTGGATGACTACTTCATGGATCGCCCCCTTGTGCCGGAGGGCGTGCGGCAGGAGGTGAAGGCCAAGTACGATCATGATTCGGCACGGGCCATCATCAACGCCCCCGCATCGCTCATGTATCCTGAGTATTGCGACTATCTGGCCCGGCCATACGGGTCGGAAGACGACGTCTTGGACGCAAAACGGGAGAATCTTCTTGCCTTTCAAAAGCAGATAGGCCTGAACATCGATCCCGACGCCATCCTTTTCTACTGGCCGTCCCGCCTGGACCCCGTCCAGAAGGGTGTAGAACTTATGGAAGCCATTGTCCAGCATTTCGTAAATGTCCATCCCAATGTGCAGATTGCTGTCGTCGGCGATGGCGTGGGCAATGACCGGACCCATGTCGATATTATGGGCCGGATCGCCTATGCCTCGGGCGGGCGCATCGCTTACCATCCCTTCACGGAGAGCATGTCTATGATGGGATACGCAGCGGCCCATGACGTCTTCGGTGCGTCTCTGTATGAACCTTGCGGTCAGATCGACCAGGTTGGTAATCTATTCGGCGCCACTGCGACGAACCGGGATACGGGGGGGTATCACGACAAGATCAGCGAACTGCGGCTTAAGGTTGACGGGGCGCCACAGGATGTAGGAAACGGTTTCCTCTTTCGCGATTACGATACGGGCGGCCTTTGGTATGCCCTGGAAAAAAGCCTCGCCTTTCACCGGAAACCGCCGGAGATTAGGGGGCCGCAGCTGGTGCGGATCATGGCGGAGGCCCGGGCGCGCTATGACCTGGGAAATATGATCGCCGAGTATATCCGGATTTACGAACGCTTAAACGGAGGGCAACCGTTGAATTAAAGGGCATCAAAAAATTGATCCCCCCTTTGCAAAGAAACTGTGTCGCAATTACGAAAAAATGTAGGGATACCCCTTGCGGGTATCCTGTTTTTGGGCAACCGTAAGGGATGTCCCTACAAAAATGACATTATGACACAGTCTCAAAAGGGGGTTGGGGGGTACCGCTCGTTCTACTGCCAAATCCCCCTCAATCCCCCTTTGCCAAAAGGGGGAAGCAAAATAATCCCTCCTTTAGCAAAGGAGGGTTGGGTGGATTTTCTCATATGAACTCATTCATTCTAGCGAATTAACCAGGGATTCTATGTATAGTCTCTGTAAATTAAAATATCGACCTCTATGGGTCCTGGTTGTCTCAGCTGTTTGCCTTTTGCTCATGGCTGTGGTTGTGCAGGCGGCGCCTGTACAGATCCGGATTCTCCATGTCAATGATTTTCACGGTTATGCAGAGCCTTATAAATCTTATGGCGCCCCAGAGTATTTGGGTGGCGCCGCCTGGCTTGCTGAAAGGGTGAAAGCCCTGCGAAGCGACCCGAAGGTTCCGACGCTTCTCCTCGGAGCGGGAGATTTTATCCGGGGCCATCGCTGGACCAACATGAGCCAAGGCAAGGCGGCCATCGATTGGATGAATTTGATGCAATTCGATGCCATGGTCGTCGGCAATCACGAGTTCGATTACGGCCAGGCAGTCCTGAAGGCGCGCATCGCCCAGGCCGCATTTCCCGTTTTGGGGGCGAACGTTACCGGAATGGCAGAATTGAAACCCTATGTGATCAAAACCCTAAACGGTGTTCGTATTGCCATTGTGGGTATTGTCACGGAGGATACGCCTTATTTTACCCATCCGGACAACGTCAAGGGCCTCTTCTTCGACCCTTCCGACAAGATCTGTGAGAAATATCTGGCCGAACTCAAGGGCCGATCCGATATTGTCGTCGTCCTGTCTCACATCGGCTTCGGCGAAGATCGGCGCCTGGCGGAAAAGGTCCGTGGAATAGACGTCATTGTCGGCGGGCATTCCCATACAAAGGTCGATAAGCCTGTTGTCATCGCCGGAACCGTTATCGTCCAGGCCTGGGAGCACGCCAAGGCCCTGGGCGTTGTGGACATTACCGTGGACGAAGGAAAAGTCAGGTCGATAACGGCAAGGCTGGAAGAGATTCGTCCTGCGGCAGGCCCGGCGGATCGTGAGAGCACTCAATTGATTGCAAAATATGCAGGCCGGATGGATCGGGACATGAATATCTTTCTCGGAAAGGCCTGCGACGACCTCGACGGTCAGAGTGCCCGTTTCGAGGAAACGAATCTGGGGAATATGATTGCCGATGCCATCCGTGAGAGCGCGAGGTCCGACGTGGCCCTGGTCAATAGCGGGAGCATCAGGGCGAACATCAAGAAAGGGGTCGTTACACTTAAAGATGTCTATGACGTATTACTTTTCGACAACTATGTCGTTGTCCTGAAGCTCAGAGGCAAAGAGATCTTGCAGGCCCTGGAACACAGTGTTTCCAAGGTGGAGCTGGGTAAAGGCGCCTTCCTGCAGGTTTCGGGCTTGATGTTTGCCTATGATACGGCATCACCGCCGGGCAGCCGGGTGAAGGATATCCGCATAGCCGGTATGCCCATGCACCCGGAAAAAATATACACGGTTGCCCTTAATGATTTCATGGTGGCCGGCGGCGACGGGTTTGCCTTTCTGAAACCTTTCTCGGAGAAGAGTCTTGCCGACAAGGGACTCGTTATACGGGATCTTGTTGGTGATTATATCCGCAACCGCGGGAACGTATGTCCGAAAACGGAGGGGAGAATAGAACATGCTGAAAACCATGGTCGTGTACATTGATGATGTACCATTTTTGTTGTTGCCCGGGATGACTGTTCGGCATGCCTTGGCGGCGTCTGGCCGTGGGACGGAGCGATGCATATTTGATGAATGGGGCCAAGAAGTGGGTCTGGACGGTGCGGTGCAGGAAGGGATGCATCTGATAACCATACACAAAAACATAAGGGAAGGGGGAAAATAAGATGATGAAGGTCGGGTTTATTGGGTTAGGGATAATGGGGGGCGCCATGGCCAGGAATCTTGTTCGGGCCGGGTTTGACGTGACCGTCTGGAACCGGTCTATGGAAAAATGCCGGGAGATTGCAGCTTTGGGGGCAAAACAGGCCGATACACCTGCCCAGGTTGTGAAAAGCTCCCAAGTGACCTTTGCCATGCTTTCCGATCCCGCGGCGGCAAAGGAGGTCTGTTTCGGCGACAGCGGTGTCCTTGCAGGCATCGGCGATGGCCGGGGTTATGTGGATATGTCCACCGTCGATAGCGAGACCTCCCGGATGATCGGTGAGGCCGTTGCCGCAAAGGGAGGGCGATTTGTCGAGGCGCCCGTTTCGGGGAGCAAAAAGCCTGCCGAAGACGGAACGTTGGTCATCCTGGCTGCGGGCGACCGGACCCTCTACGACGAGGCCATGCCGGCCTTTGAAAAGATGGGAAAGAAGATCGTCTATTTAGGGGAGACGGGCAACGGCGCTATGATGAAGCTTGTCGTAAATATGATCATGGGCGGCATGATGTCCGTCTTTTGTGAGGGTCTGGCCTTGGGCGGCAAGGCAGGCCTGGACCTCGCCCAGATCCTTGACGTGATCGACGCCGGGGCTGTGGCCAACCCTATGTTTCGCTTAAAGGGCGGTCTGATCGGTAAGGGGGATTATACCGTCGCCTTTCCGCTGAAGCACATGCAAAAGGACCTGCGGCTGGCCCTCCTGCTGGGCGATCGCTTGAAGCAACCGTTGTTTTCCGCCGCGGCGACGAACGAGGCCTTCAAACGAGCCCTGGCAAAGGGTTTGGGCGATCAGGACTTTTCGGCCCTTTATCAGGTCACGATATGAAAAACTATTATTTTGATGATTTTAAGGTTGGGGATTGTTTTGAATCACCGGGTATGACTTTAACCGAAAGCATGATTATCGATTTCGCCATGCATTTCGATCCGCAGACTTTTCATACGGATGTTGAGGCGGCGAAAACATCTCTTTATGGAGGCCTCATTGCCAGTGGCATACATACCGTTGCCCTCACTTTCCGCCTCGTTCTCTCGACGGGTGTGCTATCCAATAATTTAGGATCACCGGGATTTGATGAATTGCGGTGGATGTTGCCGGTTAGACCGGGAGATACACTGCATGTCAAAGCTGAAGTCATTGAGATTCGTGCGTCGGTTTCCAAGCCGGACCGTGGCATCGTCCGTTTCAGATGCGCCACCCTGAATCAGCGTAATGAAAAAGTACAAACGGTTCTGTGTAATCAGTTACTAAAACGCCGTCCGGCTGAATAAAAGATTTCGATGGCGGATTGGCTTGATTTCCAATCCGCCATTGACTATCAACTATAGAATAATCCATGCTTTAAACCTGATGAACCCGTAAAAAGTCGTCACACCGGTGAAAACCGGTGTCCAGTGCTTGTGTAACGCATTGAAATCTCTGGATTCCGGTTTTCACCGGAATGACGATTCTTGAATATTTTTGACTTTTTACGAGACCATCAAATCTCGATTACTTCAAATGATCCCCTTTGCGGCAAAACCAGCAATCTCTTGTTCGGAGTATCCCATATAGCGAAGGATTTCTCCGGTATGTTCACCGAGGTCCGGCGGGGGCGTGCGCCAACCGGGGCGACATTCGGAAAACTTCACGGGAAATCCCTGCTGGGGTATACTGCCTTCCTGCGGATGATTCGTCTTGTACCATAGCCCCCTGTGCATAATTTGCGGGTTGGTGAGGGCTTCCTGCAGGTCGTTGACCGGGGCAAAACAGATTTCAAACTTTTCCAGAAGGGCCAGCCATTCCTGTCGGGTTTTATCGGCAAAGATGTTCCTCACCTCGGCGATGATCTCACTTTGTTCTGCGACCGGCATCGACCAGGCCGGGACCAGGTCTTCCCGTTCTATGGCCTGACAGAAGCCCTTCCAGAATTTCTCTTCAACACAGCCAAGGGAAATGTATTTTCCGTCTTTTGTTTTATACACATTATAGTTGGCGGCGCCTCCACCCAGGGCCGCTTCTCCCCGCAGGGGGAGATGGCCGTCCGTCATGTACCTGGCCATAATGAGACTGAGAAAAGGTGTAAGGCTGTCGAGAAGAGCTGCATCTATTTGTTGGCCGCTGCCGGTCTTTTCTCTCATGAAAAGAGCCGTTAAAATACCGACCATGGCATTCATACTGGCACTGACTCCGGCGAACTGAACGACCGGCACAATAGGTTGTTGCCCCTGCAAACCAAGCAGGTCCAGTATTCCCGATAGACTCATGACGTCCAGATCGTGGGCGGCACGGTCACGGAGGGGGCCATCCTGACCGAAACTTGTGAGCGAACAGTAAATGAGGCGAGGGTTGATGGTCTTCAAGTCTTCATAACCCAGGCCCATCTTGTCGATGGCGCCGGGCCGGAAATTCTCTAGGAGAATGTCGGCATTCTTTGCCATATTTTTCAGAATATCAAGCCCTTCCGGCGTTCTGAGGTTCAACGACATCCCTCTTTTATTTCGATTGGCAATATGAAAGTAACTGCCCTGAGTCTTGACAAGCGGTGCCGTATGGCGAAAACTGTCACCGCCGCCGGGATTTTCTATCTTAATGACATCAGCCCCTAAATCAGCCAACATCTGGGAGCAAAGCGAACCTGGTAAAAGTTGCGAAAGATCGAGGACCCGGATGTCCTCAAGAGGTAAAGCCATATCTGATTCCTCCATGACGATGAATGTCCCATCTTGCCATTTTTGTGCTACCTGTCAATCATAAAGATTAGCATAAAGATTGGCCTAACGGTTGGCTGCGGCCGCGTGAGATATGCATCCCAATAATTGCGATAGTGCGCTTCCAAAACTTCTTTGATGGAATTAAATTTGATGCAAGCGAAAGTATTAAACCGATTCCTCATGTTATAGGAGGGAATTATCGAAGCCATTTTGACACCAGAGGCTTGATTACGATCATGATGATTTACGATCGAAAGTCTGCATATTGACGGAAGAGTCTAGCTTATTGATTCCAGCAATGGATCGATAAAAATGCTCTGTATCTTGTTGTTAAAATAAAATCATCATCAAGACGCTGAATAGCATCTACCTAAATGTTTGGTAGCTAATGTTGACTCGAAGTGAGGATTACCACTTAAAACCTACATTCTTGTGCCAATATCTCTATAAACAGATTTTCGATGCATAATGCTGTCATCACCGCTTT
>CAWABP010000015.1:0-170164 GCA_963780315.1 Candidatus Acidiferrales bacterium | reverse complement strand
AGGTAAGCAATACGAGAAATGCGGCGGCGCGGCAAGAAGAAGGGCTCAATTGCTCGGCCTGGGCAATCAACAGGATGTTCTCGAAGCACAACTAGAACGTACCAAGCTCCTACGCGAAATGAACATGAACCAATTGGAACAGGGGAAAATGCAGGCAGAGCTGAAGAATCTCCTGAATCGCTCACAATCCTCGACAGACATTGAAACCGCCGAACTTTCCGAAAGCACTCCTGCCTACAACTTCGATCAACTGCTAGCCGAGGCGAAAGCCAGCAATCCCGACCTCGTCGGTATGGAAAAGATGGTGGAGCGCCAGGGGTTGCAAATAGACCTTGCGAAAAAGGATTTTTATCCCGATTTCAATGTGCAAGGGATGTGGCAGCGCACAGATCCTTCGCAATTCCGCGCCTATTACCAATTCACCGTGGGCATGCGCATTCCGATCTATCGGAGCCGTCGGCAACGGCCCGAACTGGCCCAGGCCGAGTCTGACCGGGGCCGCGCAAAGAGTGAATATGAAATACAATCGCAGCAGACTGCCTTCCAGCTTCGCCAGCAATTTCTCACAGCAGAAAAATCCGCAGAGCTGCTGAAGATTTATCGCGAAGGCTTAATACCGCAAGCGCGAGCAGAGCTACAGGCCGGCATGGCTGCATATCAATCCAACCGACTGGATTTCCAGGCCTTGCTGGCTTCTTTCCTCGATGCCCTGAAGCTGGACGAAGAATATTGGCAGACGCTCTCCGAACACGAAACCGCCTTGGCACAGATGGAAGAAGTGACTGGAGTAACGCTGCGCTGAACAACCGCGCAAAGGAAACGTTCCATGAAAAACTATCGAACTGCATTCATCCTCGTGCTTGTCGCAAACCTGGTTCTGGTCGGAGTGCTTGCTGGTTTCTGGTGGCGCTCGCATCGTCCCGCTGGGACAAAGACTGCCAGCACACCGGCTTCCAGTCCTGGTCCTCAGCAAGAGATGGGTGCTTCTGGTGTGCCCGCGCCGTCTGCGGAGACACCGCTCTCTCCCATCCAACTGTCACCCGAACGTCTGCAATCCATTGGCGTGAAGTTCGGAATCGTCGAGCGGAAGGATCTCAAAGACACTATCCGCACGACAGGGACGGTCGCGATTGACGAACGCCGCGTATCCTACGTGCAGACGCGCATCTCCGGCCACATCGAGAAGGTGTTTGCGGATGCCACCTATCAATACGTACGCAAGGGCCAGCCGTTGTTTACTCTCCATAGCCCGGAACTTATCACCGCTGAGCGCGAATACGTTCTTGCCAAACAAAATGCACAGAGCCTCTCGAACAGCACGGTACCTGGCGTCGCCTCTGGCGTGACGTCTTTGCTCGAATCCTCTCGCGAACGCCTGATGCAATGGGACATTCCCCAACAGGAGATTGCCCGTCTGGAGGCCACAGGACAGGTGGGCGACTCTCTCGAAATTGACTCTCCTGTTTCCGCGTATATCACCGAGCGCAACGCTCTCCCCAACCTGATGGTCCAACTCGACACGCGGCTCTACACACTCGCCGACCTCTCCACCGTTTGGGTCCTTGCACAGGTTTTCCAGAATGACTTGGGCCGCGTCAAGGTAGGTTCGCTCGCATCTCTCACCGTGGATTCCTACCCAGGCCGCGAATTCCGAGGAAAAGTCGATTTTATCTATCCGGAAGTGGACCTGACCACGCGCACCGCTCGTGCCCGTTTGGTCTTTTCCAATCCGCGCCTGACGCTTACACCTGGGATGTTCGTGAACGTGAGCCTCGAAGTGAATCTGGGAAAGCAATTGGCGATTCCGGTCAGCGGGGTGTTGCAGTCCGGCTCCCGGCAGATTGTTTTTGTGGATCGCGGCAGCGGTTATCTCGAACCGCGCCAGGTGCAAGTCGGCCCTCAGGCAAATGACGAGTACATCGTTCTCAAGGGCCTGCAAGCCGGGGAACGCATCGTTACTTCCGCGAACTTTCTGATCGATTCGGAAAGCCAACTCCAAGCCGCCATTGGGTCTTATGCTCCACCTCCGCCTGGTGCGGACACAGCCGCGGCAATGAATTCCTCCACGGTCCAATCCGCAGCCAAAATAGAATTCTCAACGGAACCCGCAACGCCACGTAAGGGAACGAACCTCTATCGCGTCAAAGTCACCGCGTCCGATGGTTCACCTGTAACCGGCGCGCAGATCAGTGTACGCAGTTCCATGCCCGCGATGCCAGAAATGGGGATGGCTGCAATGAATGTCGTTACTCCGCTGGCCGAAAAAGGGAACGGTGTGTACGAAGGCCAGGTGACGCTAGAAAGCGGTGGAACATGGAGGCTCACCGTCACAGCGGTTAAGAACGGTGCTGCCCTTGCGACGAAGCAGATCAGCCTGCAGGCGCAAGGAGGAATGTAGCCATGATCTCCCGTGTCATCGATTGGTGCGCGAACAACCGTTTTCTTGTTTTCACTGGCACTCTCCTGCTTCTCCTTGCCGGAATCTGGTCGCTCAAAAACATTCCCCTCGATGCCCTGCCAGACATCTCCGATGTTCAGGTCATCGTCCACATACCCTGGGAAGGTCAGCCGCCGAACATCATAGAAGACCAGGTGACCTATCCCATCGTCTCGACTCTTCTCGCTGCTCCGCATGTGAAAGCCGTGCGGGCACAAACCATGTTCGGCGATTCTTACATCTTCGTTGTCTTTGAAGATGGAACAGACCTCTACTGGGCGCGCTCTCGCGTACTCGAATATATCCAGCAGCTTCAGGGGGTCCTCCCCAAAAACGTTTCCCCGATGATTGGGCCGGACGCAACTGGCGCGGGCTGGGTGTATGAATATGCCGTCATCGATCGTTCGCATGGTCACAGCTTGGCCGAATTACGCAGCCTGCAGGACTGGTATCTCCGCTTTCAACTCGAAACCGTTCCGGGTGTGGCGGAAGTTGCCTCTATGGGCGGGTTCGTCCGGCAGTACCAGGTGAATCTGGACCCCAACAAACTTCGCGCCTACAACATTCCGCTTTCCATGGTGATTGACCGCGTTCGCGATTCGACCAACGAGGTCGGTGGCCGCGTTCTCGAAATGGGAGGCGCTCGAGTACATGATTCGTGGATTGGGCTACCTGCGTTCGCTCCAGGACCTCGAAATCGTCCCGGTTGCAACGAAGAACGGCACCCCGGTCCTCGTCCGTGACCTCGGCACTGTCGCCTTCGGCCCGGACATTCGGGAAGGAGTTGCCGAATGGAACGGAGAAGGCGAAGTTGTCGGCGGCATCATCGTCATGCGTGACGGCATGAACGCTCTCACGGTGATTGACGGTGTGAAGAAAAGACTCGCCGAAATTAAACCCGCCCTACCTGCTGGCGTCGAGATCGTTTCCGGATATGACCGCTCTGGGCTGATTCACGACTCCATCAAGACTTTACAACGCGATCTTCTTCTCGAAGTGGCAAATCGTCAGCTTTGTAACCATCGCGTTCCTGTTTCATTTCCGCTCTGCGCTTGTTCCCATTCTGGCTTTGCCGATTGCTCTGGTCGCGTCCTTCATCCCCATGTATTTCCTCCGTGTCAGCTCGAACATCATGTCACTCGGCGGTCTGGCGCTCGCCATTGGTGTCCTGATCGACGCCTCCATCGTCATGGTGGAAAACGGCTACCGCCACTTGTCGGAGCGCATGCGCGTCCGCGACCCAATCGGGCACGGAAGTGTCCGGACAAAGACAGGAAAAGCATTCTTCATCGGTGGCGGCAAAGCAGGTGGGCCCGGCCATTTTCTTTTCGCTCCTGGTCATTCTTGTTTCGTTCTTGCCTGTTTTTCTTCTCGAAGCGCAAGAAGGGAGAATGTTTCGCCCGCTCGCCTGGACAAAAACACTCTCCGTGGCCTTCTCATCCATTCTTGCCATCACGCTTGTTCCCGTTCTGATGGTCATTTTTATCCGTGGCCATCTTCGCCCTGAATCCGAGAATCCCTTCTCCCGGTGGACACAGGCTTTGTATCTGCCCGTACTTCGCTTCTGCTTGCGCTACCGGAAAACGACGCTTCTGCTCAACCTCATCTTTCTGGTGGTCACTTTTCCTCTGGCTTGGCGCATCGGCAGCCAGTTCATGCCGCCGCTGTATGAGGGCTCTTCTCTGTATATGCCGACCGCACTTCCCGGCATCTCCATCACGCAGGCCTCCACGCTCCTTCAGGAGCAGGACCGCATCATCAAATCCTTCCCCGAGGTGGAAACTGTCTTTGGTGCCGTGGGCCGCTCCGACAGCCCCACCGACAACGCTCCATTGGACATGTACGACACCACGATCATGCTCAAACCGCGCGAACAGTGGCGTCCGGGAATGACCTACGAAAAATTGATCCGCGAGATGGACGAAAAGCTTCAGTTTCCCGGCCTGACAAACACTTGGACCATGCCCGTTCAGAACCGCCTGGACATGGAGTTGACGGGCATCAAGACCCCGGTGGGGCTCAAGATACAAGGCCCAAATGTGGAGGTGATTCAACAAGCGGGAACGCAATTACAGCAAATCTTGGGAAGCATTCCGGAACTCCGTTCTGTGTTTGCCGAACGTGTTGCGGAGGGCTTCTACATCAATGTGGAAGTGAATCGCCTCGAAGCGGCGCGCTACGGGCTGACCGTGGGAGATGTTCACCGCGCAGTGACCTCTGGCATTGGCGGCGAAAACATCGCAGAAAATGTAGAAGGGCGTCAACGGTATCCCGTCAATGTCCGCTACAGCCGGGACTTCCGCGACGACATCGAGGAACTCAAGCGTGTTGTGATCGCGACTCCTACCGGTGCGCAGATTCCCATCTCCGAAGTAGCCAAGGTCTATTTCAGCCGTGGCCCCGCCATGATTCGGGATGAAGATGGCCTCCTCACGGGCTATGTCTACCTGGACCTGGCGACCAAGGACTACGGCGGATTCGTTACGAAAGCAGACCGCCTGCTACGCGAGAAACTCAAGCTGCCGCCCGGCTATACCTACAAATGGTCCGGCGAATACGAATTCGAGTTGCGCGCGAAATCGCGCCTGAAAATCATCGTGCCCATCGTGTTCTTTGTAATCTTCCTGCTCCTCTACATGGTCTTTCATTCCGCAACGGAAGCTGCCGTCCTCATCTTTCCTACGTTTTATGCGATGACCGGAGGACTCATCCTTCAGTATTGGCTGGGCTACAACTTCAGTGTCGCCGTTTGGGTCGGCTATATTGCGCTGTTTGGAATTGCCGTGGAAACCGGCGTCGTCATGGTGGTTTATCTCCACGAATCGCTAGACAAGCGACTCGCTTCCGGGGTTCCGCTCAAGCATGAAGACATCGAAGCAGCAGTCATTGAAGGAGCCGTCCAGCGTTTGCGGCCAAAACTGATGACCGTCACTGCCGTTCTCGCCAGTCTCATGCCCATCCTGTGGGAGAGCGGCATCGGTTCGGATGTGATGAAGCCGATTGCCGCCCCAATCGTCGGCGGCATGGTCACGTCCACCATCCACGTCCTCATTCTCGTGCCCGTCTTCTTTGCGTTCATGAAAGAACGCGCCCTCCGCCGAGGAATCTTGCGTTCTTCCTGGGCCTCCGAGGAAGTGTAGATTATTGGAAACGGGTTGCGGGCAGCGGCAGGGTAACCCTGGGAAACCGGACGCGGACAGCACTCCGTAGCGCCGCATTTCCTCCAAGGGGACTTTTGACAAAAAATAGGAGAGAGCGGAAATGTACTTGACCCTGGAACGAGTTCCAACCTTTAAGCTGCTCCTGTGAGACGAAATACCTCCACTACTCGGCCATTGTATTCCGGAGAGCTGGCACGCCTAGCAGGCGTCAGCACAGACACGTTGCGCTATTACGAGCGCTGCCGTGTTCTGCCCGCTGCACCCCGCTCGGCATCCGGCTACCGGGTATTCCCGCAGGAAGCCTCGTGGTTCGCGTGCACTTGATTCGGAGCGCGCTGTCCATCGGCTTTTCGGTTAGTGACCTGGCTGGCATCTTCTGCGAACGTGAACGCGGCGCCGCGCCTTGCCGTCGAGTCCGGGAACTGGCTTCCCAGAAGCTGGCCGCCTTGGAATCTCGGCTCAAAGACTTGCAGTCCTGGCGGCGTGAGCTACGCGCAACACTTGCTGAATGGGACCGACTGTTAGCCAAGACGCCTCGCGGGGAGGAGGCTCGGTTATTAGAGGCTTTTGCTTCAACTCACCCGAGAGAGCCATACCCGCAGGTCTCCTCTTGGTTCCCGTGGCTCAGGGAAAGCAAGGACGGGAGAAGCAACAATGAAGATGATTCTCGCGGTTGCGGTTTGTTCGGTCGTTTGGGTTGCCAATGCTGCTGGACAGGAGTCTTCGAGTGAGCCGAAGGGGGATAAGCAAGGTCAGGCCACGTGTCCCATGCATGACGCCCATTCACAGATGAATGAGCGCGGCGAAAAAGGCATGGGCTTTTTTTAGACTGCTACCACACACCACTTTTTTTTGAACCCTACTGGTGGTGTCATCCAAGTGGAAGTAAATGCCCGGCAGACGCTGCCAATCGGAACAACATCAGGATCGCATTTGGGGCACATCGCACTGGGCATTTCTGAAAACGGAGATTTCGACATTCCTATGTTTGTTCACGACACGGTTCCACCGGGAGTGCCGGAAATGAAATCCCTACGGAAAAGCATTCATTATTCGTTCGAGGGGACTCCTAATGGTGGTCGTGTAGTTATCTTCTCCGCAGACAAAGAGGCGCTCGCGGCAATCCACCGATTTTTGCGCTTCCAGATTGAAGAGCACAAGACTGGCGATCCAGTCGAGGCGCGCAGATGACCCGGATAAGAGTGGCTCTGAGTAGCGCGATAGCGCTCTATTTCGTCATCTGCTTTGAAATCTTGATCATGATTAGCCCTTTTGCGGGCTTCTTTTATTCGGCGTTTAATCCCTTCCTGCTCGGATTGGCCAAGTACCGGGCGACCCGCTGGTTAAGCGCATTTTTCTTCACCCACATGGTGGTTCCGCCGAACGATTTCCTCAAAGTCGTCCGGATATTGGGCTCCGTCTTGTTCATTCTCGGACTTTTGGTGTTCTTGATCTGTGCCTTTCAGGTGTATGCAGGCAAATTCCTTCGCAGAGGACCTGCCACAAAGGGCTTGTATGCGTTGATTAGGCATCCTCAATATGTCGCTCTGGCGACTGCCGGCGCTGGTCTGGCGATTCTCTGGCCGAGATTTCTGGTTGTTCTTCTCTGGCTCGCCATGGTCTTGGTGTATTACTTGCTCGCAAGAGACGAAGAAGGCCGAATGCAAAGACAGCATCCAACGGCCTATTCGGAATACTTGCAGCGCACGGGGATGTTTCTTCCGAGGAGCATTGAAAATGCAGTCCCACTATCATCTCTCGCCAGCAAAGTGGCAGCCTTCCTCTTGCTGGCCGTCTTCGTCCTTGGCGGTGCTTTTCTTCTGCGGCAGTACACCGTAGAGCATCTTCCCCTGTGGTCGGACTCGAAGGTAGTCGTACTCGCGGTCCTCGCTGACGACAAAGCGAATGATGGAACACCGGATGGGGGACGTGCTCAACCTTGAACAGATTAAGTCGCGAGTGGACCAGAACCAGCCTTACTTGGTCTATTTCCTGCCGACGAATTACGTAATGCAGGGACTGATTGCCGACACAGGAGATAATTGGCAACTCTACAAGAGGCACCATACGATCAGCCGGTTCTGCTGACTGGATATTTCATCCTTTCAGCCACTTGGGAGGAGCGCACGCCTCGGCTTTCGAGCCGGGTGACCATCCCATCACAATGCAAGTGCAAGCCCGGTGAGGAGGCTGATTTTCGTCAAGATCTCGGGTGCTTCGATCACAAAGCCTGCGGACGTGTTCTCTTTGGGGGGCCACTAGGACACCGGATTTCATGATTGACGTGGACGTACACAACCTCAGCGTGCTCGCCACGAAGAATCTGCCCGTCGAACGGCTTGGGGAAAGGTACCCACGCCGGCGTTCTGAAGAATGAAAGAGCTTGTCAGAAGGCAGCTCCGAACATTTGCAAAGAGCCGAGGATAAACTGGACATTCGCCCTTTGCCGCACGCTCCGGTCTATGATCCTTCAAGCCGACAGTGCTTGCGAAGGAACGGCACCTACAGGATGCGCACTTCGCGCTAATTCTTCGCCGGAATGTGTTTGACGCGAAGGAGTTATTGCTGTCCGATGCGATCGATTTCCTTCTTGATGGCCAGCGTGTCGAGGCTGAGACAGGGGCAACAAAGCAAGAGGCTGATTCTGCGGTCCAGAACCATGAATGCCTCACGGAAGGCTTTTTCGATCTGCTCCGGTGTGCCCGCTACAGCGGCAGGGTCCGGTACGCCCCAATGCGCGGTCATCGGTTGACCTGGCCAGATGGGCACACTTCTTTGGCCGCGTTATCGCAGACGGTAAACACAAAATGCAACTCTGGTGCTCCGGGTTTGGCGAACTCATCCCAGTTCTTGCTGCGTGCCCGATCGGTAGGCAGCTTGGCTATCTCGAGTTGTCGCAGCGCTTGGGGGTGAACGCGCCCCGTGGCGTGACTGCCTGCGCTGTAAGCAGTGAAGTTCGGAAAGCCCTTCCTGTTCATGATTGCTTCCGCCATGATGGAGCGGGCAGAATTTCCAGTGCATAAGAAGAGAACGTTGTAGCGTCCTTGCATGATGCTCACCTTTCCTTGAGGCGTCTTCGGGTCATTCGTAGATCCACAAGGCGCGGGATACCCGGTGACCGCGGTCACAGCCTGCTTCGACGGGAGAAGAGTAGCATAAGTTTATGCTTGTATGCGAATATACAAGTATAGGAGAGAAGCGATGTCCAAACTACAAGTCTTTGATCCTGCCATGTGCTGCTCGACAGGCGTCTGCGGGCCGAGTGTTGATCCAGCTCTGCCAAGGTTTGCGGCAGACCTCGAATGGCTCAAGAGCAAGGGACTCCAAGTCGAGCGCTATAACTTGGCTCAGGAGGTTGCTGCTTTTACGAGCAATCCTGTCGTCAAGGCAGCGCTCAACAGCAGAGGCAGTAAGTGCCTTCCCCTCCTCTTGCTCGACGGCACCATCGTTGCTGAAGGAGCCTATCCGACACGGGAAGAGCTTGCGAGTCTCGCGCATGTGGAGTTCGAGCCTGGGCCGGTTATTACTCACGTGAAAGAACAGCAGCCTTTCGTAACAATTGGTGGAGCGGGCAAGTCCGGAGCAAGGTGAGCCATGAACCTGCCCCAAGATTTGACTCGCAATCTTCTCTTCACGGGAAAGGGCGGCGTTGGCAAGACTTCGATTGCCTGTGCTATAGCCGTTTCGCTCGCTGAAGGGGGAAAGCGAGTCCTGCTTGGTGAGTACCGACCCCGCTTCTAATCTTGACGAAGTTCTGGAAACACGTCTGGGAATACGACCGACTCCAATTGCCGGGATGACTGGTCTGCACGCCATGAACGTCGACCCGGAAGAGGCCGCTCGTCTTTATCGCGAACGGGTTGTTGGCCCCTATCGCGAGCTTCTTCCTAAGTCGGCGGTGGACAACATCGAAGAACAGCTATCCGGTGCATGCACCGTCGAAATCGCAGCTTTCGATGAATTTGCGAAGCTGTTGGGAGATCAAGACGCAACGGCAGAGTACGATCACATCATCTTCGATACCGCTCCTACCGGCCATACGCTTCGGCTTCTGCAATTACCTGCAGCATGGACTGGTTTCATCGAGACCAACATGACCGGAACGTCTTGCCTTGGCCCTCTAGCGGGTCTCCAGGCTCAGAAGGAACTCTACGCAAATGCTCTACAGGCCCTTTCGAACTCAATCACTACAACGGTGTTTCTCGTGAGTCGGCCAGATCATTCAGCGCTGGCCGAGGCAGAACGTACACGCAACGAACTTGAAGGCCTTGGGATCAAGAATCAGAGATTGATTCTGAATGGTGTTTTTCACGCGAGCGGCAGAGAGGATGCGGTTGCTCTCGCATTGGAATCAAGGGGCAAGAAAGCCTTGGCGGATATGCCGCAAGGGCTACGCGTGCTTCCCCAAGATGAGGTTGCGTTGGTTTCTAACGCTCTCATTGGTGTCGAGGCGCTTCGCGCGCTAACTTCCGGCCATTCTCAAATCACACAGGAATCCGCCAACGTTACTCCCCGGGCGGTTCTTCCCCCACCGCTTGCCGACCTGTTGGTTGAAATAGCGGCAAGCGGAAAAGGCGTCATCATGACGATGGGGAAAGGTGGCGTCGGCAAGACTACCGTGGCGGCTGCGATCGCTGTGGAACTCGCGAGGATGGGCCATCGAGTCCATCTGACGACGACTGACCCGGCAGCCCACGTTTCGATGGCGCTGAACGGCAAAGTGCCTGGATTGCAAGTCACGCGGATTGATCCAGCTAGTGAGACCCGGGCTTACACCGAAGAAGTAATGGCCGAATCTGGCCGCGACCTTGATGAGAAAGGCAAGGCCCTGCTCGAAGAGGACCTCCGCTCTCCTTGCACGGAAGAGATTGCTGTCTTTCGTGCCTTTGCTCGCAGAGTGGATGAAGGCAACGATGGTTTTGTGGTCATTGATACGGCTCCGACAGGCCATACACTTCTGTTGCTGGACGCGGCGGAGGCTTACCACCGCGATGTTGCCCGCAATCTGAGTTACATTCCCGATAGCGTCCGCAGATTGCTTCCGCAACTTCGGAACCCCGAGTTCACGCGAATTCTCATCGTGACGTTGCCAGAGGCAACGCCCGTACATGAGGCGGCACGGTTGCAAGAGGATCTAAAGCGTGCGGGAATCAATCCATATGCTTGGGTGATCAATCAAAGCTTTTGCGCCACTGGACACCAAAGACCCTGTGTTGGCTGAACGCGGCCGGCTTGAACACCGCTACATCTCCGAAGTGAGTGATACTTTAGCCAGTCGTGTGGCGTTGATTCCCTGGCAGATTGAGGCGCCCGTTGGGAGCGAGCGGTTGCGACAAATCGCAGAAGTAGCAGCATAAAGGTGAAGAGGAAGGAACGCATGAAAGAACTGGAACAATACTTCAAGGCACTCGCTGACACAAACCGGCTGCGAATCTTGAACCTACTGCTGCATGGTGAGTTGTGCGTCTGCGACATCCAGTATGTCTTAGAGGCGACACAGCCAAACGTTTCTCGTCATCTTTCGTATCTGAAGAACTCCGGCCTTGTGCTGGACCGCCGGGACGGCTACCGAATCTTCTACCGCCTCGCTGACCCGAAACAGGGGACGAAGAAGCGTTTATTTGAGTTTCTGCAGGACGCTTACAAGAACGAAGAACAGTTGCAGGCGGACAAGAAGCGACTGAAGGAAGCGATTGAAGCCGGTTCGTGCACACTCGGCGAATGGAAGCCCTACTCGGCAGTCGGTGGGACGAAGGCGATGCAAGCAAACCGGACCTAACAAGCTAACTTTTGGCGAGCATCAATTGGCGTGGAAAGACCATTGAGCCAATAGCGCATAAAGTCCAGGGCACTCTTTGTAGGAATGGGTGTCGTAGGGTGCGAGATTCCCAGATCCGGTCTCCACGAAGGTCTCACCCTTGTCGACCCCCGGGATCACTTAAAAATGTGCTGCCGTTCCAGCTGGCGAAAATGCACGAACGCGGCGCGATCCGATGCTTGTTACAGTATTTCTCACTCGATGAGCAAAACTATTCGATTGATGTAGATGCGATTGAGCTTGTGACACTCACGTGCGCGAGGGGTCAAAACGCTCGACTGTCACCAAATTGTCACTAAAACTTGTTCAAATCAGGGCAAAATAAGCAAACTCAAAAAGACCGCGAATCGTGTTATCTGTAGGCTGGCAAAGGGATATAGTTGAATTTTCTTTCAGATGGGGGAGTGGCCTATTTGCCTTAGCAAACCGCCGCCGTTAACTCCCTGTCAGTTTTCTAAAGCTAATTGTTTGAAGCAGCTGTAGGTTATTGTCCGCTTTCGCGGCCGCCCATCTCCCAATTGCTGCATTTTGGTGCACACTGTAACAAAAATGTCACCAGAGTTTCGCACTCGCGAAGAAAATCTCCTATTTTTGGACAACTCCGTTCCGCAATACTTGCTAAGAACAAACAACTTAGTCCTCAAGGAGAGGGCGGTTTTTGTTCTTCTGGTCGTGGCCGCGCGGACAGAAAGACCGCCGCTTCGGACCGCTGCTTCTCAGATATTCAATGCACACGCTTCGGTCTCGATCCTTCGGTGGATGACTGAAGGGTTTTCCCGTGTAACTCTTACCCGTTGGAAGAGGTCATTCATTACAATCAATTGGCTGCGAGAATCCGTGTTCGGCATTTGGCTTACGATTAAAGCACGTCATGAAGGTGTCATGCGCGGGAAGTTGGGAGAAAGTCGGGGTTAGAAGAGTGGGTTGGCTAGCGAGTGCTACTGACGGAGCGAAACTGTGAACATCATCGTAGAACCAATATTGCGAAAGAGCCCGTTGTTCGCAAGTCTTTCGGAGGGGGAAATGGAAGCGTTGGCCACCCGAGTCAAGATCAGGCATTTTGAACGTGGCGCATTATTGTTCAGTGAGGGGGACCCGTGCATTGGCCTCTTTCTTGTGGCGTCGGGCAAGATTCGCATTTTCAAGCTGTCACCGAGTGGCCGCGAACAAGTTCTGGCTGTGGAATTGCCGGGAGTTCTTTTGCGGAGCTTCCGGTGTTTGATGGAGGAAATTTCCCTGCTTCCGCGTCCGCGCTGGAAGACGCTGAAGTACTCTTCATTTCGCGCAAGGATTTCCAGAATTTCTGCCGCGAACACCCTGAGGTCGCGCTTAAAGTCCTCGCCGTGGTCGGCTCGCGTCTGCGCCGCTTGGTCGGAATCATCGAAGACCTTTCATTCACAACGGTGAGACAACGCTTGATCGGCTCTTATCCTGCGGCTGACAAAAACGAGCGGAGCGACTTCGAAAGACGGCGTACGCGTGGAATTGACGAAGACGCATCAAGACTTGGCGGCAGAGTTGGGAACTGTGCGCGAGCTCGTTTCGCGGAATCTCAGTCGGTTGCAGGCCGAGGGCTTCTTAATTGTAGAAGGCCGCAAGATCGTTGTTAAAGACGTTGAAGGCTTGAGGCGCGAGCAAGCTTCGTCTGAGTGAATTCCCTGCCCTCTAAGCATTCCAGTGTGGAGTGACTTTGGTCACTGCCTCCGAGATGCCAGCCTATCAGAATGGTCCCCGTAGAGGAGACCACCATGAACTTTGCCAGTGGAACCAAAGTGAAAGACATAGCGCTCGCTAATCCAGAAGCGAGAAGAATTCTTGAGGATGCTGGAGTTGATTATTGCTGTGGCGGAGAAAAGTCGCTCCATGATGCCTGCCTCCACACCGATGTTCCCACGGAAGAAATATTGAGAAGGTTGCACGAGAACACCAAACTCGTGAGCTCTGACCAAGAGAATTGGAAATCGGCAAACCTGAATAGCCTGACCGCAGCATATTCGCGAGAAGCACCATCGGTACGTTCGCGAATCCATCCCTCGAATTCAAAGCAAGTTGGAGAAGGTGGCGGCGAAGCACGGACCGCAATCACCCCGAGATTGCGGACATCCAAAGACTGTTCTCTGAAATAGCACGGGAGATGATCATGCACATGCAGAAGGAAGAGCAGATACTGTTTCCGTATATCGATTCGTTGGAGCGTTCGATCAATTCGATACAGGGCTCGTTGGAACCTCCCTTCTTTCAGACAGTGGTGAATCCAATACAGGCGATGATGAAGGACCATGATTCGGCGGGTGAGTTGTTGAGGCAAATTCGCAAAGCAAGCAGCGAGTTCACGGCTCCGGCCGACGCTTGCACGACCTTCAAGGCACTCTACCAGGAATTGCGAGAGTTCGAAGTAGACCTTCATCAGCACGTACATTTGGAAAACAACATCCTCTTTCCGCGTGCCGTCGAATTGGAGGGCGCGGTCGTCTGACGCGATTAGGGATCTATGGCGAGCCTGCATTATGAGCACGTGGACCTCCTGGATCGCGTCTCGGGAGCCGCGACGAAAAGTGTTTCACAATCATTCGAGATCATGAGGGCGCGCGAAGAATCGCGTTCCCGTCTTCTGGTGGCCTTCATCACGTCGGGACTCTTTTTCATGCTCTTCCCCGGAACTGTCCTCGGCGTATGGAATCTTCTTCAAATCAGCGGACGGGCGAGCGTCGTCGCCACATCCCCGGCATGGATGCAGGCACACGGTCACGCACAGGTTTTCGGATGGGTGGGAAGTTTTATCCTTGGCATCGGATTTTATTCCATTCCAAAATTGCGGGGCGGGCAGATCATCGATTTCGTGCGGCCTGGACTTGCTGGGCGATGTGGACGGTTGGTGTTGCGGTGCGATGGATCGCCAATGTTTATCTATGGCAGTGGCGATTCCTATTGCCTCTCTCTGCTCTGTTGGAGCTCGCAGCATTTCTGATTTTCTTTCGCTCGCCGTATCCCAACACAAGCCGGAGGATTCGGCAAGGGGCAATGAACCGTGGGTGATGGTTGTAATTAGCGCGAGCGCTGGGACTCTTGCTGGTGTTCATTACAAATCTCGTCGCCTGTTTCTATCTGTCGCTTCGCGGCTCGACTCCTGCCTTTCCGCATCTGTTCGACCAGAAGTTTCTTGCGTTAATGGCGTGGGGATTTCTTGTGCCTTTTGTCTGGGGATTCAGTGCGAAATGGATGCCAGTGTTTCTCGGATTGAAATCGTTGCGGCCCAGATTGCTGACTCGCTGCAGTGGCCGTGAATCTCCTAGGCCTCACGCTTGCGGTTCTGGGCGCGGTCTTACCGGCTTATGCTCTCTTTTTGCTGGGTACCCTCGTGATTGCGGCATTGCGAATGTTTGAACCTTCGGTGAAAGAAGCGAAAACTCGAGGAGTTCATTCGAGCTTTCCGTACTTTGTCCGCATCGCCTATGCGTGGCTTCTCGTGGCAGCGGCGTTGGGAGTGGCGGCAGTCAGATGGGACGCGTCAGGCGGGATCTGGGGAGCATCGCGTCATGCGTTGACGGTTGGATTTGTCGCCGTGATGATCTTGGCGTAGGACAGCGAATTCTGCCGGCATTTGCAGGCATGCGGCTGCTGTGGAGCACGAAGTTCATGTTCGCAGGATCTGGCTCTCGTCAATTTGGGTTGCACGTTGCGCGTTTCTTGCGAAGTGATCGCCTACCAGGGTTATGCCGAATTGGCCGTGGTCGGTCTTGCCAATCTCGGCATTGTGCGAGCTCGCGGGGCTGACCATCTTTGCCGCAAACATTTTCGGAACTTTCATGCTAGTGCCTAGCCACGCCTGCAAATAGCCCTTGGTTGTCGACCTGCCGGTGAAGATTGGCTCGAACTAATGCCCATACCTCATTTCTTCCCCTGCGTCACGCAGCACTCGTAGGTTGATTTCGGCATCTTTGAGAAGCGAAGTGCAAGTGCAATACATCTCGAATACTGGAAGAAATCGAGTCAGCGCCGAGGCCAGACATGGGGACTTGGATTGGGAACCTCTGCATTCCCCGGGGGCAGAAGCGCAAGCGTATGCTATTGCAGAGCATGAGGTCTGAAAATGAAGTTTGGTCTCATCCGAGTTAAGCAACACAATGGCCTCGATGGATTGCTGCCTGATCGCGCCAATGCGGTCTCCAGCCATAAGGACTGGAAACCTGAAATCCTGGTAGGAATTGAAGGGGGCATATCATGATCGACACGTCTGCCGACGCTACGAGTCTCTCTCCGTGGTGGAGACACTCGGCCATCCTCGTAATGATCGCTGGCTTCTCGGTTCTATCCTTTGTCACGGTCCTGACCTACACGAACGCTCCACCCATCCCCGAGCAGGCCGCGGATGTAACGGGAACTGTGGTGTTTACCGGAGCCGACATCCAAATGGGCCAGGAGGTCTTCCTCAAGTACGGTCTCATGGAGCACGGGACCCTGTGGGGCCATGGGGCTTACCTGGGTCCTGATTACAGTGCGGAGTACCTGCATAGGCTCAGCGAGGTGACCCGGGACACGATCGCGACCGAGAAGTACGGCAAACTCTTTGCGCAGCTCTCGCCGGACGAGCAGAGCGTCGCATCTGCGCGGACGATGACGGTGCTCAAGGAAAACCGGTACGAACCAGCCTCGCGAACTCTCCGGCTCTCGTCAGGCGAGGTGGCTGCCTACCGCACACAGCTTCCCGAATGGAGCGAGTACTTCACCAGGAAGGACGCCGCTCCCGGGCTACCAGCCAACTATATTCAGAACCCCGGGGAGCTGAAAGCTCTGACCGCCTACTTCGCTTGGGCGGCCTGGGCCACAACGGCGAATCGCCCTGGGAAGGATTACTCATACACCAACAACTGGCCCTACGAGCCCATCGCGGGAAACCGTCCTTCCACCGAGGCCTATGTTTGGAGCGCCTTGAGTCTCATCACCCTCCTGTCAGGGCTGGGTTTGATCCTCTTCGTCGTCGGCAAGTTCGACTACCTGGGCTGGAAGGGCGAGGGCGCTGGCTCCCATATTATGCACTCTGCTCCCCCTGCTTTGAAGCTCACGCCCAGCCAGTGGGCTACGGGATGGTTCTTCGGCATCGTGGCCCTCCTGTTCCTGGCGCAATCATTCCTGGGAGGCGTGCTCGCCCACTATCGGGTGGAGACAGGAGCCTTTTACGGGCTCGACATCGCCCGCTGGCTGCCCTACAACCTGGCGCGCACCTGGCACCTCCAACTCGCCATCTTCTGGATCGCGACGGCCTGGGTGGGCGGCGGCCTTTTCCTGGCGTCGTGGGTCGGTGGCGAGGAGCCCAGACACCAGAGGACCGGCGTCTACGCACTCCTCGGGGCGCTGGTGGTGGTCGTCGTCGGCAGCCTGGCAGGCGAGTCCCTCGGCATCAACGACAAGCTGGGGCAGCTCTGGTTCTGGTTCGGTCACCAGGGTTCCGAGTACCTGGACCTCGGGCGGTTCTGGCAGTTCCTGCTGGCAGTTGGCCTCCTCTTCTGGCTGTTTCTGATGTTTCGGGCGCTCAAGCCCGCCTTCAAGAGCCCTGACAAGCGCGAACTGTCCTCACTCTTTCTGTACGCGGCCGTGGCCATCCCTGTCTTCTACCTGCCCGCCCTTTTCTATGGCCCTCACACCAACTTCGCCGTCATCGACAACTGGCGCTTCTGGATCATCCATCTTTGGGTGGAGGGATTCTTCGAACTCTTCGCGACGGTGCTGGTGGCCATCATGTTCCACCAGATGGGCGTGGTCAGCACCAAGACCGCCACGCGCCTGATCTACCTGGATGCCATCCTGTATCTCAGCGGCGGGATCATCGGCACAGGCCACCATTGGTACTTCACAGGCCAGGGAACGCTCAACATGGGCCTGGCGTCGTGCTTCTCCGCTCTGGAAGTTGTGCCTCTAACGCTTCTGACTCTGGACGCCTGGGATTTCATCAAGCTGAGGAAGGCGCAGTGTTCCGCGTGCGGCCACGATCTGGCCTGGAGCCAGAAGTGGTCCATCTACTTCCTCATGGCCGTGGGTGTCTGGAACTTCGTCGGCGCAGGGGTCTTCGGTTTCCTGATCAACCTGCCGATCGTGTCCTACTTCGAGGTGGGCACGTCGCTCACCGCCAATCACGCACACGCCGCAATGTTTGGTGTCTTTGGGATGTTGGCCTTGGCAGTCCTGGTCTTCTGCTTGAGGGCCATGCAATCCGACACCACATGGAAGGAGACGGAGAAGTTCGTCCGGGTGGGCTTCTGGGGTGCTAATGTGGGCCTCGCGCTCATGATCATCCTGGATCTGTTCCCCGGAGGAGTAATCCAGCTCTGGGATTCCATCGCCAACGGGTATTGGCACGCGCGCCGCCTGACATTCCTGATGGGCGGCACCTACCACAAGCTGGAATGGCTGCGCATGGTGGGGGATATGGTCTTCCTCTTCGCCGGCGCCCTGCCCATCACGCTCGGCGCGTTGCGCAGTGTGTGGAAAAGGGATCTCTCTCCCACGCCGTAAAGGCTGCACCCCACCGGATCCCCGCTAACAGCGCCGAGTGAACGATTCGTGAGTGCGCCTGCGCATGCTGGTGAAATCGTCTGTCATAAAAACGCAATACTAATCGCGATGAATGGTGGCAAATCTCGAACAAAAGGTGAATGAAGAAGGAGAAAGTGATTCGTCCCCTTTCATCGCAACTCGCTGATTTCCATCGATTAGTGCCAACTCCGGCAAGTTCTGATGAAGTTGATTATTCGGCTGTTAACCGAATGCGCTGGATGACTTCGACTGTGCACCAACTGTGCAAGAATCCACCCTTTTCATTCCATTCGGGTTACTTTTGAGCGAAAAGCAGATTCCCCGATTTGTTGGAAACGTTAGTAGTTAGAAGTGATGGTTGGAGTTGTTGGAGTCGAGTTTCGTGCGCCCAAGGCAGGCGCGCTACCAGGCTGCGCTACGCCCCGACATGAACTGCTATATTCATTCTAAAGCAATTCCCAACTTTACTCCTAATCCGAGTCGTCATTTTTGGCCTCACTGTGCCAAAACTGTGCCAAATACTTTTGCTAGATCTTGGCTGTGCCAGAATCCAGCGGCATCTCATTGGCTTGGCGGTTCATTTTCTCCAAAGCCTCTCGCTTCATCCGCAATTTCATCTGCGAATACTTCTTGAAGACCTTTGCGTCGGGGAACGCGAGTTCCTTTCAAGTCGCTGACAGACTATCTGGAGCACGGGCGGACGCTGTCTGAGTTTATGGAAGATTTCCCCAGTGTAACCGGGGCCGAAGCTATTGCGGCGATAGAAGAAGCCAGAACGAGCTTGACCGCCACATTGAAATGAGACTGCTCTTGGATGAGTGCGTTCCCAGGAAGGTCAAGTTCCTGTTTGCCGACGGCGGCCATGAATGTGAGACCGTTCGAGACGAACTAAGCCGGTACTTGGTGCGGGGACCGTCGTCCGCGTTCAGGCGGGAAATCAAATGGGCATTCAGCTGGAGCAGACTGCCGCTGTACAAAGGGCACGACTGCATGAATTTCTCATGCCTTTGATTTTCCACGAATAGCATCAGGCAAAGTCGCGGCGCGCCGAGTGCCCCCGGATTTTTGACATTCCCAAACGAAGCGGTTGCGCGTCCCGTAAGCCGGCCGACCGCCGTCGAAGACTGCCGCTATTTTGGCCCGAAGTCGCTTCACGAGGAATGATAGGGGAACATTAAGCGCCGAAGAGGGTCGAAAACCAGGTACTACCACACGAGAACAAGCGATACGAATCAATCACATAGCAATTGGTGTGGTTACAATGGTCGATCGCGTCGTATTCGGCTGACTTCCTTTTGTTTATCGGATACTTTTCAATTACGTTAATCCGAAACTCTAGATTTGAAGATTTTGATTGTCCCGTGATACTCATAAGGTACATACAAGTTCACATGCATCTCCGCGACCAGACTTCACTGCAGGCCCTGTTCTTGCATGAGCCCAGCTCATTTGCGAGTTTGTCCGGTAGCAGGCGGGAATACTCGTCCGCAACTGCTCTTGCCAGCATCTTTTTGCAGCAATGCCTGATAAAACGCATAGTCCGGATAACTTGACTCCATATGTCCATTCGCGGCGGGCCACTTGAGACCGTCTTATCGGGCTATGTCTTCACCTGTTCGACCAACCAGACCCATCATGTCGAGACTTACCAACACGACAATACAATTGCATTTCGGGCCGAATGTACTATTGAGAGAATCTCGCAAAGAATAAATCATGTGTTGTTGGCCGCCGTACCGCCGCATCCAAGTTGACAGTTGGGAGCACGCAACCGGGAACCATCGGCCCCTACCACGGTGTATTCCTTAGTTTATTGAATCGTCAGAAGAATTCATGGGTAAGCTCTGGCTCAGGTAGTTTGCCAAGTGAGTGATAGAGCGCGAGTTCCAGGATGCGAAAGGTACGAAAGCCATAGGATCTTCTCATGGTTACTTTCGCTTTGTTGTTTAGTCCCTCAACCACACCGCTGGAAATTAGCTTTCTGGCTTTGAAATAGTTGAGCAGCAGCTCGCGATGAGCACGCAACGTTCGGGCGATCTTCTTCATCGGCTCGATGCGGGATCGCATGGTTTGCTGGCACCAGAAATCCAGGAACATGCCGGCCCAGGTGGGCGAGTTGTATTCCCAGAACTGCTGAAAATCTTCTTTGAGGAGATAGGCACGGACGGTCTGGAGATTATAGCGGAGCAGATCTCGCAGACGGAACTTCTGCTGCGAGGTGAGATTTTCTTTGCGCTTGAGCACGCACCAGCGCGTCTTCTTCAGTAGCGGCGGGTAGCCGTCCTGGGCCATCTTGCGCGACTCGGCGGCGCGGACATCATCCAACGCCTTATTCATCTTGGCGACGATGTGGAAGCGGTCGAGGATGTGCAGCGCCTGAGAACATTTCTGGCGGATCACGTCCAGGTACGGCTGCCACATATCCGAGCAGACAAACTCGATCTGTGCAGCGAGTTGCTCTCCGAGGACGGTGAAGAAACCCTGGAAGGATTCGATGGTGCGTTCCTTGCCGACCCACAGCAAGCGGGTGAGCCCCTGGTCGATCTGGTAGACCAGCGTCAGGTATTTGTGGCCTTTGGCGTACTGGATTTCATCCACACCAATGGCGCGGATCGACTCCAGCGTGCGATGCTCCAGGCCCCAGCCGACCACATACTCGACCGCGTCGCACACCTGGTCCCAGGAAGTGTGGAAGGCCTCGGCGGTTTCCTTCCAGGAGAGCTTCCGCGCCCAGCGGGCCAGAAACAGCATATAGGCTCTGCTCAACTGATGCTTACCATCGCCCCAGGGAACCTCCTCGACCAGCACGCCACAATTCCGGCAGTCCACGCGTCGCATGCGGTAGAGCAGGAAAACCAGAAAGCCCCACAGCGGAATGAACTCAAAGCACCGCTCGGGAAGATGATCGTAACCCGGCGCCGGCTGGTGGCACCCCGAGCAGACCGCTGCCGAGCCCTCCCGCGGTCGGACGTCCACTTCGATGCTTTTCTTGTCAGGGCCAAAGCGGGCATGCTGGTAGACAAATCCCCGATGGCCATGGCAGTGGTTTAGAATTGTGAGCAGTTCCATGTCACGGACAATTTTCAAGGCCAAGACTGGCAAAGTAAACCGCGCTGCTACCGCGCCGGCGTCCTGCGATGTTTCCGCCTACTGCCGCGATCTGGACAACTGGCCGCGCTCCTGGATGGGATTGGAAAAAGACCTGCCGCCAGGGGAAGAACTGGTTGCTTGCTTCCGGCCATTCATCGAGCATCTGGCCTCCTCCAGTCTTTCTTCGAAGACCATTCGCCGACACGTAGACAATCTCTGGATACTAGGTGGAGAAATTATCCGCGACCTGAACTACACCCCTTCATTGAGAAAAGTCACTGCGCAGCGACTTCTTCGCGAGGCGGTTCATGCCGACGGCGGCCCACTGATCCACAACGGCTCGGAAGAAGAGCAACACTCCCTCGATGCGACGTGCCGCAAACTCCACCGATTCCTCAGCGAACCGCAGCGCTGAGCTCGCCAGTTACCCACAGATTTCCCAGACGAGGCAGTTTATTAGGCGTAGGAGAAGATTATGAACGCAAGAGCAGTTGGGGTAATGGCCACGGCAGTGCTCTTCGCAGTTGCGGGCTGCTTGAACCAAACCCAGCAGGCTACATCAGATCGCGCACCAACTGTAGTGCAGGCGGCTCCGGCTCCAGTCGAGACTCAATCGAATCTTTTCACTTTCTGCGGTATTCATGCTGGGATGACTATCAATGAAATCAAAGCAGTAAGACCCGCAGGTAGCAACATGCAATGCGAGATCGTTCACGGGGGCCCAAACAGAGACTTAATCGTAGTTCATTGTTTCTTCGATGACGGAGACTATGGCTCTGTTTCCGTACACTTGTTCAAAGGAAAGTTATTCCACTTCACGTCGGGATGTCCTGACCACGATTGCACCAAGGTAATTTCGCTAATGAGTGCACATTTCGGTAAGCCACGAAGCAAACAGACTATCGGATGGAACTCACGTGAAGAGCATACTATTGTGGGAAACGGCCAATTTGAAGTTTTGAACACCGACTTCGCCCCGCCATTTGCGCAGAACAGCCCTCTGGAATCATTGGTCATGCGCTGATCCATTCCCGGGGACAGACCTATGAGCAATACATCTGATCGCTAGCTGCACATCACCGCGCGCAGCATCTGGGTCCGCTACAGCAGGGCTTATCCCTGGCAGAAAGTTTTCGCCGCCTGCATGGCGCTGCGCTGCTGAACAAAATGCAAAGCCAAAACCTTGTCGCGCACTTCCAGCCGCAGTCGAGGTCTGCCTGAAGAGCGCTTCCAACAGGACTCGGAACAGCCGATAGCTCCCCCAATAAACAAAAAACAGTTCAGCCGAGAAGACAGGCCCAAACAAAGCTTGAATCGCTTACTCAGCCCGCTCCTGGTGAGAAAAAGCGGCAGTTTTCTGCGCAATTCTGCCAAGTCTCGTGCTTTGTGCGGCATGACCAATAAATGCTGCTTTTTCAGTACTGTGCTACGTCTGCGGAGAAGCTGCTTTAATGCCGCGCTTATCGATGGGGACGAAGTCACGCGCGGCGTACCCGGTGTAGATTTGCCGCGGTCTCGCTATCTTCTGCTCCGGATCTTCCAGCATTTCCTGCCACTGTGCGAGCCAGCCAACGGTGCGCGGAATGGCGAACAGCACCGTAAACATCTCCGGCCGGAAGCCCAGCGCCTGGTAGATGATTCCAGAGTAAAAATCGACGTTGGGATAAAGTTTCCGCTTGATGAAGTAGTCGTCTTCCAAGGCGATGCGCTCGAGTTCGAGCGCAATTTCCAGGATGGGGTTCTTGCCGGTGGTTTGAAATACCTGATCGGCGGCCCACTTGATGATCTTGGCGCGGGGATCGTAATTCTTGTACACCCGGTGACCGAATCCCATGAGTTTCCCATGGCCAGTTTTGATATTGTCGAGATAAGCCGGGACACGGTCCTTCGATCCGATTTCCGCCAACATCTTGAGGACTTCCTCATTTGCACCGCCATGGAGCGGGCCGGAGAGCGCAGCGGCAGCGGCCGCAGAACAAAGGTACGGATCGGCCTGCGCGCTGCCAACGGCGCGCATAACGTTGGTACTGCAGTTCTGCTCGTGGTCGGCGTGCAGAATGAACAGGATGTCCAGAGCGCGCGCCAGCACCGGATTCGCGTGGTATTTGGGTTCCACCATCTTCCACAACATGTTCATGAAATTCTCGGCATAACTGAGGTCGTTGTCCGGATAGACATACGGGAAACCCAGGCTGTGCCGGTAGGTGTACGCGGCAATCGTGGGAACTTTGCCAATCAGACGATGGATCTGGTGCAGGCGCACCTCGGGATCATGGACATTGCGAGATTCCGGGTAAACGGTGGAAAGCGCCGCAACGGTGCTGATGAACATTCCCATTGGATGAGCGTTATAGCGAAAGCCTTCGAGGAATCTCTTGGTGGTCTCATGAATCATGGTGTGATGGGTGACGTGGTAGATCCAGTCGTTCAATTGCGGCTCGGTGGGCAACTCGCCGAAAAGAAGCAGATAGGCGACTTCCAGGAAGGTGCACTTTTCCGCCAATTGTTCAATCGGATAGCCGCGGTAGCGCAAGATGCCTTTATCGCCGTCGATATAGGTAACGGCGCTTTGGCAGGAGGCGGTGTTCAAGAACGCCGGATCGTAGGTCATCATCCCAAAATCTTCGGCGTCCGTCTTAATCTGTCGCAAATCCATGGCGCGAACGGCACCCTTGAATAAAGGCATGTCGTAGGTGGCTTTCGTCCGCTGATCGACGATGGTCAGAGCACTATTGTCCACGGTTTCTCCTTTTTCTGGGGAATGGCCCGGTTACGGGAAATTTCCGGAGGAATGAGATTCTCACCGCGAAGGCATCAGGGCTTACCCTAGGTTGGTGAAAACTGGCGGCTTGCAGGTATTCAGGAAACCCAGGGCAAAGGCCTACCGCGCTCAGAATGGCAGAATCCACAAAGGGTCCCTCAGTACGTACGAAGCAACCTAAGTGTGGAGCGCCCGCGGTGATGTGATGCATCGCACGCCGCACTATGACACACGTCACACATCGACGCCAAATGAATCACAGTAAGGCCCCAAATTCACGCGTAAGTTTCTAGGCAGGTACTAAACCTATCCAGCACGGGTCTCGTTGATCAAGCTTTGCGGGACTGGGGGATGAGGTGTGAGGGTCAAAATGTCCCGCAGACTCGACTTCAGGCTGATCCTCTCGCTTACCGTTCTGATTGTGGCCATCAGTTGTATCAGCGGCTTTCTGAATCTGCGCATGCAAAAGAAACAGCTGGTGCAGACGATGATTTCGGGTGCCGACCGACTTTCGTGGAGCATCATTAGCGCGACGTGGCACGCGATGTTGGACGACGATCGCAAGGGGGCCTACGAATCGATGCGAGTGATCGCCGACAAGCATGGCGTCGACCGCATCCGAATGTTCAATCGCGAAGGACGGCTGGTCTTCTCGACCGACGCGCAAGACCAGCCGAGTTTCGCCAGTCCTGGCGACAGGGTTTGCGTAAGTTGTCATGGCGCAACTCCGATTCTGACCAAGCCGACGATGGCCTCGAGGGTGCGTTACGACACCTCGCCAGACGGTACAAAAACGCTCAATATTGTGACGCCGATTTATAACGAGCTATCGTGCAGTAACGCGAGTTGCCACGCACATCAAGCCAGTACAAGAGTGTTAGGGGTTCTGGATGTGGCCCTGCCATTGGATCCAGTGCAGCAGCAGACGCGGACCATCACGTTGGAGACGATTCTGTCGACTGTTGCGGTGGTGATTGTAGGAGCGGCGTTCGTCATCCTGTTCACAAGGCGGTTCGTGGCCACGCCGATCCAGGAGTTGATCACGGGGACCAAAACCCTGAGCGCCATGCAACTGGACAAGCCCATGGAGATCTCGCGGCGCAGTCCAGAATTAGATGAGTTGGTCGATTCGTTTAACCGGATGAGGGTGCGATTGAAGGTCGCGGTGGACGATTTGAACCAGATGCAGCAGACGCTGGAAAGCAAGGTCGCCGAGCGCACCAAGCAATTGCAGGCAGCGCACAGTAAACTGCTCCAGGCGGACCGGCTTGCCTCGCTGGGCCAACTGGCCGCCAGCGTCGCGCATGAAATCAACAACCCAATCTCCGGGGTGCTCAATCTTTCCATCTTGCTGGAGCGCCTGATGGCCAGCGGCGAATTCCCTCCCGGGCGCGAAGCTGAATTCCGCAAGTACCTTGGTCAGATCTCCGCCGAAACCGCGCGAGTCGGACGGATTGTTATGGATCTCTTGGCTTTTTCGCGCCGGTCCAAGCCACAACGCGTTCGCGGTGACTTGAACAAGCTCGTTCGCAGCACGCTGCGTCTGGTTGGGCACAAACTGATGCTCATGAACACGGAAACCGTTTTGGAATTGCGGGAGAATCTGCCTCTCGTGGAGTGTGATCCTTCGCAAATTCAACAGGTGATCCTGAATCTGATTCTGAACGGCGCCCAGGCAATGCAGCCAAAAGGTGGCGGCAAACTGACTATTCGTACGCGACTCCTTGCCGACGGAGACAACGCGGAGCTTTTCGTGAGCGATACTGGGGAAGGCATCGCCCCCGAAAACCTCTCGAAGATTTTCGACCCGTTTTTTACCACCAAGGCCGAAGGAAAGGGCGTTGGACTGGGCTTGGCGGTGCTTTACGGGATCGTCAAGGCTCATGACGGTGAAGTCGAAGTGACCAGCCAGCGCAACGAAGGCACTTCTTTCTCGGTAACGCTTCCGTTCAAGGCAAAAAGCCCTGCTGCCGAACAGATGGAAGTCCAGGTACATGCGGAGTGAAAACCGTTTGTGTGGTGGCAATCGGGAGTGTGAGTGGGCAAGTGCTGGAATGGGTGGAGAGCGCTGCCGCCGAGTGGTGCCCGTGGCCCATCCGGCGTTTGCCGGCTTTGGGACTGCCAGATGGCACCTATGACGCAAAACGAGGCCAATACGAGTCGGTGGAGTTCATGAAGACTGTGGCTCGATGCAGGCCGAACGATACCGCGCGGATTCTAGGAGTAACCGAAGTGGACCTCGCGATTCCGATGCTTACTTTTGTATTCGGACAGGCACAGCTTGACGGACCTGTCGCGGTGCTCTCGCTGTGCCGATTGCGCCAGGAATTTTATGGAATGCCGGGGACGGAAAGCCTGCTGCGCGAGCGTGTCGTCAAGGAGACGCTGCACGAACTGGGACACACTTTTGGCCTCACACATTGTGGCGAAGCGAAGTGCGTCATGAGCCTGGCAACCCACATCGGCCTGGTTGACAATAAGGAAGAACGCTACTGCGCGCGCTGTGGAGCGCAACTGGTGCGCCGGTTTGCCTCTCCGGATGGAGATTCGTGATGAAGAAAGTCTGGCCTATTCTGGTGGTGGACGACGAAGAAGTGATGTGCGAATCGATGGCGGCATGGCTGCGCGAGGACGGCTATCGCGTCGATACCGCACCCAATGGGCAAAAGGGGCTCGAACTTGCCAAATCGACGGACTACGCCATCTGCTTCATCGACCTGAAAATGCCCGGCGGCATGGACGGAATCGAAACGATGATGGAAATTCACCGCATTCATCCGGAGGCTTCGATCATCATCATCACAGCCTACGCCACCGTTGATACTGCCATCCAGGCGATGAAGGAAGGCGCTCAGGAGTACATCGTAAAACCGTGCCATCCACAGGAAATCTCGATGCTGGTTTCGCGCATTCTGAAACTCAAAAAGCTGCAGAGCGAAAATGCCATTCTACGCAAGAAAATCAGCCGCCAGTACCGCCACCGCGACATTATTACCAAAAATCCGCGCATGGAAGAAATCTTGGCGCTGACCCGGGAGATCGCCAGCCTGCGCAGTACTGTGCTGATTTGTGGAGATAGTGGAACAGGCAAGGAGTTGATCGCGCGAGCCGTTCACTATTCCGGGGACCGCGCGGAAAAGCGCTTTGTCAGCGTAAGTTGTGCCGCGCTGACCGAAACGCTGCTGGAAAGCGAGTTGTTTGGCCATGAGAAGGGTGCCTTTACCGGGGCTGAAGGACAAACGAAAGGCAAATTTGAGCTGGCCGATGGAGGCACAATCTTTCTCGATGAAATTGGCGACATCTCTCCGAAACTGCAGGCAGACCTGTTACGAGTCCTGCAGGAGCGCCGTTTTTTCCGAGTGGGCGGCGCGGAAGAGGTCAGCGTGGATGTGCGGGTGATCGCCGCTACTCATAAGAACCTGGCGGAAGAAGTTCGATCGGGACACTTTCGCGACGATTTGTATTACCGGCTCAACGTGATTGAGATTCGCATTCCGCCCCTGCGTGAACGTCGCGAAGACATACCATTGTTGGCGGAACACTTTGTGGAACACATCGCGTCTGAGCTCGGAAGGGAGATCGCGGGCATCTCTGGAGGCGCACTTAAGGTGCTCATTGACTACGACTGGCCCGGTAATGTGCGCGAACTGGAAAACGTCATCGAGCGAGCGATCGTGACATCGCACAACGGCACACTCGTCGAGAGCGATTTCGCCTGGCTCCATCAGCGCAGCAGCCCGGTACAGAGCTGGGAGGTTCCCGACGTTTCGTTGGCCGATCTGGAACGCCGAGCCATTATTGCTGTTCTGGAGCGAAAAGGTGGTAACGTCAAGGATGCCGCCGCCTCACTCGGGATCGACCGCTCGACGCTGTACGATAAGCTAAAGCGCTACGAGATAGCGCACTGAACCGAAGAATCACCCTTCCAGGAAGGTTGCCTCAAGTACTGTGTCCCAGTCTGCAGCAGGAATGGCATCCATCAGTTCCGGCATGAGGGTTCCGCCATCCGCCAGGCAAGGCTGCGCTTTTGAAGCCGATAATTGTAACTGCAGCCGGTCGAGTTCGCTGGATAGCCACCCTGGTACTTCTGCCTCGTGCAGCAAATGACGAAGATCGAGCGGTTGGCGCGGGCGGAGCTTTAAATACCACTCATTCTCAGCCCCGCCAGTGGACACCACCGTGCCGTCGATCGGTGCGCGAACGCGAATTTCATGGCCATCTTTCTTCATTCGCCAGGCCACGCCGTTGCTCTCGATTTCGCTGCCCTTCTCGGGCAATTCGATGGAATCGGGCCGGCCGATCAAATGATGCGCCAACTCATCCAATCCGATCGTTATAGTGCCGTCATTTTCAGGGCGCACCCAGGTGTGCCCGCGGTGATAAAGCAAGTGATTTGAGTAGCCGATTCCCACGTTCTTTGACGGCGTTTTCATCGGCAAAGCGGCAAACTCCGCGTACTTCAGGCAATGGCGGCAATCAAACGCGTTGTCACAGATTCTGGAATCCACTCTGCCGGCAAGTTGGTGGCGGCACCGGCGTTCGGTTTCCGGCAGCTCCGCGAAGTTCATCCGCCAGCACATCTCAGTCGCGCGGTGTGTGCGGAAATCGGAGCCCGTGCGCCAAACCGCGGAGAGCAGTGTTGACAAAATGGTCAAGACGACTGCGAAAAACAAGGAGAGAAAGACGATATGCCCCACGCTCCAATGGAACCCGTCAACCCACGGAAACATTGGTATCCGCTCCTTTCGTCCGCCCGAAAATCGGCAAGTACCGGTAAGACAAGGAATAAACAATCACGCCGTAGGCGATTACGCCGCCGAAGCTGGCCACTTCCTGCCAGCTCGGGACGTACTTCAGAAAATTGTCGAACGCGAGTGTGGGCAGGGCCAGCGTCTGCACCGTAAGGACGAACCGGTTCAGCAGAATTCCGCCGCAGGCCAGGGCCGCTCCGCATAACAGCCAGCCGCGCTTCCTGGCCGTCAGCGGTACGGTGAGAAGGAACGCTGGGAGCAACCCTAACGGCACGATCTCCAAAAAAAGCAGTGCAGAGCCAAATGGCTTGTAAGAGTAGAAGTCCCAGGGAGCGAAGCCCATTGCCCGCGAAGTAATGTTGAGCCAGATCAGTGTGTCAATGGCCTTCGCCGCCACATAAACACCAAGCAGTAATCCGGAGATCAATCCCAACTTGCGGAACACTCCGGGCTGCACAAGTTTCTGTCCGGTTAGTTTTTCCGCTGTAGCCGTGACCAGAATCAGGAAGCTTGGCCCCACGGCGATCGCGGAGAGAATAAACAGAAAAAAAGTGGACGGCCAAATCGCAAATCCCTGACGAAAGGCAAAGGGGCGGCCGCGCAACACGCCGTAGAGTCCGCCGAGCGATCCCTGATGGAAAAAAGAAAGGAAGGCGCCCAGGGCCGCGAGAACCGGAACTAGGTGGTGAAGCTGATGTTCAAACACCAGGAATGACGGAACTTTGCGCAATTGCCGGTTCCTCAGTAGAACCGGGATGTATTCCAAAATGAGCACGCACAAATAGCACGTAATACAAAAGGTGACCTCGGTGAGCATCGAGTGGGTATTTGGGTGCCAAAAAGTGAACCAGGCGCGCAACGGCTGCCCCACGTCGACCATTAAGACGGCCACCGCGCCGCTGTAACAAATGAAACCCAGTACAACTGCGCTATTCAGGATCGGTTTGAGATCCGCCTGCTTGAGGATGTAAACAAGAAACCCGGTGAAGAAGGCACCAGCACCCATGGCGATGATGGCGAGATCCAGAAAAATCCACATTCCAAAGGCGAAGCGATTGTCCATATTGGTCTGGTTCAGCCCGTAGTACAGGCACAGGCCAGCGGCATAAATTCCAAGAGCCAGCAAGGCAACCCAGGGAACAAGCCAGAGAAGAAAGCGCGTCGTTGAGGAGCGCTCGGCGCCCCTGGCAATCCAACGCCTGTCAACAACTAGCAATTCAGACATGCTTGCTCTCCTTGGCGGGCTCCGAATCGCGCTCGGCCAACGCCTTCACCCAGGTCTGCCCAGACTTGTAGTAGACCTTGGGTTCCGTCCCAAGCCGCGCCAGCAGGCGAAATGCGTCCGGAGAATGCGCCGCGGAAAAGACGGCATCGTTTTTGTCTGCTAGATTACCGAATGCAATGGCGCCGGTGGGACACGCTTCGACGCAGGCGGGGATGTAATCAGCCGAGTCAATCTCTTTTTTACCGTTCGCTGCGGCTTTTTCCATGGCGCCGTGCAATCGCGCCTGGCACAGGTTGCACTTCTCCACGACGCCGCGCATGCGAACGGCTACGCCGGGATTGAGGCTTTTCTCCATGCCCGCTGGCCACGCAGGATCCCACCAGTTGAAGTAACGCGCATGGTAAGGACAAGCGACCATGCAGTAGCGGCAACCCAGGCAGCGCTGCGGCATCTGCATCACAATGCCGGTAGCCTTGTCCACCTCCACGGCTTGCTGCGGGCAAACGCTCACACAAGGTGTTTCGTGTTCGCAATGCATGCAGGTGACGGGAATGAACACCTCGCGCTTGGCTGCACCTTCGGCCCCGTTCGAGACCTTGCGAACCAACATCGGAGTTAATCCAGTTCGCGGAGTGGCACGCGAAGTAGCGGGCGGAACATTGTTTTCCGCCGCGCATGCCACCATGCACGATCCGCAACCCGTACAACGGTCCAAGTCAATGACCATTCCGTAGCGGGCGCTCATGCTAGCCTTCCAACCGGAAGTTCGCGCAAATTCGACTCTTGATACAGCTTTGTTGCCAGCGCCGGAAGCACGGGAGGCGCCCATGCCGCGGCCCAGTTCTTGTCCTGCCGCACATCGTTCTCTGCAGGCCATTCTTTCAGTCCGCAGCGAAACGCGGTGATTCGCGGTTGGGCATCTATCCAAACCGCTCCTTTGCGGAGTTGTTCTTCAAACTTCTGCGCCGAATCGAAGTGAGTGATTGCGATGGCTTGCTCTGCGAAGACCATGCCACGCCGCGCGCGGAAAAGTTCCTCGCAGCGCGTGTGGATAACTTGTTCCACCACAAGTGACGAAGGCTCTAGCTCCAACAGGAACTGTGAGGTGCCTTTGACTTCCGCCGGAGGTGCGACCAGGTTCAGCGCTACCGCATAGGTATCGACCGCCGAAGTTGGCGCCGTGGGCACATCCGTGAGTTCTTCCAGAAATCCAGGGGCTGGCAACAACCAATCTGCTTTGTTCCCGCCGCCATCCCAAGCCGCGAACCGAAACACCTCGCCGTCAGTTTTCGGAGTGAATTCCCAAGGCACTGTGGCATCGAGAAGTATCGCGCGTGGCGAGCCGCTGGCCGATTCAGACGGCGCCTGCGGTTGTACGTGCTCTTCTCTTTTGACGATTCCGCCGGGCGCTCCCACCGCACCGAGGAGGATGTTCAGCGCGGCGATTGCGGGATTTCCGTCCGCAGCGATTACCATCACCGGCCCATTCTCAACCATCTTCCGCGCCAGATCGCGGATGGCCTCGGTGCTCAGGCCTGTTTGCGCAGCCACTTCAACGAGTGACAGTTGCGGCATGGGCCCATGCGCTGTCACCAAGCGCTCTTCCAGTAGGACGCGCGCTACTCCTGCCGCGAGTTTTGCTTCGCTCCCCTCGCGAACTGGAACCCATAGCCACGCGCATCCCGCGGTCCGGGACAACGAAGACTCGATTTGTATCAATCGGAGTTGCGGGTCGGCTGCGCCCGCTGCACGCTCGCTCCATAGCCGCGTGAAACGGCCAGGCGCTCCCCACCCGTCCAGCAGCGGCGCCCCGAAGCTGACTATGGTCCGCGCGTTTTCCAGGTCGTAGCCCAACGCGCCAACGGGAACGCCGCTCCAGTCTGCATAAGGCGCGAGCGCTTGACTCTCTGCGCTGAGCACAGTTTGATAGCTGCGGTTCTGTTTTTTGGCAAACGCTTCCAACACCGTCGAAGCAGCCCTTCCGGGCCGGCCATCAACGACCGCTATCGGCCCCTCGTTGCGAGCTTTCTCGAACGCTGCCCGTGCTTCGGCCCAAGACGCCGCATGCCCGCGATGACGCACTTCCCGCAATCGCTGCGGATGCCAATTCAACTGGTGAGCGGCAAAGCCTAGTGGGCACAACGCTCCCTTGCTTATTGGATGATTCCTGACGCCGGAGATTCCGACCGGATAACCTGCCACCATCTTGGCGCGAATACCACACCCCCCGGCACATAAGGTGCAGAACGATTGTTTCGTTTCCACCGGTCCACGCGCTGGTTGCGGAATCCAGGGCCAGTTTTGCGTCCAGATCGAAACGTCGCCCAACAACTTCCACGGCATAGGAGTGAGCAGGAGCCCTGCCGTGGCTCCGGCACTGCCAATCAACAAGTCACGCCTGGAAAACTTCATCGTTGCTCCTTCATTCGTGACAACCGAGGCAGCCCATCTCGACTTTGTGGCGGCGATGGCAGTCTTCGCAGTCGCTCATCTTCATGCCATCGTGCGGAGCCCGCCGCATGCGAGAGATGGAATGACCCCATATATCGCGGCTATATCCGCTTATGCGGTTTTGTTCGTAAATCGGCGATTGATCAGACTCCCCTATCTTTCCATGGCACTCGCTGCAGGCCAGCCCGGCGCCGCGCGTGTGAATCGCATGCGAGAACCACACGTTGGCCGGCTGCCGCGAAGTGACCAGCCATGGTGTTTCGCGTCCCGACTTGATGTAGTTGTCCACCAGCATAGCTTCGTCTTTCGATGTTCCCAGCTTTTCGGCGTGGCACCCCGCGCAGATTGCTGTCGGAGGTATCCCCGCGAATTCTCCATCACTATTCAGCGAGTGACACGAATCGCACTCCGTAAGACCGGATTTTTCGCTATGTGTTTTGTGATGAAAGGCCAGTGGTTGTTCGCGACGCACGTAGAGGGCGCGCGGAAAAGCGACCCAACCCGTTACGACGGCCAGTGCAAGTCCAATCCCAAATACAAGTAAATATCTCCTCAAGGTCATTCCTTTGGTCCCCAATGAGCATTGTAAAAATAGTGTTGGAACAAGCACACCAGTTGCTGCCGCGACAACAACTGGCCGACTCCCCGCACTGGGCGGCCGCCATCACAGCCCAGTTCCAGCGTTTCGTGGATTTCCTTCGCTAGCCGTTCTTGCTCCTCTGCTTGCCAGGCCGCCGCATGTGCCCCGGAAATCAGGCCCGCTCTTGTTCGCTCCGCTAGTTCCCACCCGGCAAATAGCCATCCTGAGCCGTACGGATCGTCAATCAAACGTTTGGGATCACTCCGCAGGTGGGCGTTCACTTTCTGGATCAGCAGTGGGTTCGGGAAAGTCAGGGGCCACTCCACACCGTTGACGGTCAATGCCACAACCGGCCGCTGCGTCCCGTGTGTCGTCACGAACGTCAGGCCATCTATCTTTCCAGCCACATCGGCCAGGAATGAGTCAATTCCGATATGGCAAAAACCAGATTCTTCAGTCGCCAGCCAAAAGTGGTTCGGGGCATACTGAAGGCTTGCAGGCGGCGCCAGAACGCCATGCGGTCGCGCTAGCGAAAGATACGAGTCGCAGTAGCGGTAGCCCCCTGTCGTGCAACTGGACAATTGCGAGTCGCTAAAGGGAATCAGTTTCGTCGGAGAGGTAGTTCCGCAATACTGTACGTGGATTTCTTCCAGATGCGGGCAGCGCTCTTGCCGCGGCTCATCTTTTCCAACGAGGTCGCAGCCGTAATACTCCGATGACGAACAACGTCCGCCGCCCGATGCCCCGGGTCCCTCCAGGATCAACTTCCGGGCCGGAGCAGAATGGCAGTATTGTGCGCGACCTTCTTTTAGAAAAGGGCAAGCCATATTCTCACGCTTAGTTTTGTTACTTGTCTTTGGCTTGCTCAGGCGATGGTCTGGCTAGCTCGCCACCATCTGCCATGGTCATTCCCAATCCCTGCACGGGCAAACCGTGGGCAAACTCACCCTGTACCATCACGTTCAGCTCTTCGTCCAGGCTGGTCAGACTTTGGTGCTTCTTGAGCCTGCTCACAAGCTCCCAAACCAGACCATACGCCGTAACCAACACCGCGAGAACTACTACGAGTCCCAGGGCGATGTTCGTCAAGTTCAGCCAAAAGACCCAATCATCATTCGGCATTATAGAAATCCTCCCGTCCGTCACGAACAGCAGTCAGTCTGAGCCACTGCAACTTCTCGGCCATGACATGTTTTGAATAACTTACAGGTCCAAGTGAAGTGGAAGTTGCCGGATTTCCCTACTAGGCCGTCGGATTTGCCGACAGAGTTGCCTGGACTGCAAAGCGCTGCAGGTCCAGTTGCGGTTGCCTTCCTTGTCTTTCACATGCGCATGAACCGTGGTTGGTCGGGTCACCGTGCGTGCGTGGTGCACCCCAACCGGGTTTCACCTGGCACATCTTGCGGATCAGATCTCGGACCTCGCGCGGAATGAGCGGTCGTCCGGGCTGGCCGCGCCGCACCTTCCAGGTCCAGGACAATCTAAATGCGGCACGATGCCAAGTCACGACCGTTTCTGGCTTGACAATGGCAAGCGCAGAGTGCCAGCCACCCCAGGGACGGGACTGACAGATCCACAGCAGGCGATCCCCCGAGGTTAATTTCGGGCGTTTTCTCCGGGACCTCTGAAGCACGCCGATTTGGTGGCGTAGAGCCAAGTTCTCCAGCAGCGGGGAAGCACGCGAGCAGAATATCGTGGACAGAGTTGCAAGGAGTGTCGTGAGGGAAATGGGCATCAGAGGAGAATAATCCATGGGAGTATAATCCTCATCGGCTCGGATATTTCGAGGTTTTCGAGAGGCACAGATGGAGAAGAGCGCCGCCTTCGCGCCGGTAAGGCGGATGATATGCTATTCCGCGGCGGGTATGGAAGAAATCGCAGGAGAACAATCGGGGAACATTAAGCGACGGACACCATCGAAAACCAGTTACTACAACGCGAGAACAAGCAATACGAATCAATCACTTAGCATCTGTCGTGGTGACTATGAAGATTTGCTTTTCAGAAACGAGGAAGAAAATCACAGCGCGGATACATAGACTTCGACGCTTACGGCAACTTGATCCACCAATTCAGCACCACGCCCAACAACTGCCACTTCGCCGGCGAACAATACGACCCCGACCTCGGCCTCTATTACAACCGGGCCAGATCTCAACACCAGCACTGGGTGGTTTTGTAGTAGGGACTCTTTCGAAGGTGACCGTCAATCCCATATGTCACTCCCCAAGTGTCTTTTCGGCGCCGCTTCATCCGTGTGCTACCTTTCCGTATCACAATGACTTGATAGGTTTTATTTCTTGCAGGCATAAGCCTCCCAGAACCAGCAAACAAAACCGCGCCGAGTGATGAAATGGCCGTGACTAACGATACTTGGTATAGTGACCTGCGTCACAGCATATATGTGACCGTCTCGTTCATCCTAGGTACGCGCAGCACAGGATGTGTGTAGTCGTTTGGTTTGGGGCTTTTTGCCTTTGTCGCTCAGATCACTGAATGTGAGAAGGGGTGCCCATGAGTCGCAAGAGCTGGGGCGTAGATGCTGGCATTTTGAGCGGTCTAGTCACGGCTGGCGCTGTGATTTGGATGGTTTTAGGGTCTGCGCCTAAGTCCAACGCCATTCCTGCGTTTTCGCGAAAGTATCAGACATCCTGCACCACCTGCCACAATAACTATCCGGAACTCAACGACTTCGGCGAGGCCTTCAAGAGGAACGGCTTCAAGTTTCCGAAGGATGACGAGACGTTTGTGAAGCAGGATCAAGTCCTGCTGGGCTCCAAAGCACAAAAGGAAGCTTTTCCCGGGGCAGTCTATCCTGGGGAAATTTCAGGCACAGTGCCCATAGCCTTCCGCTACGAAGGCAATTTCAACTGGAACGCAAACCGGCCGGCAGCGGTTGTGGCTGCTAATGGACTTGCTCCGCGCACGGATCTTTTCGTGCCGAATACGTTCACGATCATCAGCGCGGGAAGTTTTGGACCAAACTTGTCCTTCTGGATTGACGACGACATTTCAGCGGGGGGCTCCGGCGCAAATGGTGGGCTGGGCGATGCGTGGCTGAAGTACAACGACCTCGGGCGCGTCTTTCACTTGCCGACAAATTTCCTGAACGTGCGGTTCGGGCAATTTGAACTGGACTTACCCTTCACGCAAGCGAGGACGCCGTACTTATCGGGTTACGATGTTTTCAGTGAAGCTGCGGTGGCTCCGGGCCCCGCATGTGGTGGTGGGGTAACGCAATGCCAGACTGTGAATAACCCATTTATCCTTGGCACGCCACAGCGCGGAATCGAATTCGGAGGCTACGCGGACAACTACAACTTCAACTGGTCCGTGGCCTACGTCGATGGCACCGGCTCGGCCTATGGAGGTACGACGTCGCTCGTAACACGCAATACGAAAGACGTTTACCTGCGCGCCTCCTATAGGTTCAACCTTGAGCGGGATCCCGAAAGCCGCAACGGAATCCAGGCGGCCGGATCTACGGGCCCACACGACCATACTTCGATTCGCGTCGGTGCCTTTTATTACCACGGCACAAATCAACAAAACTTCGCAGGCACGACGTACGGTTTCGGAGACACGATCAACGAGCCCTTCTATCGCGCCGGTGGAGACATTCGCTTCAAGTACCGCAAGTTGGAACTCTTTGGCGTGGGACTTGTCGGACGTGACGAAAATCATTTTGTAGATACCGGAGCCGCAACTATCGTGAAGGCTCCTGCCGTCACCTTTAGCGGTGGGTTTGTGGCGGCAAACTACTGGATCTATCCGTGGTTGATCGCAACGATGCGCTACGATTTCGTGAACTCGCCCTCCGATTTAACCAACTTAGTTTCCCGGTACCAGACCCGCAACGCTTTCCGGCCTGGCTACCAAATCCTTCTCCGCGCCAACATCAAGATCGTGGGCGAATATGATCGCGCCTGGCAGCCAGCCTCATATGGCATCGATCCTACGAGCGGCAACCCGCTGTTTTACCGGCCCAACACATTTGTAACTGGCATCGACTACGTTTTCTAGTAGATTCCAAATGGAACACCAAGTTTCTCGGCGAATTTGCACGGGAATGAGAGGAAATGAGATGAAGCTACGCAGGTTGGCAGTTCAAGCAATTGTAGTAGGCGGTGCGGCACTACTCCTGGCAAGTGCAAGCCTGGCAGGGGAAATCAAAGGCAAGGTCAGCGTGCAGGGAATCAAGTCGGCGGAAAACATCGCGGTTTATGTGGACGCAATTCCCGACAAGAAATTCGATCCGCCGGCGCAACACCCGCTGATCGATCAGGCCAAGATGGCATTTGCTCCTCACGTAACCGTTGTGCTTCAGGGAACGACGGTGGACTTCCTGAACAGCGACCCCGTTGGCCACAACGTCTACTGGCCCAGCGTCAGTGGGAACAAAAAGCTCGCTCATAACCTTGGCACATGGCCAAAGGGGGATAAGAAGAGCTTCCAGTTCAATGATCTGGGAGTGGCTTCGCTGCTGTGCAACGTTCACCCGGAAATGAACGGCTACGTGATCGTCGTATCCACGCCGTATTTCGCGGTGACCGACAAGAGCGGCAACTATGAAATCAAGAACGTGCCGCCGGGGAAGTACACGCTGAAAACCTGGAGCGAAGACGGGAAGCCAGCCACGCAGGCGTTGGAAGTAACCGCGAGCGGGGGGACGGCCGACCTCACCGTAAAGAAGTAAAGAAGCAAGAAAGCAAAGCAGCACAGAAAATAAAAATTGGGCATCCAAGGCAAACGCTTGACGACGCGCACTAAGCTTGTCGATTTGGAGTGGCTGGAATCGAATTTTCCCTGCATGCAGGCGTGTCCCGTGCATACCCAGGCGGGGCGCTACGTATCGCTGATTGCCGAGGGGAAATACGAAGATGCCTACCGCTACGCCCGGATGCCCAATCCCTTTGCTTCCATCTGCGGCCGCGTCTGCGGCCATCCCTGCGAACCGGCGTGCCGCCGCGGAGAATTTGACCTGCCAATTTCCATCCGGGCTCTGAAACGGTTCGTGACGGAGCGACACGGGCCGGAATCTCGAAATCCAATTGATGTTTTCTCCAACACGATGCGTCCGAAACATGCCGAAAAAGTTGCCGTGATCGGTTCGGGTCCGGCGGGGATGTCCGCGGCGCATGATCTGGCGCTGCTGGGCTACCCCGTAACGGTTTTTGAAGCCGCGGCCGCGCCGGGCGGAATGATGCACCTGGGCATACCGGAATACCGTCTGCCGCGCGATGTTTTGCAGGCGCAGATACGTGAAATCCTGGACCTGGGTCCCGAACTGAAATTGAACATGCGCCTGGGCCGCGATTTTTCCTTGGAGGATTTGCGGCGACAAGGTTACAAAGCCGTCCTGATGGCGTTCGGCCTGCACCGTAGCCGCGACTTGAACCTCCCTGGCCACGAACTTGACGGCGTTGTCAAAGGAATCGATTTTCTCCTAAACGTCAATTTGGGTTACCGCTTTGAAGTAGGGAAAAAAGTCGTGGTGATTGGCGGCGGAAACGTGGCGATTGACGTGGCACGCTCAGCAATGCGCGAGCAGCAGAAAATGGCCGGTGAAGGCCTGCCGAATGAACTGACTGCGAGCGAAATGGACGTCGCCATGAAGGAGTTCATGGACGTTTCGCGAGCTGCTTTGCGCATGGGTGCGCGCGAGGTGCAACTCGTTTGCCTGGAATCGCGCGCCGAGATGCCTGCATCCGAGGAAGAAATCGAAGAGGGTGTGCTGGAAGGGATGAAACTCTATCCCTCGCTCGGCCCGAAGCAGTTCGTGGGCGCTGATGGCAGGCTGACCGGGCTCGAAGTGATACGTTGCCTCTCCGTCTTCGACGAAAACAAGCGCTTCAATCCAAGGTTCTTGCCGGGCACGGAATTCGTTATTCCTTGCGACACCGTGATTCTTGCTATCGGTCAATCTTCTGACATTTCTTTCCTCACGCCTGCCGACGGTGTGGAAGCCACGCGACAGGGAACTCTGAAAATCAATCCGGAAACTCTGATGACCACCGCGCCCGGAATTTTCGCCGCGGGAGACATCGCCTTCGGGCCGCGCCTGATTATCAATGCCGTTGCTGACGGAAAAAAGGCCGCTGTTGAAATTGACAAGTTTCTACGCGGCCCGGAATGGAAGCCGAAGTCGCGTTACGTGCAAGTGACCGTGCTTGACCATCACGAGATGGCCGCGCACTACGACGAATATTCCCGGCTTGCCGTGCCTGTGCTCCCCATCGACCGCCGCACCGGCGTTGCGGAAGTCGAAACGGGCTACACCGAAGCCCACGCGCGCAGCGAGGCCAGCCGCTGTCTGCGCTGCTGGATCAACACAATTTTCGAGGGTACGGAAGCAACCGGCACGGAATGCATCCTGTGCGGCGGTTGCGTGGACGTTTGCCCGGAGAATTGCCTGTCTCTTGTGCCGCTGAAGAGTTTTGCATTCACGGAAGCAGACAAAGAACGCCTGAGAAAGGAACAGGAGCTGCGTTCCATCGATCTACAGCACGTCGCGCCGGCGGATCTCAATCAGTTGGAAGGCTCCGTGATGGTCAAGGACGAAACGGTCTGCATCCGTTGTGGGCTTTGTGCGGAACGCTGCCCGGCGCACACGATTTCGATGGAAGCATTCGAGGTATTCGAAGAGGACCCCAGCATCAGTCCAGTCGAGGAGATTGTGTTACGACCATGAGCGACAGTAAAGAACCCGCCGCGCCGGATCATGCGCAGGATTCGCCGGGCCCCAGAGAAGTGACTCGCCGCGATTTTCTGAACGAGATTACGGTGGGCGCGCTGGGAGTCGCCGGCCTGGGTGGCGCGGCGCTCACCTACCAATATTTCTCCCCGAACGTGTTGTTCGAGCCTTCCACTACATTTCGCGCGGGCAATCCCGATCTTTATCCGGCAAACTCCGTCACATTTCTGCAAGACCAGCAGGTGTACATCGTGCGTACGCCTGACGGCTTCTATGCAGTCTCCGCTGTATGCACGCACCTGGGTTGCGTGACTCAGTGGAAGCCGGAAGCAAACATGATTGCGTGCCCGTGCCACGGGAGCAAGTTCGAGCCCAACGGCAAGAAGATCGAAGGACCGGCACCGCGGCCTCTGCCTCATTTTTCCGTGACACTGACTGCTGACGGCGAATTGCTCGTGGACAAACTCCAGGTCATCAAAGCCGACCAGGTCCTGAAGGTCTGAGGAAAAACATGGCGACCTCAATGCAAACTTTTTTCGAAAATTTGTGGGCCAACCGCGTATGGAAGTCAGTCTTTCGCCGCGGTCCCGCCATCACCAACCGGACGCGCAGCGTGGCCGTATTTGGTAATTTGTTTCTGCACTGGCTGCCGGTGAAGGTTCGCGAAAAGTCGCTGCGCGTGCGCGCGGCCTACTATCTGGGCTCACTTTCCTTCCTGCTCTTTCTGCTCCTGGTGATCACCGGCTTTCTTTTGATGTTCTATTACCATCCAGCCGCGCCGAACGCTTACCGGGACATGAAAGACCTTCGATTCGTCGTGTCGAACGGCGTTTTCTTGCGCAACATGCACCGCATCGGCGCTCACCTGATGGTGCTGCTGGTGTTTTGTCATATGTTCCACGTTTTTTATCGTGGCGGCTACAAACCACCGCACGAATTCAACTGGGTTGTGGGTGTGGTGCTGTTGTTGGTCACCCTGCTTCTGAGTTACACAGGATATCTACTGCCATGGGATCAACTCGCCTTTTGGGCTGTCACCGTAGGGACAAACATCATCTCGGCAATGCCGATCATCGGCAGCAAGGTTCGGTTCGTGGCTCTTGGCGGAAATATCGTGGGTGAAAACGCCCTGTTGCGATTCTATGTGCTTCACGTAGTCATTCTTCCGTTGCTGGCTTTCCTTTTTATCGGCGTGCACTTTTGGCGCGTGCAAAAGGATGGCGGGTTGACGGTCCGGTCAAAAGACGATGATAGAAAAAACTAAACTCGAATCGGGATTCAGTTCCGACGCAAGAAAAGAGCCGCGAAGGATCGTATTCCTCACGCGGAACACCTCCGCGAAGGTTAAGGATGAGCGCGGCCCCGAACTTATGACCTATCCGCACCTGTTGGTGCGAGAGGCAATCGTATTCGAGGTGCTGATTATTCTGATGGTCCTGCTTGCCCTCTTCTGGGATGCGCCGCTCGAGCAATTGGCGAATCCGCTGCTCACACCAAATCCCGCCAAGGCCCCGTGGTATTTCCTTGGCCTGCAGGAATTGCTGCACTACTTCCCCCCGTTCGTTGCTGGCATTCTGATTCCAACGCTGATTCTCATCGCGCTCATCGTGATTCCTTATTTTCACGTCAACGTGGAAGGCAAGCCGCTCTGGGCAGAGAACGCGTCGAAGCGCTTCGGGATTGTAGCCGGGGTGACGCTGGGCTTGCTTATCGTGCTTGCTATTGTGGATGCGTGGACCATCATCGTTCCCACCGTGCTCGTTGCCGCGCTACTTGTGGCCTCTTACTTCTCGAAGGCGACCGCCGGATGGCTTGCTGATCTGCGGCAAAAGCCGCTCTCCTGGTGGGTGATGACATGGTTCGTCGCCACCGCGATTTGCCTGACTGTTGTCGGGACATTTTTCCGTGGCCCGGGCTGGTCCTGGGTGTGGCCTTGGGGGACGCATGCCGGCTGAAGACATGGGCAAGCTGACGTACCGCATGCGGCTCACCTTCGCCGTAGCCACCGTGATCTGCGTGCTGGTGCTGGCGATTTCGCCTGTCAAGGATTTTCGCGCGGAATGGAAGAAGTATAAGCGCTCTTTCGTGCGTTACGCGCAAGGCCGTCCAGATACAAAGAAATTACTAGCTGACTACAGCCCCAACATCGATCAAGTATGGATTCCAGGAATGAACGTGGTGGATCGCTGCACGACGTGCCACCAGGGCATGACGCAAACTTCTCTTGCGGATGCTTCGGTGCCACAACCCTTTCGGGCGCATCCGCCGATTCCGCACAACGTGCGCGAGTGGGGCTGCACGATCTGTCATCGCGGGCAGGGCCCCGCCACGGAAATTGCAGAAGCGCACGAGACTACGCTTGCGTGGGAACAGCCCATTCTTCCCGCGCACTACCTGCAAGCCTCCTGCGGAAGTTGCCACCATGCGGATTTGAATCAGACCCCGCAACTCACGCGGGGCAGGCAATTGCTCTCTCGCTTGAACTGTCAGGCTTGCCACAAACTGAACGATTTAGAGCCCCCCATGCTTGGCCCGGAACTCTCCAGCGTGGGCTACAAAGTATCTCGTGAGTGGATCTACAAGTGGCTGAAGGAACCGCGCACGGTCCTCGACAAAGACGGCAACGTCACTGTGAACGGGTATGAAAGCGGCGACGAATCGCGAATGCCGAAATTCCGTCTGAAGGACGAAGAGATAGTCGCGCTTTCCGCCTTCCTGAGCGTGCAGAAAGCCAAGCCGCTGGAAACGTACAAGATCAATCCGGCCATAGTGGCGGCGTGGAGCAAAAAGCCCGATCTGCTGCCGCAGGCTGAACTTCGCTTCCGTCAGATGATGTGCACAACGTGCCACCCGCTGGCCGTGACCCGCGCGGGCGAAACAAAGCTAATCGGCGGGAACATTGCGCCCGAACTCACCAAGGTTGGCAGCAAAGTCAACGAGCCGTGGCTGGTCTCGTGGCTTCACAACCCGCAAAGCTACCTGGCGCACAACAATATGCCGCGTTATGGCTGGAGCGACGAGGACCTTTACAAGGTTTCGCAGTACGTCATGAACAAGCTTACGGATTCGGACCTTCTCAGCACGGTTCCCAAGCTGGAAGCGGCAACTGCCCATGAAATCAAGAACGGCAGGCGCCTTTTCCTCGAAAAGGGATGCGCCAGTTGCCACAGCATCGCCGGCGTGGCGCCGCAGAAAGATTTTGGCCCCGACCTTACCGCGCTGGGCGCAAAGAACGCTTCTGAGCTGGAATTTGGCAAAGCGAAAATCACGCACAATCTGCTTTCCTACATTCAGGCCAAGCTCCAAGATCCCGTTTCGGTGAACCCGGCGTCGCGCATGCCGCAGTACACTTGGAATGAAGCGGACCTGGACGCGGTAACTACCGCGCTGCTCAGCCAGACGGGGCCCAAACCTACCAGCGCTTTGCAACACCTTGGGGTGCCAAAGGTGGAAACCTCCTACAAACCCGTTGGTGATTTTGCGGAAATCTACGAGCGTTACAAATGTTATGCCTGCCATCGCTTCAATGGATATGGCGGCACGCTCGCCCCGGATCTTTCCTACGAAGGAAGCCGGGCTCAGAAGAAATGGATTGTGGAGTTCCTGAAGAACCCGCAGACCATCCGGCCAACTCTGATATTGCGCATGCCGCAATTCAATATAACGGACAAGGAAGTGAACACCGTCGCGGAATACCTTGCTCTGGCGGTGCAGAAGCCAGATGTGAATCCGGAAGGCGTAGACGCAAGGCAGTTCACTCCGGCGCTGGTCAGCCTGGGCAAGCAACTATACGAAGTGAAGTACCAGTGCCAGTCTTGCCACACCATCGGCGGCACCGGCGGATACGTCGGGCCAAACTTGAATAACGCCGGCAATTGGCTTACGTCTGCATGGACCGAAGCGTGGTTGCGGAATCCGCAAGCTCTGCAGCCGGATGCGATTGAGCCTCGTCGAAATTTCACCGAAGACGAAATCCGGGCGTTGACAGCCTATTTAATGACGCTAAAGGTCGGCATCAAGCCGCAAACTTCTGCGAGCACCGCAAACGCACGCCCCGCAGGGCAGGGAGCAGGTCGATGAAACCACAAATGCAGCTGGCCCTGCCGATTCTCCTTGCTGCCTTTTCCCTCACCGCGTGCAAGAAGGGCACGGAGGTTGTGAAGCCAGTGGAAGCCTTCGGCTCCTATGACAGCGAGCCAGACTGGAACGACAACACGAAGCTGATCAATCTCGGTTACCAGGAATCCCAAGGGAAGCGCATCTTTTATCAGTATTGTGTTTGGTGCCACGCCGATGCCACCCCCGCTGGTCCTTCCAACCGCAGTAACCTTAATCCCGTGCCGCCGGTTCTGAACGATGGGGATAAGTTGAACCCGGAGAGCGATGAGTTCATGGAGAACATCGTTACGCTGGGCGGAAGCGCGCTGGGAAAGTCTGCGATGATGCCACCCTACGGAAAGACACTCACCGCCGGAGAAATCAAGGAAGTGATTGCCTTCACGAGGGCAATCGCGCAGCCGCCCTACCAAAAGCCCGGGCGCCCCGGTTCGCAATACGCCACGAAGTAGCGGATGATAAAATTCCAAGATGAATTTGATGCGCCAAATTAAAACCACTCGCGCACTTCTGCTTCTATTGACCGCAGCCTTCGCTCTAGCGAGTGCGGCGAAAGCTTTTGCGCAAGTCAGTCCCAATGAAATACTGAATCCAGACCTGAAGGCGCTGGAGAAGCAATATTTCTCCCAGCTCAAAAGCCTCAATCAGTCCATTGCAAAAATGCGTTTTCCATTTCCGTTCTATCTGAGCCGGTACGTGGGGATCGAGCCTTCCAAGCAGGCGGAAACGGATTCGCGCGGTCTGGAATTCGTGAAGTTTCGCGATCGCACGGTTTTGAAGATTACCGGGAATTATGAAGCGGCATACAGTGGGACAAAATTCACGCGCAACGAACGCGCTGCGCACACTTTTCAGGATGTTCTGCTTCCTATTTTGCAGACTGTCACGCAGGGTATTCCACCGGATGTGGCTTGCGATGCCATCGGTTTTGAAGTCTCTTACCACATTCGCGCAGCCGAAAAGAGCTACGATTATGAGGGCAAGGAACTACTGGTGATTGTTCTGGATCGCGCGGACGCGTTCGTGTTGGCGCAATCCACCAACGACACGGAGCGACAAGATATCCTCAACAAGTCCCTGATATTCCTGGGCGGCCATGAGTTCGGACTATCGCTGTTGGAGAAGGATCCCTATGCTGTTTCCGCGCTGCCCCGCACCAAACCCTCGAAGACCGATTCCTCGTCCACGGCAGGCTCTTCAAGCACCCTCAGCCGCTTGAATCACACGATGCCCGACCCGATCAGTTCTGTCGTGCCAGGAGCACCTTCCGACTCTTTTTCGAGCGCGACCGTCAAGCCGGACCTTTCACAGACGAAACCCGTTGCGACACAAGACGATGTGGATCACCTGCAGGCAAAATACCAGGCGCAGCTCGATACACTCGCCAAGGAAGGCCAGACTAAATTTCAGTTCGTGGATTACGATCCGCCGGCCTTCGTGATTATCGGCAAACAGTTGGCGCTGCAAATGACGCTACGCAACACCTTGCGCTTTGATATTGAGAAATCTTCCATCTATAAGCGAGCGGCGCAGAGCTTCGATCTATTCCTGGCGCCCAAATTGAAGGACATTTTAGACAATGTGCCTGACGACAACGTGGTCGAGGTGTACGACTTTTCCGTCGTCAATCCGCTGACCACGGAATTCGGCTCCCGAGAGCGCTCCGAAGCCGTCGAGTTTATAGTTCCAGCAAATATGGCACGGCAATTTGTCAACAATGACATCACTAATCAGGCGCTCATCGACAAAAGCCAGGTGCTCGTCAATGGAGTGCGGATCGCCTTGAATCTACAACTCGTGGAATAGCCAGCCCGCCAAAACTCAATCGCGCCCGCGAAATCCGCGGAAGCTGCTCTTCTTCCCGGAAACATCAATCAAGCGAGAGCGGTACTCGCGGAACGCTTTGACACTTTCGTGCTGCAACCGGTCCGGAAGGAAGCCCAGCAGAGCTGCCGTGGCATCACAGACATAGAAGCTGTCGACGCGCATCAGGAACTGTCCCCCTAGCGTGCATTTAAAATTGCACAGTTTTGTTGAGCATCCCGGCAATGCCCGTGACATTCTCCATGTTGTGGTAGCTGATTTATGGCACGATTGCCAAAGACAAGTGGGGAATCAATCTGGGTGAAGTCTGCTGCCCACGCTGCAACAAGGCGTTCCCAAAAGTGAGAAAGCCACAATCCCGCAGACAAGCCTCGTGGGGCGGTCGTACTTGCGCGGATTGCGGAACCGAGGTGGACAAGTGGGGCGCGAAGTGCCAACCACTCACGCATAGTACTGCGCGCAACATTTCCGATAAGCCGTCACAACTTGGACGAAGCTAATAGGCTGATACCAACTATTACGGTGTCTGCTTGTGCCTGGTGGCACGCGTTGGGAAGGTGCTCCGCCGCGAATCAGGTGTGTGGAAGGGCGGCTATGACACGCGCGGGAGTCATCGGCAGTTGCAGCACGCGCGCGCCCACAGCATCGCAAATCGCATTGGCGATGACTGCGCCCACGTTGATAATGGGCGGCTCCCCACATCCCGAAGCCGGGAGGTCTGGATTGTTCACCAGAAGGCTTTCGATCTTCGGCAGCCAGGAAAAGCGCGGCAGTCCGTAGCTGTCGAAATTACGATCGAGAATCTCCCGCCCGCGGAAGCGCACTTCTTCGCTGAGAGCATAGCCGAGACCCATCAAGATGCCGCCCTCGATTTGCTGGCGCGAGCCATCCGGGTTCACCGTGGCGCCCTGGTCCTGGACGCACAGCACGCGATTGACGCGCACAGCTCCGCTGGGCTCGTCGACCACAACTTCGGCCATCATGGCCACGTAAGTCCCGGTATCGGTGCCGCAGGAAACTCCAAAGCCGTGGCCGCGTTGTTTCTGAGCAGGCTTCCATCCAAACTGCTTCGCTGCTAATTGCAAAACGTTGCGCATGCGTTTGTTGCTCAAGTTCTTCAGGCGGAACTCTACCGGATCGAGGCCCGCCTTGCGCGCGAGGGTGTCCATGTGGGATTCGCGCGCGAATGTATTCGTGTTCACCGAGGGCGCACGCCACGCCCCAACCGCAAACGGATGCAGCCCTGGATTCTCGTCGGACCATTCACCGGATGAGGTGGTGCGCTGATGCGGCACGTCATAGAACGAAGTGGCCTCCCGGCCGCCCGCGCCAGTCACTCTGAAGTCCCAGAGCGTGAGTTTTCCGGTGCCATCGATGCCCGCGCGAATTTTAACTACGGCGGCCGGCCGGAAGGTGTCAAAAAAGAATTCCTCGCTGCGGTCCCACAGGACCTGCACTGGCTGGCCGGTGATTTTCGCGAGTCGAGCGGCTTCAATCGCCTGCTGAGAGGCGCTCTTGCCTCCAAAGCCGCCTCCAACGTACGGCACAATGATGTGCACTTTCTCTGGTGGCAATCGCAGTGCCTCCGCCACTTCCTGTTTTACCGGGAAAGGCGTCTGCGTTCCCGCCCAAACCGTGATTCGGCCATTCTCCATCACCGCCGTGGCGGAATGCGGTTCGATCGGCGCATGCGAGACGTAGCTATTCAGGTAGGTTTCCTCAACGATTGCTGTCGAAAGCTTCTCACCCTGCTTGAGGTCACCGCTTTCGTCTACAACCTGAGGTTGCGGTGCGTGTTTCAGCAGGTGATCGAAGATCGTCCGGTCATCTACCGTAACCGGCGGAACGTCATACTCTGCCTTGATCAACGACTTCGCGCTGTCCGCCACGTCGCGATGGGTGTGCAGCACGGCAATCAGTTCACCATCGCGGACAACGCGCACACCTTCGATCTTCTCGGCGGCGCTGGTATCCACATGCTTGAGCGTTGCGCCGTGAGCTGGCGGCCGGAGCATGCGCGCGTGCAGCATGCCGGGCAGCACGAAGTCCGCGGCGAATTTGCCTTTTCCCGTGACCTTGTCCAGGCCATCTCGCCGCACCGGGGATTGCCCCCAAATCTTGAGCGCGGAGACGGGCTTCACGACCACCTTGTCCTTCTCAATGTGCCGCTCGATGCGCTTGCCCAGGACCAGTTCCCCGTAGCTCACATGATTCCCGGTGGACGGATCACTCACAACCCCGTCTTTCGTGTTCAGCCGCTCGACCGCGGCGTTGAGACGTTGCGCCGCCATCTGGAGCAGGACAGCTCGAGCTTCGGCTCCCGCTTTGCGCAAGATGGGGCCAAATTGGCGAGTACTCAACGACCCGAATGTGCCCATGTCCCAGGGGCAGAGATCGGTGTCGCCCATCACAATATCCACGGAATTAAGAGCAACATCGAGTTCGTCCGCGAGCATCATCGGCAGAGAGGTCATCACACCTTCGCCCATTTCGATCTTGCCGACGAGGCAGGTCACGCGCCCGTCAGGTGCGATTCGTAGATAGGCGTTGAAGTCTTCGGGATAGCCGGACTGCTGGCTGGGTTGTGCTGTCTCCTGAATTAACCCGCCCGGCCCTGCCCAGAAAAAGACGAATAGTCCCGAGCCGGTCAGTCCCAGAAATTCGCGCCGGGACACTTGGGTAGCACCAGCTTCTGTCATGTGGGCTTCTTTCGCCAGTATCTCTTGAGCGCTCATCACGCACGCTCCTTCGCGGCTTCCTGAATGGCTTTGACGACACGGGTGTAGCTGCCGCAGCGACACAAATGGTCTTCCATGTGTTCCCGGATCTGCTCTTCCGTGGGCTGAGGCGTCTTTCGAAGCAAAGTGTAGGCGCTCAGGATCATCCCCGGCGTGCAATAGCCGCATTGAAAGGCGCTGTGCCGCAGAAAGGCCTGCTGAAGGGGATGCAGCCTCCCTTCTTGTTCGAGCCCTTCAATGGTGAGGACCGGCTTTCCGGCTACATCGCGTAGAGTTGTCGTGCAGGCCCGTACCGCTTCGTTTTCCACGACCACGGTGCAGGCGCCGCAGAGGCCCTGGCCGCAGCCGTACTTGGTTCCGGTGAAGCCGAGATCGTAGCGCAGCACCCAGAGCAGCAGGCGCTCGTCGTCGGCCTCCAGATGGGTAGGTTTGCCGTTCAGCGTGAAAGAAATGGTTCGTCTCATGGAACACTCATACGCCGATGTGGGAGGCTTGTCTGTGATGGCTGCCCCACACAGTCAACTACAGCAACAGGCGCCAAAGGCATGATTAACGCTAGTGATTTACCGGATGCGCGTTCTTGGCGAGGGGTGAACGGGGGCGAGGAGTTCCTTGCGCGTCCGGTAAATCCGTTTGGAGGTGCCCGCCCGTGGTTGCTGCGGACGCGGGCCTTATGCAAATTCAATTGTTGGAAGAGACGGTTTTGAGGTGTGCCGCCACTGCGCTGCGGAGCATGACCTGTCACAGCGCTGGCCCAGAAAATGGCTACGGTGAAAACGTGTCGTGAAAACTGTCGTTGATGAGGCTGGAAGAAAGAATTTGTTTTCTGACGAGGCGAACAGGTGCGTAGCGCGCGGAAGCACGCGGAGTGTTGGAGTTGAAGAAAGTAGTCTCATGCCGCAGAGCTGATCCGGGGTGGAGAACGAAGTTGGATTTCGGCAGCGGTCAGCCGTTCGATGACCTTCATTGATCCTCCACACTTGGGACAGCGATAAAGATCGGGAACGTCTTCGGTCGAGGAAGTGTGTTCTTCGGTAAGCGCTTCTTTTGGTGCACCCAACAACTGGAAGCATAGGGGCAACGTGGTGCGGCGCCGTCGGCAGGCCAGCAAACCGAAGTGCCGGATACGCACGAAGCCTTGCGGAAGAATATGCAGCAGGAAGCGACGCAAGAATTTATCGTGCGACAAAGCGGTGAGCTTCTGTTCGTTGTGGTGAGCGGAATCGCGCCAGCGAAAAGTCACTTGGCCATCGGCAAAGGAGACCAGGCGATGGTTGGAGATGGCCACGCGATGGGTGTAGCGGCCGAGATATTGCAGCACATATTCGGGGCCGCCGAAGGGACGTTTCAAGTACACCACCCAAGGTTTTCGATACAGCGGGCGAAGCCAGGCGGCGAAGATCTTGCGGTACGCGAGTAGGTTTAACTTTTCGGGGAAGCAGAGCTCACCAATCTGAAAGGGCTGCGACGAACTTGCCACGAAACACCTCACGCAATACCGCTTTGGGCAGGAAGTAGTTGTCCGGCGAGTGGACCCAGCGGGTGTGATCGAGCGAGAGACCACCAGCGGGAACCACACAATGGACATGGGGATGAAGCCTGACTTTTTGGTTCCAGGTGTGCAACACGCTGAAAAAAACAATCTCTGCACCGAGGTGTCTGGGATCGCGTGCGACTTCGAGGAGAGTTTCCGCACTGGCACGAAACAAGAGACCGTAGATCGCCTTTTTGTTCTGCAACACCACTGGAGCCAGGTAGCGGGGGAGTGTGAAGACCACGTGCAGGTAGCGTGTGGGAAGCAGTTCTCGTCGCCGGGCGGCGATCCAACGTTCGCGAGCAGCGGTCTGACACTTTGGGCAATGGCGATCACGGCAGCTGTTATACGAGATTGGGGCACGATGTGCGCAGCGGGTGCACTCATCGAGATGACCGCCAAGTGCGGCCGCGCGACACCGCGCAATGGCCAGCAGCACTTTGACATGCCTCCAACTGATCCACAGGCGGTTTCGCTCAATGAAGGCAGCTCCAACCGTGCGGATGAGATCGGCAATCTCGAGTGTCGGCGGGGTCACGGGAGAACCTCCTTCCGAACGTGACCCACACTTATTTCAAAACCGCTTGGCAATCACTGCTCCGCTTGTCAAGCGAAGCGTCCGCCGCCGGGCGGCTACGTTGAACGCGGTTACCTCCCAAGTTCGTACTGGAACGAACATCTCCAATTTGTCGACTATTCAGGTTGCACAAAAGGCCAAGCAGGTTCAGACACAAGTGTGAATTGACATTCCGCCCGCGCCAGATTCCCGCTTCATTTCTTTGGGAAACTCGGGTCGTTCTTGATCTCACGAATCTGTTGGATGTGTCGCTCGGAGTGAGTGGAGATTTCCAACATCCACTGCCAACAATCGATGACCTCCGAACCATCGCCAAAGCTGTGGGCACGCAAATCGTCGTTTGTCGTTTTGATGTATTCGATCATCGTGGCGCGGAGCGCCTGAAACTTGCCGAGGGCCTCGTTCAGGTCGTTATAGGTATCGACTTTTTCGTGTCCGCCGCCTGTCTTGGTGTGCACCACGCGATCAATTCCGTACCACATAATGTCGGCATCCGTGTTCGCCGATTTCTTGTGGTTCATATCAGGGGCCGCCTTGACGCTTTTCTGCAAATCGCGCCAGTAATCTGGCTCGGCAACCGCCAAGTGGGAAACCACTTCTCGGATGCTCCAGCGATCGGGCGATGCTTTGTACTCAAGTTGAGCGGGAGACAACCCGCGCACCTGTTCTGCGACCATTTGGGTTGTCATCTCAAAGTGCACGAGCAGGTGTTCGCGGTCCTCAGCGCTCATGGGTGCAGCGAACGAAGGAGGGGCAAACAGGCAAATTGTCAGTGCTGCACTGAGCAACGGCGAACGTCGGAGCGTTTTCTTCCACCTTGTATTCATCGTATAAGGCGAGTACGAAGCCAACACTTTAGACTGCCCCACGCACTGAAGGTGAGCAGCAGTGGCCCGGTTCAGCGCAAGTAATCGCATAGGTTACCGCACTAATCGTCCATGTGGGTCCTGGTACTCAGGGTTTCCCGAGCAAGACCTACGCATGTTTTTCAGCGATACAAGCGATCACAGGAAAACTTCTACGCCCTTCCTGGCTGACATGGGTTTGTGTATTCGCTCCCGCGGGGCCATCAAGTCTTAGGAGGCTCTGGCTGGATCCATCTGCGTAAGTAAAACAGATGAATCTCGAACGCCGAAGTTCCACGGATCTCTCTTCATGAACTCGATGCGTTAGAAGGCTGATCACTCGATGTTTTGACTGATTGCCGTAGCCCGAGACGTACCGGGATTAAAGGAGGAAGTTGCAGGTTATCCGACGCCGATTCAACGCGATAGAGTTTTTCCCGAATGTTCGGGACCAGGAGGCAGCGAGCTGTGCCCAAAGAATTTGTCTCGTTGCAGGCGTGCAGTTGGACTGTGCACGAACTGTGCTCGAATCGAACATTTTCATTTCTCTCGGGTTACCTTTGAGCGAAAAGAAGATTCCCCGATTTGTTAGAAACGTTAGTAGTTAGAAGTGATGCATGGAGTTGTTGGAGTCGCGTCGCGTGCGCCCAAGGCAGGCGCGCTACCAGGCTGCGCTACGCCCCGACTGAAGTGCAATAACAATTCTAAGGCATCTCCTAACTTTATTGCTAATCTGAGACCAGGTTTCTGTTTCGGTTGTAACTTCGCTGTGCCGCGCAGAAATCACTAAACCATCGCAAGGCCGGAGTCCGTGTCTCAAAGTATTTCGCTCAACCGCCGGACACCTTCTCGAATTTTGTCCTCATTCATTCGCGCGTAGCCCAGAATCAGCCCCGCCCGCGTTGGTCGCGTCAGGAAGTAACGCCAAATCCCGTAAATACCGACTTCCCGCGCCACTGCCTTTTCGATAATCGTGTTTTCCGGGAAGCGTTTGCGGGGCCAGAGCACCACGTGCCCGCCAGCGCCGTCACCAGTCAGAGGCGTATCTGCCTGCGCGCCCGATCACTCCAGCGCCCTGAAAGCCTCAACTCGATCACACCCCAGCGCGCTCACTTCTCGCTGGCCTGGATCATGTCCAGAAAGCCCCCGACAATCGCGTCTTCCGCGCAACCCGGTTTCAGCCGCGAACCGAGCACCTGAAATGTGTACTCTCCAAACGAGGGATCGTCCGGGACGTAGCCGGAATTGGCCGCACCGTTAGCAAGCGTGACCATCACGGTGTCCGCCAGCGGCGAGCGCTCCTTCAATCGTTGTTCAATCGGGGTATAGATTTCCCCATTCACCGAAGCCAGCGCCACATTGCCGATGCGCAGCACGCCAAGCCGCATGTTCACGGGGTCGCCATCCTCGTAGCTACCCGGCGTGCCTTCGCGCGCGTTGTCGAGTCGCTTGCGGCCCGGGCAGGTCGCCGTGTTTTGTGCCGCCCAAATGCGGGGATTGGAGTCCATGCGCGAAGTGTTGCTCATCACGCGAATCACCTCCTCGCCCAGCAGCACCCCTTCGGCGTCCATTACGCGTTCGAGATTGTCACGAACCTGGGGGTCCATCGGCACCGCGGTCACTTTGCCGTCGCGAAGAGGCGCTTCCACCGGCTCACGCGCCAAAACGTTTCCGGTAATTTTCACTGCGCTGCGCGAAGCCATCCCATTAGTGCTTGCGCGGAGATAGAGCGGATTCTGATCGCCAGACGCATTCTGCGCGAATACCGCAACCACCTTGTCGCCATAGGCCTGCTCGACGTAGCGCGAAGCGGCGCCCGCAAAGTCCGCGCTGATGAATCCGGACAGGAAACCGTTCACGGGATGCATGGCGTAGGTAAAGTAGACGGCGATCAACTCGCCATCGGGCGCGGAGAATTTCAAGACGGCGACCGTTTTGTCAGACGCGCCATTCAGGTTGGGAGCCTGCGTCCAGCGATGCGTTTCCGCATCAATGTTATCCCGGCTCACATTCAGATAGGACATTCCTGTCCCAAATCCGAAGCTGGCGGGCTGCAGCTTTGCTTTCGCCTGGCGCACTGCATCCACGATCTGCGCCACGATCGGCGGTGGCGGTTGATTGGGGTCAACGGCTTGGAATCCTCCCTGAGGGCGCGGCCGGCCGCTCCCGAAAGGACTGGCACCCGGACCCCATCCGCTGTGCGTGTGCGTTGCGGACATCACAATATTTTCCACGGGGCAGTTCAATTCAGCCGCGATCTGCTTCGATGCCGGCACCCATAGCGCGTCAGGCAGTCCGCCTTGGTCTGCGCCGATCAAGGCCGCCCGCGCCGGGCCACTGTCCAGCACGATCGCTCGCACATAGAGCTTTTCGTGCGCGTACTTGCCTGTTGGTGGATTCGCGGGATCGGAAGCCGGTGTGATGTCCACGCGCGCGCTTCCCACACGGAGGGAATCCGCCTTCGCGGCGCTGCCCGCGCCACAGCAGAGCACTGCCAGCATGGCCGGCAGAAAAATATTTCGAGCTGTAACCATTGTGATTGAGGCTCCTTGGCCCGCGGAAATGAGCCAGCGCCCGCGTTGCCTATTCACCTTAACAAGCAGACACATCAGGTGCAACCGCGTTTCGGAGCTTCAACCTGTCCTTCACGCTTACTGCTTGTGAAGAAATACTAACCCGTCATTCCGAACGGAGTCTGCGGAGTGAGGTACGGTTTTGCATCGCACATTTGCTGTGCGATGAATCTCTCTTCTTCTGGGTTCTCGCCGAGGAGAGATTCCTCGCTTTGCTCGGAGGGACGGGCCGGGCCCCTTCCTTTGAAGTCACTTCAAGCGTGCCACTGCGCCGCTTTCACGCCTTTGCCAAAAGCGCCGCGAGTTTCTCCAGACTCATCGTCCACCCCTGCTCCATGCCCTTCAGGTACGCAGCCGCATAATCCGCCACGGCAACCCCGCTCGTTTTCAGAGTCAGCAGAGTCTTCCCGCCACGCTCGGCGAATGTCACTTTTGTCAGCCCCTTGATAATAGGCTTGCCTTCCTTGTCCACTGCGTCATTCGTGAACACCAACCGCTCTGGCACCACCACTTCGCGATACACCCCTCCGCATGGATATTCCTCGCCCGTGGGTGCCCGCATCACAAGATGCCACGCGCCACCAACCCGCACGTCCAATTCGCACACGGGATTGGTGAATCCCTTCGGTCCAAACCATTGCGCCATGCGCTTTGGCTCCGTCCACGCCTTGAACACCAATTCCCGCGGCGCATCAAACTCCCGCGTGATCACAATCGAGCGTTCGCCAAAGTTGCTTGCTCCACTGCTTTCCGCCGTGCCCATGCTCGCCAGCATATCTACGAGCCGCGCCATTGTCTGTTGCAGCCCTTCCACTGCGCGGTGTTCTCTGGCCGCTTTTTCGCTCAACGCCGCCGTTTCAAACACCATGTGCATGCACATCTCTGTCTTGTCACCCTGCGCCTTGAAGGTCGCAGTCGTGCGAAATGGCGGCGGAGAAACGTGGTCGTACACCAACCGCTCGTGCTTCACCACCTCCACATACACAACCTCGTTGTCGTAGTTCCTGCCGTCAGGACCGTGCATCACGTGCCGCCACACTCCGCCCGGCCGCACATCCATTTCGGATGTCGTAGTCTTGAATCCATATGGCCCCCACCAGTTTGTGATAAGTTCCGGCCGGGTCCAGGCCTTCCATACCAGTTCCGGCGACGCATCGTAAACCCGCGTGCAGACGATCTCTCTGTCCGCGGTATTCGGGACCGCGCCAAATCCTGCCTTGCTTGCTGCCATGTCTCTTCTCCTTTTTATTGGCTTCTTATTTTTTCAACTCGCGCAGGTAGTCGTCCAAACGATCCACGCTCTCCTCAAAGAATCGCCGGTAATGCTGGACCCAGTCATCGACGTCCTTCAAGGGAGCGGCCTTCAGCCGGCAAGGCCGCCACTGCGCGTTGTGCCCTCGCGAGATCAGCCCCGCGTGCTCCAGCACCTTAAGGTGTTTGGACACGGCGGGCAAGCTCATCTCGAAAGGCTCGGCCAGCTCCGTCACCGATGCCTCGCCGGAAAGCAGTCGAGCCAGTATCGCGCGCCGCGTGGGGTCGGCGAGTGCCGCGAAGGTGGTGCTGAGCCGGTCAGAAGTCATCGTCGTATTTAACCTAAAGGTTAAATACAGTACATGCCTTCCCCTGTCAAGCCCCCTCTTGGAATCGCCGGCTCAGCTCCATCCCGCGAATTCAGCGAAATCAATCTCCCTATCGGAACCCAGAAAAACGCGATTCAGGTGAATCGTGTTCTCTCTGCCTTTACAGCACCAAGGCCCTTTCGCTGTGCTTCTCAGTATTGGGGGCTTTGACAACCCTACTGCCGCAAGGGTGGAGTTACTGGCCGGCGCCGCACAAGTTTGCGGGAGGATTCGGCCCCGGGTCGCCGTAAGCGTAGCCGGAACCACCGATGCCAATGTAGACGCGGCCAAAGACGTCACGGTCGCCGTCCATCGCGGAGACCGTGTCGGGAATGCCGAGCGGATAGGTAGTTAAATTTCCCCAGGATGCTCCCATATCTGTAGTGCACCAAATTCCCGTAACTCCGTTGACCATGCCTTGAAGAAAAATCGTTGGATAGTGAGCCGTATCAACGGGCTTGCCATAGCCAAATGCCGAAACGTTGGAGGTTCCCGGAAGTTCGGTCCACGTTGCGCCACTGTCTTGCGAGCAGAACAATCCTTTCGAGCCACCACTAAGCAATCCGGTTGTAAAACACAAGTGACCTGAGTTTCCGGGCACCGCTTTTAATTTGGCGTTCCACTGTGGGTACAACGGAAAATTGCTCGCGAGAATTGCAGTCCACGTCACGCCGCCATCCACCGTCTTGAAAATCTGATTGGTTTGATCGTGAAACAGATAAAACGTGTGATCCTGCACGGTGTCCGCGGTCAGAACAGTGCGCCGCAAATAGTAAAACGGATGCGAGCCCGGATCAGTCACACCGGGAAGCGCGATGAGGTTCCAGGTTTGCCCGCGATCCTTCGAGTAGTAAGGAGCGGCGTCGTTCGATGGCAGCCAGACAATATTCTGCGTGTCTGAAGCGGCGACGGCAATATCCCCAAACTGAAGCGCTGATGGGAGCGTCCCATTGGCGATGGGAGGAAAGACAGTCCAGGTCTGGCCTCCATCTGCCGAATAGCCACTCTGATTGTCTGGCCCACTGAAGGCGCTGCAACACTCGCGATTGTCGTACACGGAAGCAACCAGGAATTGCGGGTTATTCGCTGAATATGCCACATCCCATCCAGCGTTGAAGCGACTTGTAGGACCGTGCGAAGCCGGATATTGATCCACATCCGCATGGTAAAAAAGCGCGCGGTCCCAGGAAGCCGTCACCGGTTTTCCTCCCGGTGGAGCAACCAAATTGTTGGGCACGAGTTGCTCGATTCCCGCGTTGATGGAGTTCCACCCGATCATCGCGCCCGTATTATTGTCGGCGTACCAGACGCCAATCCCTTCGGCAAACCACAATCGGTCGGCGAATTGCGGATCGAAAATCACTGTCCCGAGCGACATATAACTTTGAATCGTCAGAAGAATTCATGGGTAAGCTCTGGCTCAGGTAGTTTGCCAAGTGAGTGATAGAGCGCGAGTTCCAGGATGCGAAAGGTACGAAAGCCATAGGATCTTCTCATGGTTACTTTCGCTTTGTTGTTTAGTCCCTCAACCACACCGCTGGAAATTAGCTTTCTAGCCTTGAAATAGTTGAGCAGCAGCTCGCGATGAGCACGCAACGTTCGGGCGATCTTCTTCATCGGCTCGATGCGGGATCGCATGGTTTGCTGGCACCAGAAATCCAGGAACATGCCGGCCCAGGTGGGCGAGTTGTATTCCCAGAACTGCTGAAAATCTTCTTTGAGGAGATAGGCACGGACGGTCTGGAGATTATAGCGGAGCAGATCTCGCAGACGGAACTTCTGCTGCGAGGTGAGATTTTCTTTGCGCTTGAGCACGCACCAGCGCGTCTTCTTCAGTAGCGGCGGGTAGCCGTCCTGGGCCATCTTGCGCGACTCGGCGGCGCGGACATCATCCAACGCCTTATTCATCTTGGCGACGATGTGGAAGCGGTCGAGGATGTGCAGCGCCTGAGAGCATTTCTGGCGGATCACGTCCAGGTACGGCTGCCACATATCCGAGCAGACAAACTCGATCTGTGCAGCGAGTTGCTCTCCGAGGACGGTGAAGAAACCCTGGAAGGATTCGATGGTGCGTTCCTTGCCGACCCACAGCAAGCGGGTGAGCCCCTGGTCGATCTGGTAGACCAGCGTCAGGTATTTGTGGCCTTTGGCGTACTGGATTTCATCCACACCAATGGCGCGGATCGACTCCAGCGTGCGATGCTCCAGGCCCCAGCCGACCACATACTCGACCGCGTCGCACACCTGGTCCCAGGAAGTGTGGAAGGCCTCGGCGGTTTCCTTCCAGGAGAGCTTCCGCGCCCAGCGGGCCAGAAACAGCATATAGGCTCTGGTCAACCGATGCTTACCATCGCCCCAGGGAACCTCCTCGACCAGCACGCCACAATTCCGGCAGTCCACGCGTCGCATGCGGTAGAGCAGGAAAACCAGAAAGCCCCACAGCGGAATGAACTCAAAGCACCGCTCGGGAAGATGATCGTAACCCGGCGCCGGCTGGTGGCACCCCGAGCAGACCGCTGCCGAGCCCTCCCGCGGTCGGACGTCCACTTCGATGCTTTTCTGGTCGGGGCCAAAGCGGGCATGCTGGTAGACAAATCCCCGATGGCGATGGCAGTGGTTTAGAATTGTGAGCAGTTCCATGTCACGGACAATTTTCAAGGCCAAGACTGGCAAAGTAAACCGCGCTGCTACCGCGCCGGCGTCCTGCGATGTTTCCGCCTACTGCCACGATCTGGACAACTGGCCGCGCTCGTGGATGGGATTGGGAAAAGACCTGCCGCCAGGGGAAGAACTGGTTGCTTGCTTCCGGCCATTCATCGAGCATCTGGCCTCATCCAGTCTTTCTTCGAAGACCATTCGCCGACACGTAGACAATCTCTGGATACTAGGTGGAGAAATTATCCGCGACCTGAACTACACCCCTTCATTGAGAAAAGTCACTGCGCGGCGACTTCTTCGCGAGGCGGTTCATGCCGACGGCGGCCCACTGATCCACAACGGCTCGGAAGAAGAGCAACACTCCCTCGATGCGACGTGCCGCAAACTCCACCGATTCCTCAGCGAACCGCAGCGCTGAGCCCGCCAGTTACCCACAGATTTCCCAGACGAGGCATAACTTTCATCCGTAAACGCGAGCCACGGGACGTCGGTAGCGGTGCGCGTCACGCTAAGCTGTGTCCACGTCGCACCACCATCCACCGAGCGGTATGGAGTTCCTCCATCATCGAACGCAAAGATCCGGCTCGGGTTCTTCGGGTCAACGCAAATCCCTCCCAGTGACGGGTTGCCCGGCGGCGTGATGTTGGTCCACACGGTGTTCAGATATTTCCATGTACCGCCAGTCCAGTTCGCAAGATACAACGTACCGTCGCTGCCGATATCAATGTGCTGAAACGTTCCGTTGGACGCGGGTGCGCCAGTTCCGCCAGTAATATTCAGCCACGTCGTGCCACTGTCCGCCGAACGAAACACGCCCTTCCCGTAAACCGTCGCCACAATCACATTCGTAAGACCTGCGTTGTTGACGCCGCTGTTGGTATCAATTCGCACGTTGCCGGTTCCATAAGCCGTTTCTCCACTCAGCGGAATCTGCGCCACCTGATTCCAATGTGCGCCTGCATCGTTCGTGAAGTACAAGCCGTTCGACATCGACCCGTAATAAACGACGCTGGCATTCGCCGGGTCAACCGCAAGCCGCTCGCCCATCTGTCGCCCGTTACCATTGGCGTTGTCGCTCAAACCACTCAACGCGGTTTTCGTCCAGTGCGCGCCCTGATCCACCGAGCTATATACATTCGTGTTGTTGCTTCCCAGTGACGCCACCATGTACGCGCGGTTGTGGTCGCTCGGCGCTCCCACCAGACTCACCACTCCGCCATAATTTCCCAGCGCCACGTCGGAAGCCGGAAGCGAATCGGCGGTCACAATCTGCGTCCAGGTTTTGGTGGCTTGATTCAGACGATACGCGCCGCCAGTGTCTGTTCTTCCGTACACGACCGTGCCGTCCGGATGAATGTACATTCCCACGATCCAGCCGCCCGCACCGGTCTTCAGTTGTTTCCAGGTGTAGTTGCTCACCGGTCCCGGATTCACGGTCAACGTTGCGGTTCTGCTGGTAACGCTGCCTGCGCTGTTCGTCACCACGACGCTGAACGTGGCGTTATTGTCTGCCGCAACGGCCGCGGCAATGCTGTAGCTGGAAGTTGTGGCGCCGGAAATCGCAGTCGTGCCTCGCTGCCATTGATATGAAAGCGGAGTCGTTCCGCTGGCCACAACAGAAAAGCTGGCTGCTTGTCCTGCGTTGACGGTTAAATCCGTGGGTTGCGTTGCAATGCTTGGCGGTATCGGTTGCGTCCCTCCGCCACCGCCTCCGCTGGAATCTGAACCGCAACCTGCAAGCAGCAGGATCAGGCAAGCAATCGAAAGAAAAAGTTCGTTTATGACCTGGCTGGTTTTCGTCGGCATTTGCTCCCCAGTTTAGCAAAACGAACTGCTGAGGAGTGGCCAACAAATCATTCCATCGCTGTTCCTACGATTCCTCTGCGCTCTCTGCGCCTCTGCGTTAAATTATTTCTTTTTTCCGTCTTGTCACGCGTCATTCCATTTGCCTGATACTATAATCACCTGCTCCGGTGAGCACTCTACTCTTCAGATTGGCCGAACAAACAGATGTCCCCGCGATGGCGCGCGTTCGCTCCGCCGAATGGGGCATCGAGGACGTTTGGCGCGTCACCATTTCCCGTTACCTGAATCACGAACATCATCCGCGGCAAGCGCTGGCTCCGCGCGTCGGCTACGTCGCGCAGGAAGGCGATGCGCTTGTCGGTTTCGCTGCCGGACATCTCACTCGCCGCTTTGCCTGCGATGGCGAATTGCAGTGGATCAATGTGATTCCAGAGTGTCGCGGCAAATCTGTTGCCTCGGAGCTGCTTCGCCTTCTGGCGGAATGGTTCGTCGCGCAAAACGCTTTGAAGATCTGCGTTGATGTCGAGCCAGACAACGCCACGGCCCGCCGCTTCTATCTGCGTCACGGCGCCGAACATCTGCATCCAAGCTGGCTGGTCTGGAACGATATCCGCGTAGTCCTAGCCCAGCCCAAATCCCGGCCCATGTAGATGCTGGGCTTTAGCCCAGCCACCCCCCACTTTGGCAATTTCTAAGCCTGTCATTCCGAGCGTAGCGAGGAATCTGCTTTTCCATCGCGCGAACAGAACATTACCTCTCTCTTTTGTAGTGGCCGACCTTTCGCGGGGTGTGCGTCCCGTTTCTTCACCAGGAAGGCCGGCTCCTGGGTTTGCGTGCTGTTGCGTGCTGTGTTTTTTCCGTTGTAGTGGCCGACCTTCAGGTCGGTTCTTTTTCTTCTAGGGGGCCAGAGCTTCATCTCCGACATAACGGTGTTTAAACCAACGGGGCTTCAGCCCCGGAGGAATCAATCCGCTCCTTCGCTGAACGCGCGGCGCGCCTCGGCCAGGCGGCTCCGGTGACCGCAATAAGGCAGGGCGTAGGTAACGAAATCTTTGGACGAGAGCGTCTTCGCTAGTTCCGGCACCTGATCCCACACCAATTGAGCGCTCTCGAGATCGGCACAATCTTTCACGGAACATTCCGCGCAAGTGCTAAACCCCTTCGATCGGCAGCACCGTCGCGCCTTGCAACTGCCGCAGGTGTGGAACAATTGTTCGTCCGGCCCCAGACACCCGCCACAGGAAATGTTCTCGATGGGTTCGTTCAGCCCGTAGATTCTCTGCCACGCCGCAGCGACGCGCTCCTGGTGCTCCACGCCTTTGGCCGCGCCCAGGTAAGCCGGACAATCGGAGCACAACACTCCGCAGGCAGACATCATTTTCTCGGGCAGCTCAGCGTTTTGTGTGCATTCGGGATTCATGGGCACAGCATACCACTTCCTCTTCAGCGCCGTAGGCGTGCATTTCGCGCCCGCCGCTTTCTGGAGGGCACACCTTTTGTGCCCGCCAATTTCTCGGCGAAGCGCCGTAGGCGCGCCACAACTTAGCCCAGCGCGTCAGCGCTGGGTCCCCAACCCCGAACTTTTTCCTCAACTTCGCCACTTTTCCCCAGCGTATTCGAATACTTGTTACAAAATACCTCCTTACTATTTATATTTTCTATTGACCACATAGTATTTGTGCGCCAGTCTTTTCTCTATGTCAAACGCGAGACCAACCGATATCTTCAACCTTTGCCAGTATAAATTCGCCAATGGACGCCTCTGTGGACTCCCCGCTCATCCCAAGCATGACGGACTCTGCCTCACCCACGGCACCCGCACCACTCCCAAGCCCCGCGAAGATGATCTCTCCCACGAACTCGCTTCTCCCGCGGGCGATTTCATCACCCAGATTGATATCAACCACGTGCTTGGTAAACTCTTCGTCGCGCTGGCTTCCAACCGCGTCACTCCCCGCCGCGCCGGAACTCTCGCCTACATCGGCTGCCTCCTCATGCAAACTCAGCAAGCCGCCAAAAGGGAAGCCGCCCGCTGGGAGGTTGATGCCCCCACCATGCGAAAACTTCTAAATCTCAAATATCCCAACCTTCCCGCCGCCCCCTCCGTACCTGCCCCCAAGGCCACCAAATGAGCTCCAATATCCTTCTCTCCGACTTGGAACCCGTTCAACCCACCGATCCCACCGAGTCTCCCGACCGCGGCCAACGCGATCTCTCCGCCGAACTCGCCACTCCCTCCGGCGATTTCCTCACGCAGATTGATATCAACCATATCCTCGGCAATCTCTTCGAGGAACTCGCCGCCAATCGCGTTTCCACCAAACGTGCCTCTGCCCTCGCCTACATCTGCTGCAACCTCATCAAATCCCAGGAAGGCATGCACGACCAAGTTCGCTTCATGGAACTCACTGCCTGCGATTTCCTCCACCAAGCCCTACAGAAAAAATATTTCGCCCAACCCGCTAATATTCCCAGATCCCCCAACCCACTTCCCGACAAGTAACCATGCCCCGCCCTGCCTTTTCTTCCTCTGCGAGCCTCGGCGTCCTCTGCGTCTCTGCGTTATATTTTTCTTCGTTCTTTTCCCATTTTGAAACTCCGACTCAAGATTTTCTGCGCATCTCTCCCCTAACTCCTTTGTTTCCCCTTGATACGAAAAATGGGTGGGTATACCCCCCTCCCAGACCCTCCAAACGTTCCGTTTCGGAACGCGACCCACTCCTCCGGCCAGACATCAGCCTGAACACACACCAATAGAGAGCACTCACCAACGACGCGGATGCACCGTGGGGGCTGCGGGAAAAGCGTTCTCTCGTCATTCCGAACGGAGTCTGCGGAGTGAGGAATCTCTCCTTATTTCCGGGTTATCGCCGATGAGGGATTCCTCACTTCGCTCGGAATGACGGGGATAGGGAACGTGCGGCAGCACGGGCCCCGCCACGTTGCAATCCCTTCATGATTCGGTACCATAGAATGCCGAGGCGATGCCCCAGGCGCCCGTTCGTAGGGGAAAGGAAATTCAGATGAATCGCGCATTTCTCGCCGCTCTACTGGGAACCACATTGCTCTTTGCGGGAGCTTGCAAGTCCAAGACGTCCAATGAGGACGCCATTCGCACCGGGGTCATCAATTATCTGGTCTCGCTGAAGACGTTGAACGTGAATAATATGGATGTCATCGTGACGCAATCCACAATCACCGGCAATCAGGCACGGGCGCAGGTGGAAATTCGCCTGAAGAACAGTCCGCCAGATAGCGCGAGCATGAAGCTTGCCTACACACTGGAAAAGCGCGGCGCTGAATGGGCAGTGGTCAAGAGCGAAGCGGCAGGAGGAACGATGCAGCATCCTACGCCGGGACAAATGGTGCAGGGTGCCATGCCTCCAGGACACCCCAATATAAATGGAACTGCAGGACAAGCTCCAGCGGGGCAGCCAGATATCAGCGGGATATTGAAGTCAGCGCAGCCACCGGCTACGCAAGCGCCCCCGGCGTCCTCGTCATCGAGTGGTACGAGTAAACCGTAGAAGGTTGCCGCTTTACTTAAAACTTAATACTTTTCACTTCTCTCATAATCCCGCAGATCTTCCGTTGGCAACGCCACGCGCACGGCATTCAGTACCGCTAACAGATCAATCACTTCCTGGCCAATCGCTCCCCAAATCGGTGGCAAGAATCCGAAAGCTGCCGCAATCATTCCGATGACGCTCGCCGCCATTCCGCCGAGAGCGCTTTGCAACGCGATGCGCCGCATGCGCTGGCCAATGTGCATCAGTTCATCAATCTTTCCCAGAGCGGTTTCCAGCACAACTGCGTCGGCTGCTTCCGTGGTGATGTCATTCTGCGTGCCAAACGCAACGCCAACTGTTGCGGCCATCAGCGCAGGAGCATCGTTGATTCCGTCGCCAACAAACAGCGTGCGCGCTTTGGCGGTTTCCGCCTTCACGATGGCCACTTTCTCCTCGGGACTCTTTCCGGCGTGGACTTCCGTTATGCCCACACTTTCCGCCAGGTATTTCACCTCTGACTCGCGATCACCGGAGAGCAGCATGACTTTCGCCACGCCGTGTTTCGGCTCGAGGTGCTGGATGAAAGAAGCGCTCTCCTTTCTGGGCGCATCGTGAAAGCGAATGGCTGCGGCATATTTGGTGTCAACGAAGAGGAGACATTCGAGACCGCTGGCGAGTTCCAGCAACGGCAGCGATTGTGCATTCACTTTGTTGCGCCCGGTGATTTGCACGCTGTGGCCTTCGACGCTGGCGAGCAGACCGCGTCCCGGGCGTTCGCTGATGTGCTCGACGGGCAAGACGTTGATGTGTTCCTGCTTGGCTGCGTTGACGATGGCGCTGGCCAGCGGATGCTTGGAGTATTGCTCCGCGCTGGCCGCGAAGCGCAGAACGCTGGTGCGATCGAATCCTTCCGCGCATAACACTTCTGTCAGCCGCGGCCTGCCGTAAGTCAGCGTGCCCGTCTTGTCGAAGATGAGCGTGCGGCAGTCCTCGATCTGCTCGAGGACCGCGGGGTTCTTGATGATGATGGCGCGACGCGCGGCCAGTGAGATTGCGCCGATGATTGCCGTGGGAATTGCCAGAAGCAGCGGGCAAGGGGTGGCGATCACAACTACGGCGAGAAAGCGTTGCGGCTGATGAGTTAGCAGCGCGGCTGCAGCGGCAACGGCGAGCGCCAGCGGTGTGTACCACGCGCCGAGCTGATCGCCGAGGCGGCGCAACTTGGGGCGCTCCTGCTCGGTCTGGTGCATCACCTGCATGATGCGGGCGTAGCGCGAATCCTCGGCCAGTTTCTCCGCGCGGATCAGAAGAGCTTGCTCGCCATTGATGGCGCCGGAAATTACCATCGAGCCCGGCGTCTTGGAGATTTCGTACGGCTCGCCGGTCAGGTAAGCCTCGTCCATAATGCCGTGGCCTTCGACGACGGTGCCGTCAACGGGGCAAATCTCGTGGGGAAGAACGGTGAGTTCATCGCCGATGCGAATGTCAGCCAGCGCTACATCAACGAGGCCGCCGGATCCCTTGCGGTGTGCGACATTCGGCATACGGCGTGCCAGGGCATCGAGCACCGAGGAAGCGCGGGCGGTGGCAAATTCCTCGAGAGCCGCGCCGCCGGAAAGCATCAGCACGACGATGGTGGCGACGAGATATTCGCGCAGCGCGAGCGCGGTCAGTATGGAAACGCCGGCAAGAAGGTCGGAGCCGAATTCGCGGCGGAAGAGTTTCTTCAGGAGTTCCCAGATAAGCGGAATTCCTCCGATCAGAAGCGCGACGAAAAGCGGAACGCTGGCATAAAGGGAAGGGAGGTAGAGAAAGTACTTGAGGACGACATGCAAAAGTATTGCAACAAGAGTAAGGGCGGCAATATAACTTTCTTTGGAGGGTACAAATCCCGGCTTCGCGGGAACTGCCATTGACTCCACTTATCACACAAGTATTTGTTGAAGTCAAAGGTGCAACAGTATTGCGACTGGAAAGATGCGCGGATTAGCACGGGGAACTTACACTCAAACAGTCTTGTCTTTCGAGTAGCAGAGACTCTCGATGTTGCACTCGGCGCATTTGGGTTTGCGGGCGGCACAGACACGGCGGCCGTGCCAGATCAACTGGTGGGAGAATTGGATCCAATTGTTTTGCGGGATGACGGCCATCAGGTCTTGTTCGACTTTCTTGGGATCATCGTTGCGTGTCAGGTCCAGGCGGGCGGATAGTCGGAGTACGTGCGTATCCACGACGATGCCAGCGGCGATGCCGTAGGCGGTGCCGAGGACCACGTTTCCCGTTTTTCGCGCCACGCCGGGTAGGGTGAGAATCTCTTCCATGGTGCGTGGAACTTGGCCAGCGAATCGCTCGACGATGGCTTTGCTTGCCCCCATAATGGATTTTGTTTTGTTGCGGAAGAAACCTGTGGGGCGAATCTCTTTTTCGAGTTCGGCGGGATTGGCGCAGGCGAAATCTTCCGGCTTCGTATATTTCTTGTAAAGTTCCTGAGTGACTTGATTGACGCGAACGTCGGTGCATTGCGCGGACAGAATTGTGGAGATGAGTAGTTGAAAAGCGTTTTCGTGAATTAGTTCGCAGGTGGCGTTCGGGTAGGCCTCATCGAGCTTGGCGAGAATGGCTGCGACGCGCTGGGGATTTGTGCCGGCCGTGGAGGCGAGCTTGGCGGGGGCCTTTTTCGTCGCAGTTTTTTTTACGGCACGTTTGACGGGCTTTGGTGCCTTCTTCTCACGTGTCTTTTTCTTGGTTGCCATCACGACCTCATTAAATGTTTGGTTCTAAGCTGGCCTGAGTTCGACTTGTTACGATTCTAACCCTTCGAGCAAGCGGCGGAAGGCATTGCCGCGGTGGCTCCGGGCGTTCTTTTCGTCCGCGGGTAATTCGGCGAAGCTTTTGCCCAGGGCCGGAAAGTAAAACACTGGATCGTAGCCAAATCCACCGGTGCCGCGGGGCGCTTCGAGGATTTGGCCGTCCACTTTACCTGAAACTACGGCAATTGCGCGCCCCAGTTGCGCCACGGCAATTACGCAGACAAAGTATGCGGCGCGGTCTGCACTTTCTCTGCCGCACAATGCTGCCAGCAATTTCGCAATTTTCTGATCGTTGCTTGCGCCCACGCCTGCATAGCGCGCGGAATGCACTCCGGGCTCACCGCCGAGCGCGGGCACGACTAGCCCAGAATCATCGGAAAAAACCATCGGCATGCAGGCTCGCGAATAGTAGAGCGCTTTACCCGCGGCATTTTCGGCAAAAGTTTCGGCGCTTTCAGGGAATTCGGGCAACGAATTGTATTGCGGGAGCAGGTCGAGTTCCAGGCGGGAGTGTGCGGCCGCGGCCAGTGCGCGGAATTCCCGCAACTTTCCCGGATTCCCTGAAGCGAGGTAGAGTTTCTTTGACATGCTAAATGATGTCATCGGTGAGTTTGTGCCGTTTTGATTATCTATGAGCGTCCCGAATTGCTCCAAGTCTTGTTATTCCAGGCGAGGTCCTTCCGAGGAATGTGATTTCGTTGGGGATTGTGCAAGAAAAGCAGATCCCTCGCTTCGCTCGGGATGACAATTATGTTCAAACTCGGGATGACACGTCTGTTCAAATTGGAAGCGGCTTATCAGCAAAGTGGGATGAGACGGAGTTCAGCGGCCGCGACCGAGGAAATGTTCGGGCAGGACTTCGCGCTGATCTTCGGCCAAGCGACGGATTCCTTCTGCACCCAGCGCGAGGAGATCCTGCATCTCGCCGCCGGTGAAGGGGCGCCCTTCGGCGGTGGCTTGGATTTCCACGAAATCGCCGCGTCCGGTCATCACCACGTTCATGTCAACTTCCGCGCGCGAGTCTTCTTCATAGCAGAGGTCGAGAAGCGCCAGATCCTCCACGATTCCGACGCTGATGGCGGCTACCGAATCGATTAACGGAGAGCGCTTCAGAATTCCGGCCGCGACCATGCGCTCCATTGCCAACGCCAGAGCCACGAACGCGCCAGTAATGGACGCAGTGCGCGTGCCGCCGTCGGCTTCAATCACGTCGCAATCCAGCACAACGGTGCGTTCGCCCATAGATTCAGTATCAATCACCGCGCGCAACGAGCGACCGATCAGGCGCTGAATCTCCAACGTGCGTCCCGTCTGTTTGCCCCGGGCAGCTTCGCGCGGCGTGCGCTCTTCGGTGGCGCGAGGGAGCATGCCGTATTCGCTGGTGACCCAACCTTTGCCTGAGCCTTTCAGAAAGCCGGGAACACCGTCGTCCACCGTGGCGGTACAGATCACGCGCGTCTTTCCCAGTTCGATCAAGACGCTGCCTTCGGCTTGCGAAATAAAGTCGGGAGTAATTTTCAATGCGCGAATCTGGTCGGCGCTGCGTCCATCAATTCTCATGAGCTACGCCCCTTTTTTGGGACTCCAAAATCTGGCGCACAAATGGCAAGAACGTCCTTTGCCTTGGACCCTCGGCAATCATATTTGAAATCCAGAAGTGCCGCACCTCCGGCGCTTGAACTCGTTATGCCCTTCCGACCCAGGGCTGACGCTCTGGGCTAACATATGCCGCACCTACGGCGCTTGCTCGGCAAGAGAGAAGAAATGTTTGCCCCCTTTTGGAGTTGCGTGAGGATGTCAACAGGGCCACATGACGTCTAGTGTTCTCTCTACCCTCGAATCCTCACCGGCTAGCGTTTCACGGCCTTCTCTACTTTTTCGACTGCTTTTTCGATTGGGGCAGTAATGACCGAAACCGCGGAAGGAGCAGGCGCAGCTGGCGCTCCCGGAACTTTTGTGCTCACGCGGAAGGTTTGCGTCAGATCAATGTGGCCCGCAAGCGTTTCCGCTTCCTGTCCGTGGATGAGAATCTTTATGCGCTGCAATTGAGGTACATTGGCTTCCAAGGTGCGCGCGATGGAATCGATGGCCAACTGCTCGCTTTGAATGCCAGAAGGGATTGAAGTACCAAGCGCTTCGGAAAAGTCGGCAATGGCTGTGCCGTCGGGCAGGATATAAAAGGCCAGGAGCGCGGCATCCGGCGGCAAAGTGCGCGCTTCGGCATCTACAGGTCCTGCAAGCAGTGTATTCAACACTTCCTTAGAGCGCAAAACGGGATCGTCGGAAAGCGGGAGCTCGACGATAACTTCCCTCAGAAGGCCATCGTCATTCCCTGAACCCCAGAACATCTTTGCCTTCACCTTTGGCTCTTTACCTGTGGGTGGTGCCACCGGAAGCAGTTCACGGCGCGCCTGCTCCGCGGTTTTCTCTGTAATTTGAGCAGCATTGCGCACCTGGTGGCGAAGCGCGGGGAAATACAGAGCGGCGGCCAGGACTACAGCGAAGAGGCCACCTACCAGCCAAACACGAGATTGCGGACTCATGGCAGTGCGGCTCCCGTTGTCGCGGACGGCACGGGCAGGACGTAAGAAGGCTTGAAGGCGGCGATGCCATGGGCGATAGCCTCCGCGGCACCGGGAACCATGCGGTCCAGGTCCGCGCGGTCTGGCACCGTCACGCTGGAAATCTCCACCGCGATTGCGGGCTCTGCCGTAGTACGCAGTTGCCGCACAGGCGCGACGAGGGCATTATCCGGCGAGCCTCGGAAGCGTTTCGTCAGCTCGGCCTGTACCAAGTCGCCGAGTTTATGGCTTAGGCCAACATAGGGCGCTTGCGCGCGGTCCCACGGAATCAGCCCCGTGGCGTCGTTTGAAAGAGGAATATCAGGGACGACGTAGACCCGAGCGGTACCTGCTATTCCGGTAGAAGCGATGTGGAGGGTGACGAACACGGCTCCGCGCTGCGCATTGGCACGGGCGGAGCGGTCGTCAAAGGAAGGATTATCGTTGCCTTCGCGCGTCATCACGACTTGGAAGCCCTGGGCCTCGAGAGCTTTGCGGACTTCGGCGGCGAAGACAAGCACGACTTCACTTTCGCGAATGCCTTCGGTGCCGCGCGCGCCAAGGTCGACTCCGCCGTGGGCGGGGTCAAGCACGACGGTTGTGAGCGATCCGCGCGGACCTAATTGCGCTTGAGGGAGAGAAGAGGCGATGGATTGCGGAGCCGCTGAACTAACTGAAGAGGCTTGCGCGGAGGACTGCGCCGAAGATTGACGAACGGGAGCGCTTGCGGTTTGTGGGGGGGACTGACTCGCTGCCATTACAGTCAGGGCGAGACCTCCGCCCAGCAGTGCTGCCAGTAGAGTTGCCTGGTACCTTACGCCATCTCTCACGTGGAGAAGAATACCAAATCTAAGGGCCTTCCTGCCCTACGGGATTTTGTTAGGGACGAAAAAAGGACCTTAGCGCCAAGAGTGAAGGTATCTAGCTCCGTTGAAATCCTTGCAGACGGATTTAAATTCCAGGAGTGCCGCACCAACGGTGCTCGACGTTATTGTGCCTTTCCGACCCAGGGCTTGCGCCCTGGGCTAACTTCTGACGCGCCTCCGGCGCTTGCTCAGCAGGATGCAGGAATTCTCTGCCCGCCGTTGTAATTTTCTTGAGGATGCCAACAGAGGCGGATGGCTTCTGGAGTGAGTCTCCTACCCATCTGTCGCAAAAGCAAAAACGCCCGGCTCGTGGGAACCGGGCGTGCTCAAGGAAATTGCAGCGCATTTTGTTTTTCGTCTAGCGAAGCGTGGCGCTTTATGCCGCTTCCACCGTTTCCAAAACTTCCCGGGAGCTACGACGTGACAAAACCTTACGGGTAGCCAGGTACAACAGGAATCCGGCAGCCATAATGATGGCACCGAAGAGCAGCCCGTTGATGCCAAGGATGGTCTCGTTCCCGCTTTCCACGACGGCGAGAATGAGCAGCGCCAGAGGGAAGATTCCGCACGTGACTGCGCCTGCCATGCCGCCTGGGACGCGGAACTCCCGGCGAAGCTTAGGTTCGCGGATGCGCAGGACTACCAGGGTGACAAACTCGAGCATCAGGGCCGCGCCATAGAGCATGATGTCCAGCGTAACCAACCGCCTGAATCCCAAACCCAGGCAGAGGGCCCAGCAAGTGGCCAGGACAACGATGGCCACCCAAGGGGTGTGGTTCTTGCGGGTGACCTTGGCGAAGAGCTTCGGCATCATGCCGTCGCGGGCCATGGCCAGCGGCAATCGCGAGTAGCTCATGACCAGGGCATTGAACATGCCAAAGGCGCTCATCATGCCGCCGATGGTCACGGCAAAGCGCAGCCACTCGAAGCCCAAAATCTTGCCGCCCAACTGCCCGGCGACCGCGGCCCATGAGCCGTCTTCGTTGAAGGCCGAGGCAGGGGTCCCGGTAAAGTAAACCGCGAGGAAAGGCAGAACGTAGGTCAGCGATACCAGGATTACCGCGGCGATCATCGCCTTGGGGTAGGTCCGCTGCGGGCGCTCCACTTCCTGCGCGATGGTGGAAGCGTTATCCCAGCCCATGTAATTCCACATGGCCACGAGCACCGCGCCGAGCAAGCCGATGCTGACACCGGCCGGAGCAGCGTGCGGTGCGGTGAAGGCGACGTTCTTGGCCGGCGAAAGAAGCACAACCAGCCCGAACGGCAGGGACAATAGGAAGAAGAGCCACAACGAGGTGATGCCTACCACCCGAATACCCGCCAGATTCAGCGCCGCGCACGTCACCACGACGAACAGGCCTGTGTAAATGCCGCGATTGCCCTCGCCAAACCATGGTGTCATCTGCCTCAGGTAAAACACGAAAAGCGTGGGGTAAATCGCCATATCAAAGATGCTGGCGGCAAGGCTCAACCAGGCTTCCTGGAAGCCCCAGAAATTGCCCAAACCCCGGCGCACCCAGGCGTAGTAGCCGCCTTCAGCAGGCAGAGCGCTGGAGAGTTCACCGATCATGAATGCGGTCGGCAAGCACCAAAGAATCGGGAGGAAGAGAAGGACGAGAATTCCACGGCCATACCCCGCCCCGGAGATGATGGACTCCGTCCCATAAGTGCCACCAGAGACCATAAAGAAGGTGGCGGCTACCAGCGGCCAAAGAGTCAGTTTGGCGATCGTCTTTTTCGCAGTGGGAAGTGCTTGGGTGGGGATGCGGGCTGGGAGCGATAATGTACTCAATTCTTTTCTCTCGTCCTCCTTAGTGGACGCTCACTCTCAGAGGTCGGAGCGAGGTCGTCATTTGCAGAATACATTCTCTGCACACGCGCGCAACAAAAAAATGCATGTCAAACAAAATTTTTTTCAACAAGCCACCGTCCTTTCGTACAGCCGGGGAGCGCCGAGGGACGCATTCGGGCAGGACGGGCGCCGCTAGCGGCGTTGGGGGATCGTCCGCTTTAGCTTGACCACCCGCAACCGGGGCAACGGGTGTGTTAACATCGCAGGTTTGCTTCGCACTCATTTTTTGCATGGGAGTCTTCTATATGAAGCTTGGTCTGGTGATTTCGCTTTTGGTGGTCGGGCTAGTGAGTTCCATTACTTGCGCGCAGCAGCCTGCAGCACCGCGGCCGCTGGGAGTGGACGATTTGTTCGGTTACCGGGAGGCGCATGATCCGCAGGTGGCTCCCGACGGGCAATTCGTCGCGTTTACTGTGACGTCCAGCTCGCTGAAGGACGACAAAATGGAAACGCGGATCTACATGCTGCCCACGGCGGGAGGCGACGCTATTGCTTTGACAGCGGAAGGCGTGTCTTCCGATCATCCGCGGTGGTCGCCGGACGGCAAGTTCCTGGCGTTTCTTTCCGAGCGCGATGAGGGGAAGACCCAGGTCTACCTTTTGAACCGGCTGGGTGGCGAAGCGCAGAGCCTGACCGACACAATTCAGGATGTGGAAGCGTTTGAATGGGCGCCAGACAGCAAGCGAATCGTCTTGGTTCTCCGCGACCCTTCGGCGGAGGAGATGGAAGCGGCTGCCGACAAAGCTAAAGATGCCGGGGACGAGAAGGCGACGGTTGCTAGCAAGAAACCCAAGGCACAGCGGCCTTGGGTGATTGACAGACTACTCTATAAGGCAGACACGGTGGGCTATCTTGACCGCCGCCGCACGCATCTTCACGTTCTCGATATCGCTTCCAAAGCGCTCACCCAGGTGAGTTCGGGAGACTTTGACGACTCTGAGCCGGCGTGGTCGCCCGACGGCAAGCTTTTGGCGTTCACGAGCAACCGGAGCAAGCCGGACCCTGACGCCACCTATAACCGGGACATATGGGTTGTGGCCGCGGATAACAAAGATAAGGGGGAGCATCTGCTTCAGGTCACCACCCATCTGGGAGAGAAGGACCATCCGGCGTGGTCTCCGGACGGCAAGTGGATCACCTACGTTAGCTCGCTAGACGTGAAGTACTTCTATTACGACACCAAGCACGTTGCCATCTCGCCCGCCGCTGGCGGGGAGGCCAAGGTGTTGACCCGCTCCTTTGATCGGTTTGCGACGGTGCCGAGGTTTGCGCCCGACGGAAAATCCGTCTACTTCATTGCTGATGACGACGGCACAGAGAACCTGTGTCAGGTGAACCTTGCTGACGGCAAGATCACGCGGCCCATTGGAGGGCGGCTTACCGTGGACGGGTACTCTTTCCCGAAGGACGGCACGCTTGCGGCGACGATTTCGGTGCCCGAGCGACCTTACGAGGTTTACGGCTTGCCGGGTGGGAAGTTGACGCGGCTGTCACACTTGAATGATGGCTGGCTGGCTCAATTCAAGCTGGCCCAAGCCGAGTACGTCAGCTTTAAATCAAAGGATGGAACAACCGTCCACGGCTACCTTTATAAGCCGGTGGACTATGTCGCCGGGAAGAAGTATCCGACGATCCTGAGGCCGCACGGAGGGCCTGACGAGGAGTACGAGGCGGAATTCGAGGAGAATGCGCAGCTCTACGCGGCGAATGGCTATGCTGTGCTGCTTCCCAATCCAAGGGGATCGACGGGATATGGCGCGGAGTTTGCCAAAGCCATTTTTGCGGATTGGGGCAACAAGGACTACCAGGACGACGTGGCCATGGTGGACTACGCCATTGCGCAGGGCATTGCGGACCCGGACAAGCTGGGCGTTGGCGGCCATTCCTACGGAGGCATCTCGACGGACTTCATCATCGCGCAGACGACGCGGTTCAAGGCTGCCGTCTCCAACGCAGGCGCGGCGGAGATGACCAGCCTGTGGGGGCACGACGAATACGAGAAGGAGTATGTCTACGAGTTGAGTTATCCGTGGGAGAACCGAGCTGCGTGGGACCGAGTCTCGCCTTTTTATAAGGTAAAGAACATCACGACACCGACGCTGTTCCTGGGCGGAAATGTTGACTGGAACGTGCCGATTCTGGGCGGGGAGCAGATGTACCAGTCATTGAAGGCGCTGGGACGAGAGACCGAACTGGTGGTGTACCCGGATGAATACCACCAGTTCAAGACGCCCTCGCATATTAAGGATGTGAATGAACGATGGCTGGCCTGGTATGCGCACTACGTGAAGGCGGACGGAACGCCTGCGAGGCCGGTGGAGAAGGCAGCCCCACCTGCCAAGCCGACGAACTGATATGTGTTGTGTTACTGCCAAGACATATCGCGGTGAATCGCTGGCCTATTGTGCGCGCTACTCCGTGCCTTCATCCGATTGGGGGATCAGTCACCTTCGCAGCGCGGTCTTCCTTTGTAAAACGAATCAGACCGGATTCATCGGTGAAGAAGCTTTTTTCGCCTGGTGCCAACGGTTTCAGTGGCCGCGCAACGAGTGTGTAATGCGTTATGGGGGTACCAACCGGCGCCGATTGTGGCTTGTATTCAAATGTGTATCCGCTCTTTGTACCGCTTGCCAGCGATTCGGTAATGTATTGTTTCCCTTCCGGCCCCAGTTCTTTCAGCGATGCGGCGTAGCCCTTGGCCGGTTCTGCGGCGTTGTACATTGCCAAAGCGGTGTTGAGGGTGCGGACGCTTCCTACGGCCGCCCGTTCGTCTTCCTCAGCTGGTGGGATCGTTCCCTGGCCTGAGTTGTTTGATTGCTCCGCGCACACTGCCACTCCTTCCTCGAATTTGTTGGTCACCCAGAAGACATCGAAGGGGCGCACTTGCGCTTGAAACGCGTAAGCCTTTACTGCGGGATCATTGTTGGCCATGGATTGGGCTTCCTCGAGCGAACCCGCTTCGAAAACAATCATCGCGGCATTGTCCCAGTAGTCGCCGTTCATGGCCCCGGCCACGACGGCCCGTCCCGCCTTCAAGTTCTTGGTCCAATACTCCGAGTGCGCTTCGAGCGCTTTGTTGGCTTCGGGATCATCCGGCCATTTACCGGTCTCTCTCCATTTTGCGTACAGATCCCAGCGCAAACGCAACAACATCACATAGGCAGAAATCTTTGTCTTGTTTGCCTTCCCGACGCAATTCTTGGCCGGAGATGGAGAAGGCACAGGAGTTTGCGCCGGGCTCTGCGGCGAAATCCCAACAGCAATGCACAATAAGAAACTGCAAAGCGCGAATTTTGGACTCATCTCACGCCTCCTTACCCACGCATCTTGCAGCACAGACACGCCAAAAACAACTGGAGTGACCCAGTGAAAAGCAGGCAGTGCCCGGCGGGTTCTGGCGATTCGGAAGATCAGCACTGACGCGTAGTCCTGCTAACCCAAAGCTGAGAACAACATACACCCACCTCGCGATTTATTTTGTCGCAAAAAGCACTGGACATCCGTTATCGCGTTTGAGAGGATCAGTGTGGATTACTCGATGCGGAGGCCCCACATTGAAACGAAATGCAGAAGGCGTACCGAAGTTCTTATCCGGACGGGAATTCAGCCATCAAGAGATTCAGGAGATTCAAGAGACGGTGCGGGTGTACTGGCGGCTGAGTCGGAAAGAGCTGGTACAGACCATCTGCGAACACCTGGATTGGGTTACCCCGGCAGGACGCAACAAGCTGGCTTCCTGCGCGAAGGCTTTGCAGCAACTGGAGGCGCTGGGTTTAGTGAAATTGCCAAAGCTGTGCGCCAGTAATCAGCACATGGGGGGGCGCACGATCGTGGTGGGAGCGGGCAGCGCAGCGGAGGAGGAGATTGCCGGAACCGTGCAAGAGGTGGGCCCGGTGGAAGTGCAACCGGTAGGCGGGAAGGAAGCGAACCAGCTGTGGAACGAGTACGTGCAACGTTACCATCCGCTGGGGTACAAGCGCCCGTTTGGAGCGCATCAGCGGTATTTTCTGGTGGGCCGGGAGGGGCGTCGCTTGGGCTGTTTGCTGTTTGCTTCCTCGGCGTGGGCGCTGCGGGAGCGAGACGCGTGGATCGGATGGACGGAACGCGATCGCCAGCAAAGATTGAACTGGGTGGTGGCGAATACGCGTTTCTTAATTTTTCCCTGGGTGCGGGTCAAAAATCTAGCGAGCAAGGTGTTGTCGCTGGCGGCGCAGCGGATACGGAAAGACTGGGAGGAACGCTACGGCTACGGGCCGGTGTTGCTGGAAACGTTCGTGGAGCTGGCCCGCTACCGGGGGACGTGCTATCAAGCAGCCAACTGGATTCGCTTGGGGGAGACGCGTGGGCGAGGACGGATGGATCGTCACACACGCTACCTATCGACTCCCCGGGCGATCTACGTATATCCGCTGGTGCCGGAGTTTCGTGCATTTCTGCAAGGGACGAGCGAAGAAGGCCAGGGGCAGCGATGAGCTGCCGGGGCCGCAGAGAAGAACGGAGACAAGAGAGACAGGACCGGAGACGAGCGGCGAAAGAACTGCGCAAGCGTCAGGTCGCCGAGGGGCACGATCGGGAACGGAACGAGTCCCTGGAAGACGGTGAGGGAGGAACAGCAGGCGCGGCAGGAAGCGGTGGAGGAACAGCTCCAAGCGTATCGTTCGGCCCTGCCCACGTTGTTGAAGCGGTTGGGGAAGATCCGCGACCCGCGGAATCCGAAAACGATCCGACACAAATCGACGGTGTTGCTGTTGTACGGGATACTCCTGTTTGTATTCCAGATGGCCTCGCGACGAGAAGCCAACCGACAGATGACTCTGCCGCAGTTCCAGGAGAACCTGCGACGGCTGTTTCCGGAGCTGGAAAGTGTAGCGCATCAGGACACGCTGAACCGGCTGCTGGCGGGGATCGAGGTAAACGAGATCGAGGGAGCCCTGGTCGAACTGATCCAGCGGTTCATCCGCAAGAAGAAATTCTTGCGCTACCTGGTGGGGAACTGTTATCCGGTGGCGATCGATGGAACGCAGAAGATGGTGCGGAACAGGCTGTGGACCGAGCAATGCTTGGAGCGAGACCTACAGCGCAAGCAGAAAGACGGGAGCCTAGCCAGTGAGACGCAATACTACGTCTATGTTTTGGAGGCCAACCTGGCCTTCGCGAATGGCATAACCATTCCGCTGTTGAGCGAGTTTCTGACCTACGAAGAGTACGACCAGGAGAGGGATAAACAAGACTGCGAACTAAAAGCTTTTCGCCGGCTGGCGCAGCGGATGAAAGAGTATTTTCCGCGTCTGCCGATCCTGGTTTTGTTGGACGGGCTGTATGCCAACGGCCCGGTCGTGGAACTGTGCCGGCGCTACCATTGGCAGTTCATGATCGTACTGCAGGACGACTCGCTGCCGTCGGTATGGGAAGAGGTCCGCGGGCTCGGACAACTGCAGCGCAACCAGCATTGGGAACAGCACTGGGGGGACCGCAAGCAACGTTTCCGATGGGTGAACGACATCGAGTATCGCTACGGGGAGAGAGAACGGAGGCGGCAAACTCTGCATGTGGTGATCTGCGAAGAAACCTGGGAAGAACTGGCCCCGGATTCGCTGAAGCTGGTGCAGAAAGCCTCGCGTCATGCTTGGATCTCCAGCGAACCGCTGAGACGGGAGAACGTCCATGAGCGATGCAACCTGGGCGCGCGGCATCGTTGGGGAATCGAGAGCAACTTTTTGGTGGAGAAGTGTCAAGGCTATCAGTACGAGCATTGCTTTTCGCAGGACTGGAAGGCCATGAAGGGTTACCACTTCCTAATGCGACTGGGACATCTGCTGAACACCCTGGCGCAAAACACGACACGTCTGGCTCGGCTCGTGCGTAGTCGGGGGCGGCGTGGTCTGATTCAGTTTCTGAGAGAGACGTGCACGGGGCCTTGGCTAGACACTACAAGAATCCAACTGCTTCTCGCCTCTCCCTGCCAGCTTCGTTTGGAATGAACAAACCCTGAAAAAGGACAATTCCAAGCTTCCTCGCACGATCGACACGGCGGGGTGTCGCTCTTCACACAAGGACGGCTCAACAATCAACAAGGAACAGGCGAAATGTAACAGGAAAGAACGCCTGAATGGCATAAGTCGCCGCCACACATCTTTGCTTTGCCCCTGCTGGACCGCCCTGGCGACCGTGCGGCCGGGGCATGCGGCATCACTGTCGGAAGATACTTCCATTTGCCGTTGTGAGTTCCAGGCGTTATGCTCCAATGTTTTGTGGGGGATGCGATGCGTTTGCAATTTGGAACGAGATTTTTGCTGGTGTTGTCGCTAGCCGCGGTGACGGGATTTGCGGCACGTTCGCAGCAGTATGACCAGAAACTGTTTGGGGAGATGCGCTGGCGATGTATCGGACCGTTCCGCGGCGGGCGGACGGTGGCGATCAGCGGCGTGCCTCACCAGCCAAATGTTTATTACATGGCGGCGGTGAATGGCGGCGTCTGGAAGACGAACGACTTCGGCAACACGTGGTTTCCGATTTTTGACGATCAACCGTCGGGTTCCGTCGGAGCGCTGGCCGTGGCGCCTTCCAATCCGGACATTCTTTATGTAGGGAGCGGGGAAGGGCTGCAGCGGCCGGACCTTGCCGTGGGGGATGGAGTGTACAAGTCGATGGATGCGGGAAGGACTTGGACGCATCTGGGATTGCGCGACGCGCAGCAGATTACCGCGATCGTGATCGATCCAAAGAATCCTGACCGCGTGTTCGTTGCTGCGGAAGGACATCCTTATGGACCGAACGCCGAGCGCGGCGTTTTCCGGTCGCTGGATGGCGGGAAGACGTTTGAGAAGGTCCTATATAAAGATGAGAACACCGGGGCGGCGGACCTGGTGATGGACCCCGCCAACCCGCAGGTGCTCTATGTAGCGCTGTGGGCAGCGCGAGTGGCGCCATGGGAAGTGCGCAGCGGAGAATCGTTTGTGATTCCTGGCAGCGGGTTGTACAAATCGACTGATGGCGGAACCACGTGGCAGCCGCTCACAAAAAGTTTACCGACTGGCGAAGACGGATTGGCGCGCATCGGCATTGCTATCGCCCCCAGCGAATCGAGTCGTGTGTACCTGACCGTGGAATCGAAGAACAAGGGCGCAGGAATTTATCGCTCGGATGATGCGGGAGAGAGTTTCGCGCTGGTGAATTCCGATCACCGCGTCGGCGGGCGCGGGCCGGGCGCGATGGGCATAGCGGTTGCTCCAGACAATCCCGACGTGATCTATGTGGCCAATACCACGACCTGGAAATCCACGGATGGCGGGAAGACATTTTTCGGATTTAAAGGAGCGCCGGGCGGCGACGACTACCAGCGCATCTGGATCAGCACCGAAAATCCGCAAATTATCGCATTGAGCGCGGATCAAGGCGCAGCTATCAGCGTAAATGGGGGAGCAACCTGGAGCAGTTGGTACAACCAGCCGACCGGGCAATTTTATGACGTGACGACGGACAATCGCTATCCCTATTGGGTCTACGGCGGGCAACAGGAAAGCGGAAGCGTCGCTACGAAGAGCCGAAGCGATTACGGCGAGATCACATTTCGCGACTGGAGCCTTCCCGGCGTTTTTGAATATGGAAGGGTCGCCGTCGATCCCAGTGATGCGAATGTGGTGTACGGCGCGAAGCTGACGCGCACCCGACAGGATATCGGCGAAGTGGCTGATATTGCTCCAGAGCCGATCCGGCGCGGCGAGTACCGCTATGACCGCACGCTGCCGATCGTGTTTTCGCCATTCGATCCCAGGACCTTCTACTTTGCGGCGAACGTGCTATTCAAGACCACCGATCAGGGGCGCAGTTGGTCCATCATCAGCCCGGATCTGACGCGGGAATCGTACGAGATGCCGGCGAATCTTGGGGCATTCAGCGCGGGCGATCCTGAAAAGGGCAAGCATCGGGGGACGATTTACGCGCTTGCGCCGTCATTCAAGGAGCCGGACACGATTTGGGCAGGGACCGATGACGGCTTGATTCAACTGACACGCGACGGCGGCAAAACCTGGAAAGACGTTACGCCGCCGCAACTGAAGCCATGGAGCAAAGTTTCCATCCTCGAGGCTTCGCATTTTGATGCGGGCACCGTGTATGCGGCGATTAACACGTTCCGGCTGGACGATTTGCACCCGCACATTTATCGCACGCGGGAATTTGGCGCCACGTGGACAGAGATTACCGCGGGAATGGCGGAGAACGCACCTTCCGACGTGGTGCGCGAGGATCCGTTGCGGAAAGGATTGCTCTTTGCGGGAACGGAAACTTCTGTCCACGTGTCTTTTAACGATGGCGATTCGTGGCAGTTGCTGCAGTTGAACCTGCCGCACACCTCGATGCGCGACCTGACGATTCATGGCGACGACCTGATTGTGGGTACGCATGGGCGGTCGTTCTGGATTCTTGATGACATCACGCCATTGCGCCAACTGAGCGACGAAGTAGCCAAATCTCCCGTGTATCTTTTCGCCCCGCAGGAAGCCATACGCTGGCGCTGGAACCGCAATCCGGATACGCCGCTGCCGCCGGAAGTGCCGGCAGGGAAAAACCCGCCCGATGGCGCGATCATTGATTATTTCCTGGGAAACGCCGCACAGAGCATGCTGACGCTGGAAATATTGGATGAGGCGGGAAACCTGGTGCGCCGCTACTCGAGCGCGGACAAGGCGGATTCCATCGAGAAGCTTGCCGCAGAGCATCCCATACCGATGTACTGGGTGCGGCCAACGCAAATACTTTCGGGGGCGGCGGGCATGCACCGGTTCGTCTGGAATCTGCACTATACGCCGCCGGAAGCACTGGAGTATGAGTTCCCGATCTCCGCAATTCTGCGCGACACGCCGAAATATCCGTTAGGCGCATGCGTGCTGCCAGGAAATTACACGGTGAAGCTTAGCGTGGACGGCAAGAGTTACGCGCGGCCACTGACAGTGAAGATGGACCCGCGCATCAAGACACCCCTCCCGGATTTGCGCAAGCAATTTGACATGCAATTGGGCGCGTCGCATGGAATGGATGAGAGTTATGAAGCGCTCGAGCAGGTTAAATCCGTTCGCGAGCAATTGAAGGAGCTTGCGCCGAAAGTGCAGGGGAAGCCGAAGGATAAGGCCCGGATGACGGAGGCGATTTCTTCACTCGACAAACAGTGCGCGGAGTTTGAAGGAGCAACGCAGCGGTCTTTCTTTGGCGTACCGCCGCGCGGAAAGCTGCCGGAAAACTTTTCGACCCTCAACCAACATTTCGCCGCAATTCTGGGCATCGCGGACAGCGCAGATGCCGCGCCAACCACACAGGCTACGGCAGCGGACCTGGAGCTTTACGAGCAGGCAAGCGCTCTGCACAAGCGCTGGAGCGGGTTATGCGAGCGCGATATTCCGGACTTGAACAAGAGTTTGAAGAAGGCGGGCTTGCCGACTGTGGATTTGAAGAAGCCTTTGGGGGAGGAGTTGGGTGGGGCTTCTGAGGGGGATGATGAGCCCTGAGACTTTGCGCAAAGCAGATAAGTGGGATTTTGTCACCTGAGACACCGTGCAAGGCCGACGATTGAGGTCCTTCGGCGATCCTCATCGGATCGCCTCAGGATGATACCGTTTTAGCGTGAATTCCTAAGTTGCCTAGCGATTTCTCCACTCCGGGACGGCAAGAAGCGCCGTCCCTGCGGTCGAAATGACAGTTTTTGAGCGGTGAATGAAGTCGGGGAAAGCAGGTTCCTAACCCCGTTCAAAATGCGAACGGGATTCGGAATGACAATTTATGAAATTTGCCGCAATCGGTTACTTCAGGTACTTCTGGAAAAAGGCGCTGATGCGCTGGGCGGAATCGGCGGCCGCTTCGGGGCGAAAGCCCTGTTTGTTGTTGGGATTCTGATAGGCGTGGCCGGCGCCATCATAGATCTTGATGTTGGTGGATTTACCGGCAGATTTCATGGCGGATTCAAAGGCGCGAACGTCCTTTGCGGGTATGCCTTGATCATCGGCGCCGAAGTTTCCCTCCACGGGCGCATGGATTTTTGCGATGATCGCGGGATCACTGGGCAACGAACCATAATTCACAACGCAAGCCGCGAGTTTGGGCTGGTCCTCGGCCAGCTTGATGGACCAACCTCCGCCCATGCACCAGCCGACTGAACCGATTTTCGCGGCATCCACATCGGGGCGCGAGGAAAGATAGGTGAACGCGGCTTCCAGGTCGCGCAAACCACGGTCATCGGCGAGTCCTCGCATCAGGATGTGCGCATCATCGGGCGTGGTTGCCACTTTGCCGCGATAGAGATCCACGGCCAAAGCGACGTAACCCTGGCCCGCGTATTTCTGGGTTTGCTCCTTCACCCAATCGTTCAGGCCCCACCATTCGTGAATCACGATGATGGCGGGATGCTTGCCGCCGCCGTCGGGCAAGGCGAGGTAGCCGTCTACGGTGTCGCTGCCGCTTGGGAAGGTCACGGTGTCGGTCTTCACGGAGCCCGCATGCAAGGCTAGGCTGAGAGCAAGAATGTTCAACGTCAGAACCGGCAAGAAGAATCGACGATTCATGGATCACCCCCCGAAGGAAAAAGGCTCCGAAACTGTAACGCATTTCGGAGGCGAAAGCCAAGATGTTGAAGAAGAGAAAGCTAGCTGCTCACGTTATTTTTGCAGTTCGCTGAGCGCTGCGAGCACATCGTCGCTGTGTGTTTTCACGTCCACATCCATCCAGACCTTGCGCACCGTGCCACTGGGATCTATCAGGAAGGTGTGGCGGGCGGAAAGTTTGGTGACGGCGAGGTTCATGATCGAATCGTATTTCTCGGAAACTTCGTTTTTGGTGTCCGCAAGCAGCTTGAAGTTTAGTCCTTCCTTGGCGCAAAAGGCCTGATGAGATTTTTCATCTTGAACGCTGACGCCGAGGATGACCGCATTTTTGGCGTCATACTTGGCCAGATCGCGCTGGAAATTGTGGGCTTCGATGGTGCAGCCTGTGGTCATGTCCTTGGGATAGAAGTAAAGTACCACCCACTTGCCCTTGAAATCGCGAAGGCTGATGGCCTTGCCATCCTGATTGTTCAACGTGAAGTCTGGCGCAGCGGAACCCACTTCCGGCGCTTTGCTTCCCGCGCGAGTAGTGAAAGCCCAGAGCGCGAAAAATGCGATCACGACAACGACGGCGCTGGTAACGATAAACATGTTGTCTTTCCTCATGATACCCCCCAGAACTTATCAGATTTTCGGCTGGATCATCATGAGCATGAGATGCGCTGGCGGGCCGCGGGGCTACAGGAAAGATGGTGGCTTGGGGGGAGGGTGGATAACGATCTACTTCTTGGGCTGTGGGGATGTGTTTGCCGGCAGTCCGCCCTGCTTGGCAAAGTGCTTGGCCTCTGGGCTGCGCGAAGTCCAATCGGGGGGAGGGAAGGAGACCCGCCAGAACTGCGCGGATGGCTGGGTAAACTCGATGCCTATTTCGGGCACCGCATCCTGACCTGGGTTGACGTCCCTGACTTCGCACGGCATTTCGTCGCCCGTTGCGATGTGCTGGATGGTGAGCAACTGTCCTACAATCACTTGTTCGCAAAGGGAGAGCAATGCGCCATGTGCGTTTACCACCAGGGTTCGTGTGCGTTCACTGAAGGAGACGCGGTTAGTCCGCTTGCCGGAAACAAGCACGGGGACGGAAAGAAGGACGCGTTGGCTGCGGCGTTGATGAGCCATGGTACCGGGACGCGGGTTGTGTGCGACGACGCTCAAGGGCCGTTCCTGTGAGTATTTTCCAGCATGAGAAGAGCCAATGGAGGAGTAAATGTGCGAAGAGGGTCCGGAGTCGCTCGAAAGCCTGCAAATTCTAAAGCATGCCGGTCTGCCTCGTCTTGCCCGAGGTGCCGTTGGCGCGGATTCGCGGCATGCGGGGCAGTGAAGGGCGCGTCGACGCCCCAAAATGGGGCACTGCCCGTGCAGGACGCAATGCCATGGCGTCAAACATAAACGAAGAGAGGAGTTTTTTCAGGAAGGAATCGGAAAACGAAAAGTGGCGGTGATGTGCGGAATTGGGACAGGCTGTGCCACACTGGCGATGTCCGCAGCTACACCTCGCGATACTCAGACGCGGTATACTGGATTCCGCGCCGCGAGTCGCGCTGATTCTCGCTCCAGGCAAGCGAAATTCCAGCGAACGTTAAAGCCAGGAATGCATTTCTCTTTTCTGCGACTAACTACCGAGCCGGGCCTCACCTTTTTGGTGGCACTGCTGTTTTGCGCCGTGGCATGCCTGTGGCCAAAAGGATCAGAGCGGCTGTGGCAGATGGTGGAGAGGCCGTTGGGTCGTATTGCCGAGCGCAAGACGCTTGCGGTCGTCGCGCTATTTCTTGTAGTTGTCGCGGTTCGCCTTGCAATACTTCCACGGGTGCAAGTTCCCACTCCGAGCATTCATGATGAATTCAGCTACCTGCTTTTAGGAGATACGTTGGCGCACGGGCGCTTGGCCAATCCGCCTCATCCGATGTGGCGTAGCTTCGAAACTTTCCATGTGTTGTGGTGGCCAAGTTACGCGTCGAAGTATCCGCCGGCACAGGGGGCAGCCCTTGCGCTTGGCGAGTTGCTTGGCCATCCATGGATTGGGGTGCTATTGAGCGCGGCGGCCATGTGCGCCGCCATCGTGTGGATGCTTCAGGCATGGATGCCCGCGCGGTGGGCATTGCTGGCGGGAGTGCTTGCGGCGATCAAACTTTGCGTTGTCAGTTACTGGATCAACAGCTATTGGGGTGGCGCAGTTGCGGCTTTAGGTGGGGCACTGGCTCTTGGTGCGCTTGGGCGGATGTTGCGACGCCCGACGCGCTGGCATGGCATCCTGTTTGGAGTTGGCATCGCTATTCTTGCCAACAGCCGGCCGTACGAGGGCCTGGTCTTTTGCATTCCCATAGCGTACTTGTTGCTGCGCTGGATCCTTGGAAAAACAAAATATGGGCGGTGTTGGCCGCAGCCCGCGTTGCGCGTCTTGCTTCCTGTTTTCGTCATTCTGCTGGCGACGGTTCTATTCCTGGGCTACTACAATTGGCGAGTGACCGGCAGCCCATTCTTACCACCAATCGTCGTTACCTCCCGCACGTACGACACACCAGCCAATTTCATCTGGCAGAAGCCCGCCCCGATGATTCATTACAACAATCCGGAAATGGAAGAGTTTTACAACGAATACGGGCGGGAGAATTACCAGCGTACCTGGAAGACCTTGAAGAGCGTGTCCGCTCAAAAGCTGTATCGAAGCCGCATCGTTTTTGCGTGGCCGGGGCTGCTGCTCGTTTTGCCAGGGCTGTCTTATATGTATCGCGACGAGCGCTGGCGATTTCTTATTGTTGTGCTGCTCGCGGTGGTTCTGGCTTTTGTTGCCACCACCTGGCCGAATCCACACTACGCTGCGCCGGTCACCTGCATTTTGTTCGGAGTTTATGTGCAGGGGATGCGGCACCTGCGGCGCATCTCGTTCTGGAAGCGGCCGATCGGGGCAGCGCTTTCGCGCACTGTCGTTTTGCTTCTTGTACTTGATGTTGCCCAATTCGCGGCCACGGGCGCGGGTGATCCGATGGGTTGGGGCGGTGGTGGTTTGCGAGAGCGCGTGGAGATTCAGCGAGAATTGAGCGCGATGCCCGGAAAACATCTGGTAATTGTCGAATACAGCGATACGCACAGCGTCCATGAAGAGTGGGTTTACAACGGCGCGGACATTGATGGCTCGAAGATTATCTGGGCGCGGGATCTTGGTCCCGAACAGAATGATAAGCTGGTGAATTATTTCAAGGACCGTACCGCGTGGGTTGCCCAGGAAGGGCCCACGACGGCAGACCTGACCCCCTACTAACGCTCTTAGGAGAATTCCCTTGGTAGACGGGGCCTTAAGCAAGAATCTGGAAAAGATATTGCGTGAAGTTTCCGTTTCGGCGGTTGCGCCGGAGCGAGCCTCGCGGCCCGCTCGGCGCGGCGTTTTCTGATTTCGTGTGGACTACCAGCCCGTGCGGTATTGCCGCTTCAAGAAGTCGTTGGCTTGTGCGACGTTGGTGATGCGCATGTTCGCGGCGTCGTATTCGAGTTTCTTTCCGGCACGCAACGATACCACGCCCAGCAACATCGTCTCGGTAAGTTTCGCGGCGTATGAAAACGGACAGGACGCTTCCGTCTTGCCCTTGGCCGCATTGACCCAGTTCATCTCGTGATGTTGATCCTCGATGCGCGGCAACTTCTGCGGAGGTTTGCCGGTGGAATCCTGCAGCGACTTCGGCAGCAGCCGCGGATTCGCGCCGTAGGTGTCGTGCATCAACTTGCCTTTGCTTCCGATCAGCAGGGCGCCGCCTTCCTTCTTCAGATCTTCATCGCCGATTTCGACAGGTTTGGCAGGCATCAGGCCGCCGTCGTACCAAGTGAGTTTCACGGCTGGCATAGACTCGCGCGCCGGGAATTCGTAGAAAGTCATTGAAGCGGTTGGATAGCAAGCACCGTTAAAGGGAGAGGACACCGTTTCGATGGTAGTTGGCAGGCCGAGTTTCAGGCTCCACACGGTGACATCGAGCAAGTGCGCTCCCATGTCGCCGATAGCGCCGCAGCCCCAGTCGGTCCATCCGCGCCAGTTGAAGGGGTGATAGACGGGGTGATACGGAACGACGGGCCCGACGCCGAGGAAAAGATCCCACGAAAGAGTGCTGGGAATAGGATAGGTGCCCATGGCGTCCGCGAGGCGCGCGTCCACCCCAGCCTTGTCCCACCCCATCTTAGCGAGCGCTTCCTTGGTGGCCGCTTGCGGACGAGGCACGCCCTGCGGCCAGTAGCCCACGGGGCGATCAGTCCAGACGTGGACTTCGCGGACGTCGCCAATTGCGCCGGCCCAAACATATTCCACGGCGGTGCGCGCGGCATCCAGCGAATGGCCCTGGTTGCCCATTTGCGTGGCTACCTTGGTTTCCGCGGCACGCTTGGACAGTTGGCGCGCTTCATCCACTGACCAGCAGAGCGGCTTTTGCACGTACACGTGCTTGTGCAGATCCATGGCAGCAAGGGCGATCGGAGTGTGCATGTGATCCGGCGTCGCGACGACGACGGCGTCAAGATCCTTTTGCTGTTCCAACATTTTGCGATAGTCGTCGTAACGCTTGGCCTTGGGCACAAGGTCGTTTTTAAGGTGCAGAATCGCATCATAACGGCCCTTGGCTTTTGCGGCTTCCTCCGGGGACATTGTGGCGCCAGTTTCGCCGGGGTGATCAATATGGCCCTTCAGATTCGAAGCATCGGTATCCAGCCGCGAAAGATTTTTGTCTGTGTAATCCCAATCGACATCGCAGAGCGCCACAATGTTCTGGCTGGCCAGATTAATCAAATTGCTGCGGCCCATGCCGCCAACGCCAACGCACGCGATATTCAGCAAGTCGCTGGGCGGGGTAAAGCCGCGGCCTAAGACGTGCCTCGGCAAAATTGTGAAAGCTGCTGTACCCACGGCCGCCTTCTCGATAAAGCTGCGCCGCGTCATTTCCTTCTTGTCGTCTTTTTTCTGTGGCAAATCGTTCTTCTGAATCATTCGCGCCTCCGTTGGAACACTCGGGCATTATGCCCCGATGCGGGTAACATTGCGACAGTTAAGTTCGTGGGTGAAATTATTTCGGGCAACCGCCGTCGCGCGCCCGCAACTGGGGCCGCGCCAGCTTCTGGCAGAGAAGTTTCTCGTGGCACAAAGTGTCAGCTAATGCGCGGCACAGCGAGCTTTCGATGCCCAGAGTTAGAAGTGCGAGATGATGCGAAAGGCCTAGCCAATTTGGGGCCATTTGACGCTCGGTGCTTTTTTCAATTGAAATTTGAATTGAGGTAATCCAAATGATGCGTTTGCCTCTTGTCATGTGAAAGGCCAACAATTTATTGAAGTTTCTGCGACATCAGAGGTGTTTTTTGGAATATCCCCAGCCCAGACAGTTCGCCCAGGACATGCTCGCAGCTGCACGGTTGACTGCACGACAAGTCCATTTCACCATCTACCTTGGGTATTCACCCAGCGGATTAGCGAGGTAGAAACTTTGCCAGCCCAAGGATTCAACGGACTACGAGTACTCACACTGGAAAGCCGCCGGGCCGTGGAGATGTCGCGGCTGATCGAAACCTATAATGGCAAGCCGATTTCCGCTCCCGCGATGCGGGAAGTTCCGCTGAACGAAAATGCTCCGGCTCTTAACTTTTCGCGAGAATTGGTTGCCGGCGCGATTGACGTGGTGATTTTCTTGACGGGAGTGGGGGCCCGCGCACTTCTGAAGGTAGTCGAGGAAGAGCAGCGCGCGGAATCGTTCTTGCAAGCTTTGCGCCGCGTGAAAGTGGTGGCTCGAGGACCAAAGCCATTTTCCGTTCTCACAGAGTGGGAAGTTCCAGTGGCGTTGACTGCGCCGGAGCCCTGCACCTGGCGCGAACTGGTCACAAGTATCGAGGAGTTGCCGGGTGGAATTTATGGGCGGCGAGTGGCCGTTCAGGAATACGGGGTATCCAATACGGAGTTCCTTGCGGCATTGAAGGAGCGCGGGGCCATCGTGCAATCATTCGCGGTGTACAAATGGGCGCTGCCTCTCGATACCGCGCCGTTGCGCGAGGCCGTCACCGCGCTGATCGAACGCCGGGTTGACGTCGCCATGTTCACTACTGGCGTGCAAGCGGCTCATCTTTTTCAAATCGCACAGGCGATGGGGCGGGCCGAAAAGCTGCGCGCCGCGATGGCAGGTGTTGTCGTTGTTTCGATTGGCCCCAGCACCTCGGAAGCCCTGGATGGTCTTGGGATTGATGTGGATTTGGAACCGTCCCATCCGAAAATGGGAGTGCTGGTTAAAGAGGCGGCGGAGCGTTCGGAAGAATTCATGCGGGAGAAGCGGGCTAGTTGATCACTACGTGGTGATCTGATCCGTTTCCTGCAAACTGAGTCGAAATTCCTGCAGCTCCGGCTCGCGAGTTTCTTCCGCGCTGGTTGCGGGCGCAAACCAGTCTTCAGCACGCGCCCCAGCGACAGCGCTTCCCACAATCAGCAGGCTTGGCGCAATGGCCACCGGCGCTGACTCCAACGCGCCGAGTGTAGTGCGAAGCATCTTCTGCTCGGGTCGAGACGCATTTGACACCAGAAGGCACGGAGTCCGCTCGCCCACTCCACTGGCCGCAAGTTCCGCGATCAGCGAAGAAAAATCGCTTCCTGGCATATAGAACACGATGGTGGCATCGCGCGTTACACTGGTATGCCAATCCCTCGCCATCTTTTCCGTGGCAGGATGGTTGCTCACCAGAACCAGTTTTGAAGCAGCGTTGCGCTCAGTCAGTGGGATTTGCGCTACCGCTGCTGCCGCCGCCGCCGCAGTGATTCCGGGAATAATCTCGAATCCAATGCCAGCTTCCTTCAATGCGCAGATTTCCTCATGAGTGCGTCCGAAGATCAGGGGATCGCCGCCTTTCAGGCGCACGACTGTTTGCCCGTTGCGCGCAGCGCTGATCATCCGGCGGTTGATTTCGTCCTGCGTGGTCTTCTTCTGGCCGCACCGTTTGCCCACGTTGAGCACGGTGGTGCGCGCCGGTATGCGTGACAGCACGTCGGCGGACACTAAATCGTCGTGCAGGACCAGATCCGCTTCCTGCAACACTTCCAGAGCGCGCACGGTCATCAACTTGGCTGAGCCAGGCCCCGCGCCAGCGAGATAGACGTTTCCGGGTAGCGAGCACCGCATGAGTTCCCAGCCTCCAGAGCTATCCAAAAAGGGTACCATCCGGCGTAAATATTGGATTGTCAAATTTCCCCTCGCAGCCATCGAAAATCTGGATGGATCGCTTCGGGGGTTTGTGTTGCGCGGTCAGCTAACGAATTAAACCACGACGCATAAGAGGGAAATTTTTGTGTCTGCGACACTTCTAAGTTGCTGATTTTACATGCTGTTACAAACTCAAGCGCAGGCTCTCGTCCGAGCCAGCAAGGGCAGGCGATTTGTCTCCACATTAAGTTGAGGGACTTCAGTCATTTTTGCTTCTATGGAGATATTTCGGTGGTTCGAGGGAAGCCGAGAGAGCTTCTGTCACAAAGCCCTTGAAGCAAGGCGACAAATTAGGGACAATTTGTCCGCGCTGGGGCAATGGCGCTTTTCCCCCCTCCCACCCACCCGGGGGCATAGGCCCCCGTGTCACCTGTATGTCGCTCATTTTTTGGATCATCGTTGGAATTGCCTTTGCGGCAATCCTCATTGGCCTGGTTCTGAAGGCTCGTTTGAGTGACGAAGAGGTGTGGAAAGAACTTGTTGACCCCAACGCCGCGCAGGACGACCCGCAACTCCAGCCCATTGCAAAGCCAGATGTGCCGGGAGGAACGAATATGTCCGTGTTTTCCGATCAGTCTTCAAAACCGCACTGGGATGCGAATACGCCCACTTCTCCAAAAGCGATTCCCAGTTCTCCCCGTGAAATCGATCTTCGACGAAGCAGTCGCGTCGAGCGTGGCGTTCCTCTTTTGGTTCTGGCGACGAATCGCCGCGGCGAAACTTTTCAGGAGAGAACTTCGGCGGTGGCTGTGAATCTTCACGGCTGCCGGTATGCCTCTCGGCACGACTATGCGCCGGAGAGTTGGGTCACGTTGCAGGTTACGGGAACCGACGGTGCAAGTTCCTCGGTAGTACGGGCCCGCGTTCGTTCCGTTGTTTCCGCGCAATCCTTGCGAGAATTCAGCCAAGTTGGGGTTGAGCTGGAGACTCCGGGAAATATTTGGGGAATTCCAGTTCCTCCCGACGATTGGCACGGCGTTCTCAGCTCCAACAATTCGGCATCGGCCACGGGCGCTGCTGTAAGTCCTGCAGAGCGGCGAGCCGAAGTCACGGTGTTTCCGGGCCAGGCCGGACCCACGAATGCGGCGGAGGCTTCGACGCCGAGGGATTCAGAGTCGGGCAAGCATGAAAACGTCAACGTCACCGCCGAGCAAATTCTTATGACGTTGCAGGAGCAACTCCATCCAGCGGCCAACGAGGCCGTGCAAACTGCTCTTTCCGTGCGGCTCGACGAATCCGTGAAAAGTACCTTGGCCAAAATCGAGGAAGGCTGGAGAGACAATCTACGCCAAATCGAGGAGTATTCCGCCACACGCCTCGCCGAAGCGCAAAATCGCTGGGAAAAAGAGCTGGTCGTTTATCACGGCCGAGCCGAAGAGGTCGCGCGCAGACTAGAGGCCCTCACCGCAAACACCCAGCAAGCTCTAGCCGAAACGCAGAAATTTATCGAGCGTTTTGCCAACGAGATCGCGCCTCAGCTTCAGGCTCGCCTGAATGACTCTTATGCGCACGCCAGTAGCGAGTTTGAAGCCAGGGTCGCCCAGATGTCCGCGCAGCAATTGAAGCAACTGACCGAGAGCACACAGAATGCGACGCGCGAGGCGCGTTCGCAACTCGATTCACGCCTTGCGGAAATGCATTCCCTGGTGGCCAGCAACAACGGTGGCCCGTCTAAGGAAAACCTTGAAGGGCTGATCAATTCGTTCAGGAAACAGACACTGGACTCCGTGGAGGAACGGCTGGGGCAATTTTATGTTCGCTCTTCACAACAATACGACCTTGCCCGGGACCGGGCCGAGGGGCTTACGCGTCAACTGGAAACACTGGCCGCGGAAATGCGCCAAGCTCGCTCACAGCATGAACAGAGTCTTGCAGAAGTCCGCTCGTTAATGACAAACGCAAACGCTAACGCTGGCGTTCCGCAGGAACGGCTAGATTCGCTAATGAATTCAACGCGTCAGGAGATTCTAAGCCATCTTGAATGGCGATTGGGTGAGGTGTCTGGCCACCACGAAGAACTCATCGGGCAAGCCCAGAGCCGCGCTGGCGAACTGGCTCGCCAGGTGGAAAGTCTTTCCGGTGAAACCCGCGCACATTTGACGGAAATCAAAGACCTTGCAGAGCGTGCTGTCAGCGAAGTGTCCGAGCACTATGAAAATCTCGTCGGACAATCCCGGGTTCGCACCGATGAACTGGCCCGGCAGGTGGAAGGTCTTTCCGGAGAGACCCGCGGGCAGTTGATGGAAATCAAGGAACTTGCCGAGCGGGCTGTCAGCGAAGTTCAGTCGCAGGATATCGCGGCAATCCAGCAATCCGTGAGCCGCGCAACACAGGAGTTTGAGACGGCAGCGGCGCGAGTGTCAGACCGTCAACTTGCCCGTTTGATCGAACTGAAGCAGGCCGTCTCCCGCGAAACCTCCCTTGAACTCGAGGCCCGAGCCAGCGAAGCCCGTGCGGTCCTGCAATCGACCGCTAACAGCACCATGGAGGAGATTCGCCGCCGCGTCGAAGATCAAACAGATACTATTCTGGCGGAAGCCACGGAACGCGCCACTTCTGCCATTTCATCGCTGGATGCCGAAAGCCGGGCCGCTTGCCAGGCGCGCTACCGTTCGCTAGAGGGCGAAGTCGCCATGGCTGCCGAACAGGCGGCAATGGAGTTTCGCACCGGAATAAAGGCTTTCCTGTATTCCTGTCTTGTGGCAGCCGTGAGCGCGGTTGATCAGCATACGCAAACCACGCTGACGGGCCTAGCCAACGAACCGAATAGCTTGCCAGCGGCGCTCGGTGCCATAAGCGCCCCATCGGTCCAGGCGGAGGAGCCTGTGCCTCCTCGTGAAGATCTTCCAGCCCCCCCAGTAGGCTAGTCACAGTAAAATGTTGCGTCTAAACCGGTTCTTTGGATAGGATATGTGGCTCAACGGGAACCCAGTCCCACCGGGAATGTTCTCCATATCGGCTCATGAGGTGAGGACTCTATGGCCCCCGTCGAGAAAAATGCCGATCGCGCCGTTGTAACTGCCACATCATTGCCACAACATGTGGCACTCGAATATCCAGTGATTGTAAATGGCACGCGAACCATCGAAGGTTCGGGGAAGCGCGAGCCTTTTTCCGAATCCACCAAGACGATTCTGGTGTTGCCGCGTGGCACAGTGGTCCAGCTTTCCATTGAGCTGGCGGACGGGCAGCATGTTCTGCTGTTCAACGAAAAAACAAAAACGGAAATCGCATGCCAGGTCATGAAGTCCAAGATGGCTGGATCCGCGAGGCGGTTCGTCGAGCTACGATTTACCGAACCTGTTGACGGATTCTGGGGGCCGCATAGTTCTGAAGAATCCTCCGCGCGAGCCGAGGCTGCTCCGGTGCTGACAACTGCCGAGAACACTGTGGTTCGGCCTCTTGCCGCAGCGGCGGGCTCGAGAATTCCATCTCCGCGGCCCATTCCGGCGATGGAAGCCGCGACGCAGACCAATCTCGCTCCCCAGCCGTCAGGTGTTCCGGCTGCTCCGAGAACTTCGCCCTCACAAGCCGGAACCGCGGGGGCTGCTTCCACGAAACCTTCAGCGGCCGGTGAACTTCTGCAAAGGGTTTCCAATTCGGCGCTTGTTGAATTTTCCAAGGAGATCGAAACCATTTTTGCGGCGGCCAGGGTACAAAGTTCTCAGCACGTTCCTCCGGCAAACCCAACACCGAATGCCTCTGCAGTTCCAACTCCTTCCATGCCGTCAGCCGAGCAATTGAAACTGCTGGCCACGCGACTGCAAGCGCAGCTCAGTTCGATGCACTTCACCGCAACTTCCACGACGCCACCTGCTCAGGCCACTTCGCCGACCACTCCGAAGCCGAATCCACCGAGGACTGAACCTCCGAAGACAGTTCACGAGACACCAACAACGCAATCAAAATCCGCATTCATACGCGAGCAGAAGCCCACCCCTCCAGTCTCGAAACCGATTCCCGCTGCTCTTCCCGTCGAGCCCGTTTCCAGTGTGGCGAAGGATTCCGAGAAATCGTATAGTGCCTCGGCTTTTGAGAATGCGCCACTCCCTCAAGCTCACATGTATGAAGAGCAGTCGCTTAGCGACTCCTCGGTGCTTCCCGATCAAATCGTTTTGGCACTTTCAAAAAAAGCTGTTTCGCTAGGGCTTGTTGCCGTTGTTCTATTCGCGCTCGTTGTCGGCTTCTGGCGATTCCGCCAAAATCCCGCCGGAGCTTCGACAGTGACGACGGCTGGTGTCACAACTACTCCTTTTACTGCGCCAGATCCGACGCCGCCTTCGCACAACTCTGAAGTTGTTCTGAACCACGCAAGCTCTCCCTTTGTTCTCGAGGAAGCTCGAGCATCCGATCGCATCGCGCGGCACGCGGAGCCTGTCGAAGAGCGTGCCATTGAGCGTGCCAAGTCTGTGAAAGAAAATGTCGTTGGCGACGTTCATCTTGCCGGTCCTGTAATCAAGCGTGGGGTAAACTCCACGCAGGGAGGCCAAGGGTCCCCTGCCATCGATATTTACTCGTCTTCGATCGGCATCGATCCTCTCGCGACCGCTGCCAGCGGTTCTCGCAAGGAGCCAAAAGTACCGCTTCCGGTTGGAGGTGACATGAAGACTGCACAACTTCTCAAGTCTGTTCAGCCGGTATACCCACCAGTGGCCAGGCAGCAGGGTTTGTCGGGCAAGGTTCAGCTTGATGCTCAAATCGATGAACACGGGAACGTGGTTGCTATAAAAGCGCTCTCAGGCTCGCCGGTCTTTTATCAAGCAGCCGAAGACGCGATAAAGAAATGGAAATATGCGCCAGCGCGACTCGATGGCCAACCTACCTCGATGCACATAACGGTGACGATCCAGTTTCGGCGGAACTAGCCGGGTCAAATACTTGGCTGGAGGCGTCGAGAGGTAGGGCGAGGACGCGGAGCGCGAAGTGTGCAAATCGCGCGTTGGCAGAATGCCGCGAGAACTCGAACGCCGCAAGGGTGACCCTATGAATACCGGAGGGGGGAGCAGGAACCGTCAGAGGTATTGAAAACACGTAAGTCATAGAAAAAATCGACGCGCTCTAAAAATGGAAAAACGCAGAAACTGCGCCCAACTAAAGCGAAGGCGAAGGCTGCCACCGGCTAAAAACGTCGCTTTTTGGGGTGATGACACCCAATCGGGCTGGTAAGAGCAGGGTTCCGCCAATCATTTTCCTGTGCAGGTCAGCGCCGTGAGTCTCTGGGACCATTGTGGAGCTCGATCCAACACATCGTGAGTTGCTGACGAAAGCCAAAAGATTCGACGTGAGTGGTGTAAGGCGGCGTGCACCCGCCAATTCCTGCAGGATGACGGGCTAACCTAAAATTACGATTAGTCTTGTTGCGGGCTGACAGCGATCTTGAAAGAATGCCTGTGTACTTGCACGGCATCTCCTGCACCCGGCGGTGTGTGGACGGGGAAGTCGAAAGAGAACACTACAAATGAACAAACGATCGATAAACCGGCCAACCACATTGGTGATCGCGACTGGGATGGCCTTCTTGCTGAGCGCTACTCCCGGAGCGTCGGCGCAAGCGCCGAAACCCAAGACGGACAGTTCGGTGTACGCCGAACCCGCTCCGATCGACTTGGGGGACCACACTGGCTACACATCGCTCTTCGACGGCAAGACGCTGACCGGATGGGATGGGCGGCCGGGGCTGTGGAGGGTCGAGGACGGCGCGATTGTGGGCGAGACCATCCCGGAGAAGTTCCCCGAGCACGCCTTTCCCAATACCTTTCTTATCAACCACGGGGTCGAGGCCAAGGACTTCGATCTGAAGCTTGAGATCAAGGTGGAGAAGGGCGGAGGCAGCGGCATCCAGTACCGCAGCAGCGCCGGCACTCCATCGGGACCGGTTGCGCACCAGGGCTATCCCGCGGAAGAGCCGCGGTGGGTGATGTTTGGCCCGCAAGCCGATTTCTGGTACCCCGTGAGCGCGCAGGCGGCAGAGTACACGGGGCAACTCTACTCGCAGAACACGTCGCGTGGAGCGATCGTGCTGCGCGGGCAAGTAGTCCAGTCACTGCCCGGCAAGAACCCGCAACAGATGGGCTTGATCGGAGACCGGGGCAAGCTCGCAGCCTATGTGAAAGACGGCGAGTGGAACCAGTACATGATCATCGCGCGCGGAGGCGTGATCGTGCATATCCTCAACGGCCAACTGATGGCCGTGCTGATTGACGACGACCCAGCTTCGTCCAACAATGTTTCGGGACTTTTCGGGCTGCAACTCGAGGGCGTGCCCTGCAAGGTGTCGTTCCGCAATCTCTGGCTGAAGAAGATCAATTGAGAAGACAGCCGAGTTAGGTGTTCGTCATGACTAGTCCATAGAAGTCGATGAGGGTATTGGACGCCTAGTTGGTGAGCACATTTAAATGGTGGAGGCGGGGGGAGTCGAACCCCCGTCCGAAAAGCGCTACGCCACGGAGCCTACATGCTTATCTCAGTTCCGTTTGGTTCGCCTTCCGCGCTTAGAACGAGCAAGAAACGCAGCCGGCTAGTCCGATGGTTCTCGCCCAAGCCTTACGGACCGAAAGGCTCGGGCCAGCTCACTGTATGACGCTTCTTGCCGGGCCCATGAGCAAAGCCCGGGGAAGCGTGCGCTTAATTAATTAAGCAGCAAGTGCCAAGTTGTTGTTGGCAGTTCTAGTTTCCATCCTGTTGCGGGCGGGTGGGCCCCGGCATGCCTCCGAGACGCGACAGCTTCCGTCGAAACCGTGTCGCCCCCTGAACTACAGGATCTAGTTTAACACTGCATAGTGCCAGTGAGTCATTTCAAACCAGCGCGACGCCAGTGGCACAGCAGCTCCTGGTTTGTCTCTCGCGTACCTGCGTAAGTCATTGTAGCAATGATGGTTAACTGCAACCAAGCAGGTAGGCCGTGGTGGTCCTCGTGCACCTATTTGTGCGGGCGGAGGATTCGATATGCTCGCAAATGCATTTCCATTTTGGGACAGGCGGCTAGGCCTGACGATCTCCGCTCGATTTATTGCGCTCATGGGAGGCCGGATCTGGGTTGAAAGTGAGCCGGACCGCGGAACGCAATTCCACTTCACGATTCACGCCAAGCCCGCACGCGAAAAGATTGCCATCAAAAAATTCGATGCGCCCGAAGGCTTCCAAGGCGTGAAGGGATTGATAGTCGATGATAATCACACCAATCGGCGCATCCTGTGCGGCATGTTCGAGCGATGGGGCATGAGACCAGTGGCTGTGGAAGGCGCGGAAGAAGCGCTTGCGGCTTTTCGACTGGCTCGCGATTGCGACGCGCCATTCAGCCTGGTCTTGACCGACATGCACATGCCACATATGGACGGATTTACCACGATCAAAAAAATCCGCGAGGAATCCCCGCAGGTTACACCCGCCAATGTCATGCTTACCTCGGCGGGCCATCGAGGAGACGCCGAACGGTGTAAGCAGTTGGGAGTGGCTGGTTACCTTCTGAAACCCGTACGACAGTCCGAACTACACCAGGCGATCGCCATGATCCTGGGCGCCCGGCAGAATTGCAGCGCGCTCCCTTTGGTCACTCGCTATTCCGTGCAAGATGCAAGCGAACCGGATCAAGAGCTTTCGATCCTTGTGGCAGAAGACAACGCGGTAAACCAGCGGTTGGTGGCGCGTATGCTTGAAAAGAGAGGTCATCGCGTCGCACTGGCCGGCAACGGCCGTGAGGCCCTCGATGCTCTGGCGCGGGAGGAGTTTGACGTCGTTCTGATGGATGTCCAGATGCCCGAGATGGACGGCCTAACGGCAGTCACTCTTTTGCGCCAGAGACAACTGGGTTCGTCAAAACATCAAGTTGTCATCGCATTGACTGCCCATGCGATGAGGAGTGATGAGGAACTTTGTCTGGCCGCGGGAATGGATGGATATGTTACCAAACCCATCCGGCCCGGAGAACTCGACGCGACGCTCTCTCATTGGCAAGGGCGCGACAAACGCTCCGTCACTTCGCCGGTTGCCCCCGAAACTTCGCCATCCCGAGCCTGAGGCAAGGCAGAGAATTGACCAAGATCTAAGTTTTCGGTTTCCCTGTGGCACTTCCATTGCGCTTAAAATACAAGCGGCTGTCGGCACAAATTCGGATTTGGAAGGTTGCCAACACTCTCATGACCATTTCCATCGCTCGTGCTATTCCGTACAACATCGATACCTTGCTCCTGTTGATGAGCCACATGCAAAACGACGATCCGTGGTCTGTACCCTTCGATGAATTCGTCGTACGGAACAATCTTCAGGAACTTCTGCAGAATCCCTTTTGTGGGTTGGTCTATCTGGCGCGCGATGGACAAATCCTGGCTGGGTATCTGGCAATTTGCTTCGACTTTAGCCTGGAATATCGCGGCAAAAGCGCTTGGGTGGATGAACTCTTCGTCGAACCGAGCTACCGCGGGCAGGGAATTGGCACTCGCCTTCTTGACCTGGCCGAAAGCGCGTCGCGGGAAAGCGGGGCACAATGCTTGCATTTGGAGGTTAACCGCGGCAATCGCGCAATCGAACTCTACCGGCGCCGAGGCTTTCTTGATCACCATCGCTACGTAATGACAAAGTGGCTCAAACCTCCCGAGTAACGGAATTATTTCTCGCCGGCCTTTTCTTTCCGCGCGAAATCACTTAGGCGTTATCATCTTCTCAGTCTATTCTGGAGACCCTCCGATGACATCGAAACAGATGTGTTTCCGCGCGTCGCTCCTCTTTGTCCTGATGGCTGTATTCATCGCGCCCCTTCTCGCCGCAGAGCCATGCGCCGTCAAGCTCGAGTTTGGTGTCGCAGTCAAAATGCGCGATGGCGTCACGCTACGCGCCGATATCTATCGCCCCGACGCCGACGGAAAATTCCCCGTCCTTCTGCAACGAACTCCATACAACAAATCGGGCTGGAGCGTGAGTTTTGCGCACCGGGCCGCATCGCGCGGCTACGTTGTAATCCTCCAGGACGTACGGGGACGGTACAGCTCCGAGGGCGACTGGTATACATTCATCCACGAGGCCGAAGACGGGTACGACACCGTCGAATGGGCCGCCGCTCTTCCTTACTCTGATGGCAGAGTTGGCATGTTCGGTGGTTCTTATGTTGGAGCGACGCAGGTGCTGGCCGCCACGGCGCATCCACCGCATCTTGCGGGAATCTGTCCCGTGGTTACCGCCAGCAATTATCACGATAACTGGACGTACCAGGGAGGCGCGTTCGAGCAATGGTTCAACGAATCCTGGACATCAGGGTTAGCGCAGGACACGCTGAATCGTGCCGTCGGAAAAGCTACCAATGCGCGCGAAGGCGAGGACGTTCTGCCGCTTACCAGCTATCCGCTGTTCAATGTCCCGACTCCGGGTGAGATCAGGGCTTCTACCTCCGCACTCGCTCCCTATTTTCTTGATTGGCTCGGACATCCCTCTTACGATGCGTATTGGAAGCGCTTGTCCATTGAAGAACACCATCCGGACATACGCGTTCCGGCACTGCACATCGCTGCCTGGTATGACATTTTTCTTGGCGGGTCGCTGCGAAACTTTGTCGGACTGAAAGCACGCGGCGCAACGGAAGAAGCGCGCAAAGGTCAGCACCTGCTGGTTATCATTGGGGGACACGCCGGTGGTGGTCGCAAAATTGGGGACATTGATTTCGGCCCTGAAGCCGCGAAATACGATGAAGGCGAGGCTACGCTGACCTGGTACGACTTTCTCTTCAAAGGCGTGCAGAACGAATATGCCACGGGCAAACCCGTCAAGATTTTTGTGATGGGGCTGAATCAATGGCGAGAGGAAGATGATTGGCCGCTCGCTCGCGCCAAGACCACAAAGTATTATTTGCACTCACAGGGTGCTGCCAATTCTGCCCGCGGGAATGGCACGCTCTCCACTTCGGCGCCCGCTTCCGAACCTGCGGACAAGTTTACTTACAATCCCGCGAAGCCCGTGCCCACTATCGGCGGCCCGCTTTGCTGCGATGCCGGCCATCTTGCACCGGGACCGAAAGACCAGCGCACGGCGGAAGAGCGCGAAGATGTTCTCATCTATTCCACGCCGCCGCTTGAACACGACCTCGAAGTTACCGGCCCCGTTCGCCTGGAATTCTTCGCGTCGTCTTCCGCGGTGGACACAGACTTCACCGGCAAACTTGTAGATGTTTTTCCCGACGGATCGGCCATTAACATTGCCGAAGGGATACTCCGCGCGAAGTATCGCGACTCGCAGGAAACTCCGGCGCTGCTGAGGCCGGGCACAGTCTATTCGCTTGCAGTCGATTTGTGGGCCACCAGTAATGTTTTTCGCGCGGGGCATCGCATGCGCCTGGAACTCTCCAGCAGCAATTTCCCACGTTTCGATCGCAATCTGAACACCGGCGAGTCTGCCGCCACTTCCGCCAAGTGGGTCGCCGCCACCAACACGATCCTTCACGATGCAGCGCATCCTTCAGCGCTTATGCTACCGGTCGTCCCATAATTTTTGGGGGCAAATTTCCGCTTTCGGTCAAAAACCCGGGTGGTGATTCTGGGCTATGCAAACCAATTTGTCTTCAATCGGTTACGCCGCAGCCACTACGCAGGAGCAACGATTGGTCACACGCACTCTGCGTGCCGGTTGACTCTGCGCCCCCTTCCTCGCAAAATGAAGATTCGAGGGAATTTCTGGCAAAACTCTGAACACGATTATGGCACCTGAACCCAATCCGGTGGAACAAGCGGTGGCGCGAGCCGTTCGAGACAACCTCGTACGCATTCAGCACACCAATGACGAATTGACGCAGGCGCTCGGCGACGTGGTTGCAGCCTGTTCCAGCAGCCGCCCCACAAATGCTCTTCCGCCTATGCTGCGCGCCCAGTCGGCGGCCGCGGCTTTATCAGCTTCTCTGGAAGTGTTGTCCCGTTTTATCGCCGTGGTTCTGCAACCGGGCCAGCGCAGCGCACTGGAAGAGAAGATTACCCAGGCCATCGGGATTGCAGCGCCTGAAGCGCCCGCAGCCCCAGAGCGTCCGGTGCCGGGCGTTCCTGCTCCGCAAGCTGCAGCGGCTTCCGGGCGAGTAGCACAGGTGGAACCTCCTTCCTATGAGCTTGAGGCCACGCCGGAGCCTTCCGCTCCTGTAGAATTAGAACTGCCCGCGGGTGTTCCGGGCGCCAACGGTGAGTTCGACATAAACCAATTGTCGCAAGAGGAGCAGGAATTGCACCGCCGCGCGAATCGCGTGGCCAAAGTTTCCATGCAGGATATTAAGATGTTGCGTCCTGAGCTGGTGAAGCAGGGCCGCGAACACAGAGACATCTGCATACGGTTGAAGGAAGACATTGAGAAAGCCCATCGAGAATACGATCGAAGATTCAAGCCCATCATGGACCATCCGGTGGATTACTTTTATCGCTGGATGGTGGAAATTCTTGCCGACGGCGATCCATCCCTGCTCGGCGAATACCCTTACGCCACGGCCGGCAGATCGCATTAAGTATGCCGCGACGCGCATGACTCTCCAGCGCACCCTTGTGCGAGTGGTCTGCGCACTTGCTGTTGCGGGAGCGCAGTACTGCAGCGCCCCAAATAGCGTGGCCGCAACGAATACTGCGTCGTCTTCCGCGCAACAATCACGCGGCACAGTTCGCCCGGCTTCCACCACTCCGCAGAAGCCTTCACATAAAAAGAAGAAACCCTCTAAGCCCAAGTCACCTGCCTGCGCCTCCGGCTGCAAACCCGACACCACCGCGCCTGCACTCGATGCGGCGACTCCGGAAGATGCCGCCGCCCAGAAAGAACTTACGGTGCTCGCCCGCGACGTTCATCGCAGCACTCCCGGCTCGTACGAAAAGCTTGCCGCTTTCGCGAACAAGAATTCCGCGGGTGTCTGGGGACAGCGCGCGGCGCTCGCTTTGGGGTATGAAGAGTACTCTCATTCCCACGCGCAACAAGCCCTCGCGTGGCTCCAGAAAGCCAAGCCCGATTCGCTGCTGCGCGAGTACACGCTTTTCTGGACGGCGCAAAGTGAGCACGCCCTGAACAAGAATGGCGAAGCAGTGCAGGATTTCACGACGCTTCTGAAAGATTACCCAAACACCGTCATGAAGGAACAGGTGCTGGAAGCTTATGTGCCCGCCGCCGTGCAGATTGGCCGAGCGCAAGATGGCCTGGACGCGCTGGCCGGGTACGCTGCCGCCTCCTCGAAGCCGGGTTTACTGCTCGAGCGTGCGCGCGCCAATGAAGCCGCTCATCACACCGTGGCCGCGGCCAAGGATTATCAGACGCTGTACTACAAATACCCGCTGGCCGATGAAGCCCATGACGCGGGGAACGCTTTGCCGCGCCTGAATAAAATGCTTCACAACGAATTCCCATACGCAACGGGTGAATTGCAGGACCAGCGCGCCGAGATGTATTACGACGTGCATAAGTGGAAAGAAGCGCGCACCGAATACGAAAAGCTCACCAGCATGTTAAGAGAGCCCGGCAACCCCACGCGGCAGCGCGCAATGGTACGGATCGCGGAGTGCCGCCAACATCCAAAGCCCTCGATCAAGCTGCTCGCTTCGCTGAACGTCAGCGATCCCGAAGCAGATGCCGAACGCCTCTACACGCTTTCGCAGGATTACCGCTCCGAGAAAAATGAAGGCGAGATGCTCGCGGCCATCGAAAAGATCTGGGAGAAATATCCGCAAAGCCGCTGGGCAGAGGAAGCGCTGATGGCCGGCGGAAATTATTATTGGGTCGAATTGCAGCGGAGCAAAGCCGTCAGTTATTACCAGCGTGTTCTGGATGCCTTCCCGGCCGGAAAACACGCATACAACGCGGAATGGCGCATTGCCTGGGTCGCCTATCTCGAGCGCCAGCCCTACGCCGACGACAAAATAAGCGTTTTCCTGCGCAAATATCCGGTTGCGCCCGCGGCTGTGAACGCGCTTTACTGGCTTGGACGCAGCGCCGAGCGCGGCGGCAACCCTGCGCACGCGCGCGCCTACTATGCAAAGGCGGTCGAGCGTTTCCCCACGAGTTATTTCGCGGAATATGCCGCGATGCACCTGGAAAAACTGGGCACGGGCGAACAGGATCCCGTGGATTTTCTGGCGCAAATTCCTCCCGCGCCGCCGCTGCGTACTTTTTACGAACCGATCGCGCCGAATGTGGCCGACCGCTGGAATCGCGCGCAAGCGTTGCGGACGATTGCGTTCGATGCTTCGGCGGAACTCGAACTGAAGGCCGCGTTTGCAGCAACCGCTTCACCGCGGTTCATGGTGGAAGCCGCGCAAGCCGCGTTCGATCAAGGACACTTCGCCACGGGCATGGCTTATGGGCGGATGGCGATTGCGAATTTCGATGCGCGGGCTTTCAACGATGTCCCAGCCAACGTATGGAAGGTTCTTTTCCCGTTGCCGTACGAGACCACGTTGCGCCGCGAAGCTGAACGCGACAATTTCGATGCCATGTTCGCCGCCGGCCTGATCCGCCAGGAGTCTACATTTCAAGCGGATTCCGTTTCCCACGCCAATGCGATTGGCTTGATGCAGATTTTGCCCAAGGAAGGCCGCCGTCTGGCCAAGGAACGCAAAGTCCACTATTCCAAGAATTCGCTCTTCGATCCCACGGTGAATATCGAGTTGGGAATGGTGGATATCGCGGACCTCGTGCGCACAACGGGCGCGCCCGAGTACGCTGCCGCGGCTTACAACGCCGGGGATGAACGACTGGCACAGTGGAAAGCGGAACGCACCTACGAGGAGATTCCAGAGTTCGTGGAGTCTATCCCGTTCACGGAGACACGCGAATACGTGCAAATCGTGTTGCGCAATGCCACTATGTACCGGTTGCTCTACGGTGAGCCCTCGAAGACTACCGTTTCCGCCGCGATCCAGTCCCGCTGAGCGTTTTTTGGAGTGCGGCGGCTTGCTGACGCTTTCACGGCGGGAACTCAACTACCCAACGCAATCTGTACTTTCCTTAATCTCTTACAAAGAGATGCGGCTCGTGGTTTTTGGCTAGCCACTTGGCAGAGCGCTTTAAGTAAGACGCAATGTTGGTGGTTAGGAAAGAGGCCTATGCAGGTTTTTCCTCGCCTCGCTCGAATGCGAAGCGCGCCAAGGCGTACCCTAATTGTTCTTCCGAAAGATAACCGAGGCGGCGAGCAGACCAGCCCTGCGATGTGTTGTCGCAGTGCTGCTCGAAACGAAACGCTGAGTTTGCTGTAAAAATCCCGAAGCCCAGGAAGATAGTTAACAGGTCATTCAGCGGTTCCATGTCCGGGTCTTTGCGACCGATTAGACGCGGACGGAGAAGAATGATATGGCCGAGTTCGTGCGCAAGAATCGCTACAAGTGCCATAGGATCTTTGAGTTCATCTTCGTTAATTGAAATGTGCGACTTTTCAGTGGGGTCGTGGTGGTATAAGCCCGCGGCGCCCGAGGTCTTGCCCGAATAGAAGGGCACGAGGTCGCGAGTCAGGTCATCGCCGGATACGAATAGTGTCACGTCAATGTCGTCTGGATTTACCTTCATTTGAATAGCGACGCGCTGGAACATGCCTTGAAGGGCCATTTCTGTGCGGTCGTAAGGATCTGGAAAGTGGTCAGGGGTCGGGAGGATGACCGTAGCTTGGAAAATACGGCGCGCGCCGAGGACAGTGGCCAAGCGGAGGAAAGAGTTGTCAATCCAACGTTTCTGCTCCTCGGTAACGGGCAGCTTCGGCTCAGTCAGGCCAAACACGCCACAGTTATACCAGACCGATTCACCCACTCCAAGCATCGCCTCGCCGACTGCTCAAGGATAATCCATCAACCTTTGACTTCTGCCAGACCGTACTTTTCTCTGCTTTGACTTTTTCTGTTTCCCCCGTAGACTTTTCTTTTCCCATTTAGGGGGGCAACGCCGAACAGGAACGCCATGTCCACTCCTGAAGCCAACATGACGCATATTGCGCGGCGGATGCTTTCCGCGAAGGCCGAGCAATTCACGGAATCCGTGATTCGCGAAATGACGCGGCTGGCGATGCAGCATAACGCCGTGAATCTTTCGCAGGGTTTTCCGGATTTCGCGGCGCCCGAAGAAATCAAGGAAGCCGCACGGCATGCCATCGCCGACGACATCAACCAGTACGCCATTACTTGGGGGGCAAAGCCGCTGCGCGACGCTATCGTCGAGAAATTTGCGCGCACCCAGGGCATCAGCGTAGATCCCGAGCGCGAAATCACGGTTTGCTGCGGCTCCACAGAGGCGATGATGGCTTCCATGATGGCCATCATCAATCCCGGCGACGAGATTGTTGTATTCGAGCCGTTCTACGAGAATTACGGCCCGGACGCGATTCTCTCTGGAGCAACGCCGCGTTTTGTGAAGCTGCGCCCGCCGGACTGGACTTTTGACGAAAGGGAACTGGCCGCTGCGTTTGGAGCGCGCACCAAAGCGATCATTCTGAACACACCCAACAATCCCACGGGGAAGGTGTTCACGCGCGCTGAACTCGAGTTCATCCGCGACCTTTGCGTTCGCTGGAACGCGTATTGCATCACCGACGAAATCTACGAGCACATTATTTACGACGGCGCCGAGCACATTACGATGGCCAAGCTGGACGGCATGCGCGACCGCACCATCGTCATCAACGGGATGTCCAAAACTTACAGTGTGACCGGCTGGCGTGTCGGTTGGGCCATCGCTCCACCGGAAACTACGCAGGCCATCCGTAAAGTGCATGATTTTCTGACCGTTGGGGCGGCGGCTCCTTTGCAGCAAGCTGGCGCGCTTGCGCTGAAGTCGCCACAGTCGTATTACGACAAACTGGCTGCGAATTATGCCGCAAAGCGCGAGCGCCTGCTGAAGATTCTCACAGCATCCGGCTTTACCGTTTGCAAGCCTCGTGGTGCCTACTACATCATGACGGACATTTCCCGATTCCATTTCGACGAGGCCAAATATCCCGCGGATTCGCGCGATGTTTCCTTTGCCAAATATCTGGTCGAACACATCGGCGTGGCCTGCGTCCCCGGCTCCAGCTTCTATAATGACGCGCAGGATGGCGCGCAACAGGTGCGTTTCACTTTCTGCAAGAAAGAAGAAACCTTGGCCGCGGCCGAAGCCCGGCTTGCCAAACTGCACGCATAGCGAGATTGAACGGTGGCCGATATATACTTAAACGAAATCGCCAGCCCCATGGAAAAGAGATTGCGACGACCTAACACCAGAAAACAACAAATCGTCTTTTTCTTGATCGACGTGTTCAAGCCGGTCTACTACGTCTTGGCTTTTCTCTTGCCCCTTATTTGGAAGATATTCTTTTCTTGGTGGTTAGGCCCCTTAATGAATCACCATCTCGACAAATTGTATGTAGTTGAACTCAAACAGGCCCTGCCATTCATGTTCGATCTTCTCGGTGGGAAAGTCGTAAGGTGTCCTCGGCCTGAGCCAAAGGGATCGCAAATTGACCGGATTTGCATCGCAACGGAGAATCTCATTTTCGATTTCTCCCGTTGGCATAGGGAAAACTATTCCGTACGCGTTTCCCCGTCATTTTCACCCAAGAATTCCTACGACCTGGTCGATGCTCTCCGCGTGGCCGATCCCACGGATCTGTCAATTGCCCGACCGAACGTCGACCATTGGTCCTTGTTCGGTCGACTGCTTGAGCCTAGGTTCCATCTACTCGAGATCGCGTTCAACCAAGAGCATTTTGCGGCCACAGGAGAAAAGCTCGTTGAACTCCGTCTTGGCAGTGCACCCGGTTAGGCAGCAAGCGCCCTTCTGTTCATTTTAAGTTTCAGGGACTAACTCGCGCTTCGACCCGACGTTTTACCTTGTGGTACGGCAGGAATATTATTCCTGAGATAGACGGTTCATCTGTGGATCTGCCATGAAATATACCGTAATCCTCCAGCGCGAAAGCGACGGCGGCTATGTAGCTGGAGTGCCCACCTTGCGGGGTTGTGTATCCCAGGGTGATTCACGTGCAGAGGTCCCCAAGAACATTGAAGAAGCCATCGAACTGTACCTCGAAGATGTTCGCGAGGCAGGCGAGCCGATCCGTGTCCAGGCAGATGGCGAATACGTGACGGTCACTAATTTATGGTCATAACAGTGATCGCGGCCACAGCTCGGTTTACCTTCACCAGCGCAATCTGCTCCGTGCTAAAATCGCGCTAGACAAGGAAGGAAACCCACCGTGCCCCTAGAGTTTTCCATAATTCCTCCGGAAACCAAGCTGGAATCCACCGCCGATGGCGAGGCCGTGGACATTTCCGCTGCCACTACCCGCACATTTCTTTGCGAACTGAGCGTCACCGATCAGATTGAGCAGGAGTCGCTGGATGTATCGTTGTGGGGCTCCGCGGACGGGCAGGACTTCGGCAAGAAGCCGTATCTGAAGATTCCCCAACAGTTCTATCGTGGGACTACCAAAATGGTCTTGGATCTGTCGCTGAGGGCCGAGGTGCACTTCCTTCGCGCGAGATGGGAGCTCAACCGATGGGGGCGCGTTGCTCCCACGCCCATGTTTGTTGCCGGGCTGAAATTGACCGAAATCCCACCGATGTCTGAAAATACCACTACCAAACGGGCCGTTTTGGCTGTATTGTAACGGACATTTCGCGGGCAGATAAGCTTTCGTCTTCCCTGCCCATTTGTTTTATTAATAATTAAGGGGTAGGAAGCTATTGGTCGGTTGCCCTGTGGTGGTTAGCTTCCTACCCCGCGAGTGGTCTTGCAGATATAGACGAGGGTACCCCGCAAAATGTTTCCCGCTGATTCAAAGATAATTTGTAACTTCTAGGTAAAGTCGGTAGCTGGGACGCACAATCCCGCAGTTGCGCCTGAAAATGTACCAAAAAGTTCCCAAAGTGCCTGTCATCCTGCCGTTATGGTATGCAGGTAACGTGCGACTGAGGCGTTCCAGCGGAACTTCTCCGTAATGGCCTGCTGTAACGATTGAGCCGCCGCGGGTTCGCCGTGCGTCAGATACACCTGTTTTGGCGGAACTTGCACGGCCGTTAGCCAGCGCAGCAACTCGCTCTTTCCAGCGTGGGCGGAAAATTGGCCCATCTCCACGATTTCAGCGAGCACAGGAACGGCCTGCCCAAACAGGTTCAGGGTTCTCGCCCCTTCCTGCAACGCGCGGCCCCTCGTTCCCTCTGCCTGGAATCCCCCCAGGATTACGGCGTTCCGTGCGTCTCCGAGGCGCTGGGCCAGGTGGTGCAGTACCCGGCCCCCGGTGACCATGCCGCTTGCCGAAATGATGATGCAGGGCGTCTTTACGTTGTTTATTTGCTTGGACTCGTCCGCGGTTCTTGTCAGGTGGAATTCGTGCACGTTCAGGGGGTCGCCGCCGTTCTGTTCGTCGCGCTTGAACAGCAGGTCGTGATCTTCGTTGTGCTTCAGGTAGAGATCCGTTGCGCTTAGAGCCATCGGGCTATCCACATACACGGGGACCCGGGGGATGCGTTGGAGGTTTTCGAGTTGCCGCAGGAAGTACATGAAGGTTTGCGTACGGCCGATTGCAAACGCAGGAATCACGATGGAGCCGCCGCGCTTCACGACGCGGTTCACGATGTCGCCTAACTGCGCCAACGGGTCGCCGGCCTCGTGCTCGCGATCGCCATACGTGGATTCGCACAACAGCAGATCGATCTGTCTTGTCACCGGCGTGACAGGATCATTCAGAATCGGTTGGTCGTAGCGGCCCACGTCTCCGGAAAAAACGATCACGGACTTTTTGCCTTTCTCTGTGATTGTCAATTCCAGGCTGGAGGAGCCCAGGATGTGCCCCGCGTCGTAGGACTCGACATGAAATTCCGGCGAAATGTCGAAGCCGCCATTGCGCGGCATTGGCTTCAGCAGGCGCAGAACGGGATCAATGTCTTCGGAGGTGTAGAGCGCCTGAGGATGTGCGTGCTTGCTCCAATTGTGCTTGATGGCGTCCGCGGTTTCTTCTTCCTGCAGGTGTCCGGAATCCCTTAGCAGGAGTTCCGTGAGTTCGATTGTTGCGGGATTGGCGAAGATCGTCTTGCGGAACCCGTCGCGCACGAGCACTGGGAGCCATCCCGTGTGGTCCAGGTGCGCGTGTGTAAGAATCGCAAAGTTGATGGAGTTCAGATCCACTGGCAGGGGATGCCAGTTACGTTCCTTCAAGTCATCCGTGCCCTGAAAGAGCCCGCAATCCACCAACAATTTCTTGCCAGCTGCTTCGACCAGATATTTTGATCCTGTTACACAGCCTGCTGCGCCCAGAAACGTAAGTTTTGCCATGATGAATGCATTCTACTGGAAGCCTGGCGTATCCCGCGATGAAAAACCTGCAACGTTGCCAAGTAATGCCCCGCGCTTTTGTCCGGTTCAGGATAATTTTGCGTTGCGTTGGCTGGTGTGCGTTTCCGCGCGACCTGTGTTTGCACGCCACCCGGCCTCATGCGGATTTGTGGTAAACTTTAGGAAGTTCCTCGAGTGGGGCCGTGGCGCAGTTGGGAGCGCGCCTCGATGGCATCGAGGAGGTCGTGGGTTCGAATCCCATCGGCTCCACCATTTGAGGAAGGTCCAAAGCACTTACCTTGGAAAACCGCTAACTGTTACCAAGCACTGTTGCCCAAGTTAGGCTGAGCGTTAGGCTTTTGAAAAGCCTCAGTACTATCTCTGTATGCGACGGCAACATGGCACACTTCACTCTCATCGCACGCATTAACGGAGGCGACGGGAAATTTCCCTTCGTCTCCGTACAGTTTTCCAAGAATCATCGTCCGATTTCAATTCCAGGTGCGACCTACTGCCTTCGCCCGACTTGCGGCAATCGCAATCCCGTACGAGTAGGACAGGATGTTACCGCCGCGCACACAGCGCTAATTAATTCGGAGAATCGTAATCCTCTGGACGGCTTTGTCCCCAAGCGCGGATCGACACACCCGTCTCTTTGCTCAACCCCTCAGGTTCGTAAGACTGTGGAAGAAGCCTCTGCCGAATACATAGAGCGAAGCAAAATGAAGCAACACAAGACTTACCTCGGTTACCGCAACGCCACCAACTTGTTTGTTGCCGGTTGCAAAAAAGGCTTATGAGCATGTTGCGTCGTTCCTCGCGACCTATTGTGATGGCCCTGGCTCTGGCTTTCTGTTGTCGCTTATTGATCGCACAAGCTGCCCACACCAAGTCCTTGTTCGAGCAAGGCAACGCCGCCAAGCGCAGAAACGATCCGAGCGAAGCTGTCCTTAACTTTCGGGCATATCTGCAAGGTGAACCCAAATCGCCGGAAGGGTATTTCAATCTAGGCCTCGCACTAGAAATGGGTGGACACCTTGACGAGGCGCTCAGCGCGCTTCAGAAAGCTGCATCGTTGCAACCCAACCTGCACGGACTGCGGCTATTCACCTGCATCGTGAACTACAAATTGAACCATTTGTCTGCGGCACACGACGAATTGATGCGGGAGACTCGGGTTGAACCCAAGAACGCGGCAAGCTGGATGTGGCTCGGCGCTGTCGAGTTAGCGCAGAACGAAGCAGTTGCGGCTGCGTCTGACTTGGACAAAGCCGCTGCGCTGGATCCCAAAAACCTGGACATTCTTTATCACCGGGGCAGAGCGCGCCTGCTGGTGTCCAAAGAAAGCTATGCAGCGATGTTCAAGCTTGCTCCCGATTCCTGGCGAGTTCATGAGGTGCTTGCGCAGGCGGACGCCGAGGCGTTCCGAGCCGACGACGCAATTAGCGAATTCCGCCTTGCCATCGCCGGGGCACCGCTCGAGCCGGGCCTGCATGAAGAGCTCGGTGATGCTTGCTGGACTGCGGGAAAATTGCAAGAAGCGGATGATGCCTATGCCGAAGAGATCAAGATTGACACAACAAATGCCGTAGCTCTTTACAAACTCGGGAGCCTGCGAGTGATTCGTGACGACGCAGCGAGTGGTGTGCCGCTTTTGGAGCAAGTGCTGACCCTGGAACCCGCACTTAGCGATGCTCATTATTATTGGGGGAATGGTGACGGGGAGCTCGGCAAGGATGATGTGGCAATCGAAGAGTTCCGGCTGGCGACCAATCCGCAAGGCTCGGAGGAGCTGAATGACAACTTGGGACTGGAAGACGTCTGACGGAGAATTTACCTCCCCGAATGGGGCTTCTGGGGAGTCAGCGAAATCCGAATCGACGAGTAGCGCGTCTATTGGGATTTAACCCGACATTTGATCACCCATGACCAACGGCAGAGGGTTTCGACAATCCCCGAAATCAGGGTTTTGTAACTCGCCAGAATCCAGGTTGCGATCCCAAATGGCAGCGAACGGTGGAGGGTTCTTCTTCCGTCCGCGCCCCGCTGGAAGCACGCCCGCACCTCGACTTTTGCGTTTGCAATTCCAGACCGCCTGAAGGTCCGCCGGGGTCAGGTCCATTTCTGCTTTCCTCCTAGCCGTACTTTTCCCAACATCCAAAATCTGGCTGTTATAACATTCGTCCAGTTCTTGAACTTGGATCAGTCCCGATGAAGACAGATCCATGAAGGAAATTTCCCCGGTCCTTCTCCGTCGGAGCCATCCACAGAGAAACGGACGGTTCGAGACGAGACTTTAAGTCCATTGAGGGAGAATACCGCCATGCAGAACAACCTCTTGAACGGCCCATCGCAACCCATTCTGCGCCTCTTATTGCGTGCGGGCCTCGCGCTCGTGGCCTTCTGCGCTTGTTTTCCCGGCGCTCTCCGCTCGCAATCGCAGAAACCTCTCCTCTTGCGCGATCCATCCGTGAGCCAATCGCAAATTGCCTTCAGCTATGCGGGCAGCATCTGGATCACCGCCCGGGATGGAAGCAATGTCCGGCGGCTGACCAACGGGGGCCACGAAGGCAAGCCCATTTTTTCCCCGGACGGCTCGCGGATTGCCTTCACGGGTGACTACGACGGAAATCGTGGCGTCTACGTTGTGTCTGCCTCCGGCGGGGAGCCTCGTCGCCTCACCTATCACCCCGCTGATTTGAATGTAAGAGGGTGGACGCCGGACGGAAGGCGGGTCCTTTTCAGTTCGGCGCGGACCGCTTTTGCCGATGGCGTGGTCCAGCTCTTTACGGTTCCTGTCGAAGGCGGATTCGCAATGCAGCTCCCGCTGGCAAGAGCCTCAGAAGGCTCGTTTTCTCCTGATGGGACGCGCCTCGCCTACGTGCCCCTCGTCCAATGGCAAGCAGCCTGGAAGCGTTACCGCGGCGGTCAAACAAAACCCATCTGGATTGCGAATCTTGCCGACTCAAGTACTCAAGCGACCATCCCCCGCGACAATTCCAACGACTTCAACCCTATGTGGGTCGGCGACACCATTTATTTCCTCTCCGACCGCAATGGCCCGGTCACCCTGTTCGCCTACGATCTCAAGTCTCAACAGGTGAAGCAACTGGTCCAAAACGCTGACCTGGACATCAAATCGGCCTCGGCCTGTTCCGATGCCATTGTTTACGAGCAATTCGGCTCTCTCCACCTGCTCGATCTCAAGTCCGGCGGCGATCGCGCGTTGAATATCCAGATTTTGGGCGATCTCACCGAGGTACGGCCGCGGTTCCAGAAGATTGAGGCCAAGCGGATTCGCAATGCCGATATCTCACCCACGGGCGCGCGCGCAGTTTTCGGCGTCCGCGGCGAAGTCCTGACGGTGCCGGCCGAGAAAGGCGACATACGTAACCTGACCAACACCACCGCTACGGCCGAACGCGATCCCGCCTGGTCCCCCGATGGCAAATCCATTGCCTATCTCTCCGATGAGTCCGGGGAGGACGCCTTGCATGTTCGCGATCAGAGCGGGCTCGGCGACATCCGCAAGTTCGATCTCGGCAAGCCCCCCACGTTTTACTACTCGCCTACCTGGTCTCCCGACTCTCAGAAGATCGCTTACACCGACAAGCGCCTCAACTTCTGGTATCTGAACCTCGACAAGAAAACGCCAGCCAAGATTGATACGGACACGTACACCGACCCCGGCCATTCTCTGCAGCTGGCCTGGTCTCCTGACAGTCGCTGGATTGCCTACACCAAGCAGCTGCGCAGCCACCTCCATGCTGTCTTTGCCTACTCGCTTGAACAAGGTAAGAGCTATCAGCTCACTGACGGCATGAGCGATGCGCTATATGTCGCGTTCGACCGGGAAGGCAAATACCTCTACTTCACCGCAAGCACGGACGCCGCCTTGAACAATGGCTGGTTGGACATGACCAGTTTGGCGCGCCCTGTCACCCGCAGCATTTATCTCGTCGTTCTCAAGAAAGACGAGCCCTCACCCTTGGCCCCCGAGAGCGACGAAGAAAAAGGCAAAGAGGGCGACAAGGCGGATAAGGACAAGAAATCAGACACTGACGCAGACCAGACCAAAGACTCTAAGGAAAAAGCCAAGCCAGAGAAACCCGTCACAGTCGACATCAACTTGGAAAACATCAGCCAACGCATTCTCGCTTTGCCAATTCCTCCCAGGAACTATTACGGTCTCGCTGCCGGCAAGGCCGGCGTGATTTTCCTGACTGAGGGGCCTGCCGTGGATCCCATCGACTTTGCCGAGTTTGGTCCTCCGTTGAAAATCCACAAGTTTGAGCTCAAAACTCGCAAGACCGACCAAATTCTTGACGGCGTGAACTTTTTCAAACTTTCTTTCGACGGCGAAAGAATGCTCTACTCTAAGCAAAACCAGTGGTCCATTAGCCCCGCTGCCAAACCTGCCGAAGGACCTCCGCAACCCAGCCAGGGAGGACCCCTCAAGCTCGACTCCATGGAGGTCTACGTCGATCCGCGTGCAGAATGGAAACACATGTACTATCAAGTCTGGCGCGATGAGCGTGATTTTCTCTACGACCCGGGCCTGCACGGGCTCGATCTCGACGCTGTAAAAAAACGCTACGAGCCCTTCCTCGATAACATCGCCACTCGCGATGATCTCAACTACTTGTTTATCGAAATGCTCGGCGACATCACCATTGGCCATATGTTCGTCGGCGGCGGCGACGTTCCCGAGCCCAAGCGCGTTAAGACCGGTCTGCTCGGCGCTGACTTCACCCTCGAAAATGGCCGCTACCGTCTCGCACACATCTTCAACGGCGAAAATTGGAATCCCAAGCTCCGCGCTCCCCTCACGCAACCCGGAGTCAATGTAAAAGTCGGCGAGTACTTGCTTGCCGTCAATGGCCGCGACATCCGCCCTCCCACTGATGTCTACAGTTTCTTTGAAGAAACCGCGGGCAAGCAGGTCGTTCTCAAGGTTGGCCCAAATCCCGATGCCAGCGGGTCACGCGACGTCACGGTCGTCCCGGTAGATAGCGAAACCTCGCTTCGCAACTACGCCTGGATCGAGGACAATCGCCGCAGGGTGGACGAACTGACTGGTGGCCGCGTCGCCTACATCTACCTCCCGGATACTTACGCAGGCGGCTACACCAATTTCAACCGCTACTACTTCGCTCAAGTCGGAAAGGAAGCTGCCATCATCGATGAGCGCTACAACGGCGGTGGCGACATCGCCGACTACATCATCGATTACCTGCGCCGCCCGCTCCTCAGCTATTGGCACATGCGAGAAGGAAAGGACATCACCACTCCTATCGAGGCCATTTTCGGTCCGAAGGTGATGATCACCAACGAAATGGCTGGCTCGGGCGGCGACGCCTTGCCCTGGATGTTCCGGAAGACAGCCATTGGCCCTCTGGTCGGCAAACGCACCTGGGGCGGCCTCGTTGGTCATTACACCAACCCAGGCGACCTGCTGGACGGCGGCTTCACTGGCACGCCAAACCTCGCTTTCTACAATCCCAACGGCACGTGGGACGTGGAGAATCACGGCGTTCCGCCCGATATCGATGTGGAATACGACCCGCAGGCCGTGCGCGCTGGCCACGACCCGCAGCTTGAAAAGGCAGTCGAGGTGGTGATGGAGCTCCTCAAGAAAAATCCGCCTCCTCCCGATCCCCAACATCCTCCTTTTCCAAACTATCACAAGAGTACATCGCCCTAGCGCGTGCTTCTGTGTCACGGTGCGTGCGCCCCTACGGGAGGGCTCTTTCGCTGCCGGCGGCCATCTGAAAACCAGGTAAGAAGGCATGGGGGATGCTCTTACGGTCTTCTGTCAGTCGCCCCTTGACGACGCCATGGCCGTAGCGGGGCGCATTTGATAGCACGGCTCGCGTTGCTGAAAACTCACTTCGTCTCTGCAATCTTCCCAAACTGTGGATCGATTAAGGAAAGAAGTTGCACTGCTATCCGAGGTCGATTCAATACGATCGCTCCCTCAGTTCGAGGGTTCGGTACTTGGAGATTGGTTCTATGCGCGATTGGTCGCATACTCGGAAACTAGCCAGAAAACGGCGTTCGGGGAGATCGGATCGCGCGGAAAATTCATCAGTGCATTACCTCCCCGAACGGGACTGCTCGACAGCGCTGCAAAACCGCAGTCGAGTGCCAAGCGAACACGCGCGATTTGCGGACTAACTGTCGCGGTAGGAACGACCATCACTGAGCAGCGTGCTCAAAAGCAGGAACCCCTCTGGCCCTGACAGATCCGCGGATTGCTGATTGCGAAGCTTGATCCGGTTGCGAAGAAGGTTTGAATTGAAATCTGCGAGATGAGCTGAGTTCAAAGCTCACCAAACGCGAAGTGGTTACCCCTCTTCAGGCACTGTACAACTTAGATCCGGCGTGAATTTCACTCATTTCCTTCAAAAGTGGCCGAAAATCAAGCATTTGTCTCCAAAATATTTGCAGCAGTCGATGACTTTTCAGAAAAGCAGTTTTAGCTGTCCAGCGATTTTAACCTGTGAATCCGATGGAGTATCTCATCCGCCTGCTTTTGGGTGAAGGGCGATATCGCTAACCGAAGAGTAGGTCGATTTTGAGGGCGAGTAAGTTCGCCCGGCAGCCACAAGAGTCTGTGGCGTAGTTTGCTCAAGGTCATGCTTTGCCATTCCTCGCGAAGACATGTCCGTTGAAAAGCCGTGACCGAGTTGTAGGCCAACCGAACTACTTCCAGATAGAGTGCGTTGGCCGCGAAAGCACGAGTCGGAATCTTCCGCAGCGCAAAGTCCTCACGCAGCTCCCGGATGCGTGGTTCCATTTCGGCGCGGCCGTCGTAGAACTGCCACACTCCTGCCGGCGTCAGCGGCAGGTTGGTGTGCCAGGCTCGATACGCATAACGCTCCAAGGTAAACAGAGTCGGCTCCGGATCGGCCTCCTCGATCAGCTTCCGCGCCACAATGCAACGGCGTGCTTGAGACCAATCGGAGGGACGATGATCAAATTCTGCGATCTCCCACCGTGGATTCAGCCGTGCATACCTTAAACCTCCGAGCGCACGTTTCAGGGAGGGGGTCATTCGCGCGACCACAGCGTACTGGGCTGGATGCGCTTCCAGCATGTCCAAAACCGGCCCATAGCCGAAGCCTGCATCGGCCCGCACTCGAACCTCGCGAATGTCGGAAGGACTAGAATGAAAACAACAGGCCAAAAGTTCGACGCTGCCCGCCCAGGTGCCGGCATCGCCGCGCCGCAGTTCTACATCCCATAAGAACGAGGAGTTCGCTTCTAAACAAAGTACTGGGTCATAGGACCGCTTGCCTCGGTAGCGCGCGGATTGTAGCCAACCGCAGCTCCTTCCTGACGGCCATAGACTGTGACCACGGTGCTATCCAGATCCAGAATCAAGCGCGATCGGTGATCGGGCAAGTGAATGAATTTTTCGAGCACTCGATCATTGGCGCGGTGTAACTGCTCTCGGAGATTAACAGGAGCGTTCAGCAAGAATCGCCGTAAGGTCTGTGGATCGGGAAAGCTCGGCAAGCCGGTCAGGTACTGAAAGGTTCCGTTAGAACGTAAGAGTGACGCGGTCTCAATACGATCCAATCCCAAGACGATGGGATAGATCAACGCCAGCAACATCTGCGACAGACTGTAATCTCGGTTGCGCCGGGGATAGCGAATCTGTTGGGCGAGGAAGTCTCTGAAGTGCAGCACTCGCAGAAATTCATGAAATAGATGGACTCCACCGAAGTGGGTCAACCCCCGATGATTACAGGCGATTTTTATATTTCTTGGAGAGTAGGGCATTTCAAGGAATTGCTAACCAACAGTTAGGAATTCCTTGAATTCTAAAACAACGTTGAAATGCGCGTCGAATCAGCTTTTCTGCATAATTCGGGACACAAAATACGCCGGATCTAAGTACAATAGCGTTTCATAGAACTCTGATCCGAAAACGTTAGTAAGAATAGGAGGGAGCGATGCCCGAAACCATTGACATTGATTGGCCGCGGCGGATGCATCCACCCCGGCGTCGCGGTCGCTTACTTTTCTTTATCGCAATCCTCGTCGCCATCATCTTCGGCTGCCGCACGGCGTTGTCATACTACATGGACGTGCTGTGGTTCGGATCGCTCGGCTACGGCAGCGTGTTCTGGAAAACGCTGGATCTTCAATGGTGGATCTTCGCAGCTTTTGCAGCGGCTACATTCGTCCTTCTGTACGGATCATTCCTGGCTCTGAAGCGTGCGCATTTGCCCGATTTTCCCGCCGATCACACGATTTTCATTGGCGGACAACCGTTAAGGCTGCCGGTTGAGCGCGCCATGCGCGTCATCGCGCTGCTCGCTTCGCTCGCCGTCGCCACGACCAGCGGTGCTGGCATGGCGGCGGAATGGTCGACGCTGGCGCTGTTCTGGTACGCACCCCGAGTCGCTGGTCAAATGGTGGACCCGATCTTTGGCAAGCCGCTGAGCTTTTTTCTCTTCGCCCTGCCTGCGTGGCAGCTCATCACCGGATGGCTGCTTACGCTCGCCTGTATTACCTGTGTACTCGCTCTTTTTTTCATCCTCATCACGGGCGGAGCGAGTGCGCTCGGCCGAGGTCGCACCCGGGGCACCCGATTGTCGTGGCGAGGATTTTCTATCACCTTTGCGTTCCTGTTGGTGATCCTTGCGATGCGTGCGTATCTCGGTCGCTTCGAGCGATTGTTCGATGATCATACGATCTTTGGGGGTGTCACCTACACCGACGCACACGTCACCCTCACAGGAATGCTCATTGTTTGCGCGGCGCTGGTTCTCGGCGCGGTGATTGCAGCCGCCAATGCGGTGTTGAAGCGTCGCGGACGGTGGCTTGCTGTGGCAATCCTTCCGGCCACGGTGTGCTACATCGCCGTTCAGATGGTTGGGTGGTACAACAGCACCTTTATCGTCAAACCAAATGAACTAGTCCGCGAGCAACCGTATATTGGCCACAATATTGAGCTGACGCGGCAGGCCTACGGATTGAACCGAGTCTCACAGCGCGAGTTTCCCGCAGAGACGACGGTGGAGGCAGCCGAACCATCGAACAACAAGGCAACGCTTCAGAACATCCGCCTGTGGGACTGGCACGCGCTTCAGGACACATTGCGCCAGATACAGGAAATTCGCACGTACTACGATTTCCCAGACATTGACATTGATCGCTATGAAATCGATGGCACCACTCGCCAGGTGATGCTGGCGACGCGCGAGCTGAACGTCGAAAAGCTCCCGGAGAGCAGCCGCAACTGGATTAACGAAAAGCTTATTTACACCCACGGCTACGGCATCACCATGAACCCGGTCAATGGCTTTACGGCGGAAGGACTGCCCACGCTGATTCTGAGCAACATGCCGGTCCAGACCACGGTGTGGGGTCTAACCGTAACCCGCCCGGAAGTCTATTTTGGTGAGTTGACGAATACCGACGTCTACGTGAAGACGCGGCAGAAGGAATTCAACTACCCGCAAGGCCAGAACAACAATTTAACGTCCTATGAGGGTAACGGTGGCATCGTGCTCGGCGGTTTCCTGCGTCGCCTTGTCATCGCGCTCGACCGCGGCGACATTGCCAAACTGCCGTTCAGCGACGACGTCAACAAGGATAGCCGGTTGCTGATGCGGCGCAACCTGCGCGACCGCGTCACGACCTTAGCGCCGTTCCTCAGCTATGATCCCGACCCTTACATCGTGCTCAGCGACGATGGACGCCTATCGTGGATCATGGATGCATTCACGATTTCAGACAGCTATCCCTATTCAAGTCATTTCCATGTCGCGGGCGAACCCATTAACTACATGCGGAACAGCGTTAAGGTGGTCATCGACGCTTACGATGGCACGGCAACGTTTTACGTGTTTGATCCGGAGGATCCGATTATAGCGGCCTATCGCCGCATTTTTCCGAGTCTCTTCAAGGATGCGGCCATGATGCCTCCAGGGCTGCACAAGCACATGCGCTACCCTGAAATGTTGCTCAAGCTCCAGGCGGAAGTTTACGGTCTCTATCACATGACGGATTCGGAAGTATTCTATAACCGTGAGGACCTGTGGACTGTGGCTTCCGAAGTTGGCATGAGCGCGGGGGGCGAGCAAGCGACACAGATGATGGAGCCGAATTTCGTACTGATGAAATTGCCGGGTGAAACGGGAGTTGAGTTTGTCGAGATTCTGCCCTTCACCCCAGCCAACCGGAATAATCTGATTGGCTGGATTGCTGGGCGCAGTGACGGCGCACAATACGGCACGTCCGTGGTCTATAACTTTCCCAAAACCAAGCTCGTCGACGGACCGCTGCAAATCGAGGCGCGAATCGATCAGAACGCGCAGCTTTCCGGGCAATTAACGCTGTGGAACCAGCAAGGCTCGCACGTGCGCCGCGGAGCCCTGCTGGTAATACCGTGCGGACGTGCGCTGTTGTATGCGGAGCCGATTTACCTGCAGGCCGAACGCAGCCCGATGCCGGAGTTGCGCCTGGTGGTGCTCGCGCTGCAAGATCGGCTAGCATATGGACCGACCTTCGAGTCGGCTATGGCCTCTCTTTTTGGAGGAGCGTCGTCGTCGGTGAGCGCCGCGGCAGCGCCCGCGGAACCGGCGGGACACGCAGCGGCATCCGCCGCATCGGCCCAGCCAGTTGCAGATGTAAACGCGCTCATCGCAGAGGCCGCTAAAGACCTTGCCGACTACCAGCGTCTGACAGCGGAAGGCAAGCTCGGCGAGGCGGGGCAGAAGCTGGAAGAGTTGAAGCGCGTACTCGATAGGCTAAACTCGCGTCAAAAATAACCTCGATGTGGTGCTGCACTCTTAGTTCCCTGGTGTCACGGCGAACCGGTCGGCGAGTGAGGAGGATGTTTTCCTGACGACTTGCGAGCAAGCGGCATTCTTAGAGGTAGCCGGTTCTTCCGCAGATATACGCTACAACCGAATAGCTCGTCATGCGCACGCGATCGGAATGCACCAATGGAGCTTGTGACTACCGAGTAGCCAGGCGGCCTTGCGGCCGCCCGGCCCTCTCAGAACTGGGCGTGAAAGTTTCCCTTCACCCAGCTCAAGCCCTTCGAACGCCTCTTTGGAGGAGACGCGGCTTCGAAACGGAAAGGCGCTGGCGATGTACCCGGTCATGGCACTCTGGGTGAAGTAGCACGCAGTTCGTCGCATCTGTGGAACCACCCTGTACACGAGGGACGCAGTAATGAAGGCGCCAGCCCGTGATCCGGGTGATTTTTGTATTGCACAGTGTGCAGAGTCCGCGTTGTTCATACCAGAGATAGCGAAGCGTGCGAGTACCCCGAAACGTGTCCAGCATGTGAGCCCCTTCACGTTCTTCGAAGTAGGTTTCATAGGCGGGATCGTACGGGTTCGCTTCGCCCGTGACCTTGACCTGTCGTTTGATGGGAGTGCTCTGGGCGTGGAATAGCCAGACTTTACCTGGCCGTCCCTCGTCATCGCAGGTTTCACTGAAGAAGGTCCAATCACAGTCCCTACGCCGTTCAAAGTATTTCGATTTGACCCAGCGCAAGGGCTTGTTTGGGTGCCTTCGTTGTGCCCATTGCCACAGACTAGAGAAGATGTTGCCATCCACACGTTCAAACGTGCGTTTACTCACCACGTGCCGATGATAGTTGGCCCAACCGCGAATCTTCGGGTTGAGGTGATCGATCAGATCGGCGGCAGCCATGCCACGTGCGTCCTTGATGATTCGTCGGATGCCATTCAGGAAGGTTCCAACATTCTTCTTGGAAGGCTTGATGAGCAGTTTCCCATTAGGGTATCTGCGCACGTTTTGTCCGAGGAAATCAAAGCCATGCTCCACGTGCGTAATGACCGTCTTGGTCGGAGAAAGTTCAAGACCTCGCCCTTGCAGGAACTGCTCGACGAGGGGTTTGATTTCTCCTTCCAGTAATTCTTTCGATTTACTGGTGATGACGAAGTCATCCGCATAACGGATGAGATGGACACAAGGTTTTTCACCTCCAAGGGATCTGAGACGTTTCCTGGCAGGAAACTTTTCCTGCAGGAGTCGTTCCAGTCCGTCCAGCGCGCAGTTAGCGAGCGCGGGAGAGATAATTCCACCCTGGGGAGTCCCATCCATCGATTCGTGAAGAACGTGTTTTTCCATATACCCGGATTTCAACCACTTTTGGAGAATGACTCGATCCATAGGGACGTGAGCCAAAACCAGTCGCGTGAAATTCTGTCGAAACAACTCTTGATGTCACCTTCCAGAATCCATTGCGCGTTAGCGCTTTTCAGTGCCAGAAAGCACTGTCCAATCGCGTCCGCGCAAGACCGTCTCTGACGAAACCCATAGGAGTTTCTGTCAGCAATGGTTTCCACAACGGGGTCCAAGGCAAGCAAGTGTAGTGCTTGCTGCCCTCGATCGATCATTGTGGGAATTCCGAGTGGGCGCATCGTCTTGCCGTCCGACTTCGGGATGTAAACACGCCGTAGGGGTTGAGATCGGTAGCCCCTACGCTTCAGTGCATGTACTGCCTGGGTCTTCTTCTCTGGTGTGTCCCAAATTTCTTGGTCCACACCGGGGGTTGCCTTGCCAGTGTTTTCCGTCACTCGTCGAACGGCGAGAACTTTGCCGCTGTAGGAGTGGGTCAGCAAACGTTGCAGGGCTTGCACCCTGCCCCATCTGCGTTCCTTCGTTGCACCGAGTAGCCGGACCCCATGGCTGGGGCCCAGCCCTCTAAGAACTGTGCATGCAAGTTTCCCCGCACACAGCTCAAGCACTGCAAACGCCTCTTTAAGGGAGACGCGGCTTCGATACGGAAAGGCGCTGACAGTGAACCCTGTCGTGGCACTCCGGATGAAGTAAAACACGGTTTTCGGCACTCTTCGAACCACCCTTCACAAGAGGGACGCAGTGATGAACGCGCCAGCCGGTGATCCGGGTGATCTTGGTATTGCAAACAGCGCAGAGGCCGCGTTGCTCCAGCCAGAGAAAGCGAAGAGTTTTGGTGCCCCGGAACGTGTCCAGCATGTGAGAACCTTCCCGATCTTCGAAATAGGTTTCATACGCCGGATCGTAGGGGTTGGCTTCGCCTTTGACTTTTATGTGTCGTTTGATGGGGGTGCGCTTGGCGCGGTACAGCCAAGCCTTGCTGGGCTGCCCCTCGTCATTACATCGTTCCCCGAAGAAACACCAGTCGGGTCCCCGATTGCGCTCATAGTATTTCTCTTTGAGCCAGGTCGAGGATTTTTTCGGGTGCCTTCTCCGTGCCCACCTCCACAAACTATGGAAGATAGAATGATCAACGTGTGCAAAGGTGCGTTTGCTGACCACGTGCCGATGGTAGTTGGCCCAGCCCCGAATTTTTGGGTTGAGTTGATCGACCAAATCGGCAGCAGACATGCCAAGCCCAGCTTTAATCGCAACTCGGATGCCATCCAAGAAGGTTTTGACATTCTTCTTGGAAGGCTTGATGAGCAGTTTCCCGTTAGGGTAACGGCGCACGTTTTGTCCGAGGAAATCAAAGCCTTTCTCCACGTGCGTAATGACGGTCTTCGTGGGAGAGAGTTTGAGCCCTCGTTGTTGAAGGAACTTCTCGACGAGGGGTTGGACCTCTCCTTCCAGCAAATCTTTCAATCTACTGGTGATGACGAAATCATCCGCGTAACGAATGAAGTTCACGGCGGGACATAGGCCTCCAAGGGACTTGAGACGCCGTCCTGTTGGGTAGTTTTCCTTCAGGAGTAGCTCAAGCCCATCCAGCGCACAGTTAGCGAGCGCTGGGGAGATAATGCCGCCTTGAGGAGTTCCATCGGTCGTTTCGTGGAGGACGTGTTTTTCCATGTACCCGGATTTCAACCATTTTTGGAGAATGGCTCGGTCCATAGGGACGTGCGCCAGAAGCCAATCGTGGGAAATTTGATCGAAACAGCTTTTGATGTCCGCTTCCAGAATCCACTGTGTGTTCGGCGCCTTGGACAGGGTGATAAAACACTGTTCAATTGCATCGGCGCAGGACCGTTTCTGACGGAACCCATAAGAGTTTCGATCAGCGTTGGTTTCCAGCACCGCGTCGAGCGCGAGCAAGTGTAGTGCTTGCTGCCCTCTATCGATCATGACAGGAATTCCGAGAGGACGCCTTTGGCCATCGGATTTGGGTATATAGACACGTCGCAGGGGTTGCGATTGATAACCCCTGCTCTTCAATGCATGTACTGCCTGGGTTTTATCTTCCGGTGTTTTCCAGATTTTCTGGTCCACACCTGGGGTTTTCTTGCCATTGTTTTCCGTCACTCGTCGAACGGCGAGAACCTTGCCGCTGTACGAGTGGGTCAACAGACGTTGTAAGGATTTCACTTTGTTCCATCTGCCAACCTTCGTTGCCTGCACGATACGGACTTGGAGTCGGCGAACGTTACGTTGCATGGCTAGCCAGTCAATGGCATACCATTCAGCCGCTTCGCGGGAGACCGCACCAACAGCGGTCACTGTCGTCATCTGCTTTGTCTCCCAAGCCGATTGATCAAGTTCTCTCGTGTGCAGCACCATAGGGAAGTTTGCCCACTTTCGCGTTCGGTGATGTTGTCGATGAGACCGACGCAACCGATATCTGCCCCATTACAGAGCAGCCTTCGCTTTCTCCCCGATCTCCTACCCGCACCGCCCGGCGCGTTCAACGACTTTGAGACAGGTGCTCACGGAATTTAGTGAGCTTTTCATGTGTGCTGGGCCGGCTTGTTAATCCATACCTCGCTGGGAAGAGCCGGTGGTTGTGGAGCGCTTCGCACGAAGCGCTCCGGGTGAAGCTGGTAAGCAACATCGAGCACATCCTGGCGTTGCCGCAAGACGTTTTCCGCTTGGCCATAGTGAACCATGGCTGGCGTCAACAAGCCTATGCCAGAGTGACGGTGCTCGTCGTTGTACCACCGAAAAAAACTCTGACAGAAAGCACGACTGTCCTGGATGCACCCAAAGCGGTCCGGAACTCCGGCCGATATTTCATGGTTCGAAATTGGCTCTCGGAAAAAGGATTGTCGTCCGACACGTGCGGTCGACTATGCGTTTTCGTGACACCCAGATCGGCAAGTAAAAGAGCCACCGGCTTGGACCTCATCGAGGTGCCACGATCGGCATGCAGCGTGAGTTGGCCGGGCGGGATGTGTTGTTTTTTGCAACTTTCCTCGATCAGCCGCTTGGCCAACTCCGCGCTTTCGCGATAGGCAACCATCCAGCCGGTAACGTAGCGGCTGAACACGTCGAGGATTACGTAGAGACAAAAGTAGGTCCACTTGACGGGGCCGAGCAGCTTGCTCATGTCCCAGCTCCACAGTTGATTGGGAGCAGTAGCCATCAGTTCGGGCTTCTGGTAAGGCGGATGAAGCAACTGATTGCGGCGTTCGTGCGATTCGTCGTGTTCGTCGAGCACGCGATACATGGTGCTGATCGAGCAGTGATACGTTCCTTCATCGAGTAACGTTGCATAAACAGCGGCTGGAGAGCGATCCTGAAAACGTTCTTCGTGCAAGCAGGCGAGAACCGTTTGCCGTTCCTCAGGACGCAGAGCCCGTGCCGGCGCCGCCGGGAAATTGGCGAAGCCGAAGAACCGGGATGAAGCTTTCGGTAGTAGGAAGCTCGCGGCAGAGCCAGCGCCTGCACGCCGCGCGGATGCCCGCGATCGTGGCCAACTCGGTGGCCGCGGCCATCACAGTTTCTCCTCCGGATCCGGGATCGGACGGCCCAGCAGCGCCGCCACTTTTTTTTGAACGTCGATGATGATCTCCGCTTTTCGGAGTTTTTCTGTCAGTTGGCCTAGCTGGCGGCGCAGCTTTTCATTTTCCTCTGCCAGCGGATCACGCTGGGATTTGCGGCCGCGTTTACGTGGGGTCAGGGCTTCCAGGCTCCCGGCTTGGCGTTCCCGCCGCCAACTGACCAGATGCGAGGAATACAAACCCTCCCGGCGAAGCAGCGCGCCGACGCCACCTGGGGTGGCTGCAGCATCTTCGGCTTCCTGCACAATGCGCAGTTTGTATGCTGCGGTGAAGACACCACGTTTTGCCGTGGCGACAACCTCGGAATCCGGCGGCAAAACCGGCACAGCCCCGGCGCCCACTTTCGCTGCCGCTGCACTACGCTCAGGCTCACAAACCGAGCCTTCGCTCCGTTCCGCGGCAGCCAAACCTTCAGGAGAAAGAACAACACCAAGAGAATTCCTAATCATCCCTGCCTGCTTCTTTCTCGCCCTTCTGCTCATTAATTAAGGTACTAGACTTGTCTCAGGATGTTGACACGGAGGGCCATCGATCCCCCTTACGGTTGATCTTTCCCCCCTTTTTCTTTCGGGGAACGATACGGGTTTATCCTGTTCCGTTGAAGTGACAAAGCAATAGGTTAGGTGCTCTCTGTACGCCGGTAGCGTGGTTTGTCCATGACGGAGGAGTGCAGAGCCTACCGTACCCGCTACGAAGGAACGCCAAGCATCTTCCGCTCCCTGCGTATTACGACGCTTACGAGAGTTTGCATATGCTCACCATGCTATTTACTCTTGCCCTTTGCCGCCGTGATGCTAGCAGCTGCACCGTCCCCTCACAGTTCGGGTGCCAACCTTGCGGTTGCAGGATTCGTTGTCCGAGCGCTTTCTGACCAGTCGTTACCTTCCGGCCATGGCTCGTAGGGTGCTCGTCATGGAGGACGTGGTTCAGTCGAAAGAGTACTTCTTTCGATGAACAGTCACTTCAACAGCTTTCAGTTCGCAGCTGCACGATACGCACTTGGAGTCGGCGAACGTTGCGGTGAATGGTTGGCCAATCAATGGCATACCATTCCGCCGCCTCGCGTGAGACCGCACCAACAGCTTGCGCTGTCGTCATCTGCCTTGCCTCATGAGCCGATTAATCAAGTTCTCTCGTGTGAAGCACCAAAAAGGGAAGTCAGCCCGCTTTCGCGCCCGGTGATGTTGTCGATGTAGCTGACGCAACCGATATCCGCTCCATTACAGAGCGGCCTTCGCTTTCTCCCTCATCTGTTGTCCGCACCGCCATCGGTGCATCTCGCGATGCACTTTCCCCTTGCGGGGAGCGATGTGGATTTATCCTGTTCCGTTGGAATGACGCGATAGGTTAGGTCTGTTCTATACGCCGGCAGTGTTGTTTACCCATGACAGAGTAATGGGAAGCCTCTGTGCTCACTGCAAAAAGAGCCGCGCAGCATGTTAGGCTCTCTTCCCGTGACGACGCTTACGAACATTTGTGTATTCTGACCCTGCTATCAAGCCTAGGCCCTCTCCACCTTATGCTGGCAGATGCACCGTGGCCTCGCGGTTTCGGTGTCATTCTTGCGATTGTGGGTACATTGTCCGAGGGCTTCGAACGGTCTGTTGCCTCGCCGCTCCAACCTCGTAGGCTACGCGCGAAGGGACGCACGGTCTGATCGATTCCTCCTTGTCAGACAATCATCTCCAACAGCTTTACAGGTCGCAGTCCCACATCGGGACTTCTGGCTCGTTACGCTGAATTCACATTACAGAGGACCGTGTTATCAGGCGTGGGTCATTAATATCGCGAGATGCACGCCTCACCGACAATTCATATAGAATGCAGTGGTTTCAATCGATGGCGGCTTTGACCAGAGAGCACAGGAGTGGCGATGTCTACGAACGCTCAGAGGGTGGCCAAATCCGAACAAGCACTTCCCCAGCCGTGGGTACGAGCGATACTTTTTTTTCGGGATGGCTTTGTTACTTTTTGGGACGGTGTTTGTGGGTTTTGCAAGGACCTATTATTTAGCCGGCGTGTTTAGAGCACCCCTGCCGAGTTGGGTGATACATGTGCACGCCGCCGCGTTCACATCGTGGATTCTGTTGTTGATCGTTCAGACGTCGCTGGTTTCGACGGGGAACACAGATATTCATCGGCGATTGGGCATATTTGGGTTCGGCTTGGCGTGTTTGATGGTCGTTTTAGGTGTTCTGGCAGGAACGGATTTACTCCGGAGGGATGGAGCCGCTATGGGGGCTGGCGCAAAAGCCTTCTACGCATCGACACTCGGGGATATGGTCATTTTTGGAACGCTGATTTATTTTGCTTTTCGCGAACGGCTGAATCCAGCGGCGCACAAGCGGTTGATTCTGCTAGCGACGATTACTCTGTTGGAAGCACCCATCAATCGATGGCCCTTCGAGATCTTCCGACAGTCACCATGGACAATTGATGTCGTTGCCTATTCCTTCTTGCTGTTTATGGTTGCCTATGACCTGTGGTCGACGCATAGGGTGCATCGCGCAACGATTTGGGGAGGGTTGTTCTTAGTAGTTATGCAGGAATTGGAACTGCCAATCGGAAACACCGCAGTTTGGCAGAGTTTTGCGACCTGGGTTTTAGAGCGAACCAAAACATTCCATTGAAGCTGAGAAAAAAGCTAAGCGGAAAATGGCGAAAGCGTCGATTCACAACCACTTTCTGGGTTACGACGTTAATCAGATAACTAACTATATAGTTTTCTGAAGATGTGTAAACTCTTTCGGATGACACTTGATCTCAACCCGAATAAGGGGAGGTCCATCTGGAATAGTCGCGCTTCTTTTGGGCGTAGCTACGACTTCAATGGCGTGCATTGGCTCCGGCTTCATCCACTGCACTCTCCAAGTGCCGGGATGAGTCGGAGATTCCTCGCCGGGGCTATCACGAACGGTGCCATCCGCGCGCTGATAACGAACGTGCGGCGACCCGCCACCTGTATCCTAGTCAAGAAAGAAACTCAGCCAACGGTGGTGATGCATAGGTTCTGTCACGCCCGGAAGCGGCATGGTGACTTCGAGCACGCGGACAAATTCATTTTCGAAAACAACTTTGTGGCTGTTAGGTGCGGCCTTTACGGCGTCGTAGCCGTCGGGGAAACCAGACTTGTCTTGCCCATAAAGATACAACTGCCGCGCTAGCAAGAATAGAGAAATTGAGATGGTTATGAAGACAATTCCCAGCTTCCGAGTGCGAAATCGGTCATTTGGTGTGTTCATGGCGCAGGTTATACGGACTTTCTTTTTACCCCCGAAGGATATTGTGTGAGCCCCGACGCTTGCGTTGGAGCGAGTCAACTGCCGATGCAACGGATGACCAGACGAGTTGCAGCTAGCGCCCACTCTCCGGTAACCGCTTGATCATGACTTAGGATTGGTTTTGATTTCGTTGACTTGCTTCCTGCCCCCAACCTAACATGTGCTGCACATGCCAGGCACCGACTCGCTCATCGGGCAGACCATCTCCCATTACCGCATCGTCGAGAAACTTGGCGGCGGTGGTATGGGTGTGGTCTACAAGGCCCAGGACACGGAGCTAGGGCGCTTCGTCGCGCTGAAGTTTTTGCCCGATGATCTGGAGGAAGATGCTCAAGCCTTGGAACGCTTCCGTCGCGAGGCTCGCGCCGCTTCCACCCTGAACCATCCCAATATCTGCACCATACATGAAATCGGCGAAGTAGACGGCAAACGCTTCATCGCCATGGAGTTTCTCGGCGGCGTAACGCTGAAGCATCGCATCGGCGGAAGGCCCGTGGACACCGATGTTCTACTGGGGTTAGGGATAGAGATCGCTGACGCTTTGGACGCCGCACACACCGAAGGCATCGTTCATCGCGACATCAAACCTGCCAACATTTTCGTTACCAAGCGCGGCCACGCCAAGATTCTCGACTTCGGCCTAGCGAAAGTAACCTTCACAGAAGCTGGCCCATCTCAAGCGACGGTTCCGCCGGAGATGACCGAGGGCGTGAGTGCAGAGCAACTGACCAGTCCGGGTTCTACTCTAGGCACGGTTGCATATATGTCACCCGAGCAAGTGAGAGCCAAAGAGCTGGATGTGAGGAGTGATCTGTTCTCCTTCGGTGCTGTGCTCTACGAGATGGCTACGGGCACGTTAGCCTTTCGCGGCGAGAGTACGGGGGTGATCTTCGACGGGATCATGAACCGTGCTCCGTTGCCTCTCTTACGACTGAACCCCGACCTACCGCCCGATCTGGAACGGATCATCAATCGTGCGATGGAGAAGGACCGTGAGTTGCGTTATCAGCACGCGTCAGAAATGCGTTCCGAGCTGATGCGGCTGAAGCGGGATTCGGAATCGGGCAGGGCGGTCGCAGAGGCGGGATTCGCGGTTTCCTCGGCTAACTCTGGCCCAACGGTTTCCACCTCAAAACTGGCAAGAGCAGCGATTGCACCTGCTGAGCCATCGTCCAGTTCTGCACTCATCGCTGAAGCCAGGCGGCATAAGGGCACGCTGGTAGGCGCAGTCGTGGTGGTTTTGGCGCTCACAGTCTCGGCTGCGTTCGGCGTGTACAAACTTTTGGGCCGGAACGATTCTGTAATTGATACCCGCAACATCAACATTCGACCGCTCACAGAACATGGAGAGGCAATAGGGTTGGTCAGCATTTCGTCGGACGGCAGATTGGTGGCCTATGACAGGCGAGAGGGGGAACACAGCTTGCGAGTAAAGCAAGTGGCTACGGGCAGTGAGGTTACGGTTATTCCACCACAGCCGGGTCACTTTGGCTCTGGTGCCACCTTCACTCCCGACGGAAATTACCTTTTCTACACGCACACCGATCCGGCCAATCCAAGAAACGTCAATCTGTACAGCGTGCCTTCCTTGGGTGGGGTTTCGCGTCAAGTCGTGAGTGACGTGGCCAGCGCAGCGGCCTTTTCGCCCGATGGCAATCGCATCGTGTACCGTCGGCTCATCCGGTACAACGGCGAAGATCAGCTTTTGATTGCGAATTCGGACGGCACAGGCGAGCAAGCCATCTTTCGACGTCGTGAGGAACAGGGCCAAGGTTTGTTCACAGATCCTTCATGGGCGGTAGCGAGCAATCTCATCGCGGTGGGTGCATTTGACCCAGGACAAAACAAGATTACGTCCATTCTGGTATTTACACCGGAAGGCAAGCTGGTAAAGAGCTTTTCGCTTCCAACGCTGGTCACGGCGGTCACATGGCTGCCGGATGGTTCCGGGCTTTTATTCGTTGCCGCCGAGAAGTCAACTGGCCTGCGATGGCAGGTCTGGTTCCAACCCTTCCCCGCTGGGGATCCGATCAAGATCAGCAACGACTTGAGTATGTATTTCTCGCTCAGTGTAACAAGGGAAGGAAAGTCGTTCGTTACCATTCAGGAAAGCCCAGCGGCGACGATATGGGTGGGTGATTCGCCAGAAGCGCTAACTGACAAAATTAATTGGAAGCTGACTAGCATATCGACCGAACGAGCGACCGGATACGGTTTGTCATGGACCGCCGCCGGGAAACTTCTGCAAAAGGATGCAGCTTGGCACATCTATGCGACTGCCGCCGATGGCAGCCAGCGGGTGCGCTTGCTGGAGAAAGATAAGGTAGTTTTTGCTGCGGACGCCTGCGGCCCAGGGAATATGGTCGTGGTCGCCAGAGTCCTCGAGAACAATGCGCCCAACCTCTGGCTTCTCAACGTCGCAACGGGTGAGTTAAAGCAGCTAACTTTTGCGAATGACGTGGAGAAGGGTTCCTGTACGCCGGATGGCAAATGGGTGGTGTACACCGAAGCGCGAGCAACCGACTCATCGGGGCAAATTTTTAAGATTTCCGTTGACGGAGGTGCGCCAGTGGAATTGGCTCATGGGACCGATTTCTCTCCAGTGGCTTCCCCGGACGGCAAATTTATCGCCTACGGAACGACCAATGGGCAGGGTGCAAGTGCAAAGTCGAAGATCGTGGTGCAAAGACTGGAGGACGGCGCAATTTCAAAGGAAATCGAACTGCCTACGACGTACAACTGGCACGAACTGGGGTGGACGCCGGATGGGAGTGCCCTCGCTTACGTGCACAATACGACGGGCGGTACCGAGAATGTGTACATGCAGCCTTTGGCAGGGGGACCGCCCGTGCAGTTGACCCACTTTGACTCCGAGCCCGCTCTGGTGGCCGCATATGCGTGGTCCCCGGATGGCAAGAAATTCGCCATTACCCGCGCTCGTTCAAACGATTCGGACGTCGTCATGTTTAGTGGTTTCAAGTAAACCGTCCGCCGCTTTCAGACTGCCTGTAGATAAGCAGGCGCGAAGACCTCGGTGACGAATGATTCAAGCGTAGTGGCTGTCGTATTTCCTACCGAGCGTGCTTCCTGGGGCACGATGAGGCCAGCATTCGCACCATCCCACATTTCAACTATCAATTCGGTAGTCTTTTTAGGCAAACCCATCATCAAAAGCGCGGACTCAAGTATCTCGCTCGGCAATTGAACGTATTCCGGGCTGGGCTTGCCGATAGCGTTGCCAACAACTGACGCCGCTTCCTTCATGGAGATGTCGCGCTGTCCGTGTAGTTCCTGTATTGAACTGCCGGAAAAATCGCGGGCAGCGAGACGCTTGGCGGCATAGGCGCCGATGTCTTTCGTGGCTATCCACGGCATTTTCGCATCCACCTGTAAACCACCCGACAGTGTTCCCGTTGAACGCAACGGCTCGGTACTCATGAGGAGATTTTCCATAAAGTACGCTGCGCGCAGATGCAGGACGTTTAGCCCAGCGACTCGATCGAGTTTTTGCTCCTGATTGTGCAAGCCGACGATGGGGCCGGTGTGCTTCGCATGCTGAGCGCCGATGCTGCTTAGATTGACGACGAATCGCACATGGGCGTTGGCGATTGCTGCGGCGTAGAAATCGGAAACGCTTTCTTGATGCGCCCGCAAATCCTGTTGTGAGATGTCCTCGGGCAGAACCAGATAGACGGCTGAAGCGCCTTTGAAAGCTTCCGTCATAGAAGCGACATCTTCGACGTTACCGACGTACGGTTCTGCACCTAGTTCCACCAGAGGTGTCAACTTCTTCGCGTCCCGTCCAACCACGCGAACCTTTTCGCCTTTAGCGAGCAACGCTTCCGCTGTTCGCCGTCCTGTGCGTCCCGATGCGCCTGTCACGACGATCATTTAGGTCTCCAGTAATTGCGCTAAACAATTTGGCAGCTCTCGTCTCAGCGCAATATTGCGGTATAACGGCAACTCTCAGGTTAGGTGTTAGGCAGCAGTTGAGTAAAACCGTCACAACAGAATACAAAAGTAAGTGACATACAGTCAGCGCCGAAAAGGCGGCTTACCGATACTAGCCTCCACTTCTCCGGAAAGGGCTGACATACTCTGAGGACGACATACTCTGAGGACGACAGCAACAATAGAGCAGATTTAATGCTAACCTTAACCCGCCGAAAAGTTTGCTGGGACTGCTAGATCTTAAGGGGATCTGAATATGCGGAGACTCGCTCCTTCAACACTCACCTTGCTGTTCTTCTGCCTTTGTGGTTTTGCACGCGGCCCGAGCCCGACTCCAGATTTGATCCTCTTCAACGGAAAAATATTCACCAGCAACGATGTCCAGCCATACGTCGAAGCATTGGCCATACGCGGCGAGCGAATCATTGCTACAGGCGATTCTGCAAAAATAAAATCTCTCGCTTGCCCGCAATTGATCTTGCCGGCCGCACAGTAATCCCCGGCTTCAACGACCAGACAGCAAAGGAGACAATCGAATGCGATCAATTCATTATCTGGCTGGATTTGGGCTGGCAGGACTGCTCTGGATGGTTGGAGCGAACATCTTTGCGGTTAACGCCTCAGACGAAACGGCCATTCGCGCCTCAGTCATGGGATTTCAGGAAGCTTGGGACCACCATGACATGAAGGCAATGGCAGACGTTTTCACGGAAGACGCGAATCTGATTAATGTCCTGGGGACACGCTGGCAAGGAAGAGCCGACATCGTCAAGGCCCTTGGCGTGTATCACCGCGTGATGTTCCAAAATGAAGAAATACATTTTGGCGAGATAACGATCCGGATGATCACACCGGATGTGGCCGTGGCGGTCGCTGTACAGACGGGCAGCGGTGAAATGGTTCTGCCTGATGGGCATAAGGAGAAGACTCCCAGCGGCAGCCAATTGGACACGTTCGTGGTTGTAAAACGCGACGGCATATGGAAGGTCACCCACAATCAAAACACGATCGTGAATCAGGACGCTCAGCAGTTCGACCCGATCAAGAGCAATTGGAACGGTGAGATCCCGAAATAGGAGGCCAGTAGTTATGCTGGCGGCGCGGTTCAACGTGATACGGCCCGACCAGGGAGACGTGGGCCCGCATCCGGCGAGTCCAACATCACCTTGAGCACCCGCTCGTTCCTGCAACTAGCCTCGTTGAGAAAGGAAAAAACATGACTAGAATGCCAACCAGCGTATGGCTCACAATTTTCGCGTTGCTGTTCTTGTGCTTCCCCGGTCGTGGCCAGCAATCGGCACCGGAGCTGATCTTGTTCAACGGCAAGATATTTACCAGCAATTCTGGCCAGCCATACGTCGAAGCATTGGCCATACGCGGCGAGCGGATCATCACTGCCGGCGATTCTGTCAAAATAAAATCTCTCGTTGGCCCGCAAACGAAACAAATTGATCTTGCCGGCCGCACAGTAATCCCCGGCATAAACGACGCGCACAATCACCTGGAGCTCCAGCCAGTAAACGAGGTGGATGCGCACCTGAAACCAATGAACCCGAAATGGGATGAGGTCAGAGATGCCATAGCCGCGACGGCAGGTAAATCTCCCAACAAGTCATTGATTGTAGTCACAATCGGGTCCGCGATCTTTCAAGACGTTTCCGTCAATAGGGATTCGCTCGACAAGCTAGCACCCGAGAATCCGGTCCTTTTGGTTACCTTTACCGGCCATGGATTCATTCTAAACAGCGCTGGGCTCACGTTTTTTGGTGTTGCGGACAATCAAGTGGATCCCGCGGGCGGACGCTTTGAGCGCGATGCGAAGGGCAGGCTAACCGGCGTGGTGCGCGAGTACGCCGGGATGGACATCGAACGAACCGTCGAGAATGCGGTGCCGCAAAAAGCTGCGGTCACTCAACTCCGGTCTACGCTCGACGACGCAGAGAGGTTCGGGATCACTTCAATTCAAGATATGTCGAATGGAATTCCTCCGGCCCGGGCGGTGGCGTTGCTCGAAGAAGTTCCTACACGTATTAGGATCCGCGTAATTCGGATGCCTGGAACGACGGCCGCAGGAAGGGATACTGAAGAAGGTAGGGGAGTGCCACGGAATCCCAATAGGTTGATCACGGTGAGCGGAACGAAGTGGATGACGGATGGAGTGCCGATCGAAGGGACATTTACCCCGCGCGAGGCAATCAAAATGCCAACTGCTCCGCCCTTCGATGATATTTTCGGTGACTTGCCGCTGACGTTCCCAGGAAAAGAGATCGCGGCCATGTTGAAGGAATCACTTAAAGACAACGATCAGCTCATCCTGCATGTTTCGGGTTATCGTGCCGCGAAGGCAGTGCTTGACGCGATGGATGCGACAGGTGGAAGAAGCGTCTGGGCGGGCCGGCGCGTGAGATTTGAGCACGGTGACAGCCTGTTTCCGGATCTTGTGGGCAGGGTAAAGGAGTACGGAATTGTAGTAGTGCAAAACCCCTCGCACCTGATGGGGTTATCCAGCGCTGGAGGTGGCGCATTTAGCAAAGCCCAACCGCTGAGATCACTATTGGCTGCGGGAATTCCCGTGGCGCTGGGGTCAGACGGCCCCACAAATCCGTTTTTGAATATTTTGTTCGCGACAATTCATGGAGACCGTCCATCAGAAGCGATAACACGAGAGCAAGCCGTTGTGGCCTACACGCTGACCTCGGCCTACGCCGAGTTCACAGAAAAAGATAAAGGCAGCCTGGAGCCCGGCAAACTTGCCGATCTCGCCGTGCTCTCGCAGGACATTTTCCAGGTGTCGCCGCAGGATCTGCCGAAAACCGAATCCATTCTGACAATGGTCGGTGGCAACGTTGTCTACGACTCCAAATTGCTGGCCATTCGTTAGCAGTTCAATCGCTCAAATGAAATGCTCCACTATGTTCTACATATCGATGGCGAGTGAAGATGAAACTGAGAGTTGAATCACCCGCAAGGAGGGGCGGCCTATGAGTGTGTTTCGTTCATTTTGCAAGTGGGTTTTCCGCGCCAGCCTTTTCGCGGCTTTAGTTTTTGTGCTGTACGCCTGGCATTTTTACGTCTACGGGCAGGACAAATCGGGTTTCCCAGATGGCTACGATGCCATGCAAGCCGCTCCCAACAGCCACAAAGTCATCTTTGAAAATGAATTTGTGCGTGTGCTCGAAGTCACCGTGCCACCGGCCGGCTCGACAATACCGATGCATCATCACCGTTGGCCGAGTTTCTTCCTCAGTTGGGACACCGGCGGCAAGTCACCGCATATTCGGTATCACCGTGCAGATGGTAGCGTTACCGACCAACCGAGCAGGGAAGAACCTATCCATTCCGGTGCTTGGAGCGTGGGGTGGATGAAACCTGAGCCCATCCACGCCATCGAGGTGGTGGAGAACCCGGAGAGTGCTTCCAATCCTCCCCAGGGCCCCTCCGACCTTCGTATCGAGATCAAATGTCATCCGTGAGGACCCTCGCTCACGAATAGGGAGGAAGCTTGTCAAGCACCGCTACCCACTCCGTTCAAAAACATGTTGATGATTATTTTTTTTCAGCCATGGTGCTGCTCATTTTTGGCATAGTTTTCGTTGGCTTTGCCCACAGCTATTATCTCGCCGGCGTATTTCATGCAAAGTTGCCCAGCCCCCTGGTTCATTTTCACGGAGCACTGTTTTCCTGCTGGATACTTCTGCTTATTGCACAAGTCACACTGGTGTCTGTCGGTCATGTGCGCTGGCACATGCGGCTCGGAGTATTAGGGATGATTCTTGCCGGTTTGTTGGTGGTGGTTGGGTTTGCAACGTTAATTGCCGCGGTGCGCAGACATTCGACCCCTGGTATGAGCACGGAGGCGCTGTTCGCCGTTGATGTGCTTCAATTGTCGGTCTTTGCGGTGCTGATCGTTTGGGCCTTCATGGTCCGAAGCGACGGCCCCGCGCACAAGCGACTGATAATCATCGCGACCGTTGCACTCCTGGGCCCAGCATTGGGACGCTGGCCGTTCGCATTTGTCTTTTCCAGCGATCTTGTGTTCTTCGGTATCCTTGACTCTTCCCTGATTTTCATGATCGCTTTTGATTTCTGGTCGCGCAGAAAAGTTCATCTTGCAACGATTTCGGGATCACTTCTAATACTTGTTATGGACTTTACGATGCGCCCCCTTGCCCACTCAACGTTTTGGCATCAATTCACGGCGTGGGTCCAAAGTCGCTGATGTTGGAAGGTAAAGCGATGTCGACTAACGCTGTTCGAGTTGACCATCAAAACAATTCGCGCGATGGACCTAAATCGCTCTAAGTCGCGTACACGGAAAAGTGCCTGTCACTGGCCAGAAACGGCGCTCCAGGAGATGAACACGCGTGGGACCTTCGGCCAGACCTCGCTTCCCACATCGGGCTCGTTTGCCGTCTAGCAGTTGGCGCGGTAGGTCGTTGCCGAGCGCTGTGATCGGGCACAGCCTCCGGAGCGCTGTTACTAATAGGAGCATAATATAGGTGACATTCTAACAATTATGTGGTAGTGTGCTGGGCATGGGAAAACAAGATGCTCGCTCGCTGCCGGCAGAAGCTCAAGAAGACCTTCGCCGACGAGTTGTTGAGGCTGTTCTGAGTGGTCTTTCGCAAACTGAAGCCGCTCGGGTCTTCGGGGTAGCTCGAGGTACGGTGAGCCGCTGGATGGGCCTGGTGGAAAGCGCCGGGCGGCGTGCGCTGAAGGCTGGACGTCGGGGGCGACCTGCGGTTTCGCGATTGAAACCGCATCAAGCGGCCACCACGGTGCGCCACATTCTCAGCGGATGCCCGGACCAGTTGAGCTTGCCCTTTGCGTTGTGGACGAGGGAAGCGGTGCAAGAGTTGTTGTTGCGAAAATTTGATGTGCAGGTTTCGGTGTGGACGGTGGGACGCTATTTGCGGAGCTGGGGTCTGACCCCGCAGAAACCGGTGCGACGCGCCTACGAACGGAATCCAGCGGCGGTACGGAAGTGGTTGGAGGAAGAATATCCATCGATTCGAAAACTGGCGCGACGGTTTAAGGCTCACATTCATTGGTTAGACGAGATGGGGCTCCGTTCAGACCATCAAGCGGGACGGTCCTACGGGCGACGAGGGGAGACGCCGGTGGTATTTGGGACCGGTCAGCGTTTTCGCTGCAACATGATCTCTTCCATCACCAACCGGGGGAGACTGGCCTTCATGATATTCCGTCAGCGTTTCACGGCACGGGTATTTCTGAACTTTCTTGGCCGTCTGCTGCGCTTGACGAGGAAGACTAGGCGAAAGATATTTCTCATTGTGGATGGTCACCCGGTTCACAAGGCGCGATCGGTGACGCGTTGGCTGGCAGAGCACCGTCAGCAAATCCATATTTTTTTCCTGCCGGCATACAGTCCGGAACTGAATCCCGACGAACTGCTGAACCAGGATGTGAAGACGAACGCACTGGGCCGTGTGCGCCCCATCAACGTCCAGGAGATGATGGACAACGTTCGCTCTTATCTCCGAATTACCCAGGCGAGGCCCACGGTGGTGAAGAACTATTTTTGCGAACGCCACGTCAGATACGCCGCCAGTTGAAAAGTGTCATCAATTTAGTGCTCGGAGTAATAGCTGGCAGCGATGGGCGTCACTTCTAGGCGCAGCCGATTACGCTCGGCCCAGGGCGGAAGTGCGTAGAAGATGGACCAACATCACGACTGGCTGCGTCGTCTAGTCTTTAGTATGTCTTGCGACAGGGTTTTAGATGGTGTTCGGGGTTTATTGTTCCGATTGTGATGAATTGATGTTCAAGGGGGTCTAACCAAGGACTGCCGCACTCGGGAACGCGTCACCTCACGGTGCAGCGCCGCAAAACCTCAAGGATTCCTGTCAACAGCATTGCCGGTGTCGGAGGGCACCCGGGGATATAGCCGTCAACAGGAATGACGGCGTCCACGGGGCCAACTACTGCGTGGCTGCCGGCAAAGATGCCCCCGCTGCACCCACAGGCTCCCACCGCGACAACCAGTTTGGGAGATGGAACCGCGTCGTACGTGGCCTTTACAGCCTCAGCCATATTGCGAGTGACCGGACCGGTGACGAGCAGCATATCGGCATGCTTGGGAGAGGCGACAAAATGAATTCCGAATCGCTCCAGATCGTAATAGGGATTCGTGAGCGCGGAGATTTCCGCCTCGCAGCCATTGCACGAGCCTGCGTCCAACTGGCGGATATTCAGGGCCTTTCCCAAGAGGGACTGAATCTCTCCGCGCACGATTTCCAGGCCTGGGCGCGGCGGAGTCACCTTTGCATGCGATTCGATATCCCAAAGCTGCACCAAATTCGACTTCGGCAATCCGCTCCATATAAACCGTGCCACGCTGGCTACGGCGCCCTCACCACGTTCCTCGCATCTGCAGCAACCGATGCATTCAGTATAGGACAATTGTAGACAGGGCCGGCCTTCATGTTCTTTCGTGCTGAACGCGCCCGTGGGGCAGACTTCAACGAGGCCCTGGGCAATGGTAGGTGTCAAGCGTGCTGCGATGACATCGGGCATGCGACTTCCTTCGCAGTTCCCCAATAGAGCCTCGAGCGGGATCACTCGGTTCGGCTGCCGCAAGCTTCGTTCCAGCGCCTCAAAAATCATCGGTCGCATCCGGAGTAGGAGAGATTGAAACTCTTGTTGATCAGCGGGAAGTCCGCAATGATGTTGTCCGCAATGGCAAGGGGCATTGCGGGCCAATTCTGAAAAGACGGCGACTTGATGTGGCAGCGCGTGAGCCGCCCGTCGCACACTTCCAACCAATAATAGAGTTCGCCTCGCGGTGACTCAACCGCCGCGAAACCGTGCAACTCCCCCTCAAGCACCAGCGGGGCCAAGACACCTCCGATGGGCAACGCACCCGCAGTCTGCTGAATTAAGCGCGCGGAGATTGCCGTTTCCTTAATGCGAATTTTGGCACGGGCCATCACATCTCCATAGTGCGTGACAGGAACCTCAAACTGCGCAATCTTATAATGCCCATAAGGGTGATCGCGGCGCACATCAAGATCGATACCGCTGGCACGAGCAACGGGACCGACGAGTGCGAGGTCGCGCGCCGCGTCCAGCGTGACAATTCCAGTCGTTTCAAATCTGTTTTGGATGGACGGCGTCTCCAAGATGACCTTGGCGAGGTCCGCAAACTGGCGAGCCGCTAGGGAGACAGCTTGACTGAACTTCAGAACTTTAGTCGACTCCAGATCAAATCGGAGACCGCCCGGGACGGCAATCGCACGCCAATATCGCGTTCCGCAACAATCAGCTGAGGCACGAAGCAGGAATTCCTTGATGCGTGTCGCGTACGCGGCGGCAACTCCGAATCCTACGTCGGTGCACAATCCCCCCACATCCGAGATGTGAGAGACAAGCCTTTCGAATTCCAGCCCAATCAGACGAATAGCCGAAGCCCGGGGCGGAATTTCGACGCCGCAGGTGTTCTCCACCGCTTGAGAGTACGCAACGGCGTGGGCAAAACAGTTATCCCCGGACACGGATTCGGCAATCATCACCCCGGAATTCGCGAAGCTACCCTCGAAAAGCTTCTCAGTGCCTTTGTGCGTGTAGAAGTGCCGCAACTCAAGATGTAAGACAGTGTCGCCCACAACGCTGAACCGGAAGTGCCCTGGCTCAATGATCCCGGCGTGCACGGGACCCACAGCCACCTCTGCGACACCGTCACCCTGCACCGTAAGGAACTTGTACTCATTCGACGCCCATGGGACTTGATTGGCAGCATCCACCATCGGATGCACATCGTTCGGCCAATTTTCATGGAAAACGAGAGGTCGCAGATCGGGGTGCCCAGTTATTTCTATGCCGTACAGATCGTGAAGTTCCCTCTCATACCAAGCCGCGGCGGGAAGCTCGGGCACAATCGAGCGGACCGGACCGTTTGCCGCTACAACCGCCTCCCAATACCGTTCCTCTCCGATGTCAAACACATAGTGGACACGTTTTTCGCGTTCAGGGCCAAGACTGCCAAAAACGGTGACAAGACGCGCAACAGATCCAGTTCTCCCCCGAGGAAGCACCCATTGTGGTTCCCCCGAGACTCCTTTGCCGCCTTGGACTACCTCTCGAATGAGTTCGTTCATCGCATCACCGCAATGGCTTCCTGCAGAAGAATTCCGAAGAGGTGAGGAATCCTTGCGCCAAAGACGAGCAGGCAAAGCGCAGCAACTCCCATCACTGTGTACTCAGACGGAATCAGTTTTGAACTCGAGGGAACCCCACTCGGCTCGCCGCCTAGCAAACGGAGAAGATGGTAGGCGAAACCGCCGAAGACCACGGACAGCATAGCCAAGAACAGGCCCACGACAAGGAATCGGGATTGGCCAAAGGCTTCGGACAGAATAGCGAACTCACTGATGAACAGACCGAACGGGGGCAGGCCCACAATTGCCAAACTGCCGACGACCAAAGCAGCGCTCGTCTGAGGCAAGGTACGGCTCATACCACTGATACCATCCATGCGTAGCGTCCCGAAGTTGTGACGAACATTGCCGGCACCGAAAAAGAGAAGCGACTTCGCAACGGAGTGATTGAACGTGTGCAGCAGTGCGCCGAAGAGACCCAGTGGACCTCCCAATCCTAGCCCAATGGCGATGATTCCCATGTGCTCAATGCTGCTGTAAGCCAGAAGACGTTTCAGATTGCGTTGCACCAGGATGAGTAAGCCCGCGACAACCATGGACAACAGTCCAAAGATAAGCAGCAAGGTATGAGGAAAGCCAGGTCCCGTAGCACGAGAAACAATGGCGTCATAGCGCATCACTGCATACATGGCGCAATTAAGGAGGACAGCCGAGAGCAATGCACTAATGGGCGTAGGCGCTTCGGCGTGAGCATCCGGGAGCCAGCTGTGCATGGGCACGAAGCCAATCTTTGTTCCATAGCCGACGATGACAAACACGAACGCAAGTTTCACCAAGTGCGGGTCGAAACTCATTCGCGGAACCGCATCCATCAGAGCAACCCAGTCCAGTGCTGCTGCGGGATTCACTCCTGCCTGGACCGCGGCCAAATACAACACGATCGTTCCAAATAACGCGAATGCGATTCCTACAGTGCAGACGATCAAGTACTTCCATCCGGCTTCGACAGCCCCCTCGGTATTGTAAAACCCGACTAGCAGCGCGGAAGCCAGCGTCGTTCCTTCCATCATGATCCAAAGAAGACCGAGGTTTGCCGACAAACAGACGCTGATCATGGTGAACAAGAACAAAAAGACGAGTGCATAAAACCAACGCGGAGATGAGAACCGTCCTTCTGGTATGTGATGTCGCAGGTATCCCGAGGCATAGACCAGGACTAAGGTAAAGATAAATGCTATGTTCATGAGGAAGAACGAGCTCAATCCATCCGCGCGAAGATAACGGCCTAATTGCTGCGGTCCCCGTTGGTGGACCTGCCAGACGAGCGCACTGAGCGAGGCAATTTCCAGGGCCCCAATTGCGAGTGCAGCACGCGTGGCGATGCGCTGATCCCGGAAACCCAGAACGAGCAAGGCGCCGAGCAACGCGAATATCAATGGTGGTAGGAGTATCATCCGCTTAACCCCGGAGCCGCCGCAGCTTCGTCACGTCCAAATGGTCAAATGTGTCGCGGATGCGAAACGTAAAGATTCCCATCAGCAACAATCCAACGAGAATATCGAAAAAGATTCCTATCTCGATGACCAAGGGCATTCCGAACGTTGTTAGCAAGGCGGCAAGGAAGATCCCGTTCTCCAGGACGAGAAGTCCAAGCATCTGCATCAGGGCCTTTTTCCGGCTAACCATGAGAAACGAACCCGTCAGAATCAGCGCCACGGCCGCAGCGAGAGCATCTTCCGCAACGTGCACGGTCTGGCCGAACGAATGAACTGCCGCGTACGAAAGGTAAATCATGGCCCCGGCAATAAATACGGATTGAGTAGGAGTGGTCGAGGCCTTCACATCACGCGGCGTTTTCAGCCCGTCCACCAATCGGAAAAAGACATAGGGAATGGCGATGACTTTGATCAGCAAGACTAGCGCGCCAACCACGTAGGCCGCCGGCAGTCTTTCCCGAACTCCGGTGGCGAAAACTTCCGCGGTGATGATCGCGGACTGCAAGCTAAACAGCAGAACACTCGTTGAAATGCGGCGCGCCACGACCATGAGGAGAACCGTCAGAAACAGAAAAACGGAGAATGAACTCAGAAACTTACCGGTTGCAATTGCCACCAGTCCCATGTCGCTACCTCTTGACCAACGTCGTAAAGATCACCGCCAGAGCACTCACAGCGGCTGCAACTCCCAGGAAATCCGGCACGAGGTACATGCGGAGCTTGGCGACCACGCTTTCAACCAACGACAGCAGAACTGCCAGCCCGGCAACTTTCGCCAAATAGAAGAGCAGTGCGAAGCTCATTCCCCAAAGCGAAACGGTTGACGCCATTCCCCACGGCCCGAAGAGAGAAATTAAGAGAGCGAGCATGATGTGGAGCTTTATTGCGCCTGCCCACTCGACCAAAGCCAGGCTCGGCCCGGAATATTCCAGCACCATTCCCTCATGGATCATCGTCAACTCCAGATGGGTAGTCGGATTGTCCACCGGCATGCGTCCTGTCTCGGCCAGTACCACCATGGAAAGAGACGTGAATGCCAGAATATGCACCGCCGAGATTCTGAAAACGTCCTGCTGGAGCGTCCACGCGACCATTCCGGCGATGTCGGCGTGCACTGCCAGTATGGAAACCGCGACCAATCCCAGCAAAAATGGAGCTTCTGCCAGCGTAGAAACGAGTGCATCCCGGCTGGCTCCCATGCCACCGAACGCGCTGCCTCCATCCATCGCTCCTAGGGACAGGAAAAATCGTCCCAGCGCTAACAGGTAGACAAAAAGAAAGAAATCGCCGCGAAAGGCGAGTAGCGCTGAAGGCTGTACCACTGGAACGAAGGCTACCGCACACACCGCAGTTCCAAACAGCACCTTGGGTGCGAAGTGAAACACCCACGATGCGGATGGTGGCACAAGGTCTTCTTTTCGGAAGAGCTTGGCAATTTCAAAGTAGGGCCGCCAAATGCTCGCCCCTCTGCGTCGCTGCATCCAAGCTTTGAACTTGCCGACGATTCCGCTGACTAGCGGGGCGCCCAGAATGAGAATTAATGCCTGGAGTACCTTGATTGCCGTCGTCATTTCTGAAACCTCAAGAAAGTGAGTAGCGCAACCAACGTGAGGAAAATGTAAAGCAGATACACCTGGATATTTCCCGTCTGCAAGCGCCTCAACCGGTATGCGGCAGAGACAATGAGATCCACAAATGGTCGGTAGAGCGCCTTTTCATAGGAAGTTGTACGGACCGAGCTATACGAGATTGATACCGGAAAGTAAGGCGCGCCGGCGGGGAATTTGTCGATCTTGCGGTCGGGCTTGTATACGGAAGAAAAGACAAAGCGAATTGGTTTCGAGAAAGCCGTCGAAGTGTATTGCATGCGGCTCGTTAGTTGCGATAGACCGCAACCCCACGTCGGAACAGCCCTTTGTGCCCCTTTGAATAGAGCGGTTAAGGCGGTCGTGGCCAGGATGATCGCCGCAATCCACGGAATGATACGAGCGATGCTTACGATCTCATCCGGCACGCCGGCGCCGGGAATCAGAACCTGGGTCAACGAGGCCAGTGGGTGCAACAGCACTCCCGGCAAGATGCCAATCAGCAGACAAGCCGCGGCGAGGATAGTCATGCCGCCGCGCATTAGTAGAGGCACTTCGATTGCGTGTTCAGCCTCCGCGCTGCGGGGCCGTCCCAAAAAGGCAACTCCGAATACCTTTACAAAGCATGCTGCCGCCAACCCTCCGATCAGAGCAAGGACACCTACCATTAGTGGCAGTACAATTTGGGCGTTCGTGTTGATTAGAACGGAGCCGGCCAGAAAACTCCGAAAAGTGAGCCACTCGCTGATGAAACCGTTGAACAGCGGCAACCCGACGATCGAGCAGCAAGCGATGAGAAAAGCCGTTCCGGTGACCGGCATCCGGCGCTGCAATCCGCCAAGTTCCTCCAGATCCACCGTGTGGGTTGCGTTTGAAATAGCGCCCGCCCCCAGAAACAGCAGGCTTTTGAACAGTGCATGGTTGAAAGTGTGCAAGAGAGCTGCGATCAGCGCTAACGCCGCAAGAACCGGTGCGTGATTAGCCATAAAAATCAATGACGTCCCCAACCCCAGATAGATGATCCCAATGTTCTCCACGCTGTGGTAGGCCAGCAATCGCTTCAGATCATGTTCTGCGATTGCGTATAGAACACCGAGAACTCCGGAGACCGCGCCGGCTGCAAGAACAACGTAGCCAAACCAGGAGGGTCCCCCACCCAGAAAATCAAATGTGAAGCGCACAAAACCGTATACCGCCGTCTTCAACATCACGCCGGACATCAGCGCTGACACGGGGCTGGGTGCGATTGGATGAGCCCGCGGGAGCCAAAGGTGAAGCGGAATGATGCCTGCCTTGGTCCCAAATCCCACGAACGCTAACAGAAAAATTACTGTCTTGACTCCCAACGGAATACCAGCGCTGGCGGCGCGAATGCCCGCAAAGTCCAGGTTGTGCGAATAGGGCAGAAAAAGAAAGAAACTCGCCACTACCATAGCAGCGCCTGTGTGCATCATGAGGAGGTAGACAAAAACGTTGTGACGGCGCTCCGGGGAGTCGCCTTCCATGAGGATCAGGCCGGCAGAGACCAGCGTCATCAGCTCCCAGCCCACCAGAAATGCGAACCCAGTAGACGCTGTCACTACCACGATCATCGAAAGCAAAAACAGCGAGAAGAGTGCCCACGCCCACTTGCATTGATGTTTGTCATAGTGGCGGTCGAAATAGGCGGACGCAAAAATCGCAACCGGAACTGTCACGGTGCAAATCAACAGCAAAAAAAATGCACTGAGTCTGTCGAGCCCAAGCGCGAAGGGGAAAGGTGTAATGCGAGAGAAGTTGAGAGCAGGGTTGGACTGCCCTCTAAAGCAAAGCACAGCCACTAACCACCCGACAGCGCTGGAGCCGACAATTAGTGTGATCGCGAACTCCCGAGTTCGCTTCGTCCGGCTCGCCATTAGAATGAGTGGGGCCAAAAGACCCAGCGACGCCAAGAGAAAACCAAAAGCTACCTGGATGGAAATTACCTGCATCGGTCACTCTTCATAACCGGCTCTTTTTAAGATGAGCCAAGTGCAAATGCGCACCTTGTTCTACCCTCGAAGTCTGGTCGAGGATATTTAAGCCAGCCAAAGTCGACAACGAAAGAATGATGATACTGGCTGCGCATTCGACTTACCATCGAAGATGATTGAGGATGGTAACGTTGAGTCAACAGCTTTTCACTGCTCTTGATCTGGAAATAGGAAAGATCCGTTTCTTTTCGCACGTCGAGAGGCTGGTTAAAAGGTCGCGTCAGGGTGTGTTCACTCCGCAACGACATGCCTAAGCACACAAAAGGCGTGCGTGGCTGGCAGAACCAAGGTGTTTGAGTTTCGCGCTTGGGTAAAGCCTTCACCTGCACACGATACAAATGGCGACAGGTACCGCTTGCCCTCTTTGCCGCCTGTTGATGCGACCGAAGAACGAAATACAAACGTCAAGCTAGCGTGACGTTTCGTAGCGGTTGTAGTTTTCTTCGTGTTTGCAAATCAACTAGATCATGTGAAAGATGCCGATCATTCAAATTCCGGTTCGCTTTCCGCATCGGGTGTGCATTTGATATTGTCTCCCCCGGAGAGATCCGCGGATCGAATTGGATTCTCTGTGAATTTCCACCTGAGCAACAGCGGCAGCCACCCCGTCCTCTACCGCCGACGCACCTTGCCCCAATCCATCCAACTTCTTCGACGCAGCCAGCACATTGCCCGTCCCGACATGCGTTTCTGGCGTTGGTGTGGGAGCAGGCGGCAAGGATGTACCTTGCCATCACGCTCCAATTTCACCTGCCGGACTCGGAGGACAGGATTGGAATCCTGTGACCGGTCATTTTCTGCTGACAAACGCAAATGCTTCGGGTGATCTTACCGTAGGTAATGTGGACGAAATCGACTTGCGGCTTGGAAACGTGAATGGGCCAGTGATTGTCAATCATTTCGAGGTTCGTAACTGCATGCCTACCAGCATAGTTCGCGGCCCAAGCACTCCGAAAACTCCATTTTTGGTGGGTTGCGCGGATCATGACGGAGAGGCTTTCCCGCCAAACGAAATTGTCATCAATGGCACTACCGGGGCGATCCTCGCGAATGTTCCTTATGTCGGCGGTGTCGACGAAGTCTGGTACAACTCGGGAGACAATCGCTACTATGTTGCCGCCAGGGATATGCCTAATGGCCCGGTACTCGGCATCATCATCGCCACGACAAACTTGTGGCTAGCCAACGTCGCGAGTAACGCTAATTCGCACAGCGTGGCCGTTGATCCCAGCAACAACCGCATCTTTGTTCCTTCGCAATCCGGCGGACCGTGCACAACGCAAAGCGCCAACGGCTGCATCCTGGTTTACGCGGCTCAGTAGACGCGGGGTTTAACGCTGTCGCAATCCAGAACGATTTGATTGGAGCATTTCTACTTCACACGCGTTTCCTGATAGTGAGACGATTTCCATTGACCACTTCGCTTGACCCAAACTTCGCCAATGTACACTTTCTCGAATCTAACCCCAGCCTTGGGGGGAAACTGAAGGAACGCTTCATAAGTCACAAAGGATGCATCAGAGCCAAGCGCCACGGCATTGAAACGAGACAACAGGACCTTGCTCACAACGCTGCTATCAACATCACGCAAGACGTGCGCCTTATCGCGGGTGCCCTCGCCGTCGGCGTAGACTGCGACAAAATTATCGGCTAGAAAATCGCTGTAAGCCTGTTTGTCTTTATTCTTGAAAGCCGCCCATGCGCCCCGGATTCTCGATTCGAGTAAATCGTTCAACCCGGGGTCCGCCAATACACTCTTGGATTGATTGAGAGAGTTCGACGTGCTGAGAGCGCGAGATTCGTGCCAGAAGCTCACGACGGCAACTGCCAGAGCAATGCAGGCGCAACTGCTTATAAATCGCATGTCACCCCTCCCGAGCTATGTCGCGATTCCTATGACTCAGATTTAGATGATGGTCAATCAAAACAGTATAGACCTACATTCCTTTTGGAAGTTCGTGAGGGTAAAGGTGTAGATAGAAGTGTTCGCAGACAGGCCGATCTTTACAGGACACCTCGATCTGCTTGTTCTTGCCGTACCTTCCATCCGTGAGGACTGTCCGACATTGTCCGCAGTCCAAGCCTGCGCGCTTATCCTTTTGCGTGCGTTTACAGTATTCAGATAAATTGATGGTGCTGCCACGACAGCGCGAGATTACCCCATCGAGCACCCCCTGATAATTCATTTGCAGAGATAATGGCGAACCGCAACCCCTGTGAAAATCCGCTTCCAAGAAGCGGTCCATATCGCTTTTGCTTGGATAAGTCCATTGTTTTCAGTTGTCTGGATTCTTGGGTCCATGTGACTGCGGTCACATTTTTCGGCCTGTGGAAACCGTATCTTTAGCTGGACAAACTCACCGTGATATCTGTATCCTGCACCTTCCTAACCGTCCGCTGAGCGTGTCGAAGGAGTTGTACTGATGTCTGCTGAACCCGTCACTCAACATTTCCGCGGTGTGTTGTGCCGTCATTGCGGAAAGCCCGTGCGCATCCCCAGCCTCGTCAGCAAGAAGGAAAACGCGTATCTCGGCAAGCAGGAAGACAGGGATACGCAGTTCCTTTTGACTTCCAGGGTGTTCGTTTTGCGCTGCCATGCATGCGAAAGGGAATCGATCTACGCGATCAACCAGATCGTGGATTGTGCCCCGCCGCAAACCATGGTGGCGGTCGCTGGCCGGAGCGAAGCTACCCTATAGTTTTTTTCGGCCGGTGATTTCCCGCAACTCTCCCTGCTCCGCCTCGTTTTCGGGGCCAAGTCTCCTTTGAAATTTTATGATTGTGGGTGTGGACCGCGTACGGCGGGTGGCTGGTTCAGGCCTTGCGAATTACTTCCACGGAACAGCGCGTGTGCATGGCCACCGATTCGCTGACGCTGCCCAGCACAATGCGGTCGAACCCCCGCCTTCCGTGCGAGCCCATCACGATCAGGTCAGCTTCCCACGAATCGGCCGCTGCCAAAATGGCGCGAGAGGGCGCGTCTTTCGGCTCGGTAACTTGTCGCGACACGCGAAGTCCCGCGCTGATTAGCAGTTCGGCGCCGCTGGCAGCTGACTCCGTGGCGTGCTTCTCGCTGCCCACCGCGAGCTCCGTCAACTGTTCCGGGGCATAGTAGGGAAATTCCCCGAGAACCACCGGGAATTCCGGACAGGCAATGATCAGGAATTCGGAGCCGGCCGGCCAGGGCCTTTCCCCAACAGACCGCAACGCCAACTGCGCATATTCCGAGCCATCCGTTGGGATCAACACGCGCATCCCCAGGCTTTCGTTGCGATTCTTTCCCTTTGGCCGGACGATCTCCACCGAACACGAAGCGTGACGCATTACCGCCTGAGCTGTGCTCCCCATCAGCAACCGGCTGAATGCCCCCCGGCCGTGCGAGCCAAGCATGATCAAATCGGCTTTCCACTCGCTGGCGATCTTCGGCAGGCCGTGGCGGGGATTGCTGACCAGAGCGTTAGTGGTCACGGCCCAACCCGCTTCTCTCAAGGGTTGCGCGCTCTCTTCCAAGCCTTCTCCTGTTTTCAATTTCATTTCTTCCAGCAGCAACGGCGCTCCCGAAAAAAAATAAGGGTCAACGGTGGTCACCAGGCACATCGCCGTGCCTTTAGGCCATGGTCGCGCGGCCGCTTCCTGGATCACCGCGTCGGAGGCGGACGACCCGTCAACCGCAATCAGGATTCTCATAGTTTTCCCCCGTGGCCCGGCGTTGCCCATATGCTCACACCCGTCTCCGTGCGCGCCGCGCTACTGTTCATACTACTCCCGGGTTCTCGATGGGGTTGCTGTTTTCGTGCGTCAGCTAGAATTGGCGTGGGGTATGGAGGTTGAGAAAGAGAAGGGCCGAGCGGTCGAGTGGAGTAATACCCCCACGCCAGACTGGTCCGAAAAGGAGAGAGCACCCATGGCGCCGTTCGGGAGCAGCGATTAAGTCTGTTAACTTGTCCAGTTGCAACATTCAGACTATTCCGCTCCAATTTCCTTCCAACGCCGCTTGCGCCTTTCCTCGCTTCATTGCGTGTTCCGACGCACTGTACTGTCTGCCACTGTTCGACTTTCCGGGAATTGCGTTCGTCAGGACTCGGCGACGCTTGCGTCGGTGAGTGGTCCGTTGCCGCTCCTCTCCGCGTAAAGCCGATTGACTCTCGGCTGGACGATCCACACGCCAAGAGGAAAAAACCACAAGAGAAAAAATGGACCCGCATATTCGTAGAATGACGCCTGTTTTCCTGTTTCCGCCAAAACAAGACTCTTGGACACAAAATAGAGGAGATAAAAGAGGCAGACCATGCATCCGAGGTGCAGCGGCAAGATGACTCCTTCAGAAACTCCTGCGTCGGGGATCACCAAGAGGAAGAACATAGGCAAATAAACTGCTGGGAAGACTAGAGCAAAATGGAAAAACTGTGTCTCCAACCTCAGTGTCGGCTTTACAATCGAGCGCAAAAACAAACCCATGGACCCAAACCAGGCGAGGAAGCAAAGGAAAGACACTGCAATAACCCACAGAAAAAAGAATCCACGTGGTTCGAGGTCATGCCAGGATCGTATTCTTGCAGGAATGACAGCAATGGCTCCGAATTCCCCTACGGTAAGCATGACAAAGATGAGAAAGAAAATCTGCCAGTGCTTAGCTCGAAGAAAGAAACTAGCAATAACCCTCATATCGGCTCCAGATGCTTTATTGGGACGACACATACTCGTTGCACTTGCAGGCCGATGCGGTCTCTTACGAAAATTGTACCACCGCAAGTTCGTAAGGTTGCAGCGTCAGCGACACTACCGACCTTGCGGATTGCCCGTCTTGCTCGATTTCTTTCGGGGGTTTGATCTCGGTGACGGTGAGGCTCTCGCCGTGCAGCAGTTCTCGCCAGCCGGCGCTGGGGACGGACTTCTCAAAGGAGAGCGCCACTTTCGCTGGCTCTTCATTCATGTTGTATAAAACAAATTGTGTGGAACCGAACGGATACAAGGCCACGCCGCCTGGGCCCTGCAACTGCACGCCCAGTTCTTTGTTGAATTCGCCGCGAATCTTGTTGAGCACCGCTGCTGGAAGGCGCAGCAGGTCGTAACTATTTTCCGGCATGTTGAGGACATAGAGATTTGCATCGAGGTACTTCGCCTTGAGCATGACGCCGAAATCGTAGTCCTCGCGAATCATGGCTACGTCTCGCACGTAAGGCCACGTGGTAGTTTCGATGCGCGAAAAAGTAAATTGGCGTTCACTGGTTACGTGTTCGGTGTTCCAGTTCCAGCCGCTCAGGCGGAAACTGGAGGAGGAAACGCTGCCTCCTGTGTCCACCAGGCTGAGTATGTTCTTGAATTCGGTATCCCGCAGCTTGCGGAAGAGTCCCCAGGTCATAAAAACGTCATGCCCGTTGCGCAGGCGCGTAAGCATTTTGTCGGCAAGTCCGGGATCCCGCAGCGAGTGCAGGCTGAAAATGGCGTTGCGGTTGTCTGTGGGGAATTGCGCGACGGGAGCAATCGGTATTCCCGCCATGCCCAGGTAGCCGAACAAGTTGTACTCGCCCGTTGAGCCGTATGGCAGGTACATAGGCACGCCGCGCGCTGTGCCGTGGAGCATGCCTGCAACACGGTCGAATTCCGGCAGCATCTCGCAGAAGTGCGGGTAGACATCGCTGAACGGGCTAGTTTTGTACAACGTGCCAGCGCACCACAGGATGATTTCCGGCGTTTGCGCAAGAATCGCTTGCCATACCTGTGCGACGTAATCGTTCGCATGGCCCTGCATGTCGTAATTGTCCAGCCAGGAGCCGACCCACTTGTTTGGCTCGACGCTGGGCCACCATTTCTGGAAGACGTAGCCGCTGTAGATCGGAATGTGCTGGTCTTGTGTGGTGGGAACGCGCGTTTCGATGCCAACGGCCATGCCATCGAACTGGTGCGTTTCACCGTCAACGTCGTAGCCATTCTGGCGGTGGCCTTCGTACCAATCGGGATACTTGATGATCACTTTGATCTTCGGGTTGACCTGTTTGGCGGGATCGATGATGTGCTGCTTGGACTTTTCGCGAAGTAACCTTGTGCGATAGTCGGCCCAGGTGGACTGGCCGCGATCGGCAACACACTGCTCGCAGGTGCAGATGGTGAAGAGCCAGTCGTCGAGAATCATTTCATCGAAGACCTGAGCCATTGCCCGCGCGCGTTTCTCGAGGATGGCCATGTGTTCCGGATTGTTGTAGCAGGCGGGACCGCTTGGGACGACAGGCACCATGGAGCCTGCGGCGATGATTCCTTCCGCGCGAACCGCTTCAGCGACCTTTTTCATCAGCGCAACGTCAACATCCTTGCCACTCGGTCCCTCCAGGTAGAAGCGGTTCGGCCGGACGGGCGCAAAGTACTCGAAGGTTTTGCGGCGTTCCGCCGGGTCTATCAAAAGCAAATCGATGTCAGCGCTGCAGAAGTACACGGCATACTTAAGGTTGGTCCAGCGCTTGCCAGTGGCGCCAGTTGGATTTTGAAGAGAGCGAGCTTGCAGGTTCGCCGAAGCGATCGCGGCGGCGGAACCGCCGAGGGTGTAAAGAAAAATGCGTCTGTCCATTGTGGTTTCTCCGATTGAAGTGATACGGGAGCGAGGTCTTTCGAATGTCGTCAACTGCAAGGATTGTACAACCTTCCTGCCTGTGCCGGCGGCAATCTGCAGATATCGCGGATTTCAGTTCCTGCTTTGCGGTGTCAGTTCGGTTGAAGAACCGTGAAAGGCTCCGATCACGAGGGCCCGCACCCAGAGGAATATTCAATTCGCTTATCTCTTGCTATTCGAAATGAGTTGCAATAAATGAAAGGTATGCGAACCACTCTTCCCATGAGGTTTCTATTCGTTTTATCAGCACTTTGGCTCTCTGCCGCTAGTCTGGTTCACCCCCAAGAACTGCCAGCGCCCCCGACCCTCCCATCGGTTGCAGCTTCCACTTATTCCGACACGACAGACGGCTTACGCGATCTACTACAAGACGTGCGCGTGGCAGCAAAGAAAGGTGACAAAGAAAAGGTGGCAACCTTCCTAAAGGGGATGGAGATTCCGGATTGTGACGCCTGGCTCCACAAAATGTACGAATCAGATAAAGCCGATAGCTGGATGAGCCTCTGTGACGCAAAGACTCTTGCTTCAAATGAAAAGTCGATGGAGGAACTTTTTGCCAGTCTCGCCAAGGACGATGGGGAATTCACCACGCGAAAGGTGAACGATAACCCGCAACCCGGCAAGGGCCTGGAATGGGGCTGGCTGCAGGCTATCAAGCAACCTCTCGATATTTACTACGCGAGTTGGAAACCAGCCACCGGACAGGCGAACTCAAAGGATGAACCGATCGGATATTTTATGTTTATTGACGAAGGATTTCGTTGGGACAGCGGTATCCGGTTCTTTAAACCCAAAATCTCAACGGCCAAGATTGTTCCAGCGAAACTGATAAAAAAGGTTGACCCTATCTATCCGCCGGAAGCTACAGCACAGCACATCACCGGCACTGTGCGCGTATATTACGTTATTGGTGGTGACGGCGCCGTCTACAATGCGCATGCCATTTCCGGCGAGGGGCTTTCGGAAGACTTGGCCTTACGTAAAGCTGCGGAAGAAGCTGTTCTGCAATGGCGCTTTCAGCCCGCGACACTTGATGGGAAACCGGTCCAGACAAATGCCGTAACAAGTGACATCACTTTTGCACCAAAAAACTGAACTTCAGCCAACGTTTAATGTGCTTCGCAATCGTCGGTACGCCGGGGACAGATTGCTAGCAATCTAATATGTTCCCAGCGTCACCCGCAGCACTTGCGGAGCGGAAGCAAAATTCAATCCCCAATCCGTTTGATCGCCGTTCCAGATGCGGATTGGCTTAAATCTTCCGTTGTCGTAGCTGCCTTCTTCTACACGCAGGAATTGCCGCTGCTTTCCGGATGCTGTGTCGCTTACGCGGAAATCCACCCGGCAGAAAAATCCCGCAACCAGGAATTCATCAGTTCCAAACTGTGCAACCAACGCGCGCCCAATTGGTTCAGGATTTCCCGGGGGATTTTCGCCTGGACCAAATTGCCCTAGCCCGTACGACAAAGTAATTTTCCATGGGCCGAATTCCAGCGATTGCGACGGCTTGCCTTTCTCTTCCGCAACCGCTTGTAATTTCCCCTCGAAATTGAGCAGCGCAATCTCACGGTCCATCGGACCTACCAATTTGTAATTGAGGGCAAATGGTTGCAGCGATTCTTCCGTCACGCGCGCCGCGCCCAGTGGATTGTTGGCGTATCCAGTGTAATCCATGCCAAACGGCGAGAACCCAATCGTGCCGTGGCCAAGCGCGGCGAAAAAATAGCGCGAATACGCTGGAGTGTTGCCCGTTTCTGGTACGAAGAGCGCGTTATCCGGGCGCTGATAGAGTTCCAACACTTTCAAATATTGCGCACTGTCGCTCATATAAATGTCGGGGGCCACCAAATCAATCGAGGGCGCGGCCGCTTTCCAGATGGCAATCACATTGTCCGTGGGCCCGCCGCTTTCGTAACTGGGTGGGCGGCTGGCAACCAACGGATTCCGGAGCGCCGCGTTGACGTACAGGGGCAATGGATAGATTGCCTTGCCTGCGGCCGCAACGTGCTCGATATAGCTTGCGACAGACCATACCTGGAAAAATTCTTCGGCATCGTCGCCAAACACTTGCTGCCAGTTTGCGGATCCACCCACGGATTGCTTATGCAAGGCGGTGAGCAGTTCCGTGGGCACTGGCGCTTCAAACAGTTTCTGCGCCTCCGGCGAATAGTCGCGGACGCTACCCCACGTGCCGGGTTCGTTTTCCACTTGAAACATCAAGACGGTGCGCTGGCCGTCAGTGGCCTTCAAGTGACGCAACAGCGCGCCGAACGCTAATTCATCCGCCTTCATCGCTGCAGCTGCATAGGGTGATGGCGAATCCACGCGGCGCCCGTTTGCGCCGATCATGCGCGGAGAAAGATCCGGCTTCCGCTTCAGCCACAACGGCATGTAATGCGAGCTGCCATTCTTCCACGTGCCAAACCACAGCAGCACGAGATGCACATGATGCTCGCGCGCCTGCGCCAGCAACGTATCCAGCACGGTGTAGTCGAAATGGCCCTGCTGCGGCTCAAACTGCTCCCAGTACACCGGCATTTCCACGGTATTGGCATGCAAATAATCGATGGCCGGCCAAACTTTTGTGAGCATTGCAGGCCATGCGCTGGAGTTGTGCACTTGGGCGCCCAGCATCAAGTAAGGTGCGCCATCCACCATCAAGGCGTAGCGACCGTCCTTTTGAATAATTTTTGGAATGGGATGATCAGCGCTCTGCGCACGAAGAGTGCACAAACATCCGCAAGCCAGAGCGGCGGCAAAGCAGATTGTCATTCGCAGGAGTCTCTTGCAACCATCAATCTTCATCAGGAATTCTCCCGGTTGGTTCGCCAGCAGCCGTTATGCGCCAGTATAGCTCTTGCGCGAGACCTTGAAGCCAGAACTTGCTCGTTCATCTGCATCTCGGGCACAATCTCCACAGTACCGTCAGCGGAGTTCCTGATGGCGCGCGTGAAAATTCTTAACATTGAAGCGGACATGCCCACGGTGGAAGAAGCTCGCCAGATATTGCTTGCTGAATTGAAGGAAGCCAAACAGAACGGCGTGGCCGCGGTGAAAATCATTCACGGCTACGGTTCCACGGGAAAAGGAGGCGCGCTGCGCGGCGCGCTTCGTACTTCGTTGCTGCGCCGCAAGAAGAAAGGAATGGTTACCCGAGTGATCTTTGGCGAAAAGTGGAGCGTCTTTGAAGATGACGCACGCTATGCCATCGAGCACTGTCCCGATTTGCGCAGCGACCGCGACCTGAATCGCAGCAATGAAGGCATCACCATCGCTCTGCTGGTATAGTGGCATTGCGCAACGGCTATTCGTCGACGCAAACTGAACCCGATGACGCCATCGTCTGCCACTTCCGCTGCTCCGCCTTCGTCTGCACGCGCCATTTTCCGGAGTGCGATACTCGCCGCAATCACGATTCTTCTACTCAGCTATTTCTGCGACTCTTTTTGGTTCCAACTCCGCGTCCACTTTCCATCCATGGGCCGGGCTACTGGCAGCGTGCATCGCCTGCGCTTGCTCGCCATTCCTGGAAAGGCCAACAAGGTGCAATATCAGATCGACGCGATTCAGCCTGAGGAGGATGTTCCCTGTGCCCGCTCGTTGCTTTCCCACGCCAATCTGCGCCCTTGTTGGTATGTGACCCGCCACGCAAACGATCCCATCGAGATGTAGTGCCGGCTCGTGGCAGTTTCGCACCCAGCCTGAACTTTACGGGACATCTCCATTCCTCTTATCATCGAAACGTGAAGTTTCTATCCTGTCTCCTGCTGTGGTCGATTCTGCCTCTGCCCGCCCGGGCAACCGATCAGCCCCTCATCGAGATTCACACCCTATTGCAACGTGTTCGCGCGGAGGCGTCTCAACACGCGGAGACCCGCGGCGCCTCGGCGGAATTCACCACCGTGAAACATCAGCTTCGCGATTGGATCGAACCGCAACTCGCGCGGCTGACCTCGGATTCAGACGAACTGGAAAAGACGGAACTCGTCATGAAGATTAACGACGCCCTTAAAGAAGCCCATCTGCTGTGCTCGACCGAACCGGAGTGTTCGACCAACGAGCAAACTTCCTTAGGTTATCTGGGTGACATCAAGATTGATCTTCGGCAGAGGGACTCTTTCCTGGTCCTGCAAACCGCCATCGGTGTTGAATGTGGCTACGACGAATCCGCTTATGTCTACGCCTGGCGCAATGGGAAGTGGAAGTGGATCTGGCAGAGCGAGCAGAACCACTACACCAAAGACGAATACGCGGTGCAGACGCTTCACTCCGTGCTGCTTTCCCCGACTCTTAACGGAGGTGCTCCACTTATACTCACGCTAGGCTCGGCGCCCTGGTGTTCGTCAAATTCGCGCAATGTCTATTACCGGCTGTGGAGAACATACACCGAAGATTACCCTGCGAAGCTCCTGCTCAACGGCGACGAGATAGGCTTTTTAGGGAATCACGACGTGCCCATCCAGGGAAGCGTTGGGCGCGAGGACGCCTTAATCGAATTTGCGGTTGCCAGCAAGGATCCTGGAGTCCATAACCGGCCCGCTGTTCGCCACTATGTGGTGCATGGGAACGCCGTCGAACGCATCGGGCCGATTGCGTTAAGCCCACGCGACTTTTCGGAGGAGTGGCTCGGCAACCCTTGGGAACGAAGCAAGCAGTGGTCGCAGCCATCTTCGGTTACGGCGCTGCAGCACGAGCACGACGTTGCGTTCACGGGTGTGGAAAATGGCGAATTTGCTGCCACGCGGCATTGCACGGATAGCCCCGATCTCTGGCAGGTAGCCTTCGACCCCACCGACAAGAAGAAGGGCACGATCTACTTCGTGATTCGCTGGCAGCCACCTTACCGTTTCACAATGGTCCGCGTCTCTGACCACGCTGCGCCTGCTTGCACGGAGCAAGATCCAGCAGCCGACGACGAAGGCAGGACACTGTTCCCAGCCCAGAACCTTTTTGAATAGCGCTATTCCAAGCGAAGCGAGGAATCTCTCTTCGTCAGAAACCCAAGAGAAGAGGGATTCATCGCACAAAAAGCGTGCGATGCAAAACCGTACCTCACTCCGCAGACTCCGTTCGGAATGACGGGATGGGAGTCTTTCCGCAATCCGTAGAAAATCGTTTTTTGGTGGCCAATCGTGTCTATACTGGTGCGACGCCGGATACGGCGGACCCCTTCGGCACGCCCGACGAAGCGCGGACCGCATCGCGACGTCACAGGAGATCCCAACGTGAATCTGCGAATTCGTTTTTTGGTTTTGTTCGTTATTGTGTTCAATTGCGTTACGCTTGCCGCTGCTCCGCCCCCCGAGCATGATCATTTTCGCGCAGCCATCTATATTCCGGTGTTCCTGGTGGACAAAATGAAAGATCCCGCATGGCTCCAGCAATCGTGGGGTGAGATCAGCAGCCAATTGAAAGTGGACAAAGTTTATATAGAGAGCTACCGCAGCGGCGATCTTGCTGATGATGCCTTGCTGCAGAACGTAAAACGCTTTTTTGCGGCCCACGGCGTGGCGGTGGCCGGTGGAATCGCTTTTACGGCTGAAGAATCGAACCAGTTCCGCTCGTTTTGCTACACGGATGCGAAGGACCGCGCCTATGTGAAGCACGTCATGGAAGTGACCGCGCGAAACTTCAATGAAATTATCTTGGACGATTTCTTCTTTAACAGCACCAAATCGGATTCGGACATTGCTGCGAAGGGCGATGCCAGTTGGACGCAGTTTCGCCTCCGCCTGATGGACGACGTTTCGCGCGAACTCATCCTGGGCGCCGCTCGCGCCGTCAATCCCAAAGTGAAAGTGATCATCAAATTTCCCAACTGGTATGAACACTTTCAGGGCAACGGTTACGACCTTGACCAGGAGCCCAGACTTTTCGATGGCATTTACACTGGAACCGAGACTCGCGATCCCGTCACTACCGACCAGCATCTACAGCAGTACGAAAGCTATTTGATCATCCGCTATTTTGACAACATCAAGCCCGGCGGCAATGGCGGCGGCTGGGTGGACACCTATGGCACGCGCTATGTGGATCGTTACGCAGAGCAACTGTGGGATACCATGCTGGCCAAAACTCCGGAGATCATGCTGTTCAACTATGGCGACCTGTTGCTGCCAGCAAAGCCAGGCAATCGCGAAGCATGGAGCGCCGTGCGCACCAGCTTTGACTACGCGGAAATGGAGAAGCAACACACGGCTTCCGGCGCGCCGGGGCAAGCGAATATGGCGACGGTTGCCAGTTATTCACTCGCTCAAGTGAATGCAGTCGTGGGCAAGCTTGGCAAACCGATTGGGTTGGCGAGCTACAAGCCCTATCAATCCACGGGCGAAGATTTTCTTCACAACTATCTGGGCATGATAGGAATTCCCATCGAGCTCTATCCACAATTTCCGGCGGTCTCTGGGCCGGTGTTGCTGACGGAATCTGCCAAATTCGATCCGCAAATTGTCAGCAAGATCCAGACGCAATTGCAGAAGGGCCAGAACGTCATTATTACTTCGGGGTTGCTGCGTGCGCTGCAAGGGAAGGGCATCGAAAAGATCGCGGAAATCTACGACACGGGAAACGTACTGAAGATGCAGGACTACTGGATGCCCTTTGGCCCGAGCGGCCCGAACCCCAACGCAGGCTTAGTCCAAGGCGCAGTCCCTGATGTGCTAGTGCCGGAGATTGCTTTCCTGACGAACGATGCCTGGCCCGTGGTGCGCGGACTTGCCAACGGACGCGGCGCCCCGCTGCTGCTGATGGATCGCTACTCCAAGGGGATTCTGTATGTGCTGACGATTCCGGAAAACTTCAACGATCTGTATTTGCTGCCGCAGCCGCTGCTCACTTCGATCAAGCAATTTGTACTGCGCGACTTTCCGGCGCGGCTCGATGCGCCCAGCCAGGTCAGCTTGTTTGCTTACGACAACCACACTTTTGTTGTGCAATCGTTCCTGGACAAGCCGGCGCAAGTGATGGTTTCCACGCTTGGACCTTACAAGCACCTGCGTGATCTGGCCACCGGGCAGGTGATGGAAGGCAAAGCGCCGGCGCCAATGCGCGGTTTTGGAAGAACAATAGAGACGCCACAACGCATGGAGTTCCATTTTGACGTGAAACCGCACAGCTTCGTGGGTTTTGCTGAAGAGGAGTGAAGAGAGGAATACCGTTCTTGTGAATGGCGTTTAAACGGAGGCGCCAATCGGGAGATTTCGCGTTCCCGGGATTGCGAGCATAGGAATTGACCGCGGCTTGGGCCAGAATTCAATTGACAACCCCACAACGGGAATGACAGAGTTCCGTTTGAACTTTCAAATTGCCCCTAGCCCTATGAGTATCAAAGGAATCCGGGTTTCTGATTCTTTTCTTCATCGCTTCAATCGCTCCTTAAAGTGTTGCAATTCCTGTTTCCCAGGGCATCCGCGGCGTATCTGCGAACCCACCGCGAAACAGGCGGAGAGCTCTTTCGAGATTTCAATGCAAGTAGAAGTTTACCGGGAGCACGACTGAGTCAGCCGGTGCGCGCAATGTTCCGCGCGGCGAATTGCCGGCGCTCGTGGAAAGGATCATGGAATGAATCATGGAATGAATCTGACGGCCATTGATTGGGTCATCATGTTTCTTTATTTCGTCTTCGTTTTAGGAATCGGTGTATTCCTGAAGCGCTTCATGAAGACGAGCACGGACTTCTTTCTTGCCGGACGTTCGCTGCCGGCCTGGGTTTGCGGCATCGCTTTCATGGCCGCGAATCTTGGCGCCGTGGAAGTGATCGGGATGGGAGCATCCGGCGCGAAATACGGAATCGCCACCAGCCACTTCTACTGGATCGGTGCGATTCCAGCGATGGTGTTCGTCGGCATATTCATGATGCCGTTTTATTACGGTTCCCGCGCGCGATCCGTGCCGGAGTTTCTGCGGTTGCGCTTTGACGAGAAAACGCGGGCGCTCAACGCCATTTCTTTTGCCGTGATGACCATCTTTTCTTCGGGAATTTCGATGTATGCGATGGCCAAGCTGATTCAGGTGCTTCATATTCTGGACGTACCGCTGGTCAAGATGGGCCTTCCGGTCTCTTGGTCGTTCCATCTGAGTATTTTTATTTCCGCGTTGATTGTGTTGGGTTACGTTTTTCTTGGCGGCTTGACGAGCGCGATTTACAACGAAGTGCTGCAGTTCTTCCTGATCGTCGCCGGCTTTTTGCCCCTGGTGCTCCTTGGGCTGAAAAACGTCGGCGGGTGGAGCGGTTTGAAAACGCAATTGCCTACGGCATTCACACATTCGTGGCAGGGGATGACAAACGCCCACAATAATCCGCTGGGCGTCGAGTGGTTTGGGCTGGTGATGGGGCTCGGATTCACGCTGTCTTTCGGCTACTGGTGCACGAATTTCCTGGTGGTGCAGCGCGCGATGGCAGCTGGTTCGATGAGCGACGCGCGCCGCACGCCATTGATCGCGGCCGTGCCGAAGATGTTCTTTCCGGCGCTGGTGATTTTGCCCGGGATGATTGCGCTGTCTTTGCCTACTCCGCAGCAAGCAGTGACGGTGAATGGCGTGGTCCAGATGCAGGCAGCGCCGAACGCTGGGAAAGGGTTGATTCCCCTGAAAATTGACGTGACCACGGGAAAACCGGCCATGGACCGCGAAGGAAAGCCGGTGCTCGACTACGATTTGGCAATCCCCAATATGCTACTGCACTACTTTCCCACGGGGATTTTGGGGCTTGGACTCACCGCACTGCTGGCCAGCTTCATGTCCGGGATGGCAGGAAACGTTACGGCGTTCAACACGGTCTGGACTTACGACATCTACCAGTCCTACATCCACAAAGGCGCTTCGGATAAGCACTACTTGCACATGGGGCAATTCGCCACCATCTTTGGAGTGTTGTTCTCGATTGGCGCGGCTTATACCGCGGCGCGTTTCAACAACCTGATGGACTTCCTGCAACTCGTGTTTGCGTTCGTGAATGCTCCATTGTTTGCCACTTTCCTGCTGGGGATGTTTTGGAAACGCACCACGGGTCACGGCGCGTTCACGGGGCTGCTTTGCGGGACGACTGCTGCGGCGCTGCATCACGGATTATCTTTGCCGCAGGGAGACTTGGTGGGAATCAAGGGCGGCTGGATCGGCGTGATTCATAACTATCCCAGCGAAATGGCGCAGAACTTCTGGACAGCTATTTGGGCGTTCGTCGTTTGCTTTGTTGTCACCATTTTGGTGAGCTTGGTTACGAAGGCTCGAGATGAAAAGGAATTAGTCGGGCTGGTATATTCGCTGACGGAAAAGCCGAGTGAAGAGCACCTGTCGTGGTATCAGCGGCCGGCGTATCTCGGCGGAGTGGTCCTTGTTTTGGCATTAGTGCTGAACATTATCTTCAGATAAAGAGGAGACACGCGATGAGTTTGGATATTCGTTATCCGATTGGATGGATGTTCAGCCTGTTTGGCGTGATCCTGGCGGCGTTTGGATTGTTTGGCGACCAGAAGATCTATGCGCGCTCGCTCGGTGTCAACATCAATCTTGAAGCGGGCGTGGGCTTGCTCATCTTTGGAATATTGATGCTGGTGCTGGCCTGGCGCGGCTCTGTGAAAGCCAAAGCTGCGGCAAAAACGGACGCCAAAGCCTGAGCGTCAGCACTTATTTTTCTTGGACAGCCTCCAGGGCCAGGTCTTCGCCCTGCAGATGCAGGTAATCCTGCAATACGGAAACAATCAGGCCATGATCCTCGCGTCCCGGCAAACCGGACACGGTGATTGTGCCGACGCAGCCCGTTCCCGCAAGGAGAAGCGGAAAACAGCCGCCGTGCGCTGCATACTCCCTTTCATCCAGGTCCATCTTAGTGCCCGAAGTGTTCAGCGCGCGTTCATCTTTCAATCTGAAAGAATAGGAGCTCCGGCGAAAGCGCAGAACCAAATTGCGTTTGCGGCGAATCCAGTCCCAGTTGTCCGGCGTGGTTCCGGCCATCGCGTACGAGAAAAGGGTGTGCCCGTTCAATTGAATATCAATGGCCACCGCCACGTGACGTTTTTCGGCTGCGGCTTTTAAGGCGCTGCCGATTGTCCACGCCGTTTCCGCATCAAACTGCTTGAACTGTAGACGCTTCTCCTGTAACGCAACTTTCTCGATGTCCTGATCAAAGTTCATGATGGTTTTCGCCTTTGAGTAGAAGGATGCGCCATCAGCGTATGCCAATATCGGGCGCAAGGGAAGAAGCGGATCTTTTATAGTGTAGGAACGGGATGTGGGCGCACCGATTGGAGGTGGTCAGTTTTAAGTTGTCAGTGGTCAGTTTTAAAATTCGGAGAAGATAGAAGGGGCTAGGGAATTTCACACAGGGCTTCCTGTTGAAGGATAAGGATACAGCTAGGGGCTCAATAGATCGTGTCTTGGGCGGAGGAGGGCGTTAGAAGTCGCGCCAGGGCTTCCAGACAGGAACGCTGGTGTAACGCACGCGGAAGGATGGGCTTTCCGTGGGCGAATTCCATTTTTTGGCAATGTCGAGCAATTCTTTGATTTTGTTAAGGAGATGCTTCAGCATAGCGATACTCCCGATTGATCGAATCTTCAGAACTCCCAAAAGACTTCAGCAGTCGTGACGTGAGTAGTATTGGCGCGTGCGGGCACCCTGTCAACGGTGCGCGATAGGATTTAGTGCACGCGAATCAGATCGGATCGCGATAGCGGCGCAGGCGGACCGCGGCGGCGAGGAATATCGCTGTAACTGCGAGGCCGACCCACAAACCCGGGCTGAGCAGAAATTGACCCAGACTGACTTGCATCAGGGAATCCATGGACATCTTTCCCGCTGTTGACCCAGCACCTCCCGGGCCTCCCATGAGGCGCAGAAGCATTGCGGCAAAATGCGAAGTGTTGAACGCAATCCTCTCGACGACGCCGATCGCCAGTAACGGTAACGCGGCCCACAGAATTGGCATGCGCCGCGCCCAGCCCGAGACCAGCAGCAGCCAACCGTAGAATGGCGCATACCAGAGCCCATGAATTGCCAGAAGGTGGAAGAGCAGCATAAGTGACATGCGCCACAAAGACAAATGAGTCCATAGCATGGAGAGACTCGGACCGCTTCCCAGAAGTGCCGCGGTGTTCAGCAGCAGCATGATGCATTGCGTGACAACAGTGATCGCGAAAGTGAGCACAGGAAGAACCACAATGGGGATGCTCGCTTTCGAGAGCACTATGGTCAGATCGGAAACCGGGAGCGATTTCCAGAACAATATGCTGCGATCGCGACGTTCGCCGTGCAGTGCGTCCAGGCAATAAAAAATCGCGACGATAAAAGTGGCTCCCATGATCAGAAAAGCAGCGAGGTTGTACGGCTTCTCGATTAGCTCGTGCTGCTGCATCGGATTCAGTGCCAACGCGGCATGCATCTTGCCCGGCAGATGAATCATGCTGATCAGGAATCCGGCCAGGCTTAGCGCTGCGGCGACTAGAGGCGCGAGATATATTGAACGGCTCTCCCACAATTCGCGGCGTACCGACCAGTACATGAGCCGAGTGACGGAAATGTCCGTGGGTGCGCTGACCTGCGTTTCGAACGGAGACCCTGGCGTGGCGGTCGACTCAGGGTTCATCGGAGTATTCATCGGGCCGCTCCTTGTGCCTGGCTGGCCTGATTGGTCATCACGGCAACGAACACATCCGCGATGCTGGGTGTGTGCACATCGCCAAACGCAGCGAGTTGCTGGCGATCGGCGTGATCGAACAGCAGGACGCTGCGGCCGAACACCTGACGCTCGTAAATCGGCTTGAGCGCCCGCGCTGCGGCGGCTTGCTCGGGATTCACCGTCACTTCCGCATAGCGCCGGTCGAACTCTTCCATGCTGCAATCGAGGACGATGCGGCCGCGATTGATGAACATCAGATCGGTGAGGACGTGCTGGACCTCTTCGACCTGGTGCGTGGTGACAACGATGGTGCGGCTGCGATCGAAATAGTCGTTGAGCAGGGAATCGTAGAACTGTTTGCGATAGAGGATGTCCAGGCCAAGAGTCGGCTCGTCCAGCAGAAGCAATCTGGCGTCGATAGCCATCACCAGGGCGAGGTGAAGCTGCGTGACCATGCCCTTGGACAATTCCCTGACCCTGCTGGTGGGCTTGATGGTGGTCTTCGCAAGAAAAGCTTCCGCTTTAGCGCGATCGAATCGCGGATGCACGCCGGCGACGTAATCAAGGGCTTGGGAGACGCGCAACCAGCGTGGCAGCACCGCAACATCGGCAATGAAGCACACATCCCGCATCAGGTGATCGCGATGGGTCCAGGGGTCGCGCCCTAGCACCTTCAGTTCTCCCTGAAATTGCGTGAGGCCGAGAATCGCGTTGAGCGCGGTGCTTTTGCCTGCCCCATTGGGACCGATGAGCCCGAGGATGTGGCCTTCTGCGACGCGCAAATTAAGGCCGTCCAGCGCGAGGGTCGCGCCATAGGCTTTGCGCAGGCCGCGAGCTTCAATCGCTGTCATAGTTTCGGATCCTCCCCTTTATGTTCGGGCTCTTCTGGTGCAGGGTTCGATGACTTTGGAGTTGCGGCAGCGTCCAACAGTTCTTCCGGTGTCAGGCCGAGCCGCTCAATGGTTGCGGAGACTTTGGGCCATTCTTCGGCAAGAAACTTCTGGCGTTCGCTCAGCAGGAGCAAATTGCGCGCACCGGTATTGATGAACATGCCGCGGCCTCGCTTGGTCTCGACAAGTTGCTCGTCGACCAGTTGTTGATAGCCCTTCAGGACCGTGAGCGGATTGACTCGATACTCGGCCGCGACGTTGCGCACTGAAGGCAACGGGTCGCCTTCCTTGAGCACGCCTTCGAGAATCATCGCGACGACACGGTCGCGAATCTGGCGGTAAATCGGCTCTTTGTCGTTCCACCCACGATCCATCAAGTTTTCCAAATAATTCTTGCCAGAGGCACGCTGGCGTTACTTTGCACGCGTCAGGTCGAAGTGCGCGTGTATCGGTTTGTCCTTCATCATGAACGTCCAATCCTCGGTGTGATGGTTGGCGTCGATGATGGTGAACACCGCATGGTGCATGTGGTACTCCATGCTCCCGCTGATGTCCACGAATTCGAACTCGACCGTCTTGCCGTCCGGCGACATCTTGCCGGTCATGCGCGGCCGGTTCCCCGCGTCGCAATAGTGAACCAGGGTGAGTTGGTCACCGTCCACGTAAACCATTGTGACCGGATGGTCGTACTTTGTCGCATCCAACGGTGTTCCTGCTTCCTGGAACTCGTGCACGAGGGCGTTTCCGCGCGAGGTCACGCGCAGCGATAAGTGCATCGGCTTGCCGCCTGACATCTCCGACATGTCCGGGACGGTGACGGGGCCTTCCCACTCTCCGGCCAGGGATTTCATGGTTGAGAAGGACTTTTGCGCCACGGACGGTTCAGAAACTGCGGAGGACTTTTGCGCATTTGTCTGTGCCAAAACCACGGCAGAGAGCGACATCAGTACAACCAACGGCAGGACTAATCGAAGTGATTTCATGTTCTATTCTCCTGTGCGCCGGTTAAACCGGCGAGGTTGTAGTGAATGGAAAAGTCACACGAAAGTGGAGTAGCGACCCACATCGGCCCCGAGTCATGCGGAGCCGCTCGCGAGGGCGGCGTCGAAGCGTTGACAGGGGACCGTGCGGGCCGGGTATGCAGCCGCGTAAGAAACTCACTCCGGGACGCCGACGCCGTAGGAGAGTGCGGAAGGCAGCATCGGGTACGTCGATATCGCGAGGCGTGCCAGAGTCCCGCGCGGTCAGAGACCCCGGGCACGCACGGAGACACCTCGCGCGGGAACCGGGAGATCCCAAGTCCGCCCAGGGCAGCAGTAGCCTTGGGACGCATCGAGAAGTCTAAGGACGTACGCCGATGACGAACGGGCCGGGGAAGTCGGACAGACCCACTGTACCTGGGAAGTCCCCGAACAACGCCGGACAACCGGCGGCGGAGGGGATGGAGGGAAGAGGGTTGGCCAAAGGGAACCTGCCACAGCAAAACGCGTCCCGGACACCGAGCCGGAAAGACGCGCCCAGTGAGCTGGAGCGGGTACGTCAGGCAGCAGGAAAGGATAAGAAGTTGCGGTTCACGGCGCTTCTGCACCACATCTATAACTTGGAAACGCTGCGCATGGCTTACTTCAGTTTGAAGAAGGAAGCCGCGCCGGGCGTGGACGGGGAGACGTGGCGGCATTACGGAGAAGAACTGGAGAGGAATCTCCAGGATCTTTCCGAAAGGCTGAAGCGAGGAGCGTACCGAGCGAAGCCGGTGCGTAGGGTGTATATCCCCAAGGCCGACGGGTGCAGCTAGCAAAACTCTGTGACTAGCAGGGGCGGATCCTGCTCCGGTAATTGGTCGATTCAACCGGATAACTGGCTCGACTTGGGAGGAGGAAACGAATTCCAAGCAAGCTCGAGCGACAAAGCCCTCGCCGCGCGTAACTGCGTGGGAGCGACCAGGAGGGCAAGTGAACGAGAGGGTCGTAATCGAAGAGAATGCCTGCAACGCCGAAATTTGGGTCCCGCGGGAAGTCGCTTGCGGGGGGACTGGGAGCGCGCCGAGCCATCCGTCGGTGGCGAAGGCCGATGTCGCTTGGGAAGAGAACGACCGTATCCACCGAGCGAGCACCCGGCGTACTGGGCACGACACTTTCGGACGAAGCCACACAGTCAAAGCTAGGACGGTCCAGTGGACCAGCCGTGGATGGCATAAGCGGCGAAGACCAGCGCCTACGAGACTAAGGTCGAAGGGGCATGGAGGCCACAGGACATGCGCATGGGCCCGTAGTAGCAAGGATGGAGGGTAATGCCTTCGGAGCAAAGGGGCCCTGGGTAGTAGCGGGCGTACAACGCACACCAGTCGGCACACTGTGGCCGGCGCTTGATGGTGCAAACGAGTGCGTCGAGCCTTGGAGCAAACCTGATGGTCGCCAAAGGATGCGAGCCATCGCTTAACGTGGCTGGTCATCATGGGAAGGCTCCAAGGGGAAAGCTGCTGTCCCCAACCGGACCGGGGAAATCCCGCCGTCCGGGATGAAACGGGGGGACGTAGGAAACTGATCGAGGCGCGGAATGAGGCACCGGCGTAATCCGATGAGGAGCCGGTTACGGCAACTCCCCGCTGCCCACCGACACAGCGCCTGCGTTCTATCCCGACGCGGCAAAGACCGCTCGGAGTCACGGCGCTGGAAGACAAAATCGTCCAGCGTGCAGCGGTCGAGGTGTTGAACGCCATATACGAAACGGATTTTCTCGGCTTCTCGTACGGGTTCCGACCAGGGCGAAGCCAGCATCAAGCGCTGGATGCGCTGTACACGGGACTGCTGACGAGAAAAGTGAACTGGGTGCTCGATCTTGACATCAAAAGTTTTTTGGATCCAGTTCCATAATGCCCCCTTATTCATGAAACAACCCTGGTTGAGTGTCTATCACTTTAATTCGTAAGCCCTTACGACGTCCGCGCGTGACCAACAGGGCTTCGAGCTCGCCACGCTTTACACGCTGCAACACGGTTTGGCGCGAAACACCAAGTTTCATGGTTGTTTCCAGCATGGGCAGATAACTTGGTGGTGCCTGCTCGACAAAGCGTGCCCGCAACTCATCCGTGATTCGAATCTGCCACGGTGCTCCAGGCGTTATCTGTTCCCCGGCGATGAAACCATCATTCAGCCACCGATGAACCGTGGAAGTGTTAACCCCGAGAATCTGTGCTGCCTGGCGAATCGGCACGACCTTCCCGGTGGGTGGCTCCGCTGGCGGTTCGTAGCGCGGAATGTTGCGATAGCGGCGCAGACTGCCAACATGAAGCGACGTGAAACGTTCTCCGCTGGCTGTGCGCCGTTCCTGGCGGTTGAGAATGCCAGCGATGACGTCGTCTGGGTAGTGGGCGGCCAGACGACGAAGCAGAGAGATCGTATCTTCGTCGGTGTGGAGGCCACGAGGCTTCATGCGCGGCAAAGAGAGATCTAATTCCATTAGCGTGCCGCCTCGCCAGCGGACGGTAAGATGAGCGCGCCGTTCGGGGCGATCGACGGTAACAATCACCTCTTCTAGTAGAGTGCGCAGCAGTTCTTTGCGATCGCGATCCGTGGTGGTCGGCGCTGTCCAGACTTTATGCAGATCGGAACCGAGAGAGAGAATTTTCTTTTTCTCTTCCTCGCTCAGCATGCGCGGGCGTTGTTGTTCCCGTCGTTCGAGTTCGACTTCTGCAGCAGCGAGATCGCGCAAGCGCTTTTCCCACTCGGTTTCGAGTCCGCGTGCCACCAGTCTGTTTTCGGGCTCAACGGTACGATATTGACGTTCGGCTCGTTCAGCTTCGTAGCGAGCGCGTTCCACTGCTAGACGCCACTGACTGAGTGCTGCATCGTGGTCCGTCTCGAGTTGCTGTATGGCGAACTGTGTTGCTTCGAGAGCCGCGGGCGTCAGAGCCTTAAGAAAAGCATCGGCAACGGCTTGATCGATTTGAACAGCGCCCACGTGCAGACAGTACACTCCGCGCCCACCAACCATATCCTTGCCCGCGCAGTGGTATCCGGGTGACGCGGTTCTGCCCGTGTAGTGCGTGTGGAGCCGACGGCCGCACTTCCCACAGGTAGCTAGGCCCTGCAGCAATGCGCCGCCTTCTCTCACGGCGCCACCTGCTTGGTGTGGCTGAGGATGCTCGTTGGCATCAATGCGTGCTTGGTTGGCTTGGAACAGGGCCCAGTCAATGAAACCTGGATGATGTTCGAGAAGAAGCACGGGCCACTCCGCCATGGGCAGAAGACGGCTTCGCTTGCGGAGCCTTCCTTGGTCATCGACGTAGCGTTCACGATGAGACTTCCCGTACGCGTACGCGCCAGCATACACCGGATTGGTGAGTACTTGATGGATGGTGTGATAACTGGGCGCGACCCAACGGATCTCGCTCTTCATATTGGATCGCAGGGGGAAGGGAAGACCTTCCGAGCGGAACCACAACCAGACCTTGCGGACCGATCCCAGTTCCGTGAATTTAGAGAACACCGTGCGAACGGTGCTGACGACGGATTCGTCGGGATGAAAACGCACTTCGCCGTCCTTTTCTCCCCAAACAAAGCCTACGGGCAGGCCTCGGCGCAGTTCCCCGCGTGCGGCTTTATTGCGAATTCCACCCTCGAGCCGCGCGCGAAGAATGTGCAGTTCCGCTTCCGCCATGATGCCTTTTAATCCGAGTACCAAGCGATCGTTGAAAAGCGCCGGATGATAGATGCCGTCGCTATCTCCGACCAGCGTGTCGGTGATGCTGCAGAGATCAAACAGGCGATACCAGTCAGCATTGTTGCGTGCCACACGGGAGACTTCGAGGCCGAACACGATGCCGGCGTGTCCGAGGGCCACTTCCGCAGTCATGCGTGCGAACCCGGAACGCTCGGCGAATCCTGAGCCGGACACGCCCAGATCTTCGTCAATGACGGTCACTTGTTCCTTGGCCCAACCGAATTCCTGGGCCTTCTCGAGCAAAGCATACTGGCGCGCGGTGGACTCGCGGTTGTACTCGACTTGAGCAGGGGAGGACTGGCGAATGTAGACGAAGGCGGTGCGTTTCGTATGGCTGGGAGTTACTTTGACCAGATCATTCATGATTTTCCTCCTGGGCGTGGTCGTCCGCGGCCGCGCGGGCGATGAGCTTTGCGAGGATTTCGATCGCGAGAGTTCTTTGTTCGTTCTCTAGGGTTTCCCAAACGTAGATTTCCTTGAGCAGAAGGTCGAAGAGACTCAGATTTCGCTGCAAGGACGCCCTCCTTTGTTACGGTGGAATTCGCCTTCTCGCTTTCCGGTCGAGCGAGGCGGTCGAGGAGAGCATCTACGACGGCGCGCGCGTGAAGCAAGTCTTCCAGAGAGCCAAAAGTTGTGGTCAGTTTCGCGGAGACAGCACCGCGAGGCTGCACGGTGGGCGCAACGTCGGTCCAATCGGCAGGGATGAGCGATTTACTGCCGTCCGGCAAGATCAGCACGAGATACAATCGGCCGTGTCGATGGATGGTCCCAAGAACGGCGAGTGATTTTCCTTCGAACGGATGACGGGCACGGACAATCGTGACTCTCTCAGGAAGGTCCTGCTGATGGGTAGTGTGTCGTAGAGTCCTTCGATGGGCTTTCCCACGAATGGCTGGTCAAGTTCATCGAGCATCGGGTGGCCGATCGGCGCGTCGTGCGATTGATCCAGAAATGGCTGAACGCCGGCGTGCTGGAGGATGGGAAACGAATACGGGTGGGGGAAGGAACGCCTCAGGGCGGAAGTGCTTCGCCGCTTTTGGCAAACGTCTATCTTCATTACGTGTTCGACCTGTGGGTCCGGGGGTGGCGTCAGAAGCGTGCGCACGGCGACATGATCGTGGTGCGATTCGCTGATGATATCGTGCTGGGCTTTCAGGAGAAGTCGGATGCCGAGCAGTTTCGTGTGGAACTCACCGAAAGAATGCGGAAATTCCATCTGGAGCTGCATCCCGAGAAAACGCGACTTTTGGAATTCGGTCCGTATGCGATCGACAGCCGGGAGTGGCGTGGAGAAGGGAAACCGGAGACGTTCAATTTCCTTGGCTTTACGCATATCTGCGTGAAGAAGAGGAGCAACGGAATGTACACGGTGCTGCGGCAAACGATCCGCAAAAGACTGCAGACGAAACTGAACGCGGTGAAAGCCGAACTTCAGCGATGGATGCACGAACCCATCCCCGAACAGGGCAAGTGGTTGCAAGCGGTCGTGCGTGGACACCTCCGGTATTACGGGGTGCCCATGAACAACCCGGCGCTGGCTCTCTTTCGATTCCAAGTGGGACGGCTCTGGCATCGCGCGTTGTCCCGGCGCAGTCAGAACGGACGCGTCCTCTGGAACCGTATGCGGCGCCTCATCACTCGCTGGCTGCCTCTGCCTACCGTTTGTCATCCCTATCCCCTGCGCCGCATGGGCGTTATTACCTAAGGCAAGAGCCGGATGCGGGAAACCCGCCTGTCCGGATCCGTGG
>CAWABP010000014.1:0-408975 GCA_963780315.1 Candidatus Acidiferrales bacterium | reverse complement strand
GGAAGGAAACGCTGGAAGAGATCGGGAACAATATCGCGTCCATGAGCGATCTTGCGCGGGCGAACGGAATCCGAATGGTGTTGTGTTCGGTCGTGCCGGCCGGAGAATTTTGGTGGCACAAAGGACTTGAGCCTGCGCCGAAGATTCGAGCGCTGAACGCGTGGATTCGAGAGTACGCCGCGAAAAATGGCCTCGTCTATGTGGACTACTATTCCAGCATGGCAACCGTCGAAGGCGGCTTGAAGGCGGAGCTGAGTCCTGATGGCGTTCACCCCAATAAGGCAGGATACGAAATCATGGCGCCGCTTGCGGAAGCGGGAATCGCAGAGGCGTCGAAGAAACCTCTTCCGTGATTCTTGAGGGCGATGCCCGGGTGCCCCCTCCCCTTTTTTTGTAAATGCCGATTCTAATCGGGATAAAGTCGTTTGTTTTCATATAGTTTTGAAAGTGTTGATTCCAAAAGGGATTGGCGACGCGTCTCGGCGAAGAAAAGACGAATATGGGGAAGGCCGTGACGAGTGGCTAGTGGCGAGCGAGCGAAGAGCAGACGAGGGAGTGGGGCGGTCTGGAATGGTACGAGAGCAGCGTCCCCTTAGCATAGCGGACGGAGCTTAACACACTGTTTACCGTTTTCTACTATTATTTTATGGGTACTATGTTCGAAACTGGTACTGGTGCGGAATTGGAGGGTTATCAGCGACCAGATATCAGTGATTAGGGAACAGAAACTTCAAGATTGTGCTGAGACGCCGAAAACGCAGAGGCTCGCAGAGGGAAGCAGAGCCCACCCTTTTTCGGAAGAAAGGGTGGGGCACCCTTCTATTAGTACTTATCGCATAACTAATGGACTAGCTATAGTAAGACTAAGGGTAAACAGCAAGACAAATCTCAGATGCGATGAGGTTCGCCACCCGCCCATTTGCCAGGACTGGTGGCGTCAGGAGGAGGGGAAGCGTATGACGAGCGACTCAGGGGCCCAAATCGAATATCCCAGCCCGGAGCCTCCACAGAAAACACCTAACGAGTAACCAAAATAAAGCACAGGAAAATCTCCCTGGCCGTTCTGATCGTTGCGATAGTGCTCTCCGGTCTGATTGGTATCGGCTTAAGGGCCCAGCAGGACAAGTACACACTGAAGGTGCCGGGTGGGCTCGCTTTCTCTGAGTTCCAGGGATACGAAGGCTAGCAGGCTGTCTCCCTCAGTCACAACGAACACGCTGTGGCAGTGATCCTCGCTAATCCCGTGATGATCGACGCCTACCAAGCCGGCGTTCCGGGCAACGGCAAGCCTTTTCCCGATGGCTCAAAGATGGTGAAGGTCCATTGGGCCCCGAAAAAGAGCGAGACGGCTCCAGGTCCGACAGCGGTGCCGGGCACCCTGCAAAACGTGGACTTCATGGTGAAGGATAGCAAAAGGTTCGCGGACAGCGGCGGATGGGGATGGGCCGCGTTCGAGTATGACGCCGCGTCCAATACGTTCAGGCCGGGCACCTCAGCGGACCAGCCGCCACAGGCGAATGACGCCAAGTGCGGGTTCGCGTGCCACACGATAGTGAAGATAAGAGACTACGTTTTCACGGATTACGGAAAGCGGTGAGAGAGGAGACGAGTGGTGTGGAGGGAGGGGGAAGAGGGATTCCTCGCTTCGCTCGGAATGACGGGATGGAAGTTTTCCGCAGCCCGTCAAGTCGCTTCGCTAGGTTGGCTAGCGCAGTTCGTGGATGATTTCTTTTGCTGCGTTTGCGCCGGAAGAGCCAGTCAGACCATTTCCGGGATGTGTGCCGTTGCTGCAAAGGAACAGCCCTTTGACCGGGGTCTGGTAGCGCGCCAAATCCAGAACCGGCCGCATGGTGAAGATCTGGTCGAGCGCGAGTTCGCCATGAAAAATGTGGCCGCCGGTGAAACCGTAGGTTGTTTCCAGATCCTGCGGCGTGATGACGTGCGCGGCTTCCACCAGGTTTGCGAGATTCGGCGAGTAGTTCGCCAGCGTCTTGATGGCGATGTTGGCCAGTTCGCCGCGCCGCTGCTCCCAATTCCCTTCCCGCAACTTGTATGGCGCGTACTGGAAATACGCGGAGAGCACATGCTTTCCATCGGGCGCCAGCGTGGAATCGAGCAACGAAGGAATGGTCACATCCAAATGCGGCGCAGTGGAAATTTCGCCATACTTCGACGCGTCAAACGCCTGTTCCAGATAATCGATGCTGGGGCCGATGTGAATGCGTCCGGAAAGTGCCTGGCGCAAACCATCGGGACCGATTGCATCGGCGAGCGCGGGAAAACTGGGCAATCCGCCGAGAGCAAGATGTACCTTGGCGACTTTGCCCAACGAGCGGTAATTCTTGATACGCGTGGCGAACACGGGATCCAGATTCGCGGGATCGAGCAGTTTGAAAAACGTTCGCTTTGGATCGACGCCGGAAACGACTGCTTCGGTGGCGATTTCTTCTCCATCGGCCAGGACCACGCCGGAGACGCGCCCTTCTTTGGTGCGAATCAGCTGTACTTCCGCGTTAGAACGAATTTCCGCACCGGCTTTCTTTGCGGCCTCGCCAAGAGCCCGCGTGAATTCGCCCATGCCGCCGTGGGGAAACGCCGCGGAGCCGATGGGATGCGCATCAGCGGCAGCACGCAGCAGCAGCACGGCCGTGGAGCCGGCCGACCAAGGTCCGAGATTTGCGCCGAATATTCCGCGCGAAGCAATCGCCGCGCGCAGCAGCTCCGTCTCAAAAAATTCCGCGACGAAATCCGCGACGCACATCGGTCCCCAGCGCAGCAGATCGAAGATGCCGCTCTTGCCCAGGCTGCGGATGCCGCGGCCCGTTTGCAGCAGGTTCCAATAATCCAGCGGCGTGGGGTGATCAATGGCCGGCGGAGTGATTGATGTGAGTTGCAGGATTACGCCGGAAAGTTCCATCACAGCTTCGGCAAATTCGGGGTAGCGTGTACCGTCTTTGGCGGAGATGCGCGTGATGCCGCCGGCAGTTTTGGCCGCATCGTTAAAGAAGACAATGGCTTTGCCGTCCTGACCCAGCGCAACCATGCGCGGGTCTGGATGAAAGACGCCGAACTGGAAATTCTCGAGGCGCAGATCGCGAGCGATGTCTGCTCGCAAAGGTCCCATCGTGTGCGCGAGAGTGGAAGCCTTAAATCCGGGATGAAACTCCTCGGTGACCGCGCCACCTCCGACCATTTCGCGGCGCTCGAGCACGACCGGTTTGAATCCGCCCTGGGCCAGGTAAAACGCGGTGATTAGCGCGTTGTGGCCACCGCCAACAAGAACTACTTTCTGTCCGATGGGCATGGTCAGTTCGCCGCCTTCTTCCATTCTTTCAGGATGACCTGGCTGGCGATGCGCCCGTTCGCGGCCATGATGCCGCCGCCCGGATGCGTCGCGGAACCGCACACATAAAGGTTGCTGACCGGCGTGCGGTAGTACGCCCAACCCGGCACGGGCCGCAGGAAGAAGAGTTGCTCGAGCGAAAGCTCACCTTGGAAGATGTTGCCTTGCGTCAGGCCGAACTCGCGCTCCATATCCAGCGGCGTCAGGAACTGCTTGCCGACAATGATGTCGCGGATGTTGGGCGCGTGCTCGGCGATGGTGTCAATCACGTTCTCGCCGAAAGCTTCTTTCTGATCGTCCCACGTGCCTTCGGCGAGTTTGTAGGGCGCGTATTGCACGAAGCAGGAAAGCACATGCTTGCCCGGGGGAGCGACGGAAGGATCGGTAAGGCTTGGAATCACCATGTCCACGTAAGGACGGCGGGAGAAATGGCCGTACTTTGCGTCGTCGTAGGCGCGCTCCATGTATTCCATTTTCGGCGAAAGGGAAATTGCTCCGCGAAGATGCGCGCCGTCTCCTGGCAGCGCTTTGAAATTCGGCAGTGCATCGAGCGCGAGATTTACTTTGCCCGAGGAGCCGCGGAATTTGTAGCGGCGAACACTTTCCAGGAAATCCGAGGGCAGGTCTTTGGGCTCGAGGAAAACTTCAAACGTGAGGTGAGGATCCACGCTGGAAGAGACCACGTTGCATCTTAATTCTTCGCCGGATTTCAACGCGACGCCGGCTGCGCGCCCATCCTTCACCAGGATTTTGCTTACCGCGGCCTGCGTGCGGATTTCCACGCCCGCTTCGCGCGCCGCCGAAGCGATCGCCAGCGAGATGCCGCCGGTGCCGCCCCGGCTGAAGCCCCAGGAACGGAACGCGCCGTCAATCTCTCCCATGTAGTGGTGCAAAAGTACGTAGGCCGTGCCCGGCGAACGAATGCCCAGGAATGTGCCGATAATGCCGGATGCGGACATCGTGGCCTTCAACACGTCCGTCTCAAACCACTGATCGAGGAAATCCGCCGCGCTCATGGTCATCAACTGGACCAGGGTGTAACGCTCGTCGGAGGAAAGTTCGCGAAAACGCTGGAATAAGAAATTCAACTGCTTCAGGTCCCTGGGATTCAGCGTTGTCGGGTCCGGCGGAACCATGGAAAGGAGCGGCTTAACAAAGCGGCACATCGGCGTCATCAGCTTCGAGAATTCATCGTAGGCTTCAGCGTCAAGCCGCGAGTGGCGCCGTATTTCGCGCTGCGTTTTGGCATGATCGTTAACGCGCCAAAGATGATCGCCGTTGAGCATCGGCGAAAACGTGCCATCAAGAGGAAGGATTTCCAGGCCGTGCCGCGGAAGATCGAGTTCACGAATGATTTCAGGGCGCAGCAGGGAAACTACGTAGGAAAGCTCGGAAAATTTGAAGCCGGGGAAGATTTCTTCTGTGACGGCGGCTCCGCCAAGGACTCCGCGGCGCTCGAGGACCAGAACCTTCTTCCCTGCTTTGGCCAGATATGCGGCGTTCACCAGACCGTTGTGACCGCCGCCAATAACGACCACATCATAAAACTGGGACATGCGCTTGGGCTCCGCTCTATAGAAAGGGCCTGAATGTATCGCAGAACAAAGTATTCTACTTAGCGCCAGCGCGGCTTACAAGAGAATCGCCGAAAGTTTCAGGCGATGTGGTGCGCGAAGGAGCGCTTGCGGGCGCAATGAAGTAGAAACTATAATCCGGAGTTAGCCTAGCGTCTCTGACAGTTTCTCCTTAACTTCTTCTTGTATCAGCATCGGAGGGAACGTGCCCGTCGGAACTGCATTCCACGAAAGAACCCTCGCGCTTTGCGAAAGTTTGAACTTCAAGGAGTGGTCCGGGTACTACACCGTCGGCGCCTATGAGATGACGCACGACCACGAGTACAACGCCATTCGCAGCACCGCGGCGTTGATTGACATTACGCCGCTGTTCAAATACCGCGTCAGCGGCCCCGATGCCACGAAACTTGTGAACCGCGTCATCGCGCGCGACATCAACAAAGTGGCCATCGATCAGGTCATCTACTGCTGCTGGTGCGATTCCCATGGCAAGGTGATTGATGACGGCACAATCACGCGCCTTGGCGAAAATGAATACCGCTGGACCGCCGCCGATCCCAGCTTGCGCTGGTTCCAGCAGAATGCGCTGGGACTTGATGTGCAACTCGAAGATATATCCGAGACGGTTGCTGCGCTCGCGCTGCAGGGGCCGACATCAGGGAAACTGCTGCACGCCGTTGCCGATGCAAACATAGCCGATCTGAAATATTTTCGCGTTACCCACGGAAAAATTGCCGGCGTTCCCGTGGACATTTCGCGCACTGGCTATACGGGCGACCTGGGTTACGAAATCTGGGTCAACTGGGAAAATGCGGTGAAAGTGTTTGATGAACTGATGGCCAAAGGCAAGCCGTTTGACATTCATCCCGCGGGAATGGTGGCGCTGGATATCGCGCGCATCGAAGCGGGGCTGATCCTGATTGAAGTGGATTACATTTCCAGCAAACGCGCCTTGATTGAAGAGCAGAAATACTCGCCGGGGGAAATCGGGCTGGGCAAGCTGGTGGATTTGAAGAAAGAAAATTTCGTGGGACGCGAAGCCCTGGCGCTGGAAGCAAAGAAGGGCGGTCCGGCACGCTCACTGATCGGCTTGGAAGTGAATTGGAGCGAGGTCGAAATGTTGTACGAAAAAATCGGAATGGCACCGCAAGTGCCAACAACAGCTTCGCGCGTGGCCGTGCCGGTCTATCGCGGGGGGCGCCAGGTGGGCAAAGCGACGTCGACGACGTGGTCGCCGACACTGAAGCGCATGATTGCGCTGGCTTCCGTGAACCGGGAAAGCGCCAGACTGGGCCAAACGCTCAGCATGGAATTGACGGTGGAGGCTTCGCGCAAAGCCGTATCGGCGAAGATCGTGCCCTTGCCGTTCTTCAATCCTCCGCGGAAGACCGCGCCTCTAGCGCTGTAGCCATTCGATATTTTATTGGTTCAGCCGGTTGTATTTCCTGAGAACGGCGCGCAGTTGATCGTGGGGTAAAGCATTCACGTGATGGTTTTCAATTCCGGTCATGGAAGTGGCCGCGATCATGGCGTTGATTACAGCTTCTTCGGTGGCTTCCACCGTCGCCCCAAAAACCGGATTCAGCAAGTCGTTGGGAAGCATCTTCAGTTGGACCGCATGGTCTGCCGCGGCAGCGCCGGGATTCGCCGTGGAGAACGCGATGAAAATGTCTCCCGAGCCATTGCCCGACGTGCTGCCATCGCGGCCGAGTCCGAGAGACACGCGACGTGCGAGGCGCTTCAGTTGGTGCGGAAGCAGTGGCGCATCCGTGGCCACAACAACAATGATCGAGCCGCGTTCGGCAACATCCGATGGCACAGCGGTGTAGGGATCATCATTGGGTATCTCGCGGCCGACCGGGATACCCGCCACGCGAAAGTTCTGCCGTCGGCCGTAATTGCATTGCACCAGCACTCCAATGGTGTAGCCACCGTCTGCCGCTGCAAGTTTTCGCGATGAAGTGCCAATGCCGCCCTTGAAACCGTTGCAGATCATACCGGTGCCGCCGCCGACTGCTCCTTCTTCCACTGCGCCGCCATGCGCCGAGTCGATGGCGTGAAAGGCGTGCTCTGGCTTCACGTGGAATCCATTGATATCGTTCAGCCAACCATCCCAAGTTTCCGCCACCACTGGCAGGGACCACCAGTCGTCGTCTGGGCCTACTGTGCGGTGCGTCACGGTCCATTGAATGACGGCGTCGCGGACCACTCCCACGCTGTGCGTATTCGTGATCATCACAGGGCCACCCAGAAAGCCTGACTCTTCAACCCACGTGGTGCCGGTCATTTCGCCGTTGCCATTCAGGGACCACCATCCGGCAAATACCGCGTCATCGAATGAGCCTTTGCCACGCGGCAGGATCGCCGTGACACCGGTGCGCACCGGGCCTTTGCCGACTTCGAGCTTTCCTTCACCAGCAATCAGCGTGGTGTGGCCCACGGTTACACCAGCAACATCAGTGATGGCGTTCAACGGTCCCGGCGTGCCATCGAAGGGCACACCGAGATCGCGGGCGCGCGGCTTGGCTACGGTTTTTTCCTGTGCAAAGGATGGGATAGCAATCAAAGCGAGGGCCAGCAGCAAAACAACTAACGACGGAAGTCGGCGCATCAGAGGCAACTCTCCAATCAACGAGCAGACGAATTGAGGATAAATTCTCGGCAAAAAGAATAGCGCGGGCAGCTCAGGCAGGAAAGACTTTTGCCAACGCGTGTTGCAATGCTTCTGCAATGAGGCCGCACTCTTCGGGAGTAATGATGAAAGGCGGCGCCAGCAGGACGTGGTCGCCGCGCGAGCCGTCCACGCAACCCTGCGAAGGATACGTTAGCACATTCCTTTCCAATGCGGCTTGACGAATTTTCTCAGCGATGCCTTCTTTTTTTGGAAATGGCTCGTGCGTGGATTTGTTTTTCACGAATTCGACGCCCTGCAGCAGACCCAAGCCGCGCACCTGCCCGACGTGCGGATGATTTTCCAGAATCGAGAGCGCCTTGCGTAGTGTTTCGCCCGCAGGCGTAACACGTTCGAACAATTTGTGCGTTTCCAGGTAGTCGAACACGGCGTTGCCCGCTGCCGTGGCCACCGGATGCGACTGGTAGGTGAAGCCGTGCATGAATGCGGCGGTGCCTTTTTCGTATGCTTCAACGACATGCGGAGCCGCCAAAACGGCGCCGAGTGGCGCATAGCCGCTGGCAATACCCTTGCCGGTAAGAATAATGTCCGGCTCAAGACCCCAGTGCTGGCTCGCGAAGGGCTTGCCGGTGCGACCTATTCCGCTCATAACTTCGTCGGCAATCAGCAGAATGCCATGCTTGCGGCAGATTTCGGCGATGCGCGCAGTGTAGCCGTCCACGGCGGCCGCGGCGCCAAGAGTGGCCCCGACAACGGGCTCAAAAATAAACGCAGCGACTGTGGAAGAATCGTTCGCCTGCAAAAAGGAATCCAGATCATCGGCGCATGCAAGATTGCAATCAGGAAACGTTTTGTCAAACGGGCAGTGGTAGCAGAAGCATGGCGCGACATGGCCCCATTCTGGAATCATTGGCGCGTACGGCGCTCGCCGAGCGATGTTGCCGCTGACAGACATCGCGCCAAGCGTGCTTCCGTGGTAGCTCTGCTTGCGGGAAACGATTCGATAGCGCGAGTCTTGCTTGCGCTCCAGAAAATACTGCCGTGCCAGCTTGATTGCCGTTTCGGTGGCTTCCGAGCCTCCCGAAGTGAAATACACTCGCCCACCATCGGGAAAATTCTTTGGAGCAATCGCCAAAACGCGAGCGGCGAGTTTTTCGGCGGGAACGGAGTGAAACTGCGAAGTGTGAGCGAAAGCGATGTTGTTGGACTGCTCGGCCATAGCGCGGCCGATTTCCAGAACACCATGGCCAATGCTGACAACCGCAGCCTGCCCGGAAGCGTCCAGATAGCGGCGGCCATCAGCAGCGATGATCCAGTTGCCTTCGCCGCGCACGGCAACGGGATAGTTTTTCCGAAGATTGCGGGAGAAGAGCGGAGATGTATGCATAATCGCGTTCATATAGCGATTGTAGCAAAACGTGGAGCAACACCAGAGGATGCTCCCAGCATGCCTCCCGTGCGATACTCGTTCGCGGGTCTGGAGGATTCCAATTGGTCAATCGTTCCCGCACTCGTCTCTTTCTATTGTGCATCGCTTCAGCATTCTTTGCAGTGAGTAGCATTCACGCGCAGTCCTCGCCTGAACCGGTAAAGATTGCCGTGGATTTGCGAGAGGCCGCAAATCACATTTTCCACGCCAAACTTGAGTTTCCGGTAAAGCCTGGCTCGCTGACGCTGGTCTATCCGAAATGGATTCAGGGAGAGCACTCGCCGACGGGGCCGATCGTTGACCTGACCGGATTGAAAATGCGAGCAGCGGGAAAAGAAGTTTCGTGGCGGCGCGATGATGTGGACATGTACGCATTTCATCTGGAGATTCCCGACGGCGCGGATACGCTGCAAGTGGAGTTGGATTATTTGTCACCGGCGGACGTGGCCGGATCGCGCGAATCACCGTCGACGACCGCGCAGATCGCGGTGTTGAACTGGTATTTGGTCGCACTCTATCCTCAAGGCACGAAGACGGACGATCTGGCTTATGTGGCGAGCTTGCGATTGCCTGCCGGATGGAAGTACGGCACGGCTTTGCCGGTGGCCAGCGCAAATTCGGACACCGTGGAGTTTGCTCCGGCTACGTTAACCACGCTGATCGATTCTCCCGTAATCAGCGGCGCCTATTTCCGCACGATTGATCTGTCTCCTGGCCAAAAACCCGAACATTTCATTCATATCGCCGCGGACGGACCCGCTGCACTTCACACGAACTCCGCGGAAGTGCTGCATCTGCGCCAACTGGTGGCGGAAACGGGAGCGCTTTTCGGCGCGCGGCACTATCGCCGCTACGATTTTCTGCTTTCGCTGAGCGACACTATGGCGCCCGATGGTGTGGAGCATCACGAATCCAGCGATAACCGCACACCTGAGGCGCTATTCCTTGACCCGGAGATCCGCGAGACGCAGATGGATCTGCTAGCGCACGAATTCACGCATTCCTGGAACGGCAAATACCGCCGACCCATCGGCTTGGTTTCTCCGGATTATCAGACGCCTCTGAAGGGTGATCTGCTGTGGGTCTATGAAGGGCTTACCCAATATCTGGGAGTGATTCTGACAGCGCGCAGTGGATTCTGGACTCCGGAACAATTTCGCGAGTATCTTGCGCAAACCGCCGCCTATTTGAATGACTGGCCGGGACGCACCTGGCGCGACCTGCAAGACACGGCGATATCCGCGCAGATTCTTTACGGTGCGCCCGCAGCGGGAGCCGCGCGGCGCCGCAGCATTGATTACTACGATGAAAGCACGCTGATCTGGCTGGAGGCCGACACGATTATCCGCCGGGAAACGCGGGGAAAGAAATCGCTCGATGAATTCTGTCGCAACTTTTTTGGCGAAGAAAATAGCACCCCAAAAGTTGTGCCCTACACCTTCGAGGATGTGGTGACGGGAATGAACAAAGTTGCACCCTACGACTGGAAGGGATTTTTTGTGGAGCGGCTGCGATCACATGGGCCGGGCGCGCCGCTGGGCGGATTGGAAGATGCCGGCTGGAAGATTGTGTTCACGGAATATCCGAACGAACACGAAAAAGCCGACGAGATCGTGAATCAGACCGCGAGCCTGGGCTTTTCGCTGGGATTTGATGTACATGCGCCCGGCGGCGATCAAAGCGACCGCATCCTCGACGTGATTCCCGGTTCGCCTGCGGACCTGGCGGGAGTGGCGCCGGGAATGCATCTGGTGGGCGTGAACGGCCGGAAATGGTCGCCGGAAATTTTGCATAACGCCATCGAGGTGGCGAAAGAGAACAAGGAACCCATCGAGTTGCTGGTCGAAAACGCGGATTACTTCAAGACCTGCCGGATCGATTATCACGGCGGCGAGCGTTACCCGCATCTCGAAGCGATCAGCGGAAAGAGCGATGTGCTGGGCGATATTGCGCGGATGAAAGCAACTCCAGTTAGCGCGCTGAAGAGCTACTAAGAAATCGCCTGACAGGAGGGATTGCCACGGTTGACGCAAAGTTCGCACGCACTGGTGCGCACTATTGGCCGTTGGAGCCTGACGGCTCTGATGGTGAATTCGATTATCGGCGTCAGCATATTCAAATTGCCGGCTGACCTGGCGGCAAGATTGGGCCGGTTCAGCCCGCTCAGTTGCCTTGGTGCCGGCGTTGGAATCCTGATTATCGCGGGATGCATCGCGGAAGTTTCTTCTTACTACGAAGATACTGGCGGGCTCTATTTGTATGCGCGGGACGCTTTAGGGCGATTCGCGGGACTGCTGGTCGCTTGGCTGACGTGGCTGACGCGCATTGCTGCTCCTGCCGCGGCGGCGAATCTTTTTTGTACCTTTGCAGCGCAGTTCTATCCAGTGTTGGAGAGTCGGCGGGGAGAATTACTTCTTCTCGGAGTGCTGATTGGACACCTAGCGCTGCTGAATTATATCGGTGTGAAGACGGGTAAAAACGTCAGCAATGTTTTCACTGCGATTAAGGTGGGGTTCCTCTTATTTTTTGTGGTAGCGGCGCTACTCGCACTGGTGCTCAAGCCGGAACTTCGCGTGACCATGCCAATGCATGTTGTTCTCGCGAAAAACTGGTTTCAGGCGATGCTGCTGCTTGTCTATGCGTACGGCGGATTTGAAGGCGCTCTGTTTGTCGGCGGCGAGACGACCAATCCCAAACGCGATACGCCTATCGCCCTGCTGACGGCGCTCGGCGCAGTCTGCCTGATTTACACAGCGGTGCAATCTGCCGTGGTGGCTATCCTGCCTGATGCGGGGACATCCACGCGTCCGCTGGCCGACGCCGCACAGCGCTTTCTGGGGCCAGCCGGGGGAATTGCAATCACGCTGGCGGCGCTTGTTTCTGCTTACGGTTATCTGAGCGCGAACCTGTTGCATGCCCCGCGTGGCACATTTGCCCTTGCGGAGCAGGGGGACTTTCCCGCATTTCTAGGCGTGGTCCATCCCCGATACCGGACGCCGTACGTTTCTATCGTTGTGTACGCCATGTTAGTGTTCGTATTCGCTGCCTTGGGAAATTTCGAGTGGAATGCGGTGCTCTCCGCCGTGTCGCGTCTGGCCGTGTATGGCGCGATGGCGCTGGCAGTGCCCCTTCTCCGACGGCGAGACGATCGGAAGGCACAATTTGTCCTTCCCGCGCCGTATATTTTCTCGGGACTTGCACTGGTTTTTTCACTGGTGCTACTGACTCAGATGGGCAGAGCTGAATTTGCAGTTGTGGGGACGACATGCGTTGTGGCGCTGGCAAACTGGCTGGCGGTGCGGAGGTGACGGCATGACAAAGACTCGAATTGGGGATGCATTTATGCCCGCGGATGATTACGGGCGAGCGCTGCCAAAGTTCAGTGTCAATCTGCTGGTGCGGAGCGTGAAGAATTCGCTGCCGTTCTACCACGACATCCTCGGCGCGACGGTGCGCTACGCTGATGACGACTTCGCGGCCCTTTCGCTGGTGGGCACAGACTTCATGCTTCACGCGGATTACACCTACGACCATCACCCGTTGTATCAGAGATTGCAGGAGACCGGACCACGTGGGACCGGCGCCGAACTGCGGGTGCTTGGCATAGATCCGGATCTTGTCGAGGTGCGCGCGAAATCCGCTGGCGTCACGATTTTGCAACCCGCGCAGGATTTTCCGCACGGCTGGCGAGACGTGATGCTCGTGGATCCTGACGGATACATCTGGGCCGTGGGCTTGCCAACTGCCAAAGTAAAATAAGGGCAGGCGAGAAATCTCGGCGTTACCTTGGATTCACCGCGCAATCGTGACATGATGCAATGTTTTGGACAGCGCGGCAGAAATTACAGTACGAGTGGAGGAAGCGATGAGGAATCGAATTTCAGTGCGCTGGGGAATTCTGGCCATGGCCGTGTGCCTGGCGTGGAGCGTTCAGGTCCGGGCACAGGCGCCGGCAAAACATCCCATCACATTTGACGACCTGATCAAGATGCATCGCATCTCCGAATCGCAGGTATCGCGCGACGGGAAATGGGTCGCCTACACTGTGTCCACACCGGATATGGAGCTAAACCGCGGTGTCAGCAATATCTGGATCATTCCGGCGGCGGGCGGTGAAGCGATTCAGGTGACGCGGGGCGGGCGCGACTCCTTCCCTGCTTGGTCTCCTGATGGGAAGACACTGGCGTTTCTTTCCGCGCGCGATGGCACTTCGCAGGTGTATTTGCTTCCGATGGACGGAGGCGAGGCCAAGAAACTGACGCAGCTTTCGACGGGAGCGGATGTGTTGAAGTGGGCGCCGGACGGAAAAAGCATTGCGTTCACCTCCTCAGTATATGTGGACTGCAAAGATGACGCGTGCAACGCCAAACGCGACGAAGAAAAAGAAAAAAGCAAGGTGAAAGCGCGCATTTACGACCAACTGCTCTACCGTCACTGGGATCACTGGTCTGAAGGAAAGCGCAGCCATTTGTTCATCGTGCCTGTTGACGGCGGTTCTCCGGCGCGCGACATAACACCGACAGCCGATTACGATATCCCTCCCGATGTGCGCGGAGATCCCAGCGACATCAGTTTTTCGCCGAACGGCAAGGAAATTTGCTACACGGCGGTGACGGACAAAGTGGAAGCAATCAGCACCAACGCCGATCTGTTCGTCGTGCCCGTAGCCGGCGGCGAAGCGAAACGCATTACCACCAATCCCGGGTTCGATGGCGACCCGGTGTATTCGCCGGATGGAAAATCGATCGCTTACCACGCGCAACTCACCGCAGGATACGAGGCAGACCGGTGGCGGATTATGCTGTACGACCGTCAATCCGGTAAGAGCGCGGATTTGACGGCAGGATTCGACCGTGGCGCGAATAGTCTGGTATGGTCGCCAGACAGCAAGACCATTTATTTCGTTGCGGAGAATGAGACGTTGCAGCCAATTTATGCAATGGAAGCACGGGCGGGAGCGACGCCGAAGAAATTGCTCGACGGCTTTAATGGCGCATTTGCGTTCAGCGGCGACGGCAGCGTTTTGTTGACCGAACGGACCAGTCTTACTTCACCCACGGAATTGTTTGTTGCCGCGGGCGATGGCAGCGGCCTGAAGCAATTGACACATCAGAACGACGCCATACTCGCGCAATTGGAAATGAACGCGCCGGAAAGTTTCTGGTTTGAAGGAGCGGAGGGGACGAAGGTAGAGGCAATGCTGGTGAAGCCGCCGAATTTCGCGTCCACGAAAAAGTATCCGATGCTGGTGCTTTTGCACGGCGGGCCGCAGGGCGCGTGGGAGAACGGCTGGGGCTACCGGTGGAATGAGGAGGTTTTCTCGGCTGCGGGCTACGTGACGTTGATGATTAATCCGCGGGGCTCGACAGGTTTTGGGCAGAGATTCACGGACGAAATCACGAACGATTGGGGCGGAAGAGCGTACATAGACATGATGAAAGGAATTGACGGAGCCATCGCGAAATATCCCTTCATTGACAAAACGCGAATGGCGGCAGCAGGCGGATCGTATGGCGGGTACTTGGCGGACTGGCTGGCAACGCACACGGACCGCTTCAAGGCCATCATCAGCCACGCCGGGGTCTACGACGAAGTGTCCATGTACGCCACGGAAGAGTTGTGGTTTGAAGAGCACGACATGCAGGGCACGCCATGGACGGCGCCGGAAAACTACAAGAAGTGGTCGCCGTCCACCTTTGCGGGGGATCTGGGCAAATACAAAACGCCGATGCTGGTTGTCGCGGGCGAGCGGGATTACCGCGTGCCTTATACGCAGTCGCTGGAGCTTTTCAGCGCATTGCAGAGGCAGGGCGTGCCCTCAAAGCTGCTGCTTTTCCCGGATGAAGGACACTGGGTGCTGAAGCCGCAGAACAGCCAGTTGTGGTACAAGACGTTTTTGGATTGGCTGGCGACGTATTTGAAGTAGCCGCAAGCCAACCTAACTTATTGCATCGCCGCATCTAGAAACGCGCTGACATCCGGGGCCCACACGGCAATGCCGTCGCGCTGGGAGCCGAATTTCCAATGACCATCTTGCGCGGTGCTTCCGAATGACGGATAGATTCTTGCGCGATTCGGAGGGCCTTTCTTTTCTAGCACTGGGCCCAGCACCTTGCTCGGCTCCACGTTGTAGTCGTTTCGCGCCTGGATGATGAAAATGGGCGCGCGGGCCTGACGTACGGCTCGCCTCAGACGGTCAGCCAGCACGGGATTCCAGCTTTGCGCCGCCGGGGCGAACGGAAGAAAGGCTCTGATGCCGAGCCCCTTTTCCGCGGTCAGGATTGTTTGAATGCCGCCGAACGAGATTCCCATCATGGCGATGTGTTGCGCGTCCACCCACTTCTGCTGCTTGAGCCAGGCCACCGCGGATTCAACGTCTTTGTTGTACAGCTCCTGCAGGCCAACCACCTCAATTTCTGCGTCGCTTCGACTGTAAGGGTGAGCAAGATAGGCCCGCCGCTGCAAGTCCATAATGTACTCGCCGGGTGAAGCGCCGTGCCCATGACGCTGAAAGGTAAAAAACGCGAACCCCTTCTTCTGGTAGAAGTAGCCTAGATCGGGAGGGCCGCACGGGGCTGGGTTCTTTTCGCTGCCATGGTTGAAGATCATGACTGGATATGGACCCGGGCCATCTGGAGTCCAGAAACATCCGTGGAGCTGATACTGCCCCGCCTGAATCGTGACTTCCTGCGGGTTGTCGGTGGCGGACGCCCGCGACGCAACGACGAAGACTGAGCAGAGTAGGAGCGCAACGACTTTCGGACACATGGGCAGGTAGTTTGCCACAGCCGGTGACCGTTCGTCATCGCGCATTGGAGTTCAGACTGACCCTCAACATGCCGCTCCATGTGCTTGAGAAGACCATTGAGGCTTCGGTTCCGACGTCGCAATAGCGGCGGCAAGCCACCGCACTCCAAGAGAGGCTAGATTTCGGCGAGTTTGTGGAAGGTGCGGCGGAGAAAACGAAAAAGGTGATAGAGCAGGAATAGCGAGACGGCAACGAGGATTGTCACCACGATGATGGCAGCGGTGGGATGCGCGGTGGCGAACCAAACGACCCACACCGCAAGCGCGTCCTCCCCAAAACTCAGTGCCCAATTGCTGAGAGGTTCCGGGCTCATGTTCGCGGCGGCGCGGGCGCTGGCCTTGGTGCCGTGGGAGGTCAGAGCGATGCCGCCGGCAAGCAGTGCCGCTCCCCAACGCCACACGTCGGGGGCGGCTGCCGTGGCTCCAAACGCCAGTAGAGCGGCAGCAGGCGGGCGGATGAACGTGTGGACTGCTTGCCAGATGGAATCGATGTAGGGGATCTTGTCTGCAAGGAATTCCAGCAAGTACATAACAATAGCAATCCCCAAAACTACGGGATGAGACAGAGCGTGAAGGGTTCCCGGCAGTTGAATCACGCCAAAGCGCTGGAGCAACCCCAGGGTAGCAACGGTGGCATAGAGATTGAGGCCGGAGGCAAAGCCGGCGCCGAGAACGAGGCTGAGAGTTTCGAGAGGGTTCATGTTCGCGCGGAATTGCTTGAATCAAGATTCTACGGACTCTTTGAAGGTATCACGAAAAGGCCAGGGAATGACCCGGCGGCGAGCGACGTATAAAGCAAACGTCCCGGCCAATGACCGGGACGTTTGGAAAAGAGATTAGATCAAGAATTACGGGGTGTAGTCGCCCGCCATCAAGAGGCGCGACCACCCGGTGGTGTTGGTGGCGCGGAACAGCGGCGTGCGCGGTGGCAACAGGTTCGGGTTCAAGAAATTGATGTCGAAGTTATAGCCACGAGTTGGCGGGCTATATACCGTATTGCAGCACTTGAAAGTGCCATTGGCCTGGCGGCTGTAGAACAGGTTCACGATGGAGCCTTCGTACTCGAGCGTACCGCCCCAGTTTTCGATGTAGCGCAGGAAGTTGTGCACACCGCCATCGGTTCCGTAGTCCTGAGCGGTCCCGGTGGGCTGAGGGAAGGCCATTGTTTTGCCGGCGGCGACGGCCGTGCGGTACCAGGTGGTGGTGCCATTGCGGTAACCCTGATCGTACGGACTGGAGAACGAGTTAATGTCGTTCCACTGGTTCGAAAGAAGCGTTAGGGCGTCAGCGGCGACTGAAGTTGCGATGCTGGGGTCACTGAAGCCGTTGCCCCCGGAATTGGCATTGAAGTCGCCCTGGATGTACATGGGGTTCTCTGTCGCGATGGTCAAACCGCAACTCGCGCCGCCGGGGCAGGTGCCAACGGCCGTCAACAGGTTGCCATTGACGATCTTAACGGCGCGGCGGAAGAAGAGCGGAGGATTTTCGCGGGCGATGGCAGCCGAAAAGAAAGTCATCATAGGGTAGATGCCGTCAGTGACATAGCTGGGAACAGTGGCGCAAGTAGCGGCACTGAAAACAGCGTTGTTCACGAGACCGGCAAAAAGGCCTAACTGGCCGTTGCTGAGTGATGTCTGCGCCGTCGCTCCGTTCACCCCAATTTTGTGGATATAGGATTGGTTGGCGCCGTAGGTGAACAAGGTGCTGTTTCCATCAACGTCTTCGCCGGTGTCCAGTTGGTTGTTGGGGCAGCCCGTACTAGGGTTGGCAGGGCTGTTGACGAGATCGTTCCAGCCGTATTCGCCGGTTTCATGCGTGGTGTAGGAAAGCGGTGGCCAGGTTCCCGAGAAGGAACCAGTGGCGGCATAATTGCCACGGCGATCGGATACATAGACGACAAAATCGTTGGGAGCCACAACCGGGTCTAGCGTGCTTTGGCCGGAAGTGGTGAGAGTGCCAATCTTGCCGCCAAACCATTTGGCAAGGTTTTTGCCATCGATTTCGATGTACTGCATAACGCCGTTGATTGTGGGGCGATTCGGGAAATTGGTGTCCATCGGGTTGTCGCGAAGAGTGCCTTCGCGCGTATCGAACAAGCTGTTGGGCCAGAAATCGTAAGGGAATGGGGTCCAGCCGGCAACGATCTTGCCGTTGCCCACGGTGGCCGGGTCTACACCACAAACCGCCGCGACCGTCGCCTTCCTTGGGTAGTTTGTCGGATTAGTCGTTTTCCGAGCGCCGGTGGCAACATAACCGAGTTGCTGGAGCGAACTTGGATTGTCGCGAACACGTTCAAGTCGAATGACCGCGAGAGGATGAGGATCCGGGCAGGTGGCGGTTGGAGTTGCGGCGGTGTCCAGCGCTGAAATAGGGTTTGCCCCAGTCCCGCTGGCAAAGGCGGGACCGTTCTGATCGTCCATCTGCAGTGGCACGTTGGGAGTCTTGGTGAAATCGATGGGCACATCGGGCCAGGCGGGAGCTTGTCCCGCATCCATAGCGGTGTTTGTACCATTCCACTGAGGATTGAGGTTTGATCCGTCGAGGGACTGAGGAACGGGATCGATGTTGCGGCCCACGTAACCATAGCCAAGAATTTCGACGGTGACGTCTTTCCAGGTGCCGCAAGGAGTTCCGTAGGTCAGTTGCTCCTCGATCTTGATGAAGCCATCTATGACCGGGAAGCCATACGGTTGAAGATAACCATCGGAAGACGTCCAGGCAGTTCCGGCGGAAGTGAGAGGTGTAGCGGAACCGGAAGCAGCGAGAGGAAGAGGCGTGATGCCGTTATTGGTCAACTTGGTATAGAGAGCGGCTGCAGGCGCATAGGTATTCCAGTTGGCACCGCCAACTCCGGGGGCAACGGCGATCTTGCTGAGATCGAAGGGTTGCGTCCCGCCGTCAATGCAGGGCAAGTTCATGATGTCGGCCGGGTCATCGGAGATGAGCACGCGCAAGCTGGCTTGTGAAAAGTATCGTTCGGCGGTGATGGTGGCGGATTCTCCACTGTAAGGACGGCGAAGCAAATCGACGGCCTGGGTGGCGCCTTGGCCGATGGTGACAACGCCAAGGTTAAGTTGTGTGGCCCCTCCGGCATACTGAGGAGCGGAGCTGCCTTTGCCGTTCTGGATGTTGCCGTTGTAGTTCATGGAACCCAGCGAAATCGTGGGCCAGTTGGCGTTGCCGGAAGAGCCGAGCGTGCCGACAAGGCTTCCTTCGTTTTGGGCCAAGGCGCGATAGCTGGAGCCACCGGGCGAGATGGTGACATTCACAGTGCCGTTGTAACTGGAAGTAACGGGCCAACCGTTCGAGAGATTGGTGCGGACAATGTCTTTCCACGCGTCAACGCGGTCGGAAAGAGTCAATGTGCTGCCATCCCCAACGGCGAGGAACAGGTTGCCGTTGGTGTGTGTGCGTCCGCCAAAATTGAAGTCGGGGCCAGGGAAGAAGCTGAGGTCAGCATCGGAATAGATACCAAACTGGTACATCGGAATGCCGACAGTTTGCGTAGTGCGCGTCAGGGTGACTTCCCTGCCCGCAGTGGTTCGCGCGTTGACCATCAATGTGTATTCGGTGGCCAGAGCATACATGCCCTTGTAAGTGCCGGACTTGATGTTGGTGATGCTGGGAGCGGGATTGCCGTTGGCGTCTTTGACCACAGGGGTAATGGTGTAGGCCGGCAGCCCGCTGCCTGTAATGTACTGAATGCCCGGGAGGGAGGGCGGAGTGGTTTCCAGGGCATTGATTTGAGAGCTGGTTGGAGCATAGGTCAGGGCAAAGAGGTTTCCCAGGTTGGCGGTGAGTTGTTCCATGCCCGCTTCCGCGCCATAGAAAGCCTCAACCTGATCATTGTTCGACCCAGCGAGTTGCTGGTTTGAGATCAACAGCAGCGAAAAACCCACCAGCAGGCTGGCCATCAGGAACAGGAGCAGCAGCGAGGTGAGAAGGGCAATACCTGCGTCCTGACGAAAACGCTTGGAATTGAGAAAACGAAATATGCGCATCGCTGACTCCCCTTTTATTGATACTTGTTGACGTACGACATACTGCGAAGACTGATCTGAGTAGTTAAATTGTTGCGCGCGTACTGCAAGCGGGCGCCCTGACGCTCGTTGTAACTGGAGCGGGCGCCGAGGAAGACATTGATAGAGCGAATTTGCGATTCGCTGTTCCCGGCGGGAACGCCGGGCTGGTTGGCGGGGTTGGAACCGCCATCAACATAGTTGTAAGTAAACTGCAAGTTTTCGAGAGTCTCGCCCACAGGGGTCGCTGCATTAAAGTTGACGCGGCGAATCAGGCGAATGTAGGGCGGACTGGTGATGTTGTCGAGATAATAGGTAATCATCGTGATGCGCGTGGCGCTGGTCGGGGGAAAGCAGGAAGGCGCTCCACCGCAAGTGCTGGTGTTCTCTAACTGCTTGATGGTGCCGCTGGTGTCGGTGCGGCCGTTCAGGTTGAAGGCATCGCCAGATGCAAAAGTGAGGGCCTGACCGGAGACAGAAGTTACGGTCATGATGGTGCTGCCCTTGGTATTGGTGAACATGACGAGGTCGCCAGGCTGGACGGGGGTGCCGACCGTCGAAAGATTGATGCAAGTGGAATCAAAAACCACGGCGAGGCTGTTTCCTGTGACCGTAAGGGTGCCGTTACAAGCAGGACTGGCCACCGGAGTGGTAGTTGCCGGTTTGTTGATGGGCTGGCTATCGAGCGTGGCAGTGTTGTCCGCGTAAAGAACAGTGATTTCGTCGGTAAAGCTGTTCGCGTTGGAAGGATTGCCAGCGATGGCATCCGGCGCGGTGATGAGCGGGCCCATGGCCTGGCCAGGTTCCACGGAAGGCAGCACGGCATTGCATTGAGGAAACGTAGCGGTGCCGGTAAGAATAGGGCGATTGGGGGCAGCGGTGGTGCCGCAAGGAGCTGTTGAAGAACCATTCGAGGTGTAAGGGATAGGAATTCCGGATTGCGGAATACCTTCACCGGCCTGCTGGAGATCGAGTTCCAGAAGGTTCAGGCCAGCGCGCAGATTGTCGGTCATGTCCGAGGACTGAGAGACGGCGCTATTGGATTGCAGGGCGTCGCGGAAAGTGTTCACGGCAACACCCAGAATGATCAAGGTGACCGCCATGGCGATCAGCAATTCAATCATCGTAAAGCCTGCGAAATTGTTTTTGGATTCAGTGTTCATCGTAGGCCTCACGCGTAATTCGAGATGTAGCAAATCACCTGAAATTGCCGGACCTGACCCTGGAAATTGTATTGGACGGTAACCGTGATCTGTTTCAGATTGGGCGTTGCGTTGACGGGGACGATCAGGATCGTGCGCGTCATCCAAGGATTGAGATTAGTGACCACATCGTCGGCAGTACCCAGAATCCGATCGGCGCCAGGGCCGGTAACAATCGAGTCGGGACTGTTGGTGTCGTCGTCGGCGGTGCCATACAGGCCATCGGGACCAGGGGCCAGCATGGGCTGCGCACCATCCTTGAAGACACCACCCTGGCTGACGTTATTGATCTGGGCATAGCTAAGAATGCTGGTATCGCGCGCAGTGAAGATGGACTCCATGGCGGCCATGGCCTTTTGCTGGGCGATAAACTGGATCTGGGATTTGTAGGCTGCGCCTAGACCTTGTGTATAGACTGCAGCGAGCGAAAGAATACCCACGGACATAATGACCATGGCGACCATGGTCTCGATGAGCGTGAAACCTTTTGGATTGCGAGCTATGCGATTGATGTTCATAGAGTCACTCCCTATTCGATCCAGACCTGGCTCGACGTGCCGGTGCCACCAACGTAGGAGTATTGCCGAACGCGACCGGTGGAACCCATGATGGTAATGGCGCGTGCAGTCAGCGGCTTATTCGGAACACCCACAAAGACGGTTCCATTCAGAATGTTGTAGCCCGTGATATCGGTGAAGGTACCGGTGGAATTGAACTGCATGATAGACGGGCCACCGCTGAGGTTTCCGATGTAAATGGGAGCGCTATTGCCGAAGCCCATCGGGGTGTCCGGAGGGCCACTTTCGAGTACGAACTGAGTCGACTTGGGCAGCGGCATACTAATGACGGGGCCATTCACTTCCGTGGTGCCTGTGGTTGTCGGGGCCATGACCTGATAGTTAATCTTCATATTGGCCTGGTCAAAAGAAACGATGACCCTGCGCCGCTGGCTGATCGCAACCTGCCTGGCGACGCGGAGTTGGCTGACAACCGTGTCCATAGCGGAATTCGCATGGTAGTTGTCCAGCGTTCCAAAGCTCTTCATCATCGTGATCGCCGAGAGAATAAAGATGATGCCGACGACGATGAGCGTTTCCAGTAAAGTGAAGCCCCGCTGGAGATTTCGTTTAAGTTTCATTTGGCAATTCACCTTCATTCGCGCAAGCACCTGAAATGACGAGACCGGTGAAACGCGGTGCGTTCCCCGGAGCCCTTTTCCCGGCTTGCTGTTCAGGAAAAAGACAATCTGCCGGCCCGCGGCACCGGGTACACCCGCTCCACCGATACTCGGTCCTACCGTATTGGTAACCCATCGAACTGTACGGCAACAACTGGACGAAGGGACGGGTTCGGAGCAGTGGGGTCGCACCCGTCCGCGCTTACCAGGGGGACAGTTACTAAGGTTTATGCGGATGAGAACAGGCTCTGAGGGGGGCGACACACGCTGAAACGCTCGCTAAACGGCTGTTTTACAGGGCAATTCGGGAGTTTAGGGATTTGCTTAAGAGCCTGGCGGAAGGGTCTTGCAAATCGCGCCTGGCAGGGGATTTGTCTGAAGTTCCAATCAGAGTAGTACTTTCGTTGTTAGCGTTCTGGCGCCGGCGAGGCGGAGAACAACGGGATTCGTGAGGATTTGATCCGGTTTCCAAGGTGCAAAGAACACAGTTCGGCTTGAGCGCGAAGAGAGTCCCGGCGAGACCTTTTGCCATTTCGTGGCAAATTCGCATCCGCAGTTTCGCGCTGGTGATGTAGACTCTTCTCAACGATTCAAGTGCAAAAACGTGGCTCGATCAGATCGATTGCAGCCGGGCAGAGGCGGCACTCACTTCCCGCAAAAATGCTTGCTAGACCGAAACCGCACGGAGGACCTTGTATGACTCGCATTCTGCTGCTAACAATGTGTCTTGCGTTAATGGCGACCAACATGAGCGCGCAAGTGACGGTGGTGAAAACGGAGTACAAGGGCTGGCACAATTGTTATCGCGTGAGCAACGGCGAAGTGGAGCTCATCGTGACCGGGGATGTGGGGCCGCGCGTGATTCGCTTTGGATTCGTTGGTGGCCAGAACCTTTTCAAGGAATACGCCGACCAGATGGGCAAGACGGGCGAGGAGAAGTTTCAATTGCGCGGGGGCAGCCGCGTCTGGAAGGCCCCGGAAGATCCCATTGCCACCTGGGCGCCAGACAATGTTGCGGTGGAAATCATTCCGACGGCTAACGGCTTGATCGCTCGTGCGCCAGTGGAACCGGTGTCCTCTTTACAGAAAGAGATCGAAGTAAGCATGGCTCCGAGCGGCACGGACGTTACCGTGAAGCACCGGATAACGAACCGGTCGCTGTACACGCTGGAGTTCTCGCCGTGGACGCTGACGATGATGGCGCCCGGCGGGGTTGCCATTTCGGGTTTTCCGCCCCGCGGGAAACACCCCATAAACCTGGAAGCGACCAATCCGCTGGTGATGTGGGCTTACACCAACTTGGCTGATAAGCGCTTGACGTTCACCCGAAAGTATTTGCTGCTGCGACAGGATCCGGCAATCAGCGAGGCCGAGAAGCTGGGAACGTTTAACCCCGATACATGGGCGGCATACCTGCTGAATGGCGAAGCTTTCGTGAAACGCACGCAAGCTGATCCCTCAAGAACCTATCCGGATTTTGGCTGCTCGTTCGAGACATTCACGAACAACGAATTCCTGGAAATTGAAACGCTGGGGCCAATGACGAAAGTGGCGCCCGGCAAAAGCGTGGAGCACGTGGAGCACTGGAGTCTACACCGCAACATCAAGCTTAGCGAGTTCACGGATGCGGCGATCGACCAGGTACTGCTTCCACTTCTGCAAACACAGGGGAAAACTAACTGATGCCACAAACTGCCCTGGTCTGCATGTTGGCCGTAAACACGCATTTAATGGCGCTCTCTCGAACGGACCTCCTCATCATTCTTCTTTATTTCGTGCTGGTGCTGGGACTGGGCTTCTACTTGCGGCGCTTTGCCACAACGAGCGATGAGTTCTTCAGGGCTGGCCGCGAAATGACCGCCTGGATCGCGGGGCTGAGCTTCATTTCTGCGAACCTCGGCTCACTCGAGATGATGGGTTACGCGGCGGCCACGTATCAGTACGGAATCCTGGTTTGCCACGCTTACTGGATCGCCGCGATTCCGGCGATCCTGTTCCTGGCACTTGTAATGCTGCCGTTTTATTACATTTGCAAGACGCACTCCGTGCCGGGTTACCTTCAGCTTCGTTATGGCGAGGGAGCGCGATCGCTTTCGGCTATTTCCTTTGCAGTGATGACGATATTGATGAGCGGCATCAATATGTATTCCATGGCCGTAATCATGAAGGTCATTCTTGGATGGAATATCCACTTCAGCATCTGGGTTTCTTCGCTTACAGTAGCGATTTACGTGATGGCCGGAGGATTACTGTCCGCCATCTTTAACGAAGTGCTGCAATTCATGCTGATCTGGCTGGGTTGCCTGGTGATTCCCATCGTAGGTTTGGCGGAGACCGGCGGCTGGACCGGCCTTGTCCACCGCATTGCCGAACGATTTCCGGGGCAGGATTTCACGCACATGTGGAGCACGACCGGGTCGTTTGCCGGCAATCCCATGGGAATACACTGGACGGGCATCGTGTTTGGGTGGGGGTTGGCGATTTCGTTTGGCTATTGGACAACGGATTTTCTTGTGGTACAGCGCGTGATGGCGGCCAAGGACCTGCGTTCGGCGCAGACCGGGACGATCATCGGCGCGTTTTTTAAGATGATGGTGCCATTAATTGTAATTTTGCCTGGATTGCTGGCACTCGCCGTGCTCCCATACAAGCTCGTGCCGGAAACGATGGCGAGTATTCCTGGCGCACACACCTATAACGAAGCTTTGCCATTGATGTTGGCGCGCTATTGCGGCCCGGGGTTACTTGGCCTGGGCGTCACGGCGCTGATTGCCGGTTTCATGAGCGGGATGGCGGGCAATGTCAGCGCATTTGCAACTGTGTGGACTTATGACATTTACAAGCCGCTGCTTCGCAAGAGTGCCAAGGATTCGCACTATCTCAGCATGGGACGCTGGTGCTCATTGCTTGGGGTCATCATCAGCATCGGCACCGCGTACCTGGTGATGAATTTCTCCAGCATCATCGTGTATGCCCAAGTGATATTCGTCTTCTTTATTGTGCCCATGTTCGGGACTGTCCTCCTGGGCATGCTCTGGAAACGGACCACACCTGCGGCGGGATTCTGGGGATTGCTGGCGGGGATCCTGGTATCGGGCGGGCTGTGGCTCTGGGTCAAGCTCGTCCCGTCCGCCTTGCACTACGTCGCATTTTCTTCCAATGCGAAGGACATGGCGGAGAATATCTACCGGGCCATGTGGTCCTTGATCGCCAACGTACTGGTCACCGTGATTGTCAGCCTGTTTACAAAACCAAAGCCGGCTGCGGAACTCAAGGGACTCGTCTACGGCTTGACCGAATTTCCTTCGCAGAACGCGTTCCCCATTTTCAAACGACCTGTTACGTGGGCCATCGCGGTGGGAATCGCCTTTATCGCTTTGAACATCATTTTCTGGTAGGAAGCTATGACCGCGGAAGACATGAAGAACGTGACGACAAACCTAAACAGCACAAATGCCGGCCAACCTGACGAGCAGCCCCATCCACGCCACGGTAAGATGATCTCCATCTGGTTTTTCGTGGGATGTCTTTTAACAGTCTATGGATTGCTCATCCTAATTGCAGGGCTTAGCAATGAGGGAGGCAGCGGCCGGCAAATCGCCATGGCCAATTTGCATGCGCAAATCTGGTGGGGTGTTGGGCTTTTGGTGATCGGTTTGGGATATGTGGCTCGTTTTCGGCCGCGAAAGTAAAGAAGAGTTTTTCCCCATAGAAGCGTGCAGCGCTCCTATCGAGCCGCTGTTGCAATGTTTCAGAACAGCTTCATGGGAACAGTAGAAAGGACAAAACTTTCATGCCGTCTGAGACGATTTATCTGGTTGCCAGTGGTGATCTACGTTTATCTGCGAACCGCGTATGCTGGCCTGCTCAAGAGGCGCTGGAGAAAGCCTTGGTCCCCGCCATCGGGCGCTTTGGACGCCAGGTTCGACGCGCTCATTCCTTTGATCCGGAGAAGGGTCATGGCTTCATTGATAACCAACGCCACGGCCTCGACGTGTTTCGCCAGATTCCCAAGGACGCTCCCATCATTATTGCGGAAGCAGTCTGGCAGTACAGCCATCACGTGCTCTCCGGCCTGTGGCATCATCGCGGCCCGATCTTGACGGTGGCGAATTGGAGTGGACAATGGCCCGGCCTGGTCGGGATGTTGAATTTGAATGGCTGTCTGACCAAGGCCGGCATTCCGTATGAGACGCTGTGGAGCGAAGATTTTCGCGACGAGTATTTCCTTAAAGGATTAGAGCGCTGGCTGAAGAGGCAACCGATTAGCCATGATCGAAGCCACGTGCACCCGCTCGCATCGGTGAAGATTTCTTCCGCCGCGGAACAAGCCGGCCAAACCGCTGCCGCCGCGCTCTTCGAGGAACATCCCATCCTGGGTATTTTCGATGAAGGCTGCATGGGGATGTACAACGCGATTATTCCCGACGAGATTCTTCAGCCGCTCGGCCTGTTCAAGGAGCGGCTCAGCCAGTCAGCGCTGTATGCGGAGATGAAGCGCGTGCCGCAACAAGAGGCGCAGGGCGTGCGCCACTGGCTGGATGAGAAAGGTATGAAGTTCCACACGGGCGCGGATCCAGCAACCCAGCTTACCGACGAGCAGATTCTCGAGCAATGCCGCATGTACATCGCTGCTTTGCGAATCGCAAACGATTTTGGATGCGCCGCGATCGGCATCCAGTATCAACAGGGCCTTAAGGACCTCACGGCCGCTTCCGATCTGGCGGAAGGACTACTGAACAATGTGGACCGGCCGCCAGTTTGCCAGGCCGGCACTAGCCGCGTGCTGTATGCGGGCAACGCTCTTCCGCATTTCAACGAGGTTGACGAGTGCGCCGGCGTTGACGCGCTGGTGACGAACCGCGTGTGGCGAAAGCTTGGACTTGACCCGGAGACGACGCTGCATGATGTGCGATTTGGCGAACTATATGACAAACAATTTGTGTGGGTGTTTGAAATATCCGGTGCTGTTCCCCCCGCCCATTTTCAGAACGGCTATCGCGATGCCGTCAGCGAGCGCCAGCCTGCCATGTATTTTCCCTCGGGCGGAGGAACGATCAAGGGAATCAGCAAGCCGGGAGAAGTGGTTTGGAGCCGAGTGTTCGTTGAAGGGAGCAAGTTGAAAGCAGATTTGGGGCGTGCCACGGCTATCTCACTGCCGCAGCAGGAGAGCGAGCGCCGGTGGAACGCTACCACTGCGCAATGGCCGATGATGCACGCAGTGCTGCATGGCGTGAACCGGGATCAGTTTATGGCGCGCCACAAAGCCAACCACCTTCAAGTGGCTTATGCGCGTGATGCGCAGTCCGCTGATCTGGCTCTGATGGTGAAGGCAGTGACGTTCCGCGAAATCGGGCTCGATGTGAGCATCTGCGGCGACGTTCCGGCTTAAATGCTGGCGGTGGTTCCCCCGTTGGATCTGCCGACCGGAGCCGACTTATTATGCCGCCTTCCGAATTATGCCGAATTGAATCTCGTGGCCAAGGATGTTTCCTCTCGATAGCTGGCCGTCGCAGTCCGGCGATGCTTGATTAAGTCGGCATAATCCTGGTCTTCTCATGCGATCTTGTATATGCCGGATGTGGTAGGTTGGTTCTTGAGACTTGCTCCGATGCGCACATTTCCCAAATCCCTCGCGACGTTCCGAAAGATCGTCAACGAGCGCGGGGAACGACTCCGCAAGCTGACGCAAGAAGAACTCAAGAAGCTCGCGGCCGGGCCGACCGAGCAACTAATAGTCGAGTCCCGTCCAGCTACGATTGGAATCATCGTGCAATCCAAACCGGATGGCTCTCTCCGAGTTGTCAGTCAAGGCTTTATGAAAGCACGCTTCGTTCCGGGAAAACAAGTCGCTTTGGATGGCTTCTACAAGCATACGGACGAAACCGTAAGCACGATACCCAACGAAGAGTTTTACGAAATTGATTAGCGATTACCCGAATGACTTTGCGTGTGAATTCCTCCTTTCGGCATGCAGGACCGTCCAGAGAAGCGAATAGGATTGTGCCGACGTCGGCATAATATTCAGTGACTCTTTTCGAATTGAAGTCTGTATACGTAGGCGTATTTCCCTGGCGCGTTTTCCGGAACCTGGATGTGCAAGCCATCCGGTTGCTGCTTGAATGTGAGCATGGCATCGGAGCCGAGAAGAACGACCGATTCCACGCTTTGCTCACCGGCCACTCCGCTACCGACGGAGTGGATCACTGCTTCGTGCTTGAAAGGCCAGGCAAGTTCAATCGCGTAAAGAATCCCACCATTTGTAGTAAAGCGAAAATCTTCAGGCGTGTAAGACTGAGTGTCGGTATCGTGAAATGCGCCTTCGATCACCTTCGTCGGACCTTCGCCGTACACTCGCCAGGGGCGCGTGCCATAGATGGCTTCCCCATTCACGTTCAGCCACGAGCCAACGTCGCGCAGCACTTGTTGCACTTCATCAGGGATCGTTCCGTCAGAGCGCGGGCCAATGTTCAATAAGAGGTTGCCGTTCTTGCTGACGATATCGACGAGTTGATGAACGATGAATTCGGGCGATTTGAATGTATCGTCCTGGATGTAACCCCACGATCTGTGCTGACCGACGTGTCAGTTTGCCAGTACAGAGGCCGAATTCCAGCAAGCTGACCGCGCTCGACGTCCAGCACGGCGGAGTTTTCCGGCATGGCGAAGTCTTTGTAATTGATGACGCCAATTGGTCCGCCCTTTTGCATAGAGCTGTTGTAGTAGAAGGCGGCGAAGCGGGTCAGATCCGCGCGCACGGAAGGCTGACCAATCCACCAGTCGAAATAGATGATGTCTGGATGATATTTCTCCACAATCTCCGCTGAACGGGCGAGCCAATCGCGCGTCCAGGCCTGCGACACAAATGTGAAATCATTCGCGAGCGGCGTGCCTTGTTTGTTCGCCAGCCAATTGTGCGCTGGCCCGTAGAATGCCGCGTATTGGGGGTCGTTGATGTCGGAGCGAATCGCTCGGCCTTCTCCGAGAAAGAAGTTGTGTTCGACACGGTGGGAAGAAGCGCCCAGGTGAAGGCCTTCGGCGCGAATCGCTTTGGCCAGATCGCCAAGCAAGTCACGATGCGGCCCCATTTTCGCCGCAGTCCAGTCAGAGAGCCCGCAATCGTACATGGCAAAGCCGTCGTGATGTTCAAACACGGGAACCACGTATTTCGCGCCTGATTCCTTGAACAGCCGCGCCCACGCAGCGGGGTCGAACTTCTCCGCTTTGAATTGCGGGATGAAGTCCTTGTAGCCAAACTTGTCCTGCGGGCCGTAAGTTGCAACGTGATGTTTGTATTCAGATGAGCTCTGCTGATACATCTCGCGCGGATACCATTCGTTTCCAAAAGCTGGAACCGAATAAACGCCCCAGTGGATGAAGATGCCGAACTTGGCGTCCTTGTACCAGTCAGGAACCTGATAGGTTTTCAGCGATTCCCAATCCGCGCGAAACGGTCCCGCCTGATTGATGTGACCAACCTGCGCGAGAATGGCTGCGCGTGGTCCATCATATTTCGCGCTGGCTTTCTGCCAGAGTTTGTCGATCACCGATGGATTGGCGGAAGCAGTGGGAACGTTCGGGTCGTTGGACTGCGCGAGGACCGGTGAATGGGCAAGTACGAGAGAAAACATCAGCAGGAAGAACAGAAACGTATGCATTTTGCAATTAGCGAAAACCATTTTAGTCAGATCTCCTCACTACGGTGAGACAAAAAAGCCGTTTTTCAATTGCAGCCGCAGAATTTCGTGTCGGATCTTGGCGGCTGAGGATTTCGTGAGAGGTTCGGAGGGAACGCGGCGCAGTTGCGCGATGGTGGATTCGAGGCTTGCAAGGAAAGCTATGCAGGGTTGGCAACCTTCGAGATGCTGCTCCATCTTTTCGCACAGAGAATCATCGAGCTCTTCGTCGAGGTAATTGGAAAGCTGAGCGAAGAGTGCTTTGCACGAAGCAGGGTGCATTTTCAAAGCCGAATGGGCCGGGTGAGATTGGCGAGTTGTTTTCGTTGCAATAGCGTTGCCGCGATTCTGCTTCGCTAATTTCTGGCGGACAAACAGCCGCGCGCGATGCAGCCGCACACGGACATTTCCCGGGCGAAGACCTATGATGTCTCCCACTTCCTCGTCGGTGAGCCCTTCCATATCCCGCAACACTAGGACGATGCGGTACTGCGGAGGCAGTTGCTGAACCGCTTCGCGCAGACGTCTGGCCTGCTGGCTGCGGATGGCGAGAGACTCCGGGTTCACCGGAGCTTCCTTGGAAAGATTGTCGAGTTCGTGCCGATCGGGCATGAGCTCGTCCAGCGAAAGATCCTGCTTCGGCGCAAATTTGCTCTTGCGGCGGCTCATCAAGCAGCGATTCTTTGCGACCTTATAAAGCCAGACAAGCAGCGCGCGTGGGCTTTCAAATTTAGGGAGGTAAGGAAGCGCTTTCACCAGTACTTCCTGCATGGTGTCTTCGGCGTCTTCGCGCTGTCCGCAAACTTTCATGCTGAATGAAAAGACAGTTCCTTGCAGCAACTCCAAAGCCTGTTCGAGGGCCTGCGGGTCATGCTTTTCCAGGAGGACGACGGCTTGTTCGATCTCTTTTCGCATGCCCTTTTACCATAGCACACCAACCCAGCCTTAGCGGTAGCCGCAAGCAAGTCGTTGATACAAATACAGTTACCATAGTTTCGCACTCATCGCACTTCTTCCGAGCCGTCGCACTTTTCTTGTAACAAATCCTAGCGGATTGCATTTGTTCCAGTGCAGGACCACAACGAGGAGTCGCAGATGATCACCGCAAAAGTAAGTCTATCGCAAGCATTGAAATCGCAAAGGCAGTTCATTGCGGAAACCGGCAGCGGGCACCACATCCTATTGGACGACGCCGCTGGAGCAACAGGCGCGAAACCGATTGAACTGGTTGCCGTGGCGCTGGCGGGGTGCACGGCCTTCGATGTCGTCACCATGCTGCGACAAAAACACCATCAGAAATTGACCGGATATGAAGTGCACGTGGAAGCGGATCAGGCGGAGCGGCCGCCGCAAGTGTTCACAACGATTCGCCTTCGCCATGTGCTGACGGGATTTGGAATCGACAAGGCTGCCGTGGAACAGGCTATTGAACTTTCCGAAGAGAAATACTGCTCGGTGGGCGCAATGCTGAAGGAAAAGACGACGGTTGAAACCGTGTACGAGATTCATGAAGAGACCTCAAGCTGGCTGCAAACTGCGCCGAGCCCTGAACGAGTCTCTGCTTGAGGCATGCGATGAACCAAGGGTGGAGTGCAATGCCCATTCGTTGCCTGACAGGCGCTGCGGTGCTGCTTGCGGCGGCCGCGTCGCTGGTATTTGCACAGGAAAAAACCGCGACTCAGCCGCTTAGCCTGGAGCAGGCAGTGCATCTGGCGCTGCAACAAAATCCCGCGTTCAAGACGAGCGCGGATGAAGAAGAAGCGGCGCGCGCAAGGCTGAAACAAGTGCAGGCCGCGTCGTACCCGCGATTCGATTTTCGTCAGGACTTCACGCGCGGGGATAACCCGGTGTATGTGTTCGGGACAAAACTTACACAGCGGCAATTCTCGAACGCGGATTTTGCTCTGAACAGCCTGAACACGCCAGCTCCGCTAGACAATTTTCAGACACGCATCGACGGTCAGTGGATGCTCTTCGACTCCCGGCAAACGCAATTCCATCAACGCAGCGCAAGGCACATGGTGACCGCGGCGGATTTCGAGATGGAACAGGCGCGGCAGGATTTAATCCTGGAAGTCGTGAGGGCATACTACGGCGTATTGGTGCTGAAAGAGAACGCGAAGGCCGCCGACGAAGCGCTGAAGACGGCGGAATCCAGCGCACAACGCATGGCAACAATGCACAAGGCAGGGTTGCTGGTGGAATCGGACCTTTTGAGCGCGAAGGTTTTCGTTTCGCAGATGAAGGACCGGCAGATCCGGGCGCAGAACGATCTTGCGGTGGGGGAGATGCAATTGGCGCGAGAGATGGGAATGGGGCTGGACTCTCCAGCAGAACCTTCGGCGACGTTGGCCGAGCCCGGGATGCCCGGGAAAACCATTGAGGAATGGACGCACATTGCGATCGAGGGAAGGCCAGGCCTTCACGCGGCTCAATTGAAAGAGTCCGCGGCAGGCGACGAAACAAAGGCAACCAAGGCAGAGTTTGGACCAAAGATCGGGCTGTTTGGAAGCGCGGAACGCGACGCGATGACGATGGGCGGCCCTTCGGGAACCAACTGGACGGCCGGAGCGCGGCTGGAAATCAACGTTTTTGCTGGCGGCGCGCAAAAGGCTCGCATGGCGGAAGCCACGGCAAATGCAAACAAAGCCAAACACAACGTGGAGTGGTTCCGATCGGGCGTGCAGATGGAAGTGCGCAAAGCGTATCTTGACGGCAATGCCGCGGCACAAAGAGCGACGTCAGCACGCGATGCGGCCGAACAGGCCAAGGAGAGTTTGCGAATCGTACAGAACAGATATGAGGCGGGTTTGACGACGGTCACGGAGTTGTTGCGGTCACAGACGGCACAGCTTGATGCAACGTCAGGATATCTTGCGGCGCTGCAGGACTGGCACGTTGCACTGGCGCAACTGGAACGAGCCGCGGGTCTGCTAACCCCGGAATCGGCACTCATCACGGGAGCGGGCAAGCCATGAGCTTGATGGAGAGGATGGAAGAGACGATGCATCGAGGAATGCGAATCTTGCTTGTTGCGACGGGCGTTTTCGCTGCCGGGTGCGGCGGAAAAACGGTGAACACGCCGCAAAAGAGTGAAATTGTACAAGGGCTGCAAGTACAGAGAATCCAAATGCAGAACGTTGCGGACGAATTGGAAGCGCCGGGAAACGTGATTGCCGTGTCCACGGCACAAATTGCGGCGAGAACAATGGGGACGGTGATGTCGGTTGCGGTTCGCGAAGGCGATAGCGTGAAACGCGGACAGATGCTCGCCCAATTGGATGAACGCGAATTGGCGTCGCGGCGGAACGCAGCACAGGCTGCTCTACAGGGAGCAACCGCCGGAGTTGCTCAGGCCAGGAACGCTTTGGCAGCGGCGCAGGCACAGGCCGATGTGATGCAGAAAACTTATGACCGCTATGCCTACCTCAAGGAACAGAAATCCGTGAGCCCCCAGGAATTTGATGAAATCACTGCGAAGCAGCAAGCAGCACAAGCAAGTCTGGAGCAGGCGAAGGCGGGTTTGCGCCAGGCGGAAGCAGGAACATCGCAAGCGGAGTCCGAAGCAGGGGCCGCGCAGGACGTGGCGAGTTATGCGCGAATCACTGCTCCGTTTGACGGCCGCGTGATTCGACGGACAGTGGAACCGGGATCGTTGGTGTCGCCGGGAATGAGGCTGTTCGTTGTGGAGGATACATCGCGGTATCAATTGGAGGTCACGCTGCCGGGAGAGGCTGCGGGAAGCGCAGAGAAAAATGCGGCAGTTCGCGTGAACTTGGATGCCCTCGCGGAGAAGACATTGTCAGGTAAAGTGGCCGAAATTGAAGCTGGAGCCGACCCGGCTTCGCACACGTTGAAGGCGCGTATTGATCTGCCAAAGAACTCCGGAGTTCAGTCTGGAATGTTTGGACGAGCATTTTTTGCACAAGGTGAAAAGCGGGCCCTGTTGATTCCCACCACCGCAATTCTCAGCCGCGGCCAATTGCGCGGGATCTACGTTGTGGACAATGCGGGCCTCATCCACTGGCGCGTTGTCACGCTTGGGAAAACTGCTGGCAATCAGATGGAAGTTTTGTCCGGATTGAATGACGGAGAAGTGGTGGTGACGCATCCAGGCAGCCAGGAATTCGAGGGAAAGAAAACCGACGTTGTGCCACAAGGCGGGGAGAAACATTCGTGAAGCGCGGGCTGGCAGGAAAAATCGCGCACGGCTTCATTGATTCGCCGCTGACGCCACTGGTGATTGTCGCCGCTTTGCTTTTGGGAATTTTCAGTATCTGGCAAACGCCGCGTGAAGAAGAACCGCAGATCGTGGTGCCGATGCTGGATGTGTACGTGAGCATGCCGGGGGCATCGGCGCAAGAAATCGAACAGCGCGTGACCATTCCGATGGAGCGCATTTTGCACGAAATTCCCGGCGTCGAATATCTGTATTCGACCAGCCAGCCGGGTGGCGCACTCGTGATTGTGCGCTTTTATGTAGGCATCAAGGAAGAGGATGCGATCATTCGCACCTATAACAAGCTCTATGCGAATTTCGATCGCATCCCCCAAGGCGTGAGCCAGCCACTGATCAAGGCGCGCTCGATTGACGATGTTCCCGCGCTGGCGATGACGTTTTGGGGAAAGAACTACGACGGCTACGCGCTGCGGCGAATCGCGGCGGAAGTGCAGCAGAGCGTGAAGAAGGTGGAGAACGTTTCTGAAACCACGCTGCTGGGGGGGCAAAGACGTGAGTTGAAGGTCACATTGGATCCGCAAAAGCTGGCCGCTTACCACGTGAGCCCGTTGCTGATCGCAAGGACGCTGCAAACGAGCAACCAACGCGTGCAGGCGGGATCGTTTGCAGAGGCGAATCAGGAATTCGTGGTGGAAGCTGGGATTTTCCTGCGAAGTGCGGACGAAGCGCGAAAAATCGTAGTGACGGTTCAGGGAGGCCGCCCGGTTTACCTGGGAGATGTGGCAACTGTCAGCGATGGGCCGCAAGAGCCAGCGGATTACGTTTTCTTCGGAACAGGCGGCGGCCAGGCTGGGGCCAGCGGAACAAATCCAGCAGTGACACTTGCGGTGGCTAAGCGCAAGGGAGCCAACGCGACGAATGTGTCGCAGGAAGTGCTGGCAAAGGTAGATTCCCTTCGTGGCTACGTGTTGCCGAGCGATCTTCAGGTAACTGTAACCCGAAACTACGGGCAGACTGCCAAGTACAAATCGGATGAACTGTTGAAGCACCTTTTCCTGGCGACAATTTCGGTGACGCTGCTGGTTGGTTTTGCTTTGGGCTGGAGGGAATCGGGCGTCGTGCTGCTGGCAATTCCGGTAACACTGGCGCTGACCTTGTTCATATTTTATGCGTACGGCTACACGTTGAATCGTGTGACGCTCTTCGCGCTGATATTTTCCATCGGCATACTGGTGGACGACGCGATTGTGGTGGTGGAAAACATTGTGCGGCATTTCCGCTTACCCGGGAACCAGGGCCGGTCGTGGAGCGACGTTGCGGTCGAAGCGGTGGATGAAGTTGGGAATCCAACGATCCTGGCGACGTTTGCAGTGATTGCCGCGATTCTGCCGATGGCATTTGTGCGCGGGCTGATGGGTCCCTACATGCGGCCTATCCCCGTGGGCGCTTCCGCGGCCATGTTGTTTTCGCTGATGGTTGCTTTCGTGGTTTCGCCATGGGCTGCGCTGAGGTTGTTGCGCGGTCATACCGGGAAACATGCTGAAGGCGAATCGGAAGGCAAGGCGACGAAGCTCTATCGGAAATTAATGGGCGGGTTGATAGCGAACGCGCGAAAGCGGTGGGCATTTCTCGCCACGGTTGTCGCGCTGTTCCTGCTGGCTTGCTCGCTGGTGGCGTTCAAAGCAGTCCGCGTGAAAATGCTTCCGTTTGATAACAAGAGCGAGTTCCAAGTGATTGTGGACATGCCGGAAGGCACACCGCTGGAACGTACGCTCGCCGTGGAGCAGGAGATCGGCGCGTACTTGCACACACAACCAGAGGTGCTGAACTACCAGACGTATGCCGGAACATCGGGACCGTACAATTTCAATGGATTGGTGCGCCATTATTACCTGCGGCGCGGCGCGAATCAGGGTGACATTCAGGTGAATTTGCGTTCCGTGGACGAACGCAAGAAGCAGAGTCACGAAATCGCAAAAGAGATGCGAGGGCCAATTCAGGAAATTGCGAAGAAATGGAATGCGAGGGTGAAGGTGGCGGAGGTTCCTCCCGGGCCTCCGGTGGTTTCTACTTTGGTCGCGGAAGTGTATGGGCCTGATTATCAGCGGCAGATTGAAGTGGCGCGGCAAATTCGCCAGATTTTTGATGCTACACCTGGGGTCGTTGATGTGGACTGGTACGTTGCGGCAGACCAGAAGAAATTGGATTTTCAAGTAGAGCAGGATAAGGCAGCGCTGCGGGGAATATCTCCGGCGGAAGTATCGCAGACCGTGGCAATGGCGCTTGGGGGAGCGCAAGTTGGGCTGCTGCACCAGAGCAGTGAACGTGAAGATGTGCCGATTCACGTGCAACTTTCGCGAGAGAGCCGCTCGAGCGCAGACGCGTTGCGCGGCCTCTATCTGAATGCCCCTGATGGCGCAATGGTGCCGCTGGGAGAATTGACAAAGGTGCATGAAGAAACGATCGACAAGAACATCTACCGGAAGAATCAGCGCGAAGTAGTTTACGTTATCGCGGATGTGGCGGGAGCGGAAGAGAGCCCAGTGTATGCGATCGGCACACTGGGCAACAAGATTGATGAATTGAGACTTCCCGAAGGCTACAAAATCGCCCAGTTCACTGCGATTCAGCCCCCCGATGCGAAAAAGATAGCCGTGAAATGGGACGGCGAATGGCATATCACTTACGAAGTGTTTCGCGATCTTGGGTTGGCGTTCGCGGCGGTGCTGGTGCTGATTTACGTGCTCGTGGTCGGATGGTTCAAGTCTTTCAAGACGCCGCTAGTAATCATGGCGCCGATTCCATTGACGCTGGTGGGGATTTTGCCGGCACACGCGGCGATGGGCGCGTTTTTCACCGCAACGTCCATGATCGGTTTCATCGCTGGTGCGGGAATCATCGTGAGGAATTCGATCATCCTGGTGGATTTCATCAAACTGCGCCGTGAGCAAGGCATGCCGCTGGAGGAAGCGGTGGTGGATGCCGGCGCCGTAAGGTTCCGGCCAATGCTTTTGACCGCGGCAGCAGTCGTTGTGGGAGCGGGAGTCATCCTGTTTGATCCAATTTTTCAGGGTCTGGCAATTTCATTGATGGCGGGGGAAGTGGCTTCAACACTGCTTTCCCGCATCGCGGTTCCAGTTCTCTATTACATGAGCGAGCGAGGTGGAAAATGAGCATGGAAAGATACATCCGGATTATCGCGGGAACATTTGTTCTGGTGTCGTTGGCGCTGGGCACCTGGGTGAATCACAACTGGTATTGGTTCACGGCATTCGTCGGGGCAAACCTGCTGCAGTCGGGCCTCACAAAATGGTGCCTGATGGAAGACATCCTGAGAAAACTCGGCGTTGCGGCCTCATGCCGTTCGTAGCACATCTTCCGCGTCAATATTCAGCTGTAAAAAAATTGCCGTCTCCCCGAGCGGTCTGGTGCTCGCACTTCCACGGGCTTCCACGAACTGTTGCACTGGATTGTGGCGAGCAGCGGACTACTCCCGAAATCGCCTCTTGACGATAACAAAAATTATCGGTATATAGTTATCGCTATTCGATATCTATATTCGATAATCTCGATGAGACCCGCTGAAATAAAACACGCTCCGGACCAAGAGCTGCTTTCGGGCCTGATCCGTATCCACATTCTCTACCATGCATGCATCAAACCTATCTTCGGTTTGGAAATGATCGAAGAGTTGCAGCGCCATGGCTACAAATTGAGCGCGGGGACGCTCTACCCGATGCTCCACGGGCTGGAACGGAGGGGGCTTCTTAGCTCCAGAAAGATTCGTCTGGGGAGGCGGGGGCGCCGGGTTTATCGCGCGACTGCTTCTGGGCGAAAAGCACTTGCCAAAGCAAGAGAAAAAGTGAAATTGCTTCTTGGCGAGCTATTGGAATGAATTTAGTAGTGGTCACAAGAATGGCAACTGCTCAATCTGCGCGCCGGAATGAAATCGATCATGGAGGGAGCGAAATTGTGACTAGAGATTTCTGGAAGCGTCTCCATGCAGGCGCGACGATTTTGATTCTGCTTGGACTTTGCCCAATTTTGTCGGTGGCCCAGGCCGATAAAGCCCCGGGAAAGACTTTGACGCTGGAAGACGCGCTGAACTACGCGCTTCAGCATTATCCCGCCGTTCGCGCGTCGCTGGAGCAGGTGGCCGCGGCGCAAGCTGGGGTTGCTCTTGCTCGAACACAGTATCTCCCGCAGTTAAACGGCGTGTACCAGGATAGCCGCGCCACTCAGAACCAGGTGGTCGGCATTTGGTTGCCAACGCCAGTTACTCCTACTGTTGAAGGACCGCTTGGTTCTTCCAGTGGACAAAGCTATTGGGGCAGCCAGGCGGCAGCGCTCTTTTCCTGGGAACCATTCGATTTTGGATTGCGTTCGGCGAGAGTAGGCCAAGCACGGTCAGCCGAAGACAAGTCGCGCGCCGGCCTTGCGCTAACGCAGCTTCAGGTGGCGACAGCAGTGGGAAACTACTACCTTCTTGCGGTGGCGAACCAGCAAGCCACACTGGCGGCGCAGGCCAATGTTGATCGCTGGCAGGTGTTTGATAAATCCATTCATGTTCTCGTCGAGAACGAACTGCGGCCTGGTGCAGATGCTTCGCGTGCCGATGCTGAACTCGCGCGCGCAAAAACCCAGCTGTACAGGGCTCAACAAGCGGAGCGTGTTGCCCTCGATACTCTTGCCTCTCTCATGGGAGAAGCAGGCAGTGAAATCCAATTGGATGGAAGCCGCCTCCTAGACGTGCCGCAGACTGGTTCGTTTCTGGAAACCTCCGCGGCAGACCATCCGTTGGCGCGTGATCAGATGGCTTCTGTGCGCGTGGTTCAAGCTCAAGAGAGAATTGTAAAGCGAAGCGATTATCCACGAGTGTATTTGCAGGCTGAAGCGTTTGGTCGCGGCAGTGATGTTCCAAACAACGGCTCAATTATTGGAAATTGGAATGGCGCAGCCCCAGCGCGCGGAAATTGGGTGACTGGGGTAACGATTCTCTTCCCGGATGTTTTTGCATTTAAAGCGCGCGGCGAGGAAGCACAAATTGCAAAAGCCAACGAACTCTCGCAGCAGGCTCATTACGACCAGACGATTCAAGACCTAACGGGACAGATTCGAGCCGCTCACGATCGACTGCAAGGCGCTGAACTCGTGGCGCAGGAGACGCCCACGGAATTGGCGGCGGCGCGTCAATCGGAAAAGCAATCACAGACGCGTTACCAGTCGGGCTTGACGACCATTGTGGAAGTGGCCGAAGCCGAAAATCTGCTCGCGCAGGCAGAAATGGATGATGCCATCGCCCGATTGGCGGTATGGCGAGAACTTTTTGGAGTCAGCTACGCGCAAGGGAACCTGCAAAGTTTCCTGCAAGTTCTGCATGGCGCAGCGGCGGGGGGCCATTAGTCATGTGGCTGATTCGTGCAGCGCTGCGCCGGCCGATTACGATCATCATCATCGTCGCCGCCTTGGGCCTGTCGTCGATTCTGGCCCTGTCGCGAACGCGTATCGATATTTTCCCGGGACTTGATCTCCCGGTTATTTATGTTGCCCAGCCCTATGGCGGCATGAGCCCGCAGCAGATGGAAGGCTTCATCGCGTACTACTACGAGTATCACTTCCTGTATATTAACGGAATCGAGAACGTGGAAGCGAAATCAATCCAGGGAACGGCACTTCTGCGACTCACATTTCATCCGGGCACGGACATGAGCCAGGCGCTGGCGCAGACCATTTCGTATGTAAACCGTGCGCGCGCCTTCATGCCGCCGGGCACAGTTTCGCCGTTCGTGATTCGCTATGACGCCGGCACGCTGCCAGTGGGTTACCTGGTTTTTTCAAGCCAAACGCGCACGCTTGGTGAAATCCAGGATCTCGCGTTGAATCGCGTCAGGCCCGTCTTTGCGACACTTCCGGGAGTTTCATCGCCACCGCCTTTTGGCGGCAACCAGCGCACTATAATGATCAGCGTTGATCCGAACAAATTGCACGCCTACCACCTCTCTCCACAAAGCGTTGTTCAAGCCCTGGTTGCGGGGAACAGCATTGAGCCGGCAGGGAATGCCAACATCGGAAACTACCAGGCGCTTGTCACCACGGATTCGACAGTCGGGCAGATTACCGATTTGCTGGACATTCCACTGCGTCCCGGATCGGGCCCGTCAGTCTACTTGCGGGATGTGGGAACTGTTTCTGATTCTTCTGACATTCTTGCGGGCTACGCTTTGCTGAACGGAAAGAGGACGGTCTACATTCCGGTAACGAAGCGGCCCGATGCTTCTACGATTACCGTGGTGAACGAAGTTCGCGAAAGTCTTTCGCGATTTCAGTCGCTGATTCCCGAAGACATCAAGATTACATATGAACTGGATCAATCGCAGTACGTGCGTGACGCGCTCCTCTCTGTGCTTCGTGAAGGATTGCTCGGCGCGGCGTTGACCGGCCTCACGTTGCTTTTCTTTCTGCGTGATTGGCGGAGTTCACTTATCGTCGTCATTACGATTCCTTTTGCGCTGCTCATGGCGGTGGTTGCGTTGTGGGCGCTCGGCCAGACCATCAACATCATGACGCTGGGTGGGCTGGCGCTTGCCGTTGGCGTGCTGGTGGACGAAGGGACCGTGCTTCTGGAAAACATTCACGTTCATCTGGCGGCGGGCGAACCAAAAGCCCGGGCGGTGCTGGAGGCGAGCCGCGAGGTTGCAATCCCCCGCCTGCTTGCAATGTTGTGCGTGCTTGCCGTCTTTCTGCCTTCGTTCTTCATGGTAGGTCCGGCGCGCTCGCTGTTTGTTCCACTCTCGCTTGCAGTCGGATTTTCGATGGGAGCATCATATCTGCTCTCCAGCTCGCTCGTGCCGGTGCTTTCCAATTGGCTTCTAAAGGTTGAAAAGATTCATGCCGATAGCTCCGCTGAGGCCCAGTTCGAGCGATTCCGAAAGAGATTTTATGTGTGGCTGGATCGATTAATGGTCCGTCCAGCGTTGCTGCTTGGTGTGTATTCGGTGGTGGCGCTTGCCGTGCTGCTGATCATTGGGCCGTGGCTGGAGAGAGAGATCTTCCCTTCCGCAGCATCCAATCAGTTTCGGCTGCGTTTCGATGCTCCTGATGGCACGCGCGTTCCAGTGACGGAAGAGTTGGCGCGGCAAGTGCTCGACACAATCAATCGTGAAGCAGGTGCCGGCAACGTTGGCATCACTCTCAGCTATGTGGGCACGCAGGGTTCTTCGTATCCAATCAACGCGGTTTTTCTGTGGACGAGCGGGCCTCAACAGGCCGTGATGAATGTCGCGCTTCGCACTGGCGCGGCACTTTCACTAGGCGAATTGGAGGAGAAGCTTCGCAAAACTTTGCCGCAACAATTTCCGGGATCGCATTTCTCGTTCGATCCAGGGGACCTGATCAGCCAAACTCTAAATTTCGGCACGCCTTCGGTAATTGAAGTGGCAACCACCGGCCCACAGTACAACGATGTTTTGAGTTTTGTGGAACGAATCAAGCAGGAACTTTCACAAATCCCCGAACTGCGCGACCTCGGATTCGAGGAGCCGCTTCATTCCCCTACTGTGGACGTCCATGTGAACCGCGTGTTGGCTGGTCAACTCGGCGTAACCGCGGATCAAGTAGGACAGGCGGTGGTCGCGGCCACAGCCTCAAGCCGCTTCGTATCGCCGAATTATTGGCGCGACCCTAAGTCCGGAGTGAGCTACCAGGTTCAGGTGCAGGTTCCGCAAGCCCAGATGACTTCGATGAAAGATATCGAGACGATTCCAGTGTCGAGCGCAACGGGTACCGATCCGCTGGTCAGCGACGTTGCTACAGTGCGAGCCGGAACCGTGCCCGGAGAACTCGACCGTCAGAACGGACTTTGGATGATCGGACTCTCCGGAAATCTTGGGAAAAACGATTTGGGCCGCGCGGCAACTGATATTGATCGTGCAATCGTTCGCGCTGGAAATCCGCCGCGTGGCGTAAGCGTGCAGGTGCGCGGTCAGGTGAGTGCGATGCGTCAGATTTTTGGAAACCTGAGCGTCGGGCTCGCGCTCGCGATTCTCGTTATACTTTTGCTGCTCGCGGCGAATTTTGAGTCCATCAAGCTCTCCCTGATCGTCTTGTCTACAATCCCGGCCGTGATTTCTGGCGTTGTGCTTATGTTGTTGATCACAGGAACGAGCCTGAACCTGGAAAGTTTCATGGGCGCAATCATGGCCATCGGCGTGGCAGTTGCAAACGCGATTCTCTTGGTGACCTTTGCCGAAAAAAACAGAAAGAAAGGCGCGGATGCGCAGACCGCCGCGCGAAATGCCGCCGGCGAACGTCTCCGCCCTGTGTTGATGACCAGTCTTGCGATGATCATGGGGATGCTTCCTATGGCGCTCGCGATTGGACGTGGCAGCGAGGAAACCGCGCCGCTGGGCCGCGCGGTCATTGGCGGGTTAATTTGCGCGACGGCAGCGACGCTGCTAGTCCTGCCGACTGTTTTCGGACTGGTGCAGAAACGCGCTTCGCTCGTTTCTCCTTCGCTCGACCCTGAAGATCCTGAAAGCCCGTTTGCGGGCGCACCGGAGGTTTCGTGATGAGATCGCTCTTGGCGATATTCATTTTGGTTTTTTTGCTTGCGGCTTGTGGCAGTCCCACTGGGCAGAGCAGCGCTGCAAGCTCCGCTGCGAGTTCCCCGCAGGCCGTGAGCGTGGTTCCAGTCGAATCCGAAAAGTTGGATACAAAACTGTCCTTGCCCGCGCAGATTACGCCTTACGAACTGGTTGATATCTACCCCAAGGTCACGGGTTATTTGGACACGATTAGTGTTGATCGAGGCTCGCACGTGCGCGCGGGAGAAATCATCATTCGCCTTTCCGCCCCGGAGTTGGTGGCACAGCGCGCACAGGCCGAAGCAGGCCTTCAGAGTGCGGAGGCGAAATTGGGCGTCGCACAAGCGAAGTTCGCGTCGGACCACGGAACCTATTTGCATCTGGCGGCCGCAGCGCAAACGCCAGGTGTTGTTGCGGGGAACGATCTTCAGGTTGCGGACCAAGCCGCAGCCGCCGACAAAGCGCAAGTGGAAGCGGCAACGAAGAATGTTCAGGCGGCGCAGAGCGGGTTGCGCGGTATCACGCAGCTCGAATCGTATCTGGAGATTCGCGTCCCTTTCGACGGTGTGGTGACGGTTCGCAACCTGCATCCTGGCGCCCTGGTCGGACCTGCATCCGGCCCGGCGGGATCACAGCCGATCGTTCGGATTGAGAGCGTTGGGCGATTGCGAGTGGTTATTCCCGTACCGGAGGCCTACGTGGAAGCTGTTAAGGCAGGCCAACAGGTAGCCTTCAGCGTACCCGCGTATCCGGGACGCACATTTCAGGCTCCCATTGCGCGAGTCTCGCACGATATCAATCAAAATACGCGAACGATGCAAGTCGAGCTCGACTTTCGCAATGCGAACGCGGAAATCACACCTGGAACTTTTGCCAATGTGGAATGGCCGATTCGGCGCAATTATCCCACACTGTTCGTTCCGGCCACGGCGGTTACCACGGACCTGCAGCGCACATTTGTGATTCGAGTTCGCCAGGGAAAGGCGGAGTGGGTTGACGTGAAGACGGGAGTCAGCGCGAACGGAAAAACAGAAGTGTTTGGAGATTTGAAAATTGGTGATGTGGTGGTGCACAACGCAACGGATTCCATTCGCAACGGAACCTCCGTTGAGATGCACGAAAAAGCGAACTGATGGACTGTATGAGGCGGCCGCAATCCCTGTTATAGGCGTCGGGTAACTGCGAGCTGTCAAAGCGCTAATATCCTCTGCTATAAAGGATGGCATACACTCCCCCAGTCGTTCCTCTCCTTTCGGACTTCCGTGCGAGCAAGTGTATAGTTTTCAGCACTTTCGCCCGGTGCCAGCCAACCACTTTACGGGCGGCCAGCATGGTTCTGCTGGAGCATGCGGCCCGAGAAGCCGAATCTTGGATGCAAGCAATTGAAAATTTCGATGGATGAACCCATTGCACTAATCGGACCCACCCGGTAGACTTTCCGCCATGTCAATGAGCCTCCAGCTACGTCACATGGATGCCGCGAATTGTTGTCGGTGTCGCGCATTTGTGTGCTCTGGCACCGGGAGGCTAGTGATTTAAGCGCTAATCTAGCCGAGAAGCAGTCGAACCCACCGCCAGAGATGACTGGCAGGTGGGTTTTTTGTTTTTGCGAACGATCCAGGCAAGGGGAAAAGACCAATGCTCAGTGCACCGCAAGAGTTGGGCGACTTAACGGCACCACGCAGAGAAATCGAGGGATGGGAAGAGGCGCGTTCGAGCCCGAGATTGAGCCATTTGCAGGCGCTCGAAGCCGAAAGCATTTACATTTTGCGAGAAGCCGCCGCCGAATTCTCGCAACCGGTAATGCTCTATTCCATTGGCAAGGATTCCTCGGTGATGTTACGGCTGACGCAGAAGGCATTCTATCCCGGCAGGATTCCCTTCCCCCTGCTCCACATCGACACCAGCTACAAGTTTCCAGAGATGATCGAGTTTCGGGATACGTACCCAAAACAGCTTGGCGCGGAACTCATCGTTCGCAAGAACACCGAGGCGCTGAATTCCGGCGCCAATCCATTTGTGCTGGGCACGCAAAAGTGCTGCGGACTGTTGAAGACGAAATCGCTTCTCGACGCTCTTGCCGAAGGCGGATTCAACGCCGCGTTTGGCGGGGCGCGCCGGGACGAGGAGAAATCGCGCGCAAAGGAAAGGATCTACTCATTTCGCGATGCGCACGGGCAGTGGGATCCCAAGAACCAGCGCCCCGAGCTTTGGAATATTTTCAATTCCAGAATCGACAAGGGAGAGAGTATTCGCATCTTCCCACTTTCGAATTGGACGGAGCTTGACGTCTGGCTGTACATCTACACGGAAAACATTCCGATTGTGCCGCTCTATTTTGCGCGGGAGCGGCAGGCAGTGGTGCGCGACGGTTCCATTGTTCTGATCTATCCCAGCGACACACTTCGACCCGGAGAGAAAGTTCAATCGATCAAATGCCGCATGCGCTCGCTGGGATGCGTGCCCTGCACGGGCGCCATACGGTCGGATGCTGACACCGTTCCAAAAATCATCGAAGAGATGATCTCGTTCCGGAGGTCGGAGCGTGAAAATCGCGCGATCGATCACGACGAAGAAGGTTCGATGGAGATCAAGAAGCGGGAGGGCTACTTCTAATGGCTACTGCAGTCAGCGTAGAGATGCGCGATGATTTCGATTTGTTCCTCGAACAGAACCTGAGCAAGGAACTGCTGCGATTCACGACCGCTGGAAGCGTGGATGATGGCAAATCCACGCTGATCGGAAGGCTGTTGCACGATTCCAAGACAGTTTACGAGGACCAGCTCGCCTCCGTAAAAAAGAGCCGCATAAACCGTTCTGGTGGATCAATCGATTTTTCGCTCATCACGGACGGACTGCGTGCGGAACGTGAACAAGGCATCACCATTGACGTGGGCTACCGGTATTTCGCGACAGCGCGAAGAAAATTCATTATCGCCGATACTCCCGGGCACGAGCAGTACACGCGCAACATGGCTACCGGGGCGTCCACGGCGGATTTGGCGGTGATTCTTATCGACGGGACCAAAGGGCTGTTGCCGCAAACTCTTCGGCACTCTTATATCTCCTCACTGTTGGGAATTTCAAGCGTGGTAGCAGCAGTCAATAAAATGGATTTATTGGAGTACGAGGAGGAGAAGTTTCAAAGACTCGAAGAAGCATTCCTGGCGCTCGCGAAGCGGCTGGGAATTCGCACGGTGCAGTGCATCCCGATTAGCGCGCTTGCGGGAGACAACGTAGTTGAGCGCAGTGAACGTATGCCATGGTATGCGGGCCCGACTTTGCTCAAGCATCTGGAAAACGTGGCGATACCGCGGCACGCCACCACGCAGGGGATTCGATTCCCAGTTCAATACGTGCTTCGGCCTGACCCGAACTTTCGCGGATTTGCCGGACAAGTGGCCGGTAGTGTACTCCGGCCGGGCGATGAAGTCACCGCTCTGCCGTCAGGCCAAAGGTCTCGCGTGGAGTCGATCATCACGTTCGATGGCCCGCTGGCTGAAGCGCCCTCTTCGATGTCCGTCACATTGACTTTGGAAGATGAGATCGATCTGAGCCGAGGGGACATGCTGGTTTCGGCCGACAAGCCACCGCGCGTGTCGCGGCGATTCCAGGCGACGATCGTCTGGATGCATGCACAACCCCTTGAAATCGGACGCAACTACCTGCTCAAGCATTGCGCGCGCCAACTGCGGGGCAGAGTCGCCAGAATTCGTCACCGATTGAACATCGGCACGCTCGAACCAGAAAGAGCAGAGCAGCTCCACATGAACGAGATTGCGAGCGTGGAAATCGAAACGAGCAACCCTCTCTTTTTCGACGCCTATCAGGAGAACAAAACCACAGGGAGTTTCATTTTCATCGATCCGCTAACGAATGCGACTTTGGCCGCGGGAATGATTCAGGAGGATCTTTCTGGAAAGACAGATGTTTTCACTACACGGGAAGGTTCAATACCAGATGCTCCAGTTAATCCCAAAGAACGGCATCGCCGGCATGGACATGTCCCAGCGATCTTCTTGCTCAACGGACACGCCAGGCTTGCCAAGAGGCTCGAGCGGGCGCTTTTCGACAATGGTTTTGAAGCGAGCTTTGTCGAAGACGACGCTTCCCTTCCGTCGGGCAGCGCGGCCTGGAAGGCGCTTCACGCCGCGGGATTCCTCGTCATCTACCACAAGCATACGCTGGGGACGGAACAGAAGTTGGAGTTGCAGGCAACGGCGGGAGAACACTTTTTCGATCTTGCCGAACTAAATCTACCCGCGGGTGACGCAGAGGCCGTAGAGCATCTTTTACATCTAGCCGAGTCATTGCGCATTTCGCCTCATCCAGAAATCACAGAAAGGTAATTTAAAATGGGAACCCTTTTAGTGGCAGACAGCCTGGAAAATGCCGGACCAACCGAAGTGCTTAGCGCCGTGCTGAACGCGCGCGACAGCCAACTTGCGTGCCTTACCTGCAGTTTTCAGGCAGAAGACATGATCGTCCTCAACCTCGTTCGGCAACGAATCCCATCGATCCCCGTGTTGTTTCTCGAAACCGGTTATCACTTTTCCGAAACTTATGAATACCGCGACCGCATCGCGAAGGAATGGTCTCTGAACCTGGTGAATGTATTCCCACAGAAATCGGTGGCAGAGCAAGAGTCTGAATTTGGGATTTTGTACCGCGAGAATCCGACGCAATGCTGCCAGTTGCGAAAGGTCGAGCCTTTGTTGCAGGCGCTGGAGCCATACGAGATTTGGTTTACAGGATTGCGGCGCGAGCAATCCCCCACTCGAAAGAACCTGAAAAAAATCGAAGAGCACCGGTTGCCAAGCGGCAAGACACTTTTGAAGGTGAGTCTTCTTGCTGATTGGACGTGGGGCCAAGTGTGGGAGTACACGGCTAAGAATCGATTGAGCTATCTCCCCCAGTACGATCAAGGTTATTTGAGTATTGGCTGCGAACCGTGCACGGCGATTCCTAACGATCCGACAAATCCACGCTCGGGACGGTGGGGCGGCAAGAAGTTGGAATGCGGAATTCACACATTTTCCGGGAACGGACACTGATGCATTACCTTATAGGATTCCTGATTGCTTTGGCGGTGGGGCTGACCGGAGTCGGCGGCGGCAGTTTCACAGTTCCAGCGCTGGTATTGCTTGCCGGGTTGACTGCTGGGGAAGCGGTCGGAACCGCGTTTTTGTTCGCCGCCGTCCTGCGCTTGATTGCTGCTCCTTTTTATCTCGCCGAAAGGAAAATTCACTCGCGCTACCTGTGGCTTCTGTTGCAAGGAGCTGTTCCAGGGCTTCTTCTGGGCTCATGGGCCCTGCGATTGTTGAACCGGGACGCAGGGAATCCCGTTGTCATCCTTGTGTTAGGAGTTATTTTAGCGCTCACGTCCAGCGTGACGTTTATCCGACGAATGCATAATCCAGCATTTGCGGCAAAAAACCACCGCTGGCTGCCCTGGTTGGCCCTGCCCATTGGCGTGGAATCCGGATTCTCTTCCGCAGGCGCGGGGGCGCTGGGAACGGTTTTGCTGCTCAATTACTCGGAAATGGCGCCCGCTCATGTGGTCGGAACAGATCTTGTTTTTGGCCTGGTCCTGGCGCTCATTGGCAGCGTTTTTCATTGGAGCTTTGGGTCCATTAGCATGCGGATGCTGTTCGAGCTTCTCGTCGGAGGAGTCCCAGGAGTAGTGCTCGGTTGCGTGCTGGCCCCGAGAGTTCCCGCCAACAAGTTGAAGACGGTGGTTGCGATCGTGGCTATCTTTGCAGGACTGCAACTGGTTTGGAGCGGCAGCCGGACGATTGCCCAAAGACACACGGCAAACGCAGTGCGGATTGCGGCGCGCCCGGCAATTGTGAATCGGCAGTAGCCGCGCAAGTTTCAGTCAATCTTCTTCAAGAAAGCATTGTTGCGCAGCGGTAGGCTGTCCTTCAACTCGCGCCGCTCCTTCTCGCATCCAAAAGATATCGGTGTTCTCCGTCGACGCCGGTAATAGACTGCGGGCGAACTCTATCCTGATCCAACGGGGGAGTTATGACCTGTGTCCACACAGTACGGGCTCGAAATCGAATTGCAAGAGCGGTAAAATCAACATGAAGCCAAGGATGCGCCCGTAGCTCAGTTGGATAGAGCGTCTGCCTTCTAACAAAGAAGGCACAAATTCTAAATGCTTTGCTGAGCGTCGCTTACAGGCCTTCTCTCCCGAAATCTCGCCCCCAGTTGTACCGAAGTTATACCGAATTCGCTGCGCAGCCTCGGCCACGAGAAGTTCAGAAGTTCTGCTCATCACTTGCCTCGTCTATTTACAGTGTGCGTGTCCCAGTGACGCCCGTGCGCTGTCCTGTCTTGCCAACATTCCACAACGCCGTTGTGGCCAGTGACGGGCACTCTCACTGCTGCACGCGAGTTTTAAGAAACGCGATCACGATCGCATCATCTGCGGAGCGCGGCACTTCGTTTGGGAAGTGTGTTTTGAGCCACCCAACGAGTTCCTGCTTGTAGAATCTACGGTTTTCGACTGCGTCTAGAAAGAATTGAAAGGCGACAGGGCGCCCACGTAATGCTAGTTCCTCAGCGGATTGCGTGCGCACAAATGCGTAAGGGGATTCAGAAACTGCCCGTTCCAGGTAGGGAACGGCTGCGTCGCCATAAGCGCGCACAAGGGAGTAGGGTAAACTTGCAAGGTCACGGCCATATTTGTCGGCATCTCCGGGCTGAATAAACAATTCAGCCAATCGGGGAAGGTCCTGCGCATTTCCAATCCACGTCAGCGCAATAAGCGCCTGCTCGTGCGCTGGTTCTGGACGCCCTGCCACTTGCCATAGTAGGTGGCGCGAGCCCGGGCTCTTGATACCGCCAAGATACTCGGCCAAGATCCGCGAGACTTCGGAGCTCCTCCCGATCAATTCTGGGGCTGCTTCGAGGACCGCATGGTCGTATTTTGCAGGCACCTCTGAGTCCGGTGGCCAGTGGAAGGTCCCTGGGTGAGCCACGAAAACTAGCATTTTCAGCGCCGCCGCAACCTGCCAATCTTTTCGAGAATGGAGGTAAGGCACGACAGTACGAACGATGTCCTCTTTTTGATCTTGGAACCATGGCGCATGCCACGATATAACGTACGCCAGCCCCTCATTGGGGCCCCGAACGTGGAGCATATCTAGAACTTGAGAGCGGATGTCCTGTTCCCGGAAAAAGCGCAAGCTGCCCAGAGCGCAACCAAGAATGGGCGGCTCGGTTGAATACAACTGCCCAAGGACCGCATGGAGCACGCGGGGATCCGGAGCATTTGCGAGCAACGAGGGGAGAAAATCGCCAACGAACTCTCCCGCGTTGCTTGAAGGAACCCGCGCAAGCTGTTTCTCAAACCAGTCTTTCCTTTGCTCGGGGGTGGACTGCCGTACTTCGAAGTCGAGCCAGTCTGACTGCGCAACGACCGTTTCGGTCATCCGCCCATCCTGGAAATCGTGCCTCATCTCGGTCCAGCGGACGGAGTAAATGCCAGGCTTGTCCAGCGCATACTGCAAGTGAAGCGGAAGGCGGTTCTTAGGAGAGGTAGCAGGTGCGATCGACCCATCGACAATGCGACCCATACCAACCAAAGGCTTGAACGCTACTTTCGGAAGCAGGCTGTTTTCGCGTTTTACCTCAAGCCTATTCGAACCAAAGTCTTCCGGGTCTTCCCCGTAGGGGTAACGAATTTCTAGCGGAAAACTCAATTCAGCATGGATCCAGACGGGCATCCCAGTGTAGGCCGGATCGGACAATTGAATCTGAAACTTCAGGACATTTGACGTCTGTGCATGGGCCCAACCTGGTGCGGCTGTCGCCAAGAGGGCTACAGTGAGTATCCAGCGCAGTTCAATCCGGTGCATATTCAGTCTCATCCAACGGATGAAAAAACAATCGCATCATTTAACTGAGATGCTCACTTACGAGCACCACGACAAAAAGTTTAGAGCGCACTTTGTCGTGCAAGACCGACCAACCAAACAATGCTCCAACGTGTCGGCCCGAGCAAGCAGATAGTAACTGAAGTCCGACTGTACGGCGCCTGGCCGCAACGCGGCGCAGTCGGATGAACAATAAGGATTCCTTGCTCTAATACTTCGTGCGTACGTACACGCCATACCGTCCGTAACAACGAGAGCCTTGACGATTCTTGTGAGGATTCAGAGAGCCATTCATGCTTTTCTTGTTGAATGTCTTTCCGCAAACGGTGCATCGATAAACGTAGGTTGGGCCTTGAAGTCTGGTTCTGGCTGCACGCCGCATGCTTGGCACGCGCGGCATCGCGGTTGAAGGCGGAACAGTAAGCGGACCCGTAGAAGTCAGTTCAACCGCGTAACGCGGGCTAAACACTTGCGAAGTTACGGTCGCCCCTTGCATTCGGTCCACACGATAGGAACGATGCTCCCCTGAATCGCTGCGGATTGCGTGCAGCACAAAATACCCCTCAGCCGTCTGCCGAAGTGAATACGGCTCTATGCGGCGCACGCTGCCGTCATACCTGAGATCGACGCATAGATGATTCGCCGCGGCGAAGCGGATGATTTCTAGAGTCGAACGGGAGGGGAGCGGAACGCCCATCGGCAGCACTCGCGAGCGGATGGCGATCTCGCCCACGCCATGCTGAATCAAAGCGCGTTCCGGAACTGGAGCCCTGCTCGTAATCCAGCTAAAAATCTCGGGCAGCGCATCCCAGAAGTCACTCAGCGGCGGTAGCACGGGGAGTTGGTGTGACAGCATGTCCGACCACATCCCCTCAAGAGCTTCGAGATTGGGAATGAGCGACTGGAACGTAGGGACCGGGATTGCCTTGTATTCGCATTTCTGGCGGAGCACGTCCCAAAGCACCGTGGCCGTTGGCCGGCTGTCCGTGTGCCGGAAGAGGTTCACGACGTCGTAAAGATCGCGGGGCCGCGTCCGTTCACCGAGTGCGCGCAGTTTTTCTCCGAAGGCTTCCTCATAAGCGTAGCAATTGGCCCAGATTCCGCCTTCTGGACGGTCGCTGTAAGGATGAAACACTTCGCGTCGAGCAGAGGGAAGGACGAGCCTCTCGTCCGCCGTCAGGTCGAGTTTGATCTTCGGCCAGCCGCCTGATGTTGGAGAAACCGGTCCCCGGTAAGCGATCTTGCCTTGGCAGTTGGGACGGCCGCGCGGGTTGTCGTAAATATCAAATTCGAGCTGATCAGCGGGAATATTGAGACCGGATTGGTCCGTTGCCCAGGAGACGACTTCCTCGAACACTCGCCGCAGGAATTCCTCGTCTAGGTGATCCTCATTACGAAGCGTGAAGTCCAGGTCCTCCGAGAAGCGATATGTCTCGAAGTAACACTTCTTTAGACAGGTACCGCCCTTGAAGACCCAGCTTTCAGAAAGCTCTTCATGCGCGTCGATGCCGGCGAGTATCCAGCCGAGGACGTAGTCCTTCTCGACAATGTGTGGCAACAGAGAAAGCGACGACGCGGCTTCGAGGATTTCGCGCCTGTCGATCATGAGGCCGATTGTCTCCTAGCTGACGGCAACCAAAGACGCCAGGTCGTGACGAGTTTTTTCGGAGGAAGCGAAGGATCAAGCCGGGCATAACCCTGTGTCAATCGTGAGTGGCACTCGGCCGCGAGCTTGTCATCGTGCAAGCGCGCCTCTGCAAGATATCCGAGACGCTTAAAGACAACGCCATTACTAAATTGCTGCGCGTACAGGATCAACAAATCACGATCAGCGGTCTTCGTTGCGAGATACGCGCTCAGGCTATCAGCTACGTGGTCGATGCCACCGCCCACCTTCGGCGCGGCGATCATATCGACCAACGTACGCGCGGGGTCCGATATAGGCACTTTGACAGAACCGCGCCACAGCGTTTTCAATCCGAAGAGCCGTTTCGGCTTCACGTTGTGCAATACAAAAACCGCACCTTGGGCGATCACGCGTTTTTCTGTCACACGCCGTGTGGTGAAGACGAGAGTCTCATTGAAAAGCTGCTCGGTCAGTTCCCAATGATGGGCGGCCGTCCAGCCGCCGATGTAGCATTCATTGAAGAGCGTTGGTACGAGGACCCAGGGGTCTGCGATCACCTGTTCGCTGCCAGCCAGGTCCAACGGTACAGGAACATAGAGCCCATGTCCTATCCGCCGGAGCCAGCACTGCTGTTTCCACCGCGATAGGAGCTTAGCCGCGGCACGCTTTTCGATCCCGAGTGTCCGAGACGTAACATCAACCGACACGACTTCCTTTGCGGCTCGGAGTACTGCGCCGAGGCGTGCGCGGTGAGCTGGCAAGGATTCTATTCGCGATTCCATGGCTATATAATGATACTGCAAGTTCGCACTATGTGAGAACTTTATGTGATGTCATATAGTAAATTCCCTCTTCGGTGCCCGAAATTCGTTGCAGAACTGCTTGGACAGTTCCCGCGGTCTTTGTTGGTCGTCGGAACAAATAAGGTCGCCGGACTCTAGCGACAGAATCCGATTGGACTAAGCCACAGAACGAACCATCGGAAACCGGAAAGGTAGCACCAAACAATTCGGATGGTTGCCAGGCCCGCGATTAGGACTGTCGCCGCCCGTTCGGAGCGGCTGAGCGCGTTTCCGAGGGCTCTTATTGACCGCTTTGATTCCAACCAGGGAGTCGGAATCTGCTACTGGAACGACTCGCTTTGCGGACTTCGAGAAGCGTGGAATGCCCAGGTCGCGCCAGGAAGTTAACGCAATCTAAAAAACCTCTCGCCGTGCATGACTTTGACGCCCGGATTCTAGAAACTCTTCAGTAGCGAGCCCAGTTGGCGTTGGGTCCCAGAACTCAGCAGCGAATTGCATCTACTGAGAGCGTTTCTGAGTCGAGACAATTGCTCTGCAGTTGGAGTCGCGAAGCTTCGGTTATATCTAGCAAACCACCGGACGATGTATCTTTGGCTCAACTCCACGCAAGAATCGTCCTGATCCGTCAGTGATTGAATTAGGAAGGCGATGCTGTCCCACTTGTTGGTCCGAGCAAGGAGAAAGAGGGCGCAACGCTTCCCGTGGGGATAGCGACAACTACCGTAAGTCTCCCATAGCCGCTGACCGCCCACCGAATTTGCCTTCTTACTAAGGGCCAGCACAGCCTCTCGCGCAACTTTGCTGCTTGCATCGTCTAGCGCGAGCACGAATTCATCGAGGTACGCATTTAAATTCAGCTTGGCAATGGCGTGAAGCGCTGCGGCGCGGACTTTAGAGGATTGATTGTGATGGAAGCGGTCCACGAGTTGGGAATCCTTCGCGAGTCCAGTCTCCCCGACGCCGGCAATTGCCGCACAGAGCTGGCGAACACTTGAAGTTTCAAGCCTATGTGAATAGTAGGCTCGCAAATCGACGGTGCCTTTCTTTTGGAAGTAATACTGCGCTTCTTCTCGGACAGCGATGTTCGCGTCAAGTAGCGCGGATTGGAACTCTTGGTCAGCTTCGTCCGCATACTTTTCTGCGAAGATGTGCAGTGCCTCGCGTCTTACCGCCATACATCCGTCATTTCTGGCTCGCATGTTTATTTGGGCTCATGGGCGAGCTGAAGTTTCTGGTGCCATACAAACGGCTTATTTTTCATCAATACGGAACCGTGCTTCTCGCGTGGCTCGGAATCCTCTTCATAAACCTCTTCGCGGCGCTCTATTGGATTCAGCGCAAATTCTTCTTGAAGGATACAGGCCGCAAGTTGAAGCACATCGACAACCATGCCCGCGGAGGCCACGCGTCCTTGTCATGGCCGAACGACGATTGGAACGCACACTGAAATGTCACACGATTTCACACCCGATTTCGATGACTTCCGCGAGGGGGCCAGGAGCCCGCGCGAATCGTCGCGTCCACCGCGCGATACGAGACCCGACACTGCGAGGACCAGAGAAGAGATCCCGCCCCCAGAGTCACGGCTCAGGGACGTTCGTGAGCCCCTTCCGAAAGAGGTTCCGCCGAGGGACGCGGGTGCCGTGTTGTACGACCGCTACCGGGGCTATGACTTGCGAGAGTCAGAAATCCAGACCCTCACCGACCTGGGCAAATTTCGAGTCATCAATGCCGATGATTTGGCACGCCACGGCTATGGCGGTGACAGGGGCCGGATGGAGCGTGAAACCGAGAGCCTCATACGGCAAGGTTTGGCGGAACAGAAACGGTTCGAAATCTCGCTCAGCAAGAGCACGCGGATGTACACGCTAACGAAGGCTGGCAGGAGACTCATCGAGAGGTCAGGAAGAGTTCCGAGTGACCAGGAAATCTATGCTGGTTTTGTGAAGCCGCGAGAGGCCAAACACGACGCCGAATTGTACCGGGTCTTTCAGAAGGAGGAAGACCGGATCGAGCGGCGGGGCGGCAGAGTGCGCCGCGTGCTCCTCGATTTCGAACTGAAAAAGAAAGTGAATCGCGATCTCACCCGGCTCGGCCCCGAAAAGGATGACCCAGACAAGAAGCGCGACGTTGCCGAGCGGCACGGTTTGCGCGTAGTTCATGGCCGCATTCCCGTGCCCGACTTGCAGATCGAATACGAGATGCCAGACCAAAGCGTAGCGCGAGTCAATTTGGAACTGACAACCGCAGATTACCGGCCACGGCAACTTGCCGACAAAGCGCGGGCTGGATTCACGCTCTACAGCCACGGCGATGATTCATCGCAGGTGCGTCGGGTTTTGAGTGACCGCGAGCTGACGGCGGAGATCCTTTCCCTATGAACATTCCTCAGGGCCAGATCGAAGCCCTCACGGCGTTTGGCTACACCGTACCCGAGGCACGTTTCCTGCAGATCGTGGCCATGCATTCCGGATACTTCACGGCCCGTCAGTTCCTGTCTTTTGTCGATGCCAAGCGTGGCTATCGGACTCATTCACTGACACAGAAGCTCATCACCCAGGGGCACGCCACGATGCGCGAATACAGGCACAACGGGTGCATCTATCATCTCTACTCCCGCAAGCTCTACGCCCAGCTTGGCCACGAGAACCTCCGCAACCGCCGCCGTCATCGACTGGAAGCGATCCGGACCCGGCTTCTCGGTCTCGATTTCATCCTCGCCAACCAAGGGTATCAGTACCTCGAAACGGAAGCGGAAAAGGTCGCTTATTTCTGCGATCAATTGCACATCGAAAGGGCCTGCCTTCCCGTGAAGCTGTACATGGGTGGACCCACCAGCCAGCCCACCCTGCGCTATTTCGTTGACAAGTTCCCGTTGTTCCTGAGTGTCCCTCGTCTCGGCTTCCCCCCTGTGGTCACGTTTTCTTATGTCGATCCGGGGCTCGAAGCGGTCGCCGGATTTGTTACTCATCTTGGGCAGTATCAGACTCTCTTCCGTGAACTAGCTGACTTCCGATTCCTCTATGTTTCGAGCACTCCGGCACACTTCGAAAAGATTACGAAACTCTTCAATTCTACAATCAAGATTCCGCTCGAATCGGACATCGCCACGGACCTCATCCGATATTTCCGGGTGCGCAGCATCTGGAACAGTTCCGAGTTCAGGGCACTCGGCAAGACCGACCTCCTGTTCTTCAACGAAGCGAAGCGCAGGTTTGCCGGCGATCGCTTCGAAATGCTCTTCAAAGACTGGAAGGCCGCACGCATTGCCGAGGCGGAACTCCGCGCCGAGTTTCCGTCGAAAGTGCCGAATCGGATGGTGTACTTCGAGACGTATCTGGTCCCGAAGCAGCCGGATTTTCGGGCCAAGGATGATGAATCAGGGTGAACGGGGTGTAGAAGATGGCGTTCAGCGGGCCGTTCTGTTTGGGCGTCACCCGGAAAACGGGCGAAGCCGAGGAAAGCCAAAGAGATGGAAAAGAGACGGCAAGGAAAAGCGACGGGGCCAAAACAAGGAGTTGGCCCCGTCGCCACAGGGAGAGGAAAGAGAAGGGAACTGAAAGAGAGGAAGGAGAAAGCGAGTGCTAAGGATTTCTGAACAGCCAGTCATCTTGAAGCGGAAAATCCGGCTCGAACAAGACGCCAGCGAACTGCTCGAAGACTATGCCCGGTTCAGCGGAATCAATGCGGAGGGTGTGTTGAATATCGTGCTGAAAAAGATGATCGGCAACGACATGGAATTCCAGTCCTGGCTGAGTCAGCAGAATGTCCAGCAACAGAGCGGTCAACTCCCCGTCGGGCTGTCTGCCTGTGTGGTGGAAACGGAGGCGGCATGATGCAGAGATTTCTCAATTCCAGAGGCATGGTCGCATGCCTGTTGGCAATGGCGACAGGAATGACTTTGTATTTCCGTATGCCATTCTCCGAAGACAACGTCTTCTTCGAACTTATGTATCTCAGGGCAAGCCCCGTCTTCTGGGGATTCAAGTACACCTACATCCTTCTTCTATTCACAACGCCCTTTATCGGGTATTCGATCGCGCTTTCGGGGTTGTACGTTTTTGCCTCGAAGGTTCGCCGGCCGGACAGGCCCGGACGACTACCACGTTACCCTGACCCGCGTATGCGCAACGACCTCTATTTAGTCCTCGGCGAGGTCCACAATCCTCGCAGGCCAATACCCTCCCGAGATCCTCGGTGGTTGACGATCCCCGAGCGTGGACTATTTACCGGCATAGCGATCTTCGGCGCGATTGGCAGCGGCAAGACGAGTTGCTGCATGTACCCCTTTGCTGAACAACTGATTGCCTATCAGGCCCATGACCGTGGGAAGCGAATCGGTGGACTGGTCCTGGAAGTGAAGGGAAACTTCTGCCACAAAGTGCGCGATATATTGCAGCGCCATAGGAGGGAGGCCGACTACGTCGAAGTTAGCCTCGATTCTGAATACCGCTACAATCCCCTTCACAATGACCTCGAGGCGTATGCCCTGGCCTACAACATCGCTTCGCTATTGAACAACCTCTTCGGCAAAGGCAAGGAACCCTTCTGGCAACAGGCCTACACGAACCTTGTGAAGTTCATCATCCTGCTCCACAAGGTGGCCTTCGATTACGTGACCCTCTTTGATGTCTATCACTGTGCGATTTCGCCCGAGCTTTTGCAGCAGCGAATCGAGCAGGCGGAAGAGCTGCTTTTTGACCAGCACTTCATCGTCATTCACAAGGCCACTTACGAAGAGCATATCCAGGCGCTCATCGATTTCGATTTCCTTCCGGATGAAGCCAAAGATCAGGATCAGTACCGGGCCCCAGCTACGCAGGCGCTAGAACGGCATTTGAAGAAGCACGCTATCGAGTTCCAGAAGCAGACCATTCCGGCGCCCGAGAAATCCGACCCGGATAAGCGAGCTCAACTAGAGGCCGTCAAGCGCTGGTTCCATGACGACTGGCGGCGGATCGAGCCGAAGCTCAGGACCTCGATCGTCGAGGGGATTTCGGTGTTCCTGTCCCTCTTCGACGACAATCCGAAAGTGAAGCGGATTTTCTGCCCGCCGAAGGAGTGCTACGACAAGGAGGCCAACGCAGATGGTAAATATGGCAAGCCTCTTCCTTCGTTCTCCTGGCTCATCGAAACGGGCAAGGTGTGCGCGTTGAATTTCCCCATCGGCATGAACCCCGGCTTGGCCAAGGCGATTGGGGTGATGATGAAGCTCGATTTCGAGCGAGCGGTGTTGAACCGCGTACCCCAGATCGAGGCCCACCCGGAGCAGTATTTCCGGCAGGTGTTCTTCATCTGCGACGAGTACCAGCATTTTGCAACCGTGGGGGAGAACGAGCCGACCGGCGATGAAAAGTTCTTTAGTCTTTCGCGTCAACCGAAGTGCATCCCGATCATCGCCACGCAGAGCATCAGCTCGCTGAAGTCGGCATTGCCTGGCGAGACCTGGCGCACGCTCTTGCAAACCTTCCGGACGAAGATTTTTCTAGCCCTTTCGGATGACTTTTCCGCAAAGATTGCGAGCGAGCTTTGCGGCAAGGAAGACCAGATCAAGGTTGGCTACAACCTGTCCGAAACCGGCCACGATACCTATGTCAGCTTTCTGACGGGCAAGGCTCAATCCAACAAGGCCAACCTCACAACATCGAAGACCTACTACCAGCAGAGCGATTATCGCTTCGATATGAAGACATTCACGGAGCTGCGCAACGCGCAATCCGTGACGATTGCCTACGACGGGCTCAATCCGATGCCGCCGATGTTTTGCTACCTCAAGCCCTATTTCAACGACCCAAACAAGTCTTATTTCCGGCAGGCGGCCGACGGGGAGTTGTGAATCCCGAACAATCTCTTCCGCCAGGAGGTCGAGTCGCAAAGTTGTTGGGCAAAATTTATGTCAAGACTATGCAACGGTTGCCTTTAGCCCAAGCATGAACTGGATGACCCAATTCGCAGTTTGCCAAGCATCTGGAATGCAGTCGAGTAGCCACTTGCTGCAAGGCAACGTCGCTGATACAGTCGCGAAAGCGACGCCAGCGAAGCGGAAACGAGGCAAAGCCTTGTCACGCAGAACTGGTCAGAACGGTCACATTGAAGCATCGGGAAAGTGGTTCGTCGTGCGATTCTGGAAAGACATAGAAGGTCAAGAGAAACGAGCGCTCGTACGTGAGCGCATCTGCCCCATCTCTGGTCCCGGTTCCTTGAATCGTAGCGAGCGGGAAAGGACGGCGAGGGAAATCATCGCCGACGCCCAGGTAGACACCGCGCAGTACTTCAACCGCGTTGTCAAACTGCAAGTCGGTATCACGTTCAAGGAACAGTCGAAGATTTGGCTCGAACAATCGCAGACGCGGAAGCGCAAGCCGATCCGCGCTACCACGGTTCCAACCATCCAGGCAGCCTTCGACAAGTGGATCTTGCCTGAAGTAGGGCATCTCCCTTTGTACGAAACGGCAAAATACCCGACCATGAAAGCTCTCGTAACGAGGATGAATGCGGGAAGGCTTTCAGCGCAGACGGTCAATTCCTACTTTCGCATGGCTGCTGCGGTCATTGCATCTGCTGAAGATGCGGACGGCAACCTACTCTATCCTCAAAAATGGGATGCAAACAAACTGGACCTTCCTCTCGTGGAAACCTCGAAGCAAAGGAGACCATCGATCACAGCGGAAACCATGACAGAGTTTGCCAGGGTCATGAGTCCAAAGTACCGGATGCTCCTGATCCTCGCGGCCTCCACTGGCTGCCGCATCGGGGAGCTTCTCGGCCTTGAAATCAAGGACTTGCTGGACGACTTCACCACGGTCCGTATCATTCAGCAGGCGAAAGGCAAACAGCTGACCACTGAACTGAAGACGGCGAACTCGGTGCGCTTTGTTGACATCTCTCCCGAGGTAGCTGCACTTCTAAAGGAGTTCCTTGCCGGTCGAACCACGGGCTTGGTCTTCCCAAATCGCGTGGGTAGGCCGCTCAACCCATCGAACATACGCAACCGGGTTATTCACCCATTGTTGAGGATGAAGGGCCTCCCAACTGGCGGGAACCACATCTTCCGCCGCTTCCGAATGACGTGGCTACGCGAGAACTCGGTTTCTCCGGACATCGAGCGGTTTTGGCTCGGTCACGCGAACCGGACTGTTGGCGACGACTACTCCATGCTCAAAAAGAACGTAAAGTTCCGCAAACAAATTGCGGACAAGATAGGCGTCGGGTTCGAGCTGCCGAACTCGATTTGGGCCCCAGTTGTACCGAATGTACCGAAAATGGCGGTCGAACAAGCAGAGCAGTTTGTAGCGTAAGTGATTGTAATATGAGAAATTAGGGAGAGAGCGCCCGTAGCTCAGTTGGATAGAGCGTCTGCCTTCTAAGCACGCAGATGAACTTCTAAGTCGTTGCCACGGTTGCGCTTCTGAGTTCAGAGCCATCCTTGGGCTGCTCTCGCAGTTGCTCCAAAGATAATCCGGCTGCGTGCCCGTGAACTTCTTGATTCCACCGTACGCTTCTTGTATGGTCTTCGCTGCTTCGGGACTGGCTCGCCGCTCAGGAAACACTCGGCCAAGTGGCCTATTCGAGTACGCATCCAACCAAATTCGCATTTCGTGATCCCCAGCCAATCGGCTGCATCCGCTTGCGCTCCCATTGCGCTGATCGCATCTAGTGCGGACAGAACCTTGGGGTCTTTCCGCCGCACGAAATCCACGAAGTCCTGAAGAAACCTTCCATCGGCTGCCTGCTTTTCCGAAATCTTCGCCGCGTTTTGCAGGTATGCCGAATGGGAATGGCAGTATTCGTCGTCCACAGAGCGGGAGTCCTGACTTTCGATGTGTCCGTCGAGCGAGAGATTTCCGGTACGGAGCAGGGCATCCTTCATGCGCTTCGACCGCATAGTCCTGAACTTGTTGGCGAGGCAGAGATTCACGTAATTCCGGAACCGGGCTTCATTCGCGCCGTAGTGCTTCATCGGGTCGAACGTTTGCACGATGTCCTCGTTGCCAGCATCGCGGAACTTGGACGTTTGCGGCAGGTGGTAAAGGTGAATCAGCAGGTCTTGCGTCCAATCCTCCAAATCCTCTTTCGGCGCGAACCTGTCCGCGTGGTTGCTGACCCAACTCCGGACGTAATCGGGAAACCGCTCGTAGAACTCCCCGAAGTCTCTCGGGACAACAAACCCGTCGCTTCCGATGTATCGGCCATCTTTGATCGTGAAGGGATCGGACTTGTACGCCTTCTTTTCCACAGACAAATTGGGGAAATTAACGGTTTGATTTTCTACTGAACCAGTATTGCTCTGCATGGAGATTCTCCTTAGAAAGGAAATTTGAACCACATGCGAGCAAGCATAAGAGGACGAGACGAATTGGCTGTCAGCGTTCAGACTGCCTTGTCTTTGGGGACCAAGAAGGAGGCTGAGCGCGTCGTCCACGCGGTGATCCGGAGCTTGGAGGCTACGCTCCTCAATAATCTGGGGACGAATGGATTCACGCTGAAGCTCAACGGCTTCGGCAAGTTCTACGTGCGCCACAGGCCCGGGATTCTAAGGAAAGTAGGATTCACGGGCGAGATGATTCAAACGAAGATGCGGCGGAAGGTCAAGTTCATCAGCTTGGGTGTGCTTCGTCAAAGGGAGCGGGTGAACTGACAAACTCCAATATCCCCAAGAGTGAATGCGGTAGAATCCCTGCATCATGCTTGCAAGAGGATGCTCTACCCCGACTTGCTGACAGACCTCCTACTTCGAACGCATGATGCTCCCATGGCTGCGTTTCAGAAACCGCTGACTACAGAGACCACACGGCGCATAATCCGGATTCAGGTTCTTACGCTCATCTGGATGGGCGTAGAAGCAGCGGTGTCTTTGGGGGCTGCTTGGGCGGCCCGGAGCCCCGCGCTGCTTGGCTTCGGTGGCGACAGCGCCGTCGAGCTTCTCTCAGCGGCGATTGTGCTTCGCCGTTTCTATCGTCCTGCCGACGAAGCTCATGCTGAGGAGCGAGCGGCCAGAATCGCAGGCGGCTTGCTCTTCGTTCTCGCAGCGTTTGTTGCCCTCGCTTCTATCCTGACGCTACTGGGACACGTCGAAGCACTGCCCAGTCCAATCGGAATCGTGCTGCTCATTCTTGCAGCAGTGGTCATGCCTTGGCTCGCCAGACAAAAACGACGGCTCTCCGCCACTACGGGCAGCGCAGCCCTGCGAGCCGACGCCGCCGAGTCTGCGGTTTGCGGCTATCTGGCTTTGATCTCCTTGGCAGGTCTCGGCGTCAACGCAGTATGGGGAGTGAAATGGGCTGATCCGGTGGCTGCCTTGGCGTTATTACCACTGATTCTACGCGAGGGGTGGGAAGCGATGAAGGGCAAACCGTGCTGCCACGCAGCATGAACAAATGGTTTCTGCCAGCCTGTGCCGTTGGTGCATTGCTCCCTCAACTAGAACTAGAACTTATCTGCATCAATCCACGCCCGAACCTCTGCTTCCACAGAAAATGGCTTCGTCGGCTCCGCCGCAAACCGGGCCTCCAGTTCGTAGGCGTTCATCTCCAGCGGAATCGCATCGTAGGAGCCGCCGCCCAAGAATCCGTTGACGTACTTGGCAGCGAACCCTGCCAATCCTAGCTTTTCATACTGGACGACGTGAACGAGTTCGTGAAAGAGAGTCCTGTTGTTGTAGGGACCGTGTGAAGCCACTGTATCAACAAAAGTGATTGCGCCCATGGTGGCAAAGTCCGGCAGCAATTCAGTCCCGAACCCCATTTTCACGAGTTCTCTGTAGAGGGAAGGATTGGCGACCCGCTCCCCGGCGAGAACCACTACTCGCGCTGTGTCCAAGATTGAAGCCGGGAAGAATGGGTGCATCGCCGATCTCTCGTGGCCGTCTAGGGCTACCGCCCTGCTTCTGTAGGTCCGGCGCTGCTGTTCGATGTAGTCGGCGACCTGCTCTACGATCCACACAATCTGGTCTTTACTGAGTTGGTGGATGGGCATAGCAATTCTTCTCGGCAATCCGTTCGGTCATGATACTTCTACATATGGCTCTGAAGACAATGCCATGGCCAAATGAGCGAAATGAATCTATAGGAATAAGACAACGTGGTCATTTTTCGGAAGCTAGAATCGTGCGAACTTTACCATCGGGGAGTGTCACTTTACCTTTGCCCTTCACATACACGAACCCCTTTTCTTTGACCAACTTGAAAACCAGCGGGTCTTTCTCGTCGCTCGAAAAGACATGCTTGAGCAATCGCACTGTGCCGGAGAATGTGTAGATGGACCCGTCGTAGTCAAGGTTGCCAGTGAATTGGGAATCGCCATCAATCGCAACGTACGCGCCGTCCTGAAAGATCATAACGCCGTTGCTGTCATGCAGAATACCAGTGGTGCCATCGGAGTTGAGCCCATACGAAACTTTGCCCCAGACGATACCGCCTTCGGCAGCCATCAGTGGACTTTTCACCTCCTTGTTTGTTGTGAAAACTGTCATTTCCTTTTTGTCTTGCCCAACTGTGTGGGTTGTAACAAAAGCGTTATTTGTGTAGCCCGACAGCGTCGGTTTAATGTCCTTCAGGACAAACTCTGAACGTCCGCAACCAACAATACAAGTCATTGCAAATGCGCCAAATAATCCATAAAAGCCCAAGCGCGATTTGTTTTTCATAATTTTGAACCCACGACCTGTCGATAACGAAGGTGTTGCCTATCCTAACGCAGAATCAAAGCTACCGCCAAGGCTGCTACCGCCAGCTTCACCAGCCATCCGATGGAATAAGCCGCTGTGATTGCGGTGTGGAGTTTGATGAACAGACCATTGACGATGAGCAACGGCAAAGGCCCGACAAGCCAAATGGCGAGCGCCAGCTTGAGAGTCGCGCTGTACGAGTGGAGATTCAGGCGAGCGCACAAGAATGTGAAGGCTGCGCAAGTGACGAAGGGCAATGGGGCCGACCATGCGATGGCTTTCATTTCTCCCTGACCATGCGGGTGCCGCCAGATTTCATGGTGTTGGTTGTATCGCTTGTAGAGCCAATCGCCCCCCATGAAGAGCCAATCGGTCAGCGATGCCACGACTCCCCCGGCAAAAACTGTCAATGCCACGCGAATCCAATTCATGACGCCCCCTTCGGCTTCAAAAGCCCCCCTGATGCCCGGAGTATAATCCGCTCTCGAATCAGAAACAGCAATGAACGCTTCCTTCGAGCAGACCCTAATTGATGTCTGGCGGCAGGCCCTCGTGGATGATGCCAAATCCGTCGAACTAGGCACGGAGAGTTTCCCTGTTCGCCGCACTCCCAAAGGCAAACGCGGCAGGTGGATTTCGTGGTCGAGGGGAACGAGATCAGGGGGCTGGAACAGAACCCGGCGACCAAATCCCGTTGGGCGCAGATGGCTCGGTCCGGGGAAAAAGTGATGCAGTTCCTCAGCGAGGGCCGCTACATGGCGAATGTGGTCGATGGGAAGGTGACAATGTACGGTAGGCAAGACTGACCATGATGACGCCTAAAGCCCGTGCGTTTACTGGTCCCGAGATTCGATAATATTGTTGCGTGCGCCAAGGAGGAGAGATTGGGAATCGCAGATTTGTTCTGGAAACGTAACCGGGACGAGGTAATCGGAACGAGGGTCTTGATCGCCAGTTTGGACGCTAAATTCTCCACCACGGCACAAGCAGACAAGAGTTCCTATGCAAAATTTTATTCCAGTACGTCGGAAGGTTCGTTCGACCGTATAGCGACCCTGCTTGAAGCAATCGTGCGTGGTTATGACATTGTGCATTTATTCTGTGGAGTGTCACCAGACGGCAGCATCGTGGACACGACTGGATATGCGGTGTCCGGAACCGCCCTCATAAAGACGTGCTACGAATCAGGAGTGAAACTCGTTTGGATTGCGAGCGCCAACGAACCTGACGGCTATATCAAGGGCTTCAAACCGCAAGGAGCACGCATGAACCTTGTGATGACAATCAGCCGGACGAACTTCTCTTCGTTTCTCGAAAATCTTCTCTCCAAGATGTCAGCCGGGCAAACTATGCCTGCTGCTTGGGTGGCTATCGCTCCGCAAAACGCCCACGACCCACGACAGCAAGGTTTGCCCGAATGTATTTTCTCGGCTGGCAGAGGTTCGGTGATTTTGCGCTAGACCGCCGATCCCATAGCCTGTTGACGTCTGGAACTCATTGTTGGTAGCGCGATAGCGCAATGCTGGCGACGTAGCAGGCGAGAGAAATGCAGATGCTTTTGAGAGGCCCACTGAAAAAATAAACCTTGCAGAGCGCAACAAAACCACCAAGCATTGCCAGCCCGACAACGAGCAGGAAGGGCGACCGAAAGAGGAGTTGGCCGTGAGCCAATGCGAGAAAACCAAAAACCAAGCCGAACAACATAAGTCCCATGCTGTGGCTGGCATTGAAGCCCACCCAACACCGCCACATTGTGGTTTCACTCGTAATGACAGGTGAAATCTGGCTCATGCTGATTTGCAGTGCTGGGTCACGGGGCGTGAGCATTGGCCCCCAGAACGTATAGAAGAGGTGGGAGACTCCGAGCATAAGCATAATGCTCGCACTAAGAACCATGAGAATTTTTGGGGCCAAGATGCCCTCCTTATTTTGCTGCTCTAACGCGTTGATTAGGCCGCCGTCCCGCTCACAAACTGAGAGCAACGGGATAATCGATTTCCGCTGCGTCGGCCAATACACTCTCAAAATCCGTGGTTGCGTTCAATTGGTGTACCAGTTCTCTTGTCAGGGGCAGGTGTCCATAAATCTGCTGAACCGCGGACAAACTAATGGGTCTCTCGTAATAATCCTGTGCCCATTCCTCATAGGTATTGGGGTTTCCATCAAGAATTGAAAGCACCCAAGCAGAGCCGTCAGGATCGTCGCCAGCAGGGTACAAGATTTTTCCAGTGTTCCACTGAGCGTCTCGGACGCCCCGCCAAGTACAGAAGGTCGTGTCATTCATTGAAAATGCGGGTTCCGTGGCGAAGGCTTTGAAACCCTCGGGAACGCTGTCCAGCACGCCGGGCCAGACCTTGGGAGTTTCCATATTCCACGGTGATATCTCGGATTCATGATCGAAGCCCTTGAGGGATGCCCCGGGAAGACCGAAGGCGCAAAACCAGCCATCGCCCTGACCGTTCCGCATAGATGCCATCTGTTCACCCTCGGCCCACTTGCTGTTGAACGAATAGTAGCGGTAATCCCACTCCCGCATGATGATGGCGTCGAGCATCGCCAATGACTGGGCTAGCCTCTTAAGCGTATCTATTGTCGGCAGCGCAGACAGGTCTTTTGTTGAAATCATCGGCACCGAGATTTTACACCCCGTTACATCGCTCTCCCCATTGCTGGGCAGCCCAGAGTTTCCCACCCTTTGTCGGGGCAGGTTGCGCAGCCAATACTGGTTGTTCTAGGCTGGCGACGTTTGGCAATAAAAGTGTCTGTAAACCCGCGAAGGGCAATTCGCTCTCTGGGAGGAGAAAATGCCGTCATTGATGGGTCGCCGGGGCTTTGCTTATGCCACCTCCGTTGCGTGCGCGACTACCTTGTTGTCACCAAAGGCAGCCTCAACCTTATCCCGTTGGTTGGAGGGAGACCGGATAGGCCGTGACAGGCTGGAGAGGGCAAGGTACTGGCGCAACTTCTGGGATTACCGAAAGGCGATTCAGTGTTGCTCGCCCGAACCTGAGCTGCAATCCCGCATTCCTGAATACTGGAGGGCCAAGCTCGAAAGTTTTACCTGCGAGACCACGCCACGGCTCAAGTGTTTCGAACAAAACCTCTTGCAAGTTGGGGACCGACTAACTCACGGGCAAATCCGGATGGGAGATTCCATAGATGATGCGATATTGCTGCAAGCGACAGGCCGCCACGAGGAAGCAATCGCTATGTGTGAGGATGCCCTGCGGCACTTCACCGACGAGTGCGCCGAAAACAAAGCCGTCAGCCTAAATCTCATCGCGAAGTCATATTTCTGTCGTGGCAACGCCGAGGCTGCTTTGGAATACAACTCCCGCGCTTTCGATCTAATTTCTGCCAATTGGAGTCTGCCGTCGCCGCAGGGAACCTTGCTTCATTACCGGATTCTCTTTCTTTGCGCCCTCGACCGCCCTCTTGAGGCGCGGCACGCTATTTCGCAATTTCACGCCGCCTACGGGTTCCTGCGCGACCAGCACCTCTACGCCATGGGCCAGATGTCTCAGATTCTTTCGACGTAGTTCCCACAGGAAGTGGCTCATGTACCGCCCGTTAGGCTAACCCAAGAAGCCTTCGGTAGAGCCGTCCGTTTGTGGAAGTTTCCATCCACTTCTGCATGGAGACCTTATCAACAGCCCGAACGTCTGCTGGCGCATCGACAATTCCTCCGAAGGCGAAGTAATACAATTCTTTCGGGTCTGGGAAATCCGCACAGAGAGAAACGAAACCGTCCTCCACAGCCAATGGGGTTGGATGCTTTTTACACTGCGCAAGTATTCTGGTTCCGCCCTTCGAGTAGCCGACAATATCCAAGTCCGCCAGTGTGCCACCTATCCCCAAACCCGTAGGCACGAAGTCCTTCTCGAAAATTAGGTACCCTTCACAAATGGCTTCCCAAGTCTTGTCATCAGCCCACTCAAGCCATTCAGAAAGTGAAAGGTGACGAAAACGTTCGACAACCTCTGATTCGTCCTCGCATTCAGCGAGCATCTTCACAAGATGCCAGTACGAATTGTTATGCTCATACACGTTGCTTCGACCTGCGGATCGCAGAATGAGAAAAGATGCTGGAAGCCGCCCCAGTCGGAACGACTTTTTGGCTCCGATACTTCGGTATTTGAATAATTCGGGTGGCGCGGAAGGGAAAGAAGGATTTTTCTCATTGAATTTGCTGTCGCCATCGGATTCCAACGGCCCGGTGACATGCGCAAAATGAAGTGCGTCGTCAAAGTAAACGTACACCCAATCCAACTCGCGGATTCTTTTGAACCTTAAACTCGTGTCGAAAAACTGCCAAGTGACTTCGAATAGCTGGCGCTGCGCTGGCACGTTGGACAACCAGTCCCTCTGCTCATCCGGAGTTCCCTTTTGCAGCGCCTCCTCCAAATCCTTCGCACTCCACCCGCCATACCAGATTCCAACCTTGTCATTTTCCCAAGCTGGCTTAGCTACGTCTTTGCCGCCAGTCCCGAAGTTCATTCGGATTCTCCAGTATCTCGGTTCGTTACCCATGCTCATGCTCCTATCCGTCTTGCAGTTAGCCTGCCTAAAGCCTGATTGCTTAGGATCGCGTAGAACCGACCCCCGTCAATCCACGCCTGTACCTCATGCCCACCGAAAAAGCCTGCTTCGGTGCCGCCGCAAACCGGGTGTCCAACACGTAAGCGTTCATTTCCAGTGGAATCGCTGCGAAGGAGCCGCCGCTCAGGAAGCCTCTCACGTATTCTCCTGAGAACTCCAGCAGAGCTAGGGATGCTCCGCCACCAGAAGCTCATTCCCGCCGCGGGGTGGGGGCGGAGAGAAGCGAAGGTCTAAGATGAAGGTGCGATGTGACCGAGTGATTTTTCGTGCCGAGATCAGAGCTGTTTTGGTGAGGTGCTTCCACTCTGTGTCTCCCGGACCAACGGTCGGAGGCACGAGAGGGAGAACCCAAGATGTGAAGTCAGTGCCTCGTTTCGGCTGTGTGGCATTACAAAGCAATATGGAACCGTAACACGCTGTCCGGATAGTTTGCTTGCCCGCGACGGAATCGACTAGTACTGCAGCGAACTCTTCTTCTTGGAAGAGACGGCTTTCCTGTAGCTTACGCATAAGTACTTCTAGGGAAACTTCGAAATGGGTTGCAAGACCAAGCAGGGCCTCGGCCGACTCTACTTTTCCCCTTTTCTCAAGTTCCTTCTTAAGGAGTGCTGAAGGCAACAGAATCTCGCTAGCTGCAAGGTGACAGAGACGTTCTAGCTTTTCTCCCCTTGGACTGCCCTTCATTGGCTTCGGCACTTCCTGATTCCTGTCATAGAAAAAAGTGTGGGCAAGCTCATGGGCGAGGCTAAAACGCTCTCGCGTCTTGTTGCGGTTTGGCAGGATGAAGTTGTCCTGCAGATAAACCACGAATCCACCTTCGACGGCTGTCAGCACGGCTTCAGGGATCATATGTCTGTGTTCGATGTTAAGCACGCCACATAAATCGGCGAACTGGACAGGGTCGACTGGCGTAGAGAGACCACCGCGTTCCTTCGCGAACTGCGAGAAAAGTGCGTCGACTTTCCCTAGGACAAAGCGCTCATCAATCATTACTGCTACCCAAATTTCTAGCCTTGTGTTTGGCCAAAAGTCTGTCGAGAAAGGCTATCAACTTTTCTTTCGGTTGATCCTTTGGGGCGCCTGATCTTCGCTGCTTGCCCTTTGGGGTGCCGAGAGCGCTCCCTTCCAGTTCCTCAAGGAAATCGTTCCGAACGTCCTCTGACAAGCTAGCAAGCTTGAGCTTGAACCACTGTGACAATTCGGCTTCTGATTCATTGAAGTCACCGCCCAGATATTTGCTGCAGACGACAAGGAATTGACTTTCGCCGGAAGAAGCGTCGGAGGTCCGTAAGCTAACGGTAATTTCTCCCGAGGCCGAGGCTGGCGCAGGCATGAAGACTTGGCCCGTGGGAACCCGTACTGAGGCAGCTTTGCAGTACTCTTCCTTGTCATCAAAGAAAATGTGAGCGCGAAACGCTGTTAGGAAATTGGGCTTTGCAACCCCGCCGAGGAAGTGGGCTTCGTCGATTCGGACGTTCCAGCGGCGAAGCGTCCTAATGGCTCTTTCGTGCGCTGGAGAATTCCGATCGGTAATAAGTGCAACGCGGACTGGTGACTGTTTCGGGTCGACCGTTTGATTCTCGGAGAGAAATCGCAGAAGCGGCGCAAAAGGACCAGCAGGAAGCTCTTTTCTTGCGTTCGCCTTTTCGTACTCATGGAAGGCTGAAAGCCCGTCCCTATCGAAGATTCTCTGTGCCTCGTCTGAAAACACCACGCAGTCGCCGTCGAACGCCACTCTGATCTGCGTTGGAGCCGTTTCCAGTTCGGGGGGAGGCGAGTAGATCAGACTGGCCGCGACACCTTGATTGGCAGCAGCTTGAACGTCCGCGGCGGACTGCGAAAGGAAAAGCTTCACGTTAAAGGCCCGTAGATACGGTTCTAGGGGATCGCCTCCGGTTAGCGACGCACGGCTTATACCAAGCCCATGATGGTCAATGGAATTGAAGACACGAAGACTTACATCGGGATGATTCCGCGACATCAGAATCACTTCAACTTTTGGCCGCTTGGGATCAATATTGAAATTTAGCAAGCCCTTGATGAGTGGGAACGCTGAGCCGGGTGAAAGATTAACATCTTCTCGCTCGCGTTGATAATTGATGAAGGCTTGAAGTCCGCCTTCACGAAAAATGCGGGCTTCTTCCTTCAAGTCAAAAAGTGCGCTTGAGGAAATCCCCACAACAAACTGCTGGGAGAGGTCATAGGCCATCTGCTGCAGCCCCTAAATAATTATACTACGCGGGTTGGACACCCGCCGTATGGCGAGACCCAACGGCAAACAAAATGCGCCCAGAGGCAGTTTCAAGAGGAGGCGACCCTCCGGGTAAGGTTCGGGTGCGGCGTGCCGGTTGAGAGGTCACAACGACCTTTTGGGCCAAGCTGGCGGGGGATCGTGGGGGCTGGCTAGGCTTCGACATCGCCTTCCCGGTTAGGAGAGTGTGTAACGGGCGGCCGCGATTAATACCTTACGAAACCACTCCTTCTCCTTGGCGGCTTGCGCCAAGATTCGCTTCAGAACGTGGACAGGCTCAGTAATAGTCGTCTGACTAGCCCACCGGAGTTTATCCCCTACCTGACGGTAGTAACCAATTCTGATTCGCCGCCGCTCTCTCTCACGCGGAAATACAATGAGATCAACTACGTCCCAGTAGTCAGCACCAGACGGACTGTGGCCGCTCCAAACGATCACCCGATCCTTCAAGTAGCCTCGCTTATTACCCTTGTCACCGGGGTATTTGAATGCGACCTTCTTGCCGACGGCCTTCATTAGCTTCGTCTTGATTTCCTTCTTGGTGAGGCTCATAGACAATTCCTCTCTACGGGTATCACTCTAAACAACGTCAAGTGCCTTCCGCAGAATACGCTCATTTGCCCGTCTATACTTGGGCATATTACTGATTGAAGGCTAACATCAATGAAACTTGAAAGCGTCCATATCAAGAATTTCCGCGCCATAAGAGAAGCGCACGTAAACGTATCCGACTATACATGCTTTGTGGGACCGAACGGTGCTGGCAAATCTACAGTTCTGATCGCGTTGTGTGTGTTGTTCAGATATTCGACGGATGCGACGACAAACTTGCTTGCGCTGGAAAAGGAAGACTTTCACCACAGAAACACTGATGAGCCAATCGAGATCACCGCGACATTCACAGACTTAAACCTAGAAGCCCAAAAGAAGCTGGCCCACTACTACCGACAAGGCAAGCTAGTGGTCTCGGCTATCGCGAAGTGGGATGAAAAGACAAACTCGGCACCAGTAATCCAGTACGGTAAGCGTGAAGTAATGAAGGAATTTGTGCCGTTTTTCAAAGCTTTTGAAGATGACGTGAAGGTTGATGAGCTAAGAGCATTATATGCTTCCTGTAAACAAACTGCCTCCGCGCTCCCGACTGCGACGACTAAACCTGCCATGCACGCAGCGCTAAGAACATACGAGGAGGCCCATCCAAGCGAATGCTCGTTGGTTGACAGCGAAGATGAATTTTATGGCGGTGCCGGAAAGGCAAAGAATCTTCTCAACCAATTCATACAGTGGGTCTACGTTCCAGCCGTAAAGGATGCGACAGCGGAGCAGCTTGAGGCGAAAAAAACAGCGTTAGGATTAATCCTTGAGCGGACAGTAAGGTTAAAGATGTCACTCACTGAACCGTTGAATCAACTCCGGGAGGAGGCATACACAAAATACGCTTCGCTTCTTAGAGAACATGAACAAGCATTAGATGACCTTGCTTCATCTTTGACAACAAGGATTCAGGAATGGGCTCACCCTGATGCGCGAATTATGCTTTCTTGGCGCAGTGAAGAAACTCAGGTTCGGATTGATGATCCCATCGCCAAGCTCCTCGCCGCCGAAGGTCGCTTTGAAGGACATCTCCCGCGCTTTGGGCATGGTTTCCAGCGATCTCTTTTGCTCGCGCTGCTTCAGGAGCTAGTTTCGACCGATTCAACGACGGGGCCGAGACTGATCCTTGCATGTGAGGAACCCGAGCTTTATCAGCATCCGCCTCAGATTCGCCATTTGGCCACCGTCTTTGATGAACTGGCCTCCAAAGACACTCAGGTGCTCGTCTGCACCCACAACCCACTGTTTATAAGAGGCGAGAACTTTGAAGAGATTCGTTTTGTTTCTAAAACTCGTGAATCTGGCGAGGCAGAAGTGCGGCACCTCAGATTCGACCAAGTGGCCGAGACCATTCACAAGGCCGGAGGCAAGCGGCCTTTGAAGCTGGAAGGCACAGCATTGAAGGTGTCACAGGCTCTCAAGCCGAATGTGAATGAAATGTTTTTCACCTCTGTACTCGTGCTCGTGGAGGGAGTTGAAGATGCTGCTTACATATCAACGCAGCTAATTCTACGAGACAACTGGACCGAGTTTCGGCGGCTTGGGGGACACATCGTAATCTGCGATGGGAAAGGCAAGATGGCGGTCCCTCTCGCGATCGCTCTTGGGCTCAAGATACCGACGTTCATAGTCTTCGACGCCGACATAAGCAAGGCCAACGGTCAACACAAGGGTCAACATGAAACGGACAACAAGTTATTGATGGCGCTCTGCGGTTTCCCAAGCGAGCCACCACTGCACACCGAAACCGTGTGGGAAGGTTCTATGGTGGTGTGGAGCGATTGCATTGGAACCGCTCTGTCTGATGAATTTGGCAAGGCAGCGTGGGAAGCGATCTGTAATGAGAGCAAGGAGAAACAGGGCGTAGCCGATGTTGCGCACATTTTTAAGTGCGATGCGTACATCCAAAGACTCTTGTCCGATCTATGGGACCAGAAAAAAAGTAGCAGTACGCTTGAGAAGCTCTGCGAAAAGATTATGGCGTTTGCAAAGTGTTCAGAGGTTGCTCGCACAGGTGCATCGACGATGGTGTCTGATGGGCCGCTAACACTCTCGTCAACTGAAGGAAACTAATTCCTGCTCTTCCTCAAAAAGAGAATCGTCAGAAGAATTCATGGGTAAGCTCTGGCTCAGGTAGTTTGCCAAGTGAGTGATAGAGCGCGAGTTCCAGGATGCGAAAGGTACGAAAGCCGTAGGATCTTCTCATGGTTACTTTCGCTTTGTTGTTCAGTCCCTCGACCACACCGCTGGAAATCTGCTTTCTGGCTTTGAAATAGTTGAGCAGCAGCTCGCGATGAGCACGCAACGTTCGGGCGATCTTCTTCATCGGCTCGATGCGGGATCGCATGGTTTGCTGGCACCAGAAATCCAGGAACATGCCGGCCCAGGTGGGCGAGTTGTATTCCCAGAACTGCTGAAAATCTTCTTTGAGGAGATAGGCACGGACGGTCTGGAGATTATAGCGGAGCAGATCTCGCAGACGGAACTTCTGCTGCGAGGTGAGATTTTCTTTGCGCTTGAGCACGCACCAGCGCGTCTTCTTCAGTAGCGGCGGGTAGCCGTCCTGGGCCATCTTGCGCGACTCGGCGGCGCGGACATCATCCAACGCCTTATTCATCTTGGCGACGATGTGGAAGCGGTCGAGGATGTGCAGCGCCTGAGAACATTTCTGGCGGATCACGTCCAGGTACGGCTGCCACATATCCGAGCAGACAAACTCGATCTGTGCAGCGAGTTGCTCTCCGAGGACGGTGAAGAAACCCTGGAAGGATTCGATGGTGCGTTCCTTGCCGACCCACAGCAAGCGGGTGAGCCCCTGGTCGATCTGGTAGACCAGCGTCAGGTATTTGTGGCCTTTGGCGTACTGGATTTCATCCACACCAATGGCGCGGATCGACTCCAGCGTGCGATGCTCCAGGCCCCAGCCGACCACATACTCGACCGCGTCGCACACCTGGTCCCAGGAAGTGTGGAAGGCCTCGGCGGTTTCCTTCCAGGAGAGCTTCCGCGCCCAGCGGGCCAGAAACAGCATATAGGCTCTGGTCAACCGATGCTTACCATCGCCCCAGGGAACCTCCTCGACCAGCACGCCACAATTCCGGCAGTCCACGCGTCGCATGCGGTAGAGCAGGAAAACCAGAAAGCCCCACAGCGGAATGAACTCAAAGCACCGCTCGGGAAGATGATCGTAACCCGGCGCCGGCTGGTGGCACCCCGAGCAGACCGCTGCCGAGCCCTCCCGCGGTCGGACGTCCACTTCGATGCTTTTCTTGTCAGGGCCAAAGCGGGCATGCTGGTAGACAAATCCCCGATGGCCATGGCAGTGGTTTAGAATTGTGAGCAGTTCCATGTCACGGACAATTTTCAAGGCCAAGACTGGCAAAGTAAACCGCGCTGCTACCGCGCCGGCGTCCTGCGATGTTTCCGCCTACTGCCGCGATCTGGACAACTGGCCGCGCTCGTGGATGGGATTGGAAAAAGACCTGCCGCCAGGGGAAGAACTGGTTGCTTGCTTCCGGCCATTCATCGAGCATCTGGCCTCCTCCAGTCTTTCTTCGAAGACCATTCGCCGACACGTAGACAATCTCTGGATACTAGGTGGAGAAATTATCCGCGACCTGAACTACACCCCTTCATTGAGAAAAGTCACTGCGCAGCGACTTCTTCGCGAGGCGGTTCATGCCGACGGCGGCCCACTGATCCACAACGGCTCGGAAGAAGAGCAACACTCCCTCGATGCGACGTGCCGCAAACTCCACCGATTCCTCAGCGAACCGCAGCGCTGAGCCCGCCAGTTACCCACAGATTTCCCAGACGAGGCCAAAAAGTAGATCAAATCAGATTCTTCTTCCAGTTGCCGATACACGGCAAGGCACCTCTCGCACTTGTCCTTTTCGACGTGAGCGAAAACTTCGTCGGGGCTGGCCTAGAAAATCAATTTCAGTTTGAAAACGTACGGCGGAGATAGGAGAATCGACACATGATGATTGTGCAAGATTGTCCTCACTGTAAGGGCACTGGAAAAGTTAAAGATGATTTCGGTAAGAAAGTGGACTGTCGAAAGTGCAGCAACGGGAAAATCGTTACCGCTCAAGCTCCTCCAAAGAGGTAGTAATCAGGTTTAGGAAGTCTCATTTCCACGAAAGCATTTGTCATTGTAGAATCCCGCCATGTCCGAACTTCGCATCGGCACCAGCGCATTTACAGCGGAAGGATGGAAAGGCAGTTTCTACCCCAAAGGCATGAAGCCAGCGGACTCCCTGACCTTCTACGCCACGAACTTTGACGCCGTTGAGTTGGACAACACGTTCTATCGCTCGCCTGCTCTCACGACCGTGCAGGGATGGAACGCCAAGACGCCACCGGGCTTCCTCTTTGCGGCAAAGGTGCCCCAAGTCATTACCCATGAAAAGGTGCTCGTCGATTGCGAAGACGACCTGAAGCATTTCCTCAAGACGATGGATGCCCTTGGAGACAAGCTCGGGCCTCTGCTCTTCCAATTCGGATACTTCAACCAGAAAGCATTCAAGACGCAGGCGGATTTTCTGGCTGTGCTGAAGCCTTTCCTCAAAAAACTCCCGAAGGGCTACCAGTTTGCGGTCGAGATTCGCAATAAGAATTGGATGAACGCCGATTTCGCTGATGTGTTGCGCGAGCGCGGCGTTGCGCTCGCCCTGATCGACCAGAGTTGGGTTCCCCGACCGTGGGAGTTGAAGGAGAAGTTTGATCTAATGACGGCGGATTTCACCTATGTCCGCTGGCTCGGTGATCGCAAGGGCATCGAGCAGCAAACCAAAAGCTGGGACAAAGTGATCGTTGACCGGAGAAGCGACCTGAAGAATTGGGTGGAAGTGTTCAAGTCGATGGTGACCAAATCCAAAATCCTGAAGATTTTTGCATTTGCCAATAATCATTACGCCGGGCATGGCCCGGCCACGGTCAAATTGTTCTTGGACCTGTGGAATAAGAAGCCGTAGGCGATGCATGGCTGCCCGTTGGCATGTTGCCGAGGGAGGTGGAGTGCAAGCCTCCACATGTCCGGAAAACTGACACAAATCAGTTAACCGATGAACTATTTAACCAGTTTTAACGATTGAGCCAAGGTTCGCCCAACGGTACTATCTAACTGTTTAGCCTGAATAATTCGCGTTTTTGAAACACGAAAAGCCTCTTTCATGGTACAAAGCCGTTGTCTAGGCAGTTTTGCGACCAATCCGGAGGCTTTCGTGCCCGAGCATACCACGACACAGTGTGTTCTCTTTCCGGGAATTTTTAACCTACCTGTAATTGCCAAGTTCGATCAATCGCAAGGCAGCTCCGATGGGGGAGCAGTGTTGCTCAAAGCCGCCGACCGGGAGTTGGGTTTAATAACGGCGTTGGCAGCTTGTCTGAAAGACGACCGCCAAGAGGCTAAAGTCCGTCACGAAATCGATGAGCTGCTCACGCAGCGGGTTATGGCCATCGCTTGCGGCTACGAAGATGCCAACGATGCCGCCCGACTGGCGTGTGACCCGGTGCACAAATTATTGGTCGGTCGTGATCCGGTGGAAGGAGAAGATTTGGCTTCGCAGCCTACGCTATCACGTTTTGAAAATAGTGTGAGTCGTAAAGAATTGTTTCGCATGGCCGAAGCCCTGGCGGACACAGTGATCGAACGCCATCGCAAGCGGCTGCGCGGTCGGGCTCGGCTGATCACCATCGATCTGGATCCTACCGACGATCCCACCCATGGCGCGCAGCAATTGACGTTTTTCAATTGGCATTACGACACCTACTGCTACCTACCGATGGTAGGTTTTCTGACCTTCAACCACGAGGCGGAGCAGTATCTGGTCACCGCGGTGTTGCGTCCGGGGAACGCGCCGGGCTCGGCGGGAGCGGTGGGCCTGCTGCGTCGTTTGATCGAGCGGCTGACGGAAGCTTTTCCGAAGGCCAAGATCCGGGTGCGCCTGGATGGTGGTTTTGCGGCGCCGGAAGTTTTGTATTTTTTGGACTGCGAGCCGAAAGTGGAATACCTCGTCAATTTCGCAAGGAATACGGTGTTGAAGCGTAAAGCCGCGTCGGCCATGAAACGCGCCCGTCGTGATTCGAAGATCTCCGGGCAGACCGAGCATGTCTACGCTGAATGTCAGTACCGCACGCGCAAGACCTGGCCTTGGAAACGTCGCGTCATCTATAAAGCGGAGGTGGTGCGGGCGAAGGGCAAGAAACCCAAGGACAATCCGCGCTTCGTGGTGACCAACATGAAGCAGAGTCCACAGTGGCTCTACGAGGAGGTCTATTGTCAACGAGGAGACCTCGAGAATCGCATTAAGGAACTGCATTACGGGATGGAAATCGGACGCACCAGTTGCACGAGCTTCTGGGCCAATCAATTCCGAGTGCTGATGACCGCAGCAGCCTACGTGCTGATGCAAGAGATGCGCTTAGGTTTGGCCGGCACAGCTTCCGCCCGGGCACAGGTCTCCATCTTGCGGGAGCGTTTTCTGAAAGTCGGAGCTCAAGTGGTTGCCTCGGTGCGTCGAATCGTGCTGCACTTGCCGCGTTCGTTTCCCTATTTCCATAGCTTCCATCGTCTCGCGTTGCGCTTGGGTGCACGAAGCGGCTAGCTGGTCAGCGGAACGCCGCATGAAACTTTTACTCGTCAAGCGACGATACGGGTGTCCCCCATTCGGCGAAAATCGCGCCTTACGCTTGCTTAAATGCTCTAGAATCAACCTCTCGATTTCCTGAAATCTTTGTCTGGTCAAGTATGGTTTCACAACTGAAGCAAAAAACGGAAAAATAGGCCGCGAAGTCACACTTCATGAATAAAGCGGGTTAGATATACGAAGAGGGTCTGGAAGGCTGGGCTCTCGCGTGGAGGGAAACTTGTTGCCTAACTCGCGAATCTGCTTTGCGTTTGCAGTGCTTTTCTTGGTAGTCGGAATTTCAGCCACATTACTGGCCAAAGACGAGAAGTCACCCAACGAGGAACAACGGTCGAAAGCCGTCAATGTCGTCCGGCTGATAAATACCGCGGAATCGTGGTACAGCAACGGTACAAAAAAAGACGGAAGCGATGCTCACGGCCACTACGCTTCTTGGGACGAGCTTTATAAAAGCGGAATCCTAAAGACAGTGCAAGACCAATGGCCCATGGTGAAAGACCTCAAGGTTTCGGCGAGCCCCGAACTGATGCCGGGCTATCAACTCGATTTGCTTGTTTCTTCCAACGGGAAATCGTACTCCATTGCATTGCATGATAAGAGAGATGATGATGGACTTTTTTCCGTTTTCAGCGACCAGAACGGAATCATTTTCTTAGGTTCCCCGCTCCAATAGTCTTTATCGGCTCTCGAAGCGACTGGCTACGTCCTGTTTAACGACAAACCGTCCAGATGGGTATTGGTGCGCAGACATTCGGCAATAGAGGGTGATTGCGGTAGACTGTAGTCCCCTCCTCTGCACACCAATCAGCGAGCCCAATATGACCGAAGAAAGAAAGCACGCCATCCTGTTTGCTTCGACGTTGCTGTGCGCCTGTAAGGTGATTGAGACAATCGACAGCGACAAGCCCAACATGGCCAAGGAGTATTTCGTTGATCGTGCGATTCAAGAGGCGGAGTTCATCTTGGAGAAAATCGACAAGAAGCATCCCTAATTCTTCACGGGTCTGTAGTCTGTGCATTTGCAGCCGGGGTGGAAACAGATAATACGGAATGGCTGTTTCCTCTTATGGGGCTCAGGCTTGTGGATCGATTTCCCGTGCGAACATCGGCACGGCTGTTTCCGGTAGGTGCTGGCCATAACGGGATGCTAACACAGGGCGAGCGCACAGAACTCCGCGGCCCGCCCAACAGCATCTCGCTGATCGGGCAGTGCCCTTCGGCTCAGCACAACCTCGGACATCAGTCGCGAACCCATGCGTCCTGTTCGTTTGCCCAGTCAATCAATAGGGACTTGGCTGTGACCGTTTGCGGCGGCGTAGCCGATGCCACTTTCACTCGCTCCGCGTCCTCCTCTAGAGTTCAGATCCCGAACCCCTTTAGGGCGGCTTGTACATCCCTCATGGATTCGGCTCTTCGGCTTTCCATAACTTCCAATTCCGCCCGCGTGCATTGTATTTGGCCAAGCAGTTTCCACAATTCTAAATCACCTATCAGTTCCACATCGCATTCTAGTCCTTCTTTGCGAGCCATGGATGTGAACGTGCCGTTGCTTACTATCACGGGAAACAGGCTCATGTTTGAAGGAAGCCTTCTTAGGTATCGTGTGCGGTACAGATCTATTGCTCCGATGACTTCAGCAATTACATCGGCATCGATATATGCACTCCACGAACTGTGCTTGCACTGGATCAATCGGACATGGCTTCCCTTTATTGCAATAACATCGGCTTTGTCATCCCCCCCACGAGGAGTCAAAATTACTTTTGCGCCTCGCTTTTCTTCAAGCAAAGCGATTAGTGCTTCGAAGCGATCCCAAGGAAGCAAACGAACGTCATCAGATGACAGCTTCTTGACGGGTTCATCCTTCGTGGGTGTTTCAACCACTCGCTCGAAGATTTCTCGCTGCAGTTCGTCTTCGCTTGGCATTGGGGCCAAGAATTCGGAAGCCAGATCACGCCGCCTTTTGATCACTGCGTCCAACTTTTCGTCGAACGTGTCAAAAAGTCCCTTTGGATCTTTTGCGATGGGATAATAAACGTGCACTTCTTTAGACTGTCCAATTCTGTAGACACGATCGGTTGCTTGCGCTTCCTTGGCAGGGTTCCACCAGCGGCCGTAATGTATGACGTGGTTTGCCTCAGTCAGGTTTAGTCCGACGCCAGCGACGTCAGGTGAAAGCACTATTGCATTGAAGCCTTTTGCATTTCTGAAACGGCTTACAATATCCTTACGGGTATTCTTCAGTCCCTTCGTGCTTCCTTGACGTGTCACCTGCCCATTCAAGATGTCCACATCAATTCCAAATTCGAATTCAAGCACTCGCTTGAGCAAATCTTGCATATTCAGACTTCTTGCGAACAAAAGCACCTTCTCCCCGAGTTGGCGGATCTTGCGGGTGTGGGCAATGGTTTCGGCTAACTTCGGACAATCCTTAATTGCCTGTTCGGGCGTGGGCGGGTCGTAGTGAGGAATAAGAGAAGGGTGTTGGTATACAAGCATCAACTGCTGCAGCAATCCGAAAGGATGATTATTCGGGCCGCCCTCTTTAGCACGCTGGATAATGTCTAAATGCCACTCTCGCTGAGAGGGGGACAGAAAACAACTCATCACGTGTTCATGCTTGGCGGGGAGTCCCTTTAGGCTGCTTTTGTCTCTTCTTAGAACAAATGCATTGCGACTTCCGTAACCCAGCCTAGAGCGCAGTGTTGATAAAGATTCCTTTGGCCCTGTTTCAGGCTCCTCTAAGATTGGTTTTTCGTATCTATCGGTAAATTGTTTTGCGCTCCAGAGCAGTTGTCCCGGCTGCAGAAAGTCGAATATATTCCAGACGTCGAGAAGCCGTGTTTCCACCGGAGTTCCGGTACAGGCCACCCGGAACCGAGGGCTTAGGCTCTTCAGAGCGTGTGATATTTTGGTACTCGGTGTCTTGTACTCTTGCGCTTCATCGGTAACGACGATTGACAGTCGATCCTTCATTTTTGCGAACGAATGCTGATAGTTCACAATCGTTTCGTAGTTGGTTAAGATCACTCTATTCTGCCGTAGTTTCTCCAGATCTAGTTTAGGTTGTCCAATCTCAGTTTCGCGCCCCTCCACATCTTTTCGGAAATATTCCCGCAACCTTGAACCATGCAAGATTACCCAAGGCTGGAAGATGCTCCCTTGTCCAACAAAAAATTTACGCATATCTTCCAGCCATATCTCATTTTCTAAAAGCGTGACTGGGCTAATGATAAGGATCGGATCCCAAGGAGCAGCCTCATTATTCCTGCTACCCCTCGCCAACTCTCCTTGTTCGATTGCCCACGCAAGAAAAGTCAATACCTGTAGGGTCTTGCCCAGCCCCATTTCGTCGGCTAATAGGCAGCCATTCCGTTGTAAACAAAAATTCCTCTGCAACCATTCCAGCCCGAGTAACTGATGTTCTTTTAGTTGGTCGCGCCGAATAGAATGTGGAATTGCGACTTTGAAGTTCTTCAGTTCGACTTCACCGGGCACTTCGAACTCAAGCTCGTTCTCATTCGTGATTATCAGTAGATATTTCCGGCCGGACTTTTCTGTTGGACTCTTATCAGCTTGCCTTGGGGAAATGCGATTGACTTGTTCATTCAATGCCGACACAAACTCTTCGTCTACGGGAATTGATTTCCCTCTAAATTCAATACATCCTCGTCCGCTCTCCAAAGTTGATCTCGCATCATTGAAGAATCGCAACAATTCTTCCCTCGAAGAAAATCGAATGGTTTCTTCTGTACCGTTGGCGTAGCGGAACTTTAGTCCTGCGTCTAGTTTTCTTGGCTGAGCGTGCTCTCGGCTCTCAGGATCATTGAGAACGCCAGTGGAACTGCCCTGCAAGAAAGGCCGAGCCACAAATGGAAAATCGCCCACGCCTTGCACTCGTGGCCCGAACCCAATGGTCACTGAACCGGCGACACCATCGAAGACGCTCGCAGGGTTTCGCAAAACCTCGGATTTTTCCGCTCCGCCGAGGTGTCTCACCCGCTGCATGCGCTTAAGGACTTCACGCTGCGCCTCATCGAGCACAACTCGGATGCGTCCACCCGATTCGTCATCCATCGAGTAGACTTCCTCTATATCATCGGCGGCCATGAAGGCCTCTCGGAAGGCCTCTTGCGGAACGCCGTCAATTTTGGGAGCGAAAGAAATCCGATTATTCGGCTCGACCACTAAATCGAGTCCTATTGAAGACGGCACAATCACGCGCTCGTGTGAAAGAAACTCATCTAGCTGTGCTCCGACCCCCTCTGCTAGATCCTTGATTTGAGAAAATCGGATAAACGCATCCTGCCCCGACTTCTTTCCGGGCGAGAGTGCATTGAATGAGTTTATAGCTTCCACGAGACTGTACGTTTGGAGGTCAAGCCGATTTACGGTTTCTTTGTGCAGGACAAAACTCCCGATTCGTTCCGGATCGACAACCTGCCTTCCTGCGTAGAACTTTATGAAGTAACGGAAATCCTCGTCGCCGGGCCACCTTGTTGTTTCGACCTCCACAGTGAAGGGTGCCCATGGGACAATTCCGTCAAAGGCATCTATTCTGTGCCTCTGTTCAAGTCTCGCAAATTCTTGATGGCTGATCCTCAAACCACCTTCCTCAAGGCTGGCTATTCCCATGTCGAGCAATTGGAGCACTACCGTAGGGAGGAGCCTGCCAAGTCGGGTTCTAGCGGCATGGGATCTTAGTTCGCGGGGATCAGTGATTGGTCCGGCCAGTCGCCGAACCCAGACACCACTAGCTTCGACCTCTAGGATCAATCCGTCGTTCGGTTCCCCGAGTTTCCACCTTGTTTCTGGCATCAGGTGACAGCGCGAACGCCGTACCTCGCTAAATGTCGCTCCATCGCTATCTTCCACCGTCCCGGCCGATCATGCGTTATTGGCCGGGTTGTCGCGATTTTTGACCTGCGCTTCAGATCGGACAAGCTGAACGGCTTGGTGGTCCAAATGTCAGGCACGATTTCGGCTGCGGCCTGTTTATCGTAGAGGTAGCATGCGTTGCCGACCTGACTAAACTCAATGGCCATAATCGGGCCAAAGTCAAGGATGAATGCACTCGTATCTTCGTCCAAAAGCCTCCCAAAGTCTGTTCCTTTTGCTCCCTTTTTTGAGAGAACCTCACGGAGGCGAAACTTGTCGGAACTACTCAATAACGGGCGAGATCGGAGCCCTCGGCAACCGACATAACGCAACCAAAATGCTTTTCTGCCGTGGGGATCTTGTCCTTTCGGCAGGACGGAATCGAAGAAAAATTTAATATCCGCAGTGGACAACCACTCTTGTACCCGCTTCGATGCTTCGTCCATGCCAATCCAATTATTGTGATTTTGAGGCTGCCTAGGATCCCCAAATCTCCGGTCGCTTCGCACAAGATGGATAATCTCTTCGATCAAATCGGGCTTGTCTCTTGTTGGAAAGAGTATCAAGTGGCTCATTACGTTCTTGAGTATCGTGGGTGCCCATCCCGACCAAGGCATGAGTTCCTTGAACAGAAATTCCCGATACTGAGAAACACGATCGATCTGCTCTAGGCAAAGGACAGAAGCAACCTCCGCCGCCGCTTGAAAGAGTCGAGATGACTCGATTGAAATACCCCAAAAGTCGCAGAATCCCGATAGCCCATCAGGGCACTTTATTAGCTCAGCCGCCATGATGTCGTGGGCCTTCGGTCCCAAAATCATGTTGTCGGAGGCTTTCCATTTGTTCAGGAGCCGATTTCGCCCGGAATATTCGTTTAGTCGATCTCGGACTCTTCCGACGACCTGACTCAATGCAAATTCCCTTGACCAACGGGCGTGGCAGGAGCAGATCATTCCTTGAAGTGCGTTCGCTCTGGCTATGTGCCGCGTGCGAGCCAAGAAATCTTGAAACGGTTGATCGGTAGCCACTGTTGGATTCCAGCAGAGTGCGGCGCGTGTCAACGACTTTGAGACAGGTGCTCACGAAATTTAGTGAGCTTTTCATGTGTGCTGGGCCGGCTTATTGATCCAGACTTCGCCGGGGAGTTGGTGTGGTTTCGGGGCGCTTCGCACGAAGCGCTCCGGGTGAAGCTGGTAAGCAACATCGAGCACATGCTGGCGTTCCCGCAAGACATTTTCCGCTTGGCCATAGTGAACCGTGGCTGGCGTCAACAAGCCGATGCCAGAATGACGGTGCTCGTCGTTGTACCACGGGAAAAAACTCTGACAGAAAGCACGACTGTCCTGGATGCACCCAAAGCGGTCCGGGAACTCCGGCCGATATTTCAGGGTTCGAAATTGGCTCTCGGAAAAGGGATTGTCGTCCGAGACGTGCGGTCGACTGTGCGTTTTCGTGACACCCAGGTCGCCGAGTAAAAAAGCTACCGGTTTGGACCTCATCGAGGTGCCACGATCCGCATGGAGCGTAAGTTGTCCGGGCTGAATTTGTTGTTTCTTGCAGCTCTCCTCGATCAGCCGCTTGGCCAGCTCGGCGCTTTCGCGATATGCGACCATCCAACCAGTGACGTAACGGCTGAAAACATCGAGGATCACATACAAGTAGAAGTACGTCCATTTCGCGGGGCCCAGTAGCTTGGTTATATCCCAGCTCCAAAGTTGATTGGGAGCCGTGGCCAACAGTTCCGGCTTCTTGTAGGGCGGATGCGTCAACTGATCGCGGCGCTCGCGAACCTCGCCTTGCTCGTCGAGCAAACGATACATGGTGCGAATTGAGCAGTGATATTCCCCTTCATCGAGCAACGTCGCATAAACAGCGGCTGGAGAACGATCCTGGAAACGTTCTTCGTGTAGACGAGCCAGGACCGCTTCCCGTTCCGCCGGGTGGAGTGCGCGTGCCGGCGAAGGCCGCGGGGACGCTACGGCGGGAGCAGCAGCTTTACGGCGCTGCCCGTAGTAAGACGCCCGTGGCATCCACAGAACTTGGCAAGCCGCGCTGGTGCCCACGGCGATCGCGAGTTCGGTGACCGCAGACATCAGGATTTCTCGTCCGGGTCCACGTCGGGAAGCGGGTTCCCCAACAACGCAGCGACTTTTTTTTGAACGTCGATGATGATCTCCGCTTTGCGGAGTTTTTCCGTCAATCGGCCAACCTGACGGCGTAGCTGCTGAACTTCTTCTTCGAACGGGTTGCGCTTTGATTTCGGTCCGCGCCGTCGTGCGGTCAACGCTTCGCGAATGCCGCTGGATCGTTCTCGCCGCCAGGTGGTGAGCAACGAGTAGTACAAGCCTTCACGACGAAGAAGAGCACCGAGAGCACCGCGTGTCGCTGCAGCGGCATCGGCTTCCTCGAGAATGCGTTGCTTATATTCAGCTGTGTAGGTACGACGCTTGGCTTTGGCTACCACCTCAGGATCCGGCCGCGAAGCTACCCCCGGATCGGCGCCCGCTTTGGCTGCCGCTGCACTACGCTCAGGCTCACAAACCGAGCCTTCGCTTCGTTCCGCGGCAGCCAAACCCCCAGAAGAAGGAACAACACCAAGAGAATTACCATGCATCTCTGCCTGCTTCTTTCTCGCCCTACTGTTCATTAATTAAGGGTACTAAAACTGTCCAAGAGATGTTGGCACGGAGGGGTGCGCGGATCGCCCGAGGCTCTAGCTTTTCGAGTCTTCCGGCCAGCACCTCATTCCACAGATCGATGTATTCGGCGGCACTCGAAATTGGCTTTGCCAGTTTTGTTCGATCGAGTTCCTTTATTACGGTAGAGAGGTTGTGGAAAAGGGAGTCGACAGAAATCGCAGGTCGGTGCAGTTCAGCCTTAAGTGCATTTATGGCTAACTGCAGTCCTTCCATTGATTCGGCTAAATAAGCGCCGGGCAGAGCTTGTGTCATATATTAGCGGATCGTTTGCTGCAGGCCGTTGATCCCTGTCTGTGCCAGTATTTCTTTTCTCTCTTCAAGCGACTTAATTCTGATCTTAAACACTACTCGTCTACTGTGCGGTCGGTCTTCCTCCCCATATACATAAACGGGCTCTGCACTGCCTCGCCCAGTCGCTGAAATCAGCGACAGAAAACATTTATGATTTTCTGGGGCATCCGGAAGGTTGGAGCCATCGAGTACAACGAGGCTCTGTTGAATTACAGCCATAGACCGTCGCTGGCTCAAACTGAGATTCTCATTTTCATTCCCTTCAGAGCTTGCGTGTCCCTCGACAACGATCGAGCTAATTCCATCTCGAAGTTCACTCGAACACGCCGTTGTTACGAACTTAGGGGAAAATGTTTGAAGAAAACTAAAGCCTGATGCTGGTATATCGGATTTTCCTTGTTCAAATTTCAGAAGATCCTCTGGCACGATTACGAGAAGGACCAAAGGGTCTTTAGGATCGCTCTTTACTTCAACTCCTTGTAGCTTAAATCTCTCAAGCGCAGCCTGTAGTCTTGCTACCACGAGATTCCTTGTTTCGGTTGCCTGCTGCCGCTGATTGTTGAGCATGGCCACAAGAAGCAAAATAAAGATCACGGCGAGTGACGTCATCAGGTCTGTTAGGGAACTGGCGAGACCCGACCCTTCATGCTCTGTCGCCATTCGCTCCTCCTCTTGTTTTTTCCAAAACCTCCGTCAAATCTTGCAGATACTCATCCAATTCGTTCACTGAAGCACCCAGTTTTTTGGCAGCTTGACTAAAATGTTCATCTGCAATCTTCACAACTTCGTCGTACCCTTTCTTCGTGACCTCCAGATATGAAGTAGTGTGACCCGAGATTTGATTCAGGAGTTGCGACGCGGCACGCTCTGTCTGGCCAAAAATCAATTGGAACTGCTTCATGCTTTCTTGAATTCCGGTCCAGACCACTTGTTGCCGTTGATTTGCCTCTGCCAATCTTTCCAACTGCATTGCCGTCTGCGCGGAGATCTGTTGGAGGCTCTTTTGGCTCTCGGTGGCCGAGTGGGCTGCACCTGCTGCTGACGAAGCCATAGCATTTACTGAGTTAGCGATTTTGTTCAAGCCGTCATTCAAGGATGTGTACTGTGAAAGTGAATCATTGAAGAGACCAAGTGTGGCCATCAGAGTATTTTCAATTTCCTTTGTGTTCTTAGAATGCGCTTCAAGCTGACCAATTAGGTGTTCAAGTTGGTGTGTGCTTTGCGAAGACCACTTATCTGCTCTGTCTACCACGGCGGCGGCCGTATTTGAAGCGTGTTCTGCGTTCTTGTGTAGGGTCTCGGCCATTTTTACGCCGAGATCACTGACTTTATTCGAAAGATCATGGACAACGCCTGTGAGCGTTGCAGCCATTTGGTTCACAGAAGACCCCGCAGATTCGTTCATGTGAACCATGAACTGCCGAAGGACATTTGTCAGGTCTTCAACTTGAGTCTTGCCGAGTGCGAGTTGTTCAGCCGTCGAGTTTCTTGCAAGGTTCGCCAACTCCGTCATCGCGGTTTGAGTTCCCATGAATTGGGCGTTCATATTTTCAAGGAGTCTCGCCGCTCCACCTAAAGACTCCGTGACTCTGGCAAACTCGTCATTCGCTGTCCCTGATAGCGATTGCTTGAATCTGTCCCCCATCGTTTGCAGTGACGATGTGATTGACTGTTGAAGCCCTTCAATCAAGGTGCTTAGAGTTCCGGTTATTGACTCTTGCTTTTGAGTCTCTGCGACACGTAGGCGTGTGTTCAGTTCCTCTATGCTCTCGACCATGCGCTGTATGGTTGGTCCCAAGCCTTCGCTAAATCCTTGCTTAAGTTTAGTAGACAGGTCAGCATTGAATGACCGAAAAGCGATCGATTGCTCTGAAATGTCTCGTTGAAGTTCAACGAGTAACCGGGCTGAAGTGAGCCTTGGGACGAACGCATTCAATCCCTCGATCAGGTCCAAGCGAAACTGTGCCAATCTATGAATCAGAACTCTTTCAAACAAGAGAAATATGGTCGCGGAAAGTAGTGCCGCGATGGAAGAAACGAACTTTCCGGACAACCCCTGAATGAGGAGGTCTAGTCCAGTGATTTGCTGCGCCTGAGTAATCTTAACGTCTAAGAGGGCCACTAGAATGGCAAGAAAAGTAAAAAGAAGTCCAGTCCCAGTCACAATTCCCGGAAGTGAAGAATAGAAACCTAAATTTATCCGACCTCCATATAGAGCTTCCTCGGAGAATGCACTTTCTGCACCCTCGGAGGTCCAATATTGTTCATCTCCCGAGGACTGTCGCCGACTCACTATATTTGCTGCAAAACAATTCCATGGTTGGTGCAGAGATGAAGATTTTGGAAAAATATCCGCCAATTGATTAAATACTGCCACCGACAAACCTCTCCGAGGGTCGTAAGGAATTCGGGCTCTCATCTGATCAATGCGACTCGTCGCCTCTTCAAGAGGTCTGGACTCAGAACGCACCTTCCACCACAGCCTGATCAGCGCCATAAGAGGGAGGAGTAGCAAGAAGCAAGCTGCTACCCATGCAAACCGGCGCGTGTCAACGACTTTGAGACAGGTGCTCACGAAATTTAGTGAGCTTTTCATGTGTGCTGGGCCGGCTTATTGATCCAGACTTCGCCGGGGAGTTGGTGTGGTTTCGGGGCGCTTCGCACGAAGCGCTCCGGGTGAAGCTGGTAAGCAACATCGAGCACATGCTGGCGTTCCCGCAAGACATTTTCCGCTTGGCCATAGTGAACCGTGGCTGGCGTCAACAAGCCGATGCCAGAATGACGGTGCTCGTCGTTGTACCACGGGAAAAAACTCTGACAGAAAGCACGACTGTCCTGGATGCACCCAAAGCGGTCCGGGAACTCCGGCCGATATTTCAGGGTTCGAAATTGGCTCTCGGAAAAGGGATTGTCGTCCGAGACGTGCGGTCGACTGTGCGTTTTCGTGACACCCAGGTCGCCGAGTAAAAAAGCTACCGGTTTGGACCTCATCGAGGTGCCACGATCCGCATGGAGCGTAAGTTGTCCGGGCTGAATTTGTTGTTTCTTGCAGCTCTCCTCGATCAGCCGCTTGGCCAGCTCGGCGCTTTCGCGATATGCGACCATCCAACCAGTGACGTAACGGCTGAAAACATCGAGGATCACATACAAGTAGAAGTACGTCCATTTCGCGGGGCCCAGTAGCTTGGTTATATCCCAGCTCCAAAGTTGATTGGGAGCCGTGGCCAACAGTTCCGGCTTCTTGTAGGGCGGATGCGTCAACTGATCGCGGCGCTCGCGAACCTCGCCTTGCTCGTCGAGCAAACGATACATGGTGCGAATTGAGCAGTGATATTCCCCTTCATCGAGCAACGTCGCATAAACAGCGGCTGGAGAACGATCCTGGAAACGTTCTTCGTGTAGACGAGCCAGGACCGCTTCCCGTTCCGCCGGGTGGAGTGCGCGTGCCGGCGAAGGCCGCGGGGACGCTACGGCGGGAGCAGCAGCTTTACGGCGCTGCCCGTAGTAAGACGCCCGTGGCATCCACAGAACTTGGCAAGCCGCGCTGGTGCCCACGGCGATCGCGAGTTCGGTGACCGCAGACATCAGGATTTCTCGTCCGGGTCCACGTCGGGAAGCGGGTTCCCCAACAACGCAGCGACTTTTTTTTGAACGTCGATGATGATCTCCGCTTTGCGGAGTTTTTCCGTCAATCGGCCAACCTGACGGCGTAGCTGCTGAACTTCTTCTTCGAACGGGTTGCGCTTTGATTTCGGTCCGCGCCGTCGTGCGGTCAACGCTTCGCGAATGCCGCTGGATCGTTCTCGCCGCCAGGTGGTGAGCAACGAGTAGTACAAGCCTTCACGACGAAGAAGAGCACCGAGAGCACCGCGTGTCGCTGCAGCGGCATCGGCTTCCTCGAGAATGCGTTGCTTATATTCAGCTGTGTAGGTACGACGCTTGGCTTTGGCTACCACCTCAGGATCCGGCCGCGAAGCTACCCCCGGATCGGCGCCCGCTTTGGCTGCCGCTGCACTACGCTCAGGCTCACAAACCGAGCCTTCGCTTCGTTCCGCGGCAGCCAAACCCCCAGAAGAAGGAACAACACCAAGAGAATTACCATGCATCTCTGCCTGCTTCTTTCTCGCCCTACTGTTCATTAATTAAGGGTACTAAAACTGTCCAAGAGATGTTGGCACGGAGGGAACCATGGAGCCGTTAAGCCCCAAAAAGTTTTGGTTGCCTTCAGTAAGTCTAGAGGTCTCATGCTGGGATGCCTTGTGCCGGGTAAGCGGACAGTCCCAATTCAATTTTCGAAGCGAAAGTTTGGAGGACTGCGTGAACACTTAAAGCGAGTGTCTTTGGAACACTAGCTGTATATCAGAATATCAGAAAGTAGTACTCTTAACCGAAATTTAACCACGTGCAGGCTCAGTCGAGCACTCCGCTCGCTGGAACCTTGCTTTTCAACCACTCAAATACTGCCCACGTGGCTTCAAGGTCTTCTTTGTTGTAAGCGATGATTTTGTCCATCAAATCCTTCCGCTTTCCTTCGTCGCTGGTTTCCGTGGCTTCGATGAACGTTGCCATCGCCCATGCTCCACCATACTCGGTTCCCTTGCGCTCGAAGCCCACATAGTCCTCGACGACCTTAAGACTAAAACTCGGCAGAGGCAGAACGACCGATTCCCTCGTTACGGTCAGCAAATCCAGAAGATTTGCTTGCACACGGGCAGCGATGCCATCCGGGTCACCAAAACGGTCAACGTACTGACGCAAATAAGTTTGAATCGTCAGAAGAATTCATGGGTAAGCTCTGGCTCAGGTAGTTTGCCAAGTGAGTGATAGAGCGCGAGTTCCAGGATGCGAAAGGTACGAAAGCCGTAGGATCTTCTCATGGTTACTTTCGCTTTGTTGTTCAGTCCCTCGACCACACCGCTGGAAATCTGCTTTCTGGCCTTGAAATAGTTGAGCAGCAGCTCGCGATGAGCACGCAACGTTCGGGCGATCTTCTTCATCGGCTCGATGCGGGATCGCATGGTTTGCTGGCACCAGAAATCCAGGAACATGCCGGCCCAGGTGGGCGAGTTGTATTCCCAGAACTGCTGAAAATCTTCTTTGAGGAGATAGGCACGGACGGTCTGGAGATTATAGCGGAGCAGATCTCGCAGACGGAACTTCTGCTGCGAGGTGAGATTTTCTTTGCGCTTGAGCACGCACCAGCGCGTCTTCTTCAGTAGCGGCGGGTAGCCGTCCTGGGCCATCTTGCGCGACTCGGCGGCGCGGACATCATCCAACGCCTTATTCATCTTGGCGACGATGTGGAAGCGGTCGAGGATGTGCAGCGCCTGAGAACATTTCTGGCGGATCACGTCCAGGTACGGCTGCCACATATCCGAGCAGACAAACTCGATCTGTGCAGCGAGTTGCTCTCCGAGGACGGTGAAGAAACCCTGGAAGGATTCGATGGTGCGTTCCTTGCCGACCCACAGCAAGCGGGTGAGCCCCTGGTCGATCTGGTAGACCAGCGTCAGGTATTTGTGGCCTTTGGCGTACTGGATTTCATCCACACCAATGGCGCGGATCGACTCCAGCGTGCGATGCTCCAGGCCCCAGCCGACCACATACTCGACCGCGTCGCACACCTGGTCCCAGGAAGTGTGGAAGGCCTCGGCGGTTTCCTTCCAGGAGAGCTTCCGCGCCCAGCGGGCCAGAAACAGCATATAGGCTCTGGTCAACCGATGCTTACCATCGCCCCAGGGAACCTCCTCGACCAGCACGCCACAATTCCGGCAGTCCACGCGTCGCATGCGGTAGAGCAGGAAAACCAGAAAGCCCCACAGCGGAATGAACTCAAAGCACCGCTCGGGAAGATGATCGTAACCCGGCGCCGGCTGGTGGCACCCCGAGCAGACCGCTGCCGAGCCCTCCCGCGGTCGGACGTCCACTTCGATGCTTTTCTGGTCGGGGCCAAAGCGGGCGTGCTGGTAGACAAATCCCCGATGGCGATGGCAGTGGTTTAGAATTGTGAGTAGTTCCATGTCACGGACAATTTTCAAGGCCAAGACTGGCAAAGTAAACCGCGCTGCTACCGCGCCGGCGTCCTGCGATGTTTCCGCCTACTGCCGCGATCTGGACAACTGGCCGCGCTCCTGGATGGGATTGGAAAAAGACCTGCCGCCAGGGGAAGAACTGGTTGCTTGCTTCCGGCCATTCATCGAGCATCTGGCCTCCTCCAGTCTTTCTTCGAAGACCATTCGCCGACACGTAGACAATCTCTGGATACTAGGTGGAGAAATTATCCGCGACCTGAACTACACCCCTTCATTGAGAAAAGTCACTGCGCAGCGACTTCTTCGCGAGGCGGTTCATGCCGACGGCGGCCCACTGATCCACAACGGCTCGGAAGAAGAGCAACACTCCCTCGATGCGACGTGCCGCAAACTCCACCGATTCCTCAGCGAACCGCAGCGCTGAGCCCGCCAGTTACCCACAGATTTCCCAGACGAGGCATAAGTTTGTTCGTACGTTGCCCAGTGCACGAACGGGATGTCGCCGTAAGTGCCGAAAATTCCCTTGGCGTTGGATAGGAAGTTGAACCAACATTCCTTGTCCCCATCCGGCCCAAATCCTGACACCGCATAAATAAACTCACTCGGCTTTTTGCCGTAGACCTGCGTTCCCCAGAGATAAATCTTGTCGAGTTCGTCCAGTTGAGGTGGCATTCCTTCGAGATCGAACATCACGTAGTTGTCATGTGCCGGGATTGCTGGAACAGCAAGAACCTTTTCTTGCTTCATTTCCATTGCGTCGGCGAACAGAAGGATTCGTTCGGCGATCTTTCCCACACGCTGGAATCGTTTGCCGTGTGGACGTTTTAAGAGGCTGAGACTCGCAGCATCAAACTTGCCCAGCAATTCTGTTCGAGAGCAAATCCCCTGAGTGTGCAGAGTCCGGGCAAGGCTCTGATCCACACAATACACGAGAGCGACATCGGAGTTTTTCTCGGCTTTCGCCCAACAGCGGTCGGTGAACCCACACCCGATGCATTTCGACCATCCGACAGGCTCATTGGGCTCCGCGGCCAACTGCTTGAGAGCCAACAGCCGCTCCAACTCTGCCAAAGCCGACACGCCGCCGTCATAGGGGATGGTTACAATTTCGTCCGTGCCGCAGTGAACCTGCAATCCTTTGGGGGCAACTCTGCAACACTTCTCGAACAACCAGCCATAAAGCTGAACTTGAAGCAGAATCTCGGGATGGTTTCCCTCGTCAATGTGGCGAGCCATTTTCGAATCCCGGATCAAGTACCCGTCGCCGTCGAGAATCAGGAAATCAGGGATTCCGACGATTTCAATCTCGGTTCCGTCGAGGATAGTGTTAGCCAAGAAAGCTGGCTGGTACAGGATCGGCACTCTCTTGGCGATGGCGACCGCCGTCTTTTTAGCCTGCTCTTGTAAAGAGGGGGCACTCAGGTCGGTGAACTCCCCAAGAGCCGCTAGATGGTCTTTTTCGTGCCGCAGCCCCAGTCTGTGAAGGACTTCATCATAGGGACCGGGGGCAGCCTCGGCTTCTCCGTGGTGTCGCAAGAAAACCCGCAAGTCGCAGCGTGTTGGGCGGTGGTACGAAACGAAATCAGAAGCCGTCATGCGCATGGTGGCGGTGCTCATACCCAATGTACCAAGTCTGTTGCCGGGTTCACGCGTTAACCTTCAGTCTGCTACCTTTGAGCAGCATCTCGCGAAATTTCGCGTACAGCCTGTTGTCTTCCATTGTCGGCTGCGGCCCCACGAACATGCGCCAAACTGTCTTCTCGCACGTGTAGACCATCTCCAGACAATCCCACCATTCGCAGTTGATGACAGGGTCGGTCACCACGTTGGGATGAGCGCTGATCTTCCTGAACTTCCTTTCGGCAGTCAGGAACAGACCGCAAGCCGTCTTCATCGCCTCAGGCTGGTCTATGTCATCGTCAGTCTTGGTCAGCGTCACGATTTGCTCATCGAGCATTTCCACAGCATTCCTCCTTCACGGAAACCTGAGCACCCATCCCTTCGCCCAAGCGATGCCGCCCGGCTCGACCGTCCCGTCGCGGCTCACTCGTCCATCATCTCGAACCACAGGTTCAGGCTCCTTGCGATGGGTTCCCAGAACACAAGTTCAGGGCAGTTCTTGGCGATGCACTGCATGTGCGGGCTGATCAGTTCGCGAGCCTGATCCTGCGTGATCCGCACGCGCCTGTCCTTCCCGTCGCACATGGTAAGGATGCGGTTCGCAAATCTTTTCTGCTGCCGTGGGGTCGCGTCCGGCAGCAGGGCGTTGACGCATCGCAGTGCGATGACGGCGCGGCGGTGAGCCTCCTGCTGGATTTCTTTGGGCACCACGAATAGCCCGCACCGCTCACGCATGGACGCGCCGCCAGAACCAAACGAACGCTAAGGGCGAGTATGTTGCGAGCGGAAGATAGGGCACGGGCACGCGGCGGATAAGAAAGAAGAACTCGGCGGCGTAGGAAGCGAAGAGGCTGCCGAACATCCAGCAGCAGGCGAAGAAGCTCGTGACCAGCAGCCCGCCGTGGGCTTCGCGCCACTGGCGCACGGCTTCCCCGCCTTGCCGCCACGGGCACGCGCTGAGCATCGAATAGATCAAGACCCAGAAGCAGCAAGACCAAGGAGCGACCCAGAACCACAACTCCGCGCCCTCGGGCGTGCGCGTCATGCGGATGGCGGCGAGCGGCAGGAGCGTCGCGAAGGGCACGAAGATAATAAGGATCAGCAAGGACTTCAGCAGCGACCTGATCACGAACGTCATCGGTTGCCTCCCAGCGGCGAGCATTTCTGGTGGCGCTCCCGTTCGTTCTTCGTGCACGGCAAGGGCGCGGGAAGGCTCAGCGGCTCGACGTTGACGATCTCGATGGGTTTGCCGATCTCGCACATCGTCTCTTCTCCTAAGCCGGGGCTGGCAGTGCGCCGCTCTGCCTATCCAGCTTGAAATCCTTCTTCGATGAAGCACAGGTGCTGCACTCCGCCTGAAGTATACAGAGGGCAACCGGAAATTGGCCACCCGCAAGTCATTGCTGCTCAAGGGGTTGCAAGTGGCCATTCTGTGTTTCTCCTCTGTATACTTCAGCCGGGTGACAGCTTGACGATCCGCGAACTCATGGAAGAGCAGCGGGCTCGGATGCGCTCCAGCGACCTTGCGAAACGGTTCGCGGCGGCGCTGCTCTTATCTGGCGTGCTCGCAGGGCGATTGCGTGAACTCGGCGATTTAGAGCTTGGGCAAGTTCTCGACCGCGAGGTCTGCTCCAGCTTGAGCGTGCTTGCGCCCGAACTAACCGTCTGCATGGAGGCTGCTGATCGCCTTTGCCGACACCGGGAAGACAAACCCATCCAACGAACACGCTCGACAGAGATGAAGCGCGATGACGGGGAACATCTCCTCCACGCCGAGTCGGCGCTGTATCGGGCAGGCATCCCCCACCTGCTGCTTCCGTTCCAGAGGGACAGATTCGCCAGCGACATGTTCTTCGTGCCGCGGGTTTTCGAGGCGAGGGCATGGCTGCTTCGTGCCGGATTCCGCAGCGATCCGGGCAATCGAACAATCTTGGTTGACCGCAAAACGAACCGAGCGATCCGCATCATAGAGGCAAAGGAGAACCGATGAAAAAAGCGGCACTTTACGGGAGAATTTCAACTCCAGAGCAGCACATCGAAACGCAGCTTTATGATCTGCGAAAGCTGGCAGTCCAGAGGGGCTTTGAAGTCGTCAAGGAATACTGTGACCGCGGCATCTCAGGTTCCAAGGCGAAGCGACCGGGGCTGGATAGCATGATGGCGGATGCCCGGCGCGGCGAGTTCTCGGTCGTGTTGGTTGCTGCATTCGACCGCATTGCCAGAAGCACAAAGAACTTTCTCGAAATCGTCGATGAACTCCACGCATTGAACGTTGATTTCCTGAGCGGGAGGGAAGCAATCGATACGAGTGGTCCAATGGGCAGAATGTTCCTGACTATGGTCGGCTCGATTGCCGAACTAGAACGGTCGCTCATCGTGGAGCGCATCAAAGCCGGGATGCGCCGCGCCAAGATTGAAGGGCGGCGGCTCGGGCGTGCGCCTCTCGACGTTGACCGCATCGCGCTCGTCCGCGACCGCCTCGCCGGGATGTCATTGACTGACGTGGCGACAAAATATCGAATCTCCCGTGCCTCCGTCGTGCGCGTCGTTCGAGATGCGAAGCAGCGTCAGGTGACCGTAGCCGCATGAAAAAGAAAATGAAGTTGCCGCCACGCAATGCCATCCTGAGAGCGGCGAGAAGGCTGAGCCTGCCGGGCGCGAAGGGCGTCTGCGTTTGGTGTGGGCACAAGTACTACCGATGGAGCCATGACGCGCACTTGTCCAAGTGCACTGCCAATCAGGCCGCCAAGCGGGAAAACTGATTTTTAACTGACATCACTGCCGTCAGCCGACGGCCTCTGCTTTGGATGAGTCAAACTTTTTGTGAGGAGTTTTTGTTCAAACGACTTCGAATCAAATCCTCCTCAGCGAAGAAGGTTTCTGACACTATGAAGATGTGACAACATTAGATACGCAGGAGGCCCTCACGTCAGCAATGGCTTCCCTTTGGTCTCCGGCCCTGCAAGCGGAGTCACGATCAAACCGACAACATAGATCAGCGACATCACAGCCGCAGCGGTTCCGATCCCACCAAAGAAAGAGATCAACCAACCTGCCAAGAGTGGTCCCAATCCGGAGATGCTGCGCGAACTATCGAAAACCAGCGACATTGCCGTTCCCCGGACGCGTGTTGGGAAAAGCTCCGGCAGATAAATCGTCATCCATGCGAATTGGCCGCTGCTGAAAAAGCCATTTGCCGCTGCCATGATCAGCAGTCCTGTTTCGCTCCTAACCAAAAGAAAGTAGCTCAACGACAACACAAGTGCGCCAAGGTAGTACAACCAAATCGTCGGCTTGCGACCGAACTTGTCGGCCAAGAACCCCAGCGCAAGAAACCCGACGATCGAGCCGACGCTGAACATGAGTCCAACTGTAGAAGACGACAGTTGGAATTGGACTCCTGCATGGGTACGCAGGTGCGAGGCGTACTCTGGAATCCAAGTGGACGCAGACCACCAGCCTACGACTGTAGTGATAGACATCAGGAGCAAAATCCCGACTCGGCGTCGCATCTCTGGGTCCGACAAAATGCTAGTAATCGTAAACTCCACTAGCTTTTTGTCCTCGGAAGAGCCGCTACCTGTTTCGAGGCGCTCCTGCGCCTCTCGCCGATCGCGATTAGAGGCAACCCAAATCGTAGGTTCATCAACCCAGCGCCGAACGTAAAGGAGAAGGAATGCTGGAATGATGCCGATGACAAACATGTAGCGCCACGACGACGGCCCAAGTGGATTCAGGAACACCCAAACGCCCGACGCTAAAAGCAAGCCAGCACCATAGGCCGCGTGTAGTACACCACCAGCGCGTCCACGCGAGGCGGGTTGCCAGAACTCAGCGACGATTGCAGCGCCCGGTCCCCATTCGGCACCTAAGCCAAGCCCCGTGAGAAAGCGAAAGGTGAGCAAGGACCAGTAGTTCCACGAGATCGCGGCTAGACCTGCGAAAACGGCATAGCAGAGGATCGAGAGCATGAGGGTGCGTCTGCGACCGATATAGTCAGCAACCACACCTGCTGTGACTCCACCTGCCGCCCATCCGACCATCGTGGCTGCTAGCAGACCGCCTGCATATACCGAAGCCGCAGGCAACTTCTGCGGCGGGAGAAGCTGCCGCACGGCAGCCGTCATCACGAGCACGAGGGCATACGTTTCGTATCCGTCGAACATCCAGCCCAGCCATGAGGCGGCTAGCGCCCTCCAACTGGCCCTGCCAATCGTGCGTGCCCAAACTTCCGCTGTTGCGACGGTTGCTGCCATAGACCGTCGCCGTTATATCACGTTCGCGATCGCGGAGTGCACTTTTCCGTACAGAGCATAAAGGCGCAAAACCGATAAGCCATAACGCTGGCGAAAACCTGTGATTCCTACATCGAAGGTGGATGGGAATCTCAACGCGCTAGCGCCCACACGCAGGGAAACTGATGGGCGTGGCTGCGCTTGGCATCATTGGCCTAGCCCTAATCGCGCTGGCTCCGGCGATGCAGGTAGCTCCGGCGACCGCACAGGCTGCCGCTTAGCGATCGCGGCGAGCGTCCGATAAATCACTGGCGTCAATTAGGCGTCGGGCAAACTGCTGCCCTGCCAGCAAGCCCCAACGGCTGTGCAATCGCCTAACAAGGTCAACTGTTCGGACTCTGAAAGGTCTTCGTAGACCGTCTGTTCTCCGAGCTATAATCCAGTGCGGCAGGCACACTGTGAAAACCTATCATGTTGTTTGGGAGAGCGGTGACTCGCTAAGTAGGCTCCGCGGGGTAGCGATTAGCACACTGCTTGCCATGGTCGCATTCGCAGCAATCAAGTTGTTTCATCGTTCTTTCAATGCCGTGGATTGGCTAGGTTTTGGGCTCATGTATGCATTTGTCTCCTTCTTTTTCCCGACTGGGCCGCAGAACTACGATTTGGAGATAGATGAGGATGCGATTCGCAAACTGCGAAACGGCGTGGTCAAACGCACACTCCACAAGGGCCGCGTTCGTTATGTGCGTGAATGGAACAATGGGCAAATGCTTGTTGTTTCCGAACACGGCTCGGTGTGGACGCGTCTCCTCTGGGGCGGGGTTGCAGTGCCGAAGAGCGTGTCGGGCTACGAAGAAATCAGAGCACTGGTTCTAAGTTGGCTATAGAAACGTTGGCTGCTCTCGGATCGAGCATGAGCCAAAATCGCTTCAAGAGTATCGCCTTTTTCGGGACTGCTGGAATTGGTCTTCTGCTCGTGCTTGTTGGACTGCTTTTTGCTGTGGAGCAGAGGCGAACACAAGCGGAAACGGGTGCGGTTCTCTCGGCATTTTTCTCGCAAGTAGTGCTGCACGACATGGAGAAGTGGGATGCGGGACGCACAATCACGATTGTGGTTATGCGCAATCCAGATTGTGGCATCTGTACGCATCCCCCAATTTGGCCTGAAAGGCGATCTTGGTTTGCACAGTCAGTGAAGTCACGAGGGAGTTCGGTCTCAGAATCTTGGTTTGCACAATCATCGAAAATAACCCGGGCCAGTTTTTTCCTGAACAGCATATTTTCAAGGAACCTCAGTACAGACGTGCGTCTACCAAGCGGGGCTCGGGCAGTTTTCGTTAATCCGAGCGACTTAGGGGCTAAGGTAGGCGACTTTGAAGCAAGATTCCCGGACAACTTTGGCTATTTTGTTGTCTCGCACGTTGGGCTGAATCTGAACAAGACCGAGGCACTGTTCTACGTTGACCACTTCTGCGGGGGATTGTGTGGTGGAGGCTGGTACGGTCTAATGCGCAAGGTAAACGGCGAGTGGCTTGTCGTTGACATCCACGTCACGTGGATGTCATGAAAGGTCTCCTCTCCGATAGTTCGTGGTAAGTCGGAAAAGTTCCTCCCAGTCCAAACTTCCGCTGTTTCAGCTTTGATCAGATGGGCACTGGGTCTATTTGCTAAGGAAACTATCCCGCAGTCCAGAAGGAACCTCGTTGTTCGTCGTTGACATTGTTGCGTCAGGAGCTTGTTGGGCTTGAGCCGAAAGCTGCGCTTGATGGCGAGCAGCCACGGAATTTTGAATTTTGGCGCACTCAATGTTCGAGAAACCTAACTCTCGACGGTCAGCAGCCAAGAGTTGTTTCCCTGACCATCGGGCGCGCATTACCCCCCAGTTAGAATGGGCATTTGCCCCTAACAACAGATGGCCAAGCTCGTGCGCGATTATGTTCCCCAGAAGATGCGCTGTATTCACTTGAAGCTCTGATGCAGAATCCTTCAACAGGTCATAGAATACCCACGCGTAGCAGGCGAATCCCTTGTTCGAACTTCCGAGAGCGAAGCCGTAGGCATCCTCTACTAGCCGAAAATGTTTCGCCTTCGCGGATGTCACCAAATTTAGAGTCAAGTCCAAAGGGCTGAACGGTCTCGTGCACTCGGCCTCGCCAGCAGAACAAGCGAGCCAAACGGTCTCCACACTGGCTTTCCGCAGGATGTCGGCCGCAATCTGTTCACTTCCGAGCAAATCGCCGGGGTCAACCTGCGCATAATTGTAAACGTGCACGATGATTTGCGGCTGCCACTCCTGAGTTGGGGGTTTCAAAGGAGGCTGCGATGTCGTTTCGAGCGAATTCGCGGTCTGCGGGGTGGCCTTCGCAGCCCCGCTAATTGTGAATTCGGCAGCACCCACGATCATGGACAAACTCAAAATCAACCCGCGTGCTGCGTGAATTCCGCACTTGTAACGGCGAGACCCTCTCTGGTCTCTGCCCCTTGTACACCTGCTTCCGCTATCACTTCTTCCAATTTGCACCTGCGTTTTCATGTCGCGCTCCTCCACGCAGTCCGTGGTTAGGGCGACCTTGGGCCTCCGGCGCAGCTACCTCAATGCTGGGGGGATGAAAAGGAGAGCAAATCCAAGTACCGAGCTAACACAATTGGGATCAGTAGGTTCGCAGGGAATATGACGGGTATGGCAGACCTTTTATTGCACTGGTTACCGTTAAGTGTAGTATCGTTCCGTTTAGAGGCACCCAAAGTGCCGGAACCCGAGGCAAAACAGGTCATCCGCTTCGGAACGTTTGAAGTGGACCCTCGTACTGGTGAACTCCGGAAAAGCGGTTTGCAGGTCAGACTGCAAGACCAACCCTTCCAAGTCCTTCTGGCGCTCCTTGCCAGACCCGGAGAGGTGGTCACCCGGGAAGAGTTGCGAGCGAAACTCTGGCCTGCGGACACGTTCGTCGATTTCGACCACGGGTTGAACGCCGCCGTGAAGCGGTTGCGCGATGCGCTCGGCGACACCGCAGAAAATCCGCGCTTCATTGAAACCCTGCCCCGCCACGGCTACCGCTTTATCGGCACGATCACACCGCAGCCGAGGGTTTCGGGCGTTTCCCCGGAAACCGGGGAGATCGCGTCCACCCCTCCCGCATCAGCAAAGGCAATAGAAATGGCAGCCAGTCGCTTGAACTGGCTAAAGGCTGGAGTGGCGATTCTTGCCGCAGCGGCTTGCTTGTGGGTCGCATTCAGTGTGTATCTCAAGTTCAGGACTCACCCAGATTCGGCGGTTCTTGCGGCTGTGCCGTTCACGGCCTATCCGGGAGTGCAAACTTGCCCCGCATTTTCTCCGGACGGGTCGCAGATCGTATTCGCATGGAACGGTGATCCCGCCTCTGGTTCGAAGGGTTTCGATCTCTACGTCAAGGTCATCGGCAGCGAGAATCTGGTGCGTTTGACGCATCACCCCTCGGATTCTATTTGTCCGGCTTGGTCTCCGGACGGTACGCAGATTGCCTTCCACCGCCGCTCAGGTGCAGACACGGGTGTATACGTTATTTCGGCGCTGGGTGGGCCGGAAAGGAAACTGCGGTCCACGCAAATTGTGGACCCCGGTGTCGCGGCGACAACTGGGGACCCGGATGCGATCAGTTGGTCTCCCGACGGCAAGTGGATCGCCTACGTGGAAGAACTGCCTCCGAACGCGGACCTCAGACTCTTCCTTCTATCCGTCGAATCCTTGGAACGCAGGCAGATTCCCCATGCTTCAGAGTGTCTTGAAGAAGTCCGGCCTGCTTTCTCTCACAATGGCAGCAGGTTGGCGTATTTCTGCGCACTTAGCCTTCAAGATTTAACTTGGGGTCTATATACCATCGCAGTCTCTGGCGGCGCGCCAAAACTGGTTACCACGCTCGGCATTGAGGGAACCTCAGCCGTAGCCGCTTGGACAGCCGACGACAACAAGCTGATTTTTTCAAACCGTCCTTCGTCAGGACTGCCGGGCGAGTTTTGCGAAATTACGCTGGCAGATGGTTCGCTCCGGAAACTGCACACTGCACAAAATGCGGGTTCGCCAGCAATTTCCACCAAGGGGGACAGACTCGCCTACGTCACCTACATCTTCCGCGGTGCCGAGATTTGGCGCAAGGACCTCCTGAATCCGAGAGCTTCCGGAGTTAGACTGATTCCCTCTACATATTCACAATGGGACGTTCAGTACTCTCCGGACGGAAAGCATATCGCCTTTGATTCGAACCAAGGGGGTATTGCAGAAGTTTGGATCAGCGATGCCGACGGAACGCACTTGGTGCAGATTTCGAATTTCAAGTATCCGCGCACCGGAACACCAAATTGGTCACCAGATAGCCAGAAGATCGTGTTTGATACCCGGCGCTCTGACATCGGAGAGTTATACGTTGCTGACATTACTGAACGGATGCCACGGAAGCTGGCCACAAATATCACCGATATTGTCGTTCCCAGTTGGTCACACGATGGAAAGTGGATTTATTTCCTGCCGGGCGGGACTAGCCGCCATGGAATTTACCGCTGCCCTGCCAATGGCGGAGATGCTGTTCTGCTGGCGGCGCTGCCCCCGGGAGACCTCGGACACGATCCCAAGGAATCGTTTGATGGAGAGACCGTCTATTTTGCGACGACTTGGAACGACTTCAAATTGGAAATGGTTTCCATCAAACGACCCGACATGATTTCTGTCGTGGACAGCAGGATCAAAGTCTGTTGTTACGGCAACTGGACGGTCGCCTCGGGAGGCATCTATTTTGTGCCTTCGGAAGCACCCAAGTCCCTCCGTTATTTCGATTTCAAGACAAAGGAGATTCGTTCAATTTTTGAGATAGACAAATCTTTTGGTCAAGGGATTGGCGTCTCCTCGGACGGGCGCTGGCTCCTCTATACCCAATACGACGAGCCGAACGCCAATATCATGCTCGTCGACCCTTTCCGCTAGTACGTGTTCGTCAGCCGGAAGGAGATAGTTGCGTTAAGCCCTTAACATCTCTGTCGCGTGTAATTGTTGAGGATTTTTCTCCTCACCAGCACTAAGCTCCCGCAATGCCGAGCTAATTCCCGATTAAACATATCGGTAAAGTTCCTTCCGGTACTCCACGCCCCCTGCAAATGGGTCGAGCCGGGGTTCCGCCCCTTTCGGCTACCAAATGAAGTGTAGGACTCTCATTTGCCCAAAGTGCGCTGTCTACTGGACACCCGAGAGGCGAAGCAGCAACAAGATCGCCAACGGAGCGTCGTTCGCTCAGCGCGCACTAATGCTGACGGCAAGAATTGCGAATGCCAGAACAAGTCCGCACGTTCTGGCCAAATGATAGCTATCCCAACGATGCTCCTGCGTGCTCCAGTCATCCGGAAGGGATTTCGGCGTCCATTTGGCAATCCTGTTGTTGATGGGTACGGGAGCGACGAGGGAAAACAAGACAGCGATGACTTGGATTGCGAAAGCGATGGAGCTTTGAGTCTAAGTGAAGGCAGGAAACCGAGGATTTGGGCTGCCGTGGAAATGGTTACCGTGAACGTCAAATAGTGACCGTTATCACAGCACCCGCCATAACAGGGGTGTACAAAATTGCACACCCGGGGCCCCTTATTCCGACACCTGTCTGATGCTAAAGGAGCCGCAATGAGCACCCAGCCTTCTCCTCTGGCGAAGCCCTCTCCCCAGACCAACAGTAGCGGTGCAGTAATCGTCCGCAAAGTGCTGACTCGCGCTGACGGCGATGCAGTGATTGCCGAGCGTATCGAGTGGATACGCCAGTTTCCCGCTTTCTTCAATCTCACACCGTTTGAATGCAGAGAAATTCTGCTTGTAGCCCGCGAAAAGGAATTTGTGCGGCGGCACACTGTCTTTCTTGAGGGCACTCCTTGCCGTCAAGTCCTGCTGGTTCTCGCCGGATGCATCAAGACGACGCAACTAGGTCCGTCGGGTGACGAAGTCATCTTGCGCGTATGCGGGCCGGGAGAACTTGTCGGCGCTTTGGGGCCGTACTTGGGTACCGATAACTGGGTGACGGCACGCACCATGAAATCCACAACCGCACTTGTGTGGGACACAGCCACTTTCGAAACTCTTTCCGATCGCTATCCGGAACTTCGCCGCAATACCGCGCGATTCCTCGCTCTTCGCCTGCAAGAAGCCGAGGAACGTTTCCGCGAAGTCTCCACGCAAGATGTTCCCTCACGCTTGAGCAGTCAATTGATCCGTCTGTCCAACCAATTGCGCCCCCATAACAACGGCGTTTTCGAACTCAGTCTCTCCCGCGAAGAGTTGGCTCAATTAACTGGCACCACTCTCTTCACCGTCAGCCGCTTGCTTTGCCAATGGGAAAGGCAAGGAATTGTTACTGCGCGGCGCGAGGCCGTAATCGTGCAAAACCTCCCGGCGCTTACCGAACTGTCCGAACGCGGATAACTGGACAACTTGTTCCCAGCACTTCTTCTACGTCACTGGCGAGCGTCAGTGCCCGTCAGCGCGATGTTCCTGCCAAAGCTGCCAAACCTCTGAGGCAATCTTCTTGTAATGCTCCGGCGGACCAGCAGTAGCGGAATCAAACCAGCCAACGAACTCGGCGTGTACGACTTGGAGCACATCTTCCACAGAGTGACAACTGTGAAGTCTCGGTAAGATGGTCTCCACTTCGAGTTCATATTCGTCAGGGTTGTCTTCAAAATTTATTCCTATTGGGTCGTGTCGGTACAGTAGAGCGGCGATGGAATCGAACAGTTTTCCGTATTCCGCTTTGAGGCGGCGACGGCTTTCGTGAATTTCATCGCGCGTTCTGGTCATTTCGTAGTGCGAGTACGAATTCCTTCGGATTCACTAAACAAGAGCAAGAAGATAGCAGAATCGCAGGTCAAATCCCGATAAGCAACCGGGGAGCCTAATACCCACTCATGGAAGGACTTGCCCATGAGCTTATTGGGGATGCTGCGAGAACTGCCAATCGCTCTTCTTTGGAGTCCATCTCCAAACTGCGTTGGTGCCTTCTTCGTTCAATCTCTGTTCCAAGGCCAGAACATCCTGTAAGTGTTCTCCGGTGATTACCCAATAATGTGCGTCCCACGTCCAAAACAATCTGTAATGGGGAGCGCTCCACGGAGGCTTCCTGTCCTTTATTTCGGAGAAAAGGCCAAGGGCTCTTTCTCCCACTGCTTCGCCTTTGCTGTTCGACTCCAAGTTGCGACGAAGTACTTTTTCAGCTTCCTTGATGGATGACTCGAATTGTTTCTTGGACCGCTCAACTGAGGGAAACGGGATGCTCATGAGGTACAGCGTGTGTCCGTCGGAAGCAAGTAGAGTAAAGCTCTTCCACCAAATGTCCTTATCGCTACAGTTGCGGTCTTCCATAGGACAGAGAATGCCATCGCTAATCCGCTGCAGCTGAAACGTGGTGTTTTCTTTTGTAGTCGGCGTTGCTTGAGAGCCCGAAGGAACAGCCGCTTCCTGTTCGGGTTGAGGTTCAGGTCCGATAAGAGTGAAATTACATTTCTTTATGGTGGCCGAAGACGAAGCCGCGCCAAGGAGAGACAAACCAAGGACCAGACACGCTCGCAGCGCTTTCCATGATAAACCACGAGTTTGATTCGCTACGCTCACCGGGCCGATTTGCAGTTTATCCCAAGTTCGGAGCTAAGTCCCGATTTGTCAGGAAATCGAAAAAGTTCCTCCCAGTACCCCACGTCCCTAGCAAATGGGCCGAGTTGGGTTCCGCCGCTTTCGGCTATGCAAACATGCGTGGGCGGAGTTTCACAGAATGTGACAATAAACCACAACGCTCGGAGAATGCCTCTCTCGCAAGTTCAATGTAATCAATTCAACCCGAAACGGCGTCAGTCTTGCCATCTGATAGGCTGAGGGGGGAACTCAATGTCCAACGTTCGTCTCAGGCATGTTGCTTTGTTGCTTTTCGTAGGTGGTTTGGCAATTCCGGGGACCAGTTTTGGTGCGACTCCCCAGAACCAGACCGAGAGGCCAGCACGAAATTCGTCCAAGACGAAATCCGTGGTTTACACCAACAAGAAATACAGGTTTCGTTTCTCCCTGCCCGAGAGTTGGCGAGGATACTCGATACGAATCAGCGAATGGGAGGGCGGCGATGGAAGAACCTACCAGCCCGGCGAAGCCATGCCGCCAGCGATAAGGGGACCGCTCATTTCTATCGACCACCCGCTCTTGACCGACAGCAATCCACGGCAGAACATCCCAATAATGGTCTTCACGAAGGCCCAATGGAAACTAGTGGAAGAAGGCAATCTGATCGTAAGTGCGGCTCCGGTTGGGCCTAGCGAACTAGGACGAAACGCAAAATACGTGTTCGCCCTGCCAGCCCGGTTCAACTACGCCCTTATAACCGGATGGGAAGAAGTTGGCCAAATCGTCCAAAGTCATCCTCTTCAACCATACTGAGAATGGACGGCTGTCGCCTCAACTCCCGGCAAAGTTGTGCTAGCCGGAGACTTGGGCGCTTGGGCTCACTCTCTCGGCAAATAAATCGAGTCGGGTTCCGCCGCTTTCGGTTAGCCAACTGGAACCATATGTACTTGCAATTTTGCCTAGTCGGGGACAATCTACTCACGAAATGCTCGCGGAAGGCTGACGCGGAGCGTCTCACAAGAATCTTGATTCCGTGCCCGATTCGAAATCGACCTGATCGCTTTCGAGGAGGCCATTATGCACGCAGACCCACCAAGGCGCTCTCCCACCTCCAGCGTCGTCGGAATAGAACATCGACTGCAACTGCTAGAGGCTGCCCTTGAGGTTGCCGCCAATCCCATCTTGATCAGCAAACGGGATGGCACAATTATCTGGGTCAACAAGCCGTTCGAGCACCTTTCCGGTTATACGAGGGACGAGGCTCTGGGCCAAAACACCCGCCTGCTTAAGTCGGGGAAGCAATCTCCTGATTTTTACGAAGCCATGTGGCAGACCATTCTCTCCGGACGAAAATGGCGAGGAGAATTGGTGAATCGTCACAAGGATGGCAGCTTCTACACTGAGATGATGACCATCACTCCAGTTGGAAACCCGTCAGGAGACATCACATACTTCATCGCCAGCAAGCTGAATACTAATGAGCGCAATCTGCCTGAGGATCAACTTGCTGCCTCCGGGAAGATTGCGATCACGGATAGGCTCCCACATGAATTCGCCTTCACTATCAAAAATATTTTGTCAGTCATCGAAGGTTATTGCGAGTTGGCCGCGGAAGGACTTTTGTCCGATGACCCGCGGAACCTACACCTCGAAAACATCAAGAAAGCGTGCCGCCGCGCCGCCGCGCTGGCTCGGCAGGAACTCGCCATCAATGGTTGATGCCCTGCTCGATTTGGATGATTGTCTCCGGCAGTTGCATGTTGTCACTCCGGAGGCTTGCCATGAGCTACCTTGGGCTTTTCATCTGGCACGTGTGGCTTCGACCGAATAGCTGAGGGGAAGAAGGCTCACGCGTTCAGCATGACCGTACCCTCGGAAGACGAGATTCGACGATTCATTTCAAAGCAGAAGGACTCAGGATCGCTAAGTGCTGGAGAGGAGCGTCGATCACGCGAGCAGTCGCTTCACCAGCTTGAGGATGAGGTCAAATGCTCCTGATTCCATGCTCACGAACTCCACGCCGATGCCCCTGCCCTGCACGAAGGAACGGACGACGGCCAGTACGCGAATCTGACCTTCGGGCACTGAAAAAAGCAATTCAAGGCGGGTGTCAACCGGGATGGCTTCTTCCGTAACAAGCCAAGCGCCGCAAACACTGATGTCCTGAACGCGCAATGTTGTGCGGCGATCAGCATGCTTGCAGGATGCCCACAGCCCCGTGGGAGTTGGAATTCGTTGGTTTCTCCTGCGCTCGAAATTTGATCGAGGTCTCATACTTATGAGCATTAGCTACTGGCGGTTTATCACTTGGACTCAAGTCCAAGCAAGGGCTGAATTCCCGGATTACAGCGGACCGCGAACACGGTTTACCACGCCGCTTCTGACGGGCTCCTCGCTCCCGTTATCGGCAGCCCAGTGATCTTCAGCAAGATTCCTCTGCAAAGCTAAAGCCCTCCCCGACAAATTCAAGGGAAGTGATGTTATCCTCAACGTGTCATGACCATTAGACTCCCGCTCGTTGCAATTCTCGCGGCGAGCCTGTTGTTGAGCTTCCCGCCTGCCGGACTTCAGAATTGCTTTGCGCAAAGTTCTTCAAAGCCAACAGAACTTTCGACTCACAAAACCACTGGGGGAACCGAACCCTTTGACAAACTGGAACTGTTTGGGTTGTTTGCCGCCGGGCCGATTGGTTCCTATGCCGCCCATGTGATTCAGGAGCGCGGAACCAATTTCACTCCGGATGCTGCTTTCATTTCTTCATTTCATGTACCTGCCTTTCAAGCGATCCTGAAGACTGTCAAGCCCCGCATCTCCCGTTCGCCTGCTCCCGACCGAGATCAGGCTTACGAACTGCTGCGCAAAGCGTATGACGCCCAGCGCAATCGCCAGTTTGTATCTTCCGGCGAGACGTATCAGCAGGCATTGCAGTTGGCTCCGAACTCGGCAACCCTTCACTTGGCTTATGCAGCCGACTTTATGTTGTCCCAGAATTTCCCTGCGGCGGACGAGCAATCCCGCCTAGCACTGAAACTCTGGCCCGAATACGCTGAAGCACACGGCATGCTCGCTCTTTCGATGATGCTCCAAAAGCGATTTCCCGAGGCGGAACTGGAATCCCGAGAAACGTTGCGCATCTTCCCCCAGCACGCATCCGCAAAATTCATGTTGGCGCACTCTCTCACGAACGAACGCAAGTACAAGGAGGCGCTCCCAGCCATTCGGGAAGCGATGGCGGCTACGCCAAGCATCACGGCGCTGAGAAAGTTCTTGGGGATTGCTCTGGTGGAAACTGGAGACACGGCCAGCGGCACCGAACAGCTTTCTTCATTCGTGAAACTCATTCCTGACGACGCTGAGGGCCACTATTTTCTCGGCGTGGCGCTTCGCCTCAAGGGCAGTTCCTCCGATGCTCACACAGAATTTCTGGAAGCATTGCGCTTGGAGCCGAACAACCCCCAATATGAGGTCGCCGCGCATCCCGGCGCAGCGGCTCCCACAGCGGATACAGCAGGTGGGCCGAAGCCCGAAGATGGTTCTGTGTCTGAGAACATCTATACGAACAGGTTCTTCGGGTTTACGTATCAATTTCCGAAAGGTTGGGCTGTTCTGAGTTCGGACGCCGCACGATCAGCGGTAGAGATTGGAGGCGTCTTGTTTGCGACGGGCGATCCTGCGGAGCAGGACATCAAAAAAGCGGCGGAACGGCAGAGCCATCCCCTGCTGTATGTTATGGAAGGGCGGATTGGAAACCAGCCTATTTCGATGAAAACGGTGATGGCCGCAGCCTATGACGTTCGGTCTGCGCCGGGTGCGACTGCTGAGTGGTACACAAAAGCCTTGGCTCAACGATTCACGCAAGCAGGGACGCCGATGGAGCCAAGCAGTCCTCCAGAGGAGCGATCCATTGGAGGACGAAGTTTTTGGAAAGTGAACTTTTCGTTTAGAACGACGACAGGCGTCCGCTATGTGTCTGAAATCGTCACCACAGACAAGGGGTATTTGTTGCTGTTTGCCGCTGGCGGCCCGGACCTCTTAAGCCTCGCCGAAATCGAAAAGTCGCTCCAGTCCTTACACTTTTTCGAGACTTCAAACTGACAATCTGAATGGCGGGAGCTTCTTGGTGCAACCCGCTAAGTGATTGAAAACCGTCGAGGCTCTAAGTGGTGTATCCGTGAGGTTCGTGAGTTTCTGGAAGCTGTTGACCTGCTGGAACTTGCTGACCTCAATTTTCCCAGTATTGATGGGATTTCGGTGGTGTGCAGACTAATCCTTTGTAACCGCTGGGTCGGCGGCAGGCTTCCCACAGTCAATCCGGTCAGGTTGTCTTCTAGGCCGAGAGCGTTTGTGGGCTGGAGGCTTCTCGGTAGCACTCGTTTATGTAATTCATCAGCGCTATTGCATATTGCCACGTCATCAATTTGTCTTCAGCCGCTCCACCGGAACCTCCCAAGGACGGGTAACGTTCCAATTGGGATTCGAACAGTGGAACAGTCCGCAGCGTCCACAAAATACGACAATGTCTCCGAAGTATGCGTGGTGCGTATCGCGGAACGCGGCTGCTTCTTCCGCAGTCTCCCACCACCCTCGCTCACTGCCATCGCCGCGAAGGCAAGGCTTAAACAACACGAGTTGCCCCTCACATTCTTTACTACTGTCCGGTTCGACATTCTTTCACTTCGATTACCGTCAATCCCTTGGCACGAAGCAATGCGGTGATCTTCGGCAAATCATCCAGCGCAGCAGTCAATGAAGCGCCACCGAGAATGTTGTCGGGGTCCAGCATGAGGGATGCGCCTTCCGGGAACTCCGGCGTGGCCATCAGTTGGTCGATTATTTCTTCACACCGGGAAGTTCTGATTGTAAAGAAGCCTTTTTCCAAGATGGCATCGACGGTCATTGTTTTAGAATCGTCAGAAGAATTCATGGGTAAGCTCTGGCTCAGGTAGTTTGCCAAGTGAGTGATAGAGCGCGAGTTCCAGGATGCGAAAGGTACGAAAGCCATAGGATCTTCTCATGGTTACTTTCGCTTTGTTGTTTAGTCCCTCAACCACACCGCTGGAAATTTGCTTTCTGGCCTTGAAATAGTTGAGCAGCAGCTCGCGATGAGCGCGCAACGTTCGGGCGATCTTCTTCATCGGCTCGATGCGGGATCGCATGGTTTGCTGGCACCAGAAATCCAGGAACATGCCGGCCCAGGTGGGCGAGTTGTATTCCCAGAACTGCTGAAAATCTTCTTTGAGGAGATAGGCACGGACGGTCTGGAGATTATAGCGGAGCAGATCTCGCAGACGGAACTTCTGCTGCGAGGTGAGATTTTCTTTGCGCTTGAGCACGCACCAGCGCGTCTTCTTCAGTAGCGGCGGGTAGCCGTCCTGGGCCATCTTGCGCGACTCGGCGGCGCGGACATCATCCAACGCCTTATTCATCTTGGCGACGATGTGGAAGCGGTCGAGGATGTGCAGCGCCTGGGAACATTTCTGGCGGATCACGTCCAGGTACGGCTGCCACATATCCGAGCAGACAAACTCGATCTGCGCAGCGAGTTGCTCTCCGAGGACGGTGAAGAAACCCTGGAAGGATTCGATGGTGCGTTCCTTGCCGACCCACAGCAAGCGGGTGAGCCCCTGGTCGATCTGGTAGACCAGCGTCAGGTATTTGTGGCCCTTGGCGTACTGGATTTCATCCACACCAATGGCGCGGATCGACTCCAGCGTGCGATGCTCCAGGCCCCAGCCGACCACATACTCGACCGCGTCGCACACCTGGTCCCAGGAAGTGTGGAAGGCCTCGGCGGTTTCCTTCCAGGAGAGCTTCCGCGCCCAGCGGGCCAGAAACAGCATATAGGCTCTGGTCAACTGATGCTTACCATCGCCCCAGGGAACCTCCTCGACCACCACGCCACAATTCCGGCAGTCCACGCGTCGCATGCGGTAGAGCAGGAAAACCAGAAAGCCCCACAGCGGAATGAACTCAAAGCACCGCTCGGGAAGATGATCGTAACCCGGCGCCGGCTGGTGGCACCCCGAGCAGACCGCTGCCGAGCCCTCCCGCGGTCGGACGTCCACTTCGATGCTTTTCTTGTCGGGGCCAAAGCGGGCGTGCTGGTAGACGAATCCCCGATGGCGATGGCAGTGGTTTAGAATCGTGAGCAGTTCCATGGCACGGACAATTTTCAAGGCCAAGACTTGCAAAGTAAACCGCGCTGCTAGCGCGCCGGCGTCCTCCGATGCTTCCGCCTACTGCCGCGATCTGGACAACTGGCCGCGCTCGTGGATGGGACTGGAAAAAGACCTGCCGCCAGGGGAAGAACTGGTTGCTTGCTTCCGGCCATTCATCGAGCATCTGGCCTCATCCAGTCTTTCTTCGAAGACCATTCGCCGACACGTAGACAATCTCTGGATACTGGGTGGAGAAATTATCCGCGACCTGAACTACACGCCTTCATTGAGAAAAGTCACTGCGCAGCGACTTCTTCGCGAGGCGGTTCATGCCGACGGCGGCCCACTGATCCACAACGGCTCGGAAGAAGAGCAACACTCCCTCGATGCGACGTGCCGCAAACTCCACCGATTCCTCAGCCAACCGCAGCGCTGAGCCCGCCAGTTACCCACAGATTTCCCAGACGAGGCTTGTTTTAGGACCCATGTAGTTTAGGCATCGCTTTTGCTCAATTCAGAGAATTCGCCGGACGCGCAATCCAAAGTCCTCCGTACCATTCGTACGCTTGACGCTTCTTTTGGTTCTGAGCTTCGACCATCTGCGCCGCTAGCTCGTTTACCAGCTTCGCTGTCTTTATCTCTTGTTCCCTGCTTTCCATCATCCGGATTGCCAATTCTGCCGCCGCTTTCGCGCCAGCCCATGATGATGAGTCGTTCTCAATCCGCGCCACAAGTTCTTCAGTCTTGGGTTTCTTAGCCAATGTCTTCCCCGCCATTTTGTCCGTACCGCTCGATAATCGACAATGGGTCGCAAGTACTGGCGGGGCTGCCCTTGAAGTGCTTGGCCACGGCGTGGGTTGGCGCTTACTCATGGGCGTCCACTTGGCTTCTGCTCCTTCTCGATGGTCTGGATAAAAATCTGTTTCAGCAATTCGACGGCCTCGGGGCTCACCGTCACCCACCCGCCCGTGGTGTTTTTGACGGCGGCGCACAATTCCTCGACCTTGGACTCTAGGGTGCGCTCTTGAATTGGGGTGAGCTTCATGACTTCTTCTTCCTGCGCCGTTCAATAACGGCCCAGCCGATACCGATGAGCAGAAGCAATATAAGCGGATTTGCGAGCATTTAGATTCCTCCTTTCTTCGGCCCCACTGTGAAGCTTCATCGATCTTCTTCCCGCCAGCGCAGCATACGTGCGTGGGCTTCTTTCTGCATTTCGTCGTCGAAACCCACAAAATCTGAGCGGATATCCAACGTGCGATGGCCCGGTGAACCACGTTCCAATTGTTTCGCCGTTTGAGTGGCACAATGCAGGGCGCGTTCTAGGTTTTTCTGTGTGACTAAGAATGTAGATTGCTTTCTCCCTGCCAGCAGCAGCTTGGCTGGCTTCTTCGCTGCTTCCGTGCTCACCCTTTCGAGAACCCACATACCCAAGAACAGAATGCTCAGCGTTCCCAATGTCCAGCCGAACCAGCCGTTTGGCCAGAGGTGGCGTACAGCTTCGCTGGCAATGAATAGGTAAACAAATAATGGAATCTGTCCCACCGCGTGCAGCACGTGCCGTAGCGTCCGTCCCGACTGGTGCAGTAAATGTTGTAGGTGTTGTCCCAACTCGCACAGCACCCGCCGTAGCGTCCGTCCCGACTGGTGCAGTAAATGTCGTAGGTGTTGTCCCAACTCGGCTAGCAAATATCGGTGACTCATCGAGCGTGATTGTCCGTCCGCCGCCCAAGCACCGATCAAATTCGCCATTCCGTCCGCAACCGTCTGATCTATCTGTTGAGGCCTGCCCCCCGGGAATGCCTCGCCGCTGCCGAAGTCCCAAAGCTTGTCACACCAGTATTCCGTCTCTTCTTTGGGGCGGCGGGGAAGGTCGCTCAGCCCGAAGGCGATGTCCCGGTGTTCGGTTTCCAGATGGTCGCTAAGTTCGTGCGCGGTTGACACGATGAGCGCCCCGCACAGCTTGCATTTCACCCGTCGCCGGGCCATGGCTTCTCCTTTTCGTTTGAGTGCGGCCTGCTTGCTGGCAGCAGCAGCCACTTTTTGCCGACACAAAAATTGCTGCTCACGAAGCTGTTTTCGAGGCCCGCAGGTGCTCCTCGAACCTCTTCCTTGGCACGAAACCTTTGCGCTCGCCCACCCGTCGCAAATACAAGGCGACCATGTAAGCGATAAGCGGACGGTCTGGCGTGGACAGCGCCTCGGCGATTTCTTCATGCGACTTGCCAGCAGCGAATAGTTCGCAAATCCGTTCTTCTAGTTCCTTAGTTCCTGCCTTGCTCATTGCTTTCCTGCCTTGCTCATTGCTTTCCTTCCTTGCCATCGAGGACTCTGTGACAGCCTTCCGATTTGCCCGTAGCCTGCTCCTTCACATTCGTGCCCGGTCTCGGCTTCCCAGTGAGGACGAAGATGACCTGTTCGACGCTAACGTTGAAGAACGCCGCTATGGCCTTGAGCGACCAGCCCGAATCCAGCATCAGCACCATGTCGTCTCTCATGCGGCCATCCAAATGATCGTCGCCCGAAATGGCATCGTTTTCTCCATTCGGCGTATTGCTCAGCCTCTACTCATGATCCGGGATCGAAGCGCGGAAGGGCGATAGTACTGGGGTTTTTTGTTTAGCGACGCACCTGAAAAGCAGCACGGATGGCCGCTCAGAGCGTATTTGTCCAAAACCGTAATATCAGATCGCGGAAAGTACCATTGTTAAAGAGGATAATTATTGTTTTCATAAAGATACAAAGGGGTGTTACGTGAAAAAACTATTCGTGAGCTTCATTTCCACCGCTCTCTGCTTCGTGTTACCGCTCTCCACATTCGCCGGGGAAAGCGGCTACAAAGTCACCTACGATGGCGGTTCAGTCTCGAATGTCAAGGCGGGAAATGGCGTCAGGCTCGTATTTGACACGAACCAAATTCGGCTCATCAAAGACAAGTCCGAAATCATCGTAATTCCTGCGTCCGCTGTCACGGAAATCACTTACGGTCAAGATGTTCATCGGCGCGTAGGCGCGGCCATTGGGCTCGCAGTCGTTTCACTTGGAATAGGCGGATTGATGGCTCTCACCAAGTCGAAGAAGCACTACGTCGGAATTACTTGGGCTACCGGAGACACCAAGGGCGGCTTTGCGATGCAGTGTGACAAGAATGAATATCGAGGAATTCTCGCAGGGCTTGAAGGCATCACGGGCAAGAAGGCCGTGGACTCTGAAGCGATGACCGTCAAGAACTAGCACCGCGCTTGGGAATTAGACCACTAAACAACGAGACACTGACGGGGGATGGTGCCGCAGTACCGTCGCCATCCTACCTTCCCATGTCGGAAGACATGGAGAAGTCGCTCCTTCCACGAGGAGAATGCCCATGGCAACAAAGGAAGCAGAACTATCTGAGTCCTCTCGCAAGGCTCTTGCGAGACACCTGAGAAAATCGTTCGAAGGCAACGTTCTGCCGCATGTTCTGGACAAACTTTCGGACGATGACCTGATCCGGCAGTACTTCGCCAATGCGGAGTCAAAGAAACGTGCCATCGCGGAGAAATTTAAGCGCCTGAGGGGCCGTCTGAAGAAAGACGCAGAAGTTGAGGTCTTGTAGAGGTTCCGCAAAGGTGGCTAGATGCCTCGCATTGGTTCCGCGGGGGATGAGCACGAAACAGCCACGAGCGATTAGGTGAAAGGAAGGCACTATGGATGACTTGTACATTTCGAAGGAGCAAGCAGAGCCTAAGGGAGGAATATTTCTATGATTCAACATATTCCATGGAAAGGCCAACGGTATGAAGAGGGCATAGAATCACAACGCATTTGTATTTTCGGGAATTCACACTGGTTGGGTGAAGGCAAGGAGGACACTGACGATTTCACGATTGATGTCCTGCAAGGAGTCATAGATGGTTCGTGGAACCTCTCATTTTTCACTCAAATAAGGAACTACTTTGGGTATACCGACCATAAAGAGTTTTGGGACCGCGTCATATTCTTGAATTACCTGCCCGAATGTATTGGCGGACCAAAACAGCGTTACAACTTTGCACCCAGAGACCAAATCGAGCTCGCTAAAGTGCGCTTTCTCACGCTCATTCGGAAAGAACGTCCACACAAGGTTTTTGTCTTTAGCAAGCATGCATGGTCAACTTTTCCGATGACCCGCGAAAAAGAAGCATCTGACAAAGACTCGCCGATGCTTGACCCGAAGGATTATCCGGGATTTTCGTGGGGGACTTATGACGTGGGAGATCATCTAGTCATGGCATTCGGACTTCGCCACACTCAAGGAGCGAATGGTCAACTGATGCAACGGGCAGTTCGACATATACTCGATAAACCCGTACCCGGCATTTGGTCTTCAACTCACGAATTGAGTTTGCACTGAATTCAGTTCTCCTCGGCGCTTGTAGGCCGTCACATCGCGGACCTCACGATTCCACTGCAACCGTGAACGGCCTACCTCGTGATTAAACCTAGTCTTCCTTCGCTCGCGGATAATCAGTCGTCTCCTCCTGCACCGCTTGAAGCCGCGCCTTCTCCATTTCCAGACTGTGCTTGCGCAACCGCTGTACGGTGTCATTCGCGACGACCCGCAGCGATTCAAGGTCTGGGGCGGTTCGGATTGCGCCGATTAGGGTCTTGATCTCGCCTTCGAGGAACTTCAACTGCGCCACGTGTCTTTCTGCATCCTTGGCCGCATTCGCGATGAGTAGGTCGGAAAGAGTCTGTTCGGATTGCATGTTCACCTCGCCGGGGATTCGAGGCAGAGGAAGGGGGAGGCCAGAATAGCACGGTTGTGGACATATGTCGGATGCCGCCACGGCAGCCGTCGATGCCTGCAAGGAACACTCTTTCGCTCCTCCGTGTCTCGACAGACCTGATGCTTAAGCCTTAGGCCGTGTGTCGGATGCATTACGCCCTTTTTGGGCAAGTACAGTGGCCCAAGTGCAATGGTGCTGTGATCCTAGAGAGGAGGAGTTTCGCGCACAGTCGCTTTGAATTCCCCTGAGGATGTGCGACGTGTCTACGACCGAGGCAACAAACATGGCCCAACGCTTTATGGTTAAAGTTTTTTTCCTGATCTTAGTTTCGGCGAAGATTATCAGCGCCCAGTCGGCACCACCTCGAAAGGACATCCCATCGATAGCCAAGGCCGCGAACGGCTCCATCGTGTCAATCGTCATGTCAGACAAAGAAGGCAAGCCACTCGGCCAAGGTAGTGGCTTCGTCGTAAGCACGGACGGCTCTATTATTACCAACTATCACGTCATCGCAGAGGGCGTCTCCGCTGTCGCCAAATTCCCTGACGGCGCTTTCTATCTTATCGATGGCGTGGTCGCATCCGATAAGTCACGCGACGTTGCCATTCTAAAGGCTCACGGCCACAACTTTCGCCCCCTCTCACTCGGAAATTCAGACCGAGTCCAAGTTGGCGAAGAGGTGGTTGCCATTGGTAGCCCGCTCTCTCTTGAATCAACCGTATCGAACGGCATAGTCAGCGGGATGCGAACAGCGGAAGACCTTGGCGGGAAGTTCTTGCAGGTCACCGCGCCGATCTCGCCCGGAAGCAGTGGCGGTCCATTATTCAACATGATGGGCGAGGTAATTGGAATTACGACCATGTACATAAAGGGTGGTGAGAATCTCAACTTCGCAATCCCAATCAATGACGCCAAGCGGTTGCTTCCTTCGAAATCTTCAACACTTCGTGAGTGGCCCGACGAACACGAATCAACTAATACGGAGAAACGAGATCACGAAGAGCACGCACCTTATTACGCCGAATCAGTTGGAGATGATTCCGCGGCGTTCCATTTTTATTGGGAAGACCACGAAGCTGGTGTTTTCACTCCTGAACAATTTGGAACCGCACCCGACGGCTCCAAGGTATCGCTTGGCCGTATGCTAAGTGCAGATTTTGTGTGTTTCAGCAGCGATGCCCACTCCGATGAGTTTTTCACATTTCAAACGTGGGCCTACGATAAAGAGTACGACGATGCGCAACAGCAAATGATAAAAAACCAAAGCCGCGAGGAACTTATAAAGCAACAAACAATCATGAACGCTATTCAAGCAGGGGCACCATACGTCTCTTTTGGGACCGGCACTATCGCCGGGTACATGCCGAGCGGCGGGCGGCTGCTAAAAAAGGACATTTACGCGAAGGGCGTGAATATCGACACGCTAGAGTATCACTGGGACGGTACCTCATGGTTTCATTATCCCTATTTGGGGTATCTCGTGACGCTTGGAACGATACCGCGGAGAAATGAAAATACGCCAGCCAGTAAACCCAGAGCACACTATCTTTCTCTACAGCTTGTCAGTAAGCCAGATGACCTTTGGACGTTTCAGGTCTTGCGATATGTTGAGTCGGACGCGGACCACCATGTCGTTGCGTCCGGCTTTTGCAAAAGAGAAACCTGCTCCCCTCGATTTCCAAAGTGTATGTGATTCTGCGGGATGCGATTTATCGCGGTTTCCTCTTTTCTGGGGACTCCGGCGCACCCTGACCCCCAGTACTTTTGCTTCTATGAATGAAACAAAGCGGAAGGAACAAAATGCAAAACGAAGACCTAAAACCTGAAATGAAAGTCCTTGTTGACCACGGTGGATCGTTGAAACCGGCGAAAGTGATCGGCCCGGTCAAGGTCACGAACGCGGGCACCGGCGAACTGATTGAGATAGGTGGATGGGTAGTGGCGATAGAGCCGTCCAATCTTCATGCGACAGTGACTGCGGACAAGATTCACCCAAGGAGTTAGACACTTTTCCCCATAGAACCAATGCGGAGCGACAACCACAGGGAAATGCACCCCCGAGAGCTTCACCAGTAGACCGATCACACAGTGAGCCTGAGTTTCTTGGCCTAACGTTCAGGCCGAGGGAAGTTCGGAATCATTGATACCCCCAGCAACTAGGTGCATGGCTATATCGAGCGCGTCCATAGGCCAGAAACACTCCGGTCGCGGATGCCGGATGCAAGGATTCCCAGCCCGCCAGAAAAGGGAGAGAAGTATCCGGCTGCATCCCTGACGGGAACTGGGAAGATAGACAGTCAAGCGGTTCGGTGCATTTCGCCGGAATGGATGGTCAAGTTTCACTCCGGCTATGATCTCAAGGACAAGGATTTTCGAGATGTATCCGCCTTGTGCAAGAAATTTGGGATCGAGCTACCAGCAGAGTACGAAGCGTTCAGGGATCGCATTTCAAAGCCATCCACAGCCAGTAAAGAGGGGTAAATTGTGAGCCACATCGTCCTCGTTGGAGACTCGATTCTCGATAACCGTGCCTATACCGAAGGCGGGCCGGATGTCGTTTCGCAAGTGCAGGAACTCCTCCCGCATGGTTCCCACGCTACGCTGATTGCCGTTGACGATTCGACCACGGAAGACATTCCCTCTCAGGCGCGGCGGATACCGCCCGGTGCAACCCATCTGGTCCTCAGCGTGGGTGGGAACGACGCCATCATGGATTCCGACGTACTCCTTAAGCCCTTTGACTCGACCGAAAAGGCCTTGGCAAAGTTGGCAGATGTGTCTCAGGGATTTGAAGAGAAGTATCGCCGGGCAGTGGCGGCATGCAGGAAAACGGGGCTCCCGATGGCAATTTGCACCATCTACAACGGGAACTTTCCGGATCGGGAATATCAGCGATTCGCCTCTACGGCGCTCATGGTGTTCAACGATGCCATCTTGCGGGTTGGCATCGAGTTCGGACTAACGGTGATCGACCTACGCTTTGTTTGTTCCTGTCCCGAGGATTACGCAAACCCAATCGAGCCTTCATCGAAGGGAGGAGCCAAAATCGCCCGTTGCATCGTGTCGTCAACCGAGCAAAGCGGAAATTCGGGTGCGCGAGTTGTTATCGGTTAAGCACGGCGGCCTGAGCGAGCCAACGTTGTTCGACTCTTGCGAGGGCTTCCTGCAAGTCTATTCTCTCTTTTTTTGCGCGTTGAACGGCGATCCGCAGGCGGTAAACCTGTTGAGAGGAGAGGAACGCCATTCCCTTCTTTATCGTGGGTTCCAGAAGTCCCTTGCTCTCTAGCTGCGCTATCGTGCTTTCGGCAATCCCGCATTTCTGGGCTACCTGCTGAATATTGTAGTAATCAGCCATGACCTCCTCCGTCAAACTGTGGAAACCTGATCGCTATTGGCCTTGTCGTGGATGGCTTCGTTGCGCAGGCGGTCGCATTCTGAGGTGGCGCACTTTGTCAGCCATACGTCCGGGTCTTCTTGACGCTCATATGAGCGGGTCCGTTCCGCGATCCGCTGCATGAGGACACATTCGGCCTTGTCCGCGGCTTCTCCTGTTCCAAAGTAGCGCACGACCACGCCGTGTATAACTTTGGTGTTGTTGTGGTGCAACCACGACACTGCGGAACAGTCCCCCGCGTTGACTGAGAGACGATGGATGGCTTCGCGATTTGTCACCGGACTGCCTGCGATCCCAGCCACTCTCTTAGGCCGGCGGTACTTCGAAACGTTTGCGATTCGGCTTTTCCAAGGCTGGTCATCCAATACACGGTAACGCTGTTCGTTACGCTGTCCACGCAAATGCGCTGATGAATGTTCGTGGCAGCGTCAGGCGATTGTCGCCTGAGCCACAGAACAGTGCCGTCTTTGGATTCTTTTACATCAACGAACCCGTCGTTGTGAGCTATCTGCTTGAAGGTTTGAAGTTCTTCCATGGCACTACCATTATGTATTTTGTTCCGGCACTTCATGTGTGACGGTTGGCACAGCCGAAAAAACCTGTGCGTACAAGTTAACTCGGCGTTCCGAACGGCTGTCGAGGCGTGAACCCACCGAGCAAACATCCTTGGGCGCGGGACAAGGTGGCTGGGCCTCAAATCGACAAATTCCCCTCCTCTAAATCAACCAGTTACAACGCTGCGAGAAGACAGGTTTTTTGAACCTTGCACAACCTGTGGCCAGAACAAGGCTGACGAACCTCCCGGCCCGGTCTGGGTCAGTTTCCGATTGCGCTGTTAAGGACTTGACGAACTGAAATCTGGAGAGGAGTCCGGACGGCTGGCGCTCATCTCAGTGTTTGGATGAATACGAGTCCTCCGTTGATTCGGCCTTCGGAAACAGTTCCAGCGTTTTCTCGCTTTCCGATGCAGGTCGAAAAATGCCCCCGTCGAAGAAGAATTTCATCCGGGAGCTATTGAGAGTGAGCGGAACAGGCTTCCCCTGTTGGCACGCTCTTCGCTCTTCGTCAGTAGGATTCTTCTCGCCGAGCGTGGCGGTTATTACAAGGGTCGGGGATTTTTCTCTGGGTTCGACAAACTCTAATGCAGTGATTCCGGACTTTTGAACCGAAGTGTCACTACCGTCGAAGAAGTCAATACCGCACGTCTGTCTCGACTTATCTACGGTCTCAAAAATATGCTCGACATCGCTTCGGCCGTTCTGGTGGAATTTCACGAAATAGACGTAAGACCATAAGGTGACCTGAGCGCCCCAGTCATCCGTGCAGACCAACGTGTCCGTGCCGCAGGCGGTACGGTTGACCGAATCGCAGTGCGCATCTTGTTCAACATACTGAGGGCGGGTTCGGGAACACGGGCAAGGTATTCATCGACATTCTTTGGAACACCCTTGCGACTAGTAGCCGGACTACCTTTTCGAGGGTTCACTGTTTTCACGTCAGATTCCCTCTATGAGAGCCTACACGACGGCTGCCGATACCTGCTCGACCGTTTTCTTGCCCGGAGCCAGCGCGATTAACGTTATGCCAATGACAACGAAGAAAGCCACTCCGAGCAGTTCGCGGCGAGCGATGAAACTTTGGAATGCCTGAACCCCCATGACAGTCGCATGTGCAAAGCTCGACCACGCGGTGAAGGCGATCAGGCTGCGGTGCGCTGACGGGTTGCGGGACGCAAGCAGCAAGAAGACGCCAAGGGTCACGTAGAGGCTCATCATCATCGCCAGAGCAGGGTCTTGCTTCGCCATCAGCACAAGCGGATAAACGGCAGCGCAAAAGAGCAGTCCGACCAATACAAGCACAATCTTTAGCGCACGTTCTCGCTTCATCGTCGCCTCCTCGCGGTTACAAACTTGTGAGCCATGCCGAGCAAATCTCGCAGGACATCGGGTGTGACGCGGGGCGTGCGAACCAGCACGGCGGTGTAGTTGAGATAGTGGTCGGTCACGTAGTGGACGTCCGGGTCTGCTGCGAGCAGTTCGGCGCGGTCGTCGAAGTCAACGCGAACGGCAAGTGAACCCGGCTCAGCCGAACGATGAGCAGGCACACATGCCAAGAGTTTTCCGTGAACCTTGAGCGCGGGTGACCCGTAGGCTGTGCTCTCTTCCACGCCGGGCAATGCCAAGCCGATTTTCCGCACAGTGTCGAAGTTGGTTGTGCTCCCGTGTTTCTTCGAGGTTTTGATCTGCTTCGACGATCTTCCAGCCGCTTTTGATCCGGACTTCGACGTTCGTGCGCCCGGAATTTTGCCGAGCCGAGGGTCTCCAGCCAGCACAAGCTCGCATGCCCGCAGTGCCGCTGATTCAAAGTCAGGGGCATCGACTGGTAAGACCTGCCAACCCGTTACGCGTTTGCCCAATACTTGAATGGATCGCATGTTCGGGAACTCACGCCGCAAGCTCTGGTGGTGTTCTTGGGTAGTGGCGAGCCATACTCCATTATCCGCAGTGCTTTTAGGCTTGTCCCGTAGGATCAACACGATTTTGTCTTTTACATAGATTGCAAGGCAGCCAAACATCGGACGCGTGTACGGCGATAGTGTGGAAATCGCATCAAGCACGAATGCGTGTGGAATAGGCTTGCGCGGCTTGGGCAGCAAGCTCGCATCCAGAGCTTCTGGAGAAACGTGTTTTCTCTTAGTCATACCCGTGTCGTTTCGTGCTGTACCCACGCAACTACGAGGTTAATAATGCCGGGTGCCGACTTCCACCAGAAGAAAGGCTCGTTGGGCTTCGGCTGCACGGTTAGGTTGTGTTGGGCGTTGGGCACAATGAGGGCAGTATAGGGCGTGTGGACAATGTCAAGAGAAGCCTCGATTTTCGCCAGACTCTCATCTACAGGCACAAGTTGATCACGCTCGCCATACACCAACAACACGGGAGCACGCACCTGTCTCCAGAACACGAGGGTGTCGAGATTGCCGATCTTCGGATACCACGTCCACAAATACGAGTCCTCCGGTGGTATAGCGAGCCATTTGTACCACTCTTGATCTCGGAAAGGCTGACTTGCTGTCTCAAGCTCGTGGTAAGGTTTGATGCCGCAAGCGACATCGAGCATTAGTTTGTACAAATTCAAGGCACGTTTTATCTGACCATCCGTAAACCCCGCCTCTTGAATTTGGTGACTCACCCGGTAGACATCCTGATCCCGTACAAGACCAGCGACGGTGTCTTCAGCAACTACAAAAGCGACCTTGGAGGGAGCATGAACCGCAACAATCGCCGCGATAATTCCACCTTCGCTATGTCCGTGTAGTCCGATGCGACTGGGATCAATGTCGGGTCGAGAAGCCAGAAGGTCGATTCCCGCCAGAACATCATTGGCGAGATCATCATAGGAGGATGCTTTCCAATCGCCCGTGGAAACCCCCGATCCCCGTTTGTCATACACGAGCGCCGCGATACCCGAACGAGCGAACTGATCAGCAATAAAGCGGTTGGTGCCCCAGCGACTTTCGCCCCCACTTCCCTGAAGCATTACGACAGCGGCGTGTCGCCCCGGCGAACGAGGTATGCAGAGCGTACCTGACAGAGCGACGGCACCGTTGCGAAAGATGGCATCCACCACATCGTAAGGTAGGACTTCTGGCACGCTGCGATGCAGAGTGAACTTGCCGCCAGCACCATCGTCGGTGAATTCACCCACAATGTGATCTGAGATCAATTTGCCGTCAAAAACAATCGAGTCGCCCAGTGCAAAATGCACTCCATCGGCGCTAATCGTGACCACATTGAGTGGATAGTCCATAGCTTGTTGGGTCAAGGAGGTGAAGGTGCCCTTGGATTGCGACCCCGATGTGCTGAAGTCAAAGCTGACTTCAAGGGAAACACCTTCACGAACCATCGTGCCTTCCCAGTGCCCAGCAACCTGCGCTGAAGAGCCGAATGCGACGGGAAGGAGACACAAGCTCCCTACAAGCACGGAGATAACACGCAGCACGGATTCAAATATGGTTTCGCCGCCGCCCAGCTTCTCGACGATGCGGTAGTGCGAGATGGTCTGCCCGATCATGGCGCTCCGACTGCGATGGTAGGGGTGAGCAGAGGGTGAAGTCAACGAGCGGGGTCAGGGGGCATCGGAATCGTAAACCAACTCGGATTACTCGTAAGCCAGCCGGAGTCAGACAGTCCTGCGGCGAACATGCAAGACCGCTACACCTTCGGACTTTCGGCTTTCAACAGAAAAACTGGCAAAGTTTATATCCTGATTCCCGACTGCGGTGTTACGCCACTTATCCCGCAAGGTATGAAACGCGCTACGGACGTGAAAGAAAGTGGAGCAGGGCTTCAGTGAACTGCTCCGGGTCTTGCAGTAGCGCGAAATGACTCACATTTGGCAGAATCAACTCGCCTGCACCGGGAATGACCGCAGCCAGATGATCGGTATGCTCACGCTTAATAACTTCGGACCGATCACCTTCGGCAATCCAAGTCGGCACTTTGATGCGTCGTAGTTGTTCGAGCGAAAAGCGAGGTTCGCTGTCCCACATCTTTTGTAACTGTTCCATAACCACGTTGTACTCGCTCGGCGTCGGCGAAAGCCTTTGATACTCCTCCGTCGTGCGGTCCCAATAAACGCGGAAGGCCGGGTGTTGATCCATGTCGTCTTTCAAACCAGTGTCGTCGGCATTCGCCCCAAACGCGAAGAGCTTCGTCAGCCGCTCGGGGTGATTGATGGCAATATCAAGACCAATAACGCCGCCGTCGCTCCAGCCCACCAGAGCCGCTTTGGGAACGTGCAGAGAATCCATCAGGGCGAGAACGTCGGAGGCCATCAGATGATAAGTGATGGGTTCGCTGTTGCCTGTGCTGCGACCATGTCCTCGGCTATCGAGCACGATGACTTCGTATTTGCGTGCGAGCGCCGGAATCTGAAGCCCCCAATAATTCGAATTTCCTTTTCCACCATGCACCAAAATAACGGGCGCTCCATGTCCAAAAACGGCGTACCAGATTCGAATTCCATTCACGGCAGCTATTCCGCTCCGGTCGGGCTTGGGTAGTTCGGGTGTCGGGGGAAGCTGTTCCCACTGCGGTGTCTGCGCCGACAGAGTCGCGCCGAGAACAAGTAGAAAACTGAGGAGGAGACAGCAGCGTGAGATGAAAGGTTTTGCCATCGAATTCTCCCGAGTACGGGCTGACATCTTATCCAACCGTGCAGCGAAACTGCAAGCATTCGCCGACCGGGACGCGGCGAACATGCAAGACCGCTACACCCTCAGGGCTGCCGCCGCCCCGATTTTGAGTCGGTGCGAATTCCACAGGTTGGCAGCACTCCTCGTCACCATTCGCCACGCGGTTGATCCGGGCGTTGCGGTCTGGTGTCGCCCTTCGAGACGGTGGTACCCTTCCGAAAGTGGGAGGCATATCCAGTGAAATTTTTTTCTCTTGGCGTATTAGGAGTGCTGGCCCTGACGGTGTTCGCGGGAATTGCGAGGAGTGCTCAGTCAACCCATGATGCGGATGTTCGCGAGCTTGAGCGCCTCGAAACCGTCTGGAATGAAGCTCACGAACACGGGGACGCGGATGCGTTGGAAGCGTTGTGGGCGGATGACATGGAGGTCGCCGTTCCGAAAATGCCCGTGCTGACGAAAGCGGAGGCGCTCAGATTTGCGCGATCCGGTCGCATGAAGTTCCTAAGCTATCGGACATCAGACATCCGTGTCCGGGTGTATGACAACGCGGCAGTCGTCACTGGGCGTTTGCAACGCACTCGCACGATCAACGGTCAAGAAATTTCGGATGACTGGCGTTTCACGAAGATGTATGTTCGGGAATCGCAAAAATGGCACGTAGTTGCGTTCCATGCTTCGGAAGCAGCACAGCCCTAATTCTGCTCAGAGCAATAGAGGGGCAACATCTGGATGACGCGCTGATGTTTCGGCGTGATGAATATACCTAGCGATGATCCGCTCATGCTTTCGGTGATCCAGTTGAGGTCAAGACGTTTTATGACGACCTCATTGCCACGGGGCACGAACTTGGCGTCTCGATGCCCGTGATGGAAAGCTACGCCGATGCCATCAAGCGGTTTGCGACCACAGCGCAGAAGAACGTGAAGACGGACTGACAGCCATTCAAAGCCAGCCCGCAACTGCTTTAACTAGAGCAGAGTGATTGTCATCACTTTCTCCGTTCGACGCGGTCGCTGGATACTGTAGGGTGACGACAGCAGTTCAGGTCTCTTAGGAGGTTGCCAATGACCGCTCGAAGGGTAACGCCCGCACATATCGAAGGGAATTATCGCAGAAGAACAGGCTCCTAAAGAAGCACTTGTGGCGGGGTCCCTTCTGGGTCACACCGGCGGCATGACCGCGCTGATCCGCTACGACGCTGCCAAACGTGCGCTGGCAGCCGCCCATTCCGTCGATGAGGTCCGCCCTCCGTGCCAACATCTCTTACACACCTACCCAACATTCCTCCTCCTTGCTGAAGCTACCAGAATCTCCGAAGTGACGCCCCAGCTTGTCACCTTGGTCTGGTGATCGGGCTTCCACCACTCCGACCGCAAATATTCCGAAAGTTCGATGGGATGGCAGCCGCCCACGATGCCCGGATGGAGCCGCCACAGTCGTTGCCAGCCCCAGCAGACCGCACGGGAAAGGGGAGATGCGCCGAACGTCATGCTCACCAGACAGAGCTTCCCTCCGGGCAGAAGCAGGCGGTGAGCCTCTGACAAGAGTTGATCTATGAAGTCGGGAGCCAGAAGATCGAACACGTAGGTCGAAACGAAGTGGTCAAAGCTGCGATCAGGCTCAGGAATGCGAGGTGAACCATCACTCTGATCCACACGTGCGCGTTCTGACCACGGCTTGAAACGCTCACGCGCAAGCGAAACCATTGTGCGGCTGATGTCGATCCCAACGTAGCGAGCATCTGCTGACAACTTGTGCTGCAACAGGCGGGCAGCTAATGCCCCAGTCCCGCATCCGAATTCGAAGACGGATTGTGCCGAGTCGAAGCCAGCGTGCGCCATCAGTTCATTGATGGCTGGATTTTCGTAGAAGCCTTGCCAGTCTTGTGCTGAACCGAAGCGGTCATAGAAACGCTTCGCCTGTTCGGGCGACAGGTAACGGCACGTTGGCTCGCGAGGGTTCACATGCAAATGTTAGCAGGGTCGGCTTTTAATCAGATTCTCTTGGTGTTCAAAGGTCATACCTAGCAAACTGGTTGCGCAACAGCAAACCGTAAAGCCAACGAGATTCGGGCGATTGGCTGTGGAGCTTCCTCCAGCAGAGAAGCTAATATTGCCAACGCACGCAACAGCGAAGAATAGGCTGATGCGACATCGTATGAGCGCATTCAGGTCATCCAGATGAAACCTGTACCTGACGCCAACGTTCGGAGCGCGTATCGCGTTCGAATCACCCTTTTCGTGATCGGTACTCTTCTGCTCATTTTCCTTCTGAGTGCTACGTACCGAGGGATAGCGATTCTCAACGCATTGGATCAAATAGAAGGTGGGCGAGACGTATGGCAGCGCCCCGGAGACGTAATTCAGGCACTGGCCCTGAAGGACGGTGATGTTGTAGTTGATCTTGGCTCCGGAGCCGGGTACTTCGCCCTCAAACTCAGTCCCATTGTCGGCAAACATGGCAGCGTCGTAGCAGTGGATATTCTGAAGGAACCGTTGCTGTTTTTATGGATAAGAGCGTTCCTGCGAAATCAGCGAAACATCCATGTCATCCATGGAGACACAGATAACCCGCGCCTCCAGACAGATATGGCAGATGCGGTGCTGATAGCAAACACCTACCATGAGTTCACTAAACCAAAACCGCTCCTCGACCACTTGTTTCAATCGTTGAAGCACAGTGGGCGACTCGTCATCCTTGACCACAATTCGCGAGCGAGCGCTACTGAGTCCCGCGAGATTGAATTACAGCATCACGAAATACGCGCAGAATTGGTTGACGCTGAGATTCGTCGTGCTGGCTTCGAGGTAATCAGTCGCCAAGATCGTTTTATTGACCGACGCGACGATGAGCACGTTTGGTGGCTCATTGTTGCCCGAAGACCCTAAAGTTCCCTGTTTTCAGGAAGCGACATGGGTTCAGTCAGGAGTGCCCGAAAATGCCGCTCTGATTCGGGGCGACAAAACGTATATCAATAACGCTCCTGCGATGATGACTCCTGTTGCCCCACGCAGCAGGTCTCCTCTGACAAGATTAACGATGTCTCCGAGGACTTGGGTTGCGATGATTACCACCGCCAGTCTCCATCCCCACAGCCGACGACGGAACCACCCTAACCCCGACACGACCAGTGCTGCACTCAAGAGCAGAAATAGAATGCCGACCTTGCTGCCGAGAGGGACGAGTTGCTGATAGGCTGTTGGATTGAGAATCCACACTCGGTCGAGTGCTGTGCCGCGCCAAAGCAAAGTGGTGGCTGCAAAGCCTGCCATTACTGCGCCGAAGATAAGGAATATCCCAATCGCGGAGAATCCGGGAGGCATGGGTTTGGTGTTGTCCCGCTTGGAGCAATAGCTCTCCACTGTAACTCCCTACCTCTTCTCGTCCCGGCTGACCGGATACGCGAATTCTAGCAGCGGCAGCTATTCAGTGGAGCCTTTGTGCTCAGACTCTGGGCTTAGCAAACTGATTGTAGAGCCAAGCGAAGACAGCGCCACCGATGAGACCATCTGCTGCTCCGTAGAGAGTCCCGACGATCACCTGTGCAATGCTGCGAGTCGCATGGTAGCCGGGATACACGGACGCCATAATCTGGAGAAATTGCTGACCATAATTAGCCCAGATCAAGTTCGCCAGACCCATGCCCAGCATCGCCAATCCCCACAGGATTCCAGATGCGAGCGCCAGACCTTTTACGCTGATTTTCATGGATTCCTCCTTTCTTTAATCTTACGCCTCGAAAGCCGCCTCCGAACCCTGTTGATAGTTCGACGATCCCGAAGCGAGAGCAGTCACCTGAAGATCGCGTCCAAGTCGTCGATCTCGATCCTGTGCCGACGACGTTCGCTGCTGCATCCATGTCTTAGTCGAAAGAGTACGCCTCACGCGAAGCGTCTGCCGCACAGGGGGGTTTGTTCGAACGCGGTTACCGGAGATGTGTGGGTAGTGGGTAGGAACCGTTTGCTGTGGGTAAATTTGTGGGTAAGAATTCTCGCGTTGCAACGGCTCTGAGCTTGGGAATTGAGCACCGAACCGCTGATGATCCGGAGCCCGCCGCCATGTGCTAGGCACAGCAGGCGCTATTGGAGCTTCGCGTACTCGGCTTTGGCTTGCTTGAGGATGGGGATGTCGGGGTCGGCGTCTTTCCAGAGCGTGAGGAAATCTTTGTAGGCGGCGAGTGCCCGGACGCGGGCGGCATCGGCGTCCGCGCCCTGCGAGGTTCTCGACTGGAAGGCGTTGGCACGAGCCACTCCCAGATGCGCCAGCGCTCCCGTCCAGCAGTTCCAGACAATGCCGCTGTGGTCGAGAATCTTCTGGAACTCGGCGGCAGCGACGCTGCCTTGTCCGGCTGCCAAGTATGCCTCTCCGCGTACATACACATGGTAGAGGCAGGAAATATTGTTGCCGAAGGGAGTCTCGCCCAACTCAATGGGAGAAGCTGGTTGCAGGGGACTCAAGGCAGAAGTCGAATTCTTTTTGTCCAGAGCCAATTGCGCCTGAATCGCAGGCAGCCAAAGTGACTGCATCTGCGTGTCCAGCGGGAAGCGTTTCCCTAAGTTTTGTGCCAAAGACTCGGCTCGTGCCGTATCGCCCGCCATGGCAAACGCCAGCGCGGCTTCGACCTCGACAGCCTGACTCGTGGGAGCCAGCTTCAAAGCCTCTGCCGCTGATTGCCGGGCTTGTGCAGGATTGCCATAAGCCGTTTCTTCAAGCGCGGCATTCGCCAAATAGATCGCCCCACTTTCCTTGTTGTCTGCTCCTACCGCAGAGTCCACAGCCCGCTTAGTCAACTCCCGAGCCTTGCCGAGACGACCGCCATACGCCTCGGTGTCGGATGCGTAAGCCAGTCCAAAATTCTCATATTCGGGTCTACGCGCAAACCACTGTTGCTGTTCTGACATTGCCGAAGAGTCCGCGCCGAGAAAGCCAAGGGCGTAAAGAAAAAGGCGCGAAATGTCAGAATCGAGTTTTCGCACTTGCGCCTCTTGAATCATCTGCCGGGCTTTGTCGAAGCGCTGCAAGGCAAGGGCGTATTTGGCGAGGTTTTCGTACCAAACAGCACTATCCGGCGCAATTTGCACAGCTTGCGTCGTGATCTCGATAGCCTTCTCATACTGCCCCTGAGAGGAGAACACTTCGCCCAAACGCGCATAGGGTCCGGCTTCCCGCGGGTAGCTCTCAATTTCCTCCAGAGTTATCTGGGCAACCTTATCCAGTTCGCCGGTCACACTCCGGTAGTAGGTGGCAGCGACTGCCAGCTTTTCCAGTTCGCTCGCATGTTCCCGTAACTGAAACGCCTTGGTGTAATATTCGCTCGCCCGCCTAGGCTCGCCGAGAGCAATGTAGTCGCCGCCCACGGCCCAGTAGCCCATGGCAAAATTTGGATCGAGTTCAACGGCACGTTGATGGTAAAGCAGGGCTGCGGCAGTGCCTTTCTCAGGATAGGCCTTCCAGCCAAGGCTGTACGCTTGCAGAGCTTCGAGCGAAGACGTAGTGGCGTGTTCGAGCGGAACATCAAACTTCTGCAACGTAGCCAGTGATTCGCCCAGTTCGCCCCGCAGTTTGGAGGCTGCCTCGCCCAGCGCGTCCAGCACCTTCTCCTTGGACGCTGCCGTCACCTGCTCCTGTGCCAGCGTGTCTCCGTTCTGACAATTCACCGCCTTTAGCCCCAGCACATACTCGCTGCCCAGACTGCCAATCGTTCCCGCAATGTAAGCCTTGCTGCCCGACCGTTGGCAAAGCTCGCGGATTACCTCGGGCGTGAGTTTCGTGCTGGCTGGGCGGGTCATCTGCTGCAACGTGTTTGCGACTTCGCTGTCGGGAAGCAAACTCAGAAAAGGCGACTGCCGCAGGGAAACGTTGAGCGCAGTCTTCAGCGTGTCGTCGAATATCGGATCGCCCGTCTTGTTCTCGAAGTCGGCGAGAACGATGGTGTCCTTGTCGGTCAGGCGCTTGCTCTGCCGATGCGACCGATAGGAAAGCCCGCTTGCTACGAGCAACACGACAAGCAGGACGGGAACCGCGATCTTCCAGAGTCTCGCAACGCGAGTCGCAGGAATTCTTGCCGCCGTACTGCTTCCGCTCTCAGAGTCACGCTTCAGCCGTTGCAGGTCGGTGCGGATGTCGGAAGCGTGCTGGTAGCGGAGGTTGCGATCCTTTTCCAGACACTTTGCGACGATTCGTTCTAAGTCGGGAGGCACGTCGGGATTCAGCCGCAAGGGTGGCAACGGAGCACGGTTCAGAATGGCTTCGAAAACTATTCCTGTGCTCTCGCCACGGAAGGGCAATGTCCCAGTCGCCATCTCGTAAAGAACCGCTCCAAACGAAAACAAATCAGTGCGGGCATCCAATTCCTTCGCCCGCACCTGCTCGGGCGACATGTACGCGATGGTTCCTACAGCCGTGCCGGGACTTGTCAGATGGTCAGGGTCAACCTCCGCAGTGGCAAGTGTTGGCTCGTTGCCAGTCGCGCTTTTGGGTGTACTGACCTTTGCCAACCCAAAATCCAGAATCTTTGCCTGCCCTCGATTCGTGACAAAGATGTTCGCAGGCTTGATGTCGCGGTGGATGATTCCTTTGGAGTGTGCCGCGTCCAAAGCGTCGGTGATCTGGATGCCTATATCGAGCACCGCCTCGGTCTCCAGCGGTTTGCCACCGATGCGGTGTTTGAGCGTCATGCCATCCAGATACTCCATCGCTATAAACGGCTGACCATGTTGCTGCCCGACTTCGTAGATAGTGCAGATGTTCGGATGGTTCAGGGCGGAAGCGGCACGAGCCTCGCGGCGGAAGCGTTCCAGCGCTTGGGGGTCTTGGGCTAGGTCTTCGGGCAGGAACTTGAGAGCGACGAATCGCCCAAGCTCGGTGTCCTCAGCCTTGTAAACGACACCCATGCCCCCGCCGCCCAGCTTCTCGACGATGCGATAGTGCGAGATGGTCTGCCCGATGAACGCGTCGAAGTCAGCCATGGTGCGGTCATCTTAGGTTGTGGACGGAATGCAAGTCAACGAACAGGGTCAGACTGCGGCTCGATCTGTGCGCCGGGGAACCACCAGCGATTAGCAAACCAGAGCATTTCGTCCACATGTGGGTAGGCCATTGTCCTCAGGATCAAAGGGGCGGATAAGCCGACAACGGCGTCAAACCCAGCCGCTCCGCGATCTGCGGATACTTGGCAAGCAGCCTCGCGAAATTTCGCCGCGCCCGAGAAACCGGGCAGTTCGGGAACGCACTAGGATGCCGACCGATCAATGCCCACCGTTGCATCGCTCTAGCGAGTAGGTACGTTTTCACCATCGGTCTTGCACGCACGGTTTAGATTTTCCTCCTAGAACTGGTGGCTGCTTTTTACAGTAATAATCGCAAATTCGCGTATTTCGCAATTTGGCAGCCTGCCGGGGACGTCAAATTTGTGCCGCCCTGAAATGAGATTGAAAGTCGTTGAATTGTGCTTGGCTAGTGCCGCAGAGCATCCTGAGTGTATGCTGAGTCACTCGCGGTCCCAACGCCAAGGGTTAGACCAGTCGCTCGGAGGTTCCAAGTCTTCGTCCAATTCTTCGCTGCACTCATCCGAGGCGGGTGTTTCCTGTCCCTGTCGCTGCTCCTCCTCCCATCGCTTCCTGCTGGCGCGGAGCGACGGAAGATCGTCCTCGGTGTAAAGTTCCGGGTCGAACGAGTCCTTTATTAGCTCCATGAACTCGGCTTGTTCGGCGTCAGTCAGCTTCGTGAACTTCCTCTTGGTATCGTCAGACATATTCAGTTAAGCAGACTGGATGTAGGCGTGTAGGCGGTTGTAGGCGTCTACAACCCATTTAATCCAGTAGTGCTCTTCACCTCTTCACCTCTCTGCCCTGATGTTCGAACATCAACTTAAATGAGATGTAGGCGTCTACAACCGCCTACATGCCTACAGAACCTCATCGTCTGGAATCTGCGGCTCGGTCGTGGACGTCTTGAGCTTAATGCCGACCCATGCTCGGACGACCTTCGCCCCAACCCGGTAGGACTTCTTGTACATGTAGCCACGCCGTTGCAACTCTTCCTTGAACTCGGTCGCGTTCATGCGCGATCCTTCTCGCACGTTCTCAGCCCAGTTTGTAAACGCGCCGAAGAGCGTTCCGGGTTCGACGTATTCCCCTTCTTCGACTCGCTCTTCCAGAAATCGTCCGATGAAATCCTCGTTGTCTCGCCAGTCTTTCACCAGCATCGACACCTTTGCGGGGTGGCGCAGCCCGACTGATTTCCATTTCCGGTAACCTTCGAGCATCCAGTTGAGGATGCCACTCGCCTCTTGCAGCAGGATGCCCGCTAGATTCTTCACCTCGTTCGGCTGGTTCCGAAAGCGCACATCGAAAGGGATCAGCTTGGGTCGATCCCAGATGGAGTCGTCGGTTCCGCGCACGTTGGGGCGGTGGTTGGTGGCGAGCCACACCTTCCACACGGGAGTGAAATCGTACTGGTCTTTGTGCTTGCGGCAGGCTCGGATTTTGGAGTCGTTGCCCGTCATGCGTTTGATTTTTGCTTCAGCCAGTCGCTTACCTTGGTCGGTCTCGACCGCCAGCAGCACCCGGACGCCTTCCATTCCCGCCATCTCGAACGGCTGCCCGCTGTCTCCATGTCTCTCGATAAACATCTCCGGGTCGGCGGTCGCGGCGTACGTGCCGAATACTTTTCCGATGACGGTCAGATATGTGCCCTTGCCTGTGCCCCCAGTGCCCCACGGAATGAAGAGGCACTGCTCGCCGCACTCGGCGCTCATGCTGTACCCGCAGCAGCGTTGCAGGTAGTCCACCATCTCGCGGTCACCGCCCTGCACTTCCAGCAGGAACTTCTCCCAATTCGGGCACTTCGCGGACGGGTCGTATGAAACCGGGCTTTTCTTCAGCAAAAAGTCGTCGGGATTGTGCTGGCGGAACTCAAGGATGTTCAGGTCAATAGTGCCATTGGCGCAATTGAACAGGTTCGGTCGCTGCTCGAAGTCGGCGTAGTCCTTGGCGAAAGACGTCAGTTTGGACGCCCGTTCCAGCGCCGCGTTGATTTTGGCGTTGGATTCGGAGGCTTTTGCCCAGCCGACAATAGCCTCCTCGATGAGCGCGGCTCGCTTCTTGTCCTGCTCAGATTCTCCGGCTTCGATCAGTTGAAGCTCTTCGGTGATGAGGCGCACGGTAGTCTGCATCGCCCGGTCAGCCTCTCCGGTCTTGTCCTCTTGCCAGACCCCATCCCTGTATGCAAGCCATCCGGTCTCTTTCGTCCAAGCGAACCTGCCAGCAAAGCGCTGCTCGAAACGCTCCGCATTGCCCATGTCCGTGAGCGGAAAGACTCGCGGAGGCAAGTGCGCAGCAAACTCCTCGATGTTCTCTTGAAGGCTCGCCTTCTCTGCACCGAAGCTGCTGAGCAGGAACTCCGGGTCGTCGTCCTTGTAGATGAACTCGTCCCAAGGCTCGAACCCGTCTACCAGCTCCGCCAGCCCGTCCTCCAACTCGTCCTTCGAGTTGATGCCGCAGGCATGGCACACAAAACCGTAGCTGTAGCCGCCGAAGATAAACTTGGTGACCCCTGCGGGGACCGTACTTTCCCGCGCCTCCTTGCCGCAGAGCGGGCAGCATTCGACCACTACGTGCAAAACGCCGTCTACGATGCCCGACTTGTCTTCTGTGCAATTATGGGATTCCAGAAATCTCTCCATCCCAAATTGAGGATGGAAGTCAACGCGGGTCACGCTTGGGGTCTTGTGCGGCTTCGATGTCTCGCCATATTTCTCCAGCCAAGCCAGCAGTTCGGGGTCGATGCCGCGCCGCATCTTGGCAGCGGGCATGCGCGGCTCGTAGGTGCCCGCGCACTTCTTTTCATCAGCGAAGCGTTCCGCCGTTGGCGCAGCCACGCTCTGGTTGTGCAGCTTGAGTTCGAGAATTTTGCCGGAGTCTTTGTCGCCCCTCACGCGGTAAACGTTGACAACGTTCCCCAGCGCCTCGGTTGTGTTGTCGTGCAGACCGTGGTGATGCTCGCCTTCAGAAGGCGTGTCCACTGCGTAGTAGCCGTCCAGCCATTCGCGCCTGAAGCCGAGCCGCTCGCACTCGGCGGGATCGTCGATGTCGAGCACGAACGAGTGCCCGCGCTTCGCCACCGTCACTAGGCTGCTGCCGCCTTTGATCCAGTCGAGCAGCATGAACTTGTTGTTCGTGGCTCTGTCCTGCCAGTTGAGCCAGCGGGAACTGCTCATCCCCATCTGGCAGCCGACGAAGAGCATCCCTTGGTCTGCCAGTTGTGCTATTTCGGTGAAATCTAGTGAAGAACTGCGAACTTCGAATGTGTCCACGTTGACCTGTTTGCTTTCCTGACCCGCTGTTGGCGAGGTATTGGGGACAGGAAACAGGTCAGTGCAACCGTCCCCACCTCTGATGCGATTCCGGCGAACCGCCGCCTATTAGAGCATCCGGTAGTCGCCGGATTTCGGAACTCGCGGGTAGCTGGCCCGGCGCTCCGATGCCCCTTCTAACTACTTATTACTGCGCCCTGCGGAATTTCGCGGTGCTTGCTCTGTCCAAAGCCGTGCCGCCACGTCACCCAGAGTTGGAAGCTCATCGTAGTCTAGTTTCGCCAAGGGATTGTCCTCCGCGTCGGGCTTCACCCCACTTCGCTTCGGGGCTTCATGTCGAACCCGAACTAGGCTGCGGGTGCTGTCCGTTGCATCTCGATAGAGATCGCCGATGTCTTCTTTCTTGGTCATGTCTTCCTCCCGATCTGCGCTTTGTCGCGCTGCGGCGATCTTCTAATACCGAATTTTCGGACGGATGCCGCGCTGGAACAGCAGAGCCGAGCAATTCAGGGTTTTTCGGCGCGGGCGCTGCTGCTGACTGCGGAGAGATACCCCGGCGGTACTTCGGGCACCGCAAAGCATTCAGACTCACCCCGCGTCGAAACTTGGTCACGCAACCCATACTCCAAACTATTGCTGCATTTTTAAGAAAACTTCTGCCCAAATGGCGACGCAGGGATTGAATCGCATCTGCTAGCACGCTTCAGCTTCTCGCCGGGCGTAGCATCTTGAATGGGACGCAGTTGATCATTTCGTTGCCGTGTGCGCCTGTACGGCTTTCTTGATTGCCAATTCTTCTGCGGCTATCTCTCGTTTGCTTTTCAGCATCGGAATCACTTCTTCTTGAAGGTTCGAGTGCCCTTTGAAGATCAGGTTGATGGCGTCGTTCAATGTCTCCTCAAACTTATCGGGGTCGTCCACCTTGTGGTAGCCCCCGCCATTGTGTGACGGCGTTAATTCGTTGAGACCGAGAAGGTCTTCGATCTCAGCCAAGTCTTCCTTGAGGAAGTCAATCGTGCCTTTCAGGTCGTTGATGTAGACCAGCGTGTCTTCCGTTACTTTTTGTTTGCGGTTAGCCATTGGGTTGTCCTTTCGTGAGGACAACAGCCCGTGCCTGCTGGTATCGCTCGCAGGCGGCGTCCGCGTCCTTGCGATATTGCTCGTCGGTGCGCCCGCCGAAAGTCATCTCCGGGTAGACATCGCCGGAAGCGAAGTCTTCGAGGACGTTCATCCGGTCGGCGAACGGAATCGGGTATTCGCCCGACTCAGCGTGCAGCTCGCAGTTGGTGATCTTGATGTCGGACAGCGTGACGTTCTCCAGCAGCAACGAGCCGTCTCGGTTGATTGTGATGCGACCCCACTTGCCGTCGCCCTTGCCCTTGATTACTCCACTCATTGTTCTTTCACCTCATCCTTAAATACTCCGTTGTCAGAACATCCCCGGAAACTCCGCGTCCCACAAAATGCTGTCGAGCGCGTTCTCGATTTTCTCAAGGCTGGAGGCAGCGATTCCCAGCGGGCCATCGCCATATCGCACATGCTTACCGTTCTATCCTCCGCGAGAGACCGCCGAGGGTCGTGATGCGCGTGCTCTTCAACAATTTCAGAAACGGATCGCGCTCTTGGCAGTCGGGGCACCGACCAACGAACACTGGCGTCTCGGCGTCCTCTTTCAGGCGGCAACCATCGCCTCGTAAATTGCCGCACTCCTTGCATGGCGCGACCATAACCTTGTAGTTTTCGTCGTTCATCATCCTGTCTCTCCTTGTCTGTCCTCGTCAGCGACCGCTTCACGGTCGGACGCCGCTACCTCATTCACTCGGCGTTTCGGACTTACCGCTCGTCAGTGGTACGCAGGTAGTCGTAGCACTCTTCGCGTGTCCATCCGGTCGCGACGACGACGTTGCGCAGAACTTCGATCACACCGAAGCCTCGACCCGCGCCCATCGAGCGCACGATATACAGCTTGTGCTTGCGCCCGTTGAGGTCTTCCCACTTCTCGTCGATCATCTTCATCTGGTTTCTCCTTTGTGTCTGGCGATGTCCTCGTCAGCGGCAGATTCACTGCCGGACGCCTTCTGCTTAGCCAGTCGGCGTTTCGTACTCAGCATCCCAAGCGCGTGGCTGTGGGGTCAGGGCTTTCTAAAGACAAGCACAGGCTCGGTCTTCCACGGGCCGCCCGGCTTGTGCTTGCTGCCCATGTTCTTCGACAGCCTAAGCCGCAGGGTCTCGACGTGGATGAACCCGTTCTTGACAGCCTGATCGGTCACGGCTTCGGCAAGCTCGTCGCTCACGTTGAGCGCCAAAATCCCACCCGGTTTGAACGCCACATGACAGTTTCGGATGGTCTGACCCATGAAGCCTTCAAGCCACGACTCACGATCAGCGAACTTGATGTGGCTCTGCGTCGGCTCGTCGCTGTACTGCTCGACGATGCCGTCGCCCTCGAAATAAGGCGTAGACGTGAAGGCGAGATCGACGCTGCTGGGAGCCAGCAGGTGAAAATCTTCCGACCCACGTTGGTGCATCTCGATCTGCAAATCTCGGCTGGGAGCTATCCACCGCAAATCGGCTTCCATCTGCATCAGCCCCGCGAAGGTCTTGCTTGACGGCTCGCAGCCGATGTACTTCTTCACCTTCCCGCACATGAACGCGCCGACTAAGCGACCGCCCCAGCCCATGGATGGGTCGTACACCGTGCCGCCCATCGGGCAGTAACGGTTGTAGACTGCCCACGCGGCGGTCGGTCGGAATCCGCTCACACCCTGCGCCGCGGTGACTGCCTTCAGCCCCTTGCGCACTTCTGAATCGGTCAGCGAGTTTACGCTGCCGTGGTTCGCCCGCTTGCCGAGCGCGTTCCAAAGCTTCTCGTCCTCAAGGAACGCCTCCATCGGCGTGAGCATTTCGCCGCACTTTACTTCCCACGCGTGCGGATGATACGACCAGAAGAATCCTTGAGCGTGCATGGTCTGGGCAATCTCGCCGTCGATGACCAGTGCGGGACCGTACTTGACCAGCGCAAGAAGCTCTTTCGCCCTTTTCAGTTCGCTCAGTTTGTAATGGGGAAAGCCGTTCCTGCGCAGGCGCAGCCAAGCGGCGGCTATCTCGAAGGTGATGCCGATGACGGCGTGCTTGCCCCAGATGTGCTCCTGTTTGCTCTTGATGCTCACGCCGCCTCCTTTGTGTTCCCCAACTGCTGGCACTCCCAGCAATAGTCGGAGCCGTGCTCGGCGGGGTTGTCGCACTGCTCGTACTTGCTGTCGATTTTCTCCAGCGCACCCTCGCAGCGTTTCATGGCTTCACCTCCGCAAGCGTCACGGTCCCCACCAGCGCCAATTCAGCGCCGATGTAGTCGATCCACTCCTCGCTGTGACTCCAGCCGATCTGACCGTTGCCAAAACGCGACGGGATGCCGAGACCGCTACCGTTAGAGCCGTGCCTCATCAGGAAGTAGAAGAGGGGCATGTTCTCGTCGGAATCCACGCCGTTCACCTTCGGTTTGACGGGCAAGTTGATCGGCTTCCAGCCATCGGGGGGTTCCACCATGACCGACATTCCGATAGTCTTACCTCCGTCGCCCACAAGCTCGACGGGGCTGGGCTGGTAGATCGCCCGCGAAACGATCTTGCCGTTCCACTGCACGATGCCCACGATGTACTTGATGTCCGGCGTGGCACCCACGAGCTTCGCCACGTCCAGCATGATTTCGTTGGTCAGTTCTTTCCAGTTCACAGTACTTCCTCCTCGTCGCCTTCGTTCGGGTCGATGGCTGGATGCTCTCTGCGCCATTCCACCTCTTTGCTCCACTGCTCACGCTCTGGACTGCCCGGTATACACACTTTCTGCGCTCACGTCAGCGGCTCCGCATCGTCCACCGCAGCCGCGAGAACCTTGGCGGGTTCGGAAACTTCCGTGACCTGCATCGGCTCGTCTTTCGGTTCGGCGTAGGCGCGGCGGTTGATCTGGTACTTGATCTTCTTGCGTTCGGCTTCGATTGGCTGGTCGCGCCATTCGGGATGCAGCTTCATCTGCTCCTCGAAATACTTCTCGTACCCTTCCGCCCACTCGCGGCTGTTGTCGTCGCGGGTGGCGGGCTTGAGTTCGTAGTCCGCCGCGAGAGCCTTGATCGCATCGGCGGTCTGCCCCGGTGTCAGCTTCCTGACCTTGACGGGGAGCTTCCAGCCCACGGGCTTGCTGCCGAATTTTTTCCTGTCATAGACCGACGCCCTTGCGCCGCACTTCTGGCAGTGAATCCTCGCGCCGCTCTGAGCGCCGGGGCTGGCAGGGATAGTAACTATAGTGTTGTTCTCGCCGGTTGTGCGCTGATTGCCGCACGTCAGGCAGGTCTCGGTGTAGACCGTCTCAGGCTGCTCCTCTTTTTTGTCGAGGACGCGGCGGCAGTCGGGGCAGTCTGGCTCCGTCATTGAGAAGAGCAGTTGAGAGTGGCTGTTGTTCTCCAGACCGCATGCGGTGTAATAGGAATTGACCGAACCATTCTTACCAGCAGGCTTGTAGGCGTGGCTCACGTCGTCTATCGCGGGCTGCTGCTTCTTCCTATTATCGAATTCGCCGACCGACGCACGCCGGGCGAACAGCCACTTCACGATTTCCCGGCGCTTGGTGTTGACCGTCACCGCCAGCCATTCCGGGTGGGCGTTGACCGCGAGGAAGAAAGCCTTCTCGTACTGCTTCATCCGCTCGACGCTGCCGTCGTCCTCGTGCCGACCCTTGTAATCCGACTCGAAGCGGTCGAGCGCATCCTTAGTACCTGCGGCGGTCAACTTCTTTACCTTGGCTGGCTTCTCCTCTTCCTTAGGCGCGAGCGCGAGGATTGCGGCGACCATTTCCTTAGTAAGCTCGAACTTCCGTCTGCCGTGGGTGACGGTCATGCCCGCCTTCAGCCTGACCACGCGAACCCGGTTCGTGTCCTTCTTATCGCTGCGCTTGCGGCTGCCGTCCTTCACGAGGTACTGGCAGTAGCGCATCTTCGGTTTACCGGGTAGCTTCGCCCATGCTGTTTTGTTGGTCGCGCCTTCGATGGAGATGGAAACGCGCTTCTCCTTGGCTTCATCGAACGCTGCCCAGATTTTCAGGACGAGCGGCTGTAGCGCCCGCTCGTTCTTCTCGGTTTCGATCATCAGTTGCGTGATTTCCGCACTGATCTGGTCTAAGTTAGTTGTGGTCATTACTTGGTTCCTTCCAGCGCCGTCACTCCGTGCTTCATAAACTCCCGCGCCGTTTTGCGATCCACGAACTTCACGGTGTCGAAGAAGCGGTCGTTGGTGATGGTCTTTGGCTTGCCCCATTTGTCGTTGGTGCGGTCGTAACTCCGCACAATAGTGTTGCCCTTGCGAGTGAAGCCGTCGATGAAGAACAGGCGGCTGCCCATCCAAGGTGCGATGTACATCATTCCCTGTTCGAGGTTCATGACCACTCCCCCGCCACGCGGATTTGTTTTCGGTTCAGAGCCGAAGCCAGCATGATGATGTTTTCCACTCCGGGGTCGCAAATCGCGGCGATGAACTTAAATTTCATCCCATCGGCTGTGGGTGCGACATACTCCATCAGCGCCCAGTTCGCATTCCCCGCCCCAGTCCAAACGCGAACCCAGTAATAGTTGCCCACCACCAAGCCGTTGATGTTGGTGACGACCGGGCAGCGTTTGCCTCCGTCGCGCTTGAAAGGCTTTGGAGTGATGTTCATTGCGAACTTGAACATGTAGTCTGATTTTTCTTTTTCGGTCTGCTTGTTCATGTCTTCTCCTTTTCTTTGTCGCCAAAAATAAAAAGGCGGTCGCGGAGTGGCACGCCAGCGACTGTGTCTGGCGATCTTCCAACAAGTCAATTGTCGAGCCGATTTGAAGAACGCCTGCGGAAGAAGACTACGGAATCTGGGTGATTTTTTTCCGCTACTTCATTCGAGGATTGAAGTGAGTAGCCGTCGCGGAAAAGGACTCAATCGCGAGGATTAGCGAGAGGTGCAACTGGAGGTGGATTGCAACAAAAGCGGTCACTCCGGGGGGACTCTTTGGCGTGCCGTCACCCGTTCAGCCGAGTGAGTGGCACCTATTCGATCTTCCCTACCTCAAGTTAAAGCTGTTCACTTTGACCAGCGTATCTTTCGCCCTTTTACGCAAAGCATCCTTACGCTTTCGGACTTTTCCCGACCGAACCTTGTCCGTGCCGAGATCAGTCAGTGTATCATCGGCGTATCCGTGGGCCTTCAGAGCCACTTGGGCAAGATCGTTCGCTTGCGATTCTGGAACGCGACCTTCAAGCATTAATAGAAATGATAAACATTGGTCGGTGGCATCACGTCGCACTGATTCAGGGCCTTTAACATCCAGCAATTCGAGCGTAGCGGTCGCCGAATTCCTAGCCTTGTGGAAGAGATGCAGATCAGCAGCCAAGTCGAGACTAAGTCCCCCTCGGCTCTCAATCTTTGCTCCCGCCGTCGAAATCGTCCCAATAACGACTCCAAGCTGCGCAACGAGCTTTTTCAGGCCCTTTGTAAGTTTCTTGAGTGCTTCGTCGTTTTGTTCGGGGAGGGCAGATGTTTCCCTGTAAATCCCCTCCATCACATATCCGCGAAGGTCTAGAAGCTTAGGCAGGTGATACTTTTCGCGGGACTGCGCTTCCTGTCTAACCAGTTCACGGAATGCCTTCGAGGCCGGCGTTCCAACAATGAGCGACGACTCAAATCTCTTCCGCCATTCGTGAAAACCCAGCGGTGCAGGCGTCGATCTCAGGTTCGGTGAGTGGCTCCGTTTCCGTCTCTTCATAGGTTCTCGGCGTGCGTTCAGTATATAACCAGCGGAAAAAATATTGGTATTTTTGCAGCCGGAGACTCCGAAAGCCCTCCTGAATTCGGTGCGATAGTCGATTACATGGACGGTCGCCCCAATTCGTTGTCTGATTCTGGCACGGCACCAGCAAAGCCTGAAGCTGTCTCGATTAACGATTCATCGTCCGGCTCCGGCGTAGACAACGCATCCATCCGGCGTCCGATGCCGGGCGCGTTGCAAATTCCTTCAAGCGGTATTAGTGTCGAGGCTTCTAAAGCGCGACCGCCGCAACGACGGAAAGGACGAAAGTCCATGCGTCGTCGCAGTGGTCAGAATGGAACTGTCGTCGTCCAGAATGGCTGGTACAGAGTTCGATGGCGACAGGATGTACGAGGTCAAGAACGGCGAGTGCAGATGAGCGAGAAGATCGCTCCAGCCGTGTTCGACAAAGAAGGTAAGCCCAAACCTCCTTCACCAAATATCCGGAGGAAGGCACGGGAGATTGTCGAGAACAGCGGGGCGAACTCCGAAGAAATATTCAAGGAACTCGTTCAGGGCGGTGTGACGTTCGAAGAACAGACCGTTGAGTACTTGGTGCAAAACGAACAGATGAAGTCTTTTGCTTCAGTGCGAGGCGGCCTCTACAAGTGGATCATTCCTGAGATCGGGAAGCTCCCACTTGCGGACGTGAACAACATGACGGTCAAGCCAGTAATTTCCAAAATGGTTGCTGCTGGGCTGTCGCCGCGCACTGTCAACAAGTACGTTGAATATGTCAGGCTGGTGGTCGCCTCACTTGTAGATAACAACACAGGTGAGCCGATTCTCGAACGCAAATGGAATCGAAAGCTTATGGGACTGCCCAAAGTCAGGAAGAAAGACCAAAGGCGTCCCTCGCTGACCGCCGACGTAGTAAATGCTCTCATCAGCAAAGCCGATTCGGAGAAAGAACGTGTTCTGTACGTATTGTTGGCTGCGACGGGACTGCGAATCAGTGAAGCCCTTGCTCTTGAAACTAAACACTTCACGAACAACGGCAGGACTATCGTAGTCAAACAGCAAGTCGAAAGGGGCGAGCCAGTCGTCAGAACAGAATTAAAAACGGACGCTGGAGATCGTCAGGTTGACTTGCACCCGGCCGTTGCAGAGTACCTGCAATCGTTTATGACCGGAAAAAGAGGATTGCTGTTTGCTACCCGCAACGGCACGCCATATTTGCACAACAATCTCGAAAAGCGTTGGCTCACGCCCGAGCTAATTGAGTTAAGTGCAGACGAGCCGGGAATGGGTTGGCACGGCTTCCGCAGGTTTCGGAAAACGTGGCTTCGGGGCAAAAGGTGTCAGGAAGACATCAACAATTATTGGATGGGTCACCAACCAGAAACGATGAGCGAACTCTATTCCCGATTGGACGAAGACCTCACGACCCGACTTCGGGAAGCGGAGATCGTTGGCGTCGGATTTGATGTACCTGCTCCAAGTGCTCCAAGAAACGTCGAAGAGTTGGACCTCGAAATCGCCCTGCAAGCGCAGTAGAATCAAAGAGTAGCCAAGGATGCGCCCGTAGCTCAGTTGGATAGAGCGTCTGCCTTCTAAGCAGAGGGTCGGGAGTTCGAATCTCCCCGGGCGCGCCACTTCCCTTTTCTTTCAATGATTTGCGCCAGAATGCGATCCAACCGACCATCTGCTTTTTTGACAGATGGTCGGGGATGGCGGAACTATGGCATTTTTCACCGTTGTTCTATCCATCCAATAACTTACGTGAACCGAACTCGATTCTGTATCCACTGAGAATCGCGTTCTGTCATAGAAATGTAGTACACGTAGAGCAAGCCAGGAGGAGGACACTCGGGGAGGGCAATTGATGAAATGGAATTGGCCTTTGCGAATGCGCGCAGCGTGCCCGCTTGGCTGGCGTTACGTCGGCCCATACTTCCCACATCGCCGTTTATGGCAAGGGTCTCTAAGCGCTGTCGATTGAGGGACGCTGCTCTTTCCTACCAGCAGCCGTTACACAATCTCCGGATGGTAACCCCGCGAGCTGAAAGTTCTCCAAGTAATTGCGCCACTCCTGGAGAAGTCCCACGATCGCCCGGGACAATGACTGCCCATTCCAGATTCTCTCGAAACTCTTTCGACCTAATCTGCCACTGCCCGAAAGACGACGACTTCGCCTCGCCAATTTGGACAATGGACCAGTGCCGCACCAACGCCAGCGCGGTTGCCTCGTCAGGTAACGGTCCGGACAGAATGAAGTGGTTGTTTCCGTGTACCAGGATACCGACCATACTTTTTCAAGCCTCCAGGCGCGGATCAGCGACCGGGTAACCGATTGCGAAATGGTAGACGACTTGTCCTAGCTCAGGTGAGAGGCCCAGATATCGGTTCACTTCTTCATCAAAGAATGCTCCGATGCCTGTTGCTCCCAGTCCAAGAGCCTCGGCAGCGAGATACATTCGTTGGCCAATTGCTCCCGCCTCGAAATGCACGTATCGATAGCCACGATCTCCGTACCTGCTGGCAGCATTCTCAAAATCGCCGATCATGGAGAATGCCACGCAGGCATTACCCGCAAGGTCTTGTCCCAAACTGAGAGCTGCTGCTACCAAGCGTTGGTCCCCATCTTTGATTTTCTCCAGTTCTGCATGCTCCGGCCAGAAGCGATAAACACCCGGCGCCAAGCCCTCGACGCGATGGACGTAAAGATAGAGATGGACGAAACGTTCTGTAGCGAAATCGGCGAAGAGACGCTCCCTCGTGGTGGACAGGAGAGTCGCAAGTTGCGGAAAGGAGATCGACGCGCTCCCACCCCTGAAGTCAAGAGCGGAGCGCCGTGTGCGAGCGACGTCGCCGAAGGTGTGGTTTGTGGAGACATGAGACGGCAGGCTGACTTCCCCGCGCCGGGATACCTTCGGCTGGCCAAAAGAGGGGACGGTGGTTTCCGTGCTTAGCTTCGTGGCAGCGTGGATGCGTTCAATCAGTGGATAAGTTTCTTGCTCCTCCGACAGTCGGTTGGGCTGGCCGCCAAACACAGCCGTCTCGTCTGCATTCAGCTTGTTCACCGGGATGGACGGGCCGTGGAGCCCGACGATTAACATGGGCCACTCATCCGCACTGAGAAGGCACGATTCCGCCACCCTGTCATCCAAAAAATGCCCAATAGCAAAGCTCTCGCTTCCGAGAGATCGAGCCGCAAGCGTGAGAGCCTGCCAGGCATGTCCGATGTCGTGTAAGCAATACCGATAGGCCCGGTCCCTGTATTTCCAGGCTTCGCGCCAAGCAATACTGGTCAGAACGAAAATGAGTGGGGCAGAGTTGTTGACAAGTTTCGCGCCAAAATCTCCGATGGCACGTTGTTCTGCCATGTGGGACGAGGGACGGTAATGATAGAGGCCATCTGACCAATCGACCAGACCTCGAGTACAGAAGTGAAATTCGGTCGGATGGAGATTACCGGAAGAAGGATTGACGCGCAGAGAGTAGATAGCTCCCGTGGACGGGACTCGCTTGGACGCGCTAATCGAGGCGGAATAGAACATCAACTGCGAAAGGAATTCCGCACCGTCCCTCACCAGGGTATTTCCTCTTTTGCCCTCGAGTACTTCGAGAGCCGAAATCTGTGGAGGCGGCGGGTCGGACGGTAAATCCACGACCGGAACGCCTTCATAGTGTCGAAACGGATTGGGCATATTGGCCCAATCGAGATAGTGCTGAATTCGCCGCAGCGATTCAACACTGTGCTTCGTCAACTCATGGTATTCGCGCCAGGTCATATAAGGTGAATCCCGAGCTGACCATTCTGGCAAAACAGACATGCGGGTATTGTCTGATATCAATTGCCAGCCAAAAGAGCGTATCAAACGAAAAGTCTTCATTCCTCAGCGCGGGCATTCATGAGTCTGAGCGGTCCTGGATTTCCTCGAACGCCGTTTCTGGACCGTTAGTCCTCTGCGCCACATCCGGCGCGATTTTGCCGGGGTCCGTTCTGGTGGCAAATTCGTTGTATCGAAGGCAGGAGTGGGGATACGATGCAAAAGTCATAGCTCCAAATCGCAAATTCCTGTTCAGGAGTCTCGCTATGCCCCGCGCCAAGCCGAAAGTCGTTCGCTCATCGCTCGCCAAGGCCCCGACAGGAATCCAAGGACTGGATGAAGTCACAGGGGGAGGCCTGCCGAAGGGTCGTGTCACCCTGGTATGTGGCAGCGCAGGATGCGGCAAGAGCTTACTCGCGATGGAATTCCTGGTGCACGGAGCTGTTCTATACGGTGAGCCAGGCGTATGCATGGACTTCGAAGAAACCGAGGAAAAGCTGAGGGCCAACGTTGCATCGCTGGGTTTTGATTTGCGTGCGCTTGCCAAACACAAGAAGCTGTTGGTGGACTTTGTTTCCATTGAGCGAAACGAGATCGCCGAAAGTGGAGAATATAACCTCGAGGGCCTGTTCATCCGTTTGGCCCACGCGGTCAAAGCGATCAAAGCAAAGCGCGTGGTCTTGGACAGCATCGAGGCACTTTTTGCCGGATTAACTGACTCCACGATGCTGCGAGCGGAACTCCGCCGGCTGTTTCATTGGTTGGAAGACCACAAGCTTACCGCTGTCGTTACTGGGGAAGCCGGAGAACACACGCTGACCCGTCACGGGCTTGAGGAATACATCGCTGATTGCGTGATCTCACTGGACCATCGAGTTACGGAACAGATTTCCACCAGGCGAATGCGAGTCGTCAAGTACCGAGGCACTTCCCACGGCACCGATGAGTATCCATTCCTGATAGATCGCGAGGGCATCTCGGTGGTGCCGATCACCTCACTGGCACTTACCCACAAATCATCGTCGGATCGCGTTTCAACGGGAATTCCCGCTTTGGACGAGATGATGGAAGGTAAGGGATTCTTCCGAGGAAGCAGCGTACTGGTATCGGGCACGTCGGGAACTGGGAAGTCCAGCCTGGCAGCGAATTTCTGCCGCGCCGCTTGCGCCCGTGGCGAAAAGTGCCTCTATTTCGCTTTTGAGGAATCGCCCAGCCAAATTCTCCGTAATATGCGCTCGGTGGGCCTGAACCTGGAGCCATGGGCAAAAAAGGGCCTGCTGCACTTTCACGCGATGCGGCCAACCAGTATCGGCTTGGAAGCACACTTGGCCGGTGTTCACAAATTGATCGAGATGGTTCGACCGAGCGTTGTGGTCATCGACCCGATCACAAACCTGGTTTCGGTCTCGGGCACTTATAACGTTAAATCGATGCTCATGCGGCTGGTCGATTTTCTGAAGGTGGAACAGATTACATCGATGTTCACGAATCTGACATTCGCAGGAGACCCCCAGGAGAGAACTGCGGCGGCCGTCTCCTCTCTCATGGACACCTGGATTGTGTTGCGGGACAGTAAACCCAATGGGCGACCGAGACGCGAGCTTTACGTTCTGAAATCCCGTGGCATGGTACATTCGCGCGAACCCCGCGAGCTAATCGTGAGTAAGAGAGGCCTCGAATTGGGCAAAATTCTGAGAGACCACACGGTGGCCACGACGGTCGCAGGCCCGGGTGCAGTCACGGCGACTGAGTAACGAGTTTGGCCCATCTGGGCCAGAAACCGAGCACCAACATGAAGAAGAGTTCACCAAGGAAGCGCCGCCCTGCCAAGAGTACCGGTGGTGACTTTTGGCGATTGCGCCTTTACATCGCGGGCCAAACCCCTAATTCGATGGCTGCGATCGCCAACCTCAGAAAGATTTGTGAGGACAAGCTGCGGGGCAAGTACGTTATCGAAGTGGTTGACTTGCTGGAGAAACCGCAACTTGCCAAGGGTGATCAGATCATTGCCATTCCGACCCTGGTGAGAAGGCTCCCCCCGCCGGTCAAAAAAATCATTGGAAACCTCTCAAAGACCGAGAGCGTCATTGTGGGGTTGGATCTCCAACCGGCGCGCTGAAATAGGGGCTCAAATAGCAGATGTCAAACAAGCGAGCGCGTTCCGATGGCCGAGTCCCCCAGGAAGGGCTGCCCGGCAAAGCCGGTGCGCCGAAAGTAGCTGGCAGTAGCCTCGGGCCTTCTCCACGCAAACTGCCGTCAACCACGCCATCGGATCAACAACACAGGCTCCTCGCCCGGTTAAAAACTGCGGAGGAAACTCTGCGCGCCATACTGTCCGGTGAAGTAGATGCATTGATGGTTTCCGGTCGTCGCGGAGAGCAGGTGGTTTCTCTGAAAGGTGGCGAACCCGCCTACCGCATGTTGGTGGAAGCCATGAGCGAAGGTGCGGCGACACTGTCCCGGAATGGCGATTTGCTTTACTGCAATCGTGGGTTTGCAGAACTGGTGCGCAGGCCACACGAGAAAATGATCGGCATTGCAGTTCAGTCGCTGATTTTCAAAACAGAGTGGGCCAGATTTGAAGCTCTCCTTGGCAAGGCTCACAAGTCGGTTGCGAAAGGCGAATTCAACCTGCGTTGTAGCGACGGAAGTCTGGTTCCGGTCTATTTGTCACTTAACCGGTTTCGCGGATACAAGGGCCAAGCCCTGGGCATGGTGATAACCGATCTGAGCGAGCAAAAACGCAAGCAGGCTGCGGAAATCAAACAGGCGGAAACAATGCGTCGACTCCTCCTGGAACGCACGCTTTCGGCGCAAGAGGAGGAACGGCGCCGGATTGCGCGCGAATTGCACGACGAGGCTGGCCAATTGCTGACGTCTCTTTTGGTCGGGCTGCGCACGCTGGAAGGTTCTCGAAAGCTAACAGATGTCAAGGCACAGGGACAACGGCTACGGGAAATTACGGCCCAGGCCATCGATGAGGTCGGTCGGCTCGCCCGCGGGCTGCACCCAACGGTGCTGGACGACCATGGCCTGGGTGTTGCGCTGAGCCGATACGTTGCCGAGTACATGAAGACCCACAAGATAGCTGTGGGTCTCAAGCTTAATGAACTTGACTCCAGCAACTTGGCGTCAGCAATCCAGATAGGGTTGTATCGCATTCTGCAGGAAGCGTTGACCAACGTTGCCAGACATTCGGGAGCCAAGGCGGTCAGCATTGAATTTGAACGTTTGGCCACGGCTTTGGAGGTAACGGTAGTCGATGATGGATGTGGCTTTGACGCTAGGGCCGTGGCCGTCTCCTCGCACCGCCTGGGCATTCAGAGTATGCGAGAGAGAGCGGCAATATTGGGCGGAACGGTCAGCTTCCCAACCCAGCGCAGAGGGACCAAGATTGTGGTGCGAGTGCCACTTGCCAACCAGGACCTCCAGTTGGTGGCGGAGCCGAGGAGTACTTGAAATGCCGGCGCGAACGCACAAGATCAGAGTCATGATCGTGGATGATCACGCAATTCTCCGCGCCGGACTGAGAATGCTCGTTAATGCCCAGGCCGATATGGAAGTTGTGTCAGAAGCTCCCGATGGAGAAAAGGCGGTTCAAGAGGTAGGGAAAACCAGACCGGATGTGACCTTGCTGGACCTCACCATGCCTCGGGTCGGGGGTATGAAGGCGCTACAGGAGATAGCCCGAAACTGCCGCGAAACCCGGGTGCTCATCCTCACGATGCACGATGACCCCGCGTACTTGAGATCAGCACTGGCTGCGGGCGCCTCTGGCTATCTGTTGAAAAGGGCCGTAGATTCGGAGCTGCTTGCCGCTATACGCGCGGTGTATCGGGGAGGGATATTCGTGGACCCGCGTTTGGCCAACATTCTTGTGCAGGACGTGCTTGGGAGGAGAGGCAAAAAAGCTGGTTCCATCCGGCCGATAAACATCCTCAGCGACCGTGAGCTGCAGGTGCTGAAACTCGTGGCACGGGGTTACAGCAGTGCACAAATAGCCAAACAGATTGCAGTGGGCGTGAAAACTGTCGAGACGTATCGTTCACGTTTTGCCGAGAAGCTCGGACTTCGGACGCGCAGCGAGGTGATTCGTTTTGCCATGCAAATGGGCCTGTTGACTCCGGAAATCATGGAGAGTGAGCCGGGGAACTCGGACCGCTAGGAATTTGGTTTCAGCCCTCCTTACTGCCCCGATATCCATTGCACCTGCGCCCTCTTGTCAGGGTTTCCATGGACAAAGCACTTCATTATTAGCAATATCCCCGATACCCCGTTTACTCCATTTGCAGCACACTACCGTGAAAGCTGAAAGTAGAGCTTCCCGATGGACCAGAGGTCGCAATCCGGTCAACGGCAATAGGAGAACAGAGCGATGAGCGCACCATCATATGCCTCCCCTTTGGGAACGAGTCCGGGTTTGATCATGTCTTCCTCAACTCGACGTGCATCCACCAAGGTCCGTCCTCCCCCAAGAAAAGCAAATTCAAGAAGCCCTGCTTTCGATGTGCAATTATTTCTCGACTCGGCTGGTGAGGGGAGAAGGGTTGTAAAGTTTCGAGGGAAAGATACCGCATTCGCGCAGGGCGATCCCGCGAAGAGTGTCATGTACATTCAGGAAGGCGGTGTGAAGCTTACAGTGGTCAGCGAGACCGGCAAGGAAGCCGTTGTAGCGATTCTCGGCCCTGGAGATTTTTTCGGGGAAGGATGCCTTGCGGGCCAGTCCATTTGCATGGCCACGGCGACCGCGATTGCACCCACCACCGTGCTCGTCATTGAGAAAAATGAGGTGACTCGGGTGCTCCACGAGAAACGCGAGTTCTCCGATCGGTTCATCGCGCACACGCTGGCTCGAAACGCCCGAGTCGAGGAGGACCTGATAGACCAGCTCTTCAACTCCAGCGAAAAGCGGCTGGCGCGTACTCTGCTTCTGCTAGCGCGTTATGGCGCGCAGGACCAGCCTCAAAAGGTGATTCCCAAAGTATCGCAAGAGACGCTGGCGGAGATGATTGGCACAACGCGGTCACGGGTTAATTTCTTCATGAACAAATTCAGAAAACTGGGCTTCATTCAATACAACGGCGAGATCCACGTCAACAAATCTCTCCTGAGTGTTGTCTTGCGCGACTAAGTTAACGTTCACCCGATACGGGAAAATACCGCCCTCCCAAGCGGGTAGCGGTAAATGACAAAACTGTTCCAAATGGAACAGTTTCGGGGCGGTGTCTGCACCATGCTGCCTGAATGGGACAGGAAAAACTCACGCCCAAAAAAGTAGTCTCCATCCGCTGTCCCACCTGTGGCGCCCGCGTCAGGGAGGGTTGCGTGCTAAATACTGGTGCTCCGCGCTCAAGACCACACGAAGACCGGAAGTTATGTGCTATTGAAGCCATCGAGAGCAGATGAATTGATCATGGTCATGGGTTTAGGCAAATCACGTCGCCGACAATCGACCCTGGCCGTTGCCTGACTGAATTCCCTCCAAGTCTTTTCTTCATAGAACGGTACCGTCCATTGCCTGCCTGTCTAATATTGCCTATACGCCAAGTAAAGACAGTCCTGCCGTTTTTCAGGACGTTGCGCATCCGGACTCCGCACCACCCCTGTTGTAGATGAACCCATTCCTGACAATCTTGACGATTGGTGCCCAATAATGCGCGCATCGTAGTCGGTCCAATCGAGGGCGGCAGCGGTATATTCCGGGAAAACCTACCTGGACCTAAAACGGCCTACCGGCCGGAATGCCAGACGGCAAGCGAGCCCGAAGTCCCGTTCGAGGAGTGCGACCTGTAAAGCTGTTGGAAATGATTGTTTGGCAAGGAGGAACTGATCAAACCGTGCATCTCATTGCACGTAGCCTACGAGGTTGGAGCGGCGAGGCAACAAACCGTTCGAAGCCCTCGGACAATGTACCCACATTCGCAAGAATGGCACCGAAACCGTGAGGCCACGGTGTATCTGCCAGCATAGGGTGGAGAGGGCCTAGGCTTGATAGCAGGGTCAGAATACACAAATGTTTGTAAGCGTCGTCACGGGAAGAGAGCCTAACATGCTGCGCGGCTCTTCTTGCAGTGAGCACAGAGGCTTCCTTGTACTCTGTCATGGGTAAACAACACTGCCGGCGTATAGAACAGACCTAACCTATTGCGTCATTCCAACGGAACAGGGTAAATCCACATCGCTCCCCGCAAGGGAAAGTGCATCGCAAGATGCACCGATGGCGGTGCGGACAACAGATGAGGGAGAAAGCGAAGGCCGCTCTGTAATGGAGCGGATATCGGTTGCGTCAGCTACATCGACAACATCACCGGACGCGAAAGCGGGCTGACTTCCCTGTATGGTGCTTCACACGAGAGAACTTGATTAATCGGCTCATGAGGCAAGGCAGATGACGACAGCGCGAGCTGTTGGTGCGGTCTTGCGCGGACGCGATTGGACAGTGCTTTCTGGCACTGAAAAGCGCTAACGCGCAATGGATTCTGGAAGGTGACATCAAGAGCTGTTTCGACAAAATTTCACACGACTGGCTTTTGGCTCACGTCCCTATGGATCGAGTCATTCTCCAAAAGTGGTTGAAATCCGGGTATATGGAAAAACACGTCCTTCACGAATCGATGGATGGGACTCCGCAAGGTGGAATTATCTCTCCCGCGCTCGCTAACTGCGCGCTGGACGGACTGGAACGACTCCTGCAGGAAAAGTTTCCTGCCAGGAAACGTCTCAGATCCCTTGGAGGTGAAAAACCTTGTGTCCATCTCATCCGTTATGCGGATGACTTCGTCATCACCAGTAAATCGAAAGAATTACTGGAAGGAGAAATCAAACCCCTCGTCGAGCAGTTCCTGCAAGGGCGAGGTCTTGAACTTTCTCCGACCAAGACGGTCATTACGCACGTGGAGCATGGCTTTGATTTCCTCGGACAAAACGTGCGCAGATACCCTAACGGGAAACTGCTCATCAAGCCTTCCAAGAAGAATGTTGGAACTTTCCTGAATGGCATCCGACGAATCATCAAGGACGCACGTGGCATGGCTGCCGCCGATCTGATCGATCACCTCAACCCGAAGATTCGCGGTTGGGCCAACTATCATCGGCACGTGGTGAGTAAACGCACGTTTGAACGTGTGGATGGCAACATCTTCTCTAGTCTGTGGCAATGGGCACAACGAAGGCACCCAAACAAGCCCTTGCGCTGGGTCAAATCGAAATACTTTGAACGGCGTAGGGACTGTGATTGGACCTTCTTCAGTGAAACCTGCGATGACGAGGGACGGCCAGGTAAAGTCTGGCTATTCCACGCCCAGAGCACTCCCATCAAACGACAGGTCAAGGTCAGGGGCGAAGCGAACCCGTACGATCCCGCCTATGAAACCTACTTCGAAGAACGTGAAGGGGCTCACATGCTGGAAACGTTTCGGGGTACCCGCACGCTTCGCTATCTCTGGTATGAACAGCGTGGACTCTGCACACTGTGCAATACAAAAATCACCCGGATCACGGGCTGGCGCCTTCATTACTGCGTCCCCCGTGTGAAGGGTGGTTCCACAGGTGCCACGAACTGCGTTCTACTTCATCCAGAGTGCCATGACCAGGTTCATCGTCAGCGTCTTTCCGTTTCGAAACCGCGTCTCCTCAACAGAGGCGTTCGAAGGACTTGAGCTGGGTGAAGGGAAACTTTCACGCCCAGTTCTGAGAGGGCCGGGCGGCCGCAAGGTCGCCTGGCTACTCGATAGTGTGATTCCGCTAAACGCTGACCGCGCTCTGATGTCCCAGAACGCGGGTAGGCCGGTCGGTCAGCCGATCGACAAATAGGACAAAATAGATCCTGTGTACGATATCTTGATTGGCCCGACCATTTTTCTCTGTCATAAAAATGTAATACTAATTGTGACAAATCGCAGCAAAACCACTGCTTAAAGGTGATGAAAAAGGAGTAAGTAGCTTGTCGCCGTTAATCACAAGTTGCTGATTTTCCTCCGCTTTACGGTCGCTCCGGCATGTTTTGATTAAAGTGGTCAACGGACTTCTAAGCAGAGGGTCGCCCGTTCGAATCGGGCCGGGCGCGCCATTCTTTCAAAACACTCTGGAAATCAGCGATTGTAGTGTCTACTTTCGTTTCCATGGGTAGGCTCGCCGACTGGAAGGATTCGCTCGGCGCATGGCAGTGCCGCAGTCGGATCTACCGCGGCGCAAGTGCGAGCTTCCCTTGGTGACTCCGGAACATCACGGGTACTTACTGGGTTTTAAAGTGCCGCCCAACTAGTGGACAAAATCTCGAGAGCGTTCTTGTTCTGGATGTCTCACAACGCGGCCCAGACTCGAATTCGGAAAATAGTGGCCGATGATTTCTCGGAAGTTTGCGCCTTGCTCCGCCAAAGCCCGGGCGCCACGCTGGCACAGCCCAACGCCGTGCCCCTGGCCGACTCCCGATAAAATGACCTCGGTCCCGTTTTTCTGTTCCTCGAAATTGTTGCTGGGCACCGCGTCCCAGCCCAACCTTCGATCCACGGCCAGCCGTTCCGCTTCGCTATGGTCCGAGAGAAGCGCGGCATCTTTTGTGGTCAAACGCCGGCTCCAGCGCACGGGGTTTTTGGAACAGAAATCGCACACAACGGAAAAATAAGGATACGCGCCGGAGGGAATGCCAATCTCGGCTGGAGTGAGAGTGTGGCCCCCGCAGCTTGGTGTAAACATCGAGGCTACGGGCTTGTCGTTAAAAGTAATAATCAAGTTTTGGGTCGCTTCGGCGGCGTGCGCGGCTGGGCTTCCAGCGCGTGGCACTTCCCGCAAAAACTGGCAATGCGTAAGATCGCAGAAATCAAATTCTGAGTGACGTTTCGTCCCAGCCACAAAATAGGAGCGCGTCACCACCGCTTGCGCTTTCAAAGCTTCAAAAGGCGCACCGGCCAAAGATTCCGCCTGGACCACGGAAGCCACCGCGGTTTCCAGTTCCATCGTAATAACCGGCAGCAGCGTCCCATCCACAATTCTGACGTCAAGTGTGCCCCGGTACTTTCTTTCCAGCTTGCCGGGTACGCCGAGCACAAAATCTACCACGTCGCGATTGCGCCCGGCCGCGTGAAGCTCCTTCGCGCGAATCTCTTTCCCCGCGAAACTCAGAATCAACAAATTTCCTGAAGCGCGAATGTGAAGCCCTTCGGCAGGTGAGCGCGGCTGGAGAAAAAGAGTTTGTCCGGAAGCGCTCACGACAATTGCCGGCCCGCCGCGAGAGCTAAGAGTCAGCAGATGAGGATGGAAGATTCCCAGGACACCGATGCGGACGGTTTGTGCGTTCACCGCCGAACTGCCAAGTGGAACAGCGAGGAGGAGCGGAATCCACTTCCAGCGCACGTGCCTATTCCTCCATCCGGCTCAGCATGCGGCCCGCCGTTTCCGCGGCCTTTGCTCCCGGTACTCCATGTACCCGGACCAGCAGGACAATCTCGGGCGCTTGCGCAGGTACAAGCGCCACAACAAATCCGTCGCCGGGCGCGCCGGCCTTGTGGGTGCAGGGAGCAGTTCCCGTCTTAACGAAAGCATCGGAGTGTTTCAAATCGCGGCCCACGGCGGCTCCCGTTCCATGATGCGCCGACTGCCGCATTCCAGCCAAGATTTCCGGAACGCCAGGCTGGTCGCGCCGGCGAAAGAGTTCAAGATATGCGCGCGTCATGTGCAATGGCGAAATCTTCCACTGATCGCCTAGACCGATGAGGCTTGGCCCCGTAAAAGACGCATCAGGAAATTCAAGATCGAATGTACGGGTGACAGGAAGAAGTTGCTCCGCGGTGACGCTTTGCGCCAGAGAACGAAAATAAGAGTTGCAGGAAACGGAAATCGCAGAAACAAAGTCCAGCTTCCCATGAGGGCGCGCTTGCCAGCAACCACTTGCTTGGCCTCGACACTCATAGACGGGGTAACGAAAATCATGCGCTCCGGCATACGCAAGAGCCGTAAATGGCTTGACGAGAGAGCCGAGCGGGATGGGCTTGCCGGAATCTTCCCAGTGGCTTGCGAGCAGCAGACCCGAGTTCGCATCCAACAAGATGTAGGAAACACCGTTACCTGCGAATTCGCGCTCCAACACTTCCATGGCCGATTGCGAAAAAAGAGTGCGCGGCGGAGTGGACGCGGGGGATTGCGCTGCCTCACGGCCGGGAATGCAGAGCAAAAGTGCAAGAATAAACAGCGCGGATCCGCCGGGCCTGATCAGCGAGCCCATTCGTAAGTGACCGTTTGACTTACCTTATTACCTGCATCGCGCACAACAATTCTTTCTGAAGACAGGCCAGCCAGGATGGAACTGAGGCTTGCGATATTGTCCGAAAAGAAATTGGGAGTGTTATCACCGCCGGTGCCCCCTGCCGGGGTATCAAGCAGGGCGGTCAGCCGCGCGAAATTCTCCTTCTCCCTTTGATGATCGAAACGCGCGGCGAAAATCGCCGGCTTCAGTGTTGTTCTTTGATTGGCATTTGCAGCCATGGCCGTCAACAAAGCCGGATTATCCGAGACAAGTAAATAGTTTCCGTTCACGGCGGCGCTCAGGGTCCATAGTCCGTTTAGCTCGAAGTGTCCCCCCGTATTCTGCCACTCGACTCCAAGTTCCTGCGTCGTCAAACTTGAACGCACAAATTCGACCAGTGCGGAACGCACGGCGGATTCATTCCACTCCGACTGGCCCAGCAAGGCTACAGCAGAATGCACGCGTACAAAGACACCGTCCTTATCTTGTTCCGTGGATTCCACCTGCAGCATCGCGGAGACTGGATTCTTCGCCAGTAAATCCTTCAGAGCTGCCGCGCTATCCTCCGCAACCGACGCCTTCGCCGGTGGCTGATCAATGCGGGTCTCCAAGTCCGTGCTGCTGCCGGTTTCGCCGTTTGTCAGCGCAACTTGCGGAGCCAGCTTTTCCGCGACCCCAGGACCCAAATGCGGGGCGAGAATTTTGGTTTCCAGCAGGGCAAGGCAATCCGACGGTGTCGGGCTCGCCTTGGCCACATAGACGCCCGCTTGCGCTGGAATCAAACGCACTATATCCGCGACACCAAGCGCTCCTGCTCCCCCGGAAGTGTCGCCAGTTGCGGGCGCTTTTCGCAACAGCACGCGCTCTTCCCGGTATTCCTTTCCAGAAAGAGTCAGGTCGGAAATCGCCGCTGAATATTGCTTCATGTCCGTGATGTTCTGCTGCACCCAGTAGGAGCGAAAATACGGACTGGGCACGATCTTTTCCAGGTTTAACACCATCCGCAAATCGCCTTCGGGCGCCGCAGTTGCGGTGGTTTGCGACCACCAGGATTCTGTTTCGATCGAATGCGCGTCCCCATTGGCCATAAGCTGAAGCGCGCCCGCAAGCAAGTCTTCTCGTGTGGCCAGAAGCAGGTAATCGCCCGCGACCGCGAAGGCCACCACTCTTTCCGAATCCGGATCGCGGCGCAAGTAGAATGTGACCCCTCCGGCATTGCGCGTTTCAAACGTCGAGCGCGTCTGCCACAGTGTGGATTGCATGGAGTTTGCCGAAGGAAGCCGGGTAATGTAGAGGAACTCTAGTTTTCCAATGTCGTAGATGGCCAGCGCGCTCTGTTTACCCGCCACTTGCCGCAGCAGATCCGTATTTGTTGGGACTCCCGCGGCTTTGGAGAATTCCGTGTTGGCGTCCTTCAGTCGAAGGAACAACCGCGAACGCGAAAATACCTCATAGTTGTTGCTCTTCAGCCAGAGGCGATTCTCGCCGGAGTTTTCCCAATGCGAAAGAAGCGCGGAAAAATCCTTTGCCTGAAGAAAGAGCAGGGCGCCGGAGGGGAAATAACGAGGGGGGGCGGGCTCGGGCGAGGAGGTTGCTGCCTGATAGGCTCCCCAGCTTACGCCGAGGAACGCCGCCGCGATTAGAACGAAGATGATTGCGCGTTTCATGGTCTTTCTCCCGCTCCCGGCTTGCCGGTTGACTTTGTCGGCTGCGCCGAACGCGCCACAAGCCGCGGCCGCACCAAGCGGTCCTGCTCCAAATCCTCGTGAAGAATCGGCTGTCTTGCTGCGTTGAGCTGCTGGCGCCGCAGGAGCGCTTTAGCTTCGCTAATCTGGATGGCGAGCTCTTTTCGCCTGACAGGATTTTTCTCGAGTTGCTGGGACGTCCGGAAATAGCCGAGGGCCTCCGCAAATCGATGGAGGCGCATCAGGACCACAGCGACTGATTCTGCGAGTTCCGCTCGTTGCGCCGGTTGCAATGACCCAAGAGCATTCAGCGGTGTCCCTTCATCCTCCCAGAACTCTTCATCCGGGGCCGAAGTTTCGGGCTCGTTGCCGGTGTCTGAGGATACGGTCTCGCGAGCGCGTTGATTGTTGAGCATTTGACTGATGGCGGCAATGGCAAATTCATCCGACCGAAGCGCATCAGCCGCATGGAACAGAGGAACACGGGCATCGTCGCGCGCAGGTGTTTCCGCCAGAGCGTTCGAGAGAATTTGAACTTTCTGTCGCGCGTCCCTGGAATTTTGTACCGCAAGTACTCTTGCATCATAGAAGAAAGGTTGATCGGCGGAAGCGGGAGGAATGCTCTTGGCATCACCGGCGAGAAGCTTCAATTCAGCGCTGCCAAATTCCGCGCCGTGGCGGAAGCCGGAAAGGGCCAACGCGGCTTCGATTCGCTGCCTGTACGGATTCTGTGGAGCGGCGGCAATTCCTGCCAGACTGTCTTGCGCGCCGCTGGCATTCGTTCCCGCGGCGATTTGTGCTTTGGCTAGCCGCACGCGGAACCCCGGCTCCCACGGCGTGGATTTGACCAGCGGATCGAGAAACGCAATGGCTTCTGCGTTGTTCCCCGTTTTTTCGAGCAATGCGGCAGACGAATCCATGTCCGCGTAGGGATCGCCAACAACCGTGACCAGGCGGTGGAGGATTTCGACGGCTCCCGGCGTATCTCCGGCAGCGACGCGAATCTCCGCGAGGCCCAGGAAGTTTGCGGCGACGAGTTTGTGCTCGTCGAGTTCGCGCGCGAATATGAACTCAAGCATCTTGCGCGCAGATTGTTTGTCCCCGTCCTCGAAGAGTTGCCGCGCTGAGGAACGCAGAATTTCAGCGGCGGGCGCGTGGTCAGGATCCGAACGATACGATGCAATCGTCGCATCCAAGGTGCCGAGATGCGCGGCGACCTGAAGATCGAATGGAACCAAGTCGGAAGCAACCGCATTCTGAGGATCCCGCGGCAAGCTAGCAAGGAATTCGCCAGCCTGCTGGAATTGTTTGGCCTCGAGCAAATATCCCAGCCAGCGAATTTGCCACGATCGGAGTCCATTTTGCGCGTTCTCTTTTTCGAGACCTTCGGCTTTAGCAACGTCATTCTGTTTCGCATCCAGAATTCGCTTGAAAATGGGTCCCCGTTGATCCAAGGGAATCCATCGCGCGTCTGCTACATCCGACAAGATCACGATGGGGTCCGGAGCAGAGGAAGCAACATCCAAAAGCCAGGCCGTTGCCGCAGCGGGATCGTCCGTAGCCACGTAAACGCTGTGCAGTATGGCATTCGAACGATAGTTGCCATTGCGATGGAGGTAAGCGCGGACAAGCGCATCCGCGTCCGGCTTCGCGGACGGGAACAGGTGCCGGGAATGAAGGTGATCGCAGGCGCGCCCGAAATCGGACCAGAAACTCTCTGGAGCGGGCCCGCTGTTGAACTGTTTCAGCAAGCTGGAGAAGAAGAGCTTCCATTCGGCGAGCGCTTCCGCGCGTTTGCCGTCCCTGAAGTAGGCCAACGCAAGGCGATCGTGGATGGCGGCTTGCCCCGGCGACAATTCCAGGACGTGTTTGTAATCCTCAATCGCAGAACGCGCGTCGCCGCTGTCTACATAGTAGTCCGCCAGCCCTTCATAGCCGGACCAGGAAGCAGGGCTATGCTCCAGGGTGGAGGAAAGATAGTCTTCGGCTGTGCCCCGCTTGAGGTCACCCAAATATTCTCCATAGCGCGATCCATAGTAGAACCACACGTCGCCGGCCAACTGGCTCTTGCGGTCCACAGGTTTGCACAGGCGTTCGCCAATGGGCTGATCGCCAAGAGCGTTGAGAAAAGCGCCGTTGACATCTGGAGAAGGCTCCGCGAAGTAGAATCCCACAAGCGCGGTGTAGGCCTTTCCCCAAACGGCCGGCCGGGAACGGCCGCGCGCGGCAATAACCGTGTGAGCCAGCGAGGAGTCGCCGTTTCCAACCGCGTAGTCGGCTGCCTGCTCGCCAAAGGTGTTCCAAGCAGAAGCAATCTGCACAAGTTGTTGCGGCTGCTTCTTCAGAAGGAGCTCAAAATACCGGTTCTGCGTTTCGCCTGCAAGATAGACCTGCGGCACAGTGGCCAGCACGCGCAATTCGTTGTCCGAATCACTTGCAGCGCGATAAGCCTCCGCGGCAGCTAGCAGAACGCTCGGGCGCTGCCTTGGTTCCACGCGTGGAGCAAAGCGCTCAAGCTGCGGGCCGAGTTCCGCAAACTGCAGGCGCTGCCGCTGAAGTTCCACGAAAGTCGACATCTGGGCAAACAGAACCGCGGAATTCGCGGGGAGAGTCATCATCAGTTCGTAGCGGCAACGAGCCTCTTCTGGGGCGAGCCCCGCGCTGTGCATCACCGGAAGAGCAATGAAATCGACTTCACCGAAATTCATCGGAGTATAGAGAATCCGCGCGAACGCAGAAAACGTGACCTTCTCTTCCGGCGTGAAATAGCGCGCCACGGCCAAGCCCATCTCCGTCATAGCTCCCTGCATCCCAGTACTGGCGTTTGCTTTCCGGACTTGCAGCATGTGTTCGCGCCATTCCTTGTCGGAAATGGCCGCGATTCCTTCTTTGGCCACTTGTTCCTTGACGACCGGAACCGAGGAGGCTGCGGCGGAAAGCGCCGTTCGCAGCGTCCCGTAAGACTTCTCCTGTTGGCGAAGGCGCGTCATAATGCGTGTATAGAGTTTTGCCCCTTCGTGGTATTGGGTTTCCGCCAACAATTCGCCGCCGGCGGTATTGACTCCCTGCTCCGCGATTGTACGCGCCTGCTCCAGGATTCCCCACGATTCCAAACGGCGGGCCACTTCAAAATAGTTTTCGGCGCGTTCGGGGCCGACGTCGATCAAGGCTGTCTTGAGCGCCGCGACGGCATCGTCGTTGCGGCCCTGGCGCGCGCGTACTTCGGCAATCTTCTCCATCCATTTCGGATCTTTGTAGGCCAACTGGTAGATTCGTTCGTAATCGCTGACAGCATCGTCGAACCTAAACAAACGCTCCGCCAGCGTGGCGCGAGCAATGCGCAAATCCGTACGGTCTGGCCCGACCGTAATGGCTTTGCCGTAGGCATCAATCGCCGAAGTAAAATCTTCGAGGCTCGTCTGGATGCGGGCAAGCACCGTGGGCCAACGGAAGTCGCGCGGAGATTGCACAACTGTTTTTGCATAAAAGTCCAGAAGCTGCGCCTGGCGTTTGTAGCGGAGAGAGTACAGCGCGGCTTCGGCCACAAGCGCCTCGTCTTCCGGAAAGTTGTTGATGATCTCGATGTACTGGTCCACCGCGCCCGGATAATCATTGAGCTTGGTCAACGCGGGAATCAGGCCCCGACGGAGCGCCGCGATACGATTCTTCCGGTCATCTACCGACAACGGCGCATTCTTGAACATCGCGATCTTGTCCAGGTAAAACTGCTTCAAACCTTGCTGATCGCCGGCTTGCGCGTACGTATCGCCCATCGCCGCAAGGTATTGGCTATCGTAAGGCGACTCTTTGAGCAGAGGCTCAAGCAGTGAGCGGGCCTGAGCAAACTGGTGCGCTTCCGTGGATTTACGCGCGGCCTCAAACGTGAACTGCTTGCCGAGTTCGGGATACGCATCGTTAGCCGCTTGTTGCAAGACTTCGATGGCTTGTGGGTAGAGCTTCACGCGCCAGTAGAAATCAACGGTGGCGCGCACGACTCCCAGGATTTTGGGATTGTCCCGGTACAAAGCCTCGATGTTTCTTTGCGCGGAGGCGAAATCCTTGTGGGCTTCATAGAGTCGAACCAGGGCATAGCGCAACTGCAAACGGGTGACCGGATCCGTGGCAATGGCCGCCTGCTTTTCCAACGCGTGCTGTCTTACGTTCTCCAACGATTTCTGTTGTGCCAGAGATTCAAGCTCCGCGGCTTGTTCAATGGTCGTCGCGTTCGTGACTGCTGCGTCAAGGAACGCCGTCAGCTCCGGCTTGCGGTTCTCTGTTTCCAGTACGCGAACGCGCAGGTTGACGCCGGACGCGCTGTATTGTGAAACGCTCGCCAGCCTTTCGCTCTCCTGGTTCACCAGATCGCGGAATTTAGGGCGGCGCGCCAGTTCCACTAGCCTGTTCAGGGCAGGCGATTCGCCGTTGGCCGCTAAAGCGGCATTGGCATATTCGTCGATGGCGTGTGGATAGTCGCGCTTCCCTTCGTAGATCGCGCCTTCTTCGTAGCCATAGAGGCTCTGATCGCCTAGTTTCTTCCGGCCCTCTTCGAGCAACCGCAACGCATTGTCAAAATCATAGTAGTCCCAATAGATCGTCGCAGCTTCCAGGTAACCACCCGATTCGCCAGGAGCGGTCTTGGGAATTCGCTCCCAATACGGTGCCGCTTGCGCGAACAATTCGCGGTCCGAGTAGATATCGCCGATTCTTGCAAGAATCTCGCGATTACCGGGATTCGCGGCTAACAGATTCTCTTCGATCTTGACGGCTTCGTCCGTATTCTCCGGATTGAAATAGGCCAGGGAGCGAAATACGGAGGATGCGGTTCGGCCTAGCTCGGCCTCGGCAGGATATTCTTCTGCCAGAGCTTTCAGCACCGGCGCACTCTCTTCAAAGTGCGACCTCCAGAGATCTGCCTGCGCAACATACTGGCCGGATGCCGGATTCTTCTGGACGAAACCCTCCCAGGTGCCCTTGTCTTGCGGAGGAGATGTTTGCCGCAATGTATTCAACTGAGCTTCCAGCTTTCCGCTGGAACTGAGGAATTCGAAATATTGGTTGCGCAGATAGGGCTCTTCAAGCCAGTGCTCTCGGAGCAGCGCTTCCCATGCCTCTTGATTCCATGTCGCCCGGCTGTGGTAAATCGCGAGCAGGTTGATGACGAAATACGGATTGTGAGGAAACCGCGCATTGGCGTATTGATTCAGGCGTACGTACATCTCCGTGGGCGATCCATAAGCGAATTGAAAGTATTTTTCCAAGTCGCTGCCGTCGAATTGCTTGATGGCTTCCCGCGAGAGCGTTTCAAACTCCGCGTTCTTGCGGTATCTCAGGTAATACCGTGCCAGCTTGTGATACCAGGAACGATCAGGGAAACGCGCCATCGCGCGTCGGTAGACTTCTTCCTGCTCGGTGCCGATTTTGTTCTGTTCCAAAAAAGCTGCCAGGCGCTCGTAGAGACCCGGATCTTCGGGGTTGTGGTCGATTTCCCGCCGCAGAACTCCCAGTGCCTGAGGAATCTGCTTCAGTTCAACCCGGCGAGCCAGGCAACGCTCAAGGACGCGAGAGTATTCCGGTGAGCGAGGTCCCGTCTCTGCCACATTGCCCTCGGTCTTTACCTGGAACGCGGCATTCGGTGCTGGCTGTTGCGTCCGTGCGTCGCCCGTGTCACCGGCTTCCGATTGCTCGGCGCCTTCTTGAGTGGCGTGTTCGATTCCTCGCGCCCGGAACTCATCCGACCCGGCAACGCGTAGACCGAGAGGCATCTTGTCCGCTTCACCAGCCAGCTCTTGCAGAACGGAATCGTAAATGGCGAATTCATCCTGGGTTTTGCTGAGCCGAGCGTCCGCATCCGCCATGAGAAGCGCCACATGCGTGCGCTCTGCTGCTTTCGGAAATGCCGCCAGGAACTCCTTGCCACCACTCAAGACAGCCTCGCTCCTGCCGCTACTGGCATAAAAATCCAGCAGCTTGGCGTGGAGTTCGGGACGGCTCGGTGAATTGGGGAAGTTTTTGTCCAGCAAGACCAGCAGTTCGGCGGCGCGCGAACGATGGAAATAGGGGACAGCGCGTTCTTCTTCCTCTGAGTACTCGCTTGCAGGAGAGGTCGTATTAAGTATCAGAGAAAGGATTCCGTTGAAATAGCCGGGGCCCTGATCGAGCGTGGCGATGTCTTTGTACAGGGAAAGTTCCCCGCTGCCGAGGCGTATGGGCGTCTCTGGCGCGGTAAGAAGCATGTCGGTCAGGCGGCTGAGCGCGCGCTCCTGCGAATCGTTCGCGCCTTTGCTGTTGTACAGGGCGAAGTAATAGCGCGCCGCTTCCCGATAAGAATGAATGTCTTCCAGAAGCCGCCCGCAGATATAGAGTTCCTGTGGCGTCCAAGCCGATTTCGCCGCTTCCTTATGCAAACGCAAAGTGGTGACGGCATGCTGCGCGGCGTCCAGCTTCCCCTGTTGTTGGTAATAGTAGAAAACGCGAGCGGTCGCCCTCATATCTTCGGGGTTCGCGTTCAACGCGGCGCGAGATTCATCCAGGAACTTGCGAAGATTTTGCGTCTGCGCAAGAAGATCAAAATAGCTCTTCACCAGTTCCGGGTCCCACAGTGGCTGAAAGTTCTTCTCATACACCGCCAGGCCTTGTTGAACGGAGCCTTGCCTGTATTCCACCAGCGCTTTCGCCTTCACTTGGAAGATTTCGTCTCCGGGAAATTGCTTCTGGAAAGCGGCGATCAACTGGTTTGCGGCGGCATATTCTTTCTGGTTGATCAGATATTCCAGAAAACGCGAGTAAAGATGTGCCTCTTGCGGGTAGCGTGCAATCCAAGCACGGTATTTCGTAATCGAAACATCTTTTGGCAAGCCTTGCGCTTGAATTACGCTGAAAATGCGCTCAAACGCATGCCAGGATTGTTGCTCCGCCGCGGGCACAAAACGCTCGGACGGATCGGTAGGAGCGCTGGCAACGATCGAGAGAACCGCAATTTCATCCTGGGGTCGCAGCCGGCGCAGATAGAAATCCGCCAATGAAAGTTGTGCGGCCGTTTTGTTGGCTGAATTTGCTACATACAGTTTCCAATCCGATTCCGCGGCGGGGAAATCCAATTGTTGTTCATCTTCCAAGGCCCGCAAGGAGTAGAGTTCGGCGTTCGCGGGGTTCTGTTGAATCAGTTCTCCAAGCGCGGGCCGCGTTTCCGCTGGGGGCCTGCGGAACAGCACGTTGCCGTAAGGCAGCGACATCATGCGGAAAAACGCACGCTCGATTCCTGTTTCTGCTTCCACGTTGCGAATCCATGTTGGCAGAGCTCCGCTGGCAGTCACGACAAACCCCATCGCCACCAGCGCCAGGATGGCTCCTGCCACGGACAATCTCAGCTTGGGTGAAGAATTACGGAACGATTTCAATGTCCACCCCCTGCGATCCCATGTTGTGCGCGATATCTTCCGCGGTAACGGTGAGCCGGTAGGTTCCGGGGATCATCTGCTCCGGAATGAACAACTGGCCTGTGTTCACGTCAGCCTTGGCATCCCACTTCAGCCCGATGGGAGCCGCTCCCTCGAGGCGTGCAACCAGGGTTCGTGTGCTCTGCGATGCCGCCACCTTTAAGTCCAGTGCTTGTCCGCGCCGGTAGCGTTTCTGGTTTAGTTTGATCTGCACGACCGGTGTTTTGCTGGCGATGACAAATGTTTTTGCTTCGCGATAGGTATGCCCGGCGCGGTCCCGCAGAACCAGCCGCACGCTGTACGTTCCATCCCGCATATCCTTCGGCGCAAAAAAACGCGTTTGCCAGGTGTCTTCATCCGACAGGTAACGAAGTTTTTGCACTAATCCAAATGGGAATAGCGCGACAACCGAAATGATGGATTCATCCGTCTTCACGCGAAGAACCGGATCCCCGGGGCGAATCACTCTGGGCCTGAGCAGCGCGCGAGGCACTGCAAGAAAGGACGTGTAGGGCGTCACAAATTTGTACTGCCGCGCCAAACGGATAATTTCGTCAATGGATGCATGGTCCTCGCCTTCCCTTTGGATCTTTTCCAGCAGCGCATCCACGCGAGCCCGCGCCCACAACCGGGGAAGCTGCGGGTGGTCCATGGATTCTCCGGGAAGATTAGCCTTTGCGGAGATCGCCAGCGGCGTGCCATCACGCACTCCCTGAACACTGAATGCCGCATCTTGCTGTGCTTTCCGGTAACGTCCGATCCACACCGCCATGGAACCGGAAAATGCGGAGTCTTGCAACGAGTAGACGGAATCCACTGCCGTATCCGGCGAGATGCTGAGCTGCAACTGGCCGATGGGGCTGCGGCCGATTTTCGAGAGAAACGAATTGAGCTTGAAGTCCATTGGCTCCGTCGAAAGCACGTTTTCCAGGACTCCTTCTTCCCGAGCCAGCATTTTCAGCAAGGGAAGATTGGCATCGTCACCCACGGCGAAGATGTATGTCTTAGGGCGGTTGGCTTCGGGAAGCTTCTTCCAGATTGCTTCGTACCAGCCGGCGAGCTTTCCATTCTGAATTGTGCCCCGTGTTGCGCCACCGTCACTCAGCAGGACGAGATACCGGTTGCTGCCGGAACCCGAGGATTGCGCCAATCCTTCCTGCAAGGCGCGCTGCAAGTCCGTCCCTCCGCGCAGCCTGCTGGCCCGCACAAAATCCAGCGCGTGTTGAATCGCTGCGCTGTCCGCGGGAACGGGAGCACTCTGGAAAACTTGCGTCTGGCTGTTGAAGAGAATCAAGTTGAACTTATCTTCGGGCTTGAGCGTTCGCAGCAGTGTTTCCAGCGCCTGATAGCTGCGCTCCAGCTTTTCCCACTGCATCGAAAGAGATGTATCCATCAGGATGATCAGCGTTTTCGCGGAGCCTGGCCCCGCCGCCGTGCTTCCGCTCGGTGCGTTTGTGCCCTGCCCCGTGCCCAAAAGAGCTTGCGCGGCAAAAAAGCCGGGTTCATTGTTATTGCGGATCGGTGCTGTTTCTGTAGGGGAAGGTTGCCGGCTGATGGGATTCCTGTGGGTGATCACCTGGAGAGTATCGCTGCCGGCCTGATCCAGATCGTAGGTCGCGACAAAATCTTCCGTTAAATTGACGTTTTGCCCTTCGAAGTGGCCCTTGATCAGGTGTGGCGTCTGCTCATCAAATTTCAACGGATACGCTTTAGCAGTAGCCTGGAATTGCGTCACTTCGTGGGCCGAATGAAATTCAAAGTTGATCCGAAAAAACCGCGCAGCTTGTGCCTGGTACGCATCGGGCCGCAAGGGAATCGCGAAATAGGATTTAAGATTCTCGACCGGAATGGATTCGTGGTACTCGAATTCCAGGCGCTTTGTCCCGTAGGCTGGAATGGGTACGATGCGCGCGCTGAAGATGGCACTTTGCTTGGCTTCTTCCGCTCCGCGCTCCCCCATCTGCAGCAGTCCCGGATCGATGGATTGTTGTTTCAACTGGTTGTAGATTTCCTCCGCGCGCTTGCGTTCGAGGATCACAGCGGGAATGCGGGTGGGTCCATCCCAGACGGCGAAGTCGGAAACCGTGGCCCGCGATGGCAGAGCAAAAATGTAATTGCCTTCTTGAATCCGGTTGGTGCGATTCGTAAATACCTGGCGCACGAATACCCGCGCGTCGCCGTTATCGATCTGGACGGTAATTTCCATCTCTTCCAGCGAAAGAATGGCGGGATCGGGCTGGGCTTTGTCCCCGGGGATCAATACTCCGCCGTCCGCAGACAGTGCGAGCGGCGCGCTCAATAAAAGAAAAATCGCGGTGAGTGCATTTCTCATGGTTGTAGTTTCTGTTCCTGGATTCGTACCAAACCGTTGTCCGTTCCAACGTAAATGTATCCGTTGCTCTGGGTGAGTGCGGTGACGTTTTGCGAAGGCAATCCTTCATGGATGGCGGCCCAGCGCGACTTCTCCCGGTCATACACATACAGGCCGTTTCCCAGCGTTCCGGCAAGGACGAAGTGAGGCGTCACCAGCATGGAGTTGGGGTTAATTTCCATGTCCGCGGTAGCCTTCTCGAAGGAACGAAAATGTCCCGCGCCGTCCAATCCCATGATACCGCTTCCGTACGTCCCTACCATCCATTCGTCGCCCACGGGAACGACCGCGGTGATCCAGTTTTGCTTGAGTCCGGAAGCGCCCGCCGTGTAATTCACGCGCACGGCGCCTTTTCCAATTACGGAGAGGCCGCCCAGCGTCCCCACCAACAACTCGTCACCGGAAACCCCAAGAGCATACACATGGTTGTTTACGAGCCCGTGAAACGCGTACATGCTGCGAGCGCCATTGGCGTCGAGAAATGTCAGCCCCGCCGGCGTGGCAATCGCCAAACCTTCGCCATACGGCACAACATCGGTGACGTGGTCGGCGATGAGCCCGTCCGCGCGCGTTAGCACCTGCTCCTGAGAGCCGGAAGAGGCCATGCGCACCAAGCCGTTCGCCGTGGCCACAGCCACCGTCCCGGACTTGGCATCCGGCCAAATTCGGTTCACGCAGAAGACATGCTCGTTCTCCACGTGGACAACGCGCCGCAATTCCCCCGGCAAAAGATCGAGGCCGCGGTCGAAATAGCCAACCCACAGTTGTCCGTTCTGATCCTCTGCCAGGGCCGAGACATTGCGATCGCTTAGAACGGCAGGGCGCGGCTTCAATACCTCTTTCCAGCCAAATCCATGTTCCGGAAGTTCGTAAACGCCATTTCGCGTCAAAACATAAACGCCGTTTTCCGCACCGAGGAACTGTTGCACTTCCGCAAGTTTCGTGGAGCCTTGACCACCGGGGCCGGGGCGCTGTTTGGCCAGGGGAACACGCACGATGCCTTGATCTTCCGTTCCGGCGAGCAACTCCTCGCCGCTCACGTAGAGCGAGGTGACCAACAACCCTGCGCCCAGTACGCGCGAGAATCTCCCGCGGTCGAACTCGGCGACACCCACTGGCGTCCCGATGTAGCTTTTGTCTCCGGCAAGCGCGATTGCCTGCACTTGCTGGTCGGGCAATCCTTGCTCTTCGCCAAACAATTCCGTTGAGCCGGCGTGCCAGTGCAAAACGCCTTGATTCAGCGTGCCAACCCACAAATCCACTTCATCCCCGGCGAGTACTCGGACGTAGAGATTGTTCAGACTGGCATGCAGCAGCTTTATCTGTTTCCCATCATAGACAAGCACGCCGCGCTTCTTTGTGCCGATCAGGAGATGTCCCGCAGCCACTGGGAGGATCGCCGTGACCGATCGCGCTTCGGGATCGGCTGGATAGATTTGACGGAAGCTTTTTCCGTTAAAGGTCAGGATGCCTTCTCCCGCCGTGGCCACAACGAGTTCCGGCTCCGAAGAATCTCCCAGGGTGCCCACCGCCAGGGCGACCAGCGGGGAAGAAGGCAATTCCCTTCCCGCCGCAAATTGCCGCAGGATCGTGCCTGCAAGATCGTATTCAGAAAGCCCAGAAGGTCCGGCGATATAGAGATGGTTTTGAAAGCGTGCTGCCTGGAGGAAAACATCGGGCGAACTGACAACCTCAAAATTCGAGTTACTTGGTGGAAGGAAGGGCTGCACTCGGAAGCGAATCTCTTCTTCGGAACGCACCTCTTGTGCTGACTGATGCAATGCTCGCGTTGCTCGCCATCCGACAAAAGCTCCCGCCAAGGCAATCGCAGCCAGTACTGCTCCCATGATCGTCCAGAACGGCAACTTCCGATTTCGACCCATGGTTCCTCTTCGAGAACCCAAAACTACAATCCGCGTGAACCCGGACCAATGCTATGCAGGAAAGGTTCCGATGTGATTTCGCGTGAAAATGCTTCGCTTTCGGCGAAGTGCTACCAACCCGGATTGTGTCGGCTAGTGGACATTGTGTCTCACAGACTACATCTTCGGGATGAATCTGCACATGATGAAGTGGCTGCATTGCTGATCGAACCACTCACTCTCGCGGCCGACGCCGAAACCAGCTCCAAAGTCAGTGATAGGTAGCTCGCAGCAGTGAACCAGCAGTGAACCAGCGCGTTGACTTGACGAGCTCGCTTTTCATACGATGTTCTTGCTTTCGCACGAAACCACCCGCCACACCCAAGTGACCTAACGGGGGCACTGCAAATGCCACAGCCTATCCGACTTAATTCAACGCAACTATTGCAGAGAACGATGAATGCGGTTGTGCCGGCTCTGGCCGCGCTGTTCCTTATGTTTGCCTTGGCCCGCCTCACGTGCGCCGACACGCCCGATCAAGCCAACAAATTCGTGATCGAGCGAGAGAAACGAACCATCGTCCTAGAGCCCTTCGGGGCGAATATTATCCGCGTGACCTTGAGCTCGGAGAAAGCGGCTGCGCTTGCAACGCCGGGGTATGGAATTGTGGGCACGCCTTCGATGACCGGCTGGACACACGAGCAGGACTCCGCCGGGTACGACGTCATTCGCTCGGCGCGTCTGCTGATCCGTATTGCTCCGAAGAATCTGCCGCCACCGCAAGCAATGCCGCTCGACGAGTTGAACCAGTCCTTGAGGAACCATTACTTCTACGGAGGCGGGGACCATGGACCGCACAACGACTCCATCTACGTATCCAACGCGGCGGGCAAACCCCTGCTGACCATGTGGCGGTGGTCCATGGTTCCGAACGAAGCTGGGGCGACTGCCGGCAACGCGGCAAAGCAAGAGCAACCTGACGCCGGGTATCGCGTTTCCGCCACCTTCAATTCGCCGACCGGCGAGCATTACTATGGACTCGGCCAACAGCAACAGGGTGCGCTCGACCTGCGCGACCATCAAATCAAATGTTGGCATGATTACGCAGCCATCGGTGGAGAGAATGTCTGCGTTCCATTCCTCGTTTCGAGCCGCGGCTACGGGCTGATCTGGGATAACCCTTCGAAGACCACGATCGATCTTGGCTTCAACCAGCAAAACGTCTGGTCGTCCGAAATCGGCGACCGCGTCTCTTTCTTTGTGATCGCGGGAGATAAAACGGACGAAATCTACCAGGGCTATCGCCAGCTCACCGGCACAACCCACCTGTTGCCGAGGGCCACGTATGGCTACATCCAGAGCAAGGCGATTTATCCCACGCAGGACCAACTTCTGCAAATCGCGAAGGGGTATCGGGACCGCAATCTGCCTTTGGACGTGCTGGTGGTGGACTTCCTGAACATGACCAAGCAGGGCGAGTTGGACCTGGACACCGCACGGTGGCCCGATGCAGCAGCGATGAATCGCCAACTCCATTCCATGGGCATCACCACCCTTTTGAGCGTATGGCCGCACTTTTCCGCCGGCACGCAGTATTACGACATGCTGCGACAGAAGGGCTGGCTCATTCACACCGCGGACGGAACTCCCGACCTGGGCTGGGCCAACAAGGAGATTGGACCGAATATTGATACCACCAATCCGGAAGCGGCCAAGTGGTGGTGGGAATCCATACGGGATCGCTACATGAAGCCCTACGCATTCGATTACCTCTGGCTCGACGAGACGGAACCCGATGTGGAACCGTCGAAGGACTTCTTCTTCGTCGGTTCAGGCTTGCGCTATTACAACGTCTACCCGCTCTTTCATACGGCGTCGGTTTACGAAGGCTTCCGGCGCGACTTCGGAGACAGCCGGCGCGTGATGATCCTGGCGCGCGCCGCCTATCTGGGAGCGCAACGCAATGGCACGGTGTTCTGGTCCAGCGACATCTTCTCGACCTGGGACATGTTGAAGCGTTCGATTCCTGCAGGTTTGAACTTCTCCGCCAGCGGCATGCCCTACTGGGATACGGATATTGCGGGATTCTTCTCGCCGTCCCTCTCTCCCGACTATCACGCTGCGCATAAACCACTCGTGGATCCGGCGGACGCGCGCGGCACTGTGGACAGATACGAAGACTATCCTGAGCTCTTCGTCCGCTGGTTCGAGTGGGGTGCCTTCCACCCGGTGATGCGGGCGCACGGAGAGAGAAACCACAACGAGGTCTGGTCGTATGGCAAGCAGGCTGAGCCCATTCTCGAGAAGTATCTGCGCCTGCGCTATCAGCTCCTGCCGTACACGTACTCGCTGGCCTATGGCAGCTACCTGACTGGCGCTCCCTTCATGCGCGCGCTCTTCATGGATTTTCCGGATGACCCAAACGTCACAAATATTCCGGACGAATACATGTTCGGTCCAGCCTTTCTCGTCGCGCCTGTCTCAGAGCAAGGAGCTACGAGCCGTAAAGTCTATCTACCCGCAGGTTCGGATTGGTATAACTACTGGACCAACGAACGAATCAAAGGCGGTCAGACGATTACTGCAGCCGCGCCGATCGACACCCTTCCGCTGTTCGTTCGAGCGGGTTCCATCCTGCCGCTCGGGGCCGCGGTGCTAAACGCACTACAACCGCAGGCCATTGCTTCCGTGCGCGTCTATCCCGGGGCGGATGCGGATTTCACGCTCTTTTCCGATGACGGAACTACCTATTCGTATGAGCACGGCGGCGGCTCCATCACCCGGCTTCATTGGGATGAAGCGACGCACCGCCTGACGCACGAGGGCTCCGCCTGGACCGGATCCGAGGTGACCGTCGTCGAAGCCGTTCATCCGTAAAACGGAAAGAATCGCGTTGGTTTGCTAAGGGTACACCAGGCTACCGTTTCTTACACTAAGATTGGCGTGGTTCCGGGAATACACGGATGCGGGAGACAGGAGTTAGGGCCGCCAGCCGGCAAACAATTTACGCGCCGGTTCAGATAGCCTAGAACGACGTTTCATAGCAGCCAATGTCGATCTTCGCTCCTTCAAGCCTGTGCCGGCCGTCGAGATCTTCATCCCCTACGATCTGTGGTCCCGGATTCTCTCCACCATTTCGGGCGGGAGAACTTGCCCGCAGATGAAAGTTGCTTGAGGCAGCGTCTACGAATTGCGGATCGGCAAAGCGAGAGTGCTGGTCATTGCCGCTTGCTTGGACATATTCTTCGAAACTCGCGAATTCCTGGCGGTCGTAACTCCATTTCGCACTCTTCGCGCCGCCAGGATAATAGTAGAGGTTGTGATCGAAGATCACCGTCGGACTGCTATCCATGCGGCCGGATCGGCTGGTCATGACTCGCCCATGTTTGCCCACGTAAATGATGTTGTTCTTAAAGACGTTGTTATGCAGATAGAACTGCATGAGGATCTCGCCGGTTCCCGTTTCCCAAGTGTCGTTGTTGTAGAGCGTATTGTTAACGATAGTCGTGTCCTCGGTCTTGCCTCGCTTTACATCGTAGCCGCCGATGCTGATTCCAGCGGTATGGCAGGAATAAATCAAATTGTTGCGCGCGACAATGTGGCTGGTATTCCCTGAAAAATGCTCGCTGGCCAGTTCAAGTCCGTAATCCACGTCGTGCATCACGTTGCGCTCAATCAAAATACGCGTCCCACCATCCACGTATATGCCGTCGGAATTCGCCTCGCTGCCGTAAGCCGGATTACCTCTGGAAGTGATGTTATAAACGAGGTTCTCGCTCAGCACTCCATCGCGTGCTCGATCGACTTCTGGATCAGGTGCGGTGCGCTCAAAGCCGATCACGTCGATTCCGATGTTGTTGTTATCGTGCACGATGTTCCTGGAAATCCGGAAACCAGCCACGTTTCCATTGACCACCAGAGACTCGCTCGAACCTGTCTTGAGATGGTGAACTTCATTGCCCTCGATAACCAGATCGCCGACTGGCGTTTTAGCGTCCGTACCGTAAATGGCGATGCCAAAGCCGTTGGCACCTTGTCCCGGCCGCAACTGGACTGTGGAATTTTGCTCGATGTGATGCACGTTGTTCTTCAGAATTTCGATATGCGAACCCCCTCCAAATACCCGAATCCCGCCCGGAACGCTGCGCGAGTTGTCCGTTCGATAGTTGCAAATCTCGAAACCCTCAATCCGCACATAGAGCATGTCGCGCAATTCGATCATGCTTGTTTCACCCACGGGCGGCGTCAGGCACCCGCCGTCGAGGACCGCTTGTTCACCGGGCTGACTCCTAAACGTGATGAACCCCTGCTGCGCATCGCCGGAGACTTTGACGGTCAACCGCTGGCAGTACGTGCCACCCCGCACATAAACCGTGGCTCCCGGCTTCGCCGTGTCGGCCGCGCGCTGGATTGTTCGAAACGGCCTTTCGATTGTCCCAGGGTTCGAATCGTCGCCATTCGTGGAAACATAGAGGTCCGCGCCGGCCTTCTGGGCGAAGCACGCACAGAAGGGGATAAAGAACAAAAAGCCAGTGATCATCAAGCTGTGTATAAGTTTCAAATCATTCCTCCAAGACGCTGAGCCCTGCCCGGCAATCCATTTTGTACCAGCAACAGCGGCAGTGCGCGTTAAGTTTCGCACGTTCCGTTAATGATGAGGTCAAGAATACCGGTGAGTCGAGCGGAACGGGAAGGCCCAGCTTGGTGGCGTATCGTGGCGTGCTCGAATCGGGCCGGGCGCGCCATATTCCCTTTAAAAACACCGTTTTCTGTCGCTCTGCTCGCACATGTAACGTCGAGTTTTACCCTGGTTCTACCTTTTCGGGCGGCGGTTTCGGAGTGACGCTCAGCTCACGAAGCAGACGAGCATCTCGCGTTCCGCGAGGACAGGTATAGATTGAGCTGCCTTAGCCCCAATACTGTTCACTTAAGAAATAATAGAGTATCCTGTCTGGCAGGAGGACAGAATATCGCCAAGGCTCGCACTCTTGCCAGTTTGCCCACCGGAAGCCGCGTCACGGATTACATCAGCCTTGGGGTGGTCAGCCGAGCGATTCCTCGGGAGAAAATCGATTCGATTTTGGCCTCGACTGGTAAGGCCAGCGTCCGGCAAAGAGAACTACCAGCGCATCTCGTGGTGTACTACGTGATCGCGCTGGCGCTGTACATGCAATCTTCTTATCGGGAAGTGCTGCGCTGCTTGCTGGAAGGCATCCAGTGGCTGACCAAGCCCGAGGAAACCGTTCGGGCCACCGGCAAGAGCGGCATTTCGCAAGCTCGCTCACGTCTTGGCGCGGAACCCTTGCGGCGGCTATATGAGCAGGTAGTTGTACCGATCGCTTCGGAGAAAGCGCGAGGGGCGCGGTATCGAACGTGGCGACTGATCAGCTTGGACGGCAGCACGTTGGATGTCGCCGACACCGAGGAGAACGAAAACGAATTCGGACGGCCACAAGCCAGCCGGGGAGCGAGTGCTTATCCGCAGTTGCGTTTCGTCGCGCTTTTGGAGAATGGCACTCATGTGTTGCTGGGTGGCCGGATGGGAAGCTACGCAACCGGCGAGATCACTCTGGCCAAGGAAGTGGTTCCCCAACTGAAGCCCGGGATGTTGTGTTTGGCGGATCGATTTTTCTTTGGTTTCACGCTGTGGACTAAAGCCCAGGCTAGCGGTTGCGACTTGCTCTGGCGAGCGCGGAAGCACCTGCGACTAGAGGTTCACGAACGATTGAGCGATGGCTCTTATCTCAGCGCCATCTATCCTTCCGAGAAGGATGCGCGGCACAAAACGAAAGGTGTACGAGTCAGCACTGACGCGTAGTCCTGCTAACCCAAAGCTGAGAACAACATACACCCACCTCGCGATTTATTTTGTCGCAAAAAGCACTGGACATCCGTTATCGCGTTTGAGAGGATCAGTGTGGATTACTCGATGCGGAGGCCCCACATTGAAACGAAATGCAGAAGGCGTACCGAAGTTCTTATCCGGACGGGAATTCAGCCATCAAGAGATTCAGGAGATTCAAGAGACGGTGCGGGTGTACTGGCGGCTGAGTCGGAAAGAGCTGGTACAGACCATCTGCGAACACCTGGATTGGGTTACCCCGGCAGGACGCAACAAGCTGGCTTCCTGCGCGAAGGCTTTGCAGCAACTGGAGGCGCTGGGTTTAGTGAAATTGCCAAAGCTGTGCGCCAGTAATCAGCACATGGGGGGGCGCACGATCGTGGTGGGAGCGGGCAGCGCAGCGGAGGAGGAGATTGCCGGAACCGTGCAAGAGGTGGGCCCGGTGGAAGTGCAACCGGTAGGCGGGAAGGAAGCGAACCAGCTGTGGAACGAGTACGTGCAACGTTACCATCCGCTGGGGTACAAGCGCCCGTTTGGAGCGCATCAGCGGTATTTTCTGGTGGGCCGGGAGGGGCGTCGCTTGGGCTGTTTGCTGTTTGCTTCCTCGGCGTGGGCGCTGCGGGAGCGAGACGCGTGGATCGGATGGACGGAACGCGATCGCCAGCAAAGATTGAACTGGGTGGTGGCGAATACGCGTTTCTTAATTTTTCCCTGGGTGCGGGTCAAAAATCTAGCGAGCAAGGTGTTGTCGCTGGCGGCGCAGCGGATACGGAAAGACTGGGAGGAACGCTACGGCTACGGGCCGGTGTTGCTGGAAACGTTCGTGGAGCTGGCCCGCTACCGGGGGACGTGCTATCAAGCAGCCAACTGGATTCGCTTGGGGGAGACGCGTGGGCGAGGACGGATGGATCGTCACACACGCTACCTATCGACTCCCCGGGCGATCTACGTATATCCGCTGGTGCCGGAGTTTCGTGCATTTCTGCAAGGGACGAGCGAAGAAGGCCAGGGGCAGCGATGAGCTGCCGGGGCCGCAGAGAAGAACGGAGACAAGAGAGACAGGACCGGAGACGAGCGGCGAAAGAACTGCGCAAGCGTCAGGTCGCCGAGGGTCTCGAGAGTTCGCCGAGGGGCACGATCGGGAACGGAACGAGTCCCTGGAAGACGGTGAGGGAGGAACAGCAGGCGCGGCAGGAAGCGGTGGAGGAACAGCTCCAAGCGTATCGTTCGGCCCTGCCCACGTTGTTGAAGCGGTTGGGGAAGATCCGCGACCCGCGGAATCCGAAAACGATCCGACACAAATCGACGGTGTTGCTGTTGTACGGGATACTCCTGTTTGTATTCCAGATGGCCTCGCGACGAGAAGCCAACCGACAGATGACTCTGCCGCAGTTCCAGGAGAACCTGCGACGGCTGTTTCCGGAGCTGGAAAGTGTAGCGCATCAGGACACGCTGAACCGGCTGCTGGCGGGGATCGAGGTAAACGAGATCGAGGGAGCCCTGGTCGAACTGATCCAGCGGTTCATCCGCAAGAAGAAATTCTTGCGCTACCTGGTGGGGAACTGTTATCCGGTGGCGATCGATGGAACGCAGAAGATGGTGCGGAACAGGCTGTGGACCGAGCAATGCTTGGAGCGAGACCTACAGCGCAAGCAGAAAGACGGGAGCCTAGCCAGTGAGACGCAATACTACGTCTATGTTTTGGAGGCCAACCTGGCCTTCGCGAATGGCATAACCATTCCGCTGTTGAGCGAGTTTCTGACCTACGAAGAGTACGACCAGGAGAGGGATAAACAAGACTGCGAACTAAAAGCTTTTCGCCGGCTGGCGCAGCGGATGAAAGAGTATTTTCCGCGTCTGCCGATCCTGGTTTTGTTGGACGGGCTGTATGCCAACGGCCCGGTCGTGGAACTGTGCCGGCGCTACCATTGGCAGTTCATGATCGTACTGCAGGACGACTCGCTGCCGTCGGTATGGGAAGAGGTCCGCGGGCTCGGACAACTGCAGCGCAACCAGCATTGGGAACAGCACTGGGGGGACCGCAAGCAACGTTTCCGATGGGTGAACGACATCGAGTATCGCTACGGGGAGAGAGAACGGAGGCGGCAAACTCTGCATGTGGTGATCTGCGAAGAAACCTGGGAAGAACTGGCCCCGGATTCGCTGAAGCTGGTGCAGAAAGCCTCGCGTCATGCTTGGATCTCCAGCGAACTGCTGAGACGGGAGAACGTCCATGAGCGATGCAACCTGGGCGCGCGGCATCGTTGGGGAATCGAGAGCAACTTTTTGGTGGAGAAGTGTCAAGGCTATCAGTACGAGCATTGCTTTTCGCAGGACTGGAAGGCCATGAAGGGTTACCACTTCCTAATGCGACTGGGACATCTGCTGAACACCCTGGCGCAAAACACGACACGTCTGGCTCGGCTCGTGCGTAGTCGGGGGCGGCGTGGTCTGATTCAGTTTCTGAGAGAGACGTGCACGGGGCCTTGGCTAGACACTACAAGAATCCAACTGCTTCTCGCCTCTCCCTGCCAGCTTCGTTTGGAATGAACAAACCCTGAAAAAGGACAATTCCAAGCTTCCTCGCACGATCGACACGGCGGGGTGTCGCTCTTCACACAAGGACGGCTCAACAATCAACAAGGAACAGGCGAAATGTAACAGGAAAGAACGCCTGAATGGCATAAGTCGCCGCCACACATCTTTGCTTTGCCCCTGCTGGACCGCCCTGGCGACCGTGCGGCCGGGGCATGCGGCATCACTGTGTACGAGTTCGTGTCATTGACTATCAGCTCCAAGGCATACCCGGCGCCGAACCGATCTACCGGCTGGTGGCAACCATCCTTGATCCGCTCCGGGCGCCGGCCGAAGAACTGGCAGCGCTCTATCACGAGAGGTGGGAGATAGAAAACACGTTTGACGAATTGAAGACCCATCTCCGCGGGCGCCAGATCGTGCTGCGCAGCAAAACCCCGGAACTGGTACGGCAGGAGTTCTATGGTTTTTTGCTGGCGCACTTCGCCGTCCGCCAGTTGATGCACGAAGCGGCGTTGTCTGTTGCGGAAGATCCGGACCGACTCTCTTTTCTTCATGCGGTACGCGTAGTTCGCCGTAAGCTATCGGTCTGGGATGCTATTCCCCCCTCGGGAGAGAAAAAACCTGCACCACACGATTCTTGACGAAATACTCGAAGAACGCGTGGTCTCCAGCCGCAAACGATGGAATCCGCGTGGCGTGAAGCGCAAGATGAGCAAATACCCGTTGCGGCCGAGACACCGAGTGCCAGGCAAGTGCCTCAGCATCGCAAAATGCATCGCTATCCTTAAGTGAACAGTATTGGCCTTAGCCCAAGTCCTCCATTTGGGAAGGATAGATGAAAGAGAATCAATTCCCATCATTGAGAAATAAACCGGGTTCAAGGGGAAGAGGAAATATTCACATGTGGACAATAAATTTTGATTCACGGCCCCTAGACTTGGGCTCATATCCAAGACAACAAGGTCAATGTTGTACTTCGAAGCTGTCTTGTCGAACAGATACCTAAATAAACCAGGGAGATTTCGCAGAGTGACCAAGGAGCCAGAGAGTTCTTGTGCGATGCCGAGAGTAACTTCATACTCGGCCAGGCCGATATCGTTCAGCGACTGGCCGCCGGTGATCACCGAATGGATGAATACCCGCTTCCCTTTCTGGCGCAAATGATCGAGGGCATGGTTTTCCAGGATGTAGTGCCACAGGGGATGAAAGTCGAAGCGCCGGTATCCACAACAAACGTGCCGGCTTCTTTCAGGAATCGCTCCATCGGCAGATCGAATTCTCGCTGGTCAATGCTTCCTTCCCTGAGGAGATTCAGACATTCCACCCGCAAACCTTGGTATTCAGAGAAGGTTTGATTCACGGGATCTACGTCAATTCCACACACATCCTGACCTTTCGATGGAAGACACTGAGACAGGATGGCCGAGATCAGATTCTTTCCCACTCCTCCCTTCCCTTCCACTGCTATGTGAATCGACGTTCTGCCGCTTGAGACTCCCATTGAGAATCGCGAGAATCGTCAATTTCGAATCCATCAAATCCTCGTGACTTCAACGGATTACTGTGGATCTCACCTCACGATTGATGCGGTAATCGGAGGCAGGAAAAAAAGGGAAAGCGAGTGCTGAGGAATAGTAGGCATCGTGTCGAGTGGTATTGTGAAGAGCATCTACTGACGTCCAGAAGCTTGTCCCGTTTTCTTCGTACAAAAAGACTTCTTCTTTAGCTCCACAAACTTTCGATCTGCTCGAGGGTTTTGCCCTTGGTTTCCGGTAGGCGGGCCTTGATAAAGAGGAAACCGGCTACACAAATTCCGGCATAGATCCAGAATGTTTTCGCAGCACCTAAAGCGTGGTTAAAGAGCGGAAACGTATAAGTAAGGATGAAGCTTGCGATCCAAAGGGCAGTGACTGCGACGGACATTGCCGCACCGCGAACACGATTTGGGAAGATTTCTGAAATGATAACCCACGTCACCGGAGCGAGAGACATCGCATAGCAACCAATAGCCGCGACCACGAGGATCAGCATGTGCATGCCGTGGCTATGGATGTAGTACAGAGACCCTAGCCCAGAGTAGATAATCGCCAGGCCCGCCGATCCAATCAACATCAAGACGCGGCGCCCATAGCGGTCTACAAATCCAATCGCAACAAAAGTGAAGAGGAGGTTAACCGCTCCGGTAACGACAATGTTGAACAGAATGTCAGAGACTTTGTATCCGGCGGCCGAAAATACCTCCTCAGCGTAATTGAAAATTACATTGATTCCGCACCATTGCTGCAATACCGCCAGCACGACCCCAAGAAACAGCACCTTCCGCATGCGACGATCAAGTAACGATCGCAGATCCACTTTATTTGCGTCTTGGGCCAGAGTAGTTTCGATCTCGGTCAGAGCCTGCGCGGCATATATTTCTCCTCCAACACGGGACAGTACGTTTCGCGCTTTTTCCGGCGCACCGTTTTTGGCAAGCCATCGTGGGCTCTCTGGCACTAAAAACATTGCGATGAAGAACAGGACCGAAGGGATTGCCGTCACTCCGAACATCCAGCGCCATCCGACTTGGCCATTCCATGACTGAAGTATCTGCAAGTCCGTCGCTGTTGTGGGAACGGGTTTCGCTATCAGCCAGTTGGCCACCTGTGCCATCAGAATCCCAATGACAATCGTTAGCTGATTCAATGAAACCAGCTTGCCTCGCAACTGCGCTGGCGCCATTTCCGCGATGTACATGGGTGAGAGGCTCGATGCCATCCCGATCGCGAATCCACCCGTCATTCGCCAAGGCACGAAGATTGCGAACGAAGGCGCCGTTGCGGTTCCAATCGAGGAAACCGCAAAAACCAGCCCTGCCGCGATCAGCAAGCGCTTGCGGCCGAGCCGATCACTGAGCGATCCGGAAATCAGTGCTCCGACGAGGCACCCGACCAGGGCGCAACTCATTGCCCATCCCTGTTGGGAAGGTTCGGTCAAGCCAAAGAACTTTTCGTAAAAGGGCTTGGCGCCGCCAATCACTACCCAGTCGTATCCGAAAAGCAACCCGCCGAGAGCAGCGACCAAGGAAATGGCGTAGATATATGCGGCGTCAATTCGTCCCGCCGCACCGGGAACCGAGACTTTTTCTCTTGTGGCTTCGGACATGGAAATTGTCACTCGCTTCAAATTACTTCCGGACAATTGATACCCCGGACTTACGAATAAGATCGCTTAGCTCCCATTGGGCTGCCAGGTGGTTACAGTCAAGCGAGAGCACTTTATTCAACAATTCCGTAGCCCGCTCAATATTCCGCATGCCAAGTTCGGAGAGAGCCAACAAGAAGAGGCATTCAATCTGATTTCTTTTCTGGATATCATCCTCAAACAAAAGCAAATTGGGAAGCGATGTCGCAAAATAGTCGATCTTTGCTTCTGTCTCCAACTGCTTCATCGCAAAAGTGCGGATCTCATTCAGGAGTCTGTCTGATTCGACTTTCCTGCCAAGCGCCGCAAGGCTGATCGCTCGATAGTAGCTGAGCCAGGTGATTGCAGCCTCGTCCGCAGATGCCCGGACCCAATACTGGCGCGCCTCGTCATGATTTCCCATTTTAGAAAGGGCCAATCCAGAGAAGTAATCAAGATGAGTTTCGCGCGTCAACAGGTGTTTACCTTCTCCCAGATTCTGTGGATAATCTCGCGCTGCAGAAAAGTGCGTCAGCGCCTCTTGTGGATTGCCACTCTCGAGCAACGAGCGGCCGAGCAGAATATGGGCCCACACATATTGACCCGAGACCAAACCTTCGCCCCCTTCCCAGGGGTTGAAACGCCGCGACAACAACGTGTCCAGCGCCTGCTGCGGGCGGCCGCACTGGTTCAAAAGAGTTATGAGCTCGACTGTGAGATCGTCGCGTTGCGAGACAAGACTTGGATAGGCCTCTAGCTGCGTGAGGCGTTCGGAAGCAGAAGCCCCTGCGCGTTTCCGAAGCTGGTCGGCTTCATATAGAAGGCGCGCATCTGCCGGATTTGCCTTGAACGCTTTGTGATATGCGGAAAGAGCTTTATCGGAGTCTTTATGAATGTTGAAGTAGGCAATTCCAAGATTTCGCCAGGGAATAGAAAACAGAGGATCGAGTGTTATACTCTGCTCCCACTCGCCAATCGCTTCCTCGTAACGTTTTTTGTCGTAGAACAAATTGCCGAGATAGTAGTGCGCCCGGGCGTCGGATGGATTAGAAGCCAAAGCAGCTTGAAGCAAGATCATCTCTTCGATTCGTGCCGGGAAACAATAGTCTGGCGGTGCCTTGGCAGCATCTCGCCGATATGCGACGGCACTTTCCTGATCGCCCGTCTTCTCGGCGCAATTGGCCAGAAAGTAGCGCACCATGGGATACGCATTCTGCCTGGACTCGTCCGCGTACGTGGATAGTACATTGCTAGCGTCATCCCAGAAGCCGGCAGCCGCATAGTCAAAGGCAAGATCCAGAAGAAGCTGCGTCTGGATTCCATGTGCGCTCAACGTTTCCTGCTTGTTCGATTTGCGAACATTTTTTCCGAAGAGTGTGGCCAGTTCATTCGCTGACCAAACATCAAGTGGGTCTATGCGCTGGGTCTCTCTCGCATTTTTCGACGCCTGTGCGTTCTCACCGAGTTTGCGTAAAACGGCTGTGCGGAGGTTCCGAGCTTTGAGGTTTTCAGCATTGGTTTTCAGAGACAGCTCGAGGTGTTGAAGTGCGCGGTCGAACTTGCGGCGGCAACAATCAATTTCCGCCAGATGGTAGTAGGCAGCTGACCGCCAGGCATAATTCCAGGTCGCTTTGTAATACGACGCATATGCCTCTTCAAACCTGTGCTGGTATTGCAGAGTGACGCCGAGATAGTAATAAGCGTCGCCTTCAGAGGGGTTGGGGTTGCGACGCGTCTGCCGCTCAGTGGACCGACGGAAGTGAGTCTCGGCTTCGGTGAATTGTCCGCGTCGCAGTTTCAGCAGACCCAGTGCCGTGTTGCATCGAGAATCCAGCGGATCTCGGCGCAGGGCTTCGTCCCAATAGGTTTCGGGGAAACGTGTGGCGTGCCTGTACTGTTCCAAGTGCAGCCCCGTGATATAGAGCTCGTCGTTGGAAGGAATGTCCTTTGGTGCTGAGGGCTCGGTGGCTGGGTCGGGGAGAGTTGTAGACTTCCGCGGTTCTGCCGAGGTGTACTGGATGATTTCGTTGCCGTCATTCGCAAGCAAATGCAGAGTGGGTTGCCCATTTGCCTGAATTTCTCGAATGAGTGGCTTGCCGGGTTCAATGTTGCAGACTTCTTCGGCTACGGGCTTCCCGTCCGCAGTGACAAGCAGTTTTGCCCGCGCAAATGGCTCGGTAACACAGACGCCAATTTTCAATTTTCCGTCCACTCGCTCCAAATTGACGGCAGCGAATTGATTAGCGTTCTTTGCCGGCCCGATCCTCTGAATGGGATACCAGAATTGACTCCAAGTGCGAGTTTCATAGGGATGCAGCCACGAGAAGTCCGGCTGGTTATCGGTAAAGACTCCAGCCATGAGTTCGATGTACGGGCCATCGGAATCGGTCAGGTTGCGATCCCAGGCATATCCAAATTCAGCATTGCCCCAGGTCCAGAGCTTCTTCCCGGGAGCTATATGATGATTTGCGAAATGCACCACACCCGCGTTTTTTTCATGGTCATAGCCACCGAGGAAATCGTATTTTGACTCGGTCACCATGTAGGACGTGGGGACTGGAATGTTCTTGTACCAGGAGATATCGACGCCCTTCCTGTAATCCACTCCATAATAGAAATTGCGCGCAATCGGGAACGATGAGATTGCCCGCTTCGCGTGGTCCGCAACGTATGTAACATCAGGCGGAAAGAAAGCCTGGTAATGTTCGTGAACTCGAATGCCTACATTGGCCCACCAAAGAAACGACTGCGCAAATGGAGTGCGATTGTATAACCGGACCTTCGCTTCGATATAAGCCTTGCCGGGATGTAAGCAGATGCCCACCATGCCCTTCATGCGTTGCATGGGTTCGTGCTCGCTCAGCCAAATCGTCTTGCTGCCGTCATCACTTTCTTCGATTGTGTATTGCACGGGCATGTACGTCGAAGGCCGATGATGCTGAGGCCAATTAAATTCGACTCCGCCCGAGATCCAGGGGCCGAGGAGTCCGACCAGTGCGGGCTTGATCACGTTTTGCCGGTAAAAGAAGTCATATCCGTTGGTCCGGTCTTGGCCAACATGGATGCGCCCCCCAATTTCTGGAAGCATCATCAAATGGATGAATCCGTTTTCAAGGAAGACCGCGACAAAGTCTCGATTTGACTTTTCATTGGAGACGCGATCGGTAACGGGATTTGGGTAGACTTTGCCGCTGCTGCCCTGATAAATCCGTTTCTCAAAAAACATCGGATTCTTGTCGGGTGCTTGTTCGGGGTACGTGGGGATCGTGACGCGATCTTCCCATGCTGTAACGGTCTTGCTCTTCGGCTTTGTCAACTTCACATCTCCTGTGCAGCAAGAAAAACGCGTTAAACCTTGCTATGGCATCCATGCGGCCGTAATCGTCGAGAATCCGGTAGGGCGGATCACATCAAACGCCACCCGTATGGCGCCGTCTCTTTCCTTGAAATCCAGTGGAATAGAGAGGGTTTGTCCCGGCTTCAGAACTGGGAGTGCAGTCTCGCGGTACTCCAGCGGAATATTCGCAAAGCCGTACAAAATTCCGCGCAGCTTATATCCGCCGAGCTTGTATCTCGGAATCGAATCGCGCGTCCGCAGTGTGATGGTAAACGAGTTCGGATTGCCATGGCACTCGAGCGATTCGACCGGACCAGACTCGCTGCGGAGTACGGAATAGGATGGCTTCCGGGCACCTAAGAGGTCCACGACTCCGTGAATGCGCTGCTTCATCACTCCGGTGCCCTTATCTCCAATGTGGGTGCGGTAGTCGTTGTAGCAGAAGAATATCAAACCGCCCACATAGTTGGTTTCGCGGCAGACGCGCGTGTGATCGCGGAGAACTTCGATTCGGCGATTATCACCTTCTGGGCGATCCGAAGTGCACGCGCAGTACCCATACTCGGAAATCACGATGGGCTTGCCGGGGAAGGCGCTATGGATTTCTGCCAGGTTGCGCCTCAGGTCATCCGGGGTACCTGAATACCAACTCTCGTAGTATTCATTCCACTCGATGAAGTCCATTAATCTGGCGACATCCTTGCCGGGATCTCGCTGCAAGGAATTGGACGCATAGGAACGCAATCGGCGGGGATCGAGTTTCTTCGCCTCCTCATACATTCTCTTTGCAAATTTGTATGCCGGCGGATTCTGGCCATTGATCTCGTTGCAGAGTCCCCAAGAGAAAATGCAGGGATGATTGCGATCGCGCGCAATCATTTCCTGTAATTGCTCAAGCCCGTTCTGCATGATTTCCGGATCTGGTTCGTCCTTCATGTCCTTAAAGGTATCGGGACCCCACGTTGGGACTTCAGTCTGGATGAAGATGCCGTGCCGGTCGCAGTAATCGAGGACGCGTGAGTCTTGTGGCCAGTGAACGCGGGTGAATACGCAATTCAGTTGCTTGAGATCGTCGTGATCATGATCAATCCATGAACATGGCTCTGCCATGCCAAATTCCGGGTTACTGCCCGCCATGCGCTCGACCCCCATCAACCGCACCGGCTCGCCGTTCAGCCAGAATGAATCCTCCTTCACTTCGATCCTGCGTATGCCAAACGTTGTCTTGAACTCGTGACTGGGTGCAACTCCATTCAAACTGACCGAGAGGGAGTACAGATCAGGCGCGTCGAAGTGCCACAACTTGGCATTGGCAAGCGTGAACGACTGCAATACCTGGGTAATTTTCGCGCCCGGAGGAAGATGGACCTGGGCTGCATTCGGCTGTTGCAGTGCGGTCAAGCCGCTGCTCTCATCAATGATATGAACCGATAATTCGCCCTTGAACTCGCGGGCTGTGCTATTTCGGATCACCACGGAAATGTCGACGCCAGCGTTTCCAGTTGCGAGGTCAGGAAGGGCGTCCACGTGGACCTGCTCGATGTAGACTTTCGGCGTTATCAGCAGATTGACGGGCCGGTATATGCCGCCATCGTGTGTCCAATCGCTGGAATGGCCACGCGGCAGCATTTTGTTGTCAAAGTCCGAGTTGACCATAACCGCGAGGACGTTGTCCGGGCCAGAATGGAGGAACGGCGAGATGTCGAACTCGAAGGCTGTGTAGCCCTTCCGCAGGTGCTTGCCAACTTCCGCGCCATTCACCCAGACCGATGCCGAGTGAAATACCGCCTCGAATTCAATTCTGACGATGCTCCCATTCCAAGCTTGCGGAACCTCCAGCCGACGGCGATACCAAGCGGTGCCAAAATAGTCGGTGGAATCCTGTGCAATTTGCCACGTGTGCGGAACTATTACTTCGCGCCAGCCGTCTGCGGGTATCTCGGGCTTGAACCATCCGTTCGCCTGACCAGCCTTATCGGAATCGAAGCGAAAGAGCCAAGCGTCATTCAATGACAGACGTTTCGTCTGCGTTGTGGGAGAGTTCTCTGCGTCGCGAGGTGCGTCGGTCCGGACGAGGCCTTCCGTTCCCGCCAGGGATACTCCCAATGCGGCCGACGAGGCTGTCCTCAAGAAATTACGGCGACTGTTCACAATGAGCCTCCCTTCCTAGGCATGACTTAATTCTTCCGTCACAAAAGAGCGCACGCTAACGGGTCCTCAGAATACTCGCACCAAACTCAACGGGAAACGCCTTCAATTACGAACGTGTATACAGATTTGGGGTAGAGATGAATCGTGACGTGCTTCTGAGATCCATTTCTTTCAACTTCGAGCACTTCCTTGTGCTGCGCCCAATCAGGAACTTGAGTTGCCGGGAGAGTAGTGGTCGCAATGACTTGAACCGTATGCCCAAGCGCGGCAAAGTGGGACAAATCAAAACTAGCCGTCTCTACACTTTCACCGGTCACCTTGCAGATCGCGAGCTGGCGGGAAACAGCATCGTACGCCGCGATTGAGTTCTGGTCCGCGACACCGATCATGTGGTATCCGGGTCGAATGTATCGTGTAAATTGCCCGTACACGAAAAACTTGCGGTTGACCCTGACAAAGGGAGTCTTGTCCGTGCTCGGCTGATCATGGGTATCAACGTAATTCGCGTTGATCAGGCCCCAGCCGTACGCTGGCGCATCGGGCTCGACAGGCTGCCAGTAAACCCAGGCCGAAGGTCGCAGATCTTTTACGTCGCGAATGATTGCCTGCGCCATGGTGTAGCCTGAGGGATCCCCGTCGCCATATTCGGATTGCCACAAACGCTTGTTTCCGACGGCGAGTCGCAACTCGCTTCGATTGGGGCCGCGATAGGGGTCGGTTCCGTTTGAATAGCCATGCACGTTGACTTGGCCAACTATGTCACGTGTTGCGGAATCGTATGCCTTCCATGTGTTTAAGCCCGCGTCCATATTGTTCTCGTCGGCCGCTGCAACCACAACATCATTCAGATGCGCTTTATCCAGAGCGCGACGCAAGCTTTGTGCGACTGTCTGCTGCGTGCCAACATCAAAATGGCATCCCTCTTGACGTCCGGGATACTTCCACCAGTCTGCCGAGGGCTCGTTGAAAGCTTCGACCGAATCGAATTTGATTCCCCAATGATCGGCCGAGTGGCGCGCAACGGCGGCAAGATAGAAAGTGAAGCGATCGTATTCCGAGGGAAGCAGGCAGTCGCCACCAGAATCGCTACCAGTCGTGCTGCGATTTGAATTCATCCACCACATCGGCGAGTCGGAAAACATTTCAAACAAATTCGCGCCCCGCTCGCGCGCCTTAAGCATCACGGAGCGCTGGTTCTGATCGACGGACCAATTCCATTTCATCGGCTCCGCGTCCCGAGGGTCAACCCAGTATCCATGGACATCCATGTACCAGTTCAGTTTCGGGCCCTTATTTTCGCGCGATTGATTGATTCCTCCTCCGCCGACGTTGTAGCGAACAATGTTGAGCCCCAAACCTGCGTAGCTGTCGATTGATTTCGTTGTGTAAATCAGGTCGGCATAAAAATCAGCATTCGAGGTACCCCCGACCGCATGTGCCCACCAGGCCAGCGAACTGCCCCAACCTTCCCAAAGCCCGAGGTCGTGAGATGGATCGACTAATGCGGACGTGGTGGCACTTTGCTTTGTGTTAGCCGGGAGCACAAATCCCAAAACCGCGAGCACAGTAATGAGAGCCAGCAAAAAAAGTGATCGGTTTCTCAATCAGCTTACCTCCACATCGGACTACTGTTCATTTGTGTTTGATTTGCGCATCGTGTACACGAATTTTTGAATCTGATTCTCTTGCTTATTCGCCGCATCGGATTCTGTCTTTCGCAACCGCTCGAAAACTGAGAACTCCTCCTGGGCACGGCCTTGATTGCCCAGCCGTGCCAAAGCTTGACCCAACCGGTAATGGGTGTTCGCAGAATCCGGATTGAGCTTGAGCGCGCGCCCATACTGCTCAACAGCCTCCTCGTACTTGTGTTGATCGGCGTCCAAGCTTCCGAGTTGAAAGTACGCATCGGCATAATTGGGGTCGAGTACAAGGGTGTGTTTCAGCAGTGTCTCGACAAGATTCAAGTCGGGTTTCGATTCGGTATCTTTTGTCCTCCACAAACACATCGCGGAGTAGTAAGTGACGTCCGCGTTCTGGCTGCCGGCGCTGATGAAAGTCTGAAGACGAGCACGGACCTGCGCCACCAATTCAGGGGAAACCCCGTCGCAGGTTTTGCCGAGGAAGGTCATGGGCAGCGGATCGGAAGGGTTCATTTCGGACGCGCGGAAGAAGGCGCGCGCGGCGTCATCCATCTGGTCCGCACCATAGAGTGCGATGCCCAGCCCGCTCTGCAGCCGTGCAGATTCCGGGAAGCGTTGCGTTCCGGCTTTGAAGACTTCAATTGCCGGCACAAATGTCTGGTGCAGGAGCAGTTCCGCACCCCAGTTGAGGATGTTCCGTTCGCTGGGCTCCATGCGCGCCGCTTCCTCGTACTGCGCCGCCGACGGGAGATAGTTCCGCGCCTTCTCCTCGACTTCACCGAGAAGGCTATGAAGTTCCGCCGAGTCACGCAGGGAAATCAATTTTTGAAGCTGCCGGCGAGCGTCATCAAGCTTATCGCTCTCATCGAGAGCAAGAGCAAGGTCGTAACCGTTGTTGTAAGCCGCGGGATCGACCTCCTGCGCACGCTGCAGGAAAGGAATGGCTTCGTTGATTTTCCCGGCCTGGATATAGAACTCGCCCAGATTGTGATTTGCATCGTAGCTGGACGGATTGAACTCGACAGCCTTTTTGAATTGGACACCGGCTTCATCTACCCGCTGAAGGGCAAGAAGGTTCGTCGCGAGCGCTGTCCGGGCTTCCGTTACCTTCGGCTTAAGCCGAACCGCCTTCGTCAGAAAAGGAGTCGCCTGCTCTTGCATGCCTTGGGCGACGTAGACGAGTCCCAGCAGCTCATTCACCTCAAAACTGTTGGCGGACGACTTCACCAGCAGTTCAAGCTCGTGCTGCGCCGTCGCATACTGCTGAGCCTTGTATGCGGCGAGGGCCGAGAGGAATTGGCGATTCGGTCTCCTGTCGTTTTGCTGAGGAGTTGAGCTCTGCGGGCGCTGTTGTCTGGCGGATGCAAAAGTTTGCAGAAGGAGCGCGGTTGTCACAAGGGTGATGGCAATTGCCGGAAGTGTTGGGGGCAAGAGTCTGCCAAGAACTTTGCTCATTTCTCCATCCACAAAGGACACTTGAGCGGATGATACGATCTTTGCAGGATGAGCCACGGAGGTCAACGCAGGCTAGTGGAGCGCTTAATTTTGGCTGAGGCAGTGGTCAGGCGCGACTGCAAAACACGGCTTCCCACTTCCCCCGAATCAGGTTTACAGAAAAATGCGGGGGAAGCCTCGACCTCCCCGCGCATATGTTCAGATTTAGAAAACGAACTTCAGTGCAAACTGCGTTTCACGTCCAATTCCTCGCGTGCTGTTGATTATCCCAAAGCTTGCATTGTTGTAGTTCGTCGATTCCATGCCGTTCCCAAAATTCGGGTGGTTGAAGAGGTTGAAGAACTCGGCGCGGAACTCGAGGTTGGTTCTTTCAGTTGTCTGGAATCTCTTGAAGACCGAGAAATCCAGATCATTAAAAGACGGTCCATGTACCTGATTCCAGGGCCCTCCTAAAGGTGCAAAGTCAGTTTGGCCAACGGACGTGACCGACGGAGGCTGAACAAAAGCTGCGGCTTTCAGGAAAGGTGCACCGCCGGGGGTCCATTGGCTTGCATACGGATTCCCACTGATCGGAGCGTAACAATTAAAGTTGCCACCGGATGTGCCAGTCGCGCAGCCGATTGTGAATGGAAATCCGTTCTGCGATGTCAGAATCCCCTGGGCACTCCAGCCACCGACAGCGGCGTCGAGGGCGCGGGACATGTCCTTCCCGTAAGCGTGGCCTCTGCCGAACGGAAGTTGCCAAGTGCCGCTCGCGTGGAAGATGTTGGGGACGTCGCTACCACAGTAGCTGTAGTCGTTGGTGAGGGGAAAGCCAGCCAATGTTGGCGCCCGGTTGAACTGGTTATCCCCGAAAGAGCCGAGGATGTTGCGGAAATCACTCTTGCAGACGGAACGGGTGTAGTCGGCCAACAGGCTCATCCCATGCGAGAGTCTGCGCTCGTAGGTAATTTGGAAAGACTCATAGTAGGCAGCTCCACGAGCAGTCAGATAGTCACTATTCTGTCCGAAGTCCGGGAACGGCAGATAAGACGTTACACTCGTCCCTGGTGGGAGCAGAACCCCGGGGATGTTTCGCTTCTCGCCGTTCAGTAAGTGGTGAGTATTATTGCCCACATAAGCCACGGTAATACTTTGGCTTTGTGTCAATTGATACTGAAGCGATCCGTTCCACTCTTGCGTATCGGATGTCTTCCATGGATTTTCGTAGCCCACGAGTCCCAGTCCATTAGGGCTGAAATTTGGACTTGTGGGGTCCGGATTCGCCGTCGTGAATCCGCCCTCCAACGTCGCTAACTGCCCGTTGGGATAGGTGATCGGGAGAATGTTGCCGCTGGGAGCGAAGAACGAGAGATTGACCGCCCAAGGATAGTTGTACCCTGGATCCGGTGATCCCCCAATGTTCTCGAACCCGCCATAGAATATTCCGTAGCCGAGCCGGGCCACGAGCTTGGGTGTGAATTGGTAGGCAAGCCCGATTCTGGGTGCGAAGTTTGTCAGCGGCGTAGTCATTACGCTGGAACCGCCGACGTATTTCAGTTGGATATTGTCCGTTGCAAGAAGAGAGGTAAAGGCAGGAGAAAGCGCTCCACTACTCTTCTGCGACGAAGGGATCAAGTATTCGGCACCGGCGCTCGTGAGCGAGAGGCCAGCCTGCTTCGCGTCTCCTGCGCCGACAGCTCCGAAGATCTCCCAGCGTAGCCCCAGGTTGACCGTCAGCTTGGAGTTCACCTTCCAGTCGTCCTGGAAATAAGTTCCCCAGTAGTGCCGGAGATCATCGAGGTTCGTAATGTTGGAGGCAAATACGCTATTCGGCCCACCAACGTCATTTACACCCCCGACCGTCGAGGCAGTGGGCGTGAGCAGAATATCTGCTTCGCCCACACCGCCAGTGGTCGCGCCACCAAGTCCGGGTGTCATTCCCGTGTACCCGCCAAAAGAGAACTCGCCGCGGGACCAGGCCGGGTCGATCCACGGGAAATGCAGTCTCTGGTATTCAATGCCACCTTTGAAACTGTGTCCGCGGTAGACCTTGGTCAGGTTTTCCGTGAATTGGAGTGTGTCACTGGTGCGAGCATTGGGACTGGCAAAAGCTGCCGCGCCGAGCGATGTCAGCCCGCTGATATCGATCGTCGGCAAGCCGTCGTTACCGCTGACTTGGGGAATCCCCTGGATGCCATATTTGGCGGGAATGCCGCTGATGAGCGAACTCGGGGGCTGGGCGACAGTGTAGAGATGGCTAAAGCCAAACCGGGCTTCATTGATCAGGGTTGGTGTAAACGTGTGCGTCTCACTCACGCCAAGGTTAATCGATTTATCGCTAAAGTTGCCTTGGCCAAAGCCGGTATTGTTTCCGTCTCCGGAGATAGCGCCGGGGAAGAATGCGCGCCTGTTGCCATAGCTTACGTGGCCGAACAATTGATCATGCTGGCTCAGATTGTAGTCCATGCGGACGTCAAAATGATCGGTGTCATCGGGTTGAGCGCGGTTCACGAAGTAGTTTGAGCCCGAGATACCGGGACCATTCGCCGCGGGATAGAGCTTCAAGATATTTAAGCCGTTCTGATCTATTCGACCGCTAGGCAATTGATTCATCAAGGCCATCTGCGACGCAGTAGCGAAATTCGTCATTCCCACAATGCTGCCCCCCGTATAGAACGGATCACGGACGTAGCAGGATGCCGCCGCGGGGGTGCCCGGACAAGAAACGGGGAGATTGGTCACTGAGTCGGTGGCCCCGTTGGCTACTTGGCGAGTGGTGGCTGGGTCAAAAATGGTGTACTGGTTGAAGGTGCGCCCCTCAATGTCCTGGTAGGTCGTGGTCGACTGGGTGAACCAGTCCCGGTAATCCAAGTAGCCGCTGGCGACCTCTGCCGCGGTTGGAACGGTCGCACTGAGTTCTGCGCCGGTGCGAATTCGTGTCCCTTCGTAATCGCCGAAGAAAAACAGTTTGTTCTTGACAACCGGTCCACCGAGCGCCGCACCGAACTGGTTGCGCCGGAGTTCGCCCTTACTCCTGGTGGGTGCAAAATATTGATCCACGTCAACCGCATCGAACATATCGTTGCGCAGAAACTCCCACGCAGAGCCGTGGAGAGCGTTACTGCCGGACTTGAGGGCCGCATTGACCACGGCGCCGCCGGCTCTCCCAAACTCCGCGCTGAAGTTGCTGGTCTGCACCTTGAATTCCTGAATGGCATCCGGCGGAGGCAGATTCACGTAAGCCGCGCCGTTGAGGAAGTCGACGGTATCGTTGTTGTTGTCGATCCCATCAAGGATGTAATTGTTGTGTACTGTCGTCAGGCCGTTGGACACAAAACTGCCGGTTCCGTCCAGACCGCGTGAGGGATTCACCGAGGTCACGCCCGAGCCCAACTGCGCCAGGAACGTGTAATTTCGGCCATTCAACGGGAGATCGTCGATTTGCTCGCGCGTTGCCACTGTGCCGACCGAAGCGTCTTGCGTTTGAAGTTCAGGAGCAGCTGACGTTACCTCCACTATTTCAGTAATCGCGCCCGTAACCAACTGGAAGTCTGCGCGAGCCTGCTGCTGCACGTTGAGGGTAATGTGTGTTGTTGCTTTCTTGAAGCCAGGGGCCTCGATACCGATCGTGTAGGACCCGATCCTGACCGGATCGAAAGTGTAGCTGCCATCCTTAGCGCTGGCAGTAGACACGGTTAGGCCAGTAGCGTCATTCGCGAGAGTGACTTTGGCGTCGGGAACGACCGCGCCGGACGGATCGGTGATTGTCCCTCTGATTGCGCCGGCATCGATCTGTGCGACCGCAGGGGAAGAGAGCAGGAGCGTCGCTAGCAGGGTGAAAAAAACAACACTTAGAGATACAAACAGAGTATTCCTTGACATCGGACCTTCCTCCGATATTTCGTACGAACCAATAACACCCCAACCGTGTGCAAAAACACTCGCTCGCAGTCGTTCCTCTGCGAGCCACGAAACAGGACAAACGGACTCTATAAGAACAGATCTAGCGGCTAATGCTGCTGTGCCGGTCTCAAGCACGACCTCGAGACCGCGCAAAATGGAAGCAGTTGAATTAACCGCTTAACCTAGTTTTGCACTTTTATACGCTTTCGAAATAGTTGTCAAGGTTTATTTTTAAAATGTGCTACACTCCGGCAGTTTCGAGTTGGATTCCTGTCTGTATTTGCATCAGCATGGACTACAAAATCGATTTGGTATGAGCGTCACTATTCGCGACGTAGCCAAGGCCGCAAGCGTATCCACCGCGACGGTTTCAAACGTTCTGAACAAAACCGGCAAGGTTGGAAGGAAGACACAGCACCATGTCCTTGCAACGGTGAGGCGCCTGGGATACGTGCCCGATGTTCACGCGCGGCGGCTGGCATTGAATGACAGCCGCACCCTGGGCATCATCGTTTCCGATATTGAAAATCCCTTCTTCCCGGAAGTTATCAAGAGCTTCGAAACGCGCGCGCGTGAACTGGGATATGACGCCATTCTCAGCGACACGAACTACGACCCGCGGCGCACTCAAGAAGCGGCCGAGCGCATGATGGAACACAAGGTCCGCGGTGTTGCGATTATGACTTCCGAAGTCGGCATGTCCCTGGTGCACGAGCTTGCGCGACGAAAGATTGCGGTCACGTTTCTCGATCTAGCTCCCGCCCGCGGCTACATGAGCAACCTGCAAATCAACTACGCGTCGGGAATTGAGCAGGTTGTGCGGTATCTTCACGGCAATGGTCATCAACGAATTGCGTTTGTCGCAGGCAGGATTGGACTCAAATCGAACACGATTCGCCGCGAGGCATACGAGCGCACCATGCTCGCACTTGGTTTGAGTCCGGGCCCGGTGCTCCCGGGTAACTTACGCTTTGAAGGAGGATTGGAGGCGGGCGTCGCCATTAGCAAGCTGAATCCCAGGCCAACCGCGGTTGTGGCCGTCAACGATCTCACGGCAATGGGTGTGATTAAGGGATTGTTGCGGGGCAATTGCCGCGTACCGCAGGACGTGTCTGTCACTGGATTCGACAACACGCGGCTGGCGCAGTACTGCAATCCTACACTCACTACGGTTGACATACACCGGGACCTGCTTGGACGCATGGCTGCGGATGCACTCCATGAACTTTGTGGCTCTGAGGATGCGCGCGGCAAGGAGTACCAAATTCAAGCGGATCTCGTCGTAGGCGATTCTTCGGGACCGGCTCCAGACCGGGTTGCCTGAGACTCGTGGAGTAGCCGAGCACACCATCGATTCGCAAATTTCAGAACAGTCGCGGTCCAATCACTTTGCAGGTTCGTCGACACGCAGAATTTGGTCAGCCTGCACATCGTGAAGTGTCTGCACGATTCCGCTTGGCCATCGGATCACTATTTCCTTAATGACGGATTCCTTGCCCACTCCGAAATGCACCCGCTTGTCGTGCGAAGAGAGATAGCTGCCGCACGTCGTCACGGTTGCCTGCTGTTTGCCTTGCGGGGTGCTGAGTGTTACATCGGCTCCAATCCCGTCCCGATTACTCTTATGCCCCACCAGATTCAGGAGCAACCAGTGGTTGGACGTAGCTGTTTCATTATGCAGGATGTGAGCCGGCCCGTTATTGGTGGTAACGACGGCGTCGAGCCGGCCGTCGTTGTCCAGGTCGCCAATCGCCAGTCCGCGGCTCGCCCAGGATTCGTGGAAAACCGCTCCAGAGTCAGCGGACACATCGACGAACCCGCGTCCGGTGTTCCGCAGAAGAAGCATCGACTCCCGATAACGCAACTGCGGGTAGGATAGTTCAATGGTATCCATCACATGAGCTTGCACGATGAGCAGGTCCTTCCAGCCGTCGTTGTCATAGTCGAAGAACCGCAGTCCCCAGCCCGAATGCAGGAAGGTCATCCCGCCTAGGCCTGAGCTGTCGCTGACATAGGCGAAGGTACCGTCGCCATTGTTGCGGTAAAGAGCATATTTCTGGTAGGCAAGATCCCCAACAACGAGATCGGGCAGTCCATCGTTGTTGTAGTCAGCAAAATCGGCACCCATTCCCGAGTAGGCATGGCCATCCCCGTCCACGGCGACTCCCGCAAAGAGTGCGACCTCCTCGAATGTACCGTCACCCTTGTTGTGGTAGAGAAACTCGGGAATGGCGTCATTGGCGATGAAGAGGTCGATGTGCCCGTCGCGATCAAAATCAGTGATCGTGATGCCCAGTCCTTGCCCGGGCTTCGACAAGCCGACCTTTTTTGTGATGTCGGTGAAATGCCCATTGCCATCGTTGTGGTAAACCAGAGGGGAAATGGGCCGGAACTCATTCGGGTGGCAGTAGGCGCGGTATCCTTCTTTGTGTTCTCCGCACCAAATGTCAGTGAAATCCCATTGGAGGTAGCGCACCACGACCAGATCCAACAATCCGTCCCCGTCCAAATCCACCCAGGCAGCACTGGTAGACCAGTTGTCTCCCGCCACTCCAGCCTGCTCTGTCACGTCGGTGAAGGTGCCGTTACCGTTGTTGTGGTAAAGATGATTGTGGGGATACCCGGTGACGTACAAGTCTTCATAACCATCGTTATCGTAGTCACCTACAGCCACGCCCATGCCGTAACCGGCGCCCTGCAATCCAGCCTTCTCCGTAACATCTTCAAAGGTGCCATCCGGTTTCTGATGGTACAGGCGGTTCCAATACTTCGGACTTGTCTTTTGAGGAACCAAACCAAGGGGAGATGGATCGCCAATCTCAGCAGTGTTTACGAAGAACAGGTCCAGTCTCCCATCGTTGTCATAGTCAAAGAGCGCTACTCCGGAACCCATCGTCTCCAACAAGTATTTCTTGGACGTATGTTGCGCAATGTGTTGGAAATCCACGCCAAGACGGGAGGTCACATCAACGAACTTCGCTGGTGGGCCTGCTGCTGCTGAACCCTTGTCCTGTGCCCCAATTGCGAGCGCCGCCAGGATGGCTAGCAGAATTGCGGATTGCGATTGAGAGATCATGCTCATTGAGAGAATACAGCAGATGTTTCAGGCCGGCGCACCCGAGTCACGGAGCGGATGAACTACTGCTCCCGGTCGCGCATGGCGAGCGCCACTTCAAAAAACTCCCGCCGTGCCTCCGGTGAGAGATCCTCAGACTTTTTCTGCGATCCAGAGGTTGATGCAGCCGCGATCGCCGCATTGATCTTCTGGAAATCCAGAGTTCCTTGAGGAAACATCTCGATACAGCGGCTCAGGACTTTCTCGGCGTCGGCGAATCGCCCCGCCTCGAAATAGAAAATTCCCAGTGCCGCGATAGCAGATTCGCTTGACGGACTAAGCTCTGATGCTTTGTTCAAGAACTTCTCCGCATCGCGCCCGCGGCCCCGAACGACGGCGACAACTCCGCCAGTCCAATACAGCGTGCCAGAATCGGGCATGCGTGCCAGCCCATTGCGAACGGTGTGCTCTGCATCTTCTGCTTCGCCTGCCCGGAGTTGTGCCAGTGCCAGCGACGCGCAGTATTGATCATTATCCGGCGCACCGAGGACAGCTTCTTTCAAGGAACGCGACGCATCTCCGTAGCGACCCAGACGAGCATAGACATCGCCGATCAATCCCAGATAGGAGCTGTCTTTCTGACCATCCGGGGAGATCTGCAGAAGTGACTGCAGGGCGTCGTCATACTTGCCGCTCCTGAGGTAAGCCTCGGCGAGATTGTATTTCGCGTCATCGGAGGCAGGATTCGCCTTGATCGCCGCGTGGAAACAACGGATCGCCTCCGGATAAAGATGGAATCGGCCGAGCAACGCACCCGCACCGAGCTCAGTTCGAAAGTCTCCAGCGCTGATCTCTTCTAGTCGTTGAATAGTCTGCAGCGCCTCATCTTTGCGCCCCAGCTTCAGAAGGACCTCCGCCAACAAGTAAATGCCGCGCGGACGATCAGGGTATTTCTGGACTTCAGCCTGTAGTTCGCGAAGATCAACTTCGTTCTGTTGTTCTGGAGATAAAGTACTGCGGCGCTCGAGGTAGTCAAAAAAATGCTGCATGGGATATGGCGCAGACTGGGGATTCTTCGAGAGAGTTGTGAAGACGTCCATGTCGCGCTGGGCAGCGTCCATCCGATGAAGACTTCGTTCAGCAAGGGCCAGCTTGTAATATGCGTCGGCCGGCTTCGGATTCACTTCAGCGCAGTGCCGCAAAAATGGTATGGCTTCATCGTATTTTTTCTGGTCCATCATCAGGCTGCCCAGTTCAAAGAGTGCCTCGGGGTAGTCCTTATCCAGGCGAATAGCACGTCGCAAATACTGCTCGGCTTGTGCGTAGTCACCCTGTTTTCGCGCAATGAACCCGAGATTGAACAAAGACGGGAGATTGTTGGGGTCAGAACTCAGGCTCTGATTCAGATAGCGTTTGGCCTCGTCATATTGCCCGAGATGGCGGTAAGCAAGTCCCATGAACACATAAGAGCGAGGGGAGGGATCAAGAGCGATGAGGGTTTTGAATTCCTCGAGTGCTTTGTCCACCTTGCCGACGGTGAAAAGGCTTTCGCCTAGAGCAGCATGGAAATCGGCGCGCCGGGGATCAAGCTTCAATCCTTCATTCAATAGCTCGATAGCGTCTTCAAAAAACGATTGTTTCATGCTCAATTGCGCCATCAGGAATAAAATGTTGCCGTTGGTTGGGGCTAATTTCCGCGCGCGAGCCAGCAATTCCAGCGCGTCTACTTCCTTGTGCATCTCCGAAGCGGTCTGGGCGAGAAGGTATAGCGTATCCGCAGATTCGGGTTGCAGCCGTAGGGCCTGATTGAGGGTTTCCTCGGCTTTCTGGAACTGACCGCTCATCAGATACGCTTGTCCAAGATCGTGAAGAATATCGAAGTTGCCCGGCGAGAGTGCATTCGCCAGCTCAAACTCGTATGCCGCCTGTTGAAACTGCCGATTCGAGGCCAGCAAGAGGCCCAGTGAAAAATGGATCTTTGTATCCTTTGTAGAGTCGCGAGAAAGTCTCCCGGCCGCGGCCAACCCCGCGCGAGGCATTCCTGCGTTAAGGTAAGCACGGATCGTGAGAAGGCGGGTAGCCTGATCAGGAGATGATATGCGGAGAAGACATGTGAGCGCATCCTTGGATTTGTGCTGCTCAAGCAATAGCGCTGCGAGATTGTAGTTTGCTGCCTGATTCGAGGGGTGCCAACGCAACGCATTCCTCAACGTCTGCGCGGCGAGATCGACCTTGGCCTGCGCCGCGAAACTCGTCGCCATGTTGACGAGGGCGTCGATGGAATGTGGGTCGACGGCCAGGGCTTGCTTGAACAGCGCAATCGCCTCGTCGTACTTACCCTGCTGGTTGTAGATCACACCAAGCAGACTTAGTCCTGCCACGCTGTGAGGTGTCTGCGCCAAGCCATGCTTGGTCAACGTGATGGCCTGATCGATCTTCCCTTGCGCAAGCAGGCGGCGTGCCTCTTTGAAATCGTCGGTCTTCGCCCCTTCGTGGGAAGTCCGCGACGGGGTATTGACTTGAGGAAATGCAGCAAGAGTTGCAAGGAATAAAAAAGAGAAGGAAAGGAACCGGCAGAGCACTGTCATGTTATTCAGTGCACGAAAGCGAAGGTTTTCTTGCAAACTGGAAACTCGCTTTGGCTGTACCGAGAATTTCAATAAAATCTTCGAGCAGTTGCACTCGCGTGTACAATAGCATGGTTCTGCTCAGCCATTCCAACGCAAGTTTTGGAGTGAGACAAATGAAGATCGAAGCCCGTACGAACACACTGCAAGCTGAGCCGAAGGCCGTAGAAGGAACAGAAGCAGGCTTGGACCGATCCAGGCGGTCGTTCTTGCACGCCGCCGGAGTCATGCTCGGGAGCATGATTCTTTCCAAGGGATCGGAAGGCCGGGACTCGCATGGCGCCGCTGGTTCGGAGCAGAAAATTGTTCTTGTCATCTTCGGCGGCGTGCGCAGCGCCGAGACCTTTTCACCCCAGGGGTTAGAGAACATTCCGCATCTAGCAGGGGATATGCTTCCCAAAGCTCTTTTTTATCCCCACGTGCGGAACGAAGGTGTAACAGCGCACTTCAACGCCACCGCGAGCATTCTAACCGGCAACTGGCAACGCGTGGACGATTGGGGAAAATTCGCGCCGACCAGCCCAACGCTTTTCGAACAGTTTCGCAAGCAGCTAGGCGCTTCGCGCGACGACACCTGGGTGATCGCCAGTAACAAAGCGCTGACCAACCTCATCGGCGCGAGTTCAGTTTCGGATTATGGTCCTGCTTTTGGCGCCAACGTCGTTTTCCCCAAGCAACTCATGGTGGCCGCTGTCACCAACGCCCTCCGCCAAGGGCGGACCGGGAACCTGGCCGATCGCGCCAAAGTTGAAGCCGAACTAGAAAGCATGCTCGAAGGAAGCAACTACGAAGGACTGGGGTGGACAGTGTCCGACTCAGCCGACCGGCTTGATCCTCGCTTTCGAGCCACGATCGAGGACGCCATTGCCACATTTGTGCGTAGCGGTGGCCCTACTTCAGGCGATGAACTTACCTACCTCGTTAGCCGTGAAGTCATGCGGAAAGTTGCGCCGCGCCTGCTGGTGGTCATCCTTTCTGACGTGGAAGTCGCGCACTTCGGATCTTACGCGCTTCACGTCGCAGGCATTCGTACCGGAGACCGGCTTACCTATCAATTGTGGCAGGAAGTCGAGGCAAACCCGGAATACCGGGGCAAGACCACGATGATCATCCTCCCTGAGTTTGGGCGCGATCCGGACGGGTCTACAACGAACGGATTCTTCAACCATCGCAGCGATTCGGAGTCCACGCGAAACACATGGATGATGGCCTTGGGCACAGCGATAAATGCTCCCCGAGTGGTAGAGCGCCCCATTCGACACGTCGACCTCTGCCCGTCGGTTGCGCGACTTCTTGGTTGCCCTCCGATGGATTCGCAGGGCGCGAGGCTGCCGGAGTTGCGAACTTAGAAGGACGGGGAAGCATACGGAATAGCGATGCGACTCGAAGGCAAGTTGCCGGAGCAACTGCAAGACGCCTTGAACAAAGGCTTGCTGCGGCGTTTGCCAATCACGTTTCGTCCTTTTACCCAGCAGCAACTCCGGGATTGGGACTATCTCTTTCCGTACGAGCGCGAGTCGATATCGCGGATGCTTCTCTACCTGGCCGGCCTCAGCGAGGGACAATTCTCGGACGTTTTCCGAGAGGTCACTCAACTCGAGGAGAAGATGGGAGTGCGTGGGTGGCAGTTCTCCACCGACGAGCAGACTATTCTCAACGCCTCGATGATCGCCCGCTCTCCTTACTACCAGGAGTGGCGCCGGGCGGTGCAGAAGGTTTTCGACGCGGCTGATCAACACGCGCCTAAATCAAACGATGCCAACCGTCGTCGGCTTGTCCTCTTAATAATTCCGCAGCCTCTTCCTCTGGATCGTTCCACGGTCTGGCAAAAATGGCTGGGCGTTGGCCAACCATTGAAACTCGACCTCGTGCTGCCGGGCGGTGCTCACAATGCTGCGGAGACCCTGGTTGCAGAATTGCTGGAGACCACCGCGCGGCGCGCGAACCATTCTGCTGCCGACGCGTGGATTCTGGATGCGGGATCAACACTGGTGGATGGGGTGCTGAAGCAAAGCTCTTCCACGGACACTGCTGCACCCGCTGTCTTGCTGGGTAATGGTAGGCTGGCGAAATTCCGGGACAACTTTTCGCACGAAATGAACACCATTCGAAAAGACTTGGCAGACGCTGATGCCGTGTCCGGTCGCTTGCGCAAAACTGATGTCACGCGGTGGTGTCCTGCAGAAGTGGCATCGGAACCGGTGATCCGGGAGTTCGTGCGCTCGCTCTATCTCAGCGGAAACGGAGCGCTTATCTTTGGTAATTCCTTTGTCGAATGGGGCGCCGCTGAGGCATTTCGACGGGCCCGGCCCACATTCCTGGCAGCGCAATTTGGGATCCGCAGCAAGCCCAAGCCTTTTACCAGTGTAGAGGTCTTTGAGAACCCTGATCGCGTGAACCCTCTCCCTGCAGTCGATGACCTCCCCGGCAGCGCTCTCGACGCACAAGTGTTGGCGCGGTACGTGTGGCTGGCCGCCGGCCGTTACGATGAGTACCGAAGCAATACCATTTGTCTATGTTTGGCGGAGAGCCTTTCGGAAGCGTACACGATTGCCCCACCGGAACTTCCCCTATGGAGCGAAACCCAACCGATCACACTGGACCGACTGCGTGCGGCGCTTGCTTCCTGGCTGGCGTAAAAACTAACAATGCACGTAAACAGCAACAATTACGTGTGCGGAGTTTTTCTGGGGATTAGATAAAATCGTCTAGGGAGTACTGCCATGAATGTCGCAGACTTACTTAATGAAATCGCAACCGGGCTCGTGCGGAAACGCGCGATCACCAATCACAAAGTGCTCAACGAAGCTTACGACTACGGAAGCGCTTTTTCCCGTGGCTTGCGCATAGACATCGGTGGACTCACGATCCTCTTGATTTCGGGAACCGCGAGCGTCGACGACCAGGGCAGAACCGTGCACGTCGGCGATTTGCGCGCGCAGGTTCGCCGCACTTTCGATAACATAACCGGCCTGTTGGAATCCGAAGGCGCGACCTGGCACGACATCGTGCGCACCACTTGCTATTTGCGCGACATTGAGCGCGACTACCAGGCCTTCAACCTGGAGCGCACGGCGTTCTATAAGGAGCAGAAGCTCAATCCGCTGCCAGCCTCTACCGGCATTCAAGCGATTTTGTGCCGGCCTGATTTGTTGGTCGAAATTGAAGCGATTGCCGTGTTCCGCGGGAAGTCGTCAACAAGCTAACAGGTTCCCGAAGTCCCGTTCCCATTCGTGCGCAATTGCGTCAATCCGAGTGTCAGCAATCACACCTAAAACTTCCCCAGTCGAATTCTCACAACCACTGGATCGTCTGCATGGAACTGCAAACCGCGATCAGTTTCGTCGCCGTTCCACAGGCGCACAGGCTTCCAAACGCCGTCTTGGTAGGAGCCTTCTTCTGCCGACAATATCTGCATGCGCATTCCTGGAAGGCGTGCTGGAAGGTGGAAACTGACGCTCGCATCCACTCCAGTGACCAGAAATTCATCTGGCCCGAGTTGCGCAACCAGAGCGACGCCGTGGGCATCCTTGGTGCCCGGCGGACGCCGGCCGTCCGGCTGCGGGTAGCCATACGAGACTGTCGCCTGCCACGCGCCGAAATCCAACTCCTGCTGCGCCTGGCCGGCTTCCTCGATTGACGTCTTCAATTTGCCTTCGAAGTTCAGTTTTGCGATGTCCCTGACCATGGGAGCGAGTAACGCGTAGTTCCTTGCGTGGCCAACCGCTGGAGCAGCGCCGAGAATGTTCCAGCCCCTTGGGTCAATCCCAAACGGTGCAATACCCACTGCCCCTTCGCCGAGGGCCAAGAAGTCGTATCTCGCGAACGCGTCATTTTTGGCGATTTCAGGGACGAGCAGAGGATTGTCTGGCCGATGATATGCGGCCAGAACATCGCGAACGAACCCGGCATCGTCACCATAGATGTCGGGAGCAATAGCGCTTATGGAGGGCGCGAGCGCGCGCCACAGGCCTACCCATCGCTGCACCGCTCCGCCGCTCGGATATTGAATGCCGGGAATCGGCAGGCGCCGCTCGGGTAATTCGGCCGGCGGATAGCTCAGCCAGACATTCATGTAGAGGGGAATATCGAACTCCGCTTTACCGGCAGTCGCGATTTCGTTCAGGTAGTGGGCCTGATGATACAGCTGGAACAACTCGTCGGCATCGCCGTGAAAGACTTCGTTCCACGTACCCGGTTGCTTGTGCGCTGCGGCCAGCATATCAGCCGGCACTTGGCCGGCAAACTCCTTATTCGATTCTGGAGAAAAATCGCGCGGGCTCCCGACGATGCCGGACTCGTTTTCCACCTGGACCATCAAAACAGTATGCTCAGATCCGTCCAACTCCTTGAGGTGGCGTATGAGTGCGACGAACGCGGATTTGTCGGCTTCGAGATTGGAACGAGAACTCGCGGAAAGCACGTCGATGGGTTCACCGTCCGCGCGGATCACGCGCGGAAACCGTTTCGTATCCGTCTTGACCCACTGCGGGACGTAATGCATGTTGCCGTTCTTCCACGTCGCAAACCAGAGCAGCACAACATGCAGGTTGTGCTCGCGAGCGCCCTTCACGAGGAGATCAACATTGTCCCAATTAAATTTGCCCGGCTGGGATTCCACCTGTTCCCAATAGACAGGAGCCTCGACTGTATTCGCATGCATATCAGCGATGGCCTTCCACACAGCGGGCAGTTCCGAAGGCCATGAACTCGAATTGTGGATCTGGCCGCCAAGCATCAAGTAGGGTTGACCGTCGACCAAAAGCGCCCAGCGGCCATCCTTCTCGACAAATCTAGGTGCTTCAGCAGCGAAAGAGGCGGCACATACAACCGTCACTGAACACAAAACTGCCAGCACAAGGCTTAGTCGTGCGACAAAAATGAGATCTCTCATAATCAGTGCTCTCCTTTTTTGGCTGAATTAAGCAACCATTGGATTCCCTGCGCCGATCGCACTTCGGTTGGGTGCCGAGTCACCGCGATCCTCGCTCCTCTGCTACCTAAACTCGCGTTTCAGTTGCTGATTCTGTTTCTCCAAGCCTCTGAACGGGCCAGGTGGCAAAAGAATATCAAAAAAGCCGGATGATAAGGGGGGGCACTCCAACATATATCCTCACCGCTTGCCTTGCCGCAGACACCTGTTCGGTCCTAACTGCACATCTTGCCGAGGAAGCATCGGTCATCGCGAATCGCACTTTTTGAGGCATCGTCCCTATCTGCGCTAAAATGTCGGAATGGCTGCCGGCCAAGACGAAGTTGAGGCCAGACTGAACGCGATGAAGCTCCCACGCCGCACATTTCTCGGCTCTTCCCTACTCGCTCTTAGTAACCAGCTTATGGATGCATTGACCACTCCTTTGTGGCGCTGGAAGCGCCCGTTCCTGCTCGATTCCAAGGTCGCCCTGTTGCCAGAGCAGGTTCAGTTTGTGGATGTTGCAAAAGAATCGGGGCTCACTATTCCCAACGTCTGGGGCTCTGACACCAACAAGCGCTACATCATAGAGGCAAAAGGTAGTGGCATCGCCTTTTTCGATTACGACAACGATGGCTGGTTGGACATTTACTTGACGAACGGAACACGGCTCGGCGAGAAATGGCCTGAAGGTAAGGCGCCGACCTCACATCTATACAAGAACAATCGGGACGGCACGTTTACCAACGTGACCGAGAGATCCGGTCTCGCTCGTACAGGCTGGCAAACTGGCGTCTGCGTCGGCGATTACGACAACAATGGCTGGGATGATCTGTTCTGCTGTTTCTGGGGACATAACATCCTCTTCCATAACAACGGCGACGGCACGTTCACGGATGTGACGCGCAAAGCTGGTCTTTACGATGAGCAGATCCGCTGGGGCTCAGGATGCACCTTCCTCGACTACGATCGGGACGGTCATCTCGACCTCTTCGTCTGCAATTACATCAAGCTTGATCCCTCAGAGACACCCGGGCCAATCGATCCCGCAATGTGCAACTGGAAGGGCATGCCAGTGATGTGCGGACCGCGCGGTCTTGTGGCCGACACTAACGCATTGTTTCACAACAACGGCGACGGAACTTTCACCGATGTTTCCGCAAAGGCTGGCATCCCAAAACCGGGGCCCCGCTATTCGATCACCGCGGTTTCTTACGATTTCGACAATGACGGTTGGCCGGACATTTATGTGGCCGTCGATTCGCAGCCGAGCATACTGTTTCGCAACAACCGCGATGGCACATTTACGGACACCGCAATGATGTCCGGCTGTGCCTATAGTGAGAATGGTCACGAGCAGGCCGGCATGGGAGTCGCGGTGGGCGACTACGATTGCGATGGATGGTTCGACATTTTCAAAACTAACTTCGCCGATGACACCTGCAATCTCTACCATAACAATGGCGATGGAACCTTCAACGATGTGACGTTTCCCTCTGGAATCGGAGTGAACACCCGCTACGTCGCCTGGGGCTGCGGATTTGTTGACTACGACAACGACGGCTGGGCCGACATCATTCAAATCAACGGGCATGTTTACCCGCAGATTGATGCGCAGGATTTGGGGCAGACCTACAAGAACCCACGCCTGGTTTACAGGAACTTGAGGGATGGCCAGTTCAAGGATGTCTCCGCGGAAATGGGCCCTGGAATTGCCGAGCGATATTCGAGCCGCGGCGCAGCATTTGGAGATTACGACAACGACGGCGACATCGATGTGCTCGTGCTCAACATGGGCGATCTCCCTTCATTGTTGCGCAACGACGGCGGTAATAAGCAGAACTGGATCAAAATCAAATTGCTTGGAACAAAGTGCAATCGCACAGCCATTGGTGCGCGCGTACGCGTGGTCACCGGCAATCACGCCCAAATGGACGAAGTGCACAGCGCCTCCAGTGTGATGTCGCAAAGCGATCTGCGCCTGCATTTCGGAATCGGCAAGTCGGAAACCGTGGATCTGATCGAAGTGAAATGGCCCACGACGCAAAAACTCGAACGCTTCACGAACGTGAAGGCGAATCAGATACTCATTATTCGCGAAGGCAACGGAATCGTGGCACCCGGAAAGTGACGACCGACCTTTCGCCGATCGCCGTAATTCAAACCCCCTCCACCATTAACGCACCACTTGCAGCGATTCGGTCGTGCGACTGATGCGGATTCCTTGGAAGCTATGTAAAGGTAGAGGCAAATTAGAAAGACATCTCCCTCGGCTGAAATTCTTCTTGGTGAGAATTGATGGCTGAGGCATGCTCTGGTTTTTCTCCTGTTCTTCAAACACAAGATTGTGGGGGAACAACTTGGGAAAAAATACCGCCAAACACCATGAAAAACCGTAGTACGCGACATAGGAAAATGCTAGACGAACCAACTACTTAGCGTTTCTACATTTGCCTTCTAAGCAGACGGTCGCCCGTTCGAATCGGGCCTGGCGCACCACTTCTAAACGGAAAATCACCACCGCTTAAAAGGTCTCGTCTCCGGTTAGTTGCTTGCGATCCTCAAGAACCCTTAAATGAGGTTCCTAATCAAAACACCGGAATGTTGAAGTTGCTGCGATGATCGCCACCAGAAGATAGGTTACGGTCTGACCCGTACATGGCTGTTATTATAGGGAGCCGTGGCCGCCTCCGAAAAAACGGATCGCAAATCGCGGGATCCTCGCAGCATGAAAATTACGCAGGTGAGTGTGTGGGGAAATGGCTCTGCACAACGGGTTGAGGATTGGCTCGCAGGTGAGGAGCCACTGGAGATCCGCTGTGGGCGCCGATCTCTTGGAGTAACGATGCGTACTCCCGGTCATGACCACGAACTCGTGGCTGGGCTCTTGTTTACGGACGGGATCATCCGCAGCCCTGATCAATTAAGCTGGCCGAGTCCGAACAATAGCGCCTCGAAATCAAATACGAAACTCAACACGATTTCAGTGAAGTTACGCGGAGTGGAAATTCCCAAACAGCGCACCGAGAGGATGTACTCCGCGGGCTCTGCCTGTGGGGTCTGTGGCAAAGCATCGATTGAAGCGGTGCGTCAACGCCTGCCGGCCCGCCCGGAGACTGCCACGCAATTTGATGCCGAGATGCTTTGCGTTTTGCCTGATCGATTGCGGTCAGAGCAGGAGCTTTTTACCCGTACCGGAGGATTGCATGCCGCCGCGCTCTTCAATGCCAAGGGCGAGCTGATTGTGCTGCGCGAGGATATCGGCAGGCACAATGCGGTTGACAAGGTCATCGGCTGGGCGTTCCTACGAAAACAAACTCCGTTAAACGGGCATCTCTGCCTGGTCAGCGGGCGTGGTGGTTTTGAAATTGTCCAGAAGGCGCTGATGGCAGGGTTGCCTCTCTTGGCGTCGGTGTCGGCACCATCGAGTCTCGCCGTCCAGGTCGCCCGCGAAATGGGTATGTCGCTGGTAGGTTTTTTGCGAGGGAAGCGGTTCGTCATTTATTCCGGCGAGGAGAGGATCGCTTCGGACGCGGCAGCTTCAAAGGTTTGAGACCAACGGCTTTCTGCGGTTCTCTTCCTCCCCACCACTTTTGGGCGGACTCGAAATCGTCGGATGTATTCATGTTCTTCAGAACCAAATCGCTGTAATCAAGGTCTGCTAAATCCGTCAACGCAATCGTCTCGACGCGAATCATCGCAAAGGCGTCCGTCACTTTTCTCACGCCTTTCTGAAACGCCTCCGCGAGTGGCGTGTAAGCTTCGCGCCGGTAAACCGCAGCAAGCGGTTCAAGCCCACCTGTCGTGCGTGGCACGAGGGCCTGCGCATCTGACCGCAGGGCACGCGAAAGCAGGAGTTCGATCCACTCTCGGGTGAGGTACGGAAGGTCGCACGCGAGAATCAGGTTCCAGGGAGTCGAAGTCACGCCGAGCCCAGTCACTATCCCTGCGAGTGGCCCCTGATACGCCGCTACTTTGCGCACGCCGCGAATCCGATCCGGCATAGTCTGAAGTCCCAGCCTGCGATAAGGCCGCGCTGGACCAATCACTGTAACTGACGAAACAAGTGGTTCCAGCAAGCGCGCCGTTCGCACGATCAACGGTTCGCCGCCGAATTCCATCAGCGCCTTGTCGCTTCCCATCCGGGAACTCGCGCCACCGGCGAGGATGAATGCGGCAACTTCACTGCGCTGTGACATGGTTGAACGTTTTCCGAAGAATTTCGGAGCGATCACGGGAAACTTCCCGATGCGTCATTTTGTTTGGTGCTTGCATCCCACTTTTGCCAACGGGTTGGGATAGCCAGCGGGATCGATCTCACCCGCTGGGCCTTCGGTGCACTGCAAATCTTTTTCGATCATCACACGTAGAGACTTGCCGCCCTCGACCTCGTGGTTGTAATAAAGTCCGACCTCGTCCTCCCGGTTGGCCCACGCAAATACCTGCTCGCGCAGCACGGTAATCGTAAGTTCGCCATTCCTAAATTGTACGGAACTGGACCCAGCTTCACCCACACACTGAACTCGGTAAAGAAAAACACTTGGTTCGGGCCCCGGAAATTCAATACGTTCCACTAACTCGCCCCCTTGCGCCAACTGGGCTACTTCCTTTTGATTCAGTCGGAGCCGAATGGAACTTGGCTTGCATCGTAATTTCATGGGAACACCCTCAAGATGGATTCCTCAGCCGGGCCTGGAAGCTTTGAACCTGCACTTCGGAGTCATGAGTCGTCGATCGTTCCTGCTTGTTCCCCATCGCAAAACTCTACGATTTCGGATTGTACTCTCCGCCTTCAAGATAGTCGATTCTGCGCAAGCTGCGTGAAATTTGAAGAGTGAAATTTGAAGAGTTGACACAAGGGCCTGAACAGTTTAAAAGTATTCTCCGCGCAAGTCATCCCAACTGGTATCGGGGGGAAGACCATGGACGCTTCACGCCGGGATTTCCTGAAACTTGCAACCATCGGGGGCACGGCTGCCGCGGTATTTGGTTTTGATTTGCAGCCTGCCTATGCGCAACTCCGCACCCTAAAAATTGCTCGCGCCAATGAGACCCGCTCCACCTGCCCCTATTGTTCGGTAAGCTGCGGCATCATTATTTATACGATCGGGGACCGCGCCAAAAACGTCACCGCCCAAGTCGTCCACGTCGAAGGAGATCCTGACCACCCCATCAACCGGGGCACGCTCTGCCCCAAGGGCGCCGCTCTCGAGCAGGACATTATGAACGAGCGCCGGCTGCTGAAGCCTCAAGTTCGCCGGCCGGGTGGCACGGATTGGGAAGACATTTCCTGGGATCTGGCGATTTCCGAAATTTCCGAGAAGGTGAAGAAGACCCGCGACGCCACTTTTATCGAAACGGATGCGGCCGGGCATCGCGTGAACCGTTGCGAATCCATTGCCTGGACCGGCGGCTGCACCGATACCAATGAATTCAACTATCTCGTTGTAAAGTCCATGCGCGCCTTGGGGGTCGTGCACCTGGAAAACCAGGCCAGAGTTTGACACGGCCCCACGGTCTCAAGTTTGGGACCAACGTACGGCCGGGGCGCAATGACCAATGGCTGGGTCGACATGAAGAATGCCGACATGATGCTGATCATGGGCGGCAACCCGGCGGAGAATCATCCCTGCGGCTTCAAGTGGGCCATCGAAGCCAAGCGCACGCGCAACGCAAAAATGATTGTGGTGGACCCGCGGTTCACGCGAACCGCCAGTGTTGCGGATCTCTATTGCCAACTGCGCGTAGCCACGGACATCGCTTTTCTAGGTGGCGTGATCCGTTACGCGATTGAGAACAATCGCTACGCAAAAGACTACCTGGTGAACTTCACGAATGCCGCGTTCATCGTGAAGGACACCTTCAAATTGCCCGAAGACGAAGGGGTGTATTCGGGTTACGACGCAAATACGCTGAGCTACGATAAGGCCACTTGGAACTACGCCAACGGCGACGGTGCAGGAAAGCCCTTGCCCGAAGCCCATGCTTTGGCTGCGGCAGCGTCTCCTTCCCCGACAGAAAAGCCGGCCTACGACTTCACGCTGCAGCATCCGAATTGCGTATTCCAGCTTTTGCGGAAGCACTATTCGCGTTACACCCCGGAAATGGTCGAGCGCATCACCGGCGTTCCCAAGGAACAGTTCCTCAAGGCCGCCGATCTTTTCACTTCCATCCGCAAGGACGGTGACACGAAAAAAGTCGGCACCATCATCTACGCTGTAGGTTGGACCCAGCACACTTCCGGGACGCAAACCATTCGCACCGCCGCAATGCTGCAACTTCTTCTTGGAAACGTTGGACGCGCGGGCGGCGGCGTAAATGCTCTCCGCGGCCATTCCAACATTCAAGGCGCGACGGACATGGCGGGAATTTTCGACAACCTGCCGGGCTACTTGAAGGTGCCGGTCCCCGCGGATGTTTCGTTTGAAACCTGGATGAAGCGCATCACGCCCAAGCCATCAAAACCTGGCCCGTGGGAAAGTTTCAATTACTGGGGCAACACGCCAAAATTTGCCCTCAGCTTCCTTAAGGCGATGTATGGCGACGCGGCCACGAAACAAAACGATTGGGCGTATGACTACTTGCCGAAGGTGGACCGCAACTATTCCTGGACCTATCTCTGGGACAACATGTACAACGGCATCGTCAAGGGCCTCTTCGCGTTCGGAATGAACGGCGTGGCCATTGGCCCGGACACCAAGAAAAACATCGACGCATTGAAAAAGGCGGACTGGCTCGTCGTGGGCGAGATTTATCCCGATGAAACCAGCGAATTCTGGAAGTCTCCCGGCATCACTACCGAGGAGATGAAAACGATTCAGACCACAGTGTACCGCCTGCCGTGTGCGGGCTTCGCGGAGAAAGACGGCACGTTCACAAATTCCGCGCGCTGGCTGCAGTGGAAAAACGCAGCCTTGCCCATGCCCGGAAACTGCCGCTTGGACCAGGCGATCGTTGCGCAGATTTTCCTGAAGGTCCGCGCTCTGTATCAAGCGGAGGGTGGCAAGTTCCCGGATCCGATTCTGAAATTGACTTGGAACTATACGGATCCGATGAATCCTTCGCTGGCCGAAGTGCTTAAGGAGATCAACGGCAAAACGTTTGTGGACGCCGAAGATCCCGCAACCAAGCAGCAGCTAAAAGCGAATCAGCAATTGCCGGGCTTTGCGTGGCTGAAAGACGATGGCACCACCTCCTGCGGAAACTGGATTTACTGCGGCTCGTACACCGAAGCCGGCAACCTCACCATGCGCCGCGATCCCGCTGATCCTTCCGGCATGGGCGTGCACCAAAATTGGGCATGGTCCTGGCCCGCGAACCGCCGGGTACTCTACAATCGCGCCTCCTGCAATGTGGAAGGCAAGCCTTGGGATCCCGAGCGGCGGCAAGTCTGGTGGAGCGAGGCAGCGCAAAAATGGGTTGGCAATGACGTGCCCGATTTCAAGCCCGATTCCAAGCCTGCCGAGCACATGGGCCCGTTCATCATGAATCCCGAGGGCGTGGGCCGTTTGTTCGCCCCCCTTGGCGCATTTGCCGATGGGCCATTTCCGGAGTTTTATGAACCGACCGAAAGTCCCGTGGATAATCTTCTGCATCCGCAACAATCCCGCAATCCCGTCGTCAAACGTTTCAAGACTCCCGATGATAAATACGCCACGCCGAAAGATGGCTATACGGTTGTATGCACGACTTACCGTCTGACCGAGCATTATCACTACTGGACGAAAAATAATCCCATGAACGTACAGCTTGTGCCGGAACCGTTTGTGGAAATTCCTGAAGAATTGGCCCAGGAAATTGGTCTGCACGGCGGCGACAAGGTGAAGATCTCCAGCATTCGCGGCGAGTATGTGGCCAAGGCCATGGTCACCAAGCGAATCAAACCCATGCTGATCGATGGGAAGAAAACCTATCAGGTTGGTTTCCCCATCCATTGGGGCTATCGCGGAATTGCCGAAGACGAAGGTAAGACTTCCAAGACTCTGGCGAATTTAGTTACGCCCGCCGTGGTCGATCCCAACGCCTACACGCCGGAATTCAAAGGATTCCTCGTGAAGGTGGAAAAGGCCTAGGGGTACAGCGATGAGCCAGGCAACATTGCGCATCCAGAAAATCTCCGGCCACGCTGGCAGTATTCCCGGCCAGGACACGCAGCGCGATCTGCAAGTATGCAAACTGGTGGACACAACCACGTGCATCGGTTGCAAGGCATGTGAAGTGGCTTGCGTTGAATGGAACAGCATGCCGTTCTCGCCGACCACCTTTGACAACACTTACCAGACCATGCCGGACACCCGGTGGAATTACTGGAACTTGATCCTGTTCAACGAACACGAACGGGAAGATGGCTCGTTGCAATGGTTGATGCGCAAGCACCAGTGCATGCATTGTGCTGAACCTGGATGTCTGGAGGCGTGCCCCGCGGATGGCGCGATTGTTCAGTATTCCAACGGAGTTGTCGATTTTCAGCAATCGAATTGCATCGGCTGCGGCTACTGCATTACCGGATGCCCGTTCAATATTCCGAAGCTGAATTCAGTAACCAAGCGCGTATACAAATGTTCGCTATGCACGGATCGCGTCAGCGAAGGGCTCGAGCCGGCTTGCATCAAGTCCTGCCCCACCGGCTGCCTGCATTTCGGCACGAAAGAAGACATGCTGGGCCTGGCCGGGCAACGCACAAAGCAATTGAAGGAACACTTCGGCTACGCCAATGCCGGCGTGTACGATCCTCCCGGCGTCGGTGGCACCGGCGTCGTTTACGTGTTGCACGACGCCACGAAACCCGAACTTTACGGCGGCTTGCCTGCCAATCCGAGCATCCCCCTCGCGGTGAAGCTCTGGAAGCACCCTTTGAAATGGCTGGGCAATCTGGCCATTGCCGGCGGGTTGATTGGATTGTTCATTCACTACCTGCGGTTTGGTCCGAAAGCCCGTGAAGACGAGGACATTCCTCCCGTTGGAGCGCAACCGTGAGCCATCCTGAACAAATCGCTCCGCACGGCCATGTGCTGCGTTACACGTTTCCCGAGCGCTTGAATCACTGGGTGGCTGCGGGTTCCTACCTTTATCTTCTGGCCACGGGACTGGCGTTCTGGTCCCCATGGCTTTTCTGGATTGCCGTGGCGCTCGGCGGAGGGCAGACTTCGCGAATGCTCCATCCATGGGCGGGCTTGGTCTTCGCGCTTTCGCTCGCCTACATGTATGTAAAGTGGGCGAAGCAGATGAAGTTCGAGGCAGTTGACAGGGAATGGTGGAAGTCTCTCCACTTCTACATCACCAATCAGGACGACAAAATGCCTCCGGCCGGCCGCTACAATGCCGGTCAGAAGATGCTGTTCTGGAGTTTCTTCTTCGGCGGAATGGTGCTGTTGCTAACCGGGCTGGTGCTCTGGTTTACCGACTCGCTCCCATGGAGTTTGCGTTGGCTGCGCTATATCGCAGTGATTTTGCACCCGATAGCTGCGCTTATAACGATCGGAAATTTCATGATTCATGTTTACATGGGTGTGTTTGCAGAGCGCGGAGCGTTTGGCTCCGTCATCCGCGGTGATGTATCCATGGCCTTTGCGAGGCGTTACCACCCGGGTTGGTATAAGGAAATCGTGGGCAATTCCGATACCAGAAAATGACCCTTCTTGTCGCTGGCGGAGTGAACTACTCTGCGCGAATTGCACGCGCTGGACTGCTCGCTTCGCGCTATCCATTCGCCCAGGAAATTCTTTCCTTCTACATTCACATCGCCAATTTCCAGAAAGAATTCTACGCGCGTCTCCCCAAGGAATGGGGCAAACGGCCGGTTGCGCCTGCCGATGCAAACCTGCGCGCCGTACTACAATTACCGATTTTGCTTGAACCATTTGCAAGATTTCTTTCCATGATCGAATCGCATGGGCCTGCTCCGCTTGCAACCGAGGCGCAGCGCCTGAAAGTCCAGGGAGATGGCGCGTGGGGTAGCGCCCTGAAGGAATTCTGGCAAGTGGGTCTTCAGAAATCGACAGATTCTGATGCGACTTCGGACACACCAGCGGGCAATCCTCTTCAAGAATTCCTCAGTCGAGCCTTCCTTCAGCCCTATGCCGAGTTCATTGCGGGTGCGATGCTGCCATCCGCTTCTGCCATGACGGTGTGCCGCTGCCCGCGGTGCAGTTCCCTCCCCTTGCTGGGAATTCTCCGGCCAGAAGGCGACGGGGGTAAGAAATTTCTCCAGTGCTCGTTATGCGCGCACGAGTGGAGCTTCCTCAGGATACTTTGCGCGCACTGCGGAGAAGACCGCGAAGAGAAGCTCTGCGTTCACACTGCCGGACAATTTCCGCACATCCGTGTGGAAACTTGTGAGACCTGCAAACACCTGTTACGTACCGTTGATTTGACCAAAGATGGCCACGCGATTCCGATGGTGGATGACCTCGCAGCCATTCCTCTGGCCTTATGGGCCGAACAGCAAGGGTACCGAAGGATTCAGCAGAACCTGCTGGGAACGTAAGAAGGTTGATGAAACCTTTATGCGCTTTGCGCATCCAACCAGCCTGATACGCCTGTCTCGAAGCGCGGCCCTGAGGGATGGCAAATTTCATCGTAGTTTGAGATCCTCGATTGCCCGTAAACGGAATCGGCTGCCGGCCTGTCACCGGAGCCGGATTTCCAGAAGGGACGTCCCATCTTGCCGAAACCAGTTGTTCTAACAGTTGACGATGATCCCGATGTGCTGCGCGCCGTCGAGCGTGACCTGCGCAGCCGCTACGCCGACCGTTACCGCATTCTCCGCGCTTCTTCCGGCCCGGAAGCGATGACCACTTTGCAGCGGCTTCACTCCCGCAACGAAGCCGTCGCTCTTCTTCTGGCCGATCAGCGCATGCCCGATCTCGATGGCGTCGGTTTCCTCACTCAGGCGACGGAGTTGTTTCCCTCCTCCAAACGCGCCCTGCTCACTGCTTACGCGGACACTAACGCCGCCATCAATGCGATCAATGAAGCGCGCGTCCACTATTTTCTGATGAAGCCGTGGGATCCGCCCGAGGAAAATCTTTATCCGGCCCTCGATGATCTCCTCAACGAATGGGCCGATTCCTACCATCCGCCTTACGAAGGAATTCGTCTTCTGGGAACTCGCTGGTCCGCGCGAGCCTACGAGATGCGAAATTTTCTGGCGCGCAACCATGTGCCGTATCAGTGGGTCGACGTTGAACAGAACACAAACGACACTTCCATCCAGGCTCTCTTGAATTCGGAGGATGGCCAGCCACAGCCCCTGCCGCTTATGATTTTTCCTGACGGCTCGCGCCTTTGCGATCCCGCGCCCCTTGCCGTCGCCCAGAAAATCGGGTTGCGTACCCGTGCCGACGTGGACTTCTACGACTTGGCGATCATTGGCGGCGGCCCGGCAGGTCTTGCCGCGGCCGTATATGGAGCTTCAGAGGGCCTTCGCACGGTCATGATTGAACGCGAAGCTCCTGGTGGCCAGGCAGGTCTTAGCTCGCGCATCGAGAATTATCTAGGATTCCCCGCCGGCCTCAGCGGTCAGGATCTGGCGCGTCGCGCCGTCGTGCAAGCCACGCGTTTCGGTGTGGAAATTCTTGCGCCGCAGGAAGCCGTGGGACTCCATATCGAGGGCCCCTATCGAATTGTGGAGCTGGCAGACGGCAATCGCATCTCTTGTCACGTTTTGTTACTTGCCATGGGAGTTCAGTGGCGCAACCTTGGCGTCCCTGGCGAGGATCAACTGCGGGGCGCCGGTCTTTATTATGGCGGTGGCATGACAGAAGCCCTCTCGTGCAAAGGTGAAACTGTCTATGTGGTGGGTGGCGCAAATTCGGCTGGCCAAGCCGCGGTCAATTTTTCGAAATACGCGGATAAAGTCGTAATGCTGGTGCGGCGCGAATCGCTGGCAGCCACGATGTCTCAATACCTGATTGACCAAATCAAGAAGACTCCCAACGTGGAGGTATGGCCGGAAACCGAGGTGGTCGAGGTGCATGGCGATAAACACCTTGAGGAAATCTCGGTGCGCTGCTCGCGAACGAATACTGTCGACCGGTATCCCGCCGGCAGCCTGTACATTTATATTGGCGCTTTGCCACGGACTGACTGGCTCGGGACGGAAATTCAACGCGACAGTCGCGGCTTCATTTTGTCAGGCCCGGATCTGATTAAGGACGGCAAGCGCCCCTCCTCCTGGACTCTCGAGCGCGATCCTGGCCTTCTCGAAACCAGCGTCCCCGGAATTTTTGTTGTAGGCGATGTCCGTCACGGCTCCGTGAAGCGCGTCGCTTCCGGCGTCGGGGAAGGCGCTGTTGCGGTGCAATTCATTCATCAATATCTGGCTAAGGTTTCCTGAGACGCTGAGGCGGCTTTATGACTTCTTCCACTAATTTTGCCAAAGTAGATTCTCTGAAACGCATCGCGAGTGAACTGAAGGCCCTGGATGTGTTCCAGGGAATTCCCGACGAAAACCTCGAGTGGCTCGCTGAACAATCAGAGGAAGTTTCTTTTTCGAAAGGGCAAATCATCTCAACCGAGGGTCAGCCGGCGGAATTTATGATCGTGGTCCTCGAGGGCGAATTTACGGGGCGCCAGGAATCGGCGGGTCCCGATGGCCCTGTGTTTCACATTAAGTCCGGTGCCGTTACTGGCCTTTTGCCATATTCGCGGATGAAACAATCCAAGATCACCAGCCGAGCAGACACTGACCTTCGCATCCTGAGACTTCACTCCCGGAATTTTCCCGACATGTTGCACCGCATGCCTGTTCTCGGCGAACGCCTCGTCGGAATGCTTACCGACCGCGTACGTGAATTCACCCGCCTCGAACAGCAGCGCGACAAGCTCGCCGCTCTCGGCAAACTCTCCGCAGGCCTCGCTCATGAACTTAACAACCCTTCCGCTGCCGCTGTCCGTTCCGCTGAGGCGCTTCTCGAATGCCTCAACCGCCTCCGCAAACTCGAAAGAGACCCTTTCCTGAACGAAGCCAATTGCGAACAAATTTCCACGGCTGAAGATGCCATCCGCAAGGAGCTCAAACCCGCCGTCTTTCAGGACGAATTGGAGCGCAGTGACCGGGAAGATTCGCTGACCGCCTGGCTCGAGGCCAATTCCATCAACGAACCCTGGAAGGTCGCTTCCATGTTGGTCGAGGCCAATTTTGAAAAAAAGCACTTGAAACAACTACAAGCCGTCTCTGGTCCCGCCTTCCCTTCCGAAATTATGCGCTTCGCAACCATGCTGGAGATGGAAAGGATCGCCGAACAAATCGGCCACAGCACGAAACGCATTTCTTCTCTGGTGCGCGCCATCAAAGAATACTCCTACATGGACCAGTCCCCCGTGCAAGCCGTGGACATTGTTCACGGGATCGAGACCACCCTCACAATTCTCGACCACAAACTTCGCAAGGGCATCACCGTCAAGCGCGTCATTGCGCCGGATCTCCCTCTTGTCACTGCAAACGGCAGCGAACTCAATCAGGTTTGGACCAATTTGATTGACAATGCCGCGGATGCCATGAAGGGCAAGGGCGTTCTCACGATTCGCGCCACCCGCGATGAAGATTCAGTCGTCATCGAAATCGGCGACAATGGCCCCGGCATCCCAAAGGATCTTCAGTCCCACATCTTCGAGCAGTTCTTCACCACAAAACCAGTGGGCCAGGGCACCGGCCTCGGCCTCGATGCAGTTCGCCGAATCGTTCGCAAGCTCAACGGCGCGGTTTCTTTCAGCTCCGCTCCGGGAGACACCCGGTTTCAAGTCCGCATCCCCAACGCTGGACTGGGAAAAGAGGAATAGTCCGTGGCTAAATGCTCGCATCGCAAGGAAATTAAGCCCGTTCATCCGAACAGCGCTGGCTGCGAGGAGTGCCTGAAAATGGGCGACACCTGGGTTCATCTTCGCCTTTGTCTGTCCTGCGGAAACGTCGGTTGCTGTGATTCCTCCAAGAACAAGCACGCTACAAAGCATTTCCATTCCACCCGTCACCCGATTATGCGTTCCCTGGAACCAGGCGAAGACTGGGGTTGGTGCTACATCGATGAAGTGGAGTTGGACGGACGGGATCTGCAGCCCAGATGAAAACTTCTTTAAGAACTGTTGCGGCAGCGTATCGAACGCTTGAGGGCAGACCGTCCAGAAGGAGAGTCGCATGATAGGCTCGGCGAAGTGCTTAGAAAAGCCCAGCTTGTTTCATCGTCTTTGCGAAGCACGATTGAACACAGACCGCTTATTCGGGATTCTTCGCGCAGATGCCCTCTACGAACGTCCGATTGCCGAACGCCATCGTCTGATTTTTTATCTCGGCCACTTGGAAGCGTTTGACTGGAACCTGTTTCGCAAGCAGCGGCCTTCGCTGAAATCCTTTCACCCGGCTTTCGATCAACTGTTTGCATTTGGCATCGATCCCGTGGGCGGAGGTCTCCCCACGGACCGTGCCGAAGATTGGCCTTCTGTAGCGGAGGTCATGCGTTATAACGCAGCGGCCCGCAGTGAAATCGATGCGTTTCTGGAGTCGGGCCAGATCGAACAGGACGAGGGTTCGTCAACAATCTCGGGCGAAACGCTTCTGCAAGTAGCCATCGAACACCGATTGATGCATGCCGAAACGCTTGCTTACCTGTTTCACCGTTTGCCTTATTCCCAAAAGCACTCGCAGCACCAGCCCGCTGTTTCCACTCCGGCTCCCCATCCTGAGATGATCTCGATTCCCGCTGGCAGTGCCACGCTCGGCCTCAGCCGCCAGCAGCCGGATGCCTTCGGCTGGGATAACGAGTTTGCGTCCCATCAGGTCGATGTCCCTGAATTTCTAATCGACAAGTTCATGGTAACTAACGGCGAGTTTCTCCAATTTGTCCTGGCAGGTGGCTACGAGGATCGAAAGCTCTGGAAAGAACCGGATTGGCAGTGGATTCAATCTCAGCAAATTCGCCACCCGGCTTTCTGGTTGAACCATGGCTCCGTCTGGACCTGGCGCGGAATGTTTGAAGACGTTCCCCTCCCTCTTGATTGGCCGGTTTACGTAAGTCATGCCGAAGCCCGCGCGTACGCACGTTGGGCGAACAAATCTCTGCCGAGCGAGGCGCAGTGGCATCGTGCGGCTTATGGCGATGCGAGTGGGACAGAGAGAGCCTATCCCTGGGGAGCCGACGAAAGGTTCGCGGGCAAAGGCAACTTCAACTTCTTCCGCTGGGACCCTTCACCGGTAAATGCATTTGCAGAAAACGTTAGTGCTTTTGGAGTAGCAGATCAGTTAGGGAATGGTTGGGAATGGACTTCCAGCGAGTTCGCGCCTTTCGCGGGCTTTGTACCGTTCACCTTCTATCCAGGTTACTCTGCGAACTTCTTTGACGGTCAGCACTACCTTCTAAAAGGCGGCTCAGCGCGCACAGGTGCTCCACTTTTGCGCCGGTCGTTTCGCAACTGGTTTCAGCCGCATTACCAGTATGTGTACGCAGGATTCCGCTGCGCATCGGGCAGCCAGAACGAAAGGACGCATTAATGGCCAGCCGCGCGATTCCTGCCACCATGCGCAGCAACTTTGTGCAGCTCGTTCGCGAAGGCCTCACTCGCGAAGGGCAGAAGGAATTACCCTCGAAATTCTTCTACGACGAGATCGGCTCAGCGCTCTTCGATCAAATCTGCCTGCTCCCGGAATACGGTTTGACCCGGGCTGAAGAACGTATCCTTATTCATCATGCGTCGGAGATTGTGGAACACCTCCCGCAGCCCGTGGCCGTCGCGGAATTGGGCAGTGGCACCGGTAAGAAGACTCGGCTACTCCTAGAGGCATTGTGTAGGCGCCATACCCTCTCCTATTACCCCATCGAAATTTCGCCATCCGCCCTGGCGGCCTGCGAGCGTGAATTGCACGACATTCGATGCATCAGCATCGTTGGATTGGAGCGGGAATATCTGGATGGTCTGCTCGAGGTCGCCGCCCGGCGCCTAGCAGGCCAGCATCTTCTCGTCCTGTTTCTCGGCAGCACCATTGGAAATTTCGACGGTGACGCAAGCACGAATTTCTTGCGGCAGCTGCGGGGAACTCTCTGGGAAGGCGATTTTCTTCTTCTCGGGGCGGACCTGGAGAAGCCTGTAAATACCTTGCTAGCCGCGTACGATGATGCGCAGGGAGTGACGGCGGCTTTCAATCGTAATCTCCTTGCTCGACTCAACCGGGAACTAGGCGCAAATTTCGTTCTGAATCAGTTTGCTCATCAGGCAATCTTTAATCCACAGTCACGCGGCGTTGAGATGCATCTTCGCTCCTGCCACCAGCAAACCGTCACCATTCCCGGAGCCGATCTAGTTGTCAAATTAGAGCGCGGCGAAACCATCTGGACCGAAACCTCGCATAAATACTCTCTCGACGAGCTACGAACCATGGCCAGCGACTCCGGCTTCCGCCCTGTCGACACATGGCTCGATTCAGCGTGGCCCTTCTCTGAAAACCTTTGGGTGGCCGCCGAACGTGGTGTCGGCCCCAGCAAGACGTATGGCCCATCCCAAAACGGGGTGAAGTGAGATATCCCCCGACAGACAGCCATTGGAACCGTCAGCGATCTTGATTCGTTCCGCCGAATCCCTGTTTTTTCGTTGCCCGCAATCGCTGGTTAGTTTAGGATGCTCATCCCGGGTCACGCACTCTGACGGAGTTCAAGATCAAGGAGGTTTTTCCCTTGAGGCTCCGTTTTGTGTGCCGATTGAAATACGTTCTCTCGTTCGCCGTTGTTCTGCTCTTCAGTTCGAGAGCTTCGTTCGCCCAATCCGAGATCACTTCCACACCTGGACAACCCATACCCGGAACGCAAGGAGTCAGCCCATTCGCGGGAAGTACTCCTTCAAAACTGTTCCCCGGAGTTCTTCCACTCTCCTTGCAGGAGGCCATCGATCGCGGCCTCAGACAAAACCTTGGGCTGCTTCTCTCGGATGCGAATATTCGTTCGGCTCGCGGACAGCGATGGGAACAGTTAAGCGCGCTTCTGCCGCACGTTGCGGCAACTCCCTATGTGGCAGAATCGAAGCTTAATCTTGCTGAACTCGGCTTCACAAGTATTGGAGGAGTAGCCATTCCTCCGTCCGTTGGTCCTTTTTCGTATTTTGACGCGCGCCTGGGTGTAAGCCAGTCACTGTTTGATACCAAGCTGATCAACAATACTCGCGCGGCTAGTCAGAACCTCAAATCGGCTGACTACACTTTCAAAGACGCTCGCGATCTCGTTGTGCTCGCTGTTGGCTATGTTTATTTGCAGGCCATCGCCGATGAAGCCCGCATCGAAACAGCCGAAGCGCAAGTGGCGACAGCGAAGGCGCTTTACGATCAAGCTACCGACCAGGTGAAAGCCGGAACTTCGCCGGAGATCGACGGCCTGCGCGCCAAAGTAGAGTTCCAGACCCGGCAGCAACAGTTGATTCAAGCGAAGAACAACTTGGCAATCCAGAAGTTAACCGTAGCACGCGTAATCGGCCTTTCTCCCGGGCAGGAATTCGATCTCACCGACAAGTCTCCTTACCGTCCGTTCGAAGGCATTTCCATCGATGACGCCCTGAAACGTGCCTATGCCTCGCGTTCCGATTATCTGGCAGCCATGACCGATGTGCGCGCAGCGGAATTTTCTCGCAAAGCCGCTGTTGCGGGCTACTATCCTTCGCTCGCCTTCAACGCCGACTATGGCACGGGAGGGTCGCACCCCTCCACGGCAACGCAAGTATTCGATGTGCGCGGAACGCTGTCGATTCCCATTTTTCAAGGCAACAGCGTTCACGCGGACATTCTGCAAGCCGATGCCAGGCTCCAGCAGGCCCGGGAGCGCCTGGACAATCTACGTGCGCAAATCGACGCTGACATTCGCGCCGCGCTGCTGAATCTCCAGTCATCGGCCGATCAAGTGGACGTGGCTCGCAGCAATATTGATTTGGCGGAAGAGACGCTCGTCCAGTCGCGCGATCGTTTCAGCGCCGGCGTCACCGATACGGTGGAAGTCGTGCAATCACAAGAGGCGGTAGCGAGCGCCCACGAGCAGTACATTTCAAGTCTCTACAGCTACAATTTTGCAAAAATCTCCCTGGCGCGCTCTCTGGGCGCTGCGGAAGCAGGCGTCAAAGAATACTTTAAAGGAAAGTGAAAATGGCTGAAGCAAACCCACCTCGTTCAATGTCTGACGCTCACGATGGATCCTCAGCCGAATCGCCTTTGGCGGAAAGGAAATTCTCGCCGAGGTTGTATATCAGTCCGAAGATCCGCAGAAGGATGCTGGTTCTGGCCGTCGTCCTGGTTCTGATAGTTGGCGGCGTGTTCTTGTGGCGCTATTTGAGCAGCTATGAATCCACCGATGATGCGCAGGCGGACGTTCACCTCTATCCCGTCAGCGCCCGCATTTCCGGCTATGTGGTGAAGGTAAACGTGGACGACAACCAGTGGGTCGAGAAAGGCACGGTGCTGGTGGAAATCGACCCGAAGGACTATGAGGTTGCGGTCGCACAAGCACAGGCGAATCTCGCCAATGCTGAAGCGACGGCGCAATCGCTGAATATTACGGTGCCGATCACTTCGGTAAACACTTCCAGCCAATTGAAATCTACCGCCTCAGATATAGAAAATACCAAAGCCGGAATTATTGCTGCGGAAAGACAACTGACCGCTGCCCATGCCCAGGTGGAGCAAGCCGAGGCCAACGATGTTAAAGCGCAAGATGATCTCCACCGCTACAAACTGCTTGTGGATAAGAAGGAGGTGGCCGAGCAGATTTACGACCAGGCAATGGCAGCGGCAAGAGCCAGCACCGCCACTGTGGCGGCAGCGCGCGCCAATGAGTCTGCCGCACAACAGTTCGTACAACAGGCCCAAAGCCGTCTAACGGAGGCAGAGGCCAATCATCAATCAGCGGAGACCGGGCCGCAGCAAGTATCTTCAACCAAAGCTCGGGTACGCGCGGCCATCGCCGACGTGGAGCAAAAGCGTGCACTGCTCGAGCAAGCCCAGTTGAACCTTCAATACACAAGGATTGTTGCTCCGGTCGCTGGTGAAGTGAATAAGTCGGTAGTCGTCGGATTGAATGTTCAGGCCGGGCAGCAACTCCTCACGGTTGTGCCGCTCGATGATGTGTGGGTCACCGCCAATTTCAAAGAGACGCAGCTTCGCCACATGAAAGTCGGGCAGAGAGCCGATATCCATATCGACTCGACTGGCCGGACTTTAAAGGGACATGTGGACAGCATCTCGGGCGCCACTGGCCCGACCTTCAGTTTGCTTCCGCCGGAGAATGCCACCGGCAATTACGTGAAAATTGTTCAAAGGGTTCCGGTAAAGATTGTTCTCGATTCCGGAGAAAATCGTGATCGGAGGCTCCGGCCAGGCATGAACGTCGTGCCTGACGTTTACCTTCAATGAGTTCCGCGGCTCTCACTCTCGACCAGGATATTTGGCGGCCCAGGTTCAATCCTTGGCTGATTGCAGTCGTTGTGGCACTCGCGGCTTTTATGGAGGTGCTTGACACCAGCATCGCCAACGTGGCTTTGCCCTACATGGCCGGAAATCTGGGGGCAAGCAATGACCAAAGCACCTGGGTGCTGACTTCTTACCTGGTCTCGAACGCGATCATCCTCCCTATTAGCGGCTGGCTTGCCGGCGCGCTTGGACGGAAGCGCTTCTTCATGGCTTGTTTGGGTATTTTTACCGTGAGCTCTCTGCTCTGTGGGATCGCTCCAAGCCTCGGCCTTCTTCTTTTCTTCCGCGTGCTTCAGGGTGCCGGCGGGGGAGGGTTGCAACCGATGGCTCAAGCCATTCTGGCGGACACATTTCCTCCACAGCAGCGAGGATTAGCGTTTGCGCTGTATGGCATTACAGCCATCATGGCTCCTACGATTGGGCCAACCCTGGGCGGGTGGATTACTTTCAACTATTCCTGGCGTTGGATCTTCTTCATCAATCTTCCGGTTGGCGTGGCCACCTGGTTTCTGGTGCGCCGCTTCGTGGAAGATCCACCTTATTTGGCGCGTCTAAAGCGTGCTGGCGTCAGATTGGATTACGTCGGGATCGCCCTGCTCGCACTCGGTATCGGCGCATTACAGATCTTGCTCGACAAAGGCCAGGAAGACGATTGGTTCGGTTCACACTTCATCACGACTTTAGTTGTCGTGGCGGCTGTGTGCTTACTCACGCTGGTCGTCTGGGAGTGGTTTCACAAGGCCCCCATCATCGATGTGCGCATGTTCAGAAGCTTTAACTTCGCCAGCGCGAATTTGATGATGTTCACTTTGGGAATTTTGTTGTTCAGCAGCCTGGTCCTGATGCCGCAGTTTCTCCAAACCCTCGTCGGTTACACTTCCCAGTTGGCTGGTCTTGCGCTCTCCGCGGGTGGCCTGGTGTTGCTGTTCGAGATGCCCATCATGGGCCAATTGACAACAAAAATACAGGCGCGCTACCTGATTGCCTTTGGCTGGTTGGCGCTGTCTGTCGCCATGTATTATTCCACGAAGCGCATTGACTTGCAGATCAGCTTCAGCGCCGCCGTGTGGCTGCGCATCGCCCAGGTAATTGGCTTGGGATTCTTGTTCGTGCCGATTACGCTGGTGGCCTACGTCGGAATTCCGCCGGAGCGGAACAACACTGTCTCTGGAATCGTAAACTTCATGCGCAATATGGGCAGCAGCGTGGGGACCTCTTTGGTCACGACTTTGATAGCGCGACGATCGCAATTCCATCAACAGGTTTTGGTTGACCACATCAGGCCCGACAATCCCAATTTTCAGAACTCCGTAAACGGCTTGGCTCAGTACCTGGCGCACTCTGGGTTGGGAGCCTATGAGGCGCGCCTGCAGGCTTACGTCCGAATTTACCAATCAGTACAAGCCCAGGCGGCAACCCTGGCCTACGTTGATACATTTATGGTTCTCGCCGTTGGGTCAGCGATCATGTTCTGTCTGGCATTTATGCTGAAGAAGAATGATCCCGGTGGCGGGGGGCAAACCATTGCGGAGTAATACGCAATCTAATTTACTGCAGGGAGTTTCAGGGGTCTGAAGCAAATGATCAACATCGTGACAATTGAACGGGAATATGGAAGCGGTGGCGGCGAAATCGCCCAACGCCTTTCCGAAAAGTTGGGCTGGAAACTCTGGGATCAGTTGCTGACGGAAGAAATCGCGCGGCTTGCGGAATGCCCAAAGGCTGTCGTCGAAGTTCGCGAGGAACGCACCGATCCCCTTTACTACCGCCTGTTCAAATCCTTTATGCGCGGAAGCTATGAAGGAAGCCTGAATGTGCACAAGCTCAAGCTGGTGGACAGCGAATGCATCTTGAAGTTTACCGAACGCGTCGTGCACAACGCGGCGAAGTCTGGCAACTCGGTCATCGTTGGCAGGGGCGCGCAGCAATTTCTAAGAAACCGCCAGGATACTTTGCGTGTTTTTCTCTACGCTCCCAGGGATGCCAAGGTGCGCCGCCTATTGTCTCGCGGAAAGAGCGAGCAGGAAGCCGAACAGCTTGTGGATTCCGTGGATCGCGAGCGCGCCGATTTCATCCAGAAATATTTCCGCGCCGAATGGCCTGACCGTGCCATTTATCACACCATGATAAACACGGCGATCGGCGATGAGGCTGTGGTTCAGACGATCTTGAATTTTATGAAAACCCTCGACGTGAAAGCCGGCACCTGAGCGCTGCAAGAATCGCTCCTCGGTGGTCATTTTCATTAGCGAGGCCAAGTTGGCGAACGCAGCGAGCTGGAAATCATTTTCGAGGGGCGATTAGACAGGTTCCTGATGCAAGGAGTGACGGCAACATTAACGCAAACACAAAAAGGATGGGTTTCTCATCAGGTCGAATAAGAAAAAGGAGGATCAATGGCAACGACAAGAGTCGCAGTAGCACCAATGAAGGCAGCGCAAATTTCAAGGGCGGGAGGCGATTTCGAGCTCGTCGAGCGCGAAATCCCTAAGCCGGGTGCAGGACAGGTGCTTATCAAGGTACAGGCCTGTGGTGTTTGCCACAGTGACGTGCTTACGAAAGAAGGCGCCTGGCCCGGAATTCAGTATCCCCGCGTCCCAGGCCACGAAGTCGCCGGCATCGTCGATGAGGTGGGTTCCGGTGTCTCCGAGTGGAAGAAGGGCCAGCGTGTCGGGGTCGGCTGGCATGGCGGCCATGACGGCACGTGTCTTTCGTGCCGGCGCGGAGATTTTCGCAACTGCCGCAATCAGAAAATTTCTGGCATCAGCTATGACGGCGGATACCAGCAATACATGGTGGCCCCCGTCGAGGCACTGGTGGCGATACCGCAAAGTCTAAGTGACGCTGAAGCAGCACCGCTGCTCTGCGCCGGGATTACCACTTACAACGCTCTGCGGCACAGCGGTGCGATGCCCGGCGACCTTGTTGCAGTCCAGGGTATCGGCGGGCTCGGTCACTTGGGAATTCAATTCGCGAACAAGTTTGGTTATAAGGTCGCCGCTATCGGCCGCGGCTCGGAAAACGCGGCGCTCGCCAAGAAACTTGGAGCGACGGTCTACATCGATAGCAAATCGACGAACGCAGCGGAGGAATTGCAAAAGCTGGGTGGCGCACAGGTAATTGTGGCCACAGCCCCCAACTCAAAAGCGATGTCCGAGTTGATCGACGGTCTGGGGCCGAATGGCAAGCTCATGGTGATCGGCGCGACGTTTGATCCCATTGAGGTCACACCGATTCAACTTATTTCTGGGAGTCGCACTATTCAAGGCTGGGCCGCCGGAACGCCAGCCGATTCCGAGGACACTCTCCGCTTCGCCGAACTAAGCGGCGTGCGTGCCATGATTGAAACATACCCCCTCGAAAAAGCGGCCGAAGCTTACGCGCGCATGATGAGCGGAAACGCGCAGTTCCGCGTCGTCCTGACGATGTGAAATCAGCCAAGAACCTGGACCGGCGAGCAACGACCGAAACAGACAAGGCAAAGTGCTGGCTCCCTTATCATTTCAATTGCTCGCCCAAGCCCAAGGAGAAGAAAACATGGCAACTGCAACGATGGCAACACGTCCTCCTTTGCCTCCGTTCACACGCGAGAGCGCGATTCAGAAAGTGCGGCTTGCCGAAGATGGTTGGAACACTCGCGACCCGGGGAAAGTAGCTTTGGCGTACGCCACTGATTCACGATGGCGCAACCGCTCAGAGTTCATCAACGGGCGGAGCGAAATCATTTCTTTCCTTTCTCGCAAATGGGCTCGAGAGCTGGACTACAGACTCATTAAGGAAATGTGGGCGTTCACCGGAAACCGCATTGCCGTGCGCTTCGCCTACGAGTGGCACGACGACTCGGGTCAGTGGTATCGCTCCTACGGCAATGAGAACTGGGAGTTCAATGACGACGGGCTCATGGCGTCGAGGTATGCTTCAATCAACGACTTGCCCATTTTGGAATCGGATCGCAAATACCACTGGCAGCTCGGTCGCCGTTCCGATAACCACCCAGGATTGCATGACCTTGGCCTCTAGCCCTTATTCGACCAGAAGAAGCAGCGCGTCTCCTGTTTGCAATTTCATCTTCTGAGATTGCGTGGCCAGCACGATCGTGCCAATGGGAGGGGTTCTGCCGTGGTGGGCGATCTGCAAATCTTCAAGGCCGTATGTTCCGCGCGCATCGGGAGCCAGCGCCCACAGCGCGTCCGCATTGTCACCTATCGCCCCGAGATTTGTGACCAGGGGAAACCACCGTCCGGCCACGAACACTTTGTCGAATTGCATGGAGACTTTTGCACCGGACTGTTTGGAGGCAGGGATAACTTCAACGATGTGACCGACAACGTCCGCGCCTTTGGGAATCATGCCGCCGTGAGACAGATGGATCTCTTTGTCTATCTTTCCACGGAGGATCTGGCCTGGCTTGCATTTGTCAAACGAGAAAGAAGTATGCAGAACCACAGGCAGAACGGTTCCGGCGGCGATTTTGTTGTCTTTCGAAGAGGCCGCAGAGACGGCTGAGGGGTTCGGATCAGTTCCTGTCTGTGCGGGAGTTGGCAAGGCTGCGAGCAAAGTCAGGACTGGAAAAAGGGACAATCCGACGCGAAGACCGCAGGACGAGAGATTCAGAAAAAACGACTTCATTTGCTAACCTCCTATCGAGATAGACTCAACGCCCTGTTCGACGATTTAGACGCAACAGTTTTGATCCGGCCGCTCCTTCTCCGAGCAGTGTTTATCTGAAACACCGGTTGCGCCTTCAAGAGGTTTGAGCGGAAACCAGCCAGATAGGCCTGGCGAATCCGCCGTGTCAAGATTCGGCGAGATCGGTGGAGCTGCGCCTTCAGCGAGGATTCCGTGACGCCCAGGTGTTTTGAAGATTCGCGTTCACCCAACTCCAACAGATAAAAGGACTCAATGGCGGCTTGTTGCTTAGGTGGCAACTCGCGCACAACTGACTGCAGAATATCGGAGCGCTCCTGGCGAATCGCCAACTCCTCCGGGGAAGGCCGCTGATCAGCCACGTAATCGGTCTCAAAGAATTCACAGCTATCCATTGAAGCCGGGTTCGCTGGACCCATGCGGGCACTGGCGTTTTTGCGGTAATACATGCGAGAAGCATTGCGGACGATGGAATGCAACCAGGTGGAAAACGAAGAGCGCCCCTCAAACTGGTGCAAATTCTTGACCGCAGATAGGAGACCTTCCTGGAGGACATCTTCCGAGTCCTGAGGATTGCGTAACATTCGCATTGCTGCTTTCTTCAGCGAAGGCATGCATGCGGCAAAAAGGTCGCTCAACTCCTGGTCGTTCATGTGGATGGGAAGAGAGGGTCTCCTCTGAGAAACAGAAACGGCTGCAACATTTTCGTGGCCTTGCAAGATTCCCCCCAATCAATCGAAGCACAGTTAGATGAATATCCAAGGGGAAGCAAGCCGGATGCCAATGCCAGACGACAACGAATGGAACCGGCGCAAGAGCCAAACAGGAACTGCAACGGAATTTGACGAGGACATAAGTCCAAAAGAAACAAGAACAGAAAACGAAAACTCTACAGGAGTGCAACCCCGGCTTGATGATTTGAAATATCTAACGCGATGAATTCTGGGCAGCGGTGTCCCTTGAATTGTTCGCTTTCTTCACGCCGAGTGTGCGATTTTTTCACGACTTGGAACTGTCGCGACAAAGTAGAGATTCGCAAGCGTCGGCAAAGCCGAAGAAATGAAGGAGCTAGCAACGGGGAGCATACGGCCGGAGGTGGCAAAGAGCTTGCAGATAAAAGACCGCTTAATTTGAAGGGAAAGCGGCGAGCCGTTGAAAGTCAACCGGAGCGAGGACGATGATGTTCAGATTCACGATTTCTGCAATGCTCCGCATCCTCCTGATCTTTGGCCTGACCGCGTACTATTGCCTATTTTCTCTCACCAAATGAGGCGCGATTGGGTTGCTGAGACCTCTCTGCGGAGTGATTCTCTGTTGACCCGTGAAAGCGAGCGGGGACGGGCCCCGAAAACCCATCGCCGTCCCCCTCGCACTCACACTTTAGGGAGGTCAATATGCAGAGCCTGTCTGGACGAGTAGCGAAATTCTTACCGGATCCGTCCGAAGGCTTAAGCGCATTGCGGCTGGATGGCGGAAGAGAGATCCATTTTCTTTGTGAATATCGGGAACGCGTGAACAGCATCGCGCGAATAGGCGCAAAGATAGAAATAAAAGGATTTCTTATTGCGGACAGCCAAGCCGGCGGAACTGTTGGAGCCGTGCGCATCACCTGTCTTGACTCCAGGGAGTCCATTGATATGGACTTCCCCGACCCGCGTAGCCCGCTGGAGATTCTGGCGCGACCTCTCGCGGCAAAAAGCGCAAGCGCAACCAAAGCCGAAGATCATGAGAAGAAAAGAACGGAAGCAAGGCCTGTACTGAATGCCGTGGTTGAGGAGAAACCTACGAAGACCGCCGGGTTCAGCTTGGGGACGCAGAGCTCCCCCGCCTACTTGCGTGAACTATTGCTTGAGCATGCCGGGCGCCTCCCGGAATCAATGCGAATGGAGGCGGCGTCTGCCGTCGGCCATGCCTACGACCTGTTGCACCGAGTTCAGGCGATACTAGCCTACTTGCACATCATGAAACGGCGGGTTCCGGGAATTAGCCAGTTTCTGGATGAGTCCCAGCGAACGTATGGACAGGCGCTTTCGCAATTTGGAAACGGCGATTATTCCGGGGCGATTGAATTGGCAGCCGCATCGGGACAGCTATCCAAACTGGTGGAAATGATCATTGCGCGCACATTGCGCGGTGACACAAGCTTCCCAACGCTCTTGGCCCCGCCCCCGAAGCATCTGGGCGGCGACACGGATTCCAGCCATGTGGAGGAGAAACTGGCCCAAGTGGAGTGCATCCTGTCTCGGGTGCACTGGTTGCTCGAAAATGGAACGTTGCCACTAGAAGACCGCACGCAAGTCCGCAAGATTGCGGCGTGGGGAGATGCGCTTTACAAGCAGGCTCAGCACACTTACAGGAGCTCTGAACTCGAGGATGCCGAAGAGCTTGTGCAAGCCTCCCTGGCCGGAGCCTATTCGGCGGAGCACGTTTGCCGCAGGTGGTATTTGGGACATCCAACGCCTCCAGGACTGGCGGCACACGGGTGATCGAGGCAGGAGGTAGCAGCACCCGTACCCGAGAATTGTTATCATGCTTGATCTGGTGACGTGGAGAGAGGTGACCGCTGCCTACCGAACGTCCACTGTCAAAGCTCAGCTTCCGCTGGCAAATCACTCTCTTGGGAACGCTCGTCGTGGTTCTCTTCGTGGCAGTGTTGCTGGCGATCGTTGCGACCCTTCGTTACACAAAAACCGAAATTCTCAACACCGAAAGGAAACACCTGGCGGATGCTACGCGAACCCTCGCCAGGGAGTATGAAGACCGGGCTGACTTGGCTCACCGCAACAACGAACTGCCGCTGTTGAACAGGCCCGACCCCAGATCCGCGGGAGAAGTTCTGACACTGCTGAGCCGCGTGGTGTTGCAGAATGCCGAGGGGATTGGCGGGGGTTTTTATTCGCCAACAAGCGATACGCTTTTGGGAGTGTACTCGCCAAATGAGGAGAGCCTGCAACAAGGCGCCGAATCAACTAGCGATGGTCAAGCGATTCTGGAGGTGGCACGTAGCGCAACGAAGGGCCACCAGACAATCGAAAAAACGCTCATGACCGGAACGGGAATCGTTTTGATCAACGCCATCCCCGTGCGCGATGGTTACACCGTGGTGGGAAGCGCGTGGAGCGTGAGGCGACTGAACGAATCGCCTGGCGCGAATCGATTTCGAGCGTACCTGATTACAGCGGGATTGGGCACCGCGGCGCTGGCTAGCGTGCTGCTGACACTGCTGGTGATTCGCAATCTTCAGGGAGGAGTGCGGAAGATTGAAAGCGGGCTGCAAACACTGGAAGGCAACCTCGCCTCTCGCATTGACACGACGAATGAGCCCGCCGAAATACAGTACATCGTTCAAGCGATCAACCGATTAGGAACGACGCTGAATGAAAAGATGGAACACGAAAAGGAGATTGAAGGGCAACTGCGGCATGCGGAAAGGCTGGCAAGCCTGGGGCGCCTGGTGGCTGGCGTGGCGCACGAAGTGCGCAATCCGCTGGCGACGATACGACTGCGCGTACAAATGTGCCGGCGCGATGCGGCGGAGCCCAAGGTGAAAGAGTCTTGCGAGGTGGCACTGCAAGAGATCGAGCGGTTGAACAGCATCGTGAACCGTCTGCTGAATTTTGCGCGGCCCATCCATCTGCAACTCGAGGCAGTCGATCTGAAAGGGCTGGTGCAGGAGCGCATGCGTTCGTTTGAAGAGATGGCCCTGAAGAACCAGGTGCAATTGATGACCAATCTTCCCAATCGGAGATTCGTGACAATCGTCGACAAGGACCGCATGGCCCAGGTGTTTGACAATATAATCCAGAATGCGCTTGACTCCATGGCGGAACATGGAGGAACGCTTTCGGTGACTTTGGCGTCTCATACAAAGGAGAACGCCGCAAATGGAGGGGTCTGCGTCGAATTCCAGGACACGGGAAAAGGCATGGATGCAACAGTGGCAGGCCGCGTATTTGACCCTTTCTTCACCACCAAGCCTTCCGGGACGGGCCTGGGGTTATCCATATCGCATGAACTGGTGCAAGCGCATGGCGGCGAAATCAAGATAGCGAGCGAAGAAGGGCGCGGAACGAGCGTGAGGATAACCATCCCGCAAGCGCTCAGCTAACGGCGAACGGAGACGCTACAGACACTTCCAGATGCCAACCACGATCCTCATCGTTGATGACGAAGCAAGCCTCCGCAAGACTCTGGCGGAAATTCTCGGCGCACGGGGCTACACGATATTGGAAGCCGATGACGGCGCGAGCGCCGTTGAACTGCTGCGAACGGTGACGCCCAATCTGATTTTCAGCGACTGGAAGATGCCCGTGATGGGAGGAGAAGAATTCTTGCGGCATCTGCGGGGATTGCCGCGATTGGCAAGCGTGCCCGTGATTGTGGTGACGGCCTATGGATCGAGCCACAGCGCAATCGAGGCGGTCCGGCTGGGCGCGTACGATTTCGTAACCAAGCCGTTCGATTTGGACGAAATCGTTTTAACCGCGGAGCGAGCGCTGGATCACTCCGAGCTGAATAAGGAAGTGATACGGCTGCAAACGCAGACGAAGCAAGGCTATGTAGCTGGATCAGGCAGGCTGATAGGGTCCAGCGGGCCCATGCTCGACGTGTTCATCATGATTGGGAAAGTGGCGGAAACCGACTCGACGGTACTGATTTGCGGCGAATCGGGAACCGGCAAAGAGCTGGTCGCCGAAGCAATTCATAGCTACAGCCAGCGCAAGAAAAAGCCGTTTGTCGTGGTGAACTGCGCCGCGCTGCCAGACAACTTGCTGGAAACCGAGCTGTTCGGCCACGAGAGAGGTGCGTTTACCGGAGCGGTCGGCCGTAAAGTGGGGCGCTTCGAGATGGCCGAAGGGGGAACTATTTTCCTGGATGAAATTGGCGAGCTTTCCCCAAACCTTCAGTCGAAGCTGCTGCGGGTTTTGCAGGAGCGTACGTTCGAACGAGTAGGCGGAACGGAAACTATCGCGGGAAATTTCCGTGTACTTGCAGCAACGAATCGTGACCTGGAAGCTTCCGTGCACGAAAAGGTGTTTCGAGAGGATCTGTACTACCGGTTGAATGTCGTGCGCATTCAGATCCCTCCGCTGCGAGAACGGCGAGCGGATATCGTGCCGCTGGCGGAACACTTCCTTCGGCAGTACAGCGAGAAGAACGGATTGGGGACAGTAGGTTTTTCGGATGAAGCGATATTGATGCTGCAGAACTATTTTTACCCTGGAAACGTACGCGAACTGGAAAACATGGTGGAACGAGCCGTGCTCATGGCACGCGGAAGGGTTGTGATGCCAGAGCACTTTCCGGCCAAAGCCAGCATTGGCAGGAATGGAGACGCGAGGCAGCTTGAAATAGATCTGCTGTCACTTCCCTTTCATAAATCCATCGCCGAACTGGAAAAACGGCTTATCCAGAAAGCCATACACGAGTCAGGAGGCAATAAATCGGATGCTGCAAACCGCTTGCAGATCAATCGCCGGCTGCTTTACAACAAGATCGAAGAGCACAAAATCGAGGAGTAGAAGGAGAGCCGCGTGAGGGAAACGGTGGCGATGAAGCGTATAACCATCATTCGGGATGAGACGGTGAGATACCGGATCGTTAAAGAGGTGCAAGAGCTTGGCGCGACCGGTTACACGGAGTTCCTCGTGGGCGGGAAGGGGGACAGAGGCATCCGGTCAAGGCATGGGGAACCGCCAAACGCGAAAATCGAAGTTGTCGCCACGCCTGAAGTGGCGCAGAAAATTCTGGATCATATTGCGGATCATTACTTTGACGATTACGCCATGATCGCTTTCATTGACGACGTGCAAGTAGTTCGCGGAGCAAAGTTTGGCGGAAAAGTTCTCAGTGACGACTGAGGTAAACAGTACCCTTTGTTCGTTTTCTTCATAGGGCTTGTTCTTCTTCAAACTTCTCCCCACGGTTATGTTTTTTCACTTCAGTGATACTTGATCCGTTTGATTCATAAGGGGCTATGCGACGCGTAGTAGCCGAACACAGGGCACAGAGTTTGTCTTCAATTCCGCGTCAAGCTCTGTGACTCACAATACCATTCAGCAAATACCGCCTCGAATGTTTGGCCGGGCCTTCTTGACGGGGCGAAATGCTTCCTGCACAATCGACCTGTTAGCGGTGCCTCGCTCCAGTCGCTACTTTCTGTAAATCGCCGGTGCGGTTCGAGTTCTTTTCCGAATCAGCGTTTACCTTCTGCTGATTCCATTGATGCATATGTTTCAGGCCCTTTTATCTCCGCGCTTAAAATTCGTAAATCCTTCTATCTGGGCACATCGCCTCGTGGGGCCCGGAGTCTCACCGCTGCTGCTTAGCGTCTTCACCGGGTGCTGGCTCGCCACGTCTGCAGTCGCACAAATCAGCCCGCCCGCTACTCCGCAATCCGTCGTCCAGGCGCTTCAGTCTCACGACAATGCATTGGCTCTCCGCTTGGCCCAGGAGTTAGCATCCGCCCGTCCCGGCGATCCCCGCGCCTGGACACTGCAAGGAATCGCCCTCCAGAGTTTGGATCGGCCTCGGGAAGCTCTGCAAGCTTTCAAGCATGCACTTCAAATCGATCCGAACAACCTTGCCGCCCTGGAAGCCGCCGCACAGCTTGAATTCCAGGCCGATAGCCCCGACGCGCTTCCTTTTTTGGAGAAGTTGCTCAGCCTGAATCCCGACGACCAGACGGCCCATGCGATGACGGCAGCACTGGCTTTTCAAAAAAGAGACTGCGCTACCACTGTTGCGCACTACCAAAAGAGTCCGGATGTTGTTGCGAACGACATTCCGGCTCTCTCTCAGTTCGGCGCGTGCCTGGTTCATTTGAATCATGCTGAGGAAGCGCTTGCGGCCTATCAACGCATTGCCGAGCTTCGCCCACAGGATCCGAATGCACTTTATTACCTCGGGCTCGCCCAATACGGCGCCCATCACTACGAGGATGCCATTCGCACCTTGCTTCCCCTCACCGAGGATGGCCCGGAAAAGCGAAAGGCAGCAGCCTTCAATCTAATTGCGGCGGTCTACGAAGATGATCAGCAGACACCCGCCGCAGTCGTGGCCTTGCAAAAGGCTATCGCGCTTGACTCCACCAACAGTGATAATTATCTTGACCTGGCTACCATTAGTTTGGACCACGGAGCTTTCAAGCTGGGTGTGGATGTACTCAACGCCGGGCTTCACGCCGTCCCCGACACCGGCCGTCTCTATCTCGAGCGTGGGGTCCTCGAAGTTCAGTTGCAACAGTATGACGAGGCGAACGCCGATTTCCGAAAGGCCGCGGCCTTAAACCCCCTTCAGAACTACAGCTCCGTCGCACTGGGCATTTCTCTTCTCGAGGAGAATAAGCTTGGCGAGTCGATCAAGGTTGTGCGGCAGCGCCTTGCGAAGGCACCTGGCGACCCCACCCTAAACTATCTTCTCGCCGAACTCCTCATCCGCACCGGCGTCAAACCGGGCACGCCCGCCTTTCAGGAGGCGAAGGCTGCCGCGCAGCGCGCGGTGCGCAGCAAGCCCGATTTTACGGTTGCCCAAGATGTACTTACCGAGCTTTACCTGCGCTCGGGAGAGACGAGGCTTGCGGAAGCAACCGCACGCCTTGCATTGAAGTCTGATCCCAACGACCAGTCTGCTCTTTATCACTTGATCGTCTGCCTGCGTGGCAAAGGGGATCGGGCGGAATTACCGCAGCTCGTGCAGAAGTTAGCGGAAGTCACCGCAAGCCTGCACGAGCAAGAAAAGGCGCTGAGCCGATTCAAACTGGTTGAAGAAGAGAGCAATAGAAATTCCCAGAAGAGAGTGAATCCGTGATGTTCTGCTGGCCCACGTTTTGGGCCGCTCCATACGGCACGCGCGAAATGCAGCCTCGAACCCTGCGACGCATGTATGCTGTGCGGTTGGTCACAGCTAAAATCCAAATATTGGATGATCCTCTGGAGTGATGATTTGAGCTGGTGGACAGTCCGTCCTCCAACCGAATGACGGGGATGCCGTGGAAAGATTGCGAGCACGAAGTCTGGGGATCTGGGGTATAGCTGCCGTCGCATTTAGTCTGGTTCTGGGTGCGCTGCAGCACGGCACAAGCATGGCCGGTCAGGTGTTTGCCCGGCAAACGGCAAGCACGCTGGCCGCGGGCTCCTCTCCCTCGCAGAGCGCTAGTACTTTTCAACTTGCCGCAATCACCGTTGACTATCCCGCGGATGGATCGATCTTCCCACCGGAAATCACTCCGCCAACTTTTCTCTGGCGTGACGCTTCGGACAGCGCTTCTGTGTGGACAATCGAAGTGACCTTCACCGACGGCTCGCCTGCGATTCTGGCAAAGTCGCTGGGCGAGCGGTTGCGCATCGGCGAAATTGACCCGCGTTGTGTCTCTGCAAGCAACCAACCGCCCTCGTTGACACCCCAGCAGGCCGCGGCCCGCACTTGGATACCGGAAACAGCCACTTGGGCGGCCATCAAGAAACATTCGAAGCAGCATCCCGCCACAATCACGATCACCGGCTTCCAGGATGCGCATCCAGACCGCCCCGTTTCCCACGGCACGGTTGTAATTCAAACCTCTATGGATCCTGTAGGAGCGCCAATTTTCTACCGCGACGTGCCCTTGATACCTTCCGAATTGGAAGAAGGGGTGATTAAGCCGCTGGCCCAGGGCGATTTGCCTCTGCTTTCCTGGCGCTTACGCAACATCGCCGAGCCCCGTAGCCGGCTGTTACTCACCGGCCTTCACACCTGCGCCAATTGCCACTCGTTTTCGCGTGACGGCAAGACTTTCGGGATGGATCTCGACGGTCCCGCCAACGATAAGGGGCTGTACGTGCTCGCCTCCATCAAGCCGGAGATGGCCATCCGCAATCAAGATGTGATCTCCTGGAGTGCCGTAAAGGATGAAACAGTTTCACCTTCGCGAATTGGCTTCATGTCCCAAGTCTCCCCGGACGGCAAATATGTCTTGACCATGTTGCGGGGCCTGGAAAAAAAACTTGCCGAAAGCTACTACGTCGTGAACTTCAAGGACTATCGCTTTCTGCAAGTCTTCTATCCGACGCGCGGAGTCCTTGCCTGGTACAACCGTGCGACTGGCCGAAGGCAGACTTTGCCCGGGGCCGACGACAAGCGCTTCGTTCAAACCAACGCTGTCTGGAGCCCCGACGGCAAGTACGTGGTTTTTGCCCGGGCGGAAGCGAAGGATCCTTACCCCAAAGGCCAGAAGCTGGCTGAGCATGCCAACTCTCCGGACGAAACCCAAATCCAGTACGACCTCTACCGTATTCCCTTCAACGAAGGGAAAGGCGGCCAGCCGGAGCCGATCACTGGCGCTTCTCAAAACGGTATGAGCAATAGTTTTCCCAAGGTATCGCCTGATGGCCGCTGGATCGTCTTTGTGAAGTGCCGCAATGCGCAATTGATGCGTCCCGACAGCCAACTCTACATTGTGCCCGCGGAAGGCGGCATTGCTCGTCGTATGCGTTGCAATACTCCTTTGATGAATTCCTGGCACAGCTTCTCGCCCAATGGCCGCTGGTTGGTTTTCGCGTCGAAAAGCCGCACGCCTTACACGCAGATGTTTCTCACTCACATTGATTCGGATGGCAACGACAGCCCACCGATCCTGATCGACAATGCCACCGCGGCTAATCGCGCCGTGAATATTCCAGAGTTCGTGAATATCCCCCCCAACGGGATGATTAAGATTGATGTACCCGCAGCCGAGTCTTATCGCCTGTTCGATGTGGCAACTGAATTGACAGCAAAGGGCCAGTTGGAGGCGGCCATTGCCGCGTGGAAGAAGGTTCTCGAACTGGATCCTCGCAATGCCAAAGCTCACAACAATCTCGGGAACGCACTGATGTGGCAGGGAAACCTCGCCGAAGGGACGGCGCACTTGCAAAAAGCCCGGGAACTTGATCCCGAATTCAACGAGGCTCAGAGCGATTTTGGAATTGCGTTTTATAACCGCGAGCAGTTTCGCAATGCCATGAAGAATTCGGACTGCAACGCCGCCGCTTCTTTCGGCAAAAAGATTCTTGCCGTTGCGCCTGACGATGCCGAGGTCAAAAAGGCAATTGCAGATTGTGCTTTGGAGCAGATTCGTCAAGAAATGCGGGCCGCGCTTGGAAACTCAGATTGGCCGGCGGCGCTCTCGTTGGCCAACAAGATATTGGCTGTCATGCCGGGCGATGACGAGGCCCAAAAGGCCGTGAAGCAGTGCAATCTGGCCATCAGTCACACGCAATAGCCGGGGCACCGCCGGAAGTGCATCGCCCTGTCTCCCGCTCAGTCGCCCAGTTTTTCTTACCATGTTCATTCAGCTTGTACGACTGCAGAAAACATCAGATGGATTTCTACATGTCGTAGTAACATCTGCCGCATAAGAATGAGTGCCTATTCAAGTATCCGAACTCCGTTCTTATGAATTGACGTAAAAGATCACGGTCTGTTCGCTTTCTTCACAGGTTTGTTCTGCTTCTTCACAGTTTTTCCCGCGGTTACGTTTTCTCACCTCAGCGATGATTGATCCGCCTGGTTCACAAGGGGTTATGCGGCATGCATGCGCACAACTCATGGCATAGTGCTTGCTCTCATTTCCGCGTCAAGGTCTGCGACATGCGGTGTACTTGTCTTTCAGGGGGAGCGCATCTTTGGCATTTTTTCCCACACATAGAGAAAGGGAGGCGTCATGGCCCGGCGGAAAGCGCTTTTGCTAGTGGTAGGGCTCCTGCTGCCCGCGTCCGCGGCATGGGCTCAGGATGAAGGCAGGCAGTATGAAATCACCCCGTTCATCGGTTCTCGCTTCGGGGGCAATATTGATCTAAGCCAGCAAGGGAATCCGAACGTTGATTTCTTGAAAATAAAAAGCAGCCTGGACTACGGAGTCATGGCAAGCGTTACTTTTTGGTCTGACTTCGAGGGGGAGTTTATGTGGAACCGCCAGCCAACCAATTTGACTTCGCACAACCCCACGGACGGCACCTATTCGTTCGTGTCGAACATGAATCTGGACATGTACCAATTTGATGTGCTTTACAACATCCACCTGCATAAGACGAAAGTGCAGCCCTTCGTAGTCGCCGGGCTTGGATTCTCGCACTTCGGAGTTCCGTCAGTCGGCGGGCAGTCTGTGTTGGGCTTCAGCAATCGCTTTTCCTTCAATATAGGTGGTGGAGCGAAATATTTTTTCAACAAGCACTGGGGCGTGCGTGCCGAGGTAAGGTGGTCTCCCTCTGATACCACGACAGGCCAAGGCGAATACTGCGATCCCTTCTTTGGCTGCGGCCCGACGACTGTAACCAACAAGGCGCAACAGGGGCAGGCAAACCTGGGGATTATCTACCGTTTTGGCAGGTAGGGCTTTTCAATCTCGGTCCTGGCGGGCTTTCAGCCAAGAATTGCTCGGACATTGACTGCGTTTCGTCTGTCCGAGTTTTCTGTTCGCTTTCTTTACATCATGAGCGCGAAAACTGCACGGAAAGTTGGAAGCGTGGAGTTTCTGCGCAGGGCCTTTTCTTAAGCTCAGGAAAACTCAAGCAGTTACGATGGGTAAATTGTCTCCAGCGGGTCGGCACGACAATTGCTCCCCTACAAGTGTGATTGAAGAGAAAGCGGCGCAGTCCGGAGAGGAGCGCGCCATGAAAACCACATATTTTCTAGCGACAACAATTTTGGCGGGAGTTTTGGCAGGCGTAACGGTTCTTGCGGGACCCGTTCTAGCAGACGCTCATCCCTCGGGGCGACCCGGGACATTGAACTACGTGGAAGGCAAGGCCTTCGTTGGCACAAAATCCCTTGACGCAAAATCCATCGGCACCGTGGAAGTGGATCCAGGAGAAACGCTCTCAACGGAAAATGGCAAGGTGGAAATTCTGCTTACACCGGGAGTGTTCTTTCGGTTGGGACAACAAAGTTCAGCCACGATGATTTCGTCTGGACTGACTGACACGCGAGTGTCCCTCGACCAGGGAGAAGCGCTGGTCGAAGTTGCGGAAATCCATCCCGAAAATGACTTGCGGGTGCAGGAAGATGGCAAGACGACGGAATTGTTGAAAGCGGGACTGTACGACTTCAACCAGAATCAGGGCCTAGTTCGTGTACTTGACGGTGAAGCGATGCTGGAAGACGGCCCCAGAAACGTGAAGATCAAGAGCGGCCACATGGTTGATCTGGGAACGGATGGTACCGTCCGGGCAAAGAAATTCGACAAGAAGGAACTTGAGGCGGAGGATCTTTATCGCTGGACAAGCTTGCGCTCCTCGTACCTTGCCGAGGCCAACGCCGACTATGCGCCGAACTACTCATATGGCGGCTTCGGATGGTATGGCGATGGATGGTATTGGGATCCCTGGTTTGACGCCTTCACATTTATTCCGGGCGATGGAGTCTTCTGCAGTCCGTTCGGTTGGGGCTTCTATTCGCCCTGGTACGCCTATGGTGCCCCGTTCTATGGCAGCGGGCATTATTACCACCACTTCAATACGTCGTATCAAGCTTTCGCAGCAGGGAGCCACTACGGCCTGCCGGCAAACTACGGGCATGGCGTTCACTACGGGCCTCGATATGGGCTTGCCGGAATCGCCGGGAGGACCAGATCAGGTTCCGTCCGCGCCAGCGGATTTCATGGCGGAGGCTTCCATGGTGGCGGATTCCACGGCGGTGGATTTTCTGGCGGCGGATTCCATGGCGGCGGTGGAGGCGGCCACCGGTAGGACTAAAACTGTTTGACAACGGAACTAGTGTGGGGAGAATGCCTCCGGCTCTCCTCACACACACCCAGCAAATCGATCAATTCCATTCCCAATTTTCGGATATTCGGAAGATTGACGGACCACTTGCTGGACTTTCCCGCTTTTGCTTCTCAATCCCAAGAACCCAGGTTCACACTTTAGCGCGTCAGTGCGTGGCAATTTCGTCCAGCAGTTCGCCGCTTGCATTGCGCAACTGGATGCGCACAGCTATCTGACCGGCAGCGTGTGTCGAACAACTCAGGCAAGGATCATAGGCCCGCACAACGGCGGAAACGCGGTTCAGCATGCCCTCATGAAGTTTTGTGCCGTCAATGAAATGTTCACTGACCTGCTGAATGCTGCGGCCAATCGCCAGATTGTTGTGGCCCGTGGCAACGATCAGGTTAGCCCAAACGATGCCGCCCTCTTCATTGACCTTGTAATGGTGAATCAAAATGCCACGCGGGGCTTCAACAACACCCACGCCCTCGAGGGAATTCACACCGGCGGTGGCGCGTATATGCGTATCCAGGATGCGCGGACTGTTCAGCAGCATCTCGATTTTCTCGAGCGCGCAAAGAATTTCGATCAGACGCGCGTAGTGATTCAGAAACGCGCTGTGCGCGGGAGAACCAAAGCGCTCGTGGAATTCCCGGAACTCGGCATCTGCCTTCGGAAAACCACATTGCTGGGCCGCGTTCAATCGCGCCAAGGGGCCGACACGGTAGACGCCGTCAGGAAATCCCTGCGGCTTGAAATACGGCGCCTTCAGATACGATTCGCGAAGGCTGGCCTCTCCGATCCAATTCGCGTACTCCTCGGGCGGAATGTGGTCAGCCGCGATTTCTCCGTCGGCTTTACGGAAGCGCAGCGAACCATCATAAAACTGCAGACTGCCCGCGTCATCAACCAGCCCCGCATACATCGTGGGCGCGGAACCAAAGTACTCGATCTCTTCTTTGTAGGAGTCCAACGCACCCTTGAAGAACGCAAGCGTGCGCTCGATAATCGCTTGGGCAGCCGGCAGGTCGGCCAGGATGCGGTCGCGATTGTGGGCAGAAAGCGGCGAGGCAACGCCACCCGGGACGATCCAGGAGCAGTGCACACGCTCTTGCGCAAGCAGCTCAATGATGTGCAAGCCAAATTTCCTCAGCTCGATGCCGTCGCGGGCGAGTTCCGGATGCGCGGCAATCACACCAAGCACATTGCGGGTGGCAATATCGGAATCCATGCCCAGCAGGAAATCCGGGGACGAAAGATAGAAGAAACTGAGCGCGTGAGACTGCACCATCTGCGCGCAATGAATCAATTCCCTCAGCTGCCTTGCGGCCGGATGAATGCGCACGGCCATGATCGCATCGCAAGCTTTTGACGACGCCAGCAGGTGGCTGATGGGACAGATACCGCAAATGCGCGCCGTAATGCCGGGCATTTCGTAATAAGGGCGCCCTTCGGTGAACTTTTCAAAGCCACGAACTTGTGTCACGTGGAATTCGGTTCCCGCCACGCGGCCGTCGTCATTCAGATGAATCGTGATTTTGGCGTGCCCCTCTATGCGGGTCACCGGATCAATCGTGATGCGCTTCATGGGAAAACTCCTTATCCAAACTTCACCGCGAGGGCCGCTTCACGCTTCCGCCCGTCCAGAAGTTCCGAGATCACGCTGGAAATCGACTTTGCGGGAGGCGGGCATCCGGGCAGGCACATGTCAACTTTCACATATTCACGGAGCGGCCGGGCATGCTTCAGCAACGCTGGCACGCCATCCGTGGGAATCACCTTGCTGGTCTGCACGCCTTCCACGTAAACCTGCTGCAGCAGCCGTTGCACGGGAATAGAATTGCGCATGGCTGGCACATTGCCGGTAACCGCGCAATCCCCCAGGGCAATCAGAATCCGGGTGCGCTGGCGGATTTTCTTGATTTTGTTGAGGTCGTCCTGCGAACTGACCGCGCCTTCAACCAAAGTCACATCCACGTCCTCGGGGAATTCCTGTGCATCCACTAAGGGGCCATAGACCAGTTCAATTTTCTGCGCCAGCGAGATAATCGCCGCGTCCATATCCAGCAATGACATGTGACAGCCCGAGCAGCCGTCCAGCCAGACCGTCGCTACCTTGACTTTCTTCATGCCTGGACTCCTCTCCGGCGGACCAACGCGCTGATGTTGTCGTTTTTCTTCACCATTTCTTCGACAGCCCAGCCTTTTTCCGCGAGCGCGCCGGTGGGGCAGGCTTGCACGCACTTGCCGCAACTCGTGCACCCTTTCGCATCGCCCCACTTCTGATTGAGATCTCCGACGATCCGGGAATGTATACCGCGTGAAGTCACTTCCCAAACATGTGCGCCTTCCAGTTCGGCGCAAACACGCACGCACCGCGTGCACAATATGCAGCGGTTCTGGTCGAGCACATAGCGCGGATGCGACAAATCAACGGACAACTTTGGATAGTTGTAAGCAAAGCGCACCGTGCTGATGCCCAATTCGGTGGCCATTGCTTGCAGTTCGCAATGTCCATTCGAAACGCATGCGGAACACACGTGATTGCGCTCGACGAACAGCAGTTCCAGCGAAATTCTCCGGTATTGCGTGAGTTTCGGCGACACCGTAGTGACCGACATTCCGTCCTGCACCGGCGTCGTGCATGCCGGGAACAGTCTGTCAGTCCCGGAAATCTCCACGATGCAAAGCCGGCAAGCGCCAACAGGCGTGAGCCCTTCGAGATCGCAGAGGGTTGGAATACGTTTGCCATTAGCGCGCGCGGCCTGCAGGATGGTTTGACCTTCCACGGCGCTGATTAGTTCGCCATCGATTCGCACGGAAAGTTTTTTCTGTGGCAAGGCGTCGCTCCTTTACTCAACTCACGTTGGCGACTTTGACGTCGCAACGCAGGCACCGGCAAGTTTCATCCAGCGTCTCTTCATGGCTCAGACCCAGGACTACCTCAGCGTTGGAACGTACTCGCACGGCTCCAGCGAGCATTTGGCCTTCGTTCCTGTGATTGGGGCTCGGATTCTCTGGCGGGTCTTGTCCGAATTCGAACACGGGAAAGATCCTTGCCCAGCGATCAGTCTCCATCAGTTTCATGTCAATGTTGCGTGCTGCTTGCTTGCCGTAGGCCATGGCGTTGGAAACGTTGGAAGCTCCGGTGATGACGTCGCCGCCGGCATAAAACCCGGAGCGGCTGGACTCCAATGAGAAGCGGTCCACGTCAATCGTGCCGCTTGGCTTCAGGCTCAAACCGGAGGCGCGCGCGAAATCCAGATCCACGCTTTCGCCGATCGCAAAAATCACGGAATCGCATTCGTAGCGGCGAATTTCGTCCGTGGCTACCGGCTTGCGCCGGCCTGAAGAGTCGTAACCGCCGAGAGTGGTTTTAACAATCTCGATGGCTTTCACGTTTCCGGCTTTGTCGCCGATGACGCGGTGCGGTGCGGCCAGGAACACGAATTCCGCGCCTTCATCCCTAGCTGCCTCTGTTTCTTCCTCGATGGCAGGCATGTCCTTATGTTCGCGCCGATAGAAGACGGTGACTTCCGCACCGCGGCGTAAAGCCGTGCGCGCTGAATCGATGGCGGCGTTGCCACCACCGATGATGGCCACCTTCTTCCCGATGGGAACTCTTTCGCCCTTCGACACCGCCTCCAGGAAAAGGAGAGCAGGATAGACACCCTTCAGCTCCGTGCCCGGCTGATAGACCCAGGATTCCCGCCAGGTTCCGATGGAGATGAAAACGGAATCGAACCGGTCAGCCAGATCGTTCAGAGGCACATCGAACCCTACTCGAGTGTCAAAGATGAACTTCACGCCAAGGCGTTCGATCAATTCAATTTCGTGCCGCAGCGCGGCTTTGGGAAGGCGGTACTCCGGCAGCGCAAAACGAAGCATGCCGCCCGCCTCTGCCTTGCTGTCATAAACCGTGACGTCATGGCCCAGCATGGCCAGATAAAAAGCTGCCGTCAGCCCTGCCGGTCCTGCTCCGGCAATCGCGATTTTCCGGCCGGTGGGTTCGAGTTTGTACGACAACACGCGCTGCAAAATCTCTTCATAGCGGTCCGAGAAAAACACGGAGTCGGCAATGAAGCGGTGCACTTCCCGCATGTTGACGGGTTCATCGAGCGTCTGGCGACGGCAACGGCTGTCGCAAGGATGTTGGCAGACCCTGCCCGTGGAAGCAGGCAGCGGATTTTCCATGATGACCGACAGAAATGCTTCATCCAGGCGGTTCTCTTTGTAGAGTTGCAGGAACCGCGGAATATTCATGTGCAGCGGGCAACTGTTCTCGCAAGGAGACAGCGCCAGTTCTTCGCAGACGCCTGCCTGGCAGCGCCGCGCCACGATGTGATCTTCAAACTCATTGTGAAAATGCCGCAGAGTAGTAAGCACCGGATTTGGCGCCGTTTGCCCCAAGCCGCACAACGAGCATTCCCGGATAAAGCGGCTTAGTTCGTCCAGAAGGCCAAGGTGGTGCATCGTGCCCGCGCCTTCCGTGATGCGGCTTAGTATGCGCAGCGATTTGTTCAGGCCGACGCGGCAGGGCACGCACTTGCCGCAGGATTCGGAGTGGGTGAACTCAATAAAGTAGCGAGCCACGTCCACCATGCAGTTGTCTTCATCCATCACCACCATGCCGCCGGAACCCATGATGGAGCCGAGTTGCGCCAGGCTTTCATAGTCCACGGGCGTATCGAACATCTCCGGTGGAATGCAGCCACCGGACGGCCCGCCAGTCTGCACTGCCTTGATCTGGTGGCCATTCACTCCACCTTCGCCGATATCGTAAATGAAAGTTTTCAGCGGGGTACCCAGCGGCATCTCCACCAGACCGGTACTGTTGATTTTTCCGACCAGCGAAAATACCTTCGTGCCGGAGCTTTTTGGGCTGCCGGTTTCCGTAAACCAGGCGGGGCCATTGGTCACGATGGGAGAGATGTTGTACCAGGTCTCCACATTATTAATGTTGGTGGGCCTCCCATAGAGCCCCTTCTGCGCCGGGAATGGAGGACGTGGCCGTGGCCGCCCCGCGCAACCCTCAAGTGAAGCAATCAAAGCGGTTTCTTCGCCGCAAACGAAAGCGCCGGCACCTTCCACAAGCTCGAGGTCGAACTTGAATCCGCGTCCAAGAATGTTGTCGCCCAGAATGCCATGTTCCCGTGCCTGTTCAATGGCGCGGCTCAGCCGGTGCACGGCCAGCGGATATTCCGCGCGAATATAGATGATGCCTTCCGTCGCGCCCATCACGTAACCGCCGATGATCATGCCTTCAATCAACGAATGCGGATCGCTTTCGATCTCGTTGCGGTTCATGTACGCGCCGGGATCGCCCTCGTCGGCGTTGCAGATGATGTACTTTTGGTCGGTCTTGGCCTTCGCCATGAACTCCCACTTATTCCCAGTGAGATATCCGGCGCCACCGCGTCCGCGCAGCTTCGATGCTTTGATTTGTTCGAGGATACTGTCTGGGCGGCCGTCGATCAGAACCTTGTACAACGCCTGATAGCCCCCAACCGCAACGTATTCCCCGATGTCGTCTGGATTGATGAACCCGCAATTGCGCAGAACAATCTTCTTCTGCCCCTTAAAGAAGGGCACGTCATTCCAAAGCGGAATTTCCGGGTAGCCCTTGCCGTATTTCAATTTCGCGGTAATGTGGTCCCATTCTTCCACTTTGCAATACGCCAGGTCGTTGGTGATGTTCCCCCGAGAGAGTTCATGGAGGATCCTTATGGCGTCGTTCGCCTGCACTTTGTGCAAAATCACCAGCGGGAGCCCCGGCAACCGGATGTTCACCAGCGGCTCCTGGAAACAAGCGCCAAAGCAGCCGACGCTTGCCAGTACGACGTTCATGCCGCTGCGGTCAATGGTTTCCGCAAAAGCGCGATAAAGCCCCTCCGCGCCGTTGCCTCGGCCGCATGTGCCCATGCCGACTGCGATGCGTGGCACCTGCGGTACAAGTTTCGCAAGACCTGACTCGCGGACAGCGGTAAATGCTCCAATATCCTGGATTCTTGGCATCACTCACTCCCCCGCTCGATCGTTTGGATCTCACGCTGTAGCGTGCGCACATTGGCGTGGCCGCAAATGTGATGATTCACCTCAACGACCGGGGCCAGCGCGCACTGCCCGAAACACGCGACCGTGCGCACGGTGAATTTTTGATCGGGCGTAGTCTGCAGAATCTTGTCAGCACCGCCTACATCACTCTCGTCTTCCAGAGCCAGGCCGAGCTCCAGGCGCAAGGTCTCCAGGAGATTACGAGAGCCACGCGTATGGCACGCGGTTCCCCGGCAGATGCAGATAGTGTTGTCGCCCTGCGGCTGGAGATTGAACAAGGCGTAAAACGTGGCAACGCTGTAGACGCGCGAAAGCGGCGTCTCCGTTTTCAGCGCCACATACGCCAACGTTTCCATTGGTAGGTATTTGTGCGGATGGTGTTCCTGAACCGCTTCCAGGATTCCCAGCAGCGCGCCCGGGCGCTCGTCCTTGCTGGCAATCACCTGGTCAATAAATGCTCGTTCCCCCGCGTTGAGAAGTTCCTTGGCCGAGTCTTGCATAGCACTCCTTTCGCAGGTACTTACGCAACTTCCTGAGCCCGGCGTGTCGCCTCATGAACCGGTGCAGTCTTTCAGCGTTGCGTGTCCCTTTCCGCCAGAGAGGAACGCGCCGGTGTGATTCACACCCACTTCCGCCATCGATTCTGAGCTACGAGGAGCCTGAGAAGCTGGACGAGGTGTTGCTCTGCTGGCGATGCGGCAGGCCGTGCGGTACACGCTCTGGCAGAAGAGCTGTAACCTTTACTAGGAGCCTGCGGACGTCACCCGATCCTTCCTAACTACTCACTCATCTTCTTCAATACAACCTGGACCAGCGTGCTCCTCTTTTGCACACGCAGTCTTGACGGAGGACTAGGTCCTCATTTACCTCAAAACTGCGCACCACACCTTAAATGTTATTCGGCTGGCTGGGTCCACACCGTGATGTGGGTCACGACAAGGGGTGACTCTCGACGGTGAGCAAAGCAATTCTTTTGTAAATATTGGTTGCACTTTAGTCACATTCCATCCAGTCGGCACGGATTCTTGGCTAATAAACCGCTTACGCCTTGCTTTTGGACGAAATCCAACTGTCGCAAAAACGGAGGTAATGGACCGCCTCACATTCGCTGGTGACGAATATCACAGACCTATGTGTCCCAGGTTTGACAGATTGGTAAGGTCTCCCTCCGAAAGGACACCATTTATGTCCACAGCGACCCACCACAAACTGGAAATGCTTCGCACACTCCCTTCCGATGCCGCACGCCAGATTCAGTGGAACTTTGCCGACCGGTACGACCTTCAAATGCTTGTTCAATCTGTCAGAGCGGTTGCCCGTGGTCCTGTCGCTCGTCTGGTAGCGCAAGGCGGCCGCAATACCCATGAATGGACTCCCGCCAAGGCGGAAATGCTGGAAGCTTTTGACCGCTCAGGAATTACCGCCGTCTTCATGGATCCAGAGCAGGGCGGTTTCATAGCGGGTCCTCGAAACCTGGCACTTGCGCTTGTAGCCTTTGAACTGGCTTGGGTAGACGGGGGCGCGGCCACCGCGAGCCTCGCCGGATGCCTGGCCTTGGCACCCATTCACGAGCGCGGCACACCGGAACAGCAGGATCGTTACATGAAACTCGCTGCTCCTCCGCAACCCGGCGAGGATCGCAAGCCATGGCGTGGCGCCTTCTGTCTCACCGAGCCGATTCCCTATGTCGGCGTGGACACCGGCATGCTTGACGGCAAAATCCGCATCGTTGAATGGAAGCCCGGCGAAGAACCTGTCCTCCAGGTGGAGAAGCGCGGCCGTTTCATCACCAACATTGGCTTCGCAAACTTCGTCACTGCCGCCGTGGACTCTGGCGATGACCGCATCAAGGGTAGCTGCATGGTCATTCTGGAAGAAGGTGACCCTGGCACGTTTGACCGCGGCACGGCCACCAAGAAGATGGTCCACCAGCTCTCCTCAACCGGCGACCCGGTCTTCAATCTGCGCGTTCCTGCCAGCCGCATTGTGGGTGGCTACGATATCAAGGATGGCGTGCTGGTGCCGCGCTACAGCCATAGCGAGGTGATCGAAGCAGTTTTTCGCCGTACTCGCGTAACCGTGGGTGTGATGACCGCAGCCAAGTTGCTGTCCGCTGTCGAGCCGGTAATCCGCTACCAACGCGGCAGATTCCGCGGCGCTTCCTCGGCCACTCCGGGCTCCGTGCGACATGAAATGGGTTTGCAAGCGCGTGAAGATGCTCTGCACCGGCTGGTGGATGTATGGGCGACAGGCGAAGCGAGTGCTTCGCTGGCATTCGCGGCGGCTCGGGCATTTGATGAATTAGACCCGCTCGAACGGGAAGCGGAGCGCATCCTCGCTGAGCGCGGTGTGAGCGGCACTCGCGCCAAAGCAAAGTTTCTGCGCCAAGTTTCCGACGAAGCCGCCGCGCTTCTTCGCCTCATGCCAGGCGATCCGCGCAAAGAGAAGTTGCAATCAGATACGCTGATGCGTTTTGTGACGCTCGATTCCATGGCGGACATTCTCTGCCCTGCCGCGAAACTTTGGAACACCGGTTGGGGCGCGCAAATGATGCGGGAAGCTGTCAGCCTGATGGGCGGCTACGGCATCACCGAAGATTGCCCCGGTTTCCTGGGCAACAAATGGATGGACGCGCAGCTCGAGGCCACCTATGAAGGACCGGAAGCGGTTCAGCGGCGCCAGCTATCCATCACCATGACCAACCCTGTCTTTCTTGCACAGTTCCGCGACTGGATTCGAGAGATGCGCGGCATCGCCTCGCAACGCCCGGGCACTGGGGCATGCACTTTGGCGACCGCGATGACCATGTGGCTGTGGTCGCTCGAGCGCCTTCAGCACTCAACGGATGCGGAAGGCGGCAAGCTCTATCAGAGCGCGCGGCAGGGCGTAACTTTCCCACTGGCCGATGCGCTTTGCTGGCTGCTTGCGGCTCGTTGCCAGATACTCGATGTGCTGGAACTCGATCGCAACGGTGCTCAGGACAGTTCGGTCGCCGAAGGCCTTTCCGGGTTGGTGAACTTCCTGACCGATCTGTGCCATGTGCAGACCACGCGGGCAGCCGGTGAAGCAGCCCGCATTTGCGCGGAGCTTGTCTTTGGTTACAACCGCCATCCAGCTTGGGATGAAGAAGGTTTCCGGGGCTGCTTTCAACAGGACGAACTCGATGAGCTCGAAGGATTCGTACCCGGGATCGCAGCTTGTGCCACAGATGTCGTCGGCAGCGATGGCTCGCACCCGAGCAAAGCTGGCCCCTGCGCGAAGTGTAATGGCGCAGAGCAATTCCTTGCCTTGCACAGCAAGCTGGCCACGTGCATGACCGGCTCCCGATTGGCTAAAGACCGCGCCGCCGAAGCCGTATCCAAGCTCATGATTCCTGAAGTTTTGGATTACCCCGCATGACCCCAGTTGCACCCGAACCGGCTGCCACTCTTGATCGGCAGCAGATGGATGTTGATATCGCTTGTGTCGGTTTCGGCCCGGCGATGGGTGGTTTCCTCACCACACTCTCGCACGAATTGCTGAACCCGGACGGTTCCCCGCGTCTCGAAAGCAGTTGCTTGCCAGGCTCGCCTCTTCAAGTGATTTGCTATGAACGCGCGGACGGCCTGGGCTTTGGCGTTTCGGGAGCAGTCACTCGCGGACGCGGCATCCGCTACAGCTTCCCCGGTTTTGACCCTTCACAAATTCCCATGGCCACGGCGGTGAAACAGGAGAAGCTGGTCTATCTTCTGGATCCTACTGGCGCAAGCAATCGCTCGTTCGTGTTGCGCTCTGCGGACAAGATGATTCGCACTTTCGGTTCGCTGATTGGTCTTGATGAACACGCCCTGGAACTCCCCGTTATTCCGAGTTTCCTGCAGAAACACGATGGCTTCGTTCTTTCCCTCGGCCAGTTCAATCAATGGGTCGGAGAGCAACTCACCTCTTCAGGTTTGCTGCAAATCTGGCCTGGCACTCCGGTAAGTGCTCCTCTGCTGGAAGACCACACCGTGAAAGGAATACGCCTGGCGGACCAAGGCACCGCTCTGGACGGCACGCCTCAAGATGGTTTCCTTCCAGGGATGGACATTCGCGCAGCGCTGACGGTCGTCGGTGATGGACCTGTGGGCGCTGTCGGTCGCAGCATCGATGTGCATTTCGGAATGCCTGCCGGGCACCATTATTCCGAGTGGGCGCTGGGCATGAAGATGGTGATCGAGTTACCGGCAAACTCCACCTTGGAAACGGGAATGGTTTTGCACACGTTCGGTTTCCCTGAGCCGGAAATTTTCGGCTTTCTCTACGTTCACCCGGATCGGCTCGCCTCCGTGGGCATTTTCATTCCTTCGTGGTTCCGTAGTCCGGTGCGAACTGCCTACCGCTACTTGCAGCACTTTATTTTGCATCCTTATTTATGGCGTCACCTGCAGGGAGGAACGCTGAAATCCTGGGGCGCAAAGTCTCTGCAGGAATCCGGACGCCATGGCGAACCCTATCTTGCCGGAGACGGCTACGCCCGAATCGGCGAAGGTTCTGGCAGCACCAATGTCCTTTCCGGCTCCGGGGTTGACGAAGCCTGGACCACAGGCACGCAACTTGCCGAAGCTGTCATTGGCTTGCTCCAGCAGAAGCTCCCCTTCACACGAAGAAACCTGGAAGAAACGTATGTGCGCCGTCGCCGCGCCAGTTGGGTTGATAGCGAATCGCGAGTCGCCGCGGATTCCCGCAACGGGTTCCCACGTGGATTAATCAGCGGCCTGTTCGGAATGGCTCTCGCGGGCTTCACTGGCGGGCGTGTCGTGATTCCGCCGCCGTCTTCGCGACAAAAAGGCTCGTCTCTCGAAGAACGCTTTGGCGCGCGCATTCCTCCTGCGGAACTGCAAAAATTAAAGGATGAAGCCGCCGGACGCAGCCTTCCACTCCACGACCAGATTATGAATCGTTGCGGTTGGCCGGAAATTCCATTCGACGGGAAGCTGCTCATCTCGCACCAAGATGCGTTGCTAACCGGGGGAAGCGTTCAAGCGCCTCCGGGATACACCAATCATGTTTCGTTTCTTCGCCCCGATGTTTGCCGCAATTGCGAGCCAAAACTTTGCGTGGAAATGTGTTCCGGCCAGGCAATTTCGCGCGGCGAAACAGGCGTGCCGCAATTTGACCGGGAAAAGTGCATCTATTGCGGCGCTTGTTTGTGGAATTGCCGCGCTGAAGAAACCGGCGAGCCCGCGAACGTCGATTTTCGCGCCGGTGCCGGCGGTTTGCATTCCACATTGAATTAGTTTCAGAACCAAAATACGCTTACAGGGGAACTTACCAGCATGAGCAATGGATACCACATCGTCGTGTGCGGCAGCGTCGTGCCCGACCCACTGCAAACTCTCGAACCTATCGAGACGCCCAACGGCCCGGCTCTCAAAAACGAAATGCTTCTCCCCGCGGTGCTTGATCCCTGGGCCGGGCACGCGCTTTATGAAGCCGCGAACCTCGGCGCCCACGTTTCGGGAAGCAAGGTGTGGTTAGTGAGCCTTGGAGTCAAAGCCAAATTGCAGCAGGTGATGATGACGATTGCGCAAAAAGTCAATTTCGAGTTGGTCCCCATTGACGGTCCTGCCGGCGGCTTCACCGATGCGCATGCCACCGCGGCGCTTCTCGCCGATGCCATTCAAGCCATCGCGGGCCTCGACCGCTCCTGTTTGCTTCTGTTTGGCGGCTGGGAATCGGCTTCGCGCGGCGCAGGCGTCACGATGCAATTGATTGGCGAACGCCTCGGCATTCTCGACCAATTCCAGGGAGTGGATCAGCTTACCGTGCAGCCTGATGGCTCCTTCGAGATTCTGGAACGTATCGAAGGTGGCCGTCACCAAATATCGATTTGCCAGGGAGCTCCCGCACTATTCGGCTGGGCAACAGGTAATCTCCCCGAACCGCGCAACAATCCTCAAATTGGCATGGCCAACATGCGCGCCATTATGCCCGCATTGCAACGAGCCAAAGCTGCCGCCCCCGCTCCGGAGGTCCTGCTTTATCGAAGCGCAACCCCCCCCAAACAGCAAAGGCAGACGCGCATCGTCAAGAATCTTTCTCCTGACGAGATTGCCCAGGAAATTGTCGCCTGGATCGAGAAGGCGTGAGGAAGAGACCATGAGCAAAAACATTCTCCTACTTGCACACCTCGATGAATCCGGCAATGGACTGCCGAAGGCGGCAATGGAAGCGCTAGGCGCCGCGCTCGAACTCTCAAAGCAATTGAATGCATCCCTCTCGCTCGGTTTAGTCGGCGGTGATGTGAAGTCTGCCGCCGATTCCGTCGCGAACGCAGGCGCGCGTCGCCTTCTCGCTGTCACGGGAGCAGACTTCGCACAACCGCGTTATGCCAGCGACCTTCTCGCTGCCGAAGCACTTTGCCACGCTGCCTCCCCGGACCTTGTCCTTGCACCTGCAACGTCGCGCGTCCTGCGCGCTCTGCCCGGCCTGGCCCATCGCCTCGGCGGCCGCGTGGATACGCATATCACTTCGCTCCAGGTGATTGACGGCGCCTTATGCGCCACGCGCTGGTTCTACCGGCAGCGTATCGAAGGCGTCTTCCAGCGCGAAGCGCGTCCCTGGATCCTTCTGCTCGATTCCGGATGCCACGAAGCGTTTAGCGGCCCATCGGGCAAGGCGAACATCGAAGAAATTCCAGTGACTCTGCCTGCCGAAGCGCAGCGCACCACCATCGCGGGAATCCGCTCACCGAAATCCGACTCGCAGACCATTCGTCCCGATGCCGCAATGCTTTTTGTAGCAGGCGCAGGCTGGACCAAGAAGCAACCCGATGGAAAATCGCACCCGGAGCAAGCGGAAACGCTAATCCTCGGTTTTCTCCGCGCATCGGGCGCTTCGCTCGGCGGCAGCAAGTCTCTGGTTGACCAAAGCGGAGAGAATCAGGCAGTGCTGGGATTCATGACTCACTTGAATCAAGTCGGCCAGACGGGCGCGACGCCACGCCATCCGAAAGGCCTCTCCACGTGCTGCCATGGCGAGGAACCCCATGTCGTCGGCTGGCGCTTCATCAACGAGCGCCGCGCCATCAACCTCGATCCCAATTGCGGCTGGGCCCGCGGCAAAGCCGATATGCTGTACGTCGCTGACGCCTTTCAAGTGATGGCCAAGGTGAACGAGTTGCTGAAGAAGAAACTCTCCTGAGGCCTCGCAATGACCACTGGCGGTGAATGATCCAGGTATCAGTAGTGTGCATGCCAACGTGGGGTCTATAATTTCTGTTGTGCGAGGTCTCTGCCCGATAACTCTTTTCCGCTTGCATGGAGGATCGGTTTACGGTGCGCGGTGGCATTCAGTCCAACATCTCCTGCGACTGCCTCTTATGAATTCCGGAACAGCGAATTCCGGAATGATCTTCCACAACGGGGGAGAGAAACTGGAATGCCCGCTTGAACTATGCTAAAGTGCCTCTAGTCAATCGATTGTCTTAAGGCTTTCCGCCGCTTCAATCCAGGGCGACCCGCAAATGACAGGAGCCTGTATCCGTGCTATCTAAATCTATCCGTTTGTTTTTATCGTTTATTTTTGCTGCTTGTCTTCTTTCCCCATCTATTCTTGCGCAGGGCACCAGGAAAGCTCCTCCGTTCCGGGGAGTTCCGGTTCGCTCCACTCTGGCTGAACCATCCATCGAGAAGAAGGTAGACGCTTTGCTCCACCAGATGACCCTCGATGAGAAGATCGGGCAACTCGTGCAGTACTCGGTGGGTTCACCGACAGGTCCGGGAACAGGCAGAAGCGGATACTCAGAGATGGTCGCCAAGGGCCAAGTGGGCTCTCTATACAATTTGGGGAGCCTGCAATCCGCGAACAGCTATCAGCATGAAGCCGTTGAAAAAACGCGCTTGCACATTCCACTGCTTTTCGGCCTGGATGTCATTCACGGCTACCGCACCGTGTTTCCCGTGCCGCTTGGACTCGCCGCAACGTGGGATCCGCAAACCGTTGAAGCCGCTTCGCGCCTTGCCGCCCGGGAAGCTTCCGCCAACGGTGTACGCTGGACGTTTTCGCCCATGGTGGATATCGCGCGCGATTCCCGCTGGGGCCGCATGGCCGAAGGCGCGGGCGAAGATCCTTTTCTTGGAAGCGCCATGGCTCGCGCCTATGTGCGCGGCTATCAAGGCAAGAGCCTGAATGATCCCGAAAGCATCGCCGCTTGCGCAAAGCACTACGTGGGCTACGGCGCAGCGGAGGCTGGGCGCGATTACAACACCACGGAAATCTCCGAGCACAACCTTCGCGAAGTGTATCTTCCTCCGTTCTATGCGGCTCTCGATGACGGTGGCGCATCCGTTATGAGCGCGTTCAATTCTCTGAACAGCGTACCTGCCAGTGCCAATCCCTTCACATTGACCGAAGTCCTTCGCAACGAATGGAAATTCCAGGGAATTGTGCTCAGCGACTGGACGGCCATCTCCGAATTGATTCCACACGGCATTGCCAACGACGGCAAAACGGCGGCGTGGAAAGCCTTAACTGCCGGCGTGGACATGGATATGGAAAGCAGCCTCTACCATGAAAACCTCGCCAGCCTCGTCAAGAGCGGCAAGGTAACGCAGTCGCAACTGGATGAAGCCGTACGCCGCGTTCTCCGCGTGAAATTCGCGCTGGGGCTCTTTGACAAACCGTATACCGACGAGACGCGCGAACACCATGGCCCACTTCCCGCGGAAAGTCTGCAACTTGCTCGTACCGCGGCCGAGCGCTCATTTGTTTTGCTGAAGAATGATTTCGTTTCCGCTCGCCGTGTCTTGCCGCTGCCCAACAATATTCAAACCGTGGCTCTGATTGGTCCGGCCGCCGATGACCCCGCCAACATGCTCGGTAGCTGGTCAGCCGCCGGAAATCCGCAGGATGTCGTGACCCTGAAAACTGCATTGACGCAAAAATTAGGCGCCGAACACATAAAATACGCCGCGGGCGGCGAATATCTGGCTGCAAGTGACGCGCAGATCGAAGAAGCTGTCGCCGCCGCGCGTGCTTCGGATGTGGCAGTCCTCGCGCTCGGCGAAGATACTCCGGCAATGACGGGCGAAGCAGGCTCCAGAGCGCATCCCGTGTTGCCCGGCCGCCAAGAGGAACTGCTTGAAAAGGCCTGCGCCGCCGGAAAACCTGTCGTGCTGCTTCTCTTTACCGGCCGCCCGCTCATTCTGCCTTGGGCATTCGAACATGTTCCCGCCGTGGTGGAAGTGTGGTCCCCGGGCGTGCAAGCAGGTCCCGCAATCGTAAGGACACTCTTTGGCGAATCTACTCCAAGCGGCAAACTGACGGTGACTTGGCCACGGGCAGTAGGCCAGATTCCGATATATTACAACGCGCTGAACACGGGCCGCCCGCCTGGCAATCGCGATCTGACGCGCCCGCCAAGGAATGGAGACGAGCGTTTTGCTTCTCGCTATATTGACGAACAGAATTCGCCCCAGTTCCCCTTTGGCTATGGCCTGTCCTACACGGATTTTTCCTACAGCGTGCCAGAAATCAGCGCAAAGAAACTAAGCGCGAAGATACTGCAGGGGGAGCTGCGCAAGAATCCTGCCGCCGCCAAGTCAATCCTGACCGTCACCGCCAACGTCTCTAACACTGGCAAAATAGCAGCCGATGAAGTTGTGCAACTTTACGTTCGACTGCAAGGTACTAGCGTCGAAGAGCCCATACGCAAGCTCAAAGGCTTCCAGCGCATTTCGTTAGCCCCCGGCGAAACAAAGAAAGTGACGTTTGATCTTCGCGCTGACGCCTTTGCGCTGTGGGATATCAACAACGAGTACACCGTGGAACCAAGCATGGTGCACATCTGGGTGAGCCCCGATTCTTCGCGTGGCGAGTCTGTCGAACTGGAAATTGCGGACTGACCAGCCCCCTGAAAGCTTGGGATTCCAGGACTTTTCAACATAAACATGTGCGAAATCGCACACGTCCCCGTGGCGCATAGTGATATCCTTTAAAGGCCTATGAATCTACTTTCTATTTTTCACCGCGACCGTACTTTTCGCCAGCCCATCAACTGGGGCGTGACCCTCGTCATGATCGGGTTGCACGCATGCGCCCTTGCATCCATTTTCTTCTTCACCTGGAAAGCCTTGATTCTGATGATTGTGATGTGGTGGATCGCTGGCAGCCTGGGCATTGGCATGGGTTACCATCGCCTCCTCACGCATCGCGGCTACAAGACGTCCAAGTGGATTGAGTATTTCCTCACAACATGCGGCACGCTGGCCATAGAAGGCGGCCCGATCGCCTGGGTTGCTACGCATCGTATTCATCATCAGAACACCGATAAGGAAGGCGATCCACACTCGCCCATCGACGGAGGCATCTGGTCGCACATGGGCTGGATTATTACGGGCCGCGCGATGCACCAGGATCGCTCGGAACTTCTGCCCTACGTCCCGGATCTGCGCAAAGACAAATTCCATTTGTGGATCAGCAAATGGCATGCGATCCCTTCCATTGTGCTTGCGGTGGTCTTTTATTTGATTGGCGGCTTGCCCTGGTTGATGTGGGGGGTTTTCCTGCGCACCGTCCTCAGCATGCATGCCACCTGGCTTGTCAATTCCGCCACGCATATGTGGGGTTCGCAGCGCTTCGACACAGGTGATCTTTCCAAGAACAGTTTCTGGGTGGCTTGTCTCACCTTTGGCGAAGGCTGGCACAACAACCACCACCATGCGCCGCAATCCGCGCGTCATGGACTGAGATGGTATGAAGTGGACATGAATTGGTACGGAATTTACACGCTCAAGACTCTTGGCCTGGTTTGGGATGTCAAACGAGCTAAACTCGCTGAGCTCGCCAAGATCGAAGCCCCGCAGCCTGTCCTGAGCGAAACCGGCGACTAGGCCGCCAATCACACATCTGAAATATCGCGGTGTCACTCGCAGCACGTGCAATTCTCCCCGTAAATCTGGGAAGATACGCCTATGCGGCTCCTCCTTGTCGAAGACGATCCCCGAATCGCGCGCTTTGTCTCCAAGGGACTCCAGGAACAATCCTATGCGGTGGATGTCGTTGCCAACGGCCACGATGCGGTCTATCAAGTCGAGATCAACGATTACGATGTGGTGATCCTCGACGTGATGATTCCCGGGCTCGATGGCTTTGCCGTCTGCCGCGCCATTCGTTCAGCCGGGAAAAACCTGCCCATCCTGATGCTCACCGCGCGGGACGCCATCGAAGACCGCATCCACGGCCTCGATTCTGGCGCGGACGATTACCTCACTAAACCTTTTGAATTTGGCGAACTACTTGCCCGCCTTCGTGCCCTCTTGCGGCGTCCCACGGAATTGCGCGGTCCACAAATCGTTGTCGGCGACCTTGTTCTTGACACGGCTTCGCAAACCGCAAAGCGTGGCGCGCGTTCCATTCCCCTGACTGCCAAAGAATATGCTCTGCTCGAATTCCTGGCGCGCAACGCCGGACGCGTGGTCGGACGCTCCGAAATCGCGGAGCACGTTTGGGACGAATCGTTCGATCCTTTCTCCAATCTTATCGAGGTATATGTGAATCGCTTGCGCCGCAAGATTGATGAAGGCTCGGCGAAACCGCTTTTGCAGACGCGGCGAGGCAGCGGATACATGCTTGCTGCGCCCGGGGAAAGCATCGCGCAGTCCCCGCGCAAACCTTCCGGCGGACTCGCGCCGGGCGGTTCAAGGAAATCGCATGCTTGATTCGGTGCGCGTGCGGCTCACCGTTTGGTATACCGCGGCTGTTGCCGTCGTCCTGGTCTTGCTCGCCACTCTCACCTATTTTCTCTACGCGCGCAATATCGCGCAGCGCACCGACAGCAGTTTGGTTGAATTGACGGACGCCTTCGCAACCACCTTCAATGCCGAACTCCCCGACGAGATTGGCCCGGATGCACCGAAAAAGGCGGCGCGCGAGGCCATGCTGGAGCACCGTTTCCGCGGGCTCATCTTTGTTTTTGAAGACGCGGCCGGCCAGCCACTCTTGAGTTCACTCGATCTTCCGGCTGGCGTTTTGTCGAACGACCATCTCACGCCGGACTTTTTCGCTTCGCCCAATTTTCGCGCGTTGAATTCCCTGGCTGGCTCTCCGCGTCCGTTTCGCACAATTCATGCCGGCCGGAGTGCCTTCCGTGGCTACGTTCGCCCGCTTCCCGCGGCAGGCGGCACTTTCACTCTTGTCGTCCTGCAGTCCCGCCACCCTCAGCAGGAGCTGCTGGAAGATATCCGCGCAACTTTTCTCTGGATCATCCCGATTGCGCTTGTCCTTGCGGGTCTCGGCGGTTATTTCCTTGCCCGTAAAAGCCTCTCTCCGGTAACGGCAATGGCGTCCAAGGCGCGCACCATCGGCGCTGCAAATCTTCACGACCGGCTTGGCGTCTCCAACCCCCGCGACGAACTCGGCCAACTGGCAATCTCCTTTAATGAACTGCTGGATCGGTTGGAAGATTCCTTCGAGCAGCAGCGCCGCTTCATCGCCGATGCCTCGCATGAATTGCGGACTCCAGCGGCGATTCTGCGCGGGGAAACGGAAGTCACGCTGTCCCGCCCTGATCGCACGCCCGAAGAATATCGCGAAGCGCTGACGATCCTTCGCGACGAATCCCAGCGCCTCGCCCGCATCATTGAAGATCTTTTCACTCTTACACGCGCCGATGCGGGCCAATACCCAATCAGTTTGCGTGACTTTTATCTCGATGAACTTGCTTCCGATGTGCTCCGCCATGCCCGTTCTCTTGCGCTGGTGAAGAACATCTCTCTGACATCTTCGATTGAGCCGGAGTTGCTCTTCCATGGCGATGAGGCTTTGCTGCGCCGCCTGCTTCTGAATCTACTGGACAACGCCATCAAGTACACGCCCGAGGGAGGCCAGGTCACTCTCGAGTGCAAAAAACAATCGGCGCAGTACGTTGTCAGTGTGACCGACACCGGCCCAGGCATTTCGCCGGAATTGCAGCCGCGCATCTTTGAACGATTCTTCCGCGCTGATATCGTACGCTCGCGCTCGGAAACCGACAGTAGCGGCGCCGGCCTCGGCCTATCCATCGCCCGTTGGATTGCCGAAGCACACCACGGCCGCCTGGAACTCGCGCGCTCGGATTCCTACGGATCCACCTTCAGTGTTACTCTTCCCGCCGCGCCACTGTGAAGGCGCAGCACGCTGTGCCTGTTTCGGCCAACTTCTTATTCCCATTGCTGGTGGGTAAGTTACCAGGCGTTTGCAGGGGACGATTGACTCCGCCGCAGCTCGAACACTAGGACGTGAGGCCAGGGGAAGAAAGGCATTCCTTGGTGGCCACCGCCGAAACTGGTCACAACTCGTTCAACCACACATTCGCAGGTTACTTCCTGCTGTTTGGGGCAGTTTGTATGGTGCCACTTTATTTTGTCCGGGATTACTCACATCTGCGTCTGGTATGGCACTCACCTTTCCCGGCATAGGTTTCTGCGTTACGTGAGCCGGTTGGCGACCTGCTGAAACTCGCGGTGTATTTGTGGTTCGGGTTCTATTTCAAGGATTACTCCAATAGGAGAGCATTAACAGGCCGCCGCAAAAAGGACGCCTTACAATTGATACTCCTCGTGTGCATGTGCTTCGCGGCGCTCACGCCCCGGTATGTTCTTCTTCTCGCACTCCTACTGGGAGCGTGGGCTTACCGACGCGAAATGCGACAAATTAAGGCTGACGAGAATGCCGCAGTCTTCGAAGCCACGTGGCATCTTCGAGCGAATGCACGCAGCGATGTGGCGGAAAGACTGTGATGTTCGCCGTGTGAAGATTTCGTTCAGTCTGCACGTTGCGGTATTCAGTGCCCGATTTGTCGTCCATGTAAGTACTAGCCGGAAGTTGACCGCCCCCTCAGGAATCGAGCGCAACGAAATCCACTGATGGCAGTGGTGGCAGTCAAGATTAGTATGAGACGCCAGAAAGACTCCAGATGCGACTCGAACGCACCACTCACCGAAATCGGGACATCGTTAGGAGCTTGCCATGCGGCCCAAGTTCCGCCTAAGAGTAAGCCCGCCACGGACGCACACACCAAAGCTGACGTGGGAAGCCTCAATAGTGACACCAAATATCCGGTTGCGGCCGCCACTACTATCGCAACAAGGCACCATTTACGGATGCTTAGATATTGGAGCACAGGCGTGACGAGCCAATACCGATAGAGAACCGCAATTAGAAGAATGATGAGCGAAGTTTTGACAAGGGTGCTTATGCTAGGCACGCTGCTACCCTGATGTAATTGGACACCGCCGAGAGCCAAAATTGTCATTGTTTTCGAAGATGCCTGATCGACTAATGGGAGACTGCCCCACGGCTCTCACCTGTGCCCCATTGACCGCGTTCGATTAATCCTGCATTTATCTCGACTTCGCTAACTTCCATTCATGGGAATCCTGCCCCGCTGACGCTATTCCGCGCAGTCATGAGGCAAGCGCGGTGGGCAATGGGGCTCCCGATGCGAGAGTCCCATTGAATTGCAAATTTCCAAAATACGTAATCTTGCTCGTCGCAACAGCCACCTTCCTGGCTCCCGCAACCATGCATGCCGGGCAGCAGCCCAATTCGCCGGTGCCGCAGCCCGAAGCGGTTTCGCAACAGTCGCCCGCATCCTCACTAACACATCCGGCTCCCGGCGCACCGGTGAGGCTGACGCTGCAGGATGCCCTGAAACTGGCGCGCAAGAGCGATCCTACGTATCACGCGGCGGTCACCGAAGCAGGCCTAGCGCGCGAAGATCGCGCACAATCCCGCGATGCACTTCTGCCGTCGGTTAATTTCGATACATCGTCGCTCTATACGCAGTCCAACGCGAATGGCGTGCGTTTTATCGCCAATAATGCCTCGCACGAATACATCAGCCAAGGTAACGTCCACCAGGTCCTCGATTATTCGGCGTTCTCTTCCTATCGACGCTCGGCTGCGCTAGCCGCGGCAGCAAAGGCCCGCGCGGAAGTGGCTCAACGCGGGTTGCTTGTCACCGTCGTGCAGGACTATTTTGCGGTGACTGCGGCTGAGCAGAAACTCACTGCGGCGCGGCGCACGGCTACCGAAGGCGAGAGCTTCTTTGAACTCACGCAAATCCTGGAAAAGGGCGGCGAAGTGGCACACTCGGACGTGATCAAGGCGGAACTCCAGATGCAGGATCGCCGGCGCCAATTACAAGAAACTCAGCTTGGGCTTTTGAATGCGCGACTCGGTCTCGCCGTGCTTCTCTTCCCAGACTTCAACGACAATTTCGAGCTTGCGGACAGTCTTCACGCAAGTGTCCCGTTGCCTCCCCGCGAGGAATTCGAAGCTCAGGCGGCCCGCGAGAATCCAGAGATTCGCGCAGCTCTCTCCAACGTTCAAGCGGCAACAAGCGATGTCACTTCCGCGCGCGCCGGCTATTTCCCCTCAGTCAGCCTGGATTATTGGTATGGAATTGATGCCGAGCGCTACGCCACGTACAGCCCGGCTGCTGAAGGCAGGTTGAAGAACCTCGGCACTTCCGCCATGGCCTCCTTGAATCTGCCCATTTGGAATTGGGGAGCAACGCAGAGCCATGTCCGTCAAGCGGAGTTGAAACGCGATCAGGCAAAGGTGGAACTCTCTTACGCCCAGCGCAAACTTCTTGCCGAGATGCGTTCTCTCTATTCCGAAGCGGAAACCTCTTTAAATGAACTGGCAGGCCTGCAGCGTTCCGCCGAACTTGCCTCAGACAGCCTGCGCCTGACTACACTGCGTTACAAAGATGGAGAGGCCACCGTTTTGGAAGTAGTAGACGCACAAACCACTTTTGCCCAGACGAATTCTGCTTATCAGGACGGCGCGCTTCGCTACCGCGTGGCCCTGGCAAATCTGCAGACATTGACAGGAGTGCTCACGACTCCATGAAAAGCTCAAGCACAATTTTCTCTACATCCCGTCGGCACGGTCGTTTGGCGAGTTTCATGTTGATTGCAATTGCGGCGCTCCTTTCGGGATGCAGTGGCAGTGAAAAAGAGCCCGAACCTATCGTAACCGTGAAAGTCACGCCGGCAAAACGCGAACCAATCTCGCTCACCGTCTCCGCCGAAACTGTGGTTTCCCCGTTGCAGCAAGCAATCATTACGCCCAAAATCAGTTCCACGATCAGCAAGTTTTACGTGCAACGCGGCAGCCACGTGAAGCAGGGCCAACTGCTGGCAGTCCTCGAAAACGCCGATCTTGCCAGTGTTGCGGAACAAAGCAAAGGTGAATTTGAACAAGCAGAAGCAGGCTATGCAACCACAACGGGTGCAAGCGTGCCGCAACAGATTCAGAAAGCGGAACTCGATGCGGCTACCGCCAAATCCTCGTTCGATGCGCAACAGAAGGTCTACGACGCGCGCAAGGACCTTTTCAACCAAGGCGCCCTACCTCGCCGCGATCTGGATTCCGCCGAAGTGGCGCTTGCGCAGGCTCGCAGCCAGAATGAACAAGCGCAAAAGCAGCTTGCTGACTTGTTGCGCCTCGGAAAAGAACAGGCGCTGAAATCCGCTCAAGGCCAACTCTCCGCGGCCAAGGGCAAGTATCTCAACGCCAAAGCTCAGCTAAGTTACTCCGAGATACGCAGTCCAATCGACGGCGTGGTTACCGATCGCCCTCTTTTTCAGGGCGAACTTGCGACCGCCAATCAGCCGATTCTCACGGTGATGGACACATCGAAGCTCATCGCCAAGGCTCACATTCCGCAAAACGAAGCGGTCCTCTTAAAAGTTGGCAACCCCGCTGAGTTGCAACTGCCGGGCGTCGCGCAAGCGATAAGGGGTCGCGTCATGCTGATCAGCCCGGCGCTGGATCCCGGCAGCACCACCATCGAAGTGTGGATTGAAGCGTTGAAGCCGGGACCGGCGCTCAAGCCCGGAATGAACGTCGAGGTGATCGCTACGGCCAAAACGGTTGATGACGCGCTTACCGTTCCTGCCTCTGCGGTCTACAAAACGCCGGAAGGCGAGGATTATGTTCTGCTCGCCGGCGCCGACAACAAAGCACATCTCGCAAAAGTCAAAATCGGTATTCGCAATAAAGAGCTTGCCGAAATTCAATCCGGCATCAAGGAAAATGATTCGGTGATTACTGTGGGCGGCTACGCGCTCCCCGATGGAACGCAGATCAAGATTGAAACCACAGCACCTGCTGAGGGCGAAAAGGATTCCACTGATCAGGGCGAGAAAACGGCTGAAACTCCCGCAAAGAATCCTGCCAAACCCGCTGCTCCGAAAAAGGACAAGGAATAGCCCCGCATGGATCGCCAAACGTCACCCCTGCCGCCAGATCCCGGGCAGCCTTGGTTTCGCCGTCTTTCGCGCCCCATCTTATTTTTAACGATCAGCCTGGCACTGGTGGGCGCTTACTTGGCATTCAGCATTCCGATCGCAGTTTTTCCAAACACCGATTTCCCGCGCATTGTCATCGGAGTGGACAACGGTGTTATGCCGATTGATCAGATGCTCGTCACCATCACGCGTCCCATCGAGGAAGCGGTGAACAGCGTTCCCGGCTTGCAGAAAGTGCAATCCGTCACCAGCCGGGGCTCCGCCGAAGTGGATCTCTTCTTCGACTGGAGTTCAGACATGATTCTGACGCTGCAACGCGTGGATGCGGTTGTTGCCCGCTTACAGCCGGAACTTCCCACCGGCGCAAAAATCCAGACGCATCGCCTCACGTTCGCTACGTTTCCGATTCTGGGCTACAGCCTGACGTCCGAGAATGCCCCGCAAAGCAAGCTTTGGGAAATCGCCACGTACGACTTGAAGCCGCGCATCAACCGCCTGGATGGCGTCGCTTCCGTGCTGGTGCAGGGAGGCCGCGTCCCGGAATTTCAGGTCACGCCGGATCCCGCTCGCCTGCTGGCCGCCGGCGTTACCGTGACGGACATTCTGGAAGCAATCCGCCGCACGAACTTGATTGATTCGCCTGGCCTGCTGGAGCACGATCACCAACTTGTTCTTGGCCTGGTCAACGGCCAGGTGCGCACGCCAGAACAAATTGCGCAGATTGTTGTTAAGACTCCAAACAATGGTGTTCCGCTTCGCCTCGGCGATATCGCCAAGATCGCCCCCTCGGAAGCGCCCGTATATACGATGGTCACTGCCAACGGAAAGCCAGCCGTGCTTCTCAGCGTAAATCGCCAGCCCGAAAGCAACACTCTCCAGGTGGCCAACGAGGTCCACGAGAGAATTGCCGAGCTTCGTTCCACGCTTCCATCGGGCGTGCATCTGGAAGTCTTCTACGATCAATCCACGATTGTGAGCGATTCGATTTCCAGCGTTCGCGATGCTGTCCTCCTCGGGATTATTCTTTCCTCGGCGATCCTGGTCCTGTTTCTTCGTGACTGGGGCTCTTCGTTCGTCGCGGCTCTAGTCATTCCCGTGACGCTTCTTTTCACCCTGATTGTTCTGAAGTTGGCGGGGCAAAGTTTCAACCTGATGACCCTCGGCGGTCTTGCCGCTGCGGTTGGCCTTGTGATTGACGATGCCATCGTCGTTCTCGAGAACATCGTTCTTCATCGCGATGCCGGTGAACCGCGTTTCCAGGCTATTCAGAGCGCTCTAAGCGAAATCACGATTCCGCTCATCGGTTCCACCATCACACCGATCGTTGTCTTCCTGCCGCTCATTTCCACCACTGGTGTTACGGGCAGTTTCTTCCGCGCACTCGCCATCACCATGACTGTTTCCTTACTGAGTTCGCTCGTGCTCGCCGTTACGTGGACACCGACTCTCAGTCAATACTTCGTTCGCCGAAAGGAAACCGTAGTCGAGCAGCCCGTCGGCACGCTAACAGTTAATTCCCTTCTCGCCGCCGAGGAAGCCCATCTTTCCGGCTTCTTCGGGAAGGTCGTGTCTTGGTATGGACGCGGGATGCAGGCGTTGCTTCACAAGCCTTTTCTTTTGACCGTAAGTTCCGCGCTTGTTTTGGTGCTTTCCGTCGTTTGCTATTTCTCTCTAGATTCAGATTTGTTGCCGTCCATGGATGAAGGCAGCTTCATTCTCGATTACTGGACGCCGCCCGGAAGCTCACTTGCCGAGTCCGACCGCATCCTGCAGCACATCGAGGAAATCGTGCGCTCTCAGCCCGAAGTGGAAAACACATCGCGGCGCACCGGCCTTGAGTTGGGTCTTTCCGCGGTCACGGAAGCGAATCGCGGCGACTTTACCGTCAAGCTGAAGAAAGATCGCAAACGTGACATCGACGAAATCATGAAGGGCATACGCGCGGAGATCGAGAAAACCGAACCAACGACAATCGTGGAATTCGTGCAGGTTCTTCAGGATATGATCGGCGACCTCACCAGTGCGCCGGAGCCCGTAGTCATCAAACTTTTTTCTCCAGACGCGAAACTCCTGGCCTCCACGGCTCCCCAGGTTGCGGAAGCCATTCAAAAAATACCTCATGTCGTAGACGTGAAGGACGGCATCCAGGACACCATCAGCGGCCCGGCAGTCACCTATCAAGTCGATACGGCCGTCGCCGCGCGCGCAGGCTTTACGCCGGAGGAGATCGCCGTGGACGCAGCCGCGGTCCTCGAAGGCGAACCGGCCGCAACTCCCGTAGTTCTCAATGACCGCGCCTACAACATTCGCGTGCGTTTCCCCGCGCAAAACCGCGCTTCGCTCGACCGCATGAGCAACACACTCCTTGCCAGCTCTTCCGGCCACACCGCCACGCTTGGCTCCCTCGCCACCGTAACGCACGATCCGGGCCAAACCGAAATTCGCCGCGAGAACTTGCAGCGGCTCGTTCAAGTCACGGGAAGATTTGAAGGCGTCGGATTGGGCTCGGGCATGAAGTCGGTAATGAAGACCGTCGCAGGCCTGCAATTGCCTTCGTCAATCCGCGTCGAGTATGGCGGCTTGTATGAAGAGCAACAGAAATCCTTCCGGGATCTTCTCACGGTGTTTCTGCTTGCCCTCGTTCTGCTGTTCGTGGTGCTCCTCTTCGAGTTCCGGACCTTTTCCGCTCCGGTGGCGATTCTGGTATCCGCGCTGCTCTCCACGTTCGGCGGCTTTCTCGCTCTGCTGGTTACTCAAACCACGTTCAACGTGGCTTCGTTTATGGGAATGATCATGGTGGTGGGAATCGTGGCCAAGAACGGAATCCTTCTCCTCGATGCCGATCAGCGCTTCCGCAAACTGGGTTTTACTCCGGAGGAATCGTTGATTCAGGCGGGACGTAGAAGGCTGCGCCCAATCACGATGACCGCGCTCGCAACAATCGCCGGAATGTTGCCTTTAGCACTCGCGATCGGGTCCGGTTCGCAGATGCTTCAGCCGTTGGCGATCGCTGTCATCGGCGGCTTGCTCAGTTCGATCGTTCTTTCGCTGATTCTTACACCGATCATTCACTACTATCTGGACCGGCGGAACGTTTCAGCGCACGCGGCGCAGTTGCCCGCCTCCTGAGCAACAAAGTGAAGCAGCTATCTCTCCCGTTCGTTTTTCGATTTTCGTATTTCGATTTTCGTTTCTTCGGCGGTCTATTTAGAAAGGTTGGGAGCAACGGGCTTGTTGCGCCACCAATCCTGGCCCATCTGCGGCAACGTATAAACAGGATCGTAATACTCATAGCGGCGAGTCAGCGCTTCCGGATCGTCTGCTTCAATGCCAGTGCGGTAATTTTTCGTCCAATAAGAAATCCCCAGATGGCGGTCGTACTCCTTCACCTGGTTCACCCAGCGCTTGCCAACAAAAGGAACATCGCAAACCATGCGCGGCGTGGCGAATCCCGGCAGATAGCCCATGATGTCGTGTTGCAGTTGCTGCACTTCATGAATCGCCAGCCGCCAGTGCTCGGCATTGGGAATCATGTCGCACTGATAGAAGTAGTAAGGCATGATTTTGCCGTGATCCAGCAAAGTGAAACACAAATCCAGTAATTCGGTTTGCGAGTTATTCACCCCGCGAAGCAACACACCCTGGTTGCGCACATCGCGATAGCCCATGTCCAGAAGAGATTGCACAGCTTTGGCAACCAGCGGCGTCACTTGCCGCGCGTTATTCACATGTGTGTGTACAGCAATGTCCACGCCGCGTTCGCGCGCTTTCTTAGCCATCCGGTCCAGTCCCGTCTGCACATCCGCCTGCAGAAAATGTTGCGGGATGGCGATCAACCCTTTCGTGGCCAGGCGAATATCCTTGATATTCGGCAGGTCCATCAGCTTCGAGCAGAATTCTTCCAGCGTCCCAATCGGAGTGTTGGCAATGTCGCCGCCGCTAACCACAACGTCGCGGACAGAAGGCGTAACGCGCAGATAATCCAGCATCTGCTGGTAACGGTCCTTCTGCGGGATTTGAAACTTCAGCTTTACCACTTGTGGCACATCATTCCCTACCAGATCCATCCGCGTACAATGTCCGCAATATTGCGGGCAAGTGGAAAGCAATTCCGCCAGCACTTTCGTCGGATAACGGTGCGTCAAACCTTCCACCGCCCACATGTCCGTTTCATGCAAAGAATCGCGGCTGGCCTTGGGATGACTGGGCCACTCCGGGTGACGGTCGTCAAACGCAGGCAGCATGTAGCGCCGCACGGGATCGTTCCACAAATCCCTTTCGTCCATGGTATTCAGCATGTGCGGCGGCACCAGTATGGACATGGTGGCGCGCTCTTTGATGTCGAGTTCTAGGCTGGCCATCAGTGTGTCTGGAATCAGGTCCCCGAAGACGTGTTTGAGTTCCTTCAGGTTCTTGACCGTGTGCTTGCGTTGCCACAGCGCCGTTTCCCATTCTTCCTGCGTTACGTTTCGATAGCCCGGCAAGCGCCGCCAATCGGGCTCCACGAACTCGCGCTTCAATGGGTACGTGAACGGCTGCTCGCCAGCATGCACTTTGCCGGCAGGCTTCCAAGTTGGGCGGGCGGCTTTGGTTTCGGGCGCCACTTGATTCGCGCCAGACGTAATGATTTTCGTGTCACTCATAGGCTTCACCCTGTATTTGGGGGACTTCGTGCACAAAGGGCGTGTGTACAACTAAGGATAGCGTAGTCTCGTAACTTTCCGCCACCCCGGGGAAGCCCAGTCTACAGTTCACAGTTAACAGTTTACAGTTCACGAGCTTGCCCTGAGTGGCATAGGCATTCTTTCCCGTGCTCTTAGGGTTCCTCCGATGCCCACATTCCTCCTACCGGCCATAGGGAGGATGTAGCTATCCTTAGGGGTCGGAGCTTCAGCTCCGACATAAGGCCACAAAAGAACAAATCCCCTCAAAGCACCTCCGCCCCAGCGCCGGAGGCGCGACAGAATTTAGCCCAGGGCGTAAGCCCTGGGAACACCGTGCAGCAACACGTGGAGCGCCGTGGGTGCGACACACACGATTTCACACCAGGCATGCGCGTAGCTTGTCATTCCGACCGCAGCAGCGCGACTTTCTCTTCCGCGCCGCTACTTGGCGCGCCGGGCCGCGCAGTGGAGGAATCGTGGCACCTCCACCGGGCTCTACCTCTGTTTCCGTTTTGCGAATTTCGCTTTTCGGCCCCCGTCTCCTGATCGCTGATATCTGATCGCCGATAACTCTCTTACACCGGCGTCCCGCGTACGACCACCCAAACTGTTCCCCGCCCATCACATTGACTGCATTTCTTTCCCGTAATGCTCTTTCCTCCTCCATTACAGGATTCGCACCCGAGCACCAGCTTGATCCGCAATTGTTCCGGGCTTGGCAGATGGTCCAGCCGCGAAATCAATTCTGCCTGGTGACTGCTCAGCAGCCACCGGCAAAGCTCGCTCTCGGCTTTCATCCTCTCGTTGGGACTGAAATTTGGAGAGCGCTCCAGCCACCATTGCTGGATACAGTTAAAGCAAACGAAATCGCCGAAGTGGAAAAGCGCACCCGGATTGGACCGCTGATAGAAGATGCCACACCGGCTGCAAGCCTTAACCCCAAGCAATCCCAGGGCTGTTTTCTGATGCTCCAGCTTGCGCTCGATCCTGGCCAGCCTTTCTTCCAGGCTCTCCGAGGAATCGTTGGACATACGGCAACTCCTTCCAGTAGCTGGAGTGTATCACCGGCCAAGTGAAGTGAGGACGCGCCCTTGGTGTCCGTCGTTTTCTGGAGTGTGCCCCACCTCCTGCCTTAAATCGTGGTGTTCAACCTGTAGCGCAGGGCGAGTCCGCGAGTCCTGCGGCTTTCTCTTGGGCCGCTCCTCTCTGTTGTAGCTGGCCACCTTCAAGCTGGCCATCTGGGTTACCTGGGAGTGCGGGAGCTTGTTTACCCAGAGCTTTTTCGCGAAGGGCTCCCACTTTTGCGACGCAATCCGTTGCTCGCAAACGATCCATGGGACGTCATAGTTTCAGCCGTAAAAGCGGCGGCGAGCCGCCGCACTCCACAATGTCGGCGCGCCGACCGCAGCTCTTTTTTTCCACATGTGTCGCAGGGGAAAGAGTTAGGAAAAACGAGGTTTGCATGTGCGGAAACTGCAGGGGTTATAGGTGGTCTGGAATCAGACAGATGTGCATGTGTTGATTGCAGAGGGGTTGCGAGGGGAGATTGCACAAGTGTTGAAAGTGGGAGGGTTGTGCAGAACATTCATCAAGCGGAGGAAGTAGAGGAAGAAAAAGCGCCCCAAGAGCCCACCCTCCAACCACGAGGGCGGGGCACCCAACTTCGTCCCAAGTCGTAGGCCCGCGCCACCCGCTGTCATGAGGCAAAGTTACCGAACTCTGCACTTCTTTCAAAATTTAGGAAGCTTTCGTTTCAATCTCCGCTCCAATATTTTTGGATTCCGTCGAACCGTGACCACTAGCTTTCGGTCGGCTTGTTCAAAATGAGATTTATTCGCCACGTAAGACTGGTGGTCTGCAATCTCTTTTAGTAATGCCTCGCTGGTGCCGTCGAACGAATAATATTTTTCAAATAAATGAAAAATTCCAGGTTTACCATCCTGCTCACAATAGCCCCCTTCCACTAAAGCCATATTCCAGTCTTTCTCGATTTGCTCACGGGTCTTATCCCACGAAAGGTAGCCACCTACCGTAAGGACTTTGGAAGCGTTTTGGCCACTACAATCAAAATGGGCTTTGATCCCCATGATTACTCCACGTCCAGCATAAGCGCACACGGCTTTAGAAATCACCGTGGATGGAAGAGGCGATGAGCGAGAAAGGCCAACAGAAGAATCGCCAGGAAGATCGCCAGCAAGACCTGTTGGGCAATTTTCTTTGTGCGTTTGGTGTTCACGGATAGATGGCACAGGAAGCGGCGGGCAATGTCAAGAGGCGGGGGAAGCAAGAAGCAAAACTGCAAAAAAAGTGAAAGAGTGTAAGCGTCGAAGGGTGCAAGCCGCTTTTCGGGGATGGTATCCAGTAGGGAAATGGCAGGTGGAGAGCAAGGGGGGAAAGCAGGTCCCTCGCGTTGATCCCTTCGACTTCGCTCAGGGCAGGCGGGATGACATCGGGGGAAATAGGATGACGGGCGGGGAGGGGCGGGAGGTGGAGTGAGTTTCCCATTGACCGCGGCGAGGGTCGATCCAGCCACGATCCCTCGACTACGCTCGGGATGACAACGGGGGAAAGGGGATGACGGCGAGGGGACTGCGGTGAGTCTGGCGAGAGGCTCTTGGTTTTGTAGACGCGGGGCTTCAGCCCCGCCGGCATGGCATGACTAGAGTCATGCACCTACATGAGGATAAGATCTTCGTCAAATCGTTGGATTTTCGCCGAGACTGAATTGCTGCACGGCGTTCTGTGTGGCGGCGATCGCATATTCCCCGCTATTCTTTAGATATGGCTCCGGTCAATCCAAACTTTCACTCACTTAACATACTGTTACCAACTTTGGGAAGTGCGGGAGACGTTCATCCCACGATTGCGCTGGGGCTGGCGCTGAAGGCACGCGGGCATCGCGCCACCATCCTGACCAACGAGTTTTTCGCAGCGCAAATCCGCTCGACGGGACTGGACTACATTCCCTTTGGCACGATTGCCGAAGGCGAGAAGGCGCTGGCCGATCCACGGCTATGGCACCCCACGAAGGGTTTTGCCTGCGTGGCAGAGCATGTGTTCGTTCCAAATATTCGCCGGCTGTATCGTCTGATTGAAGAGCACCGCAACGCGCACACCGTAGTGGCGGCTTCCGGGCCGTGCCTGGGCGCTCGCGTCGCCAATGAAAAGCTGGGCGTCCCGCTGGCGACAATCCACTTGCAACCGGCCTTGCTGCGCAGCATGTACGACTCCGCCTCCGTGGGACAATTGCCGCTTGGGTCGGCCGTTCCGCGCTTCCTGAAGCGCGCGCTCTTCTGGGCCGCAGACGAATTTTGGGTAGATAAACTGCTTGGGCCGGAGCTGAACGCTTTGCGGGGTGAATTGGGGCTCGCGCCGGTGCGCAGCATCCTTGGCAAATATATACATTCGCCGCAACTCGTCCTTGGGCTGTTTCCGGACTGGCTCGCGGCGCCGCAGCCAGACTGGCCGCGCAACGTGCACCTGACGGGATTTGTGATGTACGACGCAGACACGCACTTTGCGGTCTCCGAGGAAGCGCAGGAATTTCTTGACTCGGGGCCCCCACCGATTCTCTTTACACCGGGATCGGGAGCGGCCACGCTGGGCGGATTCTTCCGAGCTTCCGTGGAAACCTGCCGCCGTACAGGATTGCGCGGGATGCTTGTGACTAATTTTCCCGAACAACTTCCCAAGGATCTTCCACCGGGGGTACGAGCGTTTTCCTATCTCCCGTTCAGCCAGGTGATGCCGCGATGCGCGGCGATCGTTTATCCCGGCGGGATTGGGACGCTGGCGCAAAGCGTCAAGGCAGGCATCCCCCAGTTGGTGGTGCCGTATGCACACGATCAGCCGGATAACGCCGCTCGCGTGGAACGTCTCGGGCTGGGGCATCGTCTCTATCCGGAACAGTACCGCGCAGAGAAAATTATTCCGCTGCTGAAGGATTTGCTTTCGTCAACGGCAATGCGCGAGCGCTGCCGTTTCTTTTCGGGGAAGATTGATTCGGCTGCAGCGATTGAACGCGATTGCTCTCTCATTGAAGGCTTGGCCGCGCAGCCTAACGGGCGCGGGCGATGACCATCGTCAGATCATCGGATTGTTCGCCGAAGCTGAATTGCTGCACGGCGCTCTGGATGCATGTGGCAAGACTGGCAGGCGGCAGCGAGCGGTTTGCCCGCACCGTTTCGATCAGCCGCACTTCTCCAAACTCCTGCCCAGCTTCATTATTTGCTTCGGTGACGCCATCGGTATAGATCACCAGCAGATCGCCAGGAGCGAGAGTGAGGCGTTGCGTCACGCACTTCCAATCGGGAAACAAGCCGATCACCGTGGAGGTGGACGTGAGGCGTTCGAGCGAGCCGTTTGCGCGGAAGAGCAGCGGAGCGTTGTGGCCGCAATTGGCGTATTCCATTTCGCGCGAATGGTCGTCGTAAACTGCGAAGAACATCGTGGCATAGCGATCGTCGGGAGTGTTTTCGTAAAAGAGTTGATTGACGGATTTCAGAAGGCGTGGAAGATCGTCGAGCGCAATCGCGTAACGGCTGCGCAGATTGGCCTGCAAGTTGGCCATCAGAAGAGCGCCGGCAATTCCCTTCCCCGAAATGTCGGCAAGCACAAAGGCGAGATGCCAGGCCGCGGCAGCGAGAGGCTGAGTGGCTCCACGATCCAGCCTGTGCGAGGAACCGAGATCGAGAAAATCGTAGTAATCGCCGCCAACCTGCCGCGCCTGAATGCAACTGCCCGCATATTCCAGCGTGGCCAAAGGCGGCATCATCTGAGGGAAAAGCCGCGATTGCACGTCGCGGGCAATCTGGATTTCCTGGGCGGCGCGCCGCTCAGTTTCCAGGCCGTCGGCGATATGTTCCGCCATGCGAATATTTTCGAGCGCGACGGCCGCTTGCCCGGCAACGGAATCCAGCAAACGCTTGTCTTCGTGAGAGTACGGCTCTTCGGAAAGGCGCGGCCCCAAAACAATGAGTCCCAGAAGCTGCGCATTGTGGCCCAGAAGCGGCACAAGACATTCCGGCGCGAGCGGCGCAAGTGGGAAATTTTCGGGGGCATCGAGAGAATCGGGAGGAGGAACTTCCCAGGCGTGGCCATACGCCACCAATTTCAGCAGGAACGGCGCATCTGGCTTGAGCGACACCAAATCTGCGGGAGAGATGACACGGAGCATTCCATCCGGCGCCACAGCGTAAATGACAAGGGATTTGGGATGCAGCGCTTGCTTCAGATGGCTTTCGAGCAAAGCCCCCAGCTCGCCGCGGTCGGTGACTGAGCGAGTTTTCTCCGCGAGGTCCTGGAGAATGATGCGGGCATCGTAGGAACTGCGGAAGAAGGCCCGGTCAATGCGCCTTGAGCCGCGCTTGACGAGCGGACTGGATGCCCAAACCAGGGCCACGCCGAAAAACGCGCTGAGCGCCATGCCCGTCTGCGAATGCGCCGCGAAAACGCCGGAAAGGAACCGCGAGAAGAGCAACACAGCTGCCAATGCACCCATGAACAAAAGCGTGGCGAATCCGCGTTGCACAAGTACGTACCGCGCGCTTCGCCGGAGGAGAACGGGGATTTCCAGGACGCGGTACTTCACCACCGCGTAGCCGAACGAAAGCGGATAGAGAAGCAGCACCAGCGCCAAAAGGTTATCTACCCAGAAATTCCGGCGGTAGCCTGTGAACTCCTCGATAAGCCGTTCCACAATAAGGGGGAGAAATCCGAAGATCAAGCCGACTAGCATGACCCGAGATTTGCGCCGCGATTCGGAAGAGGTGTCTTTGCTCAACCGGTTCCAAATCAGCGAGACCATGCCCAGAAGGATGAACGAGAGCGCAACCAAACGCCGCACGTGGTCCGCGCTGTGCAGTCCCAAAAGTTGGCTCACGACTCGCGGCCAGCGAGGATTACCATCATCCATTCCAGGAATGGCCTGACTGAAACAAAATGCCAACGCCGCCCATTTCAGCCACGGCACCCAGCGATCCAGCTTCGATCTCTCCGGAAAAATGGCAAAGAACACGTAAAAAAGACCGGATACAAATCCGTAGAACAGGGATTGGAATGCCTTCAAAAACTCTTGCATCGGCCGGGAATAAAGGGGCAGGTTGTGAAAACTGGGAGCGGCAATGAAGCCGGTAAAGAGCGCAGCGAGCAGCCAGGCCATGGGATCATCAATCCGGAAAAAGAGCACCGCAAAGCCTACCAGCAAAAAGAAGACAGGGAACAAATTCACTGCCTCTTCTGCGGATTTCCTTACCAAGCCTTCGGCGGGTTGATCCGGTTGAGATGCACGGAAAACGGCATGCAGAATAACGGGGTCGTGGACATCGGGACGCCTCACTGTTACTTCAACAGGATCACCAGGACGAGAGTTGCTCCAAGTTAGTTCATAGGGATCAGCTGAGGTGAGCGGCTTGCCATTGATCGCGATAATCGCATCGCCGGGACGCAGATCGGCGCGTTCAGCGGGGCTGTTCGGGGCCACGTTGTAGACGTAAATGGAGCAGGACTTTAGATCAAAGTCAGTCCTTTGAGAGCGATTGAATCCGAGTTCGACGGGATGCCCGGGGGGCGCTGGCCGGTGCATGTCGTAAATCCAGACGCAAGAGTAGAGCGTCGTGGCCGCACAGAAGATCACGGCAAGCAGATACAAGACCGGGCGCGGCACCGCCGTCCACGGACGCATGGTCACCTCAACCTGAAACAGGTTCGTTCTGCTCTAAGAGTAGAACCCGGCTTGAAGGTGGTCAATGGGACCTGGAGGAGAAAAATCGCAGGCGATTTTTGAACGGGAGATGTGAGAGAATTCGCCCAGTGTCGCTCAACCAGGAAAATGCTGCTTCGCATCACGAATTCCCGTCGATGAAGAGATACTTCGCAAAAGCAATGCGCATGGCCGTGTGGCTCCTGCTCATTTGGGGCGGAGTCATCCATGCCGAAGATATCAAGCAGATCCACCCCACCGGCTACGTGACCGACCTCGCCGGCATTATTCAGCCGCAAACGAAATCGCGGCTCGAAGCCATGTGCACGGAACTGGAACAGAAGACTGGCGCGCAGATGGCCATCGTCACGGTGAAATCGCTGGATGGCGAAGAGGTCCAGCCCTACGCAAACGATCTATTCAAACAACTCGGAATTGGCCAGAAGAAGCAAGACAACGGCTTGATGCTTTTGGTGGCGCCGAACGAACGGAAATATTGGACTGAAGTTGGCTACGGCCTCGAGCCGGTGGTAAATGATGCACGCGCGGGAGATGCCGGTCGATTGTTAGTGCCCTACTTCCGCAAGGGCGACTACAGCGGGGCCATAGAGACAGCCGCGTGGCAGTTGGCAAAATATATTGCCGATGATAAAGGTGTGACGCTGACTGGCATGCCGCAATTGCAACGGGTTCGCCACGAAGACAACGATTCAGGCGAGAGTTTGGTCTGGATCTTCATCGGCATATTCGTCTTCATTCTTCTGTTAAAAGGCCTAAGTTCGGGTTCCGGACGATCCAGCGGAGGAATGACAGGCTTTATCGTCGGTTCCATACTTGGCAGCATGATTGGCGGAAACCGTGGAGGCTGGGGCGGTTCCGGCGGAGGTTGGGGCGGCGGTGGAGGCTGGGGCGGCGGTGGCGGGGGATTCGGGGGATTTGGCGGTGGGGCAAGCGGTGGCGGCGGCGCGGGTGGTAGTTGGTGAGAGAGTTTCTCTGATTGCAGGTGACAGCGATGGAAGCAAAGCTGACAGAACTTGTAAGCAGACTGAAGGAAGCGGCGGGCAAGAATCTGGAGTCCGTGATCCTCTACGGCTCCGCGGCGCGTGGTGAATTCCGCCCCGGGGCCTCTGATCTGAATGTGCTCTGCACGCTAGTGCAGATTGATGTGAACGAGATGCACCGCCTGGCGTCAGCCGTGCGCTGGTGGATTCAGGAGATGAAAGAGCCGGCTCCGCTGTTTTTCCTGACCGAGGAATTGCAGCGCTCGACCGATGTGTTTGCGATCGAGAGCCTGGACTTGAAACGTTCGCATCGCGTGCTCTTCGGTAAAGATGTCGCCGCGGATCTGCAAATTCCTATGAACCTGCATCGCGTGGAGCTGGAGCACGAATTACGCCTGCTGTTGCTGCGATTGCGGCAGCATTTGCTTCACGCGGGCCGGAACGAGATGGAACTTCTTGCGGTGTTGAAGCGCACGATTTCAAGCGCCGTGACGTTGCTTCGCCACACGTTGCTGGCTTTCGACGAGGAGCCTCCCCAAGGCACGACGGGAATTTTCGCACGCATCGAGGAACTCACCGGAGCCAAGGCGGAAGCTTTTCTACGGATTTACAGTTTTCACGGCAGCGGGGCAATCGAAGGTGATTCGCTGGCGGCTTACGATGCTTACATGCATGCGCTGGAGAAAGTGATTGTGGCATTGGATGGAAGAGTGCCGAAGATCGAGTGGCAACGGGTTGCACATTAAATTTCTGAAACTCTCATAGTCGAGGTGCATATGAAAATCGTGATCGCAATCGTGGTGGCGTTACTCATAGCCGGACTTCTTGGCGGGATGTATGTGGGCCGGCGAAATCAAATGGCCATCAAACGCGAAGCGGTGAACGCAGCGTGGGCGCAAGTTGATGTCGTTCTGCAGCGCCGGTCCGACCTAATTCCCAACCTGGTCGAAACGGTGAAAGGCTACGCCGTGCAGGAACAGAAAGTGTTTGGAGACATCGCCGCGGCGCGTGCGGCATTGGGAGGCGCAAGAACACCTTCCGACAAGATTGCTGCGAACGGACAATTGGATTCCGCGTTGAGCCGCTTGTTGGTGATCGTGGAAAACTATCCGCAATTGAAATCCAACGAGAATTTCATGCGTTTGCAGGATGAACTGGCGGGAACGGAAAACCGCATCGCGGTGGAACGCCGCCGCTACAACGACACAGTGCAGGATTACAACACGTACATCGCGCTGTTTCCCAACAGCCTGGTGGCTGGCTTTGCAGGATTTGCCAGGAATGACGCTTACTTCAAAACGGATGAGGGGGCGCGGCAAGCACCCAAGGTTAATTTCGACTTCAACAAACCGGCGGCTGCACCGATTCAACAATCGGCGCCCGCGCATCCGTAGACGACTGATTTCATAAATGGCCTCCTATACGACTGGGCACACCTCAGGGGTTAAAACTCCTGAATCTCTGGGGCTTTTCGGCACGGCTGAAGCCGTGCCCTCCCGGGAAACATTCTTGAGATAGCTCGTGGTCTAGCGGCCGTTTTCTGGACTGCGTGCTTAACCGAGGAATTCGCTGAGCAGCACGTGAAAGTGGTGCACGCCATTTTCGCGCTTCAAGGAATAACGGCCACGATCATAAAGAGCGGAATGCAAGCCGCGCTGCACCGATTCGCAAAGCCCGATGTCTTCCTGCTGCACCTGATCGCTGAACTCGACTGCCTTGCGGATGCGATCCTGGATTTGCGCCGGTTCATTCGCATGGAAATACCACTCGAAAATGGTTAGTGTCCGGTCCGGGGAAAGCGGCACCACCAAATTCACCGAAACATTGTCGGGATAAACGTTCAGCATCAGGTTCGGAAAGATCCAGAAATACAAAGCTTCGTTCGCGCCAGTTCCCGGCGGATAAAAACGCGCGCTGGCTTCTTCCGGCTTCAGGGCACGGATGGGAGCGAATTGCTGTGAGTAGTAGCGGAAAGTGTCTGTGCGGTATTGCGCGTAGTCGATTTCTTTCATCAGGCCGGGATGAGCAATGGGAATGTGGTAGCCCTCGAGATAGTTATCTACGTAGACCTTCCAGTTGCAATTGATCTCGTAGTCTTTTCGCTCGACGAGTTGCAAGCCTTTAAAGCTGAAGCCGCGCGCCTGCTCTGGAATCTGACCAAGATACTCACACAGCGGCGGCGCGTTTCTATCGAAATTGACAAAGATGAACTCTTCCCAGACTTCGCAGCGAAGGGGAACTAGCCCCATCGTCGAGCGGTCGAAAAACTCAACGCCATCCACTTCCGGAGTGCCAATCAAACGGCCATCGAGCGTATAGGTCCACCCGTGATAGGCGCAACGCAGTACGCTCTTGCAGCCTGCGCCAACACCCACGGGCCCCGCGCGATGACGGCAGACGTTGCTAAAAGCACGGAGAGTTCCTTTTTCGTCGCGGCAAACAAGCACAGGCTCGCCAGCGACATCAACCGTGAAAAATGTTTCAGGGCCGGCAATGGTGCGCGGCTTGCCGTTCACTTCGCCGCACGGATGCGTGAGCATGCCAACCCACTGCCAGGTGCGGCGGAAGATGCGCTCCTTTTCGAGAGCCAGCACGGCGGGGTCAGTGTAGAAACGAGAGGCGAGTGTTTCCGCGCATTCGAGTTGCGGATTGATATCGAGATGGAGCGGCTTGCCGGTCATAAAGACGCCAATTCAGCGGGCTCAGAATTTGCGCGTCTCTTGCCGCGACCACCGTTCGACCACAATCTTCGATTCCGTGTAGAATTCCACGGCGTCTCTGCCTTGCGCATGCAGAATTCCGAAGAAGCTTTCTTTCCAGCCATTGAACGGGAAATAGGCCATAGGCGCGGCTACGCCGATATTGATGCCAATATTTCCGGCGGGCGCCTCGTAGCGGAATTTACGCGCCGCCGCCCCGCTGGTTGTGAAAAGCGACGCCTGATTTCCGTAAGGGCTTTTGCGAATGAACTCGATGGCCTCGTCAATGTCGCTGGCATGGATCAGGCTGAGCACCGGGCCAAAAATTTCCGTATTGGCCAGCGAACTCGACGCGGGAACTCCATCCAGAATTGTGGGCTTTAGGAAATTTCCGTTTTCGTAGTTGGCCACTTTCACGTTGCGGCCGTCAACAATCGCCTTTGCGCCGTCGTTAACTCCCGTGGCGATCAGCGATTCAACCCGTCGCTTGCTCTCTGGCGTAATCACTGGCCCCATCTGAACGCCTGCTTCGAGGCCGTAGCCCACTTTGATAGAGGAAGCTGTTTCGGCAATGGCATCGCGAAAAGTCTTCTGGGCTTCGCCAATCGTCACTGCGACCGAAACGGCAAGGCACCGCTGCCCCGCACAGCCAAACGCCGAATCGCTGATGATTTGTTTGGCGAGCTCCATGTCTGCGTCGGGCAGCACGATCACATGATTTTTTGCACCGCCCTGGCATTGCATGCGCTTGCCGCTCGCTGCTGATCGTTGATAAACATGTTTTGCGACTGGCGTGGAGCCCACAAAGCTCACCGCACGAATATCAGGATGATCGCAAAGCGCGTCCACGACTTCTTTGCCGCCATTCACCAAATTTACGACGCCCTTTGGAATCCCCGTCTTTTCAACCAACTCAACGATTCTTCGTGCGCTGAGGGGAACGCGCTCGCTTGGTTTCAGAACTAATGTGTTGCCACAAGCGATCGCGTAAGGCAGAAACCAAAACGGGATCATGGCCGGAAAATTGAACGGCGTGATCGCCGCGACGACTCCAAGCGGTTGGCGAATCAGCGTTTCATCCACTCCCGGCGTGATGTCTTCGAGGTTGTACCCCTGCATCATTGTTGGAATGCCGCAGGCTACCTCGACATTCTCAATGCCGCGCCGCAATTCAGCTTTCGCTTCGGCAAAAGTCTTTCCGTTTTCCAGAGTAATCAGCCGCGCAACTTCATCTATGTGCTCTTCGAGAATATTTTTCAACTTGAACAGATATTGGATGCGTTCCCCCGGCGGCGTTCGACGCCAGACAGGAAACGCTTGCGCGGCGGAGTGCACGGCCACATCCACATCCGCTTTAGTGGAAAGAGGCGTCCGGGCGATGCGGTCTCCGGTGGCGGGATTCGAAACGTCCAAGAATTCCGTCGCGGCGGACTTGTTCCACGCTCCGTCAAAATAGTTGAGGATTTCGATAGCTTGCGAGGTGACGCTACTGCTCATGACGATTGCTCCGTGCCCCCGAAAGCGCTCCGGCAGGGCTTGCGATATGAAGGATGGCGGTCGACAAGATCCGCGTGACGAGGTGCTAGTTTATCAAAATCAAGTACGGTTAGGTGGAACAGATAAGCGCCAAATTCGCGCGGGTCCGTATCGATTTACTTAACAGCCGCGTACGCTTCATACGCGGCGCCGATCAGTGGCGCGGATTCGTTCAGCACGATGGACACAGGAACCTTGTCCAGGATCTCGGTGAAGTGCCACTTGTCCTTGAACGCTTTGAAGAACGTTCCATCCTTCATTTTTTCGAGAATCTTCACGGCAATCCCGCCGGCAATGTAAACGCCTCCGAGGGCCAGAACTTTCAGCGCAAGATTACCGGCTTCCGCGCCATAGACCGCAGTCCAAAGATCAAGCGTCTCGACGCAAACCGAGCAACTCTTCTCGAGCGCGCTTTTGGTAATGAACGGAGCGGGATCCGCATCGGGATCGTCGAAGATCGGGTGCTTCACATTTGGCGCAAGGAATTCGTGCAGCGTGCGGAAACCCCGCCCGGAAAGAATCAACTCACCGCTGACTTGCGGAAAGCGGCGCAGCATGAAGCGCAGCAATTCAATTTCGCGTTCCGTGTGAGGCGCAAAATCGGAATGCCCGCCTTCCGATGGCACCACTTTATAGCGAGAGCCATCCCAGAAAAGGATGGACTCCCCAAGCCCGGTTCCTGCCGCAAGCAGTGCGCGCGTGGCATCGGGTACAGGCACGCCTTCGTTCAGCACGCAAAAATCTTCGGGAGGAAGGTGCTGCAAGCTGTGGCCGGTGGCGCCCAGATCGTTCATCAGGACGATGGGCTTGACGTTCAATTCCTGGGCCAGGTGTTCCGCGTCGACAACCCAAGGAAGATTGGTCGCGTGGATGCGATTGTTGATCACTGGTCCCGCCACGCCAAAACCTGCGGCACGCACTTTTTCATTGCGAAGGTGAGGCTCGGCTTGCAGGGAAAACTCTTTCACCAGGAGATCGAATCGCGCAAATCCCTTGCTCGGAAAGCGGTGCCGGTAGACGAATTCCAGTTTCCCATTATTTTCGGCGAACAAGGCCAGATTGCACTTGGTGCCGCCAACATCACCGGCGATAATCACGGGACCTCCCGAACAAGTTCATGCATTAAACCGATTTAATACGATGCCAATGAAAATTGCAAGGATTTTCCTTCTATTGCTATCACAGCCGGCAACTTCCGCTTTACGGGTTATACCACTGCCGGGATTCGCGTTCGAGCAACTGGTCGGACTCGCGAGGGCCCCATGCGCCAGCAGGGTATTGCGGCACACTCACGCTTTTCGCTGCGCTCCATACGTCCAGGATGGGATCCACCAGCGACCACGCCGCTTCCACGGAATCGCCGCGATCAAACAAGGTTGCGTCTCCGCGGAGGCAATCGTTCAGCAGGGTGGCATATGCACTACGCGAGACGCCACCAAATGCTTCACGGTAGCTGAAATTCATGGTCACATTGCCGATGCTCATCTCCGTACCCGGCTTTTTGGCTCCAAAGGAAAAAGAAATCCCTTCGTCGGGCTGAATATTCAGAATCAAGCGATTGGATTCCACTTCTCGTTCTCGGAAAACGATGTGGGGAGCGCGCTTGAATTGAATCATGATTTCCGTGGTGCGCTTCGCGAGGCGTTTCCCGGTACGCAGATAGAAGGGGACGCCGGCCCAGCGCCAGTTGTCGATTAAGAGACGCATGGACACAAACGTTTCCGTGCGCGAGTTCGGACTCACATGGGGCTCATCGCGATAACCTGCGACTGATTTTTCGCCTATCTTGCCCGGCGCGTACTGTCCGCGAACCACGGATTGCGCGACCATCTCCAGATTGAATGGCCGGATCGATTGCAGGATTTTCAGTTTTTCGTTGCGCACGGCGTTGGCGTCAAACGAAGCCGGCGGCTCCACGGCCGTCAGCGAGGTGAGTTGCAGCACATGGCTCTGGATCATGTCGCGCAGCGCGCCGGCAGTTTCGTAGAAACCGCCGCGGCGCTCGACGCCCAGCGTTTCCGAGGCGGTAATCTGCACGTGGTCTACGTAATTGCGGTTCCAGAGCGGCTCGAAAATGCCGTTGCCAAAACGCAGAACGAGCAGATTCTGGACAGTGTCTTTGCCGAGGTAGTGATCGATGCGGTAAATTTGCTTTTCCTCAAAAACATTCAGGACGATCTTATTGAGCTCGCGGGCCGTGGCCAGATCACGCCCAAATGGCTTCTCAATGATGATGCGCACCCAGGAACTGGGACTGTTGGGCCGCGCCAGCCCTGCGCGTCCGAGTTGCTCGACAATGTCCGGATAAACTTCGGGAGGAGTGGAAAGGTAGATCAGACGGTTGCCACACAGCTTCTTCTGCGCATCGAGGTCCGCCAATCGCTTGACCAATTGCGTGTAGGAGTTCTGGTCGCCGTAATCTCCCGGCGAATAATAGAGGTTGGAGCCGAACTTATCCCACTTAGCGGGATCGATGGGCCCCACCTCTGAAATCGTCTTGGCCGCTTCTCCAGCCATGGAGCGGAAAGAGTCATCGGTCATCGGCGTGCGCGCGAAACCGACGATGGCATAGCATTCGCCCAGTGATCTGTATTGCGCCAGGTCGTACATCGCGGGAATGACCTTGCGTTTTGCAAGGTCTCCCGAAGCTCCAAACAAAATCACGGTACAAGAATCAGCGGTACTACCGTAGATGGAACCAGAGCGATTGGTTTCTTCGGGCATCCACTTCCTCCGGGAAAAGGTTGAAAACTGGCCGAATTGCCGCCCAGAGACTATACCGCAATCCCGAGCGATTGCAGGTCACGGCGCAGTTGGGGGGCGTTCTGATGGTGGACAACGTTCATTCCCAGGCGCCGGGGGTTCTCCAGGTTCAAGGCGCGATCATCAATGAACACGCAGCACTCGGGAGCGCGTTGTGTCACTTCCAGTGCGATGCGGTAAATGGTCTCTTCCGGTTTGCGCGCATTCAAATAGCAGGAGCTGAAGAAAACCTGGAGATCGTGGCGTAGCTGAAAGGCCTCGATGCGATATTGGTTGAGCTCAAGCGGTTCATTGTTGATCGCGCCAATAAGGTATTTCCCCGTTCGCGCGAGGGCAGAGAGGATCGCGCGGGTCTCCGGGTACTCTTTCGACTGCGCGAACATGAAGGCCGTGAATTCTTCGCGTGTAAACGACCGAGACCGGTAGAAGAGGGTGCGATTGAGGTACTGGTTGAGGGTGATTTGGCCCGCGTCAAATGCGGGGAAAGACAGATCGTGACGGTCCTGGAAATCCTCCCAATCCAGTTGGAAAGCCTGGGCAGCTTCACGGCGAGAGTCGCGGTCCCAGCCGTTTGTCAGAATGACGCCGCCAATATCAAAAAAAATTGTGCTGATTTCGGGCACAGAAAACCTCCGAACACCGGCCTGAGACATATCAGATGTTCTTCCAACGGAAAAGGATAAAAATGAGGCGGCGTCTACGGGGTTCGGCCCAAAGCCTGTTCTATGGTCTGCTGCAACTTTGCGAGTGCGGCCGCGATTTCTCCCGTGAGATTGATTCGGAGAGCGAAACGGTGGCTCTGCTCCAAGGCTTCAAATTCACCCAAAGCGAGGACGCGATAAAGCTGACCGAAGGTGTACGAGGCTCCTGGAATGGAAATGTCGAGGGGAGAATCGGCGGTAAACACCAGATACTGACCTCTCGGTTGGCCGTCATACTGCAAATGGCCGTGATGATGCAGACCGTGCGGGCCGTAAACCAAAAGCACCGGGACATTCAGTCTTTGCGTAAGTTGTCTTCGGATGGACTGGAAAGCGGTCACGACTTTGGCTGTTTCCGGAAGAAAAATCAGTACTCCAAGAAAACTCCCAGGTTGCAGCAAACGAAAGAAGGAGCCGAGAGCTTCACGCAGATTCAAGGCAGAGAGTTCGCGTCGAGTGTCGCCCTCGGCAAAGAGTTGCAGGTTTTCTTCCTGAAGGCGGGGACGGCGGCTTACTGTGTCTTTAGTTGGCGAATAGTTGTTAAGAATCTCAATGGCCAGTGCGCGCGATAAACGGTCGTCCGGGCCTTTAAAGGGATCGAGACCCAGATGGGCACATGCAAGTACCGTGGCCACTTCCCAACTGAACGATTCCGCAAGCAAGTCGAGAGGCTCGGCTATCTGCACATGGACAAAGGGGACGCCAGAGACGCGGAATTGGCTCGTCAAATCGGAGAGCTCAGGATCGTTGTCACTGGGGTACGTCAGAAGCGCGAAGACAGCCTTGTCTTCCAGTGCGCGTGTGTCGCGCGGGACATCTCCGGCAATAGGTATCAAGCCGTGGCCTTCCTTCGTCATGCTCCCGCCGATCAATTGGCTGAGGCAATGGGTGTAGGGAACGAGAGTCGGTGACGCGAGAAGGGCCAAGTACTCTCGCTTCGCTAAAGCCCCACAGGAGAGGAATGCCGCCAACTGTAACGCTGGATTTTCCGCCGGAATCGTGCTGGGCGAACAAGCCTCGTGCATCCCCTTTGCGGCCGCACTGATCGCTTCCGGCTCAATCGCGAATCGCGAGGTAAGCACAGCGCCAAAATGCCTAATGGAAGTAAATCGCGCGAGAATGCCGGGAGGATCAGAGAAGGCAGCGCGGAACTTATATTCGCGGCCAATGGTGGCAAGGTAGGAACCTGATTCCGTGTGGGCCACGAATTGGTGCAACTGTTGCGACGCCCCGGCGAATTGGAGTTTTTCCCGGAAATAAAGGAAAAGAGCATGATCCTCCAGACGATAACCCGCCTTGCTCGCGAAAATGAAGAGGCTGTGCTGGAGATCCATTTCCTTTTCAGCAACGGAAATCTCGACGGGACACGTGCTGTCAAGAACTACGAAGCGACGGATATCATCCTGCGGCACGAAGGCCATAAGCGCCTTAGCCCCCAAATTGGCACTCTCGAAGGTAATTAGAACACGACAATCCAGGCCATCCGCCAAGGCTGCTGACTCCTCCTTTTTTATGGCATTGAGGAGCGGTTCAAGCGAGCTCGGCAGATCCAGCCAGTTCAGATTGGAGTGGATGTGGGAAGGATCAAATTCTTCCGGCGGCCAAAGTGTGGCGTCTTTTTCCCAGAGGCGCTCCAGTACTCGATTTTCGAGAAAGTTCTTCAGCTCTTGTAGAAACGCGGATTGCAAACTACCAGCGACGATAGTCTGTAAAGGAACCGCCATGGGCCCTCCGATTTGCGTCTACGATGGAGTAATCACACTCGGCTGAACCGTTCATACTGATTTGGAAAGGGGGCCCAATATGCTTCCAGAAGAGATATGAGCAGGGAGACTAATAAAAGGAGTAATCAACGGCCTATCACAGGGAAAGAGGGTACCGAGAACAGGGTTCGCTTGCAACATCTCTTTCTGTAGCTGAAAATAGAGCCTTCCAGGAGGAACGCATGGCCAATGATTCATGTGGACCCACGCCTACGCCCAGCGAGGCTATAAAACCGGGCACGCGCATGGTGCAGTGTGTGAAGTTTGGCAAAGAGCTGCCCGGTTTGGATCGTCCCCCTTGGAAGGGCGAACTCGGTAAACGCGTTTATGAAAACGTTTCGAAGGACGCCTGGAAGCTTTGGCTGGAACACTCCAAGATGGTGATGAACGAATACCGGCTGAATCCGCTGGATCCCAACTCGCAGAAGATCATGGAAGAACAGATGGAGCAGTTCTTTTTTGGCGAAGGGGCGAAATTGCCGGAAGGTTACGTAGCGCCGAAGGCCAAGGGATGAGAAGAAGTTTTAAGTTTTAAGTTTTAAGTTTTAAGCATTCCGTGTTACCTCACCGAATAGGCCGGGCCACAATGTAGTTTGCGCGAGAGCAGCTAGAAGAGCTCCTGTCGGAGGCCTGCAGTGGCAGAGATAACGATTCGAATTTCTGATAAGTTTTTGAAGGTGGCGGGAGCAATTCTCATTGGCATCTGCGCCCTGTGGGTGATTTCTAGTCTGTGGTCGTCGGGTTTCTTCCAACCGAAGTATCGGCTGCGGATGTACGTGAATCAAGTGGCTGCCCTAGTTGTAGGCGCACCTGTGCGAGTCGACGGCGTCGACGTTGGAAAGGTCGAACGGGTAAATCTTGCGAGGAATTCAAATAACCCGGAAGCCAAAATTGAATTAATCTTGTGCGTCGAAAGGAGATATCGAGACCAGATTCTCGACGATTCGACGGCCTCATTTGTCACAGAGGGCCTTTTGGGACAACAGTCCGTCAATATCGAAAGGGGTTTTCGAGGTGTGCCGCTTGCCAACAATGCTCAGATTACGGCCTTCCCGAGCAAAGAAACAAAGCTTGTGGACGTGGCGCAATCATTTACAAGAATTGTTGAGTGCATCAACGAGGAGAAAGGCCAACCACAAAACGCGAACGCAGCGAAGGGAATCGATTCGGCCAAAGCACCGAAGTAGGCCCCTAACTTCCTTCGTTTATCTTTATTGACCATCGGCGCGTGGGGTTGTGTGCGACAACGGATGTTCGACAGGCAGTCGCGGCGTTAGAGTGAATTTCAGTTTGGCGTGGGCTGTACGCAACGCTCTTTCCACTTCTTCCGGTGCATCGTCCCTGGCGAACAAGAAACCCAAATAGCTTGAACCCTCCGGCCAGGCCGCTATGTAATCATGCAGTCGCGCCGTGATTTCCAATCTGGTGATTCCGGGAATCTTCCGCGCCACTTCTTCGCCTTCTACCTTTTCAAGAATTCCACTTTGTGGTACCGGAATCATCATGACGCCTGAAGATGATGTTTCGCGGGGCGCATCTGCGCCGGGGATGGCAAGCGCGTGGCGCAGAAGAAGCTCCTCCAAGCCAATTTCTTCTGGAACGTCGGCAAGGCAAAATCGCAGCGCCCGGGCACATAATCCGCCGATTGGGCGTGGAGCCACTTCGAGCGGCCAAGTTCCCTCTTCATTCAGGCGAAATTCCGCGTGAACCGGCCCGTGGGTCAATCCAAGAGCCTGAATTGCGGAACGCAATGCGCTTTCGATGGATCGCTGCTCAGAATCTGGCAACCGGGATGGCGTAACGTAGATGGTCTCCTCGAAGTACGGCCCTTCCAGCGGATCCGGCTTATCAAATATCGCCAGTATTCGCAGGTCTCCTTCCGTCAGGAGCGCTTCGACGGCCACTTCCCTGCCCGGCAGATAGCCTTCGACCAACATCTGGTCCAGGTGAGATTCGCGGGTCGCACGAATTTCTGGGGATTCAAGGAGCTGCTTGAGCCGCATCGCGTCAGCGATAAATTCGTCGCGATTGTTTGCACGCACAACTCCCTGGCTGGCGGAAAGCGAGAGTGGTTTGAGTACACAGGGATAATGGATGTCAAGCAGAGCAGGCTCTGGTACGGGGTTCAACGCAACGCCACGGAACCAAGGCACCGGGATTCCCGCTTCACGAAACACTTGGCGCGAGCGCAATTTGTTGCGGCAGGCCTCCACGCTGGCGGGGTGATTGTGGAGCAGCCCCAAGCCACGCGCCACATAGGCCGCCGTGGGCGCCGGTCGATCTCCAAGTGCCAACACGCCATCGACGCGAAGTCCATGCTGCGCTTCCAGGATGGCGCGGGCCGCCGCCTCTGGAGCATAAAAATGCACGGCAATCGCATGATCATTCCAAGGGTCGTCCATACGCCCGCAGCGATCAGTTACAAAGGCAATCTCCACATCAAGCTTTTCAGCGGCCGCGTTGAAGGAACGGGTTTGGTAGCCAAGTTTGGTGGCGAACAACAACAGCCGTTTTCGTGAATTCATCGGATTGCGATCACGTCTCTCGTGGCGAACAAACTTCTCCAGCCCGCGTTTATAGATTGCATCCCGCTAGACAAACGTTTCTGCTTGCCGCACTGCTTCCTTGGCTTTCGCGATGGGGACCAACTGGTCCCGCGTCGGCTCTGCTCAACAGTACCAGGGCTCATTGAGATACGGCACCGTCGCCCTTGCAGGCAGAATCGGTATCGCCGGCTCTACGATTTTCCTACCGGCTGCGCGGTTCGCCGCTTGCCAGAGTTGATCGAATGTCGCTACACGGCTGCTTTTTTTCTTTTCGCTGGCAACAACAACATCTTGCAATTCTTCGGCCAGCCGGTCCAGCGCCGGGTTCTGGTTTTTCCAGGGATAGACAAGCGCATTGGAATCAAATGGTGCAACGCTTTGGCGAATTTCCTCGAGTTCGAGCAGCCGCGACCCCGCGGGGATCAGCAAGCGTATCGCAAGCTGAATCGGGGCAACGGCCTCCACCAAATTGAGCCGGCGCACGTTTTCCAATAGATCGAGATAGTTCTCGAAGGTGGTCCAAGGGGTGAACGGAACAAAGGTGGGCTGAAGAGCGATGCCTGCGCGCCGACATTCTTCATCGACGTGGAAGAAATCAGCGCGCGTGTGGCCTTTCTGCAGTTTTTGCAGGACCTCATCGTCCAGCGATTCGACCGCGGAAACAATAAACAGGCATCCCGTTAGCCGCAGAGTCCGCAGCAATTCCACGTTTTTCAGGAGATGCTCGACCTTGATCGTCACGTCATACGCGAGCGCGGGAAATTCGCGGTGCAGCGCTTCCACCAAAGGAATCGAGTGGCCTACTCCATTGAAAAAATCGGGATCGCCAAACGTGATGTGCTGCGCGCCTGCCGCAACCTGCTGGCGAATATCGGCCAGGACAACGTCGCGGTCGACGATGCGGAAAACACCGTTATAGACCGGCACAATGGGACAATGGCGGCACAGATGTTTGCAGCCGCGGCTCGCTTCCGTATACCCCACGGTGCGATGCTCGCCGTTTGGCAGCACCAGGTGGGCGTAGGAGCGCAATGGCGGCAGTCCAGCGCGATCCGGTTTGCGAAAACGCAGACGCGCGAGCGAAATTCCGTTATCCAAAGGATGAATCCGCGGTGAACCCGAAAGGCCCGCGAGATGCTCCGCAAGATCCAGCAAACCCTGCTCGAATTCGCCGCTCAAAACGCTGTTCACGCCATGCGCGCGAAAACTTTCCGCGGAGAGCGAAGCGTACAAACCGTAAGCACACAAATGCGCCTTCGGATTGATGCGGTGAATGGGCCCCGGCAACTCTAACGTGAGTCGCGTCGCGGTATGCATCGGCACGTAAAACGCAATCAACCCCGCGTCGCGCAAAGCTTGCTCGTTCAATCCTTCTCGCGATAAATCAAGGCAGGTAACCTCGTGCCCGCGTTCGCGCAGCCAAGCCGCGGGTGAGGCGAGACCGAATGGCTGCCGCCCCAGTTCGTATGTCGAAATCAGGACAATCTTCACAGTCATCCATTATAGCGTCCCCGCGCCGCGACAGGATTTCGGGTATCATAGAAGCCCAACCATCGTGTGAAAGGACGCCTAGAATGCCCATTTCCGGAGCAAATTCCTTTGGGACGCGTGACAACCTGAACGTTGGCGCGCAAATTTTTGAAATTCAGCGCCTCGAGAAATTGGAAAAACAGGGCCTCGGCCAATTCACCCGGCTTCCCTTTTCTCTCCGAATACTTTTGGAAAATTTGTTACGGTGTGAAGATGGGCGTTCGGTTCGCGCCGACGATATTCGCGCCCTGGCAACGTGGAAACCCGGCGCCGAGCAAAAAGAGATCGCCTTCATGCCCGCTCGCGTTCTGTTACAGGATTTCACCGGCGTCCCGGCCATAGTGGACCTGGCCACAATGCGCGAAGCAGTGCAAAGAATGGGCGGCAATCCCAAGCGGATCAATCCGCTGTTCCCCGCGGAATTGGTAATCGACCATTCTGTGCAGGTGGATGCTTTTGGCAATGCGGACGCCTTCGGCTTAAACGCCGAACTGGAATTCCAACGCAACGTGGAGCGCTACGCCTTCCTGCGCTGGGGGCAAACCGCTTTCCGCAATTTCAAAGTTGTTCCGCCCGATACGGGCATTTGCCATCAGGTGAATATCGAGTATCTTGCGCGCGTTGTTTGTTCCGTTCCAACCGGCAGCCGCCTTGAAGCCTATCCCGATTCCCTTGTGGGCACGGATTCACACACGACCATGGTGAATTCGCTGGGCGTGTTTGGCTGGGGTGTGGGCGGAATTGAGGCGGAGGCGGCGATGCTAGGCCAACCGCTTTCGATGCTTGTTCCACAGGTTGTGGGGTTCAAGCTTTATGGACGGCTGCGCGAGGGCGCGACTGCAACGGACCTCGTACTCACTGTTACGGAAATGCTGCGAAAGAAAGGCGTCGTCGGCAAATTTGTGGAGTTCTATGGCTCCGGCCTCTCCACCTTAAGCGTGCCGGACCGCGCCACAATCGCGAACATGGCCCCGGAATACGGCGCGACGATGGGATTTTTCCCCGTGGACAAAGAGACGCTTGCTTATCTGGAGTTCACCGGGCGTGCGCTTGAACATATTGCGCTGGTCGAAGCCTACTGCAAGGAACAGTTTCTTTTCCGGACTGATTCCACGCCCGATCCGGCTTTCAGTGACACGCTGGAGCTGGAGCTGGGAAGCGTGGAAGCAACAGTGGCGGGGCCAAAACGTCCGCAAGATCGCGTTGCGCTGAAAAACGCCAAAGCTTCCTTCACGAAAGTTGTGGAAGGCACGCCGGCGAAACAAGTTCACGTAAAGAACAACGGAGATGCGTTCGAGCTTTCGAGTGGCGCGGTCGTCATTGCGGCGATTACGAGCTGTACGAACACTTCGAATCCTTCGCTAATGCTCGGGGCCGGACTGGTGGCCAAGAAAGCTGTTGAGCGTGGGCTGCAAGTGAAGCCCTGGGTGAAGACGAGTCTTGCGCCAGGTTCAAAAGTGGTGACGGACTATTTGCAAGCTTCGGGCCTGATGGCTTACCTGGAGAAATTGAAATTCCACCTGGTGGGCTACGGCTGCACAACTTGCATCGGCAACAGCGGACCGCTCTCAGAACCCATCGGCGCGGCAATCAAAGATAACAATCTGATTGCCGTGGCAGTCCTGAGCGGCAATCGCAATTTTGAGGGGCGCGTGCATCCGCTGGTTCGCGCGAACTACCTCGCTTCGCCGCCTCTCGTGGTGGCCTACGCGCTTGCCGGACGCATGGACATGGACCTGACGACTGAGCCTCTCGGAACAGATTCCGCGGGGAAACCTGTGTATTTGCGGGAAATTTGGCCTTCCGCGCAGGAAGTGGAATCCACCGTGCGCGCTTCGGTTTCCACCGAACAGTATCGCAAGGAATACAGCGAAGTGTTTGAAGGCGACGCACGATGGAAGACGATGCCCATTCCCGAAGGCGATCTCTACAAATGGGACGCGAACTCCACGTACATCAAGCTGCCGCCGTATTTCGAGAACATGCCCAAGACGCCGGTCCCGCTTGCGGATATTCAGGGCGCGCGCGTGCTGGCGGTTCTGGGCGATAGCGTTACCACCGATCACATTTCTCCCGCGGGTTCGATCGCGGTGGATTCTCCCGCCGGGAAATATCTGATTGCGCGCGGAGTGAAGCCGCACGAATTCAATTCCTACGGCGCGCGCCGCGGCAATCATGAAGTGATGATGCGCGGCACGTTTGCGAATATTCGGTTGCGCAATCAGTTGGCTCCGGGTACGGAAGGAAGCTGGACGCTGCATCTTCCCGAGGGCGAAAAGATGTTTATCTATGATGCGGCAGTGAAATACCGCGAAGAGGGTGTTCCTTTGGTAGTGATTGCGGGCAAGGAATACGGCTCTGGTTCCTCGCGCGATTGGGCGGCCAAAGGCACACGACTGCTCGGCGTACGCGCTGTGATTGCGGAAAGTTACGAACGCATTCATCGCAGCAACCTTGTGGGCATGGGAGTGCTCCCGTTGGAATTCAAGGCGGGTGAAACACGCGAATCCCTTGGCCTGACGGGGCACGAAGTGTTTTCGACTGACGGTGTTGCCACGTTGACGCCGCGCAAGCAGGTTACCGTACGCGCCAAGTCGGCGGATGGAACGGAGAAAACCTTCAACGCCACGGTGCGGGTGGATACGCCGGAAGAGACGGCGTATTACAAGCACGGCGGCATTTTGCAGTATGTGCTGCGTCAAATGCTTGAGTGATATTGACTCATTGGCATGAGTCAGATAGACTCATAGCATGACTAAACGGCTGCAGGTTATTCTCCAGGATCCCCAATACCGGGACATTCAGCGCGCGGCGCGGGCGCGGCGCATGTCCATCGCTGCATGGGTCCGGCAGGCGCTGGACCTAGCGCGACGGCGGGAGCCTTCGGAGAGCCTCAACAAGAAACTCGCAGCGATTCGCGCAGCCGCAAAACATGAGTTCCCCGTAAGCGATATCGATCGGATGCTGGCTGAAATCGAACAGGGCTACGGGAGCGGCGATCATTCGTGATTCTGATCGACTCGAACGTTCCCATGTATCTTGTCGGTGCACCTCACGTGCACAAAACAGATGCGCAACGAATGATGGAAAAGCTGGTGACGGACCGCCAACGATTGGTCACCGACGCCGAAGTGTTTCAGGAGATCCTGCACAGGTATGTGGCTATCAATCGCCGCGACGCAATCCAACCAGCTTTCGACGCGCTGAGGGCGATTGTGGATCAAGTGCTGCCGGTTGACCAGGACATTGTAGAGAAGGCGAAACGAATCGTTCTAGCTTATCGACATCTCTCCGCACGTGATGGCATCCATCTCGCCGTCATGCAGCAGCATGCAATCGACCACATATTGAGTTTCGACGCCGGTTTCGACGGCTTTCCCGGAATCACGCGTCTCGCCTAAGCCGGATTTCTCACAAAAAGTCGAAGAAAATTTGTGCAAAGGAATCAGGAACCTGGAATAGCTGAAGTGGGGCGATGGTATCCAGGCTGCGGAACATCGCCACGGGAAGAATTGTGCTCGACTATGCGATGGTCTTATTCCTTCGCGTGGAATTGGCTTTTAACACGCCAAAGCAACACCGCGCCGGCAAGCATGGACAGCACGCTGACGATTTGCGCGTTGGTCAGACCCAGGAATACGCGTGGATTGATACGGATGATTTCCACCAGAAAGCGCGCGATGCCCGTCAGAATCAGATAGGCGGAGAAAACGAGGCCCTTCGCTTGCGAACGGCGCAGAAGTTTGCCGCCTAAATACCAGAGAAACGCGCCAATGGCGCACCACGCCAGGAATTCATAGATGGGAGTCGGGTGAACTCGCTCGGTTGTAGGCACAACGCCATTCGGAAAACTCATGCCCCACGGCAAGTTGGTTGGTATACCGTAGTCGCCATCGCCGGAAAGCAAGCAGCCCATACGACCTATCGCATACCCAACCGCAGCCGCGGGCGAACAAGGATCCAGAAATTCCAGCAGCGAAAATCCGCCACGCTTGCCGAGAATTATAAGTGCGGCCACGCCGCCTAGGAATCCTCCAAACCAGGTGAAGCCGTAGCGGTTGAAAAGGAGCGCGACCGGATGGGCAAAGAACTCTGCCGGGGATTCGAGCGCACTGTAAACCTTCGACGCGAAGATGCCCGCCAATCCGGCGATCGTGATAATGGTGAATGCGTCGGCGTTCATGCCTCGCCGATCGAAGTCAGCCTGAAGAATATAGGCAGCGCAGATCATGCCCAGCGCCACCATCAAACCGTAAGTGGGAATCGATAGAGGACCCAGATGAAGGAAGGGGATCATAAAGTTAGCAGGTGCGCCGTGAAGATTATACACGACGCGTCCCAAAGAACCGTTTAGGAGTGGCGATGCATCAGCAGTCCAACAACCAACCAAGCGGCAAAAGCGAACCATTCGGCGTCGGAAAAGTGGCCGGGAACCACCGGCAGCAACTTCATCAGTACCAGGAGCAGTGAAACCAGAACCCCCATGGTGGCGAACAGGCGGGGCTGCAGGCGTTTCTCGACCATCCAGAAGGATAGGCATGCCGCAAGCCAGCCCACGGCGGAAGCCATTGAGCCCACTTCCGTGACCGGAACGAGCAAGGCATCGCCAAGGAAAAGGCCAGCGAGTGTGCCGGCAGTGATGCCGAAAATCGCGACAGAAGGTGTCAGGTGCGTGGCGTGGACCGTCGAGAAGACCTGGGGAATCGTGCCGCGGCGGCCAAATGCAAAGAGGAGCCGCGAGGAAGCGACAAAGTTGCCGTTGAAGACTTGCAGCAGCGCTATCAGCGTGATGGCCAGTATCAACCGAACGAGCCAAGCGGAGTGCGTGCCCTGTTCAAATGCAATCGCAGTGGCGAAGCGCTTGCCCAGCAGCTCTTGCCACGGCGCGATGTACGAAGTGGCACCGACGGCCAGCGTGTAGAATCCGGCGCCAATAAGAAGTGCCATCGCAATGGCCTTGAAAAAACTCTGCGGTGGAAAACCAGGATGCGCCTCTTCCGCGACTTTGGGAACGGATTCAAAGCCGGTCATGAAATACGGAACAATTTGCAGGGTTAAAAGAATCGAAACCAGCGGCGTTTGACTGAAATGCGGTTGAAGATGGACGGGCGATCCTCTATGTGCACTGATGAGAACAAGAACAACGAAGACGCCCAGCACAGCGGAGGTTGCCCAGATCTGAAATGTGGCGCTGGCCCGGATGCCGCGATAGTTCAGGAACGTCAGAAAAATGGTGAAGCCGATGCCCAATAGCAACCGTGGAAGAAAGACAGGCTGGCCGGCCACGCGATAAAGCTCCATCGTGTCGAGCTGGGGAAAAATGTATGCCGCAATTTTCCCGGCGGCCACGGCTTCCCACGGGCACACGATGAAATACGCCAACAGCATCATCCAACCCGTGAAATAGCTGACGATGGGAGGAAAGACTTGTGCCGTATAAGCGGCTTCGCCTGAAGCATCAGGAAGACGTTGCACCCACTGGCCGTAAACGTAGCCCACAGGCAGAAGGAGAATTCCGCAAAGCGCGAAGCCGAGCATCGCGCCGAAAGGGCCGCCGCGTCCCAGCCAGTCGTCCATCAGGACGACCCAGCCAACGCCAATCATGGTGCCAAAGCCCAGTGCGAAATAACCGGGAAGCGTCAGCTTGCGCGCGAGAGTGGGCAAATGAAGTGCCTACCTTTTCGAGGTCCGAAAACCTAGGCTAAGTAAAGTGCACGCCTATGTTAGTTGGGCTTGACCTTGAACACGAAGTTGACCGTCTTGGTCTCGCTGCCGGTGATCGTGACCTGCTGCGACTGCTCGCCGTAAGTTTCGTGCCAGGCCGTGATGGTGTATTTGCCTGGTGGCAGATTTGCCAGAGAGAACGAACCGCCCTCGCCTGTTACGGCGAAATGGGAGTTTTTCAGCACCGCAAAAGTGCCGCGCATCCATGGATGAACATTGCACTTCACGGGAATGAACTCCGGCTTGTCATATCTCTCGCTAATCGGTGGCGTTCCCGGGGGCTCTGACTTATTCCATTCGCGATTCAACTTCGACAGTGGATGGACGTTGTGTAAAGTTTGATCCTCGTTGTTGATCTTGATTTCCTGATTGACCTGGAAGGCCAGCACGTGCGGAATATAGCGGCAACCCTTCTGTGTGAACGTGGCTGCGTTGGAAGGAGGCGCGTCGTCCGGCGCTCCGGCTGATACGTAGACGACCACGTTTTCCAGGCTGTTTCCGGCGCCCGTGACGACGCTTTCCGCGAACTGCGGAGTCGAATACATCCTGGCGCAGGTCGGTTCCTTGGACATGTCAATAGGTTTCGACTTGGTCGGTGTGCCTTCGTAGGTTACTTTGCCACTGACTGTGCCGCCGCGCGGCCCGGCATACGCCAATGCCGAAGCGGCAAGCACTGTCAGTGCAGCCACAGCTACACGCTTGCTATGCATTTCGTATCTCCCTCCCGAACCTATGGTTCTGGAGTCCCAAGTTGCGAGATACGATTAAGATAGCAAACTTATGGCGTGATTCCAGAGCCGGTGTTTGTATTCCGCACTTTCTTGGCGGTTACGATGGCCTTTCCTTCAGGCGTGCTCTGCCATAGGGCCAGTTCGGGGCTCGCATTGTTCACCTGCAAGGTGCGCAGGTAGTGAACCAAATCCCAAGCCTCTTCCGGTTTGACGACATCCGCGAAAGAGGGCATGGGGGTGCCGTCAAGGCCGGTCATGAAAATGCGATAAAGTTCTGCATTCGTTCTGCCGCACTTGGACCTGTTCGAGGAAGTAAAGTTATAAGGCCGTATGGGCTGATCGAAGCTGTCGGTGAGCGTGGCGGCGGATGGTCCATCGCCGCGGCCTTCCTGGCCGTGGCACTTCCAGCAATCGAGCTTCTGGAACAACTCGCCGCCATGCTTGATGCTTTCCACGGTCAGCTTGGGCTCCGCCGGAATCTGAATTGGAGCGCCGGGCTTTTCTGCGGTCCAACGGGCAGAAAAGGTTTTGATGAAGGCGACAAGGTCCGCGCGGTTTTGTGCTGTCAAAGTTGCCCAAGAGGGCATGGTTGTAAAATTGAAGCCGCGAGCAAGCGTATCGGAAAGATCTTGATCCGTAGGGAGAGTGCCGGTCGGAGTGGAACGGCACTTGAAAGTTCCGGCAACGAAGTTGCGCGGCACCGGATTCAGGTAGGGAGCGTTCTCGCCGTCGCCATTGCCGCGGGCTCCATGGCAACCCCAACAGTAACGGTAATACAGGTCCGCTCCCGCTTCAGAGTGCCCGGTGAGATTCCCGACGTGCGATTCCATGTGATGCAAGGGTTTGGCCGCAGCTTCCTCAGATTGCTGTGCAAGCATCGGCAGGGGAAGAATGAGTACAACTGCGACATTCCAACAGATTTTCTTGATGTTGAGCATGATCATTCTCCCTTAGAAAGCAAAGTCTAATCCGAACATCAGGCTGCTGCTGGTCAAGCCCATGGGCAGCTGTGTGCTCGGATTAACCAGGATGTTCCGTTGCCAGACAACGGAATACTCGTTGTGAAGGGCAAAGCCCGCGCGGCTGCTGATGAACGGGTAGTAGCGGAATCCGAATGTAAGCGCATCCGTGTTGCCCGTGTTGCCTGGGTTGGAAGAAAGTGCCTGCTGGGACATGCGGATCGCTTCATAGCGATTGACGAAAATCATTTGAGGATTGAAGGTGTAGTGCGTCTCGACCAAGGCGCCATTCCAGGAGGGGGAATGGGCCCCATCAGGAAGCGTCGTACCTGGCGTGGGGCTGGTGTTCGTGCCCAGCCAAGCGCTGTCGTGGCCATAGAAGTACATCGTGGTGAAATCCAACTTCTTCAGGTACCACATACCGATTAAACCGACGCGGTAGTATCCCTGATTGCCGATGCCCGTTCCCGGCACAGGGGTAACGTTGCCGTTCGTATCCGTGTTCGTATATTTGGCGTAAGTTGACGCCTGGCCGAGATAGGCAAAACCACCTATGCGCTGTAGCCCCAAGCTTCCGACCTCAAACGCGCGGCTCGCGGCAAAGTAGCCTTCGTAGGCGTGACCCGCCGCTCCCCCAATTCCAGATTGAAAATCCGGATTGCCGTCCGTACCGCTCAGCAGCGCGGCGGAGATACGCGTGCGGTCATCTTTGGAATGCCCCATCCACTCCAGGCCAAGCTGGTTGTCTCCTAATCCGAAAACATACAAGGCAGAAGGCTGACCGGGGGCCATCCAAGGTTGAAAGTGGTAGTTCTGATAAAAACCGCCATTTGCGGATAGCGTCATGATGCGCTTCTCCGACTGCAGGTTATCAAGCTCGAATTTTCCGACCTTGATGTTGAACCAGCTTGAATTGAAGAGATTGCTGAAGCGTACGTTTACTGATTCAAAGTGGAAGGCGCCGGTTTCATCCGATGAGGGAACAAGCAGGAAGCTGATGTTTTTGGCCAAGGTTCCAGCGGTCAGCATGTCCATACCGGTGTAATCGAAACCGTTCGTCTTCGTACTTACCACGGTGGAGTTCGGCGACCCATCCGGACCATCCACGGCCACGTGATTTGCTGTTTCAAGATGCCACAACGGCGTGATGCGAAGAGAGATGGGCCAGTACGCCGCTTGCTGGAAGACGGGGGCATCGCGGTCGTTCCCCATCTGGTACCCACTGTCCTTGAATTGCTGGCCAAAGGGGCTGAGCTTGGGCCAAGCTTCGTGGCAGGCAGAGCACGGCATCCCATATTTTCTGGCGAACATAGGAATGGCAGACGCCGGGCAGCAATTCACAAGCAGAATAGAAAGCAAGACAAGCGAGTAGCACAGCGCGGTCATCACCCCCGAACGACTGCGCTTCCCCCCAACACAGAAATAGCGGTGCATATTCCCTCCTGTAGACGTTATGCAACCGGCGTCACGCGGACGTCGGGTTTTTAGACATCAAATGTGCGGAGGAAATGACCTGCGAAGGCACCCAGACAGTAATCCCCTTGCTTACCCCATAAGCGAGAGGGCTGTCGATTTGAGAGTGCTTCACTCTGCCCACCGAAACTTTCGCTCCTCTTTCCGTCACGAAGAAGGTGGCGAAATTTCCGGTCACTGAACCGTCCGGCATAGTACTTGGACTCCCGGGAAAAAGGCAAGTAAATTTTTTGCAAGAATAGAATCGAAGTTTTGGAAGTGCCTTATTAGCGGGGCAATCGCTGCGAGCCCGTCAACTGATTTGACAGACGGAAAGATTTAGAGGTAACAAGATAAGTAGTCGGAGGAGGCATATTGCTCTTGCGCAAACAGGTGTTCCTGACTTGCCGGACATGGATTTCAGATAGCATCGGGGATCTCATTGTCACAGCTATCCTTATGCTCTTCTCCGTTAGCCCCCTGCTGGCATCGCCAAACACGGCTTTGACGACCCCAGGAATTGTGCGCGAATTCGTTGCCACTGCCGACGAAGTGCGCCAGGCGGTTTTGGGCGTGAGTCACGATCAGATCATTCATGGAACGCTCGTATTTGATAAAGAACCGACGCTGACTGGGGCGGAATCGGTAGATTCAACGCCGTTATTTGATCCCTGGCAAGAACCTGGCGAGGTGTACTACAAAATTCGCAAGGATGTGATTGCGCCGCGACATTTTCTCGATAGCGGTGACAAGGGCACCATCGCGGTTCGCTATGTCTTGACACCGGTCAGCGATGAACGCACGCGAGTGAGGATTGACGCTGTTTACGTCGAGTCCGCTCATCGCGTAATGCACGCGTCTGACGGTTCCGTGGAAAAAAGCGAGATGCAGGAGATTAAGGATCGCATTGAGGCCGCTCAGGAGGTTGCTCAGGAAGCAGCGGAAACCAAGAGGCGGAAGGAGAGCGCGGAGCTTGTTCACCAGACCTACGTCCGTCAACGCGAGGACGAGTCCACGCTCCTGAGCAATACGGAATCTGCGGAGAAACAGCTCGAGCAGCAAGTGAAAGATCTGCGGCATGCTTTGGAACGACGCGTTAAGGCACCCGGCGCGAATTTGAAAGCGGCGCCGTTTCAATCCGCGGCCAATCTGAAGACGCTGCCGGCTTATACGGAAGTGATCGTGCTGATTGTTTCGCCGCACTGGCTGGGAATCGAGACGCCGGAGGGACAACGCGGCTGGATCTATGATGAACATCTGGAGCCGTTACCTTGAGGCGCGCGATTGGATCGGTTCGGGCGGTTACAGTTGGAGTTTTGGTTTTGTGTTGGTGGCCCGGCATGGCGCTGGGCCAAGCTGTTCCGTATGCGCGGAGCTTTGCAAAACCCAAAGAAGAAGTAGAGCGTACACTGCAAGAGCTGCAAGCAAATTCCGGACAAAAGTTGCCGATCCTGGAAGGATTTGTCGCTACTCCCGCGAAACCGATCGAGCGTTACGAACGCGGTTTTTGTCAGTTCAACATTGAATTGCTGCCAGGAGATGCAGGCGCGACGATCGTGCGAATTTCCGCCAAAATCACCGCCTGGTATGCGGATCGCGATGTCGCCAAGTCTGGATACGAGGTGCTGGTATCCAATGGCAGGCTTGAGCTTGATTTCCTGGATCGATTGGAAGAAAAAATTACGGGCACGAGTGCTTCTCCTCCTTCAGGCCGTTCGCCCGTACAGGCGCCACGCCCCAAACTGGATTTATCGGGCGCTCCGGGAGCGGAAGCTGCTGCGATGAGTTCGCGACCCTTGCCGGAAGAGGCGCGCTCGCCCGACGAAATCGCCAAGCTGCACATGCAACGCGAAGCGGCGGAAAAGCACACTCAACAACTTGCTTCGGAACTGCAAAACCTCCGGGAAATTCAGCGCAATCAGGCCCATCCACAAAATCTTGTGATCGTGAAGAAGAGCGGCACTCCGGTCTATGACAAGGGAGCGGAAAATTCTCGCGTACTTTTTCAAGCAGCGGCGAATGACGAATTCGAGTTTCTCGACGAAGGACGAGGCTGGATTCACGTGACGATCTCTGGAGATTCGCGAGGCTATATTCAGCGGGATGCCGCGGAGTTGCCAGAGAGACTTGCGGAAAGACTGCAGTCTTCCGGCACGGGTCCGGAAGAGAAATTCGCGGGTTTTCGCATTGAGCGCGAGGAAACCAGCATATTTCCTGGCGATTGGGCGCAACTTCGCGGAAAGAAGACAAAGATTTACACAGTACAGATCATTTCGCAGGATCGCAAAGAATCAGGTCCAACGATACGGCGCAATTATGCGCTGGCGTTGTTTGAGAAGGGCCTGAAGGAAACCGCCGGCACCAACGCGGCGCCGGATGGAATTGTTGTGATTTTCGACGCGGCAGATGGCGGAATCGCTGCGGCCACGATTGGGGAGATCCAGAAAATTGCGAGCGGCGAAATTACTCGAAACGCCTTCTGGTCACAATGTCATCTCGATCCTCCTGAAACCTTTCGGCCGTCAGCCAAACCCTGAGTGTGGTGTCGCCAAAATTCTCCCTTTGTTGAGATGAACGCCCGCCGGATGGATTACTCTTATGAACAGTCCATGCACAGTCGGAGTAGGGATCATGATTACTCACAACCCCCTCCACGGATCCGGACAGGCGGATTTCCCGCATCCGGCTCTTGCCTCAGGTAATAACGCCCATGCGGCGCAGGGGATAGGGATGACAGACGGTAGGCAGAGGCAGCCAGCGAGTGATGAGGCGCCGCATGCGATCCCAAAGGACGCGTCCGTTCTGGCTACGCCGCGACAGCGAGCGATGCCAGAGCCGTCCCACTCGGAATCGAAAGAGAGCCAGCGCCGGGTCGTTCATGGGCACTCCGTAATACCGGAGGTGCCCACGCACCACCGCTTGCAACCACTTGCCCTGTTCGGGGATGGGTTCGTGCATCCGTCGCTGAAGCTCGGCTTTCACCGCGTTCAGCTTCGTCTGCAGTCTCTTGCGTATCGTCTGCCGCAACACCGTGTACCGTCCATTGCTCCTCTTCTTTATGCAGATATGCGTAAAGCCAAGGAAATTGAACGTCTCCGGTTTCCCTTCTCCACGCCACTCCCGGCTGTCGATCGCACACGGACCGAATTCCAAAAGTCGCGTTTTCTCGGGATGCAGCTCCAGATGGAATTTCCGCATTCTTTCGGTGAGTTCCACACGAAACTGCTCGGCATCCGACTTCTCCTGAAAGCCCAGCACGATATCATCAGCGAATCGCACCACGATCATGTCGCCGTGCGCACGCTTCTGACGCCACCCCCGGACCCACAGGTCGAACACGTAATGAAGATAGACGTTTGCCAAAAGCGGCGAAGCACTTCCGCCCTGAGGCGTTCCTTCCCCCACCCGTATTCGTTTCCCATCCTCCAGCACGCCGGCGTTCAGCCATTTCTGGATCAGCCGCACGACGCGCCGATCGGCCACCCGATGCTCGACGAACTTGACCAGCCATTCGTGGGACAGCCCATCGAAGGACTCTACGACACACTACCCATCAGCAGGACCTTCCTGAGAGAGTCACGATTGTCCGTGCCCGTCATCCGTTCGAAGGAAAATCACTCGCCGTTCTTGGGACCATCCATCGACACGGCCGATTGTATCTCGTGCTGATCTTGCCGGACGGCAGTAAATCGCTCATCCCTGCCGATTGGACCGACGTTGCGCCCACCGTGCAGCCTCGCGGTGCTGTCTCCGCGAAACTGACCACAACTTTTGGCTCTCTGGAAGACTTGCTTCACGCGCGCGCCGTCGTAGATGCTCTCCTCGACCGCCTCGCTCGACCGGAAAGCGAGAAGGCGAATTCCACCGTAACAAAGGAGGGCGTCCTTGCAGCGAAATCTGAGTCTCTTCGACCTTCTGCTCAAGGAAATCTACGTTTGGGAAACCCTAGAGAACGAACAAAGAACTCTCGCGATCGAAATCCTCGCAAAGCTCATCGCCCGCGCGGCCGCGGACGACCACGCCCAGGAGGAAAATCATGAATGATCTGGTCAAAGTAACTCCCAGCCATACGAAACGCACCGCCTTCGTCTACATTCGCCAGTCCTCCCCTGCTCAAGTCGAGTACAACCGCGAGTCCACCGCGCGCCAGTATGCTTTGCTCGAGAAGGCCCAGGAATTCGGTTGGGCCAAGGAACAAGTGACCGTCATTGACGAAGATCTGGGCGTGTCCGGCTCAGGATTCGCCGAGCGTTCCGGGTTCGCACGCATGACTGCGGAAGTGGCCCTCGGACACGCCGGCATCGTGTTCGGCCTCGAAGTCTCCCGTGTGGCACGCAACAATGCTGACTGGTATCGCCTGTTTGATCTCTGCAGCATCACCGACACGCTGGTCGGAGATAGCGACGGCATCTATCATCCGGCGCTTTTCAACGATCGCTTGGTACTCGGATTAAAAGGCATCATGGCGGAAGCGGAACTGCACATTCTTCGCGCGCGGCTCGAGGGTGGAATTCGCAATAAAGCCGCACGCGGGGAACTGCGCCGAGGCCTGCCCGTAGGCTTTGTTTGGGGAGAAAAGGACGGCGAAGTGCGTTTTCATCCCGACGAATCCGTCGTCAGCACCGTTCGCACGGTGTTCTCTAAATTCACGGAACTGGGATCGGTCCGCAAGGTCTGGTTGTGGTTCCGCTCGGAAGGTCTTCCCTTCCCCCTGCGATCCAATATGAAGAGCGAGATCCGTTGGGTCGCGCCCAGTTATCACACCATCCATCAAGTACTCACCAATCCGGTGTATGCTGGCGCGTACGCGTACGGGAAGTCTCATCGTGAACGCTACGTCGATGACCAAGGAAGGCTCCGCAAGCGAAGCCGTCTTCTGCCCATGGCGGAGTGGCCCGTGCTTCTTCTCGAACATCATCCAGGTTTCATTGACTGGGCCCTGTTCCAAGCCAACCAAGCACGCATTGATGCCAACGAGCATCCTCAGCCACACCAAGCAGGTGGCGCCGTGAGAGAAGGCGGCGCATTGCTGCAGGGCCTAGCTACCTGTGGGAAGTGCGGCCGTCGGCTCCACACGCACTACACGGGCAGAACCGCGTCACCCGGATACCACTGCGCGGGCAAGGATATGGTTGGTGGGCGCGGAGTGTACTGTCTGCACGTGGGCGCTGTTCAAATCGATCAAGCCGTTGCCGATGCTTTTCTTAAGGCTCTGACGCCCGCGGCTCTCGAAGCAACACAGTTCGCCATACAGCAACTCGAGACGGACCACGATGCAGCACTCAGTCAGTGGCGTCTAGCAGTGGAACGCGCTCGCTACGAAGCTGAACGAGCCGAACGTCAATATCGTACCGTTGAGCCCGAAAACAGACTGGTGGCACGCGGACTCGAAACCGAGTGGGAAAAGCGCTTGCGCGATCTCGCTGCTGCAGAAGTCGAACTCGAACGACGGGAACAACAACGCCCGCGCATGCTGAGCGAGGAAGAGAAAAAGAAAATTCTCTCTCTCGGTTCCGATCTGCATAAAGTCTGGACAGCGCCGACCACCACGGATCGCGATCGCAAAGAACTGCTGCGCACTCTACTAGAAGAGGTGATTGTTACCGTCGATCGCCCCGAACGGCGCGCTCATCTTACCGTCCGCTGGCGAGGCGGCACGCTAATGGAATTAGATCTCTCTTTGCCGCGCATGAAGCCTCGTGGCCTCCACACCGACGAAGATACGATCTCTCTGCTTCGTCGTCTGGCCGCCCACTACCCAGACGACGTCATCGCTGGCATTCTCAACCGCCAGGAACGGCGCACAGCCAGCGGAGAACGTTTCACGTCGCTTCATGTTGGCAGTCTGCGCCGCTATCGCAACATTCCGCGCTACGAACCGCCAGCGGAGCCACCCACCGGGAAGGTCGTGCCGATTCGCCAGGCAGCACAGATTCTCGGGGTTAACACTTCCACGGTTCATCGGTGGCTGAATGATGGTTTCATCGCCGGGGAACAGATAACGCCTGGAGCACCGTGGCAGATTCGAATCACGGATGAGTTGCGGGCACGCTTTGTCGAGCAGGCACCACCAAGTTATCTGCCCATGCTGGAAACAACCATGAAACTTGGTGTTTCGCGCCAAACCGTGTTGCAGCGTGTAAAGCGTGGCGAGCTCGAAGCCCTGTTGGTCACGCGCGGACGTCGTAAGGGCTTACGAATTAAAGTGATAGACACTCAACCAGGGTTGTTTCATGAATAAGGGGGCATTATGGAACTGGATCCAAAAAACTTCTAATGTCAAGATCGAGCACCCAGTTCACTCTTCTCGTCAGCAATCCCGTGTACAGCGCATCCAGCGCTTGGTGCTGGCTTCGTCCTGGCCGGAACCCGCACGAAAACCCGAGAAAATCCGTTTCGTAAATGGCGTTCCACACCTCGACCGCAGCACGCTGGACGATCTTGTCTTCCAGCGCCGTCACTCCAAGCGGTCTTTGCCGCGTCGGGATAGAACGCAGGCGCTGTGTCGGTGGGCAGCGGGGAGTTGCCGTAACCGGCTCCTCTTCGGATTACGCCGGTGCCTCATTCCGCGCCTCGATCAGTTTCCTACGTCCCCCCGTTTCATCCCGGACGGCGGGATTTCCCCGGTCCGGTTGGGGACAGCAGCTCTCCCCTTGGAGCCTTCCCATGATGACCAGCCACGTTAAGCGATGGCTCGCATCCTTTGGCGACCATCAGGTTTGCTCCAAGGCTCGACGCACTCGTTTACACCATCAAGCGCCGGCCACAGTGTGCCGACTGGTGTGCGTTGTACGCCCGCTACTACCCAGGGCCCCTTTGCTCCGAAGGCATTACCCTCCATCCTTGCTACTACGGGCCCATGCGCATGTCCTGTGGCCTCCATGCCCCTTCGACCTTAGTCTCGTAGGCGCTGGTCTTCGCCGCTTATGCCATCCACGGCTGGTCCACTGGACCGTCCTAGCTTTGACTGTGTGGCTTCGTCCGAAAGTGTCGTGCCCAGTACGCCGGGTGCTCGCTCGGTGTATACGGTCGTTCTCTTCCCAAGCGACATCGGCCTTCGCCACCGACGGATGGCTCGGCGCGCTCCCAGTCCCCCCGCAAGCGACTTCCCGCGGGACCCAAATTTCGGCGTTGCAGGCATTCTCTTCGATTACGACCCTCTCGTTCACTTGCCCTCCTGGTCGCTCCCACGCAGTTACGCGCGGCGAGGGCTTTGTCGCTCGAGCTTGCTTGGAATTCGTTTCCTCCTCCCAAGTCGAGCCAGTTATCCGGTTGAATCGACCAATTACCGGAGCAGGATCCGCCCCTGCTAGTCACAGAGTTTTGCTAGCTGCACCCGTCGGCCTTCGGGATAAACACTCTTCGCACCGGCTTCGCTCGGTACGCTCCTCGCTTCAGCCTTTCGGAAAGGTCCTGGAGATTCCTCTCCAGCTCCTCGCCGTAGTGCCGCCACGTCTCCCCGTCCACGCCCGGCGCGGCTTCCTTCTTCAAAGAGAAGTAGGCCATGCGCAGCGTTTCCAAGTTATAGATGTGGTGCAGAAGCGCCGTAAACCGCAACTTCTTATCCTTTCCTGCTGCCTGACGTACCCGCTCCAGCGCACTCGGCGCGTCCGTCCGGCTCGGTGTCCGGGACGCGTTTTGCTGTGGCAGGTTCCCTTTGGCCAAACCCCTTCCCTCCGTCCCCTCCGCAACCGGTTGCCCGGCTTTGTTCGGGGACGCAATATAAAAGGGCGCCCCTTTTGGAGTAGGGTTTGGGTGCTTGCCTCAATCCCTACAGAAAGGAACGCCCTCAATGGATAGCAAAAAGTATATCGGCATGGATGTGCATAAGGAAAGCATTTCGCTTGCGGTGATGAATGGTGTCGGGAAGATCGTGATGGAATCCGTAATCGAGACGAAAGCCAGCATGATTCTGCAGTTTTTCGATGGGCTGCGCGGAGACTTGCAGGTCACGTTTGAAGAAGGAACCTCGGCCGCTTGGTTGTATGACTTGCTGAAACCGCACGTGACGAAATTGGTGGTGTGCGATCCGCGCAAGAATGCCTCCATGAGGGAAGGCAACCAGAATGACAAGATCGACGCGCGCCGGTTGGCCGAGCTGCTGCGTCTCAATCATCTTAACCCCGTTTATCACGGTGAACACGGTCTACGAAGCCTGAAGGAACTGGTGCGCAGTTATCTCGCCATCACCAAAGATGTCGGACGGGTCATGTCGCGGGTGAAGGCGATCTATCGCAGTTGGGCCATTCCTTGTACCGGCAAGCAGGTCTATGCATTGCGCCATCGTGCCGAGTGGCTTGGGAAGATCACTGAGCCGGGAGTGCGCCGGCGGGCGGAGTTTTACTACCAACAACTCGATGCGCTGCGGGTGGTGCGTCAGCAAGTACGGCGGGAACTGCTCGCGGAGAGCAAGAAACACAAGGCTTGGAAACTGCTCTGCCAGATCCCTTCGATTGGTCCGATCCGGTCTGCCGTACTGCTTGGGATTTTGCAGACCCCGAACCGTTTCCGCACCAAGCGGCAGCTATGGACCTACAGCGGATTTGGCATCGAGACACAAAGCAGCGCCGATCACCGTAGTGTCGACGGGCAGCTGCAACGAGCGAAGAAACAGACCTCCATTCGCGGACTGAACCGAAACCACAATCACGATCTGAAGAGCTTGTTTAAGGGTGCGGCGATCGTGGCCTCGAGCAAACCGGGTCCGTTTCAGGAGTTCTACACAGCATTACTGGCCAAGGGCATCAGGCCGGAGATGGCTCGTCTGACCTTGGCCAGGAAGATTGCCACCATCGTGTTGATTGTGTGGAAGAGAGGAGCGTGCTTCGACGCCCAACATCTGAAACCACAAACAGCTTGAGTGTCTCTGATCGAGTCCGCTCCATCTCTGGGGGATTTCCCTGGCGGTGGCCGTCGGGTTCTCGAGACACTCTGGTTCGAGAGCGAGTCTCAGCTGGGAAGTTAGGCGCTGTGTGCCTCGGGCACGTAGTCTCAAGCCGACCCTAGTCCCTCTCGGATAACCAGAAAAAGCTATGGGCCACGAGTCCCAAATAGAACTATGGTCGCCAACTTGACCACCGTTCTGCTTTGTTGGTTTCGGAACTGACAGGCTTCGTCGCGAAGAAGCGATGAAAACCGCTGGTAGAGAAAACCCAAACCACGGGGTCGCATTGCCCCGCAACCGAGCGCATGGCACGGAAGAGCAGAACAGATCTCGCTCGATCAAGTGGGCTGAGAAGCAAGAAAACTTTCAGCCGAAGGAGATGTTTTTTTTCTTGACTTCTACCTTTATAGAACTTCCCAAGCCCGTTCGTCATCGGCGTACGTCCTTAGACTTCTCGATGCGTCCCAAGGCTACTGCTGCCCTGGGCGGACTTGGGATCTCCCGGTTCCCATACGAGGTGTTTGCGTACGTGCACGGGGTCTCTGACCGCGCGGGACTCTGGTGCACCTCGCGATATCGGCGCACCCGATGGAGCCTTCCGCATACTCCTACAGCGTCGGCGTCCCGGAGTGAGTTACTTACGCGGCTGAATACCCGGCCCGCACGTTCCCCTGTCAACGCTTCGACGCCGCCCTTGCGAGCAACTCCGCATGACTCAGGGCCGTTGTGGGTCGCTAATCCACTACTACCGTATGACTTTTGCATTCACTACACCTCGCCGGTTTAACCGGCGCACAGGAGTTTTCTTCATGAAGAATATTAATGCGGCCATCATCGGGCTGGGATTCGTTGGCCGGGCACATTTGGATGCTTTGCGTCGGCTGGGTGTAACAGTTCAAGGAGTGTTGGGGAGCACGCCGGAACGCACCAAGGCTTCGCGGGATGCGCTGGGATTGCCGCGAGCGTACGCTTCGCTTGAGGAACTTGCCGCTGATCCGTCACTTCACGTCGTACATTTGTGCACGCCCAACAACGAACACTTCCAGGAGGCCAGTCAACTTCTTCGCGCGGGAAAGCACGTGATGTGCGAAAAACCACTGGCGCTGGATTCGCGTGAATCCGCCACGCTGGTTTCCCTGGCGAAAGAAACGGGGCGCGTGGGCGGTGTGTCTTACAACTTGCGTTACTATCCGCTGGTGCAGGAAGCGCGCGCGTTGATTCGCAAAGGCGCGATCGGGCAGGTGCGGCTCGTGCATGGCAGTTTTTTGCAGGATTGGCTGCTTTATCCTACGGACTGGAACTGGCGGCTGGATGCAAAAATTGGCGGCGAACTCCGAGCCGTCTCTGACATCGGGACACATTGGCTGGACCTGGTGGCATGGCTGACCAACAGCAAAGTCTCCGAACTTTGCGCGGATCTGGCCACGGTTCTGCCGACACGGCGCAAACCCAAAGGACGCGTGGAAACTTTCCAGAAGGCCGGCGCCGCGGAAACCACTGAAGTGATGATGACGACGGATGACTATGCGTCGGTGCTGTTGCGCTTTGAAAACGACGCGCATGGTGTGATGACAGTTTCGCAGGTCAGCGCCGGGCGCAAAGCGCGATTGTGGTTTGAAATTGATGGCTCTGAAGCTTCACTGGCATTCGATTCCGAATCTCCCAACGCTTTGTGGATTGGGCGGCGCGACCGCGCCAGCGAAGTGCTGCCGAAAGATCCTGCGCTGCAATCGCCGGAATCCCGCGGTTATGCGGCTTATCCGGGCGGCCACCCTGAAGGTTACCCGGACACTTTCGTACAACTATTCAAGGATTTCTATGGGTATATCGCTGCCGGAGATTTTCGCGCGCCGCGGACTTTTCCGACATTTGAGACAGGCCACGACGAATTGATGTTGTGCGAAGCGATCGCGGAAAGCGCGCAGAAACGAAGCTGGGTGTCTGTTGGAGCGTGGTAAAACGCCGCTTATCTTGCAGCGCAGGTGGATTCCCGGACGACGAGTTCGGCGGGAATCTTGCGCCGCACAATCGAAATATCGCGATTCTGATTCGTCACTTTGATGGCTTCCAGGACGATCCCCGCGCTCATCGTACCCATTGCTTCCATGGGCTGACGAACAGTAGTGAGCGCCGGCACACTGAAATTTGCTTGCGCTACATCGTCGAAGCCCACCACCGAACAATCTTCCGGAACGCTAAACCCCTTTTTCTTCAAGGCGCGCATGGCGCCCAAGGCTGTCACATCGTCGTAAGCCATCAACGCGGTGAAGGGTTTGCCGCGCCGCAAAAGCTCGCCAGTAAGGTGCGCGCCCGCTTCAAAGCTGGAATTGGCGTCGAGCGATTCAGGCAGTTCTTCGATGCGCTTTGGATCAAGGGTCAGGCCTGCGGTATGCGCGAAACTGCGAATTCCTTTCCAACGCTGGCCGCTGCTGCTGAGCGCCTTCGGCCCGCGCAAAAAGGCAATTTCCCGGTGACCTAGCTGGTACAAATGTTCGAGAGCAAGGCTGGCGCCGCCTTCATTGTCCACGGAGACCGTGCTTACCTTTTCAAGCTCGAATTCCCTTCCCGTCACGACCGTGGGCACCTGGCGCTCCGTCAAATCCGAAAGCACCTTGATGTCTGTGACCAGCCAGTTGGCGATGACGATCAACCCCTCGACGCGCCGGTCCAGCAGCATCTCCAGATAGCGCTCGAACCGTTGCGGTTCATTGTGCGCGTCGGCGAGCAGAGACAAAAAGCTGGCTTGATACAACGCGTTTTCCAGGCCTCGCAAAATCGGCGTGCAGAATGGATCGGTGATATCAAAGACCATTACGCCGACGATGTTGGAACGTTGGCTGCGCAGCGAACGCGCCAGCGGATTGGGGCGGTATCCCATCCGCTTCGCTGCTGTCTCGATGCGCGTTTTCGTGTCCGCGGGGATGTAACGGGACAGTGGAGCGCTGTTCAACACGATGGAGACGGTCGACGCGGAGTAGCCGCTTTCTCGAGCTACATCGCGGATCGTTACGACGCCGCTTCTCCCCATGATGTTAACCTCATTTCGGTGCGGGATACGCGTAACGCAAGTTGCCCGGCAATTTATCGGAGCGCGAGCGAGTGTTGTACTCCAATACGTATCCCAGATGATCCGCGTCAAGCGGGTAGTCTTTGCCTTCAGGATATGGATAGGAAATCAGTCCATGCCTGGGAAGCGGCTCCACCGTGAATGCATTCGCCGCATAAAAATCCAAGTCCTTCTCAAATCCATTGGCATAGAAGAAATAGTCGCGCACCCAGTTGGGCGGAAGTTTGGGCATGTGCTGCGGGTCAAATTCGAGTTTGACGCCTTCGCCGGACCCGAAGACAGCGAACTTATCGTCTGCAGCGCTGAGCAGCGCTTTCGCGTCGCCATAGCGCGTGTAGTTGCCGGCAGCGCGCGCGTATGGCCCAGTGGCGCTGCGCCGTGAGTAGGAATACACCGTGTCGCTTGCTGGGTGCAGGCGAATTTCCTGCGGGTAGCCCAGATACTCGAGCGAAGCCGTGGCCAGCGGCACTTCGTTTACGTGAATCTCTTTCACCTCTGGCGTCTGATCAATGCGCACGGCATCCCAATAAACCTTCAGGTTAGTGACAATGCGGATTCGCCGCGTGCCCACGGGAATTTTCCCGCTGAGGTCCGTGACCATGGTGCGCTCGAGCCCGGCAGGGAATCCCATGTCTTCGATGACGCGCGTCCATTTACCATGCACATCTTGCGCTTCCACGTAAGGTGCAATCACCTTGATACCGGCCTGATCGGCGGCGTACATGGAAGTGGCGGTGAAGTAGTCAGTGTAGCCGTCAATGATCAGGCGAAGGGGTTTGGACGTGTCCCACTTTCCCAAATCGAGTTCGAGCCAGTGCAACTTGGCAAATCCGGTGTACGGCAGGCCGTCAAACTGCGTGACGTATTTCCGGTCGCGCTTGGCGATTAGCGGCAGCACGTTGTGGCCCCGGTCGTCCCATGCGCCAACCGGCAGCCGCGCATTTTGCGTGGTGATGACACGAAATTCCGGGAAAGGAGGCGCGCTGACGAAACGCTCGTTGGGATTGACTTCGACGTTGGCTGGATGATCGATGGCCAGGAGCCGCACCTGGTCCAGGTACACGGTCTCTTCCATCGGTTCTAGAAAGCGGAAACTGAGTATACCGTTTTTCGGCTGCACACTCTTGGCGGGAACTTTCAGGTATTCGTCGGGATCGGGGACATCGCGTTCACCCGGTGCGACCCAGTGCCCTACAACCGCGGGGCCGATCATGTCGGCAATGAATTCGTATTCCTTCCCGTTCCACGAAAACAGAACTGGGCAGGAACTGCCGCGCCGGTCAAGCTCGCTGATGGATTGAACTTTCCTGGCTTCCAGATTCACTTCATCTTGCGGCACACCGGTTGGCCACAAGAGACGAACGACGTCCGTGTTTTTTTCGCTGCCGAGCCCGGCGATCATCGCGGGCGAATTCTGGCTGAGATAACCCGAAGAGCCAACGGTTTCCCATTTCTGATAAAGCTCTCCTGCGAACACTTCGACTTTGGTACCAATCCCATTTTTGTTATCGCCCAGACCCTTCAGGTCAATCTGTATCCAGTTGTTTTTGTTGGCGCCGATATTTTCGAGCAGAATGGGAGGGCCGCCCGCTTGCGTGACGATCAGGTTAGGACTTCCATTGGTTTTTAGATCGGCAAGAGCGATGGCTGCAGGCTTGTCCAGCTTGACGGTGTCGAGTTGCGTCTTTTTTGAGACGTCGGCCCAGCCCGCATCACCCAAATTCCGCAACAGGCGGATTTCGCCGCCGCTCGCGGATTCGCCGACCGCGGTGAGGTCTACCCAGCCGTCATTGTCATAATCGAGTGCCGTGAGGCCCCAGCCACGCTTCCAGCCGAGGTCAGGGAGTGGCACACGCTCCAGTTTCTTCCCCGCAATATTGCGCCAGAGGGTAAGTCCCGGCGGACCGGCGTGTGTAAACGCCAAGTCCATGAAGCCGTCCTTGTCAAAGTCAAATGCAATGACGCCGACGGCGGGAGGCAGATTCTCTTTTGCAAAATCGATGCCGGGGAGTGCGTTGAACTTTCCTTCGCGGGGATTCAGAAAGATGGCGACGCCCTGCGCTCCGCCCGCGACGACGAAATCAATGGCGCGATCGTTGTTGAAGTCCGTCATGACGACTCCACCCCCCGTGGCGTCCAGGCCCATGCCAGACTGTTCGGAAACATCGGTGAAGGTGGAATTGCCGTTGTTGCGCCAGAGGCGATTTTTGGGAGTTTCGCCTCCAGGAGCCATGGTCAAGTAGAGATCCAGATCGCCATCGTGGTCGTAATCCGCAAAAGTGGCGCCAACGCAGCCCTTTTCGCGACGGATTCCGGCTTTCTCTGTTACGTCCTGAAACCTGCCGTTGCCATCGTTGTGAAGCAAGCGCACTCCGCCCGTTTCACAAACGGCCAGATCGGTGTGGCCGTCATTGTCGAAATCGCCCGCCGCACAGCCGAGTCCCACGCCAAGACCGCCCAGACCGGCTTTTTCCGTCACATCCTCAAATTTGCCTTCGCCAAGATTGTGCAGCAATCGGCTTTTGCCCTCGCCTGCGCCAACCAGAAAGAGATCGGGCTTGCCGTCTCCGTCGTAATCCAGAAAGCAGGCGCCCGCGCTGGGACCCAGGGAGGCGGCAGGCACAAGGCGCTTGGCCAGAGACTCCTGCTTGTATTGAACAGGAATTTCTTTTGGCGCAGCGGTAGCTGTTCCATGCACAAATTCCGCAAGAGAGAATTTGCCCTGCTCGCCGTAGCCGGCGCCAAAGGGAATGCCAAGTTTCTCGGATTGAATTTTCTGAAAACGTTTCATGCCATCACGAGCGGATTCGGCGTCGCCCTTTCGCTGGTAGGCGCGAGCGAGCCCAAACTGCGCCGAGGCATGATAGGAAGCCAGCGCCAGGGCTTTCTTGAAGGCGACAATGGCTTCCTCGTAACGCTGCAATTGCGCGTTCATGAATCCTTCAAAATAGAAAGCGTCCGGTTCTTCGGGAACTATTTTTTCCACGTGCTGGAAAGCAGCGATGGCTTTTTCCTGATCACCCGCATCTTTATAGGCAAGGCCCAGGTTGTACCACACGTAAGGATCCTGGGGCAGCTTTGTGGAAGCCTCCTCGAGCGCCGCGCGGGCATCTTCAATTTTCTGTTGGCCGAGGTAAGAAATTCCCAGATTCATTTTCGCAGCGGCAAAATGCGGGTCGGCCGCAAGGGCCTTCTCGAAAAATTTCTGCCCTTCGGCAGGCTTCTGTTGATTCAGATAGGCCACGCCGAGCGAATTCTGGCGCAACGCTTCGGGAGAAACACCCTTGGGCACGGTGGCAACTGGCTTCTGGGCTCCGGCGGATTGCGTTGCTTTCAATCGCAACGTGGCCATCGAACCGACCGCAAGCAATACGAGAAACGCGCTCGAAATGAGAAATCGATCACGTGAACTGAGTTTTGTGAAATGCATCAAAGAGTGTTCTTTCCGGACGCGCTGCTTTGGTGAATCTGGCTCCGCCCATTTTCTCTTCGATTGTCTTGGCTACGCAGGCGGTCGTCAACCGTTTTTATGCTGGTTTTCCGTGGCCGTCCGGTCTCGCACGCTTTACAGCCCTTGACCAAAAATGAGGCGCGCTTTACCTTGCTGAAGGAGTCCAATGACCGCTCATAACTATTTCTCCATCGCTGAAACACTCGAAAAAATTCACAGGAAAGAAATTTCTCCGGTTGAAGTGATTACCGCGCATTTGAAGCGCGTGCAAACTGTCCAGTCCAGGCTGAATGCATTCGTGCATTTGGACGCGGAGTCTGCTCTTGCTCGGGCGCAGGAGGCGGAAGCGGCCATACAGCGCGGGGAGCCGTTGCGAGCCCTTGCCGGCATACCGTTTACCGTCAAATCGTGCATTGATGTGGCCGGTTGGCCATGCCCGGCGGGCTCGCTCTTGCGAAAGGAGTATGTTCCGGCAAGCAACGCGACTCTGGTGGCGAGGCTAGAATCCGCGGGCGCCATCCTGTTGGGGAATACCAACACACCGGAATTTCTGATGGCTTATGAAACTGACAATCGCGTCACCGGCAAAACTTCAAATCCGTGGAATCTTTCCATGTCCGCCGGTGGCTCCAGCGGCGGAGAGGCGGCGGCCATTGCCAGTGGCTGTTCGATGGGCGGAGTGGGCAGCGACGGCGGCGGCTCGATCCGCGCGCCGGCGCATTTCTGCGGCATTTGCGGGCTGAAACCTACGCCGGGGCGCATTCCGGCCACGGGGCACTTTCCGCCCGGGGCTGGCGCATTCTCGTGGATTGGCGTTGTAGGCCCAATGGCTCGTTCAGTCGCGGATATTCGCACGTTGTTTGAAGTGATGGCAGGTCCGGATGCAGGCGACGCACTCTCCGCGCCGGTGCCGTTGTATCGAATCCACCCGGAGGAATTGCGTGGCCTGCGCATAGGGATTCTAGAGAGCGCGGCCGTTGGGGACGCTACTCCCGAGACACAAGCGGCGGTGCGGCGCGCCGGTCAACTTCTGAATGAACAGGGGTTCCGCGTCGAACCGATTACTTTGCAGAGCCTGGACCGCGCGTTGGAGTTGTGGTGGTTTTTCTTCGGCCCGGTGATCGGGGAGGTGCTTCGCCACTCCACGAAGGGCCAGGAAGAATTGATGAGCCCGATGCTGCGCGAATATCTCGACATAACCGCAGCAGAACCCGCAGTAACTCTGGAATCGTTTATGACCGCATGTACGAATCGCGATTTGGTGAGGACAGAAATCCTTCGTCAAATGAAGGACGTTCCCATCCTGGTCTCTCCAGTATCGACTGGCCCCGCCTTTGCGCACGGCGCCGGCAGTTATCGCGCGGGAGACGCACACAACTACCGGGACACGATGCGCTATTGTCAATGGCTGAATCTGACGGGATTCCCGGGATTGTCTTTGCCGTTTGGAGAATCGCCCGAGGGATTACCGATTAACGTTCAGTTGATCGCCCGACCCCATGAAGAAGAGTTGTTGCTCGCGGTTGGCGAATCGCTCGAGCAAGCGCGTGGGCCTTGGCAAGCTCCGCCACCGTGAATTGACTGAAGGTAATGCAGAGTCTGTTTACTGCGGCTCTATGGCGCGGTCGGGATCGGGCACGCGTTGTTCCTCGACGGCAGCGCGATCGCTCTCAATCGCGGAATCGAGAATTTTCTTGGTCTTGGCCATTTCCGCCTTTGCTTCGGCCTCGCGCCCCAGACGCTTGAGCACTTGGCCACGCAAAAAATGGACATTTTGATTGTCCGGCGCAAGGCGCACCGCAATGTCAAGTGAGCGCAATGCTTCTTGGTACTTCTGGTTCTTGACGTTGAGTTTCGCCAGTCCAAAATATGAGCCGGCTGACTTGAGGTCCCGCTGGATCGCTTCGTGAAAGGCCTTCTCTGCGTCGGCGTCGCGCTCCACGCGGGCGTAAATCATGCCGAGTTGCTCGTAGTTTTCAGGCACGTCGGGCTCAATCGCGATATCTTTTTGAAACTCTTCCACAGCGCGGTCCAATTCATTTGTGCGCATGTAGGCAAACCCGAGATAGAAGTGAACGAACGGTAGGTCGGGCTTGGCGCTGCACGCAAGGTTCAACTCGGAGAAAACCTTGTCGTAGTCCTTGTAATCCTTATGGTTGAGATAAGCCTTGGCAAGAATCAAATGAAACTCGGGAGTATCGGTGCCCAACGCGACGAGTTGAGCAAGCGCTTTTTCATCCAAATCTTTTCGCCCGGCATTGTGCGCGGCAATACAGAAAACATAGAGGTATCCTAAGTCGCTGGACATCTTTGACCATAACGGTTCGAGGGCTTTTAGCGCTCCATCAAAATCAGATGCGTAGAATTTGCAGAGCCCTAGCAAATACCGCGCCTGTTGCGAATCAGGCTGATCGCGAACCACGCTTGCCAGGGGCGCAATTGCGGCCGCATAGTTTGCCCGCCGGTATTCCACGAGGCCGATGTTCAAACGAATTCCCGCCACGTGCGGTTCCAGTTGCTCGGCTTTCTTCAACATTTGGAGTGCGCGGTCCCAATTCTTTTGGCGCATGGCGATGACGCCCAGATTGGAATAAGCCGCGGCTGCCCGCGGGTTAACTGACAGCACGCGGTGAAATGCGGCTTCCGCAGCCTCAAGATCGCCCGACTGCATCGCTGATTGCCCCTCTTGAAACCATTTTCGCGCCTCATCCGCGGAATTCTGCGGTCGGCCCGCGGCGGCCAGTATGTTTTGGCTACAAACCGCGCATACCGCCAATGCAAAGGGGAGAAAAGCGATTTTTATCAGTCGAAACCAGCTCATCGTTTGTCAGTTTCCACCACTTCGGTCCCACTAACAAGTGCTTCTGCTGTAGATTCTGACGAATGAGGCCCTTCTTCCAGGCAACTATCCCCTCGGACATCATTTTCCCACGCGAACATTTTAGTCTTGACACTTTCATAAATCTAGCGTATTAACTCGATTTAATAAGGCTCTTCTGGATGGTTCTGTACAACAGTCGAGGACCGGGATAGCCCTGGCGAGTGGTTAGGAACTGACGGAGTTGGTCCGCATGGGCGGATGTTCGACCGCCCAACACTCGTCAACGTACCCTTTCAAAACGAAAGTAAGTGGGAATGTCAACTTTCTGGAGGTAACAGCGTGAAGCAACTTATTGATTCTCCGGGCTACATCTGGAAGCCGCGATTGATTCTGCTTTTTACAGCCACTCTTCTTCTGCTCGCCCTCCCGCACTTCGTCGTGGGACAGGAGACGGCGTCCATCACGGGTACGGTCCGCGACTCTTCCGGGGCTGTCGTTCCCGGCGCTGAAGTGAAAGTCACAAGCAGCGCAATTGGACTTACTCGAATAGCAACCACGAACGGGGATGGCGACTATCTCGCGGGCGCCTTGCCGCCAGGGGCCTACGATCTAATGGTCACCGCCAAAGGGTTCAGGTCGTTTTCAATTAAGGGCGTAACTGTTCGCGTTACCGAGAAGGCGCGCGTGGATGTAACGCTTGAGGTAGGCCAGACGAGTGAAACCGTGCTCGTTGAGGGTAGCAATGTTGCGCAGGTGGAAACGCAGTCGTCCGATCTCTCCGGTGTCGTTACCGGAAAGGAGATCAACCAACTCGAATTGAACGGCCGCAACTTCACGCAGCTCGTCACGCTGGTCCCCGGTGTCAGCAATCAGACGGGACAGGATGAAAGCCAGGTCGGCCTGAATGGAAACATTTCCTTCAGCATTAACGGCGGTCGGGTCGAGTACAACAATTGGCAGATTGATGGCGCCAATAACATGGATACCGGCTCCAATGACACGATGGACGTGTTTCCAGGCCTGGACACCATTGCAGAGTTCCGTGTTTTGACTTCAGACTACAGCGCCCTTTACGGTCGAAATGCCTCCGGCAACATCGAAGTCATCACCAAGTCCGGTACCAGGGACTTTCACGGAGACGTTTTTGAGTACCTGCGCAATGACATGTTCAACGCCAACGATTTCTTCGATAACGCCGCGGGAAACGCCAAACCCGCCTACAAAAAGCATGACTTCGGCTACACCATTGGAGGGCCGGTTTACATTCCCCATCACTACAACTCGGGCAAGGAGAAGACCTTTTTCTTCTGGTCGCAGGAATGGCGTCGTGAGCGCAACCCCTTTACCTTCAATCAGCAGGTTCCCTCCAGCGCCGAGCGCAATGGCAATTTCAGCGACGTATGTCCGGGATCCGAATGCCCGACCATTCCAGGCAGTGGCGGAATGAACTACCCCGGAAACGTCGTCCCCATTGACCCCAATGCCAAAGCCATCCTTACCGCGCTGATACCGGCTCCCACGATTGACAGCGGCGCGAATTCTTTCTTTGTCGGGTCAACTGTCGAGCCGCTGACCTGGCGACAGGAACTCATTAAGATTGACCACAATTTTTCCTCGAAGCTGCACCTGATGGGGAGATACATCCACGATTCCTACGCGAACACCGATCCCACGGTCAGCTTTGTGGGCAATCCCTTTCCGACCGTGCAGACTAAAATCGGCACTCCCGGTACCAGTTTTGTGGCCCACTTCACCGCCACGATCTCACCCACGCTCCTCAATGAATTCATTGCCAGTTATTCTGACGACCACCTCATTCTCGTCAACACGGGCAATTATCAGGTTCCATCGGGCTTCACCATGGGGAGCATTTTCAATAACAGTTTCGGCGGGCAATTACCGGGCATCACTCTTGCCAACGGCGCGGCCTACGGTGGTGGCTTTAGCATGAATCCTGGGTTCATGCCCTGGATCAATTCCAACCCGACTTACGGTTACCGCGACACCGTGACAAAAATCGTCGGCGCTCACAATCTTCAGTTTGGCGGCGAGTTCATTGCCATTCAAAAGAACGAACCGAACGCCCCATCGCCGGGGCTCGGTGGCACCCTGACTTTTGACGAAACCTCGCCGGTCTCGACCGGGAATTCGTTTGCCGATTTCCTTACGGGAAACATCGCTTCTTATGGGCAAACCAGCGCGATTGTGAAGTATTACTACCGCTACAAAATCTTCGAGCCTTATTTCCAGGACGACTGGCACGTGAATAAGCGCTTGACGCTGAACCTTGGGCTGCGCGTCAGCTTGTTCCAAACGAATCGAGATCGCACCAGAACTTCTTTTAACTTTGAGCCTGCCGCATACTCGGCAACGACGGCACCATCCATCGACTTGGATGGCAGCATTACCGGCGTTCCCGGCGCTCTCATCCCCAGTGCCACTGCGAATCCGTTTGACGGCATTGTGCAATGCGGCGGTTCAGGGGGCACGTCCCAAGTGCCCAGCGCACTCCTGGCTTCTTTCCCGGCTGCAACGACGGCAGGCACTTCTCTTCCGGGTTGCATCAAGGGGCATCTCTTCAACCCGGGTCCCCGACTCGGATTTGCTTATGATCCCTTCGGCAACGGCAAGATGGCTATTCGCGGAGGGTATGGGATATTCTTCGAGTACGGCAACGGGAACGAAGCCAACGCCGAATCCCTGGAGGGCACGCCGCCCAGGGTTCTCACCGCGAGCCAGCCTAACATCGCACCCAACGGCACCACGTGCACGGTCAGCTCAGGGTACACGTGCATCGGTGGCAGCGGAGGCGTATTTCTCCCTCTGGCTGTTGATAACTTCCCGCCCGCGAATATCACTACCAAGGCAACCTGGCCGTATGCCCAGCAATGGCATCTGGATTACCAGATTGAGCCCATCTCCAAGTGGGTTGCCACCATCTCCTATGTGGGCAGCAAGGGTACGCATCTGACGGACGCGCGTGACCTTAACCAGATTCACAGCTTGCCGCTTGCCAACAATCCCTATAAGGCGGGTGAGGCCATCGGCGCGAACGACTGCAACACCTTCACGACTCCTAGCGGTGTTTCCATTACCGGCCAGGCCGCCAACAATTTGAATGTGGCTTGCGGTAATGACCCCGATCCATATCGGCCGTTCCTGGGTTTCGGGTCGCTCGAATTGCTCGAAACCGCAGCCAATTCCACTTATAACGCTCTGCAAACCAGCCTGCGCCACACCGCGGGGTCACTCACATTGAATGTGGCGTATACCTACAGCCATTCCATTGATGACTCTTCCGATCGTGGCGATTCCACCTTCGTCGACTCCTACAATCTGGCCGCAAATAGGGGCAGCTCAAACTATGACCAGCGGAACATCGTGAACATCAGCTACGTCTACGACCTACCATTCTTCAGAAAGGCCACGGGTGTGGAGGGCGCTCTGCTAGGCGGGTGGCAGTGGTCGGGGATCGTCACTTCCCAAAGCGGAATCCCCATCAACGTCAACAATACGGTTTACGGCGATAATGCTGGCGTCGGGAACGGTGTCGGCACCGGTTCGCGTCCCGACCTCGTTGGCAATGCCCATGCTGCCTCTTGCCAAACGTCTACGGCTCCGGGGCCTTATCTCTTCAATCCATGCGCCTTTGCCGCACCCCAGGGGTTGACATTTGGAGATGTCGGCAGGAACTACCTTAACTTGCCTCACCGCACGCAGTTCGATATGGGGCTCTTCAAGCGTTTCGTTATCCACGAACAGAAAGCCCTTGAATTCCGCTGGGAAACATTCAACACCTTCAATCACACGCAGTTCTCCGGCGTGAATTCTGGGTATGGCTCCAGCATCTTCCTGACGGCCTCATCGGCTCATCTTCCCCGCATCATGCAATTTGCTTTGAAGTTTGAGTTCTAGAAATTGAATCGAACTGAGGGCGGCGACTGAAATCGCCGCCCTTTTTTGTTTGAATTCCCAATCATCGTCGTCGAGAAAAGAGTAAAATGCACTCTATGAACCGTCGAACATTTTTGGAATCATCCATTGCAACTGCCTTAATGACAACTTTTCCCAGCAAAACCTTCGCTGCCACTCACCAAATTGCCAAAGTCGGCCTGCAACTCTACACCGTGCGCGACGCCATGAAGAACGACTTCGAGGGCACTATCGCCAAAGTCGCTGCCGTCGGCTACAAAGAAGTCGAGTTCGCGGGCCTGTTCGACCATTCGCCCAAGGATACCCGCGCGATCCTGGACAAGAATGGGCTGACGGCGCCCTCTTCCCACGTCGGCTACGATGTTGTGGAAAAGCAATGGCCCGAAACCATTGATGGCGCAAAGATTGTCGGGCAGTCCTACATCGTTTGTCCAGGGATCCCAGACCAAGTGCGCAAACAGCCAGATGGCTACAAGCGCATTGCGGAACTTTTCAATAAGGCGGGCGAAACCGCGGACAAGGCCGGCTTAAAACTCGCCTACCACAATCACACCTGGGAGCTTCTGCCTGACCCGCTGCTCGGCGGCAAGCGCCCTTATGAGTTTTTGCTCGATTCAACGGACCCGAAATTCTGCAACATTGAAATGGATATTGGCTGGCTCTCCGTCACCGGCCAGGATCCCGTTTCCTGGTTCGATCGTTACCCGGGCCGCTTTCCCCTGGTACACGTAAAGGACATGAAGAAGCTTCCGAAGATTTCGGCAGACACCGATCTTTCAAAACTGCCGCATCAAGATAGCGAAATCGCCGATGTGGGCTCTGGTGTGATCGACTGGAAGCGGATTTTCGCAAGCGCGGACAAGGCGGGCATTCAACATTATTTCGTGGAACATGATTCGCCGAAGGATGCTTTTGCCAGCATCGCCAATAGCTACAACTATCTTTCCAAGTTGCGATTCTAAACGCGGCAAAAACAGGTTAGCCGAAATACGGAAGAACTAATTCCCTGCGCGATTACCCGTTCGCAGCGGTTGGGACGCTTGCGTGCTTGAGCGCCGATTCGCACTGTTCGAGCAGTGCGGCAATGTGGAGACGCGGAACTCCTTCGGCGTAAGCAAGTACTTGCTGAAGCAGGGGAACGGCTTCGGCGGAACGGCCCTCGCTGTAGAGCAGCACCGCAAGGTCCGCCGCGGTTCCGTCGTTTGCGGGCTCAAGCTCCAGGGCGCGGCGAAAGGCGCGTTCGGCAAGCGCAATCTGCACGACACCCCCAGTCGTTCCAAAGGCTGCTGTTTTCCTGTTTCGCGATAGCTTCCGACAAAAGCTGCATCGCCTCTGATAGCCGCCCTCGGGCGTAGAGTTTTTCAACGGATTCCTGAATTTCAGTTTTTGCCATGGGGTGTGTCTCCACCTATTCTCTGTCAGCGGCTTGCGGCAAGTCGAGAATTGCCGAACATTAGAGTGCACACGGAGCGCCAAAAAGACCGCTGGCTGATTAGAATTTCTTCATGTGAAGTGGCAGCAGCGCGCTGTTTTTGACGTTTAACGGGGGCGTTGCAGCCCTGCGGCTTCCGCGGTTACGTCTGTGTACTTCAGCCCCGCGCCCGTGTTGAAGAGCACGACGCGGTCTTCGGGTTTCAGATAGCCTGTGCTCAACAGGTGGTCGTACGCCACGGTGGCCGTGGCTCCCTCGGGCGAGAGGAAGATGCCCTCGTTTTTAGCCCAGTCTTTCAGTGAAGCGAGAATCTGTTCATCGGGAAAGGATACGCCGACGCCGCCTGATTCGCGGAGAATGTCGAGCATGATGTAGTCGCCGTAAGGTTTCGGAACGCGCAAGCCGGAAGCAAATGTCGCAGCGTTTTGCCACATCTGACTGGTCTTTTCGCCTTGTTCAAAGGCACGCGCAACCGGCGCGCATCCCGCGGACTGCACGGCAACCATGCGCGGACGCTTACCGGGGCGCACCCAGCCGAGTTCCTCCATTTCAATAAACGCCTTCCACATGCCGATCAAACCCACTCCGCCTCCCGTGGGATAAAAAACCGCGGCGGGGTATTCCCAGCCAAGTTGTTCGACCAGTTCGTACCCCATGGTCTTCTTCCCTTCGACGCGGAAGGGCTCTTTCAGAGTGGAAATGTCGAACCAACCTTCCTTTTCTTTGCGCTCGGCAACCATGCGGCCGCAATCGGAAATCAGGCCATCCACCAGGGTGATTTTCGCGCCGTAGAGAACTGCTTCAACGTAATTCGCAAATGGCACATCTTTGGGCATGAAGATATGAGCTTCGATTCCCGCTGCGGCGGCATACGCGGCTAGCGCACCAGCGGCGTTTCCTGCAGAGGGCACCGCGAGTTTCTTCAATCCGTAATGACGCGCCATGGTGACGCCGAGCGCAAGACCTCTGGCCTTGAAACTTCCCGTGGGATTCGCGCCTTCTTCCTTTATGAAAACGTTCGGATAGCGGCGGCTGCGCAGCATTGGCGTCCAGCCTTCGCCCAAAGTGACGGGCTCGACATCGGGCAGGACGCAGCGGTATCGCCACATGCCGGTCCATCCGGTGGGAGATGCGGCCTTGGCGATTTGCTCGCGATTGGCAATCCCTTTCAGTGGGGCAAGGTTGTAGCGCACGTACAGCGCGCCGGCGCATTTTGGGCAAACCGTTTGCGGTTTTCCCGCGAAAAGTGTTTCGTGGCAGCGCGAACATTCCAGATGGCTGAACTTTGGCATGTCGTTACGATAGCAGCGGCTCAGTTTGCACGGCAAGCCGCCATTTGCCGCGGCAAATATTTTCTGTTCTCGGTCGCGCGCCTCGAGCTATGATGGCGCCACTCGCTCCTTACAGAATCCAGACCGAGGTCGTGCCTTGGCGAGCGCGCAATCCACAAAGTATTCCCTGTTTTTGCCGGCAGGCTTGTTGCTGTTCGCGGCAGGTTCCCTGCTGCTTCTGGTTTTGCCGACGCATTCCGCGCTCATCGCGGTGCGCTGGGCTGGATTACTTTGCCTGGCGATCGCGGGGATTCGGAAGCGCTCCCTTACTTTCTGGATCTTCTTTGCCATGCTCGCAGGGCTTGAGATCGGGATCGACCGCCCGCAATTCGCGGCGCACTTGCGAATTCTCAGCGACATTTTTCTGCGCTTGATCAAGGTAATCGTGGCGCCGCTGATCTTGGGAACACTTGTTACCGGAATCGCTGGCCATGGCGATTTGAAAAAGGTCGGGCGCATCGGCCTGAAAAGTCTGATCTATTTCGAAGTGGTGACGACGATTGCTTTGTTCCTGGGAGTTGCGGCGATCAACCTCACGCGCGCAGGCCAAGGGCTTGTCATGCCCGCTGGAGCTACGGAGCAATCACAACTGGCGGCTGCGCCAATGAAGTGGGATGAGTTTATCCTGCACATTTTTCCCGAAAATATCGTCAGAGCGATTGGCGACAACCTGATTCTTCAGGTCGCCGTGTTTGCGATTCTATTTGGCATTGCGCTCACTCGTGTGCCGGAGAAATACCGGCAGCCTATGCTGAGCCTCGCGGAATCCCTGACGCAGACGATGTTCCGCTTCACAAACATTGTGATGTACTACGCGCCTATTGGTGTTGGCGCCGCGGTGGCTTATACGGTCGGGCACATGGGAATGAGCGTGCTGCTGCCGCTGGCCAAACTGCTATTCACCGCGTGGGGCACGATGATCGTCTACCTCTTGCTCGTCTTTCTGCCGATTCTGTTTCTGGCGCGATTGCCTTTGGCCCGTTTTCTGAAAGCGGTGGCGGAACCGGCAACGATCGCATTTGCTACAAGTTCATCGGAAGCGGCGCTGCCCCGCGCGATGGAATCCATGGAAGAGTTTGGCGTGCCCCGGGAAATCGTCGCGTTCGTTATTCCCGCGGGTTACAGCTTCAATCTTTGCGGGTCGGCGCTCTATCTGGCCATGGCTTCGATTTTTGTGGCCCAGGCCGCTGGCATGCCCATGACCTGGACGCAGCAGCTCTTCATGGTGTTTGCGCTGATGCTCACCAGCAAAGGCGTGGCGGGCGTGCCGCGCGCCACTCTGGTTGTGCTGTTGGCGACTTCCGCGACGTTCCATCTGCCCACCGAGCCAATCTTTATCATCCTTGGCGTGGATGCGCTGATTGACATGGGGCGCACCGCCGTCAACGTCATCGGCAATTGCCTGGCCAGCGCGGTGATTGCACGATGGGAGGGCGAGATGGATACATCCGCTCCGCAAAAGTTGGAGGCGATCTAAGCCCCGGCAGTAGGTCAGATCCCAATCTTGCGAATTCGCAGGCAAGCTGCCACAGCCAGCGTTCAATTCCCTTTTGGGATTTGCCGGTCGTGATGTTCCATTCTGTACAGACAGAGGTTAACGCTCGGAGGAAGGTTGAAATTGTTGCGTTCAGGGGCATTTGGAATGCTTTGCAAGATCGCATTACTGAATAATTGTCGACGATTCATCGAGACATCCAAGCGGAAGCTGAGACGATGACAGGCCTCCGATTTGAAAGGAATTCGCAAGCTTGGCTGCGGACTGTTTCTTGGGGGTTGTTAGTCGCCTGTCTGGCGGGCTTCTTCCTAGGGTGCACCGTGGCTTGCGTCGAGTTGCCGGTGGCGGTGCCCGAAACAACGGCAACCGCGCTAGCGCGGATACGGAGCGCGAATATTCATTGGGCAGCCTTCCGGCTTCTTGATCTTGCAATCCCTCTACTCATTCTGTTCACTGGCCTCGGAGCGCGCCTGCGACGGATGTGTGAGTCTCTTTCCGGCCATCGTTGGTTCTGGACGTTGACCCTCTTCGCTTGCGTTTATCTGGTTCTGGCGGCGCTGATCGCGCTGCCGTTCGATTTTTATGCCGGCTATATCGAGGCGCACGTCGCTGGAAGGTCGAGCCAGACTCTGGCGAATTGGTTCAAGGGTGAAGGCGTGTCAGTCGTCGTCAGATTGGTGGTCGCGTCGCTGTTAATCTGGATTCCTTATCGGTTGATGGTCAGAAGCCCGCGGCGCTGGTGGCTCTATTGCGCCCTCGCGCTGATACCATTCGCTTTCCTGGCGCTTGTCGCTCTGCCGGTTTGGATCAAGCCACTGACGACGAGCTATAAGCCTCTTGCCGATCGTGCACTTGATGCGCGAATCAAAACCTTGGCCTCCCGTTGCGGCGTGGTAAATATCCCCGTTTTCGTGGGCGGCAACAGCACGGAGGTGGACGGTCTGGGTCCGACCAATCGGGTCATTTTGCAGAGCAACCTCGCGTCGGTCGAGTCACCTGACCAAATTGAATTCACCATCGGGCACGAACTGAAGCATTACGTTATGGGCGACAATTGGAAAGCGCTGGCGATCATCGCGGCCTTCCTGCTAATCGGATTTTGGCTCACCGACCGCCTGGGCCGGGCTGCCGTACGACGGTTCTTCTTGCGCTGGGGGTTCAGCGAACTTTCGGACCCGGCCTCACTTCCGCTGATTGTGTTCATTCTGACCTTCCTGTGGCTTGCTACTCTGCCGTTTTTCAATATGTTCGCCCGGCATATCGAGCTTGAAGCTGATCGCTTCGGCCTTGAATTGACGCACCAGAATCGAGCGGCGGCGCTGATATTCGTCAGAGATGCACAAACCGATCTGGCACCCGATTGGGGTACCTTCTTTCAAATCTTTCAGGCGACACATCCCTCGATTCGCGTGCGGATCGAATTCGCCAACAGTTATAAGCCGTGGGAACACGGGGCACCGCTGGTCTACGGCAATGTCTGTAAATCCGAGTGAGTAGTGCTGGCGAACCAGGAATTTTGTGTCAAGCGGTCAACCTGAGGCATGGCCACCGCTTACACGGTTGAAGCACCGATAGTTCGAGGCCAATCTGCTGGGTTATTTCATCTCTTTGAGTTTCTTGAGCCGCTCGACGGCATTCTGGTTTTTGGAATTGAGTTGTAGCGACTTCTCGTAATTTTGAATGGCCAGGTCCTTTTGACCGGTCTCCGCGTACGCCTCACCGAGACTGTCATAGACGTTGGAGGATTGCGGATAAAGCTCGACGTTGCGGCGAAAGACTAAGATGGCATCTTGTTCCTGGCCAGAATACAAGAGCCGGTAACCGAGGCCATTCAGCAAGCCCTCGTCCACTTTCTCCGATGGCGAATTGGCTTTCCTGATTTCGTCGTAGCGCTGCAGTGCTGCCGTCGCCCCTTGCGTTTTGGCAATCAGCAGCAAGGTGCCAAACACGTTAGGTGAACTCTTGAAATTCCAGCCAAATTCTCTGGCCACCGCGCTCAGAAGATCGTCGCCCATGCTGAGGAAGTTGTCTGAATTCCCCATGATGACGAGGCCCTTGCCGGTGTCGGCGTTCATCGTGAGCAGCGCCTGAAAGCCTTCGTCGGCGCCATTGTGGCCAAACTGGCCGGGATTCACCTTATCCAGGAAGAAGCCGAGCCCTGCGTCCTCCAAAACAGGGGTGAGCATTTCGTTGGTCATTTTCTGGGACAAGATGCGATTCGACTTGCCGTTTTTGGAGAGCGCGATCTCGATGGCGAAGTGGGCAAGATCGGTCGGCGTGGTCCAAAGTCCCGCGGCGGCCATTTCAGGGTAAATGTGCCACTTGCCGTGGATAGGCTTGCCATCTCCCCGAGTCCCGCACGCGGTTGCGGCGGCGCGGGTTGCAGGCAACGGTTGTTCGTAGCTGCTGTCGACCATGCCGATTTTATCCAGCACCGTTTCGCGAAGGAGCACGGGAAACGTTTTGCCGCTTACATCCGACATCAGCAATTGCTCGATGGTGACGCCGCCGCCGGAGTAGCGGACCTTTGTGCCGGGAACAATATCCACGCGTATGGGAGGCGTATTGGCCGGCTTCTCTCCATCGAGCACCTGAACGAGCGTTGGCAGCGGAGCGTCAACGTCGTAACCGGGGAAGCCGTGGACGGTGAGGCCCGCGGTGTGCGACATCAAACGCCGCAGCGTCACCTTTTCCGTTTGTGTGAACTCATTGTCCGGGACCTTCCAGGTCTTCAGTTTCACGTTGACGTTTTCGTCCAAAGCGAGCTTGCCCTGCTCCACAAGGGAAAGCGCGGCAGTGGCCGCTACCGGCTTGCTGATTGAACCCGCCTGGAAAAGCGTCTTGGTGGTGACAGGAGTGTTGGAACCCGCGGCAATGAAGCCATAACCTTTTGCAAAGACGACCTGGAAATTGTCGATGATCGCAATACTGACTCCGGGAATTTTGTAGGCATCCATCACCTGCTGCAGAGAAAGCTGAATCGGCGGCTTTTTCCCGCTAACGGCAATAACGGCAAGGTTTTCCTCGATTCGCCGGACACGCTCGGTATTGACCGTGGTGTACACGGGCTTGTCAGGGGCGGCGGCAGATTGCGCGCTGGCCTCGGGTGCCATAAATGAAGCTAAAGCAGAAACGAGGAGCAGTGGGGTAGTCCATTTTGCGAAACGCATCGAAGGAGAATCCTTTCGGCCGGATGGCGTGGGGGCAAGCTCACTAATTGGAATACGCTTTAATTGACGAAGATGTTCCTCATTCGGTTAGTTCAATGCTCACTCATCGGGGGGTGGCGGGCAGCCGGGAAATTCGGCTAGCGCGGTGTTTCCGATGTATTGCAGGTCGGCAATGCCGATTTTGCTGGTGTAGAAGGCGTCGCAGGTCATCTGGCGAAGGCGGGAGAAGAATGCAATTCCCGGGCTGAGAGACGGATCGCTCTTGGCATTCTTCCGGTAGGCGATCAGATCCAGGATTTCTTTCTTCTGCGAAGGGATGGAATCGAGGAAAGTGTGCTCGCAGCGGTCGCGGCAGGCATTATCCAGCCAATTCAGGCCACCGCCGATTTGCAGTTGGAACTCCTCGTTTTCGCTGCAGAGAAGATCAATGAATTCCGGCGCGCCCGCTTCGACTGCGCCGCCTGAATTTTCGTCTTTGGGAATGATCATATCGCAGAGAGTTGTCAGGGTTGCGTATGCGTGGGCGGAAAAGAATTTCGGCGTGTACTTCCCTGCCGCCGACATGGCTTTCGCCTGATGCACCATCTGGTGGGCCAATGCCGCGGCTTCGGCGGGAATCATCTGAAGCACGGAACCCCCCGCCGCGCCCATTGCAAGGTTCTTCAACACATCGCGCCGTGAAATCCCAATCATCGTTTCCTTTCTGAACTTCACGCCCATCGCGCTTTCACTTCAAGACATGCTTCCCAAGAAAACGCATCACGTCATTCCGAACGGAGTCTGCGGAGTGAGGAATCCCTCTGTTCTTCGGTTCCCACCCGAGAGAGATTCCTCGCTTCGCTCGGAATGACGGGCTGATTTTATTAGCCGGGCCGAATTGTAATTTCGGCATCAGAGACTTCCCTTCTTCGCCTCGTTCAGAAGATATTCCGAAGCGCGCCAGGAGAGCGCCATGATCGTCAGCGTGGGGTTTTTGTCCGGATTGGTCACCAGCGGCGCGCCATCGGCAACGAAGAGATTTTTCACGTCGTGCGCCTGGCAATTGCTATTCAGCACGGAAGTATTGGGATTCGAGCCCATGCGCGCGGTGCCGACTTCGTGGATGATTTTTCCGCCGTCTTCGATGCCGAAAGGATTCTGTCCGCTCGAGTCGGTCTTTGTTTTGTACTCGCCGCCCACAGCTTCGACAATCGATTTGAAGGTATCTTGCATGTCCCTGGCCTGGCGAATTTCGTACTCGCTCCACTTGAAGTGGAAGCGCAGCACCGGAATGCCAAACTGGTCGACAACTTCGGGATCGATTTCGCAATAGGTGTCCGGGTTCGCAACCATTTCACCGCGTCCAGCGAAACCCACGCCGGTTCCATATTCCTTGCGGCACGTGCGTTTCAGTTCCGCGCCGTAGCCTTCGAATTCCTCGCAGACATCGTCAAACATTCCCGCGCCGGGCATTTCCCTGCCTCCGCCGATTTCGATGTGGTAGCCGCGGGGAAAATCATTTTTGCGATCGAACTTCCACCAGGGAATGTACATATGCATCCCGCCGGTGCCATCGTGATTGTGCGGCGGAATTTTTTCCATTTGCGGCACGTAGCCCCAGCCGCCGCTGCCGACGGAATCGGTCAGGTTGCGTCCCACTTGCCCGGAAGAATTGGCCAGCCCATCGGGAAAAATCTTCGACCGCGAGTTCAGAAGGAGACGAGCCGATTCGCAGGCGCTGGCCGCGACAACGACGGCGTGCGCCATCACGCGCCTTTCGGTGCCCGTGCTCTTATCAATGTAGGAGACGCCGGTGGCTTTGCCATCCGGGCCCACAAGAATCTCCCGCGCCATCGCACCCGTGAGCATCGTGAGCCGGCCAGTTTTCAGCGCCGGCGGAATCATCACCTGGCTCGAGCTGAAGTTCGAGGCGGTGGTGCACCCGCGTCCGCACTGGCCGCAGTAATGACACGAGGGACGCCCGTTGAGCGGTTTCGTAAGAATGGCCAGCCGCGACGGGATACAAGTGATGTCGAGCTTGTCGCAGGCCTTCTTGATCAGCAATTCGTTGCAGCGCGGCTTTGGCGGCGGTAGAAAAATCCCATCCGGCGCATTCGAGATATCTTCCTTGGTGCCAAAGACACCGATGTGCGATTCAACTTTGTCGTAATAAGGCGATAGGTCTTCGTAGGAGATGGGCCAATCCTCGCCGAGGCCGTCGCGCGTCTTGGACTTGAAATCGACAGGGGCAAAACGCAGCGCGATGCGCCCCCAATGGTTCGTCCTGCCTCCAACGATGCGCGAACGAAACCACTGAAAATTTGAGCCGGGCGCGGAGGTGTATGGTTCGCCTTCGATTTTCCAGGCGCCGTTGGGCGCAAGAAACTCGCCGAAATTCTCCGCGGCTTTGCCGCCCACACCGACGCCGCGGTGTGGCAATTCATAAGGCCACACAAACATTTTGTAGTCTTTTTCTGGATTCAGCGGTGGCCCAGCTTCCAGCAAGACAACGTTCAGGCCACCTTCCGTCAGGATTTTTGCGGCCACTCCGCCGCCTGCGCCGGAGCCGATGATGCAGACGTCGTAGGTTTTGGGAGAGCGCATCACCTGGGGCATCAACGATCCTCGTCAATGCGGATTAACTTGAACCGGGAAAAGCGTTAAACAGCATAGCCTAAAGCGAATCAGCCGCGAAGTGAAGAAGACCAGGGCGAACGAGTGACTTAGGTTTTCTGAGCGTGGCCTTCCGCGCCGCATTTGTTAGCAAGTTCACGGGCTGCGCGTAGTGAAGCAACTACATCTCCAGTGGCAATAAATTCCATTGCGACATAACGTGAATAGCCGAGCTGACCCAGCTTCCGGAAAATATTCGAATAATTGATCTCGCCTGTGCCGGGCTCGTGGCGTCCGGGAACATCCGCGATATGGACGAGGCCAAGCAGATCGATGTTCTTTTCCAATTTGGAGATGAGGTTGCCCTCGGCAATCTGCTCGTGGAAAAAATCATAGAGCAGCTTGATACGCGGATGGCCTGCTTCCCGCACCACCTGGAAGCCTTCGGCAACGGAAGTAAGAAAGTATTTCGGGTTTTCCTCGGGATCGATGGTCTCCAGAAAAATCTCGATATCTCGCGGAGCGGTAAGGTCAGCGGCGCGTTTCAGGCTTTCCACGCAATTGGCGTGCATCTGCTCGTTGGATAGACCCGGAACGCGGTTGCCTGTAAGCAAGATGAGGCGGCTCGATTCAAATTCTCCAAGCGCAGGAAGAATTGCCCGAATTTCCGCAAGCAATTTGTCGCGCTGGCCGGAATCGCAGAGGCTGGCGTGAACGCCGCTGCACGCATCCACCGCCATTCCGAGCTGATGTAGCTGCTGCCGCGCGGCAAGGAACTCGTCCTTCGACCAGCCTTGCCACTCGCCAACGAGTTCGACGGCGTGGTACCCCGCTTCCGCGACCTTCGCAATGCGCTGCTCGAAGGGAAGTTTTGGCTGCACAGTCCAGAGCATCACTGAAAGGGAAAATGGCGCGGCGGGAGACGGTGAATCGAAGAGTTTCTCTGCGCCTGAAAGAGCGGAAGGTCGCGAAACCGCAGCGCTCAATCCCGCAACAGTGCAAGAGTTCACGAATTGCCGGCGATTCATCTCAGGCATTGAGCAACTCGTCGCGAACATTCTTCAAAACGTAGACCGCGCGTTCAACGCCTACTTCGCCACTCAGGATGGGATCTTCGTTTTCGATGCTTAGAATGCCGTCGTAGCCGACGTCCATGTAAGCTTGCACGACAGACTTCCAGAGCGACGCGCTGTGGCCATAACCGACGGCGCGGAATGCGTCGGAAGCCATGGGCAGATCGCTGGATTGAAAAACGAAGTTGAGGATGCCGTATTTCGCGAGGTTGTCCGGGTAAAGAACGGTGTCCTTCATGTGCGCATGATAAATGATGCCCTGCTTGCCTAGGAAATGAATCACTTCGACTGGATCGCAACCCTGCCAGAAAAGATGGCTTAAGTCGCAGTTGGCGCCAATCTCTTCCCCGACTGCTTCGCGGAGCCGCAATAATGTGCGCGGATTGTAAACGACGAAGTTGGGATGCATCTCGAAGGCCAGGCGATGAATCCCGTGTTCGCGCGCGAACTTGGCTGCTTCCTTCCAGTAGGGAATAACCTTTTCTTTCCATTGCCAGTTCAACATTTCATCGTATTCCGGTGGCCAGCGGTAAGTGATCCAGTTCGGCTGCGTGTCGGTGGGCGAGCCACCGGGACAGCCTGAGAATCCAACGATTACTTTCACGCCAATGCGTTCGGCGAGCAGCACGGTCTTTTTGAATATTTCTCTGTCCGTTGCGGCGTGCTTGGCATCCGGATGGATAGGATTTCCGTGGCAGCTCAATGTAACGACGGGCAGTTTATGATCCTCAAATTTCTTGGCCCACGCTTTGGCCTTTGCGGGATCAGCGAGCAGATCATCTAGCGGGCATTGCCAGGAATTTGGATACCCACCGGTGCCGATTTCCATGGCCTCAAGGCCCAAGGCACTGACTTTGTCGAGCATGGCATCGATGGAAAGTGTTTTGTAGACGTCCGCATTAAAAACGCCGATGGGGATTTTGCGCTTATTTGTTCCACCAGCTTGCGGAACGCGCGACGATTCCGAGGAGACGGGAGCGGCAGCGTCCGCCATAGGAGTCGTGAGGGGCAGAGCAGCAGCGAGCAGGCCGGTACCACTGGTGGCAAGAAACTTTCTACGATCCAGGGTGAATTCTGGATTGAGGGGAACAGAGTGGTTCTCTGACATTGGAAGACCTCCGGCAGGACAAGAAAGATGGGTAAAGAGAATTCCAGCCGCATTATACGCCGGGGGAAACGACGAAGAGACACAAAAGTGGGGCGGAATTACTTCTGCGGACGAAGAGACTCAAGCGGCGGCACGGAGACCGCTACGGTAATGGCGCGTTCCGCTGGCATCTTGGATTTTTGCAGCGCATCAACGAGCATCTCGATGGCCTGGCCTGTGTTGGGCGGAATATAAATGGTGGCAGTCAGTTTCCCGCTGCGCACCCAGGCTTGTCCGGTTTTCGGCAGGCCGTCGCAGCCGATGTAGGGAATGGCCAGCCAGCGATCTCTGTCGAGTTCCGTGGGCAGTTCCTCAAATGCTTTTCGAGCGCCCATCGCCATGGAATCATCCTGGGCGGCAACGAGATCAATGTTGGTTTTCTGCGAAGTGGAGAGTTTCAGCCAGGAACGAACGGCGCGCTGCGAACTCTCTTCCGTCCACTGCCCCTTCAACATAATCAAGTGAATGTTGGCGGGCTTGGCCTCTTGCATGCCTTGTGTGCGTTCTTTTGCCGCCGAGTTTTCGGAGGGCCCCTGAATGTACAGCACGGAACCGCCCCTGTGGAGAAGCGCGGCACACTGGCGCCCTTGGATGCGCCCAATTTCAACATGGTCCGATGTTAGGCAGAAAACCGGTGCTTTATTGGTCGCGCGCAACTCTGAAATGTAAGTAGCGTCGCGGTTGAGCACCGCCCAGCCGATGCCGGAACCCACCGCGGCACGAGCTACCTGCGGAAGTGCTGTGCCTCCAACCGGTTCGAACACGATGGCATCCGGGCGATCTTCGGGATCGGCCTGAATCGCATTTAGAATTTGCGAGCTTTGGTTAACGGCATCGTTGTCCGCGTAGACAATCTGCACGTCCACGCCAAACTTTCGCGCGGCTTGCTCCGCGGATTGCGCTTGTTCAATCTGATAGTCGTTTTCGCCGGTTGTCAGTGAGACAAGGAATTTTAGCTTGGGCATCGTGCCACCCGGAATGAAACTTCCTTCCTACGATACACCCGGAGCAAAGACTATGCGCGGGAACCTTTGGAGTTGTGACATGACAAGAAACCGGCGGTTTATGCGCGGCGTTGCTGCGTGCAAACCCGCAAGCTGTAAGTTTCGGATCAATCAGGGACGCGGAGCGCGCAGAGCTTCCAGCGCCGGAATCGAAGTGGGAGCCACCCACACACGCTCCGGGGGAATCTTGCCGCGCTGGTACGCGTCGCGAAGCAGTTCGATTGCCTGGCCTGCCAAGGGGGGCAGGTAGATCGTTGCGGCCATTATGCCGCTGCGCACCCAGGACTGTCCGGTCTTCGGAAGTCCATCGCACCCTGTGAAGGGAAGAGTCAGCCAGCGGTCACGCTCGGCTTCATTGGGAATTTCCTGGAAAACTTTGCGAACTCCGATGGCCATGGCGTCATTTTGGGAACCGACCAGATCCACGTGGGCCTTCTGTGAAGTGGAAAGCTTCAGCCACGAACGGACGGCGCGCTGGGCGCTTTCTTCGGTCCATTGCCCTTTCAAAGTAGTCAGATGAATGTTGGACGGTTTCACTTCCATCATCCCCAACATTCGTTCTTTGGCTACGGAGCTTTCCGAGGGTCCCTGAATGTAAAGTACCGAACCGCCGCCGGGGAGCAGCGCGGCAAATTGTCGTCCCTGAATGCGACCCGTTTCCAGATGGTCCGAACTCAGCGTGAAGATAGGAGCTTTGCAGCTTTGGCGAAGTTCCGTAATGTAACTAGCCTCGCGATTCATTACTACCCAGCCCACACCGGCCATCGCAGCGGCACGCGCGACTTGCGGTAATGCGGTGCCGCCGGCAGGTTCAAAGACGACGGCGTCGGGACGCTCCTCGGGAACTGCTTGAATTGCTTTCAGGATTTGCGTGCTTTGGTTAACGGCGTCGTTGTCCGCATAAACAATCTTTGCTTCCACACCAAGTTTGCCGGCGGCTTGCGTGGCGGCATTGGCTTGTTCGATCTGGTAGTCGTTGTCGTTGGTCATCAACGCAACCAGGATTCGGAGAGTAGTCATAAGTTGTCCCTGGGTCGGCCGTAATTCAGGATACCCCCGCAAATAGAAAGTGGCAGCGAAATAAGGAGCAAGTGTTTCACGACAGGAAACTAGCATACCGTCCAGTTGCTGTGGAAAATAAGTGGAAAATTCAGCCAAGATTCCCCGAAAGCCGGGAATTGGCTTGCCAGGGCCGTCTGAGCAAAAGAACCCAAAATCGGGCAGGGAGTGGGGCAAATGGCACAATTCGGTCCATAAGCAAAACTAAGGCTGGTCATAAGTTCTTTCTTTAGAAGAGCCTGGAAATCCGCCTCAACCTCCGTTCTGGTACGCTCCTTGCATCCCTGACTGTGGAGGCGACCTTCGTGGAGTCGCTAGCGCACCAGTTTGTCCCTGCTCTCCTGATCCACATGACAATCCACAACCCCAGGTTATCCCCTAACCCCTTGTGCACTGTGCGGATACATAGGTGTATTGCATCCCCCTTCTCCCCTTCAGGAAGTTCCCCGTTTTCAGCCACTGAACTCTGCGATCCGCAGCAATTTCGAGCATGCTGCGGGGAGGCGCTATGACCTGGCAAGAGGATTATCGCCGCAAGGTGATGCAGCCAAAGGAAGCGGTCCAGTGCATTCAGTCCAACATGCGCGTCTACATTCATCCCGGATGCGCCGAACCCGAAACGCTCGTGGAAGCTCTGATGGCTCGCGGACCGTTCGTCAAAAACGTTGAGATCGTGCACCTGTTGACCACGGGGCGAGCCGATTACATCGCTCCCCAGATGGAAGGTCATTTTCGGCACAACGCCATGTTCATCGGCGGCAACGTCCGTCAGGCTGTGAATGAGGGACGCGCGGATTACACTCCGGTGTTCCTAAGCCAGGTCGAGGAAATGTTTGAGAACGGGCAGATGTCTATTGACGTGGCGTTGATTCAGGTTACCCCGCCGGACGCTCATGGCTTCTGCTGTTTCGGTGTGGGCGTGGAGGCTACGCTGAGTGCCGCGCGAAACGCCAAGATCGTCGTCGCCCAGGTTAATGACCAGATGCCGCGCACATTTGGCGATTGCTTTATCCATGTGAACGAGATTGATTCGGTGGTGGAAGTCTCGCGGCCACTGTGCGAATTGAGGAAGATTGAAGTCACCCAGGTCCATCGTGAAATCGGGAAAAACGTCGCCGGTTTAATAGAAGATGGCGCCACTTTGCAACTTGGCATCGGCTCCATTCCAAATGCAGTTCTGCTCGAACTAAAAGATCATCGCGATCTCGGCGTACATACGGAGATGTTGAGCGACCTGGCCATTCCGCTGATCGAGTCGGGCGTGATTAATGGAAGCCGCAAAACGATTCACCCGCGCAAAATCATATTGGGATTTGTGCTGGGCTCGAAAAAACTCTTTGATTACGTGGACAATAATCCCCAGTTTGAATTTCATCCGAGCAAATACACCAACGATCCCTATGTCATTTCACAGAATTACAAAATGGCCGCGGTGAACTCCGGGGTGCAGGTGGACATCACGGGCCAGGTTTGCGCGGATTCCATTGGGACCTATTTCTACAGCGGCATTGGCGGACAGGTGGATTTCATTCGCGGGGCGTCGCACTGCAAAGGCGGCAAGCCGATTATTGCCCTGCCTGCCACGGCGAAGGATGACACCATCTCACGAATCGTGCCCATGCTGGATCCCGGCGCCGGTGTGGTCACCTCTCGCGGCTCCGTGCATTACGTTGTCACTGAATTCGGCGTGGCTTATTTACACGGGCGAACCATCCGCCAGCGCGCCGAAGCACTCATCGAAATTGCCCATCCGAAATTCCAGGAAGAGCTGTACGCGTATTGCGAGAAGACGCGGTGGCTGCAACGCCCCGCTCTTCAGGAGAACTGATCCATGGCTCAGCCACGCGGCAAAGTCACCATTGACACGGAAGAGTGCAAAGGTTGTGGCGTTTGTGTGGACGCTTGCCCACCCAAATGCCTGGAACTGCTGCCAGGATTGAACGCCTATGGCGTGCATCCGGCGCGCTACACGGGGGAAAAATGTTCGGGTTGCGGCATCTGCTTCTATGTTTGCCCGGAGCCTGGAGCGATTACGGTGTACCGGCTGATCGTGCCCAAAGTGGCGCAACCGTCGATGGAGGGAACCCATGCGGCAACTTTGTAAGGGCAATGTTGCGATAGTGAAAGGCGCTCTGTTGGCGGGCTGCCGCTCGTATTACGGGTACCCCATAACGCCGGCGAGCGAAATTGCTGAAGCGGCTGCGGAGTACATGCCGCAAGTCGGCGGCACGTTTCTGCAGGCGGAAAGCGAAGTTGCAGCCATCAATATGGTCTATGGCGCAGCTTCAGCGGGAAAGCGCGTGATGACCGCATCTTCCGGACCTGGCCTGAGCTTGATGCAAGAGGGCATTTCCTACCTGGCAGGCTCGGAACTCCCGTGCGTGATTGTGGATGTTGTCCGTGGCGGGCCGGGGCTGGGCAACATCGCGCCGGAACAAAGCGACTATTTCGCGGTGGTGAAGGGGGGTGGGCACGGCAACTACAAGAATATCGTCGTGGCGCCTGCTTCCGTTCAGGAGATGGCGGATCTTACGAGGCTTGCTTTTGATCTGGCGGACCGCTACCGCAATCCAGCCGTGGTGCTCACGGATGGCTTCATTGGCCAGATGATGGAACCGCTGGAACTTTTAGACGACGAACTCTCACCTCCCGAAAAATCCTGGGCCGTGAAAGGCACACGCGAGACCCGCAAGAACCTCATCTCTTCCATCTATCTCGAGCCCGACGAACTGGAAGCGCACGTTCGCAAACTGGAAGCAAAATACAAAAAAGCCGCGGAACGGGAGGCGCGGCACGAGTTGTATCGCGCGGAAGATCCCGAAGTCCTGCTGGTGGGCTACGGCATCACTTCGCGGGTGTTGCGGTCAGTGGTGGACATGCTGCGTAAGGAAGGAATCCGCGCGGGGCTGTTCCGCCCGATTACCGTGTGGCCCTTCCCCGCGGAAGCTTTGCGCCACGCAGCGCGCCGCGCCCAGATGGTGCTTGTCGTGGAAATGAGCACCGGCCAGATGGTTGAAGATGTGCGCCTGACGCTGGATGGCCGAGTGGACGTCGAATTCTACGGCCGGACCGGCGGCAATGTTCCAATGGCCGATGAAGTGTGCAAAGCATTGCTGGAACGCATGGGCATGACCGCGGACTGGGGCGTTTGAGTTTTCTGAATCTGACGAGGTGACGCTGTGGATGAATACCAGGTAATCGAGTCGAAGTCACCAGTATTCTATGACAAGTACGAGCGCAAATCGGAGTTGCAGCACCAGACGCACTATTGTCCCGGATGCGGGCATGGGGTGGTGCACAAGTTAATCGCGGAAGCCATCGCGGATATGGGCGTTCAGGACCGAGCCATCTTTGTCAGCCCCGTTGGCTGCTCCGTTTTCGCTTACTACTACTTTGATATGGGAAATGTGCAGGCTGCTCACGGGCGCACGCCTGCCGTGGCCACGGGGGTAAAGCGCTCGAACCCGGAGAGCATCGTAATCGGGTATCAGGGCGACGGCGATCTGGCAGCAATCGGCACGGCGGAAATCGTTCACGCAGCCAATCGCGGCGAAAAGGTCACCATCTTTTTTGTGAACAACGCCATCTACGGAATGACTGGCGGGCAGATGGCTCCTACCACTCTTGTAGGCCAGACCAGCACCACGTCTCCGTGGGGACGCCGCCCGTCCAACGAGGGCTATCCCCTGCACATGTCCGAATTGCTGGCCACGCTGGAAGCACCCGCCTACATCGAACGAGTAGCGCTTTGCGATAACAAGAACATCATGAAGGCGCGAAAGGCTGTGCGCAAAGCTCTGGAGTTGCAGGGTGATGGCGCAGGCTTCACTTTCATTGAGCTACTTTCACCCTGCCCAACGATCTGGAAAATGACGCCCCAGGAATCGCGCAAGTGGATCGAGGAAAAGATGCTGGCGGTCTTCCCGCTGGGTGTTTACCGCGATCGCAAGCCTGCGCCAGTGGCGGACGCCGTGGCTCAGACAACGGTCACGAAGCTTCTCGGCCTGGACCGGCCGCAGGAAGAAGTGCCCGGCCCCATGGGCGCAAAGGAGACGCACCCGGATCTGAGAGTAAAGATCGCCGGGTTCGGCGGACAAGGCGTGCTCCTCCTGGGGCAAATCCTGGCAGAAATGGGCATGCGTGAAGGCCGTGAAGTGAGCTGGCTTCCGTCCTATGGACCGGAGATGCGCAGCGGAAGCGCGCACTGCCATGTATGCCTCTCCCATGAACGCGTTGGCTCGCCTGTGATCGAGCATCCCGATGTGCTCATCGCGATGAACGAGCTCTCTTTACACAAATTCACGAAGATGGTGGGACCACATGGCGCCATCCTTTACAACAGCGACAAGCTGCCTGCTGGTTTCGCGGCTGGCGAGGCGAAGATTTATTGCGTGCCTGCTGCTGAAATGGCTGACGGGCTCGGAACAACCAAGGCCACCAACATGGTGATGCTCGGAGCGCTTATGGAATTGACTCACGCGCTGCCTCGCGAAACGGCTGCTGCCGTTCTAAAAGCCAAGGTGCGCAACTCGAAGCTTCTGGAAGTGGACGGGCTCGCCATCGACGCGGGAATGGTCTGCCTTCGCAAACAACTCGCGCACCCAGCAGACGCGCACGCACACGACGGTGAACTGGCGCCCTGTTCCTAGCCGGGAAACAACGCAACCCTATGTACAACTTAAATAACGAAGAGGGGTCATTCAGGCCCCTCTTTTCATTTTTGTCCACCGATCAATTGGAAATATCGCGAAAAACACTACTGCCGACTGAAGAGCACTCTCGCTCCGCCCATCTGTTACCGGCGGCGCCACTCGAAGGAGACGCCACAGAAACATTGACGAGAGTGCTCAGCAGCGGGCAGTCGGCAGACTAAATAGGCCCACTTCATCGCGTAAACGAAGCACTCTCTCTTATTCGCCCTCTCCCGTGCAGTGACCGCAGTCACCGTTCCTTGTGATTGCATGAAGATCCGCCACTTCTGCCTGCGAACGACAGGGGACTTGACCTGGAACCCGCTCTATTGGCACGCCCGCAACCTCACCCTGTGTAGCCTGCAATTTTGCGTGGAGGGCGGTAGACTAGGGGTACGCCCAGTGGGTCCACCGGCTGCGGGGGCATGGACAGAAGCTGATTCCCTGCCGGATTTGAACGGAACGCGGTGTCCAACTTCGCCCATTGGACAAAGAAGAGGTCATTTCCATGAGTGCGACAAAACGAATCTTGGTGACGGGTGCCGGAGGATTCATCGGGCATCATCTGGTGAAGCGGTTGCGGGCGGACGGCCACTGGGTCCGCGGAGTGGACATAAAGGCTCCAGAATACGAGGCCAGCGACGCCAACGAGTTTCTGCTCCGCGATCTGCGCGAATACGAGAACTGCGCCGCGGCTGTGGGCAGCGGAATCGACCAGGTTTACAACCTGGCGGCGGATATGGGCGGCATTGGCTTCATCACCGCGTACCACGCCGATGTGGCGCACAACAACACACTCATCAATGTGCATATGCTGGAAGCAGCGCGGCAGGCTCGCGTATCCCGTTTCCTGTTCTCGTCTTCGGCGTGCGTTTATGCGCAGTCGAAGCAGACTGACGCAGATGTGACACCTTTGCGCGAGGAAGATGCTTATCCCGCGGATCCTGAAGCAGGCTACGGATGGGAAAAGCTGTACACCGAAGAGCTTTGCAAGTATTACCGCGAGGATTACAAGCTGGACACGCGCTTGGTGCGCTTTCACAACGTCTACGGGCCGCTGGGCACTTACGACGGCGGGCGGGAAAAGGCTCCCGCGGCGATTTCCCGTAAGGTGGCGCTGGCTGAAAACGGCGGCACCATTGATATCTGGGGCGACGGCAAGCAAACGCGCACGTTTATGTATATTGATGATTGCCTGGAAGGGTTGCTGCGCATCATGGCCTCCGATTTTCTTCAGCCGCTGAATCTCGGCAACGACCACCTGGTAACCATCAACGAACTGGTGGACCTGACCTGCCGCATTGCCGGTAAGACGCTGAAGAAGACGCACGACCTCTCGAAACCACAGGGCGTGCGCGGGCGCAACAGCGACAACAGCCTTGCGCGGCGGGTGCTCGGCTGGGAACCTTCCTTCCCCCTCGAAAAAGGACTGGCCATCACCTATCCGTGGATTGAAAACGAGCTTGTCAAGACTGGCAGGCTGCGCGCTCCGAAAGCCATTCACGCCGACTGAGTTTTTGATATTAGCCCACAGCTGCACGAAGATGGCGGCAGAGGTCCACTCTCTGCGCGCGGATACGGCTAACTTAAGGGCCTTAGCGGCTAAGCCGGATAAGGATACATTGCCTGGGCGATAGTCATTCCCAGCACTTCTATCTTCGAGAGATCCGCTGTGCCCACACCCGCTTGCTCAGCCAACAGCAGATGATTGTCGCAAGTTTGGAATGGTGCCGTACCGCGAGTAGCTTGCGGATTAGAATAGCCCATCACGGCCACGGCCACCGCATCGGTTGAGATGGAATTCAGCCCGACAATCATCACTCCGGGTGACACAGGCGCCGGAGTCTGCGCCCAAGGTCCTTCGCCGCCGCTCATGGACATGATCCCGTCGATGATGGCGATGTGCACGGGCCGTGCTCCGTTGAGATCGGCGACGACGCGCGGAACGCGCCAGCCTGCGTCCGAAGTCGGAGTGACGTCTGTGCGCGCTCCCGGTGGCGGACCCGATGTCCAACTCGGATCGGCACTGAAGACCCACCCCGCGGTGCCATCGCCGTGGATTCGACCGCGATAACCAGTTGCGTTTTCGTTTCCCGAGTCGCTGCCGTCGGTACCATACAGCGCATTGGGCGTCGAGCCGAAGAGGCACTTCGAGGAAAGCGTCACGCCCGCCGTGAGATGCTGCTTCATTTTGGCGAGCGAGATGAACACATCCGTATCCTTGTAACAGTGATTCAGCAGAAAATAGCTGAACAGGTAGCCGCCACCCGGAACAGTTAGTTGAGCGTACGATTCGCCGGTTCCCAGATTGCGTGTGTTCTCAAGTACGATAAAACCAGCCGGACCAACTGCCATCAACGTGGGCACGTCCCACTGCGCTGCCGTGAGGATGTCACTTAAAGGGGTCAGAAAGCCAACCGAATCTACGAATCGAACCATCTTGGCGCCACTCTGATAAAGCAAGTTAGCAAGCGCGATCGCCGTTGCGCCATGCGTGATGAACGACTCGCCTGGCGGCAGGCCAAACTGATTCTCAAACTGTCCATCATTCGTCAGGTTGATTTTCACCGTCACGGTCTTCCCGTTGACCAGTGACCCAATCCCGCCAAGCAGGCTAAATGCTTGCGCCATCGCAGGCTGCAGGCCCGTTCCGTAATCCTTGCTGGCCACAATCGCGACCTTGGCAGACGCAGGGGGCGGCGGGGGGCCCGTTATGTTGCTGGTTGAACTCCCGCAACCTTCGGAAAGAAGAATTGGAGTGCCCGCGGCGACACCCAGACCCAGCCGAAGAAACGACCTCCGTGAACACTCGGAATGTTTTGTCATGGCGCACATCCTTCCGGGGACACTCTGAACAAGAACACGTGAAGGAGCGAGGGAAACATCACTGATTATATCCAATTTATTTGTTTCCCCTGTGACCACCATCACCAGCGGTGCGCATCTCGGCAGGAAGCAGCGACTCCATCATTAACTGGGTAATCGATGAGGTACACCGGCGCTGACTACGGAGGCACTACGGTCTTTGCTCTGAATTCTTCCCCTTCCACTTTCGCCGTTCCCTATCAGTTTTTCGCCGGCTGGATTTGATTCAGAGTTTAAAGAGCGACATACCCCTGATTCGAGTGAATACCCAAAGTCGCAGCGAGAAGTGTAGTATTTCGAGCGAGGAGACCCTCGATGCGAGTTTGCCTTTTGACCATCGCAATCTGTTTTTTCGCGATTGCGAAAAGCAGCCTTGCCCAACAGAATGATTCGCCTGCTCAGGCGCCGGCTTATCTGGATCCGAATTTGTCGGTTGAGCTACGCGTCAACGATCTTGTCTCCCGGATGACATTAGAGGAAAAAGCCTCGCAGATGCAGGACGTTGCTCCCGCGATTCCGCGTCTGGGGATTCCCGCCTACAACTGGTGGAATGAGGGCTTGCATGGTGTGGCGCGCGCTGGTCAGGCCACCGTATTTCCGCAAGCCATCGGGCTTGCAGCAACCTGGGACACCAATCTTGTGCACCACGTGGCCGACATCATTTCCACGGAAGCACGGGCCAAATATAACGATGCGGTGCAACACGACCGTTTCGCCCGGTACTACGGGCTCACGTTCTGGTCGCCGAATATAAATATTTTCCGCGACTCTCGCTGGGGCCGTGGACAAGAGACTTATGGGGAGGATCCTTACCTCACAAGCCGGCTGGCAGTAGCTTTCGTCACGGGATTGCAGGGCGATGATCCCAAGTATCTGAAAACGATCGCGACGCCCAAACACTTCGCCGTGCACAGCGGCCCGGAAGTTTTGCGCCACCGTTTTAATGTTCCGGTTTCTGCGCATGATTTTGCGGATACCTATACCCCGGCATTTCGCGCTGCCGTTGTCGAGGGTCACGCTGGATCTGTGATGTGCGCCTATAACTCGATTCATGGTGAACCTGCTTGCGCGAATTCCACGTTATTTGCGATGTTACGCAACCGCTGGGGTTTTGACGGCTATGTGGTATCGGACTGCGGGGCAATCAGTGACATCTACCAGGGCCACGATTACGTAATGAGCCGTCAGCAAGCCGCGGCTGTTGCCGTGAAGGCGGGAACGGACCTCACTTGTGGCACCGAGTATGAGGTTCTCCCCTTCGCGGTTGGGGATCGCTTGCTGTCCATTGAAGACGTGAATCTGGCCGTGAAGCGATTGCTAACCGCCAGATTTCGTTTGGGAATGTTTGATCCGCCAGAGGGTGTTCCCTGGTCGAAACTAAATTTGGCGGACAACGACACTTCCGAGCACCGTGAAGCCGCTCTGCTGGCGGCGCGCGAATCCATGGTTCTGCTGAAGAACCGGAATAATATTCTGCCTCTGAAGCGGAGCATAAAGAGCATCGCCGTGGTTGGACCGTTAGCGGATTCGCCGGGCGTCCTTTTGGGTAATTACAATGGCACGCCGTCGCACTCCGTGACTATCCTCGCCGGAATCCGGAAGAAATTCAGCACTACCCAAATTTTCTATGCACCCGGAGCTCCGGTAACGGAAACGGAGGCCCTTCCGATCCCATCTGAAAACTTGCGCGTGGATGGAGCGGAGTCGGCTCACGGACTGAAGGCGGAGTTTTTCAATAACAGAAATTTGGAAGGCTCTCCCGCTCTCGTGAGCGTCGACGCTGCCGTGGACTTCAACTGGACCAGAGTCTCCCCGGCAGCGGGGGTTTCGGGCCAGAACTTCTCAGCGCGGTGGACGGGACAATTAATTCCGCCCGTGGATGGCGACTATCGTTTGGGAGGCAGCGCGGACGACGGATTTCGGCTGTATCTTGACGGGAAACTTCTCGTCGACGATTGGTCCAGTCACAACGAACGCACCATGACCACACAGGTTCATCTTCAGGCAGGACACGCCTATCCGCTGCGCATGGAATATTTTCAGAGTGCTAGGGAATCCGCTGCGCATCTACTCTGGGTGCCACCGAATCTCGTGAGCGAAGCACAAACCGCCGCCAGGAAGGCGGATGCCGTGATTGCCGTTGTCGGAATTACGCCTCAACTGGAGGGTGAGGAAAGTGACGCAAGCAATCCAGGGTTCTTTGGCGGCGACCGTGTGGACTTGGACCTGCCGCGCCCGCAGCAGGAAATGTTGGAAGCTGTGGCCGCCACCGGCAAACCTCTTGTCGTCGTTCTTACTAACGGAAGCGCGCTGGCGGTAAATTGGGCGCAGAATCACGCGGCAGCAATCCTGGAAGCCTGGTATCCAGGCGAGGAAGGAGGCACGGCAGTCGCTGACGTGCTTGCGGGCGACTATAATCCCGCAGGCCGCTTGCCTGTGACGTTTTATCAATCGGTGGCGCAGCTTCCACCGTTCGGAAACTATTCGATGAGAGGAAGGACGTACCGCTATTTCACTGAAGCTCCGTTATATCCGTTCGGATACGGATTGAGCTATTCGACGTTTTCCTATGCGAATGCCCACGTTGACCACCGCCAAGTTCAACCACGCGATGCGGTGACTCTTTACGTGGATGTGACAAACACTGGCCGCCTGGCTGGAGATGAAGTGGCGCAAGTTTATGTCTCCCATCCTGATATTGAGTCAGCGCCGATACGTTCTCTTGCTGCTTTTCAGCGAATTCACCTCGAGCCGGGAGAAAAACGGTCACTCCGCTTCACTCTCCAGGACCGCGAACTTAGCGTCGTAAATGAGGATGGAACGCGGTGGATTCCAAAAGGTGCAATAAACCTGTGGGTAGGCGGCGGCCAGCCGTTCCTCGAATACGGACGGCCGGCAACGAACGGGACACAGGCGCACTTCGAGATAGCTGGCGAATTGAAGCTCTCCGATTGAATTCCGATCATTGAGTGGCCGCTCGGGGTGGAAAAGGCGCGCCTGTGTCGAAGGAGAGATTCTCTCCCGCATTGCGGAAAATATTCTTGGGGCCGAACGGCATCCGCACCAGTTGGCGAGTTCTGATCGAGTTCGGTATTGGTTTCGCAATAAACTTCGTGACCCAGGCTGCCATCGAACACTTCTCTCCGACGTCCCGCATTTTTCCCGAACACGGTTAAGGCGTATTCACCGTGCTATACGCCGGGGAGGTTTATCTTCCCGGCGACGCTGCTTAGTATGGCAGCGGCTTGGTGATTCCAAGATCGAGCGGCTGTCGTTTGGTCAGCACGGCATGCCGGTTTCCGGAGCGTTCGCGAAGCTCTCCGGGCGCGGTGCAATCCGCGGACGGCGATTGTGATGTAGGAATTTTGTGCGACCCCGTGAGGTTCGAGATAGAATGCCGAATTAGGAAGAGTCCCACAACCGCGGTCTCACGTGGCCGGGTCTTATGTGCCCGTGGGGATGCGCTCCCACCCCCGCGAGAGAAGACAGCCAGTTGCTTGTCAACGACCCGTCTTGAAGTCGCGTGATTTGTTGCACTTTCCGCTTGGACTGCGGCCGCCAGCAGGAGCCAGAATGGCACCGGGCAAGACCCAGCGGTCCGGAATCGCAAAGAGGAATGCCATCTCCGAAGCTGAGGTGCGTGCGGCGCTTGAAAAAGTAGTCTCTTCTCCGAGTTTTCAGCGATCCCCTCAAATGCAGCGCTTCCTCTCGTTTGTTGTAGAAGAATCATTGACTGGCCGGGGCGATCGGTTAAAGGAATATGTAATCGGGACGGAAGTCTTCGGACGCCCCGCGGATTACGAGCCGCAGCTCGATTCACTGGTGCGCGTGGAAGCGTTCCGGCTAAGGTCTCTCGTTCGCGAGTACTACCAGAGCGAAGGCGCCGGTGACTCAATTGTTGTGGAGTTGAACAAGGGGTCGTACGCTCCAATGTTTCAGCGGCGCGTTCCAGCGGAACCGACCGCGTCAAGCGCCGATCCTCCCCACAATAGACCACTATGGAGACGGGTTCCGGCGGCCATGGCAATAACGTTGATTCTGGTTTCTGCGGGCGTTTGGCTGTATCGCCACGAGCGGCAAGGGCCCTTACCGCCCGGAGTGACTCCTACAATTGCAGTACTCCCGTTCGACAATCTTTCGGAAATCTCCGGTAACGAATACTTCTGCTTCGGGCTGATGGACGAAATTACGACAGACCTGGCAAAAACGGGACAATTGCGAGTCGTGGCGCGAACCTCCGCCGCACTGTTCAAACGGGGAGACGATATCGCCACGATTGGCCGGCAACTGAAGGCGGACGCGGTACTAGAGGGCAGCGTGCAGCGCTCGGCGAATCGCGTGCGCGTGACTGCACAACTCGTCAAGACGGCAGACAGCCTGCACCTCTGGTCAGAAACCTATGACCGCCCGAGCAGTGATCTCTTCGGCGTCCAGGACGAGATCGCCCACGCCGTGGCGCGAGCGGCGGACTTGCATTTGACCGGCAAGACGGGCATGGCTTCGCACAGGATTCAATATAGTGCAGACGCTGAAGCAAACCGCTTGTTCTGGATGGGTATGTATCTCCGTTCGCCAATGGGTAAGACCGGATGGAGAACAGATCTGAAGAAAAGCACCGACTATCTGGAGCAAGCGGTCCACAGAGATCAGCAATTCGCCAGCGCATACTCAGCACTTTCCGATGTGTACATTAGTCTGGGATGGGAGCGCGGAGGAGGCCAGGTCACGCGCGAGCGCATGACGGAGGCTCGCCGGGCCTCGCAGCGGGCATTGCAACTCGACGGAAGTCTGGCGGAAGCGCACGCGGTTCTAGGAATGATCCAATTCTTCTACGACTATGACCCAGCATCAGCGGAGAAGGAGTTTCAGCTTGCGCTGCAGATGGAACCCAGCAATGGAATGGCGCGAATGTGGTATGCCCAGATGTTGGCGGTGCAGCGTCGCTGGGATGAAGCGCTCACGCAGGGCAGACGAGCGCGGGAACTTGATCCTCTCTCCTATATGGCGACGACACATCTAGCAGTGGTGACTTACATGGCGCGCCGCAATGAGGAGACCATGCGGCTGGCCCGCGAGACGCTGGCTGTGGCAGATACAGCCCCGGCCCACGGAATATTGGGAATGGCTTATGAGGTCAATCGAGACTACCCGGACGCAATCGCCCAATATGAAGCAGCGCTGCGCCTGGTTCCAAACCACGCCTACATCAAGGCGATGCTAGGACACGCCTATGCCATGTCAGGAAATGCTGAAGAGGCGCGGCTCATCCTGAAAAACGCGAACGTGAGCTTTGAGCAGGGCGGCCTCTCTGACGTGAGAATCGCCTTCATCTATATGGGACTTGGCGATCGCGAGAATGTCTTTCGTCACCTGGAGCGCGATTATGAAGAGCGCGATCCGGACTTGCCGTACATCAATGCGGATCCGGTGTTCGACCCGGTACGGGAGGATCCGCGATTTGTGGCGATTCTGAGGGCGATGGGGCTGGCAAAGTAGACCTATTGACCGACTAATTTTTCCCATCTGTGCAAAGAGACCCGCGGGTCGCAGTGCAATTAACTGTTAAATCTCTATAGAAACACCGCAGTATCTGATTGAAACCACGCTCGTAAGAGCCGCTCCTTTTTGTAACCCCATTTAACTTGAGTGTGCTCAGCGGCCGAACCATAGTCGGCACGGATCCACCTGGCTCCACGTTCCAGGCACTTGACTAGCACTGGTTCTGTCCAGCGGGCGGGCTCGCCAAGAGGTCGCGATGGGCAATCTTTCGGTCCTGGTTCTCATAGTTCTTTTGCCGACCGTGGGCTGCGGGGCAATCAGCGCGGACAGGTCAGGTGAAGGAGTCGGTGTCACCGTTGCTCCGCCAAAAGCCAGGATCCGCGTAACCAGCAGTCAGCAATTCACTGCCACCGTAAGCCAGAGCAAGCGTCAGAGGGTGATCTGGACGGTGACCGGAGCGGGCTGCAAGTCCATCGCCTGCGGCAACATCAGCACAACCGGACTGTACGTGGCGCCAGCGGAGATTCCGAACACCGCCAACGTTTGGATCACGGCCACGGCAGCGGCGGATCGATCAAAATCCGGCACGGCCTTGGTGACGATTCTGCCGGCGATTGCGGTCACTGTGAGCCCGCTCTCACCGAACGTGTACATTGGCAAAACGCAGCAATTCTCAGCGACGGTTCAGAACGCCACCAACACAGCGGTGACTTGGAGCGTCACAGGGACAGGCTGCAAAGGTTCGGCGTGCGGCACAGTGAGTGGCACCGGACTGTACACTGCGCCGCGCACATTGCCCTCTCCAGCAGCGGTCACGATCAAAGCGACCTCTGTTGAGGACCAGGGAAAATACGACGCAACGGTGGTGGTGATCGTGCCCGCCATCATCGTCGAGCCCGCGTCCACCCATTCCCCGCCAGAAAATGAGGAACGCGAGCCGCTCGCAGCGGTAGAAGCTCGTTTGTTTCTTTCCGCCAGTATTCTCGCAGGAGTTTCGACACCTTACTTGCAGTTTTTGAGAGATCTTCCACACAGAAAAAAGATTACGCAACAAGGAGAAAGTTTATGCGCAAGTCTATTTTGACTCTAGCTTTGTTCGCAATAGCCGCCATTTCAATCGCTGGGTGTGGCGCTGCAGGTGGAAGCGGCGGTGGAGGTAATCAGCAAGACATCACCGTAACACTCTCGCCGAAGACGGCCAGCGTTGCTGGCGGTGGCACCCAACTGATCACCGCGACAATCCTTAATCCCCACAATACGGGTGTCATCTGGACCCTCAGCGGTTCCGGCTGCACTGGTTCCGCTTGCGGGACTCTCGGCAGCTATGGCGGCAACAGCAACCAGGGCTGGACAGCCACTTACACCGCGCCGCTTACAGTGCCAAATCCGGCGACTGTCGCCGTCACGGCGACTTCGCTTGACGATAATACTAAGTCCGACATAGCCACGATCACCGTCATCGCGCCAGTAGTTACTGTGGCTGTAACACCGAAGACGCCCACAGTCATACTTGGCGCAACGCAACAGCTGACGGCCACGGTGAGAGGCAGCACCAATACCAGCGTAACCTGGAGCACGCCTGGACCGGGCACCGTCAACAGCAGCGGGCTGTACTCTGCGCCTGCGACTCTTACGACGCCCGCCACAGCCACCGTCACAGCCACGTCTCAGGCGGACAATACCAAGTCGGATTTTGCGACGATCACGATTCCTGCCGTGACCGTCAATGTTACGCCCCAGGTTTCGACGGTCATCCTTGGCGCAACGCAACAGTTCGCCGCTGCAGTCGGCAACGCTGCCAACACTGGAGTCACGTGGACTTTGTCGGGACCTGGGACTTTGAGCAGTTCGGGCCTCTACTCCGCGCCGGGCATGCTAGCCACTCCGGCAACGGCTTCGGTCAAGGCTACGTCGTTGGCAGACCCTACCAAGTCCATGACGATAACCTTCAATATCCCGGCCGTGACCGTTGTTGTTCTGCCAAAAACAGCGACCGTAATTTTGGGCGACACAAAACAGTTCACTGCCACCGTTACGAATGCCATGAACATCTTGGTGACGTGGACAGTAACTGGCCCGGGCTCAATAAACTCGTACGGCCTGTATTCTGCGCCGACAACACTGACGACTCCCGCGACGGCCACGGTCACGGCGACCTCAGTAGCAGATCCCTCGAAGTCAGACACGGACACAGTCACTATTCCGGCGGTGGAAGTTTCGATTGACCCGACAACCGCGAGCCTGGATGGTGGCGATACCCAGCAGTTCACGGCGACCGTCACCAATGCCATGAACCACGCGGTGACCTGGAAAGTGACAGGACTGGGCACGATAAGCAGCCAAGGATTGTATTCAGCGCCCGCACTGGTGCCGAGCCAGACTACGGCGACAATCACGGCGACCTCGGTTGCGGACCCCACGAAGTCGGCGTCGGCGACCGTTACATTGATTCCGATTAGCGTCACAGTTTCTCCCGCGACGGCCATGGTGGCCATCACCGGGAAGAAGCAGTTCACGGCAAACGTACAAGCAACCTCGAATACGGCCGTAACCTGGAGCGTGTCTGGTACAGGGTGTTCGGGAGACGACTGCGGCAAGATAAGCAGCACTGGGCGATTTGTTGCGCCCGCAGCAGTGCCTTCGTCAACAGTGGCGGTAAAGGTCACTTCTGTGGCGGACCCGACAAAGTACGGCACGGCCTACGTGCAGGTCATGCCCAACGGCAATTTCAAGTTAAACGGGAACTACGCCATGTATTTCCAGGGCTTTGACCCGACGGGGAAAATGCTGGCGACAGTCGGCACGATAATTGCCGACGGAAATGGCAACTTGACCGGAGGAATCTACGAAGGAAACGGGCTCTCCGTCACTGGCGGTGCCCACTATCTGGGCGCAGGAACCTACACCATCGGTGGAGACAATCGGGGCATTCTTGCCCGATCCCTCGGCGACACATACCGATTTGCCATTAGCGATGACGGCGATCGCGGCTATTTCATCGAGTGGGACAACTCTGGCGTTCGGGGCTCTGGCGTGTTCAAAAAGCAGACCGCGACGGATTTCTCGATCAGCAAGATTACCGGTGACTACGCCTTCGGTTTCAGCGGAAGTGATAACAACGGTAACCGCCAGGGGTCTGTTGGCCGGTTCACCTCGAATGGCGCGGGCATCCTGACGCAAGGAGCCTCCGACACGGTCGGAGCGGTAACCGGCCACACGCAAGTCACTAGTTACACGGGCACAATAGTCTTCGACGCTTCCACGGGTGGCCCCACTTACGGCCGCGGGACTATGACCACAACAATTCCCAGCGTAGGAACCTTTCACGCCACTTTTTACGTGGTGAACGCAACGGAGTTCTTCTACATCTCGACCGACCCTATCAGCGCGACTGCTTCGCTACTTACCGGCACGATTCTTGCCCAGTCGACGCCGTTTTCAGTCAGTTCGCTGAACGGCCCCGGCGTATTCCATTTGACGGGCATGAACCCAGCCATGAATCTGAACAACATCATGATCGGACAGTGGGTGGCGAATTCCGGCACCGGAACTTTGGCGGCGGAATACGCTGGCAATGATGCGGGCTCCACCATTCCCCAAGGTTCTTTTTCCGCAAGCTACTCCATTGCGACCAATGGACGGGGAAGTCTGGTTTCCTCTTTGGGCACCGACTACTTCTACATGGTCGCGCCCAACCAGGCATTTCTTGTTTCCAGTGACGCGAACGTCATGACGGGGACGTTCGAGCCTCAATTAATACTTGCCGGCGGTTTCACGAACGCTTCCGTTGCAGGCGACTACTTCCTGGGGACAGTCGATCGCGCTTCCCCGTCAGTCATCGATGCCTCTGGAGTCGCGAACTTTGACGGGAGCGACACGTGGACATCCATGGAAGATGCCAGCTTGCCGAGCGGCAACTATAGCGACCAGGCTAGGACTGCTTCTTATAGCGTTACTTCATCCACAACCGGGAAGATTCTGATCACCGTCCCGGGCGGAAATGAAATCGTGTTCTACGCGGTCTCGCCAACAAAGCTTTACAACTTTGTTCTCTACACGCCGGACCGCATCGCCGAGAGCGAGCAACAGTAACACATAGCGATTTCGAATCGTTTCCAGGCTCGTCAGGATAGTCGCGAGCCCGACGAGCAGTGCACAGCGCGGTCTTTTGGAAGCATCGGCATGTGGATAATATCGTGCGTTCGAGCCCGTCCAACTCCTGATCAAGGCGGACGTTCCTTTCGGAAAGAAAAGAAAATGGGCCGCCGTTCTACACAAGCGCCCCGGCATCGCAGCTACCTCCAAATTACTTTTTCGGTGGGAGTCCGCTGATTGTGTAGATGGTGCCGAAAGCAGGACCACCTTGCGAGTTGGTACCGTCGTTGGTGGTGGTTCCCAGAAGCGTTCCATCCTTGGATTGAATTACGCCTCCGGTTGGCAACACGTCCACGGCGGTGCTAAAGGACAGCGTGTCCACCAGCCCGCCAGCAAGCGTGACGGAGAACGCGGTGCCCCAGTTGGTGCTCCCGCCGGAGGAGGAGGTTGTCCACAGGTTGCCGTCGGAGGCTTGCAGAAATGGACCTACTGAAAAGCCCTTGGTTGCCGGAAAATTAATCTGCTGAAGAGTTTCTACGGCCCCCTCGAGCGTGGAAGTGAAAATGCCGACCGGGAAGTTGTTGTTCGTGGCATAGGTGGGGCGAGTGGTTCCGTAGAGCAAACCGTTGGAAGCCTGGATGAGGCTATTCAGTGGAAACGTGCCGCTAGGGAAAGTGTATAAGGTGGCGAATTGTGAGTTCGAGGGGATTACCCGGAAGATGGTTCCGACAGAAAATTCCCCGGTAGTGCCGTAGAGGTTTCCATCGGAGGCCTGGGTAACGCCGAGCGGGACCGAGCTTTCCGTGGTTCCATTCAGCCTGTGAAGGACGGTGTAAGTACCCGGAGGCGTCAAGCGAAAGACAGCGCCACAGCCGAGGCTTCCGCAAATTCCGGAGGAAGGAAATGTGCCGCCATAACCGGTGGTGCCATACAGGTTGCCATCGGTTCCGACGACCAGGCTATTCGGGAAACCGCCGTTGGTGCAGGTGGTACAAAAAGACTGCAAAATCTGGAAACCGGTGCCGGTCTTGCTGATCTTGAAGACGTTTCCGGCGGCAGCACCGTTTGGTCCGCCGGTGCTAGCGACTCCATAGAGAAAACCATCGCTGGCCTCAACCAAGGCGGCCGGGTTGCTGCCCTGATCGTACCAACCCGTGGCGGTGTTTCGCTTGAAGGTGTACAGCACGGTGATTTGACCGGATTCGGTGATCTTGAAAATGGTTCCGCCGGCGGCGACCACGGTGGTGCCATGCGCTGCGTAGCTTGTATTTGTGACGCCGTAGAAGTTCCCGTCAGAAGATTGGAAAATGCTGTGGGGCTGGGCGCCGTCGGCACAAAGCTCCGATGGATAAGGCTGACAGTTGAAGGCAAACAGCTGCTTGATGGAGGACTGAGCGCTTGCGTAACCTGGAAGGAACATCAGGCCCAGGATTGCCGAGAAGAGTACTCGCTTCACGTGATTCTCCTTTTTTGATGTTTGAGACCGCGTTTCAAAACAGCCGATTGGAAATCGAACGGCTCGCCGGGATTGTTGTACAGATTGCAGCGCACTATTTGTTGCGGCGGCCCCCGCGAAAGGGTAGGGCATACGGTTCCGCGCAGCGAACACGTTTACTTAAGTTGCAGGCGTACTATTTGCGGAAGGTCAATTGAGTTGTAAATTTGCTGTAAGAGATTTGTTTCCTAGATTGTTCGGTGGTTTGCATTTTCTGCTTATGGCGAAAATGCAGGATCAAAACGAAATGGCTGACGATGATGGGCGTGGGCTGGGCACTTTCTGTGACCGACCGCGCGGCGCTTGAAGGACAAGGTTCGCGGTCAGCCCAAGGACATTCGGGACCTGAGCTTTGAATGTTACTGCAAGATGAAAGGGAGAGGCGCACTCAGTTGGATTGGATGTGCCTTCACGGGACCCGCGGCTGAACGAACAAGAATGTGCGGAATCTGCTCGGGGAATGACGAGGACCGTCAATTTTGGCAGTCAGCGAATTGACGAAAGTAAAGCTACTTCGTTTCTGGTTTGTTATGCAATTTAGTGCACATAGTCAACGCATTATTCGGGTCGACGGCGCTATCGCCTTCTTCAATATGCTGAATCACCCCGTTTTTATCGATCACAATATTGGCGCGTTGAGCCCACTCATAGGTCTGGTTCTGCTGGTCATAACCTTTGAGAATGCCGTAGGCTGTCAACATTTTCTTGTTCATGTCGCTTAATAGGGGAAATGTGACGCCAATCTGTTTAGCAAAAGCGGCGTTTGCAGCGGGTGAATCGATACTTACGCCGAAAACTTCCGTGTCCGTGGTATCAATTTTTCCAGAAGTGATTCCAGACTGGACCGCCTGGAGTTGTTTGGTTCAACCACCGGTAAAGGCGAGGACGTAAACCGCAAGAAGGACATTTTTCTTGCCGCGATAATCACTAAGCTTCACGGTTTTCCACTGATCGCTGAGGAGGGCAAAGTCTGGAGCGGTATCTCCAACTTTCAGGCTGGACTTTGCAAGTTCATCCTTTTGCTGAGATAGGGCAGGCGAAAAAGCGATGAGCGGGGTCATGCTCAGAATCAACGAACCGGCTAGAAAACGTTTCATTGAAATCTCCGAGGCAAACAGACTGGCAAGGCGGTGACGATTTTATCCCGGCGGGGGCACCGGGCGAAGTAAAAAATTTGTCTACAAACAATCCGAATCAATATTTGAACTAAAACCACGAGGATGGGATTTGTCTCGTTTACAGGGATTATCGAATCAGCAGACTTCTATCACGTTTTTATCACACCAAGCCCTTTTGAGCTCTCAGATGTGCCCGCGCAAAACAGCTAAATCATTCATGACCAATTTCAAGTGGCGCGCCCAAGGGGACGATTCCCGAACTTTTCTTGAAGAATTCTTGATCAGCTCATCTCAGTGAGTCGTCCCCGACCTCCTTGTATCTTCGCCCGGAAAGCCCAGGCTTTACGGCGCATCGGATGCGAGGCCGCACTACCTTGTGTTCACGCGTACAGCCTGTCTGGGTCGCAGTTCTTGCCTCCAAGGTAGATATGACTATGGTATAATGACCATAGTTCTACTGGAGATTCGGCATGAAGAAAATGGCAGCAGGTTCCTTCAAGACAAATTGTCTCGCGGTCATGGACGAGGTTCAGGCCAAGCACGAGACTGTCGTAATCACGAAGCACGGCAAGCCGGTGGCAAAGCTCGTCCCAGTAAACAACGATACGGACGAGATCTACAATTTCCTCGCAGGCAAGGGCACCGTCGAAGGAGATGTTGTTTCCCCCGCGGTTTCACCTGAAGAGTGGGGCGAACTCAAATGATTCTCGTCGATACGCATGTCGTTGTCTGGTTGGCGTTTGACCAAGATCAGATCTCCAGGAAAGCGAGGAGCGCAATCGACGACGCGCGCAAGAACGCGGACGGGCTGGCGATTTCCGATATCACCCTGTTGGAGTTGGCCACACTTGCGAGTAAGGGCCGGATCCGCCTCGACATCAGCCTCGAATCCTTCCTGCAGGAAGTCGAGTCTCGGTTCGTTATTCTGCCAATCAGTGGCCGGGCGTGCGCCCGGGCCATGGGATTTCCAGCGAGTTATCCCAAAGATCCAGCAGATCGCATTATCGGGGCTACTGCATTGGTCGAGGGACTATCTCTGCTTACCGCCGACCGTGAGATCCGTCGGTCGAGGACGGTTCAGACGATTTGGTGAGGACAATAATGCTGGCCTAATCTCCAGAACTTCTATTATGGGCTAGAGATTTCCATGGCTCCGACAACGTCTCGGAAATAGAGCGCCAGGTGCATCCGGTACGAGCAGCGGCTTTCTGACTTCGCCTGAGCAAGGCCGCCGCTACAAGCGTCTGAATGTAAAAAGTGGCGCGCCCAGGGAGATTCGAACTCCCGACCTCTTGCTCCGGAGGCAAGTACAGAAACGCTAAGTAGTTGGTTCGTCTAGCATTTTCCTATGTCATGCATCACGGTTTTACACGGTATTCGGCAATGTTTGTTCCCAAGTTGTTCCCACGTTGGCCGAAGGCAGAGTAAGGGCTCTGGCTAAGCGGGGCGTGGTCGGCAGTTATCACTTCCTACCCTTCCAAGGATCACCCGACAACCGCTCTATGATGGCTTTGTGGACGCGACTATACGCTGCTGTCGGATCATATGATGGAGTGGTGGTCTGAAAGGCTCCACTTTTGAAAGCATCTCCTTGGAATGCGCCGGGGACAAGCAACGGCCCGATATCACCGTGGAACTCGGGGTCCTCCATCTTTTCAGCGAGGTTTGCCTCAAACTCCGCCCGAGATACGCGCAACCCTTCATGTTCTAGCCTCAGTTTACCGCCCCCAGAGAGCGAAGACGACTCCAAGCCGCTACTGGCGCGGTCGAACCTGATGGGGGGTTGTATGACCTACGCGCGGCGATAGCGCTCGAGGCCGAGGGTCTCGACGATTTTGCGCTGCACCGGGTCCATGTCCGCGAGGACGGTTCGCACGAAGGGCTTCTTGGAGCCGGATCCGGCGGGGTAGAGGAGCGTCACCTCGTGAATATCGGTGAGTGTGTCCATCATCTTCACAACGCTTAAGGGGATGCCGGCCTTGGCGAGCTTGCGCCGCAACAGGTTGAGCAGCAACAGGGCGAGCACGCAGTAGAAGGCGTGCACCCTGAGCTTCTGGTCCGTCCAGTGGAAGGTGGGTCGGAAGGTTAGATAGTGGGGATCCTTTAAACGTCGAAAGTCGGCTTCGATGTGGTGTTGGGCACGGTAGGCGAGAACGATCTGCTCATCGGACCAGTCGGTGCGGTCGGTGAAGAGCAAAGTCTTGCCCAGCAGGGTCGAGCGGAGCTGCTGATAAGCCTTATCTCGAAAGCGGCAGGAGAGTCGCGGCAGGCCCGCGCGCTTCTTGCGCACCTGAACGGCAAAGAGATCCGCCAGGTGGCGACCTCGCAAAATCTCCTTCACCTTCTTCTGCACCCCATCGACGGTTGGCGCTTTCCCCCGGGAACCTTTGTGGCGATTTGCGAGCCGGTCCCTGAGTTTCTGCAATTCCCGCTTGCGCTTGGCGATCTCGCGCGAAAGGGTTTGCGTCTGGGAGTCAAAGAGCTCTTGGTTGAAGGTGCACAGGATGGTGCGCTCGATTCCGAAGACCACTTTACGGGTCCGGTAGGACCAGACGGCAGGGAGTTGGGTGGGTTCGAGTCTGTGCATCACTTTGCGTGAGATGCTCAGTAGATCCTTGTGCTGGGTGGGAACTAAGGAGCCCACGAAGTGAAAGGGGCTGTCCCCGACCTGCTCCAGGTTTTCCTTGGAGTTGTTGCCTTTGTCGAAAACCAAAGTAATGTCGTAAGCCCCGTGGGTCAGAGAACGGCAGCGTTCGAACAGTTCCTCGGCGACACTGTGGAAGGTTACGGAGTCGTGCTGATTCCCCGCATAGGTGTGATGAAACAAGGGAACCTCGCCATCGGAGGTAACCAGGAGGGCCAGGCCCAGAATCCGAAGGTTATCTCGTCCCTCTTTGCTGTGACCTCGCTGCGGTAGCTTGGCAGCTGCATTGAAACTGTCCAAGAAGGTGAAAAAGTTGGTGGCGTCAAAGAGCAGGCAATGCAAATCCAGACCGAAACGCGAAACCGCGGCGCCGGCAAGATCTCGTTCGATGGCCGCGATTTGCTTTCCATCGACGCGTTCCATGTTGTCCCAAAACCGCTGACTGGTGAGTTGTCCGGAAGACAGGGGCAGGAGGCGGTGCAGAGCGGTCTTTTGGTACCAATCCGCGATCTGGGCTTTGCTACAAGGGGCGATGCAGCGGTTAAGGGCCGCGATCAGGAGGTAGTGACCGACGGAGGGTCCCTGGGAACCCCGTTTGGACACGTGCCGATCGATGGTGGCGAGGAGATCGATGGCCTGAGCCATATCCCACACGGCTGCGGAGGCGCCGAATTCATGGATGGCGACCCGGAGCGGTTCGGGGCGCAACAGGCGATCGAGGATACTTTGCGGAGGGCCGAGGTAGATGGTCGAAACAATCTTGGGGTGGCCGTTGACGCGCTGGCATTCGCGCAAGTAGTAGTAGGGTTTGCCGCGAATGACCTTTTTGGTGAGGCTTGGCATATTGTTAGGTCATACTACACCCTACAGGTAGTATGTCAAGAGCAAAAATACCCAACATAATGATTATATTAACAGGACAATTGCACAACAAAGGAATCTACCGCCAAGGAATCGGATCTACAAAAGTTAGGTCATACCAAATTCTGCTATATGAACTGAGGCGAGGTGGGCCAGCGGACCGCTCCAAATGCGGCGCAGAGGATCTGGGCTGCTGCGGGAACTACGTCAAATCGCTCGAGCGCGGTAAACTCGGGCTAGGTATCGATTAAAGCAGTCTACGATTTTCGCAAAATCTAGCCGCTGAATCCGCTGGACGTATCGCGCCGTCTAAAATGTAACCAGAGGGTACAACGTCGCGCCATTTAGAATGTAACCCGAGACAAAGACGATTTGGGGAGGGTTCATTTGGGGCGCAAGGCAAGATGGGAGTATTTCCGAGTTATTTATGGGCGGTATCTCAAAGCAGATCGTAAGGCGAAACGGGAAATGCTGAACGAATTCTGTCTGACCACGGGCTACCACCGAAAATACGCCATACGCATATTGAATGGCCCAGCGCCGGGCAAGGGACCCGCTCGGCCCGTGCGAAAACGCGGTCTGAGCTACGGGCACGAACTGCTGAGCGTGCTGACGAGCGTGTGGGAGGCGGCCGGCTATCCCTGGTCGGCGCGGTTGAAGGCACTGCTGCCGGCCTGGATGCCCTGGATCCGCAAACGTTTCAAGTTAAGCCCAGAGATCGAGAAGCAATTGCTCTCAATCAGTCCGCGGCAGATGGACCGTCGATTGGCGGTCAAGAAAAACCAACACAAGCGGCGGATTTACGGGCGCACCAAGCCGGGCTATTTGCTAAAGCACCACATCCCGGTGAAAACCGACAACTGGGACGTAAAGTCTCCCGGCTTCACAGAAGTCGATCTGGTCTCGCATTCCGGGAATTCGGCTGATGGAGAGTTCGGCTATTCGCTGAACATCACCGACATTCAAACCACCTGGACAGAAACGCGGGCCCTGCTGGGGAAGGGGCAAACCGCTGTCCAGGCGGCCCTGGATGAGATCGAGGGAATGTTGCCCTTCCGGCTCTTGGGCCTGGACTCGGACAACGGATCGGAATTTATCAACTGGCATCTGAAGGCCTGGTGTGAACGGAAGCAGATCCAACTCACGCGAGGGCGTCCGTACAAGAAGGACGACAACGCGCACATCGAGCAAAAGAACTGGACGCACGTACGGAAGCTACTTGGGTGGGAACGCTATGACACGCAAAACGCGGTCGATGCTATGAACGACCTGTACCGTCGAGAGCTGCGCTTATGGCTGAATCTGTACCTGCCCTCGGTGAAGCTGCTCAAGAAGATTCACGTGGGATCGAAACTTCGGCGCGTCTACGATGGTCCGAAGACTCCCTTCGAGCGGGTGGTGGCATCGAAGCAGGGGAATGCGGCGCAACTGTCCATTCTGAAAGCACTGCGAACATCTCTCGATCCGTTTCAGTTAGCCAAAATCATCGACAGGAAACTCGACCGGATTTACCGCCTGGCGAACCGGCGGCTGAGTCCGAAAGCGCAGGAGCAGCTCGCGTCCCGCCAGACACAAAGTGGCCGGCGAAAAGGCTGTGGAAAAGACGCTCGCTTCGCGAGCTTGGAAATCCCTTCGGGATTCCCACTTTCCCACAGCCACAACAACAACAAGCGTTCTCTGGTTACATATCAAATGGCTCGACGGGGAGCTCTAGGGTTACATTCTTAGATGGCTTGACGGGCTGGATCGCGGCGGCGAGATCATATAGGTCCCGCCCTTTTCTACGCTGATATAGAGCTCGCAATTTAGTCGCAAGCAATTCTTCTATCTCGTAGGTGAGTAGCTCTTGGGATCCCCGAAACCACGCGCTCTCCACGACAAATTGCTTTCGCTTAAATCCACGCACTGAAAAATGTTCTCGTGTGTTTATTTCTACTTTTAGTCGAAGCGGTGTAATAGGAGGTATCTCCGAATCGAAGCGATAGATCATTGCCACCCGGCCCTCGGACCGTTTCCTCTGGGGAATGCCGAGCCATGAATCGAGTTTTCGACGCAAGGCGTTGATTAGATCGCCGATAGGACCGCCCTTAACCTGCACAAGATCGATGTCTTCGGAATAGCGCGCTGGTGGCGTGAGGTACAGCTTATGAAGCGCCGTGCCGCCACGGAATGCCAAGCCATCGGACAGTAGGGGATCAGAAAATATTTCGACTATCGCCCGACAGATAACCAAGTCCTGTTCGACTTGAGCGTCCGTCGACCAGGGCGCATTCGCTCGCCACTCGGTAATGTTGGCGCTCGGGATCACTCGTCTATCTCGATGTGTTCATTTACCAAAACTTGCCAGCGGGAATCTTTGTCAGCGAGCTTGGCCTTCCGGGCAGGACGCAGGAGAACCGGTCGTAGTCGCTTTTTGGCGAGCCATTCAGCTAAGGGCGCGACGACCGCCTCGGAAGCGAAGCGGTTGAGCAAAAAGCCCAATCGCTGCACTATGGAAAGTTCAACATCGGCCCGCGCCGCTTCAACCAATCGTACCGGATCAATTCTTTCAGATAGCTCCGACAGCACGCTCGCCACGTTTCCAAGCTGCCCGGCGTGTCCCACGTAGCGGACTAGGTCGAGCGCAGTGGCTTCTGGGGTTGACACCCGCATAGCGCCGGTTCCAGTTTTGACTTCGACGGTCGGAGTTTCAGAGAAGTGCAATTTTAGAAAGAACCGGATTCGAGTCCGACCCACAGTAATGGGGCGAAGAATGGTATCGGTGATGACCTGAAATTCTTGCGGTTGTTGATGCGCTGCGCCGTGTAGTGCAGCGGCGGATAGGAGGCCAACATAGTACGGGTGACCGTGGAATTTCATTAGGTCGTCAACGAACCACGATGGAGGTGGAGCCCCAGCTTTGCGATACTCGATGGGAACGATGACATAAAAGCCGCGACGCGGAGCGCAGATTCTCCCCTTTGCTGCGAGTCGACGTGCCGCACTCTGCAGAGCGACCTCCGATACATCCATTGCGGAGAGCGCTTCTTCGCGTCGAAAAGTATAGCGGCCTGATGATTGCAACGCGTCGACGAAATCGGATAGATTTCGTGCTTGTATAGATGGCTTCTTGACTCGCATAGTTCAACGCCTAACTGCTGTTTTAATGAACGCTATCACTTTCATAAGTTAGCATATTTCGGCGACTTCTGCGAATGATAACGAACGCTGAAACTGACCAATCGCTGTCGCACTTCCCCCGTATGAGCACGGTCTCCAAGGAGTTACACCCTGACCACTATCTATTCGGTAGCGACTTACCGTAGCTCCCCCCCTCAGACTGACGGAACGCTCGTGACTTGAGAGCTCCGGTATCGGAGTCAACTCGCAATATCGGTTGTTTGATCGTTTCGTTCCTCGGATAAGATCACCCTTGGAACCGATGGCAAGGAACACCCACATGCCTGATCAAGATAATACTCAAGAGCACCTGAAAACAACGCAAGAGGAATGCCAACGGCTTCGGGAAGAGAATGCGCGCCTCCGTGCGATGCTCGGAATTGATCATTCGCCCCCAAACGAGCCCGTTCACCAAGCCGACCCGGTCCCAGAGCTTTCGTCCAGCACCAAAAGCAGGGGTTTCCACGCCAGAAGAGAAGATCTCGCTCTTTCGAGATCTGTTTCGTGGGCGCGAAGACATTTTCGCCATTCGGTGGGAAGGAAAGAGCGGCAAATCTGGCTATTCACCTGCCTGCATCATGGACTGGCGTGCCATCCATGTCGCGAGACCAGAAGAGCGAAAAAAAGTTGTCCGCAAAACCCGGATGCTCCAGCCACTGACGGATGACGCGATTCGTAATCATCTGACTGGAAAGCACACGGTCGGCATTTATCCCCTCCTGCCTGACGACACCTGCTGGTTTCTTGCAGTGGATTTCGACAAGAAATCCTGGGTAGCTGATGCAGCGGCGTTTGCCGCAACATGCAGGCGATTTGAGGTCCCCTTCGCAGTCGAACGCTCGCGGTCGGGGAATGGCGCGCATGTATGGATATTCTTTGACCGTTCGGTGTCCGCTGCCGATGCGCGAAGGCTGGGATGTGCCTTGTTGACACGCACCATGGAGAATAGACATGAAATCGGCCTTGATTCATACGACCGCCTCTTCCCCAACCAGGACACCATGCCCAAAGGCGGTTTCGGAAATCTGATTGCGTTGCCATTGCAAAAGCGTCCCAGAGAGCAAGGCAACAGCGTGTTTTTGGATGAATTGTTTCAGCCTCATCCTGATCAGTGGAGGTTTTTAGAGTCGGTTCAGAGAATGCCAATCGATCAGCTCGCTCGAATAACTCACTCGATAGCTCCCGAAGGGAATCCCATCGGAGTGCACCTCCATGTGCCCGATGAGGACGAGGGCGAAGCTCCATGGCTCTGGCGACCTTCCCGAAAACGGAAGGAAAGACAAATCACCGGTCCGCTACCTGCGAATGTTCGTGTCGTGGCGAGCAATCTTATCTATATCGAGAAAGGGGGCCTGCCGCCCGCGATGGTGGATCGCCTGATTCGCATCGCTGCCTTTCAAAACCCTGAGTTTTACAAAGCTCAAGCGATGCGGCTCTCGACCTACGGTAAGCCGCGGATCATATCCTGCAGTGAAGACTTCCCCGAGCACATCGGCCTTCCAAGAGGGTGCATGGAAGAGATAGTCCGTGTTTTCAACTCACATCACGTCAATGTGGAAGTTCATGATGAACGAACCGAGGGGCAGTCAATCGACGTTTCTTTCCACGGTGAATTGCGGCCTGAACAACGAGACGCCATCGAGCAGGTGCTTGCGTATGACCAAGGCATACTATGTGCGCCAACGGCATTCGGAAAGACAGTGGTGGGGGCTTGCCTTATCGCCAAACGAGCGGTCAACGCCCTGATCCTCGTGCATCGGCGTCAACTGATGGACCAATGGCGCGAGCGATTAGCGGTGTTTCTGGCTTTGCCGATTGGGCACATCGGACAATTTGGGGGAGGGAAAGCTAAGAGAACCGGTTTGATTGATGTTGCTGTAATCCAAAGCTTGCAGCGTAAAGGAGCAGTTGAAGATTTCGTCGCGGACTATGGCCACGTGATTGTGGATGAATGTCATCATCTGTCAGCAGTCACGTTTGAGCGAGTTCTTCGCGAAGTCAAAGCAAAATACGTTTTGGGATTGACGGCAACACCAACTCGAAAAGACGGGCACCATCCCGTCATCTACATGCAATGCGGCCCGATTCGTTTTCATCTCAGCGCGAAGAAAGCTGCCGAGTCTTCACCACTCCAACATAAGGTTTTCCCCAGGATCACTGATTTCGACTGGAATCGGCCTGAAAATGAGACAGCCATTCAAGATATTTATGCTGCTCTCATCGTTAGCCAAGAGAGGAACGACCTGATCGTCCAAGATCTTCAGCAGGCTTTGGCCAGCGGACGTTCACCACTTGTTCTGACAAGTCGGACGGAACATCTCGATTACTTGGCTGAACGCCTGCGTGGGCTTTGTCCGCACATTTTCATTTTGAAGGGTGGAATGGGTGCCAAGCAAAGAAAGAGCCTGGCTGAATCTCTAGCAGCCGTTCCTTGCGATGAGCCGCGCGTGATCCTAGCGACCGGAAGTTACCTCGGCGAGGGATTTGACGACGCGCGTCTTGATACGCTTCTCCTTGCAATGCCGATTTCTTGGAAAGGTACGTTACAACAGTATGTAGGCCGCCTGCACCGCCTCCACGAAAACAAGAGCGAAGTCCACGTCTACGACTACGCGGATGTGATGGTGCCTATGCTGGCTCGCATGTACAAGAAGCGGCTTGCAGGGTATTCTGCGCTCGGCTATACGCTTGTCGATGTGGTTCGGAGTTGATGCCGCGTCTGCAATTATGAAGAGAGGAGAAAAGCGCGTCGCTGCAAGTTGTGAGGATATAAGAAGAACTCGGCGCCGTGCCGGGGGATTGCCAAAGATGCAACTTCCAGAAGGCATATTCCGCACGAAAAAACGGAAGAATGATCAAACTGAAGCTTCAAATTGTCTCCCCCTGAGGGAGCAATCTGGTGCCGGGGTGGGAGTCGAACCCCTCGGGAGGGTTGATAATACGTAAGTTCAGATCTCCTGACATACCACCAAAAAGCGGCCAAAATTGGGGTTTTGCGAGAGTAGGGTGCGGACCTTAAACTGTCCGCTTTTTCTAAATCGACGGCTGGAAATCGCACGATTTTGGTTGCGCATTTTTTCCACTGGAAGTGCTCGACACCCTCCTGCAAATCTCCGGAAGCCACGACTGGCTTGGTTTTTCCTTTAGTGGGGTGCGGACCTTAAACTGTCCGCTTTTCGAATCCGTGGAGATAGAACATGCTAAGGAAGCATGAGCCCGGCCTCACCTCAAAAGGAGCTTTTTAACCACCCTGTTCCTACCCCCGGTACCATCTTCGTAAACGATCGCGTTTGCGCTGAGACCGAGCAAGGCCAACGAGTGCTCTTCGTCCATGGCATCGTTTTCTCCCATTACTCGATTCAAGATCGCTCGGCCGAAGCCTACGCCATGGTTCAGCTTTTCGAGTCAGGATACGCGGATCAGAACGATATCGCACGCTGCTTCGGTTACTCGGCGCGAACACTTCGCCGCTATCAAGAGCGCTTGAAAGCCGGTGGATTGAGCGCGCTCGCGCGCCCGAGGGGACGGCCGGTAGTCCATTCTCCCGTAAACAAGAAACTCCAGGAACGAGACCGCATCATTCTCCGCCTCAAGGCCAAGGAGATGAGCAATCGTTGGATTGCCGGCCGGCTCGGCCTTAGCGAAAAAGCCGTGCGCAAGAGTCTCCGTCGGCTGGGCTGGAAACCTGGCCCTGAACCAAGTCTCTCCTTCCTGCCAGAAGCAGGTTCGCAAGTACAGCTGGCCGTGGTTTCCGCAAGCACGGTGCTCGAGATTCCGCCCCCCGTTACGGAACAGCCTCCAGATAAGAAACCGCAACTGCCAAGCGATTCGGCTGCAAAAAGTCTCGACATCAACCCTCTCGATCGGTCCATGGATCGTCTTCTTGCTGCCATGGGGCTTCTCGACGATGCCCTTCCGGTGTTTGCTCCCACACGAAGTCTACCGAGAGCAGGTGTTTTGTTGGCCATTCCTGCGCTCGTTGCGAGTGGTCTGCTCTCGACGGCCGAGAAAATGTACGGCAGCCTCGGCCCAGCCTTCTACGGTTTGCGCACAACTCTGGTTGCTTATGTTTTGTTGGCGCTTCTGAGAATCCCACGGCCCGAGACTCTCAAAGAGTATCCGCCTGGGGAACTGGGCCGCATTGTCGGCCTGGATCGCATGCCCGAAGTGAAGACGCTTCGCCGCAAACTTTCTCGACTCGCTTCTCTGAAGGACAGTTACCAACTGGGCCGTGAGGTCGCCCGGCAACGCATCATCGAGCGCGGGAAGGTGCTCGGGTTCCTCTATATAGACGGCCACGTTCGGGCCTACCACGGCAAACGTAAGGTTCCGAAAGCCTATGTGACACGCATGCATCTCGCCGCACCCGCAACCACCGATTATTGGGTCAACGATCAGCGCGGCGACCCATTATTTGTTGTCACTGCCGATGCCAACGCCGGCATGACCCGAATGCTCATCCCGGTGTTGAGTGAGGTGCGCGAACTCCTGGGGCCGCGCCGGCATTCCACTGTTGTTTTTGATCGAGCTGGTTGGAGCCCAGAAGTGTTTCAGAAGCTGCTGGCTATGGGTTTTGACATCTTGACCTATCGTAAGGGACGCATCCGCCACATCGCCGAAAAGAGATTCACTCTGCACAAGGCCAAGTTGGATGGTCGGCCGGTCGAATATCTGCTCAATGACCAACCCGTTCGATTTCTAAAAGGAAAGCTGCGGCTACGGCAGGTGACTCGCCTGACAGAGACCGGCCATCAGACGCCGATCGTGACGAGCCGCTGGGAGCTACGCGCCATTGATGTTGCTCATCGCATGTTCGAGCGCTGGCGCCAGGAAAATTTCTTTAAGTACCTGCGGGAGGAGTATCTGATCGACGCTCTCGCGGATTATCAGGTCGAACCCGACGACCCCAGCCGTTCCGTTCCCAACCCAGCACGAAAAGCCGCCGTGAAAGAAGTTTACGCTGCACGTGTTCATCTCAGGAAACTACGGGAAAGCTATGGGACAACGGCAATCGATCACATCAATAGGCCCACATCCGCGGACTCTAGTTTTGAGATTACGGAAGAGAAAATTCGCATGGAGATTGCTAAGGTCATAAAACGTATCAAGAAACTCCAGGCTCGGCGTGACTCTCTCCCTGCTCGCGTGACAGTTGCGGATGCCTCAGAGGGCCAGGAGATGGTGAAACTTTCTACCGAACGAAAACACCTAACCAACGTTTTGAAAATGGTTGCGTACCAGACCGAGAGCGATCTGGTTGAGCTAATTCGCCCCCACTACAGCCGCATTGAAGAGGAAGGGCGTACTTTCATTCAGATGGCGCTGCAGGATACAGCGGACATTGAGCCGACCGGTGAGCAACTTCGGGTAAGGCTAGCCCCGCTCAGTTCGCCACATCGGTCGCGTGTCCTCGAATCCCTTTGTGATGCCCTCAACAAAACAAAAACGTCGTTCCCGGGCACCCGACTTCAAATGTATTATGAGGTCGCACCCTCCTGTCTTGGACCAAAAAGCGGACAGATTTTCGACCAACCAGGTCAGGAGGTCTGAAGTTAGCGATTTCGCGATGCGGCAAAAGGCAGCGACTGAGGCTCTTGGGTGGCGTCTCTGGCTCTGGTGAAGCATGTAATGAGGGGCGACTCAGTTCTTTTTGGTCGGTGGCGAGGAAGAACCACTTCAACGAGAAGCCGACGTTTCATCCAAGTCCCTGCAATTGGTCGAAACAACTGCTGGCTGGCCAGCTAATTCGTGCCAATCGATCGTGAGGTCGTTACGGTCAGCCCCCGCATTGTCAGCTCGCAGCACGGGTTCGTCGGTACGAGTGCAAGTGCGCGAGCTCAATGGTGCCCTCGAGATTGCCAAATCCGGGCAGTGCCCGCGAATGGTCACGACAAACCCGCGGGGGGGCATTTATCTACTTCCGTCCACACCCCCGCAGCCGAGCAGACCAAGTAACTGCAGTCTTAGGCGCGAGTTGGGTGCCCCTAGGTTAATGTCTGAGTGTGGAAGCTCGAATGCTTAACAGTCTCTGTGGATCCTGATTCGGACCAGCTACCACGAAGGGTGTCTGGATGAGATTGCGTGGAGGAAGAAATGGATGACACAGCTACCTTGGAAGGCATTGTTCTGGCGAGGAGCTTCCTGATGCATCGCTCGGCAGTGATGGTCCTGCTCTTGCTGCTTATGTGCACTGCAGCGTCATCTGGTCAAAACGCTGGTGAACCATCCAAATCGACCGTCATGTTTAGCGTTCGCGCTACTCATGTTTTGGGGTTCGAAGGTGCCGAGAACAATTCGACAGGGACGCTGTCCATTCAGGATCGTGTATTGCTCTTTCAAAGGGGAAGCAAACCGGTTGTGCAAGTAACAATAGCTTCCGTCCAGGATGTCTTTCTTGGCGACCAAAGTAAGCAGGTTGGCGGTCTTCCGATGACTTTGGGTAAAGCTGCGGTTCCGTTCGGCGGAGGCCGAGTCGTTAGCCTTTTCGCCCACAAGAAGTACGACACCCTTGCTCTGGAATATGTGGCCAACGATGGAGGCATTCACGGAGCCATCTTCGAGCTCAGCGAGGGGCAAGGGAAGCTTCTCCGGGACCAGTTGGCGGCCATGGGTGCGCACGTCAGTCACAACGATGAGGTCAAACACAGCAATGTTGAGGTTCCTAATGAAAGCAAATAAACGAGTCTCGCCTTTTGTGATTGCAGTGGCAATTATGACGGCTGTAGTTGCACATCCGCCTCAACTGTCTGCTCAAACTGTGGCGACGGAATTGTCCGCCCTAGGTAAAGATGCGCACACCCCGCAGTGGAGCGTGCAGGTGAAGATGATCGATCCCGGAGACGTAAATATCTCAGCTTCGTTCCAGATCGGGATCTACGAGAGCCTTTTGGACGAGTTAAGCAAAACGAAGAGATTTAAGCAGGTGCTCCGCGACGGAGAGCGTATCTCAAGCAGCGTTCCCGACCTGCTAATTTTGAGAACGACCGTTGAGAAGTACACGGCGGGTAGTGAGACGAGACGCGCCGTGACCACCGTAAGTGGGGCAACGAAATTGATCGTTCGTAGCCAACTCTGCACGCGCGATGGGCAGATTCTTTTCGACCGCACGGTCCGTGGCCAAGTTCGCTTTATGGGAAGCAACTTGCGAGCCACCCATAATCTAGCTCGTAATGTCGCCAAGACCATCAAGCAATCACCTTTGCCGGTGACCTCGATTTCTGCTTTGGCACAGAGCGGCCAACTGTAAGCCACTAGGAGTCTAAGGATAGTTAGGTCGCGAGTTTTGATATGGCTGAGGCTCTAGGGGCAACACTTTTAGCGCAACGACAACCTGCGTCGTCGGCAGATGTCATCAGTTGTTCAACAAAGTCCGAGTGCTTCCGGCGAACCACCCGAACTACCTGCTCACGCCGGTTGTGCGTGACTGATCACCTGCGGGTGCAGCCAGGAAAGGACTGTTGAATGAGCGTCGCAACTGTCTCCACACCACCAGCCGCGGGAACGATGGATCTTACCTGCATCAACACGATTAGAACACTGTCCATGGACGCAGTGCAGGCGGCGAACTCAGGACACCCAGGTACTCCTATGGCGATGGCGCCTGTGGCTTACTGCCTCTGGCAGAAGTTTCTTCGTTTCGATCCGCAAGACCCGGTATGGCCGAATCGTGATCGCTTCGTCCTTTCGATCGGCCATGCATCCATGTTGCTGTATTCGCTGCTCCATCTGACCGAGGTCAAAGCCGTCAGCAAGGACTATGAAGTACTCGGCGAGGCATCCGTACCTCTGGATTCCATCAAGGCTTTCAGGCAGTTGGATAGCCGCTGTCCAGGGCATCCTGAGTACCGGTGGACTTCAGGGGTAGAAACGACTACGGGGCCGCTGGGGCAAGGCGTCGCGACCAGTGTGGGGATGGCCATTGCACGACAGTGGCTCGCTGCGCGTTACAAACGCCCAGGGTTCCCGGACCTGTTCGACTTCAACGTCTACGCCCTCTGCGGAGATGGGTGCATGATGGAAGGCATCTCAAGCGAAGCTGCTTCTCTTGCTGGACACCTACGACTTTCGAATCTCTGCTGGATCTACGATAACAACCACATTACGATCGAAGGCAACACTTCCCTGGCGTTTACGGAAGACGTGGCCACGCGTTTTATCGGTTACGGCTGGAACGTGACGCGAGTTGGAGACGCAAACGACCTCGACATGTTGGCCCGTGCGTTCCGCACTTTTCATAACACCAAGGATCGCCCCACGCTCATCATCGTGGACAGCCACATCGGATACGGCGCGCCCCATAAGCAAGATACTAGTGGTGCTCACGGTGAACCCCTCGGCGAGGAGGAAGTCCGGCTCGCGAAGCGAAACTACGGCTGGCGGGAAGACAAGAAATTCTTTGTGCCGGAAGGCGTCTACGACCATTTCCGTCAAGGCATCGGGAGGCGCGGCAAGCAGTTACGCGATGCGTGGTTCGCGCGAATCGGGGAGTATCGCAAGCAGTATCCCGAGCTCGCCGAAGAACTATTCCGCATGCAGCACCGCCAACTCCCGGAGGGCTGGGACCGCGAATTGCCCGAATTTCCTGCGGACCCGAAAGGTCTGGCGACTCGCGAGTCCTCGGCTAAAGTGCTGAACGCGGCCGCCAAGAGCATTCCCTGGTTGATCGGAGGATCCGCAGATCTTGCACCCTCTGCCAAGACTCGTATCACGCAGGAGGGCGCTGGCGATTTCTCGGCGGAGAACTATGCCGGACGCAATTTTCACTTCGGAATCCGTGAACACGGCATGGGCGCCATACTAAATGGACTGAGCCTGGTGAAAGTCAGGCCCTTCGGGTCGGGATTTTTTATTTTCGTCGATTACATGGGGGGCTCGATGCGCTTGAGCGCCTTGATGGAGCTCCCCGTGATTTATGTGTTCACTCACGACTCCATTGGAGTTGGCGAGGACGGCCCCACGCACCAGCCCATCGAACAGCTTGCCCACATGCGGTCCATGCCTGGCCTGATTGTGATCCGGCCGGCGGACGCGAACGAGGTGAGAGAGGCCTGGAAGGTCATTCTACAACTCCATCACGAGCCGGCGGTGTTGGTGCTCACTCGCCAAGCCGTACCGACAATCGACCGGACGAAGTATGCACCGGCCTCGGGCCTGGCCCGCGGGGCCTACATTCTCGCGGATGCCCCGGGCGGCAATCCTGAGGTCATCCTCATCGCCACCGGCAGCGAAGTGGCTCTCTGCCTGGAAGCCTACGAGCAATTAAGCAAGGATGGCGTGCGGGCACGCGTGGTCAGCATGCCGTCGTGGGAATTGTTTGACGATCAGGACAGGAATTACCGGGAATCTGTTCTGCCCCCACACGTGAAGGCACGGGTGTCGGTGGAGGAGGCATCCGATTTTGGCTGGAGCAAATACACCGGCTCCGAGGGGCACAACTTCTGTATCGAAAGCTTTGGAGCCTCGGCACCTCTTAAGCAGTTTTTGAAGAAGTTCGGTTTTAGCGCGGAAAGAATTATTGCTGCGGCGAAGGCCCAGATTGCTAAACAGCGAGCTCAGAGCTGAACAGGAGCACCACATGAAAGTGGGCATAGGCGCAGATCACGGCGGATTCGAAATGAAGCAGCAACTCGCCAAGTTGCTTGCAAAAGAAGGCCACGAGGTCGTCGATTTTGGCAACAAAGTCTATAACAACGAAGATGACTACCCGGACTTTGCGCTCCCCCTCGCTCGGGCTGTGGTCAGTAAAGAAGTGGAGCGCGGCATTCTGGTGTGCGGCAGCGGCGTGGGCGCGTCGGTAGCTGCCAATAAAGTGACCGGCGCACGCGCGGCGCTCTGTCACGATGACTTTTCGGCGCGCCAGGGTGTGGAGGATGATGACCTGAATATCCTCTGTTTTGGTGGCCGCACCATGGGTATCGCGGTCGCATGGGACTGCACGAAAAATTTCCTCGACGCCACGTTCAGCGGTGCCGATCGGCATCGTCGCCGACTGGCCAAGGTCACTCAGTGTGAAACGAGCAAGATGGCCGCATCACGCGATGGCAGGTAAATCCAAAGTTTCAGATCTGAACGATAGGAGAGAACAATGACACTGTTTGAGTCCCTGAAAAGGTACACGACTGTTGTAGCGGACACCGGTGATATTGAAGCGATTGCTCGCCATCGTCCGCAGGACGCCACCACGAACCCGTCCCTTCTCTATCAAGCGGCCCAAATGCCCTCGTACCGGCATCTTGTCGAAGAGGCGATCAAGGAGGCGATCGAGCGCGGTGGGCGCCACGAACAGATGGCCGAAGAATATATTGACCAGCTGTTTGTCCTATTTGGGTGCGAGATCTTGAAGGTCGTCCCCGGCCGAGTTTCTACCGAGGTCGCGGCCAGCCTAAGCTTCGACACCGCCGGTACACTCGCCAAGGCACGAAAGCTAATCGCGTTGTATGAAAAGAGGGGTGTAAGCCGCGAACGCGTCCTAATCAAAATCGCGAGCACCTGGGAGGGCATACGGGCGGCCGAAATTCTCGAGAAACAGGGCATTCACTGCAATCTGACGCTCCTGTTCAGCTTTGCGCAGGCTGTGGCGTGCGCCGAAGCCGGTGTGACGTTGATCTCCCCGTTCGTCGGTCGCATTTATGACTGGTATAAGAAAGAGCACGGCGGTGCGGAGATTTCGCCCGACCAGGATCCGGGAGTTGTATCCGTCACGCGCATCTACAACTACTATCGGAAATACGGATACAAAACGGAGGTCATGGGAGCGAGTTTCCGGAACGTCAACCAAATCGTTCGGCTGGCCGGATGCGATTTGCTCACCATCAGCCCTGAACTGCTTGACCAGTTGGAACACTCTGAGGGCACGCTCGATCCCAAGCTGGATCCTGTGAAAGCAAAGGAGAGCAAGGACGAGCAGTTGCACCTGGACGAGAAAACCTTCCGCTGGATGCACAACGAGGACGCCATGGCAACGGAGAAGCTAGCGGAGGGGATCAGGAAATTCAACAGCGATGCCCACCATCTGGAAGACCACGCACTTTCGCAGGTAGCCGAAAAGGTCGGCTAGGCGTCACGCGAGCGGAGATTACGGATGAACGGATGCAAAGCGGTTCTGTGGGACATGGATGGTACGTTAGTCAATTCAGAAGAACTACATTGGATTTCCTGGCGCAACACGATGGCAAAGGAGGGCGTTGTCATCACACGCGAGCAGTTTCTTTCGACATTTGGCCAGCGTAACGATTCGATCATTCCCGCGTGGCTGGGCTCTGCAGCAAGCGCCGAGCGAATCGAACGAATCGGGCAAGCAAAAGAAGAACTGTATCGTGACTTAGTGCAGCGAGTTGGCATTGCACCGGAACCCGGGGTAGCAGCCTGGCTGGATAGGCTCCAAAAGCACGGATGGCAGCAAGCAGTGGCCTCGGCAGCGCCGCGCGCCAACATCAATGCGGTGCTGGAGGCCCTGTGCGTAAGCCGTGTTTTTCAGGGCATTGTATCCGCCGAAGATGTGAAGCGGGGCAAACCGGATCCTGAGGTCTACGCGTTGGCCGCATCCCGAGTCGGCGTTCCTGCCGAGAGGTGTATTGTCGTGGAAGACGCCAGCGCCGGAATCGAGGGGGCGCGCCGCGCCGGCATGCGGAGCATAGGGGTAAGTCACAAAGGCAAGGATCTTCACGCCGATGTGGTAGTGGAGTCTCTTGAGCAGTTGGAACCGGATGCCTTCGAACGTCTGTTGAGATAATCGAGAATCGAGCACGCTCACCTTGCGGCGTTCCCACCGTTCAGGACTACGGTCTTCATAACTCACGCAGGCGAATTTGCGACGTCCTCACAATGATGGCTCGGTATGCCGGACGTGGACGACAGTCCACAGTTTGTTCTTTTCGTATCACAGCTCACACCATGACTGCCGGAGGGCAGTGACTCTATGTGGGCACACTTTTTTGGGAAGGATGATGTCGCCTACATTCACAGTATGGGAGTTATATGCGGCCTGCGTTTGGCAACTCGAGTGCGACAGGATAAGCAGGGAGTTCGAAGGAGAAGTATTGATGAAGCCTGTATCGATGGCAAATCAACGTGCGCAGTTCATCGCAGACTAGCGAATGTCAGCGAACACCCGACATCTGACGACGAGGAGATGGACATCGTGAAGAAATTGATCTTAGCGGTAGCCGTACTGGCGGGCATCCACGTGGGCGGTGATTCAAGGACCGTGACTCTCGCCCAAGATAAGCCTGCGCCGTCGACCGGCATGGTCTTAAGAAGTGCCGATAATTCCGGTAACCAGCAGATGGCGCTGATGCACAGACAAATCGATTCCATGAAAAAGCAGCTCATCGCCGCGAATGTGACACTCACGGACACCGAAGCCACCAAGTTCTGGCCGGTGTACGAGCAATATTCCGCGGAGCTCAAGAAAATCACGTACACAAAAAACGCGCTGATCAAAGAGTATGCGGAGGAGTACGGGTCGTTGACCGACGAGCAGGCGGACAGTCTCATTCGCCGCTGGCTGGATTCGGATATCGCCGCTTTGGAACTCCGCAGGAAGTATCTGCCTATCTTTCGGAAGGTGTTGCCCGGAAAGGTAACAGCAACCTTTTTCCAAGTGGAGCACCGCGTAAACGAGATGATCGACTTGCAACTTACTTCGCAGCTGCCTCTGATGCAGAGCCAAGACGAGCCAGCTGAGGTGCAATGAAGCGGCATCTGCTGTTGCGATCAAGCGAGCTTACGGAGAATTAGCTCGCGACGTACAGAAAATGTGTCGAGAACAGTTCCTGAGGAGCGGAATCGTCTCAGTTGGTCTCTTGATGTGCGTGTTTTTCTGGAACGCAGACGTCGTACGAGCTCAGTCGTCAGGAGCGCCTCAACTTCCGATGAACGTAGAGTTTCGGTACGTGCCAAAGTACTTGGAAGAATCGATCTCCGATGATCCGCTTTACGCCAGGATCGAGGCCCTGCTCGATGAAAATGGTTGCGATGTCATTCTGCTTGAAAGGAGCAGAATAGAAATCTACACGGGAGCGGATTCCTGAATGCCCTAAGTAAGGAGTTACACATGGCTACGAAGCGCATAGGCATACTCACCGGAGGCGGCGATGTCCCCGGACTGAACTCCGTGATCAAATCGGTGGTCTATCGCGGGTCAGAACTCGGATACGAGGTGATTGGCATCCGCCGAGGCTGGGAAGGACTGACCCACGTCGATCTGAATGATCCGGCCAGCAAGTCAAAGTACATCCTGCCCCTGAACCGCGAGAACACGCGTACCATCGATCGCACGGGCGGAACCTTCCTGCACAGCTCACGCACAAATCCCACTAAGATGAAAAACCTGCCTCCCGCTCTGCAGGGCCAAAAGTTCGAAGCCAGAGAATCGACTAAGAAGGGCGTGAGCAGCACCATATTCGATGTGACACCGGCGGTGCTGAAGAACATCGATTTGCTCACTCTCGGCTACCTGATCGTGATTGGTGGTGACGACACACTGAGCTATGCGTCCGAACTCGATCGCAAGGGCATTAAGGTCATCGCGGTGCCGAAGACAATGGACAACGATGTTCGCAACACCGAATACTGCATCGGTTTCTCTACGGCGATTACGCGAGCCATGGACGCCATCGACCGGCAGCGTACGACAGTTGCCTCACACGAACGCATCGGGATCTTCCGCGTGTTTGGCCGCGATGCCGGATACACGGCGCTCTCCACGGCGTACGTGACCGGAGTGCGATGCTGCATCCCCGAGTACAAGATCGACCTCAAGCACTTGATCGGCGTGCTGTTGCGAGACAAGCGCGAGAACCCCAGCAATTATGCGGTCGTAATTCTTTCCGAAGGCGCAGAGTGGCAGGGCTACGCGGTGAAGGAGTATGGGGAACCTGACGCATTCGGCCACCGCAAAAAGATGAGCGTCGCGGAAGACCTGAGCGATGAGATTCAGCGGACGACCCGTGAAGAGACCGTCGTGAGCGATCTGACTTACGATCTGCGCTCGGGTAGTCCCGACTTTGTCGACCGCTCAGTGGCATTTACATTTGCGGGCATGGCCATGGACGCTTTGGAAGAAGGCAAGTCTGGGTTAATGACCGCTATCAACGAAGGTCGCTACGCGATGGCGACGATTCCCGATCCCAAGTTGGGCCCACGGAGGGCCGATATCGCGTCGATGTACAACACCGATTCTTACCGCCCCAAGTACGACCACAAGCTAGGTCTGCCGATCTTCCTCACCCGATCGTAGTGAGTGTGGGATCTGGCCGGTCGGGCCGGGCACTGATCCAACTCCGCTACGAGATTTCCCTTTTAGTATGAGGGAACTTGGTACGCCGTTACGCCGTGCATAAACGCAATCACCATCCAGTGGTGCACAAGTCCCCCGGTAACTTGCACCTGCGCCTGGTGCTGCCGGGCATCGGTTGGGTGATGACCTCCCCGTTTCACAACCTGGAAAACACTTCGGTCCTCTCTGAGTCGGGAAGCCCGTCGAAGTACAGGAAATGATTCGGATCGTGCACTTCACTCTGAATGCCCTGCTCCTCCTTTTTCACATATTCGCAAAAGGCTTGAGCCGTATGCGGCTTGAGTTCCGTGCCAGATGCCTGCAAATACAAATGTGACCAGAACACACCAACAGCGATAAGCGATTTCGGTAGGCTGACAAAGTGGCTGTAGCTCATGAGCAGATGTGATCTCGGACTTGCGAGCCGCTGGCGTATCCTCCGTACGAAACGACAGTGGTGTTGGCACTTCTTTTTTTGTTCGGCTAATTGCACCGTGTCGGATTTCGCACCATCGAGATTTCCCTAATGGTCCATGCGGAAGTTCGGACAGTCTCCGTGAAGGCCCTCCAGAAGCGGCGAGAATTGGCCTTCATTCGCAAATTACTTCGTGACTCTCGGTATAGCATCTCGCCAGCCCCAATCGCAACAACTGCAAGTGCTTTCTGCGACTGTGGCTAATCAAACGCTAGCGTTCGGACTCTGCTCGCCTTGCGGCATTGCCCTAGCGAGGGCATTGACGATACTGAACAATTCGCAGCAAACACCAAAGGGGCTTCGGTTTAGCCAAAGCTCAGATTTGCAAATAAGTTGCACCATGTTTGGCAGAACCTTTGATGGAGTCGAGGTGCCGAATGAAAAAACAGAAAGCTAGAGAGGACTTCTGGCTCGTGCTGGGATTAATCAACCTGCTGGCCATGGTGTATCCAATGAGTTCTTACTTGCGAACTGACGGCATCGCGGACCAAGTTTTGTGGGTGTGTATCCACTTTGGAATTGGGTTGGTTCTGGCGATCGTCGACACCGTCAGCATTGTGGGGGCCTATTCACAATGAAGTGTTTCGGCTTTTCAATCTGCGCCGCCGAACTACGGCGATCTCAGTGTGGTTCAACAACAGCCGCGCGCACGCCAGGAACCGAAATATGAACTTGCCGATCAAGTTTCGCCTTGAATCGGGCATATGAACTAGGCAAATACCAGAGTAATCGAGAGAGGGTAATGGTCGGAAGCCGACACGGAGCGATGGACCTCCGGTTTGCTAGAGCAAATCGGTCCCCTCGTGAAGATCCAATCAATGATTCGGCCTTCCTGTAATAGGGAGTCCGGAGTTGTTGCCCTGTGGTGATTCGCGAGCGCATCCTGAAACTGCGCACGACTAATCTCGGCAGAAGCCGGTCCCCCGCTGAGATCGAGATTGAAGTCCCCAGTCAGCAGGATCGGCGTATCCGTGCTGTACCGCCGGGCATCTTCCAAGGTCTCGTCAAGCTGCGCGCCCCGCAACTCATCATCCCCTTTGCTTTCCAAGTGCAGGTTATAGGTAACGATCGTTTTCCCCGCAATGTTGGCCTCGCTGATCAGCGCCAAGCGCCCTCCGAGTCTTTCCTGGAATGGATCGATTTCCGGAAGGAACCAACGCGGGCGCCAGAAATTCGATTGCTTTCGGAATCTGAGGATGCGGGAATTTGACAATGGCCAGCGAGAGAGTGTGGCCTGACCGTGGTACGCAGGTGATTTGCGGGAGCCTTGAGTTAGCTCCTGGAACTCGCGGCCGAACACATAATTCAATTCGAGTTTCTGCGCGATTTCCCGCGCGATGTCGAGGTGGTGCGTCCGCCGGGCGTTGAGATCGGCTTCCTGCAGCAGGATGATATCGGCCTTCGCGCCGGCCAGACACTCGATAACACGCTGGAGTTGTAGGCCACGATTAATGTTCCAGTTCACCACGCGGATAAAACGAGGCGCACAAAGCACCCAACGCGGGCCTGCAAAGTTGCCTGTTTCGATCTCCTGCATCGAGGTCATAGTCTGCTGCACCTCTGCGCTGCGGACAGATTCATAAGATTGAGCCCGCAAACAACAAAAGGAATCTCCTCCACCATTCGTCTAGATCGCAGATGCCAGTGCAAGCTGAATTCCACTCTTTATCCGAGCGCCGAACCATTTACACCAAGCCCTTGAATGGAATCTCGCTAGCGTACTTTCACAATTGGTCAGATGAATTGTGTCAGCCCTCAAAATAATCGGAAGGGGCGAGCGAACCTGTTTCAATCTGCTCCATAACTCCGTACCAAGACTGTGCCGCTCACGCATTCACGCCTCCGTTTCTTTGTGACAGGCGAAGTTACGACAGACGAACGCGTAGAAATTACTCGGTAGGAGTACAAGGCAATGATCCAGGCGAGGTTCGCGCCGATCGCGGTTGCAATAAAGGCAACGTGCATTAGGTTTAGAACTGCGAACGCCAGAAGAGCATAAGGGAGGAAACAGCGACGGATAATGAACTCCGTCTGGCGCGCGATATACATCAGCGGGTTCCGTTTCTGCTTGTCCGCCTTCTTTTGCCACAGATCCAGGAACTTCTCGGGATGGCTGGATGCAAACCGATGCCGCGCCGAGCCGACCGCCAGGAAACTGGCCACTGCTCCAACGAGCAGGAACCCTCCCCAAACGAGGTAGGCTTCTGTCCCTCGGCTTCGAGTCAATCCGATGCTCATTCCCACAAAGATGAACAGGTAGTACAGGTAGTCGCAGATCGTCTCTAACCAGCAACCGAGCTTGCTGACTTGCAGCTTGAGGCGAGCGACCTCGCCGTCGCATCCGTCGAGGATGCTGGCCCAAACGGACAGAAGCGCACCCATCACGGTGTTCCAGTAGCCGCCCCGTGCGAAAAACACGCCAGCCATGAAACCAACGCCAAGGGTGAACAGAGTCACCATGTTCGGTGTAATGGGCAACTTGATGAGCTGACGGCTGATTGGAATGGAGATCCGGCGATTCATGCGGGCGAACAGGCCGTCCGTTGGTTTCACCAACCACCCGTCAAGCTTTCGTTCTGCAATCAGCCGGTCTCGCGGAACGCTGACGGCCTGCCACAACTCGGCTGCAACCTCCTTGAAGACGACAGAATGTGAAGGTTTAAACCAAGCGTACAGTTCAACAGGTGTCTCGACGCACCCTGGGCACTTTCTAGCAACCTCGAGAGCGGCCCAACGAGAAAGAGCAACGATACCCACGAACTGACCATGGGTCGTGAGAACCATCGCTTCGCCCCGACCATCCCAGTCTCGGATCATCTGGAAAACGCAGGGGTGGTATGCCGCGCATGCCGACACAAGTAAGGTGCGATCCGAGTCTGCTGCAACCTGGCCAACCAGCTGAGGCAGTTGCCCACGCGCGCCGATTTCGAACCATTCCACCTTCTCGGGCAGGCGTCCTGTTCGCAATAACTCCCGTCGGATTGCGATTCCGGCCAATTTGCTCGACGCCACAATGATGCGGCTCGCGTTGACCCCCTGTGCTTGAAGAACTGCGCGGAGGATGATTGGTAGCGTTCCAACATGTGCGAGTTCCGGCGTGAAACCTCGTGTATCGGGGTAGCCGTCAGCCAATATTATTGCGGTGGTCGTTTCGGGGGATGATTCACAGCTCGCGTTGGAGCGGGGTTCCTCGAGGGGCGCCGGACTGTTTTCGCGCGCTGGACCGGAGACGCCACTCGTCTCGAGATGGCCGACAGACCTGGAGACCATAAAGAAGGAAAGAACTCCCAAACCGGTCCAGAATATGCTGCGCAGTCGACGGCAGAATCCTAAAGTCAGTCCGACAGTGCCGCTCAGTCCAAACAGAGTGGCGATCAGCATCGTGCCACCCTCGTATACTCCGACATTGCCGGGAGTGAGTGACCCCGCGACGTTGATGAGCTTTGTGAAGGATTCCAGAATTAATGCACGAGTCCAGGTGACGTTTTTCCCCATGAACAGCAGGATCAGAAAGACCTCGGTGATCGCCAGAGCGTGACACATGAGATTCAGAGTTACACTCCCCCAGAATGCCGCTGGTCTTTCGCGGTGGAATTGCAGGAGTTTTTCTTCGACAGAGCCGATCAACGATTCCTTACTTTGGACCCATCGTCCGACCCATGGCACGCGACCTAGCGCACGTGCCGGCCCTGAAAGCAGCGGCCATCTTTTTCTCACAGCCAATGCCGCAGTAAACACAATGCCCAAGAAACTAATCGCGAACAGCGCCGTATAGATACGCAAGGCGTTTGAAAGCGAGAGCAACAGAAGACCTGCCGTAATTCCGCAGACCGTGACGATGGCGCCACACACCATGAACAAACCCCGGTCAATTGTCACGGACAAGATTCTGCTAGCAAGAGGTATCTCGGCCCCAAGCAAAGTGACTCGCGTTGCTTCGCCAGCGACCACGCCAGGAAAGCCGAGTTGACCGATGGCCTCCGATACCAGTCGCAATCCGAACATGCGCGAGAACGGATAGTGCGCTTCGCTAGGAAGCGTCAGGCGCCAAGCCCAAGCCTTGAGGAGGTGCGACAATCCGGCCAATCCGATCACCAACACCAGACCCCACCCCACCAATCTCACGTTCTCCAACAACGCGCGGGGGCCTGCGTGAACAACTAAGTAGACCAACAACGCCAAGCCTATTGCGCCAAAGACATACCGCAAGGCAATGCGTGGGTCTGGAAGCGATCTAAACACTGGCCACCTCTTCCGCCCGCGGCAAATGTGAGTAGTGCGGTGACAGTTGTACCTGGGCGAAGTCGAGCATTTCGGGAGTATCGATATCCTGCCAGATCGCATCCTCGATATCGTAGGCTCGAAGCTTGCGATTACACGCCATGTACTGCATGCCGTCAGACAGAGAACAATTGCCGTCCTTTTTCACGGCATCGAGCGCATCGAAAACTGCCGGAGTGCACAAAAACATTCCCGTGTCGGCGGCATCGTAAACCTTAAGGTCCTTGCCAATGCTGATGATGTAATCACCCATGCGCACGACCTTAGTGGCGTCGTCCAGATCAAAAATGCAGTTCAACTTGTGATCCACTCCGAGGATGACTTCGTTCTTCGCCAGCGGCTGCCGAAGCAGAGACGCGGCAGTTTGTGGCTCAAAGATATGGTCCGACATCAGCAGCAGAAATGGCTGGTCGATGGCATGTCTGGCCTTTAGCAGTGAGATCCCATTTTTCTTGTGGTACTCGGAATTTTCTACCCACGTTACAGGCGTACGGCGCAACGAACTGCCCGCCAGCCAACGACGCACCTGGTCACCTTGATGGCCGATCACGATCACGAAGCGCTCAATTCCCGCTTCCTGGGCCCCGGACATAACGTGCTGAAGCAGAGGGATGCCCTCGAATGGTACGAGTGGCTTAGGGAGATAACCGGAAACGCTATTCAGACGGCTTCCCAGCCCCGCAGCGAGAATCACTGCAACATTAGTCTTCAGCATGAGTCACCTCAATGAATGCAAGGTCAACTTTTCCCGATGCCAGCGGCCCTGCTGTGGAGTTCGGCTGATAGTCGAAGTAGCTGATGTTGACCTCGGTGCTTCCAAAAATCCGCGCGTCGGTCACACTCTCAGTCGTGAAGGGAAACCAAAAGGTGCCGGATTTGTGATACTGCTGCACGAAATGAACGCTGCGCGTCCAGAAGGAAGGATTTTTTGCGGGTTTACCCTCGGCGCGAACTATCGCGAAATCCTCAGCGTCGATCCACGTGCGGCCTTCGAACAGGTATTTGTCCTCGCGCTTTGGGAGAACTTGAATGACGTAGGTGGGCCGGCCGTCTACTACATCAGTGCCAAGCATTTGAAAGCTATAGTTATCCGCGGTAACGCTGGTGGTGGGACGAATTTGCGGGCGTGAAGTCTCCGTCTCGGATTCGAGCATCTTGCGCAGAACGCGCTTATTCGCGGATTTCCAGCCCTCTTCCGAGACAACTTCGAAATGCTTGGTTCCGTCGGGATCGCACTTGACGCTCACCAGCATTTCGGCGCGTTTGTTCAAGCGATGGTTTTCCAGAACGTAGCGTCTGCTGCCGGTGTAGCCGCCCCCCAACTTATCTCGTTGGCTGCTATGATCCAGCAGCTTCGCGATGACTTCGTCCGAGTTGAGAATGGGAGCTTGCTGCGCACGACAGATTGTTGTTGGTCCCAAGGCCAGGAATAAAATGACGGCGGTTCGAATCCTCATAAGTTAGAACTCCACAGTGAATTTCCCGCGATATTCGCGCCAAGCATTGTTGAAGAACCCCCCAAAACGAGCGCTCTCCTCGATGGTCTGTACATCGCGCGGATTGAAGTGATTGAAGAGGTTGAAAACGGCGAAGCCTACGCGCGCTCTGACCCTGCGCTCCCCCATCGGGATCGCCACTGGCCGCGAGACTTGCAGGTCAAAGGATGAAAACTCGGGAAAACGCCGCGTGTTCCGTGGTCCTACATATTCGCGAAACTCGTCTTGGACCGAGTACGGAAATCCGGTGTGCAGATCGAACACGGGAACAATTACCAGCTTCCATGGTGCTTGGAATTCGCCGGAAAACAGGAAACGGTTTGGAGCATCGAACGACAAACGCCCTTGTCCGTTGGGTTGAATAACGGGCTTTGCGACGTTCCCGAAAAACTGAAAGAAATCGTTCAGATCCCCATACGCGCGCGAATGCACATAAGAGGCATTGATGAACTGCTTGTGGAACTGGTAGCGCCCGCCTACTTGTAATTCCTTGTAGGACTGACCTCCATTGTCGGAAAGCGTGATCAGCCCGGTGCCCGTGCCGGTATCGACTGTCGAAAGGACGAAATCATCAGCTGTGGTGCGTTGCTCGTAACCTAACTGGAGCAGCAAGCCGCTGGACACCTTTTCGCTCAGTGCCAGATTCCAAGCCGTGCTCCGGGGGTTGCGAAGATCTCCGATAATCTGGTTTTTATAAGCGGTTGAGCTGGTCTCCTGGCCCGCCGGGTTGAGAGCGAATACGGTCCGGTCCGGGAACCACTGGAAGGCTGGAATCATCAAGGGCACGCGGTCGTAGAACTCTCCGACTCCACCGCGCAGCATGGTTCGTCCGCTGCGGGTCAGCGCGAGCTGGAAGCCGAGACGCGGAGCGGCGTGCACCGAACTCGTCACCGTGTCACTGTCGAAGCGCACCCCAACATCCAGAAGCAGGCGAGGCGAAACGGTCCAACGATCCGATGCAAACCACGTTACCTCCTGTTGTGATACAGAAGCCTCACCGCCGCCCGAGAAGGTGATTCGCTCAATTGGAGTTCCGTTCGACCCTTGGATCGCGACAGGAGAAAACGACTGGAGACCGCTGTAATCGGAGTGCGCGTATTCCAAGCCGACGTGCCATTCGTGAGTTCCGAGAAAATGCCTCGGCGCAAACTGATACATCTCCTCCCAGTCGAAACGTGAAGCTCGGCGCTTCTGAGAGTTGAAGAATCCACCTTCGGTCGTCTCCAACGAAAGTTCGTAAGGCCCGGAGCCGGCCGGAGTGAGATCCACATCGAACGTCTTGTAGCTGAACTGGGACGTCAGGACGCTTTCGTTCCCGGTGAGATAGCGGTGTTGTCCGTAGAGCTGGTATCCGCGCTGGTGGTAGTCCGGCGTGGATGGCTGCGGCGTGAATGTGTTCAAACCCAGATACTGCAGCCGCTGCGGATAAACCGCGGCGGAGACGGTCGCCGTTTGTTTGGGGCTCAGGTTGAAATCGAGCTGCGTGTACGAATTAAAGCTTACGAGTGTCGTATCCCGTTCAGACCCCGGCAGGCTATTCACGGGAGTCCGCACGAAGCGGTATTCCAGCGATTGCGTGAAAGCAATGTGATCAGCCCACAAGGGACCGGTGAAGGTCACACGCGGCGTGGCGGCACCAATACCTAAGACGTCGCCACCACGCACCCGTGCGCGCGGAACAAAGTTCTGGAAGGAACCATGCCACTTTTCATAATCACCGGTCTTCGTGTCCAATGTGGAAACTGCGCCGGTCAACTTTCCATACTGGGGATCATAGGGATTCGAAATCACTTGGACGGAAGCCACAACGTCAATGGGCACGGCGATTCCGGGATTGCCGGTTGCCGGGTCTGTCGCGTTGACGCTATTCACCAGGGCTCCGCTCTGCGTACTCCGGGCTCCTTTCATGTTGATGCGCCCGTCTGGGCCACGCACCACTCCAGGAAGTGTCGGCAGGATGCTCTCAGTCCGGTCGTCTTTGTTTGGCGCATTCTGGAGAGTGCTCGATGTGAGCGTCCCAGTGGGAGAGGTAGCGGTCATTGGCTCTTCGTTCGCGGTAGCCGTCACCGTTACAGAGTCATGAGCAGCCGTGGGTTTCAACTCGAGGGAGATTTGAAGGACCTTGCCCATTTCTACGGTCAGAACCTGTGTTGCCGCTAATCCCGGCGCAGCCGCTTCCATGGTGTATGTTCCCGGTTGCACTTCTCGAAACTCGAATTTGCCGCCCTCATCCGTTTCCACTTCCATGATTGCCGGTCCGTTCAACGTCACCTTTGCATTGGCGATATAGGACTGGCCCATAGAGTTCTGAACAAAGGTTGTCCCCTGCAGCTGTCCCGTGGAGTCAGGGTTCTGCCTCGCCAGTAACTGCATCGTAAAGAGGCTGGCGGATAGGCAAAGGAACAGGATTTTTGACGGAACCCGCGTGCATCTCAGCTGGTTTAGCCCCCGAAGTTTGATAACGTGCGAATGCATGTTTTAAATTCGCAAGTAAGCGATTTGTATAAGCTCCTTGCGCCTCACAACGATGGATCGTGTCCCGACTGAGGCCGCTACAACGAACCACGTTCTTCCCAATAATTGATTTCAAGTTCCCATTCGATCAGCACTGCTGCTGTCGATAATGCATTCGAGTGACCATCCGAATGCCCGCCTCAGACTGCGCGCTCAAGTGCATTTCCAAGAAGAAGATAGCGAGGGGCGCTGTTGAATTATTGAAATGACGGATCAGCCGAATTCCGGTTCTGCTGACCACATGCGGTCAGAGCATTGATCGACGTTTGCAGTCGCGGAATCTCCGGCGGCCCCGAACGTTGTCCCTCAAATGAACGCGGAGATTCAGGGCTAGATGGTTCCTCGCTCAGCACAACACGGCCTATCTGTTGCCCCCCTACGGGCAATGCCCACATCGCGGCAAACAGCGAACTGAACATGTGGCGGATTTAGCGCATGGTCAATGAGATAGCAGCAGTCAAGTTGGCACTCGATGTGCCCATACACATGACGTGAGGCGACCAACCACGGTTGCCTGACATGAGGAATTAAAGATGCTTCGAGCAGAGTTCGATCATGGGGGTAAGGGCCTGGCACTCAAATTGGAGGGTCGGCTCGTCGCAGCTTGGGCATTCCAAGTGAAATCCCTTCTCGCAAGACATTTCGTACCAAATGGTTTGTTAGTTGACATGTCGGAAGTGACTTACGTGGACTCCGTCGGCGAACAGCTGTTGCTCTGGCTGCGAGATTTGCAGGCAGAGTTCGTCGCAGAAACTTGTTATGCACGCGACATGTGCGAAAGGCTTCACCTGACCGTTAAAGGAGACGCTAACGGGCCCGTCCCGTCAGCGGCCGAAGTGCATCCCTCGTAAACACCACCCCCCTCCCGTGCCCGGGCGGTCTCTCTGAGTCGCCCGGGCGCGGCCACTTACGGAGGCGTCAACTAAGTCTTGCTAAACAAAGCTCCGAATCCGGAACCTAAACTGGAGAAACGATGATCAGAGTAATCACAATTACGCACCAGTGCGGAAGTGGCGGAACACAACTGGCTTCCTTAATTGCACGGAAGTTTGGGTGGGAACTCCTTGACCATCACTTGGTAGACCGTATCGCCCGTATCGCCGACCTGGACGTCGCAACTGCTGCTCAGTTCGACGAGCAGGCGGCCCGCTGGTGGCGCGGTCTGCGACATGCGGCGATTAACCCAGCAGCCTGTTGTCCCTACGTATCCCCTCGCTGGTTAGATGAGATTGACGAGGACTCTGTCCACGCTCTCGCCACGCAACTGGTCCAGGCAGCGGTGGATTCTGGAGAGTGCGTCGTCGTCGGACGTGGAGCTCAATGCTTGCTGCAGGGCAGAAGCGATGTTTTCAATGTTCTTGTCTATGCACCGATCGAGAAACGAGTCCAGGCCCTGCAGGCTGGTTGTCCTGAACACAGCGACGCTCAAGCCCTGCTCACCCGGATGGATTCACAACGAGCCGAATATATTCGCCAACACTACGGGAGAGATTGGCTCGATCCGATGCTCTACGATCTTTGCGTCAGCACTTCCATCGGCCTCGATCGGGCCACCACGCTGATCAACGAGGCCGTGGTGTTCCCGGATACGAACTGGACGCGGACAGCAGACCAAGAGGTGTCGCTATGTCACTCGCCGGCTCAGCTCTAGATCTGCGCTTGAAGTCTGTGTTGATGGCAACGGATCTGTCGCCTGCTTCTGTGAAACCCCTTCATCACGCTCTGGCCATCGCCGGGCATTACGAAGCCAAGCTTTACGTTGCTCATGTCGTTTCGTCTGGACCTTATTTGATAGCCGGACCGGAAGCGCTGAAGCCAGGCAAGGACCCACGACTGTTTGTTGTAAAGCTCCAAAACCACCGGGCTATTTCGGGAGGGATACCAAGCGTGCGGAATGCCCATGTCTCGTCACGCGGCGCGGCCGGCAGCACGGGCAAGGTCCAGTTCCATCTAGTGTTTCTCCCAGCAGCTTAATTCCTCTCCCGTGAAAAGGTCGGCGTGGTATCGCCGATAGCGTGGGGCATTCCCAGCGAACGGTTCATGGATCTTTTCTCGTACCCATCGCTCTCCCGCTGCGATTGCCGATCGGCAGTAGGCGCATTCGTGTGCGTTGAAGCCGGCGGCGACGAGAACCCCATCGGCCACCGGATCAGTTATTACGTTCGCCGGAGTAGTCATGCTTGCCATGGGGCCCCCTAACGATTGAATTTGCGTTCCGCCCATCGCAAGGGCAATTGGAGGACCAGACCATCAGCTGTTTTTGCTGCCAAATAAGTGTTTGACTCTTTTGGGCATAGGGGTGGGAGGCCGAGTGCGGCAAACCGCATACCAACTTGCGGTGCCGGCTAGGGAGCACACTGCCGATTTTCTGACACTCGCGGGACCTGCCACGGTCCGCTTTAGGGTCCAATCAACGCCCGTAGTCTTTTTTCCCGATACCCAACGTTTCATCTTGTTTTGCAGCGGCAGGCACGGGCGCCTGTTGGCATTGGACCGCATACGGGCACCATAGCACGACCCAAATCTGTCCTTGCCCGTCTAGATTCAATCACTTGCAGTACGGGCGAATTGGCATGTCCTCTGCACTAAATTCGGAATGACCAAGCGTTCGTTGACTTCGACCTTCCGGCATAACCAAGGGAGAAGCAATGGAGAAGTTCAATCAAATGTTTGCCACCACCTGAATGGCCGAGTGGAGAAAGAGGATGGTTCTATGAAACTAGCTCTCCTGTTTGCCGTAGCTACCTTGCTTGTGGCTTGCGTGAAGGGAATCACCCGCAACAGCAAAGACGAAAGTGCCAATCGGTTTCACCGGTTGGGTCTTTGAGTGAGCTGATGGCACCGACCGTCGACCGCGCAATGAATGAACTGGCGGATAAGGGATCGGCGGCCGCCTTCGCTGTTGCTTCGTTGTGCTCAACATTTTTTGAGGAATGGGCATGAACTGCCTGCATTCGGGCGCTCGAATCCCCGCACAGTGCAGGAAGCTCCTGATCTCTCGTTCTTCGCGAATGGCACCCTGCTTGCATAAATACTACTGAGCAAAGATCCGCACGGCCTCTGTTCCAAACCGACCTTTGCCTGTGGTGAGGGTGCTTTCGGACGAATCGCGAAGGGAGCCTGCCTCACGCAGAGTGGAAACGTAAGGAGCCCTAAAAAATGACGTCGAGAGTACTAGTTGAAGAATCCGCATCGCGCTCGCTGAGTGCATATGGGAAAGCACGCTCCACGGTGCAAGGTACGCCGTTGACCGCTGAGGAACTCAGGAAGACCCACGCATACTGGCGGGCGTGCAATTATTTGGCGCTCGGGATGATCTATCTCCAAGCGAATCCGTTGCTAAAAGAGCCGTTGAAGCCCGACCATATCAAGAACCGCCTGCTCGGACATTGGGGCTCGAGCCCAGGGCTAGCTTTTACCTATATCCACCTGAACCGCCTGATTAAGAAACTCGATCTCGACATGATTTTCATGGCTGGTCCTGGACACGGCGCGCCAGGGGTCTTGGGGCCAGGGTATCTCGAGGGTACGTACTCCGAAATCTACCCGGAAAAGAGTCAGGATGAACTAGGTCTGGGGGAGTTCTTCAAGCAGTTTTCCTTCCCTGGGGGCATCGGCAGCCACTGTACGCCGGAAACTCCCGGTTCGATTCACGAAGGAGGCGAACTGGGATACGTGCTTTCGCATGCCTGCGGCGCAGCGTTCGACAATCCAGAGTTGATCGTCGCAGCGGTGGTCGGCGATGGTGAATCTGAAACTGGCCCACTCGCAACCTCCTGGCACATCAGCAAGTTTCTGAGCCCAATTCGCGACGGGGCGGTGCTGCCCATCCTGCACCTGAACGGCTACAAAATTAACAATCCCACGCTGCTGGCGCGGATTACCCATGAAGAGCTGGAGGACCTGTTACGGGGCTACGGATGGACGCCCTACTTCGTCGAAGGCTCGGATCCGGAGAGCATGCACCAAGCAATGGCGGCGACAGCAGAACATTGCATCCTCGAAATCCAGAAACATCAACGAGAATGCCGCGCGACCGGCGTCGCTAAGCGACCGCGCTGGCCGATGATCGTGTTGCGCTCTCCGAAGGGCTGGGGCGCACCGCAAGAGGTGGGCGGTCACCGCCTCGAGGGCTTTTGGCGTGCGCACCAGGTGCCGTTGACCGACGTGAAAAAGAATCCCGAGCAGTTGTGCATGCTGGAGAAATGGATGCGCGACCAAAAGCCGGAAGAGCTGTTCGACGAGAACGGCAGGCTGGTTGCGGAACTGAAAGAGCTTGCGCCCAAGGGAAACCTAAGAATGAGTGCGAACCCGCATGCGAACGGCGGAGTATTGAAAAAGGCTCTGCGCTTACCAGACTTCCGCGACTACACGCTGAAGATAGAACGCCCCGGAACAATTGAGGCGGAGAATGTGCCGCCGTTGGGGAACTTCCTTCGCGACGTGATGAAGTCGAACATGAACAACTTCCGCGTGTTCGGCCCGGACGAAACCACCTCGAACAAACTGCAAGCAGTCTACCAGGCCGCCAAGAAATTCTGGATCGCCGAATACTTCCCCGAGGACCAGGATGGCAGCGAACTGGCGACGGACGGACGGGTCATCGAGATGCTCAGCGAGCACACCATGGAAGGCATGCTCGAGGGCTATCTGCTCACCGGGCGCAATGGCTTCTTCTCCTCATACGAAGCCTTTATCCACGTCATCGATTCCATGTTCAACCAGCACGCCAAGTGGCTGTCCATCTGCAATCAGTTGTCCTGGCGCCAGAAAATCGCTTCGCTGAACCTGTTGATCACCTCTACGGTCTGGCGGCAGGACCACAATGGCTTCACGCACCAGGACCCCGGTTTTCTGGACGTGGTCCTCAACAAAAGCGCCGCGGTAACTCGTATTTACTTGCCTCCGGACGCTAATTGCTTGCTCTCTGTGGCCAATCACTGCCTGCGCAGCGAGAACTACATAAACGTGATTGTTTCCGACAAGCAGCTGCACTTGCAGTATCTAAATATGGACGAAGCCATCACGCATTGCACGAAGGGCATCGGTATCTGGGATTGGGCCAGCAATGACCAGGGACGCGAGCCCGACCTGGTAATGGCTTCTGCCGGGGATATCCCTACACAGGAGGCTTTGGCTGCAACGTCGCTCTTGCGACAGGAATTCCCCGAGATCAAGATTCGTTTCATTAATGTGGTCGATCTTTTCAAGCTGCAACCGAGTAAGGAACACCCGCACGGTTTGACTGATAAAGACTTCGATTCGCTCTTCACCACCGACAAGCCGATCATCTTCAACTTCCACGGATACCCCTGGCTGATCCACCGCTTGGCTTATGCGCGCACGAACAAGTCTCTCCACGTGCGGGGATATAAGGAGAAGGGCAATATCAACACGCCAATGGAGCTGGCTATGAACAACGAGACCGACCGTTTCAGTCTGGCCATTGACGCCATCGACCGAATTCCCCACCTGCAGAAGACCGGTGGCCATGCCAAAGAGAAATTCCGCAACGCGCAAATTGCTTGCCGCGCGCACGCTTACAAGCATGGCATCGACAGTCCTGAGATTACGGGATGGAGATGGCCCCTGTAGCTAGAGCTCGCCTGAGCTAGCACTAAGGAATACCGAAGAGCCGAAATTATTCTTCCGCATGACCATGAAAATACTTGTCCTCAACTCGGGATCAAGCAGCCAGAAAGCCTGCCTCTACGAAATTGGCGAAATGCCGGCAGAAACTCCCTCGACGCCGTTGTGGGAGGGGAAAATCGAGTGGCGTACCGACTCGGCGTGGATCTCGGTGAAGAACCAGGAAGGTTGCACCCTGAAAGAAAAACTCCCTGTCTCTTCACGCGAGCAGGTTATTCGGCGTCTGCTGCGCACCGCGAGCGACGGAGAAACACGCGCAATCCGGTCCGAGGCGGAAATTGATGTCGTGGGACACCGGCTGGTGCACGGCGGTCCTCATCTCACCGAACCAGTTACATTCACGCCAGAAGTGCATTCAGCCGTCGAAAGCGTATCGGCATTCGCGCCATTGCACATTCAGGCAGAACTGGAAGGCGTTCGTATTCTCGAGCAGCTTCTCGGAGACGTTCCGCAGGTCGCGGTTTTCGACACGGGATTTCATCAACAAATGCCGGCAGCGGCGGCAATCTATCCTGGCCCTTATGACTGGTTCAAGAGAGGCATTCGCCGGTACGGATTCCACGGCATCAATCATCAATACTGCACCGATCGTGCCGGACAACTGATGGGGAGGGATCCCAAGTCCCTCAAGCTTGTGAGCTGCCATTTGGGCAATGGTTGCTCGATCGCCGCGATTCAGAACGGCCACAGCGTCGATACGACGATGGGCTTCACTCCGCTGGATGGGCTGATGATGGGGACACGATCTGGTGCGGTGGATCCAGGAATCCTAACTCACCTGATCCGCCAGGATCGGTTGGATGGTCAACGGATTGATGAACTGCTGAACCAGCAGTCGGGGCTGCTCGGCATTTCTGGGCTGTCGAGCGATATGCGCGACATCCTAGCCGCCGTCCAGCAAGGAAACGAGAGGGCGAAGCTGGCATTCGACATCTACGTTCACCGCATCCGAGCCGCGATCGGCGGCATGGCTGCGGTACTGGGCGGAGTGGATGCGGTGGTGTTTACCGCGGGGGTGGGCGAGAACTCACCCGAGGTGCGAGCCGCGGCATGCCGCGGGCTGGAGTTTGCCGGCTTGCGGTTGAGCTGCACCGCGAATGCAAAACCTTTGCTTGACCAGGATATCGCCACGCTGGATTCCAGTGTGTGCGTTCTGGTGATTCGGGCCGAGGAGGATTGGGCGATCGCAAAAGAGTGCTGGAAGCTGACGGATACTCGGCGACTACAGAAGGCGCCGGTAAACTGAGGTGCGAGAGGCGATGGAGGCAGAATGAGCAAAGTATTTCCAGTGGTGTACGTTGCACATCATGGCAAGTGGACATTGAAATGATGTTTCCCAGTATCCCGGGCGAGAACGTTGAATCAAAGAATTGAGGATTTTCAATGAGTACAAAAGATGTAACAGCGCCGGAAGTGGTTCGCTTCCCCCCGAGAACACCAGAGGAAAGGCGTCTGTCGGAACTTCTCAGACAGTATGGGTGCGGCCCGATTGCATTTTCCGGTTCGCCAAACGCACTGTACGAACGACATTTGATCTTTGACCGCGTGATCGACCCGCAGGTCGCGACGGCGCGAGAACGTTTTGAGGCGGTTTCCCATTCGATTCGAGACGTCCTCGCCCAGCGTTGGGCGCTGACCAGGAGCACGTACGAAAAAACAAACGCCAAACGCGTTTATTACCTCTCGATGGAATTTCTGATCGGCCGCTCGCTGACAAACAACATAACCAACCTGTTGCTGAACCCAGTGGTCCAAGAAATCGTCAAGGAGAAAGGACTCGATTGGCTCGAACTGCTGGAGCAGGAACCCGATGCGGGTCTCGGTAACGGAGGTCTGGGGCGCCTTGCAGCGTGCTTCCTAGAGTCCATGGCCACCGTGCAACTCCCGGCCACGGGATACGGTCTGCGCTATGAGTATGGGATGTTCAAACAAACCATTGTTGATGGATGGCAAAAAGAAAATCCCGACAATTGGATCCGCTGGGGCGATCCGTGGGAGGTCGCGCGACCTGTCGAGATGGTGGAAGTGAAGCTGGGTTGCTCGTTCAAGCTGATCGGGGGCAGCTTTCAGCTGGTACCCGGCCGGCCGTCAACTTGGTTCGGCATACCCTTCGACCGACCGGTGGTAGGGTACGGCGGAAAGACTGTTAACACCCTGCGGCTGTGGGCTGCGGCTGCACCGGACTATTTCGATATGCATGAATTCGGTACAGGTGATTTCGTGGGTGCACTGGCCGAGAGTCTCGGTGCGGAGTCGCTTACACGTGTGCTCTATCCCGACGATTCAACCACTCCGGGGCGTGGACTACGGTTCGTCCAGGAATATTTCCTCGTGGCTTGCTCACTTGCTGACATTGTACGGCGCTTTCGGCGGTTCAATAAAGATTGGGAGCAACTCCCCGAGAAGGCGGCAATCCAGCTGAATGATACGCATCCATCGTTGGCGGTTGCCGAGCTGATGAGAATTCTGCTAGATGACGCCCACTTGGGATGGGACCAGGCGTGGGATTTGACTAAGAAGACGCTGGCATATACAAATCACACGCTGCTCCCGGAAGCGCTTGAGAAGTGGCCTGTCGAGTTATTCGAGATGTTTATTCCGCGCCATTTGGAGATCATCTACGAGGTCAACCGGCGTCTTCTGGACGAGGTTCGCCGCCGCTTCCCCGGCGATGACGATCGCGAATCTCGCGTCAGCCTTGTCGAAGAGAGCGGCCAACTCAAAATCCGCATGGCCAACCTAGCAATTGTTGGGTCGCACAGTACGAATGGCGTGGCGGCAATCCACTCAAAACTCTTGCGCACGACCACCGTGAGAGATCTGGCGGAGATGTACCCGGAGCGCTTCAGCAATAAGACCAATGGGGTGACTCCTCGGCGCTGGTTGCTGCAAGCCAATCCCAAACTAGCCAGCGCGATTTCGGATGCTATTGGTGAGGGGTGGATCACTGACCTGAGCGAGCTGACAGCATTGAGAGCACTCGCCGATGACAGCGGTTTTCGTGATGCATTTCTCGCTTCGAAGCGTGAAGCCAAGGTGCGATTCGCTGATTGGCTGAAGTCGACGTCGGGACAAGAGGTGGACCCAGACACAATCTTCGACTGTCAGATCAAACGCATCCACGAATACAAACGACAACTGCTGAACGCGTTGAGGATTGTCGTGGTCTATAACCGGCTGCGAGCGAATCCAAACATGGAGATTGTGCCGCGCACGTTTTTCTTTGCCGGAAAGGCGGCGCCCGCCTATCATCTCGCGAAGCTCATCATCAAATTCATCAATAACCTCGCGGCGGCCATCGACGGCGACCCTGCAACACGGGGCAAAATCAACGTTGTTTTCCTGCCTGAGTACAACGTCTCGCTTGCCGAACGCCTGATTCCCGCGAGTGATGTATCGAACCAAATCTCTACCGCCGGATACGAAGCGAGCGGAACGAGCAATATGAAGTTCATGATGAATGGAGCCTTGACGGTCGGAACCCGCGACGGCGCGACCATCGAAATGGCCGAGGAAGCCGGTGAAGAGAATTTCTTCCTGTTCGGCCTCACCGCTGAGCAAGTGGAAAACAATCGTGGCTGGTACAACCCCCACTGGCACTACGATAATGAGCCAGAGACACGAGCGGCGCTGGATCTCATTTTCTCGGACTATTTCAGCCGGAACGAACCGGAAATTTTCGCTCCCCTACGCGAAACGCTTCTGACACACGGCGATTACTACATGCACTTGGCGGACCTCACCCCGTATTGCCAGGCACAAGAAGCCGCAGGCGCGCTCTACGCAAACCCGGGTGAGTGGGCGCGCAAAGCAATTTTGAATATAGCGAGCTCGGGAAGATTCTCGAGCGACCGCACCATCGCCGAATATGCTCGCGACATCTGGAAGGCAGAACCATGTCCGATACCGTAGTGAACAGCGAATTGCGTTCGTCGGCCACGGGTCGGCAATGAGCACCGGTTCTGAGGTGGAAATGTTTCCGCCGTTTCCGTCTGAATACCGCAGTTCCGGCATGCTGCTGCATGTGACGTCACTGCCATCACCATATGGCATCGGCGACCTCGGCCCCTCAGCGTTTTCATGGGTCGATCGCCTCCAGGATGCTGGACAAGGCTGGTGGCAGTCATTACCGCTCGGCCCCACGGGATATGGAAATTCGCCGTACCAGTCACTGTGTTCGTTTGCGGGTAATGGCCTGCTCATCAGCCCGGAGGGCCTCATCTTGGATGGACTGCTCGACGGGAGTGACTGCGCTTTACACTTTCCTTCGGATCGGGTCGACTATGATTCCGTTATTCCTTTCAAAGAGAGGCTGCTCGAAAAGGCATGGAAGAGTTTCACGTCCGGCGAGCGCAGCGATCTTCGTCCTGCTTATGAGGAATTCTGCGCAACACAGGAAACTTGGCTGGAAGACTATGCGCTCTTTCGAGCGGTAAAGAACAAGTTTAACGGTTCCTATTACCTGGAGTGGCCCGAGGATTTGATCCAGCGAAAGCCTGTTGCCTTAGCCAAGGCACGTCGAGAATTCACCAGTGAAATCGATCGCTTTCGCTTCGAACAATATCTGCTGCTGCGGCAAGCCGATAAGGTCAAGGAATACGCCCATGCTAAGGGCGTGAGCCTGATTGGCGACGTTCCGTTCTTTGTTTCACCTGATTCGAGCGACGCATGGGCGAACCCGGAGTTATTCCTGTTGGATGAACGGCGGAGGCCGCGCTTCGTCGCTGGAGTTCCTCCCGACTACTTCAGCGCCGTAGGGCAGCTATGGGGAAATCCTGTCTACAACTGGGATGCGCTTCGTTCGACCTGTTATCAATGGTGGATCGACAGGATTCGCGCTCTGTTGGCTCACGTAGACGTGATTCGCCTGGATCATTTCCGGGGATTTGCGGCGGCGTGGCATGTGCCAGCGGGAGCCAAGATAGCGAAATCCGGCGAGTGGGTGCGGGGCCCAGGAGCCAGCTTCTTTCAAGCGATCCAGAAAGAACTCGGGCGCTTGCCGTTTATCGCGGAGGATCTGGGGATCATCACCGCGGATGTCGCATTGTTGCGCGATCAATTTCAAGTACCAGGAACGAGAGTTTTACAGTTCGCGTTCGATGGCCACGCCGATAATCCTTATCTTCCGCACAATTTTGTCAGCAACACGGTTGCGTATACGGGCACGCATGACAATCCGCCAACGCGGGAATGGTACGAACAGTTGCCCGATTCCCAGAAAGAAACTTTATCGAGCTACCTCAAGCGCCAGCTCAAAAATAGTGCCGAAGCAGCACCGGCGCTGGTCGAGCTGGCATGGTCTTCGGCGGCAGCCTTGAGCGTTGCGCCGTTGCAGGATGTTTTAGACGTCGGCGTTGGAAGCCGAATGAACGTACCTGGTCGTGCGGGTGGAAACTGGCGCTGGCGCGTCACGGAGCAGATGTTGTCGACAACGGCTTTCGAATGGCTGCGTGAATTGACGGAGAGGTCAAAGCGTTGCTTGAAAGTGGGTTCAAATGCCCAGCCGGTGAAGGCGGAAGGCGCTGGATTATGAGAACCACATTACACGTGAGCAACCCGATCCGCAAAACTGCTGACAAGGACTGTGCATTCGGCGAAGATCGGTCGGGAGTCTCGCCGCAAAAACGCCGGTGGACACAAACCGAAGGATCTCCATTGCCACTCGGCGCAACATGGATCGAAGCGGAGCAGGCGTTTAATTTTGCAGTGTATGCGGAGCACGCGGAGAGCGTCTCTCTGTTGCTCTATTGCGCCGAAGAACTGGCAAATCCGATCCTCACATTCCCATTCGATTTCGTCCGCAACAAGTCGGGACGAGTCTGGCACTGCAGACTGCCCCTCAATGAAATGCGCGGTGCTCGTTATTATGCCTACTCGGTCTCGGGGCAGGCCATTTCTGAACTTCACACCTTCGATCCTCAGAAAATTTTGCTCGATCCCTATGCTCAATGTATTTTCTTCCCGCCACGGTTTGACCGCAAGCTGGCCACGGTGCCGGGCGCCAATGCCGGAAAAGCGCCGCTGGGAGTGCTGACCGGGCATACTGTCGAGTTCGATTGGTCTGGAGATGTTGCGCCTCGCCCCGAATCCGAAGCAATCATCTACGAGCTCCATGTAAGTGGCTTCACGAAAAACCCGAATTCTGGCGTACATCCTTCGCGTGCCGGCACCTATTCCGGACTGGTGGACAAGATTCCGTATTTGAAGGAGCTCGGGGTAACGGTCGTCGAATTGATGCCTGTATTTCAGCGCGACCCGCACGAAGGGGATTATTGGGGTTACATGCCTTTGAACTTTTTCTCGCCGCATGCCCAGTATGCGTGTACGCGCAATGACGATGGGCAGCATCTCGAATTCAAAGAAATGGTCAGGGCTCTTCACAAAGCAGGAATCGCCGTCGTGCTAGACGTTGTTTATAACCACACGTGTGAGGGCGACCATCGTGGTCCCATCTACAGTTTCAAAGGGTTTGATGGTGCAGGTTATTACATGCCATCCTCCGCACCCCGTAACCCTTACGCGAATTATTCGGGCACGGGTAATACGCTGAACTTCAGCCAGCCGCACGTACGCAAGTTGGTCACGGACAGCCTGCGGTATTGGAAAAACGAGATGCACATTGATGGGTTCCGCTTCGACCTGGCATCCGTGTTCAGCCGTAATGGCGATGGATCGCTCAATTGGGGAGATGCTCCAATTTTCAGTGAAATTGCCGCCGATCCGGAGTTGAGCCTATTGAAGTTGATCGCTGAACCTTGGGACACGGGCGCGTATCAACTCGGGCGCGGATTTCCGGGGCTGACCTGGCTCCAATGGAACGCGCGGTTTCGCGATGATGTCCGCCGTTTTGTGAGGGGCGACACGGGCTTGATCCCGGACTTGATGAGCCGCATTTATGGCAGCGATGATTTATTCCCGGACAGCCGCGCCCATGCCTATCACCCGTACCAGACCGTGAACTATATCGATGCCCACGACGGTTTCACACTGTACGATCTGGTTTCTTACACTCAGAAAAATAACTGGAACAACGGTCATAACAATCAGGACGGCATGGACGAGAATTTTAGTTGGAACTGCGGTCACGAAGGAAACGAGGGCGCGCCAGCATCGGTTCTGGCACTTCGTCGGAGACAGGTTAAGAACTTCTGCAGTCTGCTCCTGCTGTCGAATGGCATCCCGATGTTTCGGGCTGGTGATGAGTTCCTGAATACGCAACTCGGAAACAACAATGCCTATAACCAGGACAACGAAATCAGCTGGCTCGACTGGAGCCGACTCCAGGCGAATCAAGACATTTTTCGGTTCTTTAAAAGTATGATTGCGTTCCGGAAATCGCATCCTTCTCTCTGTCGCAGCAGATTCTGGCGCGAGGACATTTCCTGGTACGGCGTTGGACCCGCGGTCGATCTGTCGCCAGATTCACGAAGCCTTGCGTATTGCCTGCATGGGGCCTCACAGGATGATGACGATATCTATGTAATGATCAACGCATACTGGCAAGAGCTGCAGTTTCAAATCCAAGAGGGGGCACCGCAGGACTGGGTGAGAGTTGTGGACACGGCTTTGTTGGCTCCCGACGATTTCTCGGAGTTCGGTTCGGCACTTCAGCAGGCGACATACCGAGTGGCTCCGCGATCGATTGTTGTATTGGTTCGACCCAAAAGAAACGCGTAGCTACCTTTCCGATTCGTTGGTTGCCTACTGGCAGGAACCGTCATCCACAAGCTGATTCGAAGATGCCGTCGACGCGAGCGACTGCCAGCACGTCAATAATTTCTGATTCAGAGGATCGCTATTCAGGGAGTTGGGCGCAAGATAGTCTCTACTCGCCGTGATTTTCAGGTATTTGTCGGTCAAGGCGTTCATAGTATTGAACTCGTTATTCAGTAGCGGAAGTGCCTTCTGATCAAGGTCCGTGGTCGCCGCCGCTTGGGTCTGCGCCAGACTGGATCGAATTTGCCTCCTGTAATTCCCGAACCATGTGTCGGACAAGGGATACCCTCGCTCAATAGCATTCTTCAACGCAGCGTGCCATTCAAGAATCTCCCTCATGGTCTCAATCCCACCTGTGAGGAACGGCTTAGAAAGGCCGGCCGCTGGCTGCGGCGCTGCCTGCGCTGGCGTATCGCTCCCGGGCAGGCTCAGAATGATCTGATTCCCAACGAAACGCAGCGATCCGCCCGTGATCCGCGCGAATTCGTCCACTTCCACATAGCTTTTCCCCTGCACCTGAATCACTCTTGTCTGTCCCTGCGGCCCCTCGATTAGGAGCGCACTCGTCTCCTGAGCCACCAGGATCACCAACGGCAGCAGCAGGATCGCCACCAGCATCACCGATGTTTGAATCGCGTTTCGACGCATATCTCGTTTTCCTTTATGACGGCCCGCGGTGTGCCGACGTCCCGCTCCCAGCATGCCAGGTCGCGTGCCTTTTCGTTAACCGCCGGTACGAACCGCAACTAGAGTGCCAAAGGAAATAGATGAGAAACACAAGCTTTCGAGACGCCGCCGCGATTCCGGTGCCCGGATGCGGGCAGTGCTTGACTCGAAATCGACAATCGTGACCGGTTAGATCCTATGATCTATATTTCAAATCAATAATTTAGAAACACTCCTTTCACGTCCAAGTTTGGCCATCTCGATGCAAGGTAGGAAATGTGAAGGGTCTAGTCCGTCACTCTCATTCGGCGTTTTTGTGATCGAGGTTCTGGTCTTACTTCCCACTGCTGGCGGAGCCAGACGTACGAGCGCGGGCCATGGATAAGGAGTCCGAGAGTTGATGTGAATGGCGACGAGCCGCTGAATTGACCAAGCTGTGGACGAAATGGCCATCTTTATAGCAACAGCGGGTTTCGATCAGAGGAGGAAGAATGACTGCCTTAAGAATGCACTGGCAACTGATTCAAGGAGCCGACGGAAGACCGCACCTCAACATAAAGTGGGAATCGGCGCAGCCAGGCTTCGTGCGCGGCTTTGCACGCACGCAAATTCAGCGAAGTGCAAGACGAAAATAGAGAAACTCAATGATCTTGTCCGATGTTCTGCATAACCGAAAGAGTGGAGGCGCAATTCGCTCATGACAACTAACCACATTCCGGCAATTACCTATCCGACGATTCTGATGGCGGTGTTCGCAAACCAGCTGTGTCTACCGATCCCTGCAGTCCTGTTTTTGATTACAGCCGGTGCTCTTGTGGCGAGCGGGAGCTTGAGTCTCGTCAGCGTTATTCTGGCAGGAGTCGTGGGTTGCCTAGTGGCGGATTATGCGTGGTTCCTAGCCGGTCGGTGGTGGGGGCATCGAGTCGTGCGCACTCTCTGTGCCTTCAGCATGGACGGGCAGCATTCTGCCGTGAGGGCTCGGAGGTTCTTCGCGCGACGGGGGCTGCCGAGCTTAATGTTCGCAAAATTCGTTCCAGGTCTGGACGGCCTGCTGCCGCCATTAGCGGGGATGCTGAATGCGTCGAGCGTTCCGTTCCTCCTCTATGACGCAACCGGTGCCATCCTTTGGTCTGCTGGGTATTGTTTCCTAGGATACCTATTTGCCGACCGCCTAGATATGGTGGCGGCCACGCTTAATCGAGTGAGCGGGACTCTCGTGATTTTACTTGCGGGCGTTCTCTGCTACCTGATCTGGAGAGCGTGGGAACTGCTCCGCACCATGAGACAACTTCGGCTTCGAGCGATCAGCCCCGCGCTCTTGCACCGTAAGCTGAAGGCGTGTCAGAAGGTGGCGGTGCTGGACCTGTTGGATCTTGAAGGGCATGAGGACGCAACCACAATTCCTGGGATTCCCGGTGCGGCGCGCATCTCTCCGACCCCTCTGCGCAGCTCAGCCAAGGTCCGAGTTCCGGCAGATGTTCAGATGGTTTTATGCTGTTCGTCACCCAATCAAATCACCAGCGCTCGTACGGCGCTTTCGTTGCGTCGCAAGGGAATCTCAAACGTATGGGTTCTTGAAGGAGGTCTCCAAGCATGGCGGGAACTCGGCCTGCCCGTGACGACGAAACTCAGCAGCCCTGTCGATCTCGCTGCTCGTTTCGGGGTTGAGCTCCCCGAATGAAATCGCGTACCCACATTATTCTGCTTGCGTAATTTGCAGCCAAAGAGGCACTAAGGCCGACTTGCAACTTCGGGAGTGGGCATTCATTGCATCCTGGGCTGATGTTCGCGCCAAACACTACCTACTCTCGAGGGTATTCTTAACCGCCGTGAGCATGTTTCGGAGACTTGAAACCGAACGACCTACGGCAGCATCTCGAACGATTGATCCCTTGAGACCAGTCAGACCCGCCTGCTCGGAACCCATGGCCACGATCAGGTAGAAGCCCGGGTTTTTCGGGTCTTCACTCTCAGGAATGCAGAAGGACATATCCAGCGCGGTCTCGAAGTAGTGGCTCGAATAGAGCTGTTTCTCAGCAATGGCATAGGCTACTTCATCGGTAGGTTCCCCCCGCATGGTCACCACGTGCACGATCCGCAGCGTTGGCTTTAACCCAAATTTCACCCTGGCCCAATAGAATGTGTCCTCAACGTTTGCGGGCTTTGCGTTCGGATACGAGAGAAGGTATTGGTAAAATTCCGGCAAATTCTCAGGCAAAGCCTTGTAATAGCTGATCATGTAGGCAAATTGTTGCGCCACCTCGACCGGCTTATGCTTGTCGCTGTACACCCCGAAGACCTCATTGCCGTCGCTCTGGTAGGCAAGCAGAAACTGCAACGCGTCTTTCCGCAAGAGCTCATTCACCTGTACGTTCACGTTGGAGGCGGACCAGTCGATGGACCGGTGAAACTCTTCCATGGAACTGGCGGGCCCCTGAATGAGGCAGTTGCCGGGCTTGCAACGCTCCAAAGCTTGGATGTCATCACTATCGAACGAAAAATCCTTCAAGTCAGAAAGCTGTGGAGGACTGCTGAACACGCCGAGGCCCAGATAACTGGGAAGCTTGCGAAGCCGGTCGAAATCGTGGGCAAACAAAACGTAAGTTTCAGGAGCAGCATGGATATAGACCGCGCCAAACAAGAATATTTCGGCCGGAGTGCGGGAGGGCACCGCTTTCGCCACGGCCTGTCCATTCCGGATCGCGGCAATCTGATCCTCATTCAATCCGACGTTCTGCCGGAAAAACGTTTGCAGGTGGGGATTTGATTGTGAAAAGCCATCGAGGGGCATCCCGGCGGTCATGATAAGCAATGCGACGATACGCTTAACGGTTCGCATCATGGCAATTGGTTGCCGGCAATGTATGCCGCTCTGGTGTGAATTGAGAACCTTGATGGCTGGAGCATAGCACTGCGTGTTTCCACAGTCCAACCTGCGTATCGCGCCGTCTAAAATGTAACCAGAGGGTACAACGTCGCGCCATTTAGAATGTAACCCGAGACAAAGACGATTTGGGGAGGGTTCATTTGGGGCGCAAGGCAAGATGGGAGTATTTCCGAGTTATTTATGGGCGGTATCTCAAAGCAGATCGTAAGGCGAAACGGGAAATGCTGAACGAATTCTGTCTGACCACGGGCTACCACCGAAAATACGCCATACGCATATTGAATGGCCCAGCGCCGGGCAAGGGACCCGCTCGGCCCGTGCGAAAACGCGGTCTGAGCTACGGGCACGAACTGCTGAGCGTGCTGACGAGCGTGTGGGAGGCGGCCGGCTATCCCTGGTCGGCGCGGTTGAAGGCACTGCTGCCGGCCTGGATGCCCTGGATCCGCAAACGTTTCAAGTTAAGCCCAGAGATCGAGAAGCAATTGCTCTCAATCAGTCCGCGGCAGATGGACCGTCGATTGGCGGTCAAGAAAAACCAACACAAGCGGCGGATTTACGGGCGCACCAAGCCGGGCTATTTGCTAAAGCACCACATCCCGGTGAAAACCGACAACTGGGACGTAAAGTCTCCCGGCTTCACAGAAGTCGATCTGGTCTCGCATTCCGGGAATTCGGCTGATGGAGAGTTCGGCTATTCGCTGAACATCACCGACATTCAAACCACCTGGACAGAAACGCGGGCCCTGCTGGGGAAGGGGCAAACCGCTGTCCAGGCGGCCCTGGATGAGATCGAGGGAATGTTGCCCTTCCGGCTCTTGGGCCTGGACTCGGACAACGGATCGGAATTTATCAACTGGCATCTGAAGGCCTGGTGTGAACGGAAGCAGATCCAACTCACGCGAGGGCGTCCGTACAAGAAGGACGACAACGCGCACATCGAGCAAAAGAACTGGACGCACGTACGGAAGCTACTTGGGTGGGAACGCTATGACACGCAAAACGCGGTCGATGCTATGAACGACCTGTACCGTCGAGAGCTGCGCTTATGGCTGAATCTGTACCTGCCCTCGGTGAAGCTGCTCAAGAAGATTCACGTGGGATCGAAACTTCGGCGCGTCTACGATGGTCCGAAGACTCCCTTCGAGCGGGTGGTGGCATCGAAGCAGGGGAATGCGGCGCAACTGTCCATTCTGAAAGCACTGCGAACATCTCTCGATCCGTTTCAGTTAGCCAAAATCATCGACAGGAAACTCGACCGGATTTACCGCCTGGCGAACCGGCGGCTGAGTCCGAAAGCGCAGGAGCAGCTCGCGTCCCGCCAGACACAAAGTGGCCGGCGAAAAGGCTGTGGAAAAGACGCTCGCTTCGCGAGCTTGGAAATCCCTTCGGGATTCCCACTTTCCCACAGCCACAACAACAACAAGCGTTCTCTGGTTACATATCAAATGGCTCGACGGGGAGCTCTAGGGTTACATTCTTAGATGGCTTGACGGGCCTGGAAAATCCAAGCCTAAGACTGGATCCGCCCTATGCCGTGCCGTCGAGCATCAGCTTCGTCCTCACTGAGGAAGTCTCGAATTGCCCGGATGCGGGCAACGTCCGTCGCCTGAATAACACCTGCGACCTCTTCTCCTTTGATCTCAATAACTTGTGTGGGCGTGGTTTTGGCACCCGCATTGCCCATCAGTATATGAAATTGCAACGCCTGTAGTTGGGACGTTTCGGTTCGCGGGAGGCATTATGTCCGTCATTCACAGGCAGCCAGCGTTTGCCGGCGTACAGCGAAGCTCCTCGTTGCTCGAACTCGATGGGTGGATGCCGAGTGAAATCGGGGCTATCTCACCAATGGTCGAGCAGTTGATGCGACTCATCGAAGCATGGCGCTGCGTCGTCGGCAACGAGTTCGCCGTCGAACTCGCCCTTCGCGAGGCGCTGAACAATGCAGTGGTCCACGGCAATGCAATGGACCCCAACAAGTTGGTTGAGGTTCGCTGCCGGTGCGAGCGGGGAAAGGGAGTCTGGCTGATCGTGAAGGACCATGGAAAAGGATTTGATCCCAGAGCCGTTCCCGACCCTTTGGACTCGGAAAGGCTTCTAGCGGAGCACGGTCGAGGAATCCACCTGATGAAGCTGTCGATGGACGAAGTCTCCTTTCGGCGTGGAGGCACCGAGGTTCAGATGCGGAAGGGGCCGACACGCAGATCTAGAATAGAGCCACCTAAGAACGACGAAAGAGATTCCTCCGACGCGACGAACAGCATGGATTGTGATGCTGTCGCGGTCGGAGGCGAGTGAATTTGCAAGTAAAGAGTTGAGGAGAAGCAAGATGCCATCGAGCTCAGTGGAGAAGATGAACAAACCAGTAGTGACCACCGCTGCCCCCGGTAACCCGGGTGCGGATGAGGAGCTCGTCGCTGCCGCGAAGAGTGGAGATGAACTGGCATTTGAAACACTCTTCAAGCGATATCAATTGCGGATCTTCGCGCTAGCGCTGCGCTACACACGGGTCCGCGAAGACGCTGAAGATATTGTCCAGCAAACTTTCCAAAAAGTGTTCGTGTACCTACGCAAATTCCAAGGAAAATCATCGTTCTCAACGTGGTTAACGCGCATCGCAATCAACGAAGCCCTTATGTGCTTGCGCAGGGCTCGTGCGCTACGCGAAGTATCCAGTGACGATTTGAACGGTGATGAAGGAACGGGGCACCACTTCAATATGGCCGATGCGAGACCCGACCCTGAGGCCACCTACATGCAGCGAGAGGAGGCGCGGACTCTGGCGATCGCGATCAGGCGGCTGACCCCCAGAATGCGGGGCGTGCTCGTGCTGAAGGAACTTCGAGAATTATCGGCTCGAGAGACGGCCCGACAGATGGGTCTCTCGGTCGCGGCTGTCAAAGCTCGGGTGTTCCACGGCAGAAATAAGTTGCGGAAACACATTGCAGTTGTAGGGGCGTCCCGAAAGTCCAATGGGTTTTTTCAACGGTCGTGGTAGCTTGCCAACAACAATCGCAAGGTCTTCTCAATTGCAGTCCATCTGGCTAGGCTGCAAAGAGGTAGAAAGACTTCTCGTCCCAATCGGCTCCACCTGTTCTGCCTGCCACGCCTCTTCCCATGCTCGCTGTCAATTTCGATCAGCTTTCAAAAATACAGATTAACAATCAGGGGCGTGACAGGTTTTGACATCTCGGCCGTACCCGCTGCTCGCCTCTTGACGGCATCACTCAGCCTGTGACCACGAGCATGTCCGTCCGTAGCAGATTGGCTCTACTGACCCCCATCTCATCGACCTGGCGAAATCCCAGAAGGCCTCCGACACCGCGAGGTTGGCTGCCGATGTGCACCTGCCATGCGACGCTGCCCGCATACCGGCAGCGCAGTACGGCCTAGACCTACCCTGCCCAAGTAGATCAAGCACTTGCAATGCGCGCGAATTGGCAAGTCATCTGCACTACTCACAATCCGAAGCAAGCAGCCATGTGGATATCGACAACATGAGGTATTGGCACTGTCCACATTTCTGGTGACGCGATCTTTCGATGATTACTGCAATGAACAACTCAAAACTGCAGATATACGGCACTGATACTTACCATTACGGGAACTTGCGCAGAGCGCTCATTCAGGCCGCGCTTGAGCTCGCGGCGGAAGAGAAAGACTGGAATTTCACCCTGCGAGAAGTCGCCCGCAGGGCCGGGGTGAGTCACAACGCGCCGTATAATCATTTCCCTCACAAACAAGACCTGCTGGACGCCGCGGCCGCGGCTGGTCACGACCTGTTGCGCAGTGAATTAACGGCTGCGGTCGCGAAGATCGCCGATCCTCGCGCAGCCTTGTCGAAAATGAGTTCTGCGTACGTCAGCTTTGGCATTAAGAATCCCGCGCTTTATCGCCTGATGTTCAGTGTGGCGCCCAGTGGCTCTGTCTGGCATCCAGAAGAGGTTCTGCAAGCTTGGGTAGCTGCGCGAGCCGTTCTGGAGAACATTCTCCGTCGTGGCGCCCGCATCGGAATCTTCGACCCCGCACTCACCCGAAAGTCGGAATTGCAGACCGCGGCTCTCTACACGTGGGCCGTAGTTCACGGCCTAACCATGCTTGCGATCGATGGCCTCGCGAACGTCGAGCGTCTGTCCATTGACCGCATTGCGGAAAAAGCTGTCACAACAACACTTCGGGGGCTTGCCGGGAGGACGGGCTCCATGGACGGATCAACAATATGAAATACAAATACCTATCACTCGCCTTAGCTTTGTGCGTTCTTGTATCGCCGACGCGTTCACCGGCGCAACAGCAAGCATCTAACGTCGACACTGAGGCACCACTACTCACTCTCGATGAAGCGGTCACTCTGGCGCTCCAACACAACCGGCTGGTTAAGAATTCCGTGCTGGAGGCCCAGAAATACGACTTCGAAGTGAATACAGCGCGCAGCCGGCGGAAACCGCAATTTCAATTTTCCATGCTGGGCGGCGAGCTCTTGCATTCGTTTGACTTCACCTTCGACAAAGGTGTCTTCGGCACATATCCAGGCGTCGGTCCCATCCCCGGGACGAACGCCAAAGTGCACACGCCCGCGGTGTTCACCACGTATTTGACCGGCAGCATCGATCAGCCTCTGACCCAGCAATACAAGATCGGCCTCGGGATTCACGCGACGGAACTGGGGCGTGACATCGTTCGGGAAGATGTCCGAGCCGAGCGGGAGAAGATCGCTGCCGAAGTCCGTGATGCGTACTTCAATCTCTTTGCGATTCAGGCGAGTGTGGACGCCGCGCGTGAGGCGGTAAAAACGTTCGAAGAAGCACAGCGGGTCACGATCCAATACGTTACGGAAAAGACGGTCCTGCACGCCGATGCCTTGGACGTCGATGCCCGCCTTGCCAAAGCTCGCTACGAGTTGTCCGTCGCAGAAAATGCGCTAGCCACACAACGTGAGTCCTTAAACCAACTGCTGGGCCGCGACGTTGCGACTGTCTTCCGAGTTGAGTTTGTTCCTGAGCAAGACACGAACGATCTAAGTCTCGACTCAGCTCGGCAAGAAGCCATAGCGAACCGTCCCGAGGTGCGGCAAGCACACTTGAAAGAAAAACAAGCCGAATATGATCGGCGACTCGCGAAAGCCGAGTACATTCCGGACCTGAGTCTCGAGCTGCGCTACCAAGGAATCAACAATGTTCAAGTTCTTCCGCAAAACGTGACCACAGCCGGCTTTCTCCTGACCTGGGAGCCATTTGATTGGGGACGGCGCCACAACAAGGTTGTCGAGGCAAAGAAGACTATCGAACAGGCGCGCAACGGAATTCAAGAGACAGAATCGAAAATCGCCGTAGAAGTGGGCGCGAAGTATCGTAAATGGCACGAAGCTTCCTTGCTGCTTAATGCTTCCCGCACCGGCCACGAGGCGGCTGCCGAGCAGTTACGCGTTACGGGCAACAAATACAAGGAGCAGGCCGCACTCTTAAGAGACCTTCTCCAAGCCCAGGCTCAGAATTCCGAAACAAATTTCCAGTATCAGCAAGCGCTTTCCTCATATTGGAGCGCTTTCGCCGAGCTGCGCAAAGCGATGGGAGAAGAGTAACCGATGAGAGCAAGAATTATTTTAGGCGCGACAGCCAGTCAGGGCGGAGTTCGAGAAAGCGATCGGAGAGGAGCGAGCTTTATGAGGAGCAACTGGACACCAGTGGGGTCGGTAATAGGGGCTGTGCTTTTCGCCACGATTGTGGCTACGAGTGGCTGTCAGGAACCCACGAAAGTCGCAGCCAAATCCCCCACACCCGTTCATGCAGTGGATGTGGCTTTGTATTCGCCTTCAGAAGATTTGCGCTACTCGGCTTCCGTTCTGCCTTTCGCAGAAGCGACTTTGTCATTCAAGTCCGCCGGATATGTAACGGAAATTAAACAGGTCGTGGGCGCAGACGGACGGCGTCGAGACATAGGTTCGGGAGATTATGTAACCCGCGGCACTGTTCTCGCGCAGATTCGCCATCAGGATTTGAAGAATCAGCTTGATCAATCCACGGCAACGGTGAATCTGGCCCAAGCGCAGCAGATCGAGGCAGCGAAGGAATACGAGCGCGCGAAGACGCTTTACGCCTCAGAGAGCTTGACCAAGCCCGATTTCGACCGAGCGCAGGCGAAATTCGATTCGACCCTCGCGGCGGTAGATCAGGCCAAGGCAATTTTGCGCCAAGCGCAGTTGGCTCTCCAGGATGCGGATTTGACGGCGCCCTTTTCGGGTTACATTCTCGCTCGGAGCATTGAACTGGGGAACCTCGCAGCACCCGGGACTCCGGTCTTTACTATCGCCGACACGAGTGCGGTCAAAATCAGTTTTGGCGTTCCCGACTATGCCGTAAGGCGTCTGCGCTTGGGGCAACAATTCAGCATTCATTTGCAGGACGATCCGAAAGAGTACAACGGACGGGTCACGAGTATTGCCGCGAGCGCCGATGAGAAAAATCGCGTTTTTGCCATCGAGGTGACCGTCGCCAACCCGAAAGCGTCATTGAAGCCCGGGATGATTGCTTCATTAAGTTTGACAGGCGTTCACAACGCCCCAGTTCCCTCCGTCCCTCTTAGCGCCGTTGTTGCCGACCCCGGCTCAGCCAGACACTATGCGGTTTTCGTCGCCAGCGAACAGGGCGGGAAATGGGTGGCGCATTTGCGCGAGGTGGCACTTGGCGAAACCCACGAGAGTGATGTGGCAGTTGAAGGTGTAAATCCAGCCGAGAAAGTTGTCGTCGTCGGAGCCGCTGGTCTGAAGGACGGCGATTTCATCCAGGTTATCCCATAAAGGTATAAAACAAATGGCACTCGAACACGAACAAGAGATCAGTAATCGCCGCAATATTCCCAGGTTTTTCGTCGAGCACCCGCACATCTCCTGGATGCTTCTGGCCGGAGTGCTCATTTGGGGCTGGTTCGGGTACACCTCCATGCCGCAGCGCAAGGACCCGGACATTCCCGTGCGCCTCGGTGTGGCGGCTTGTCCTTGGCCCGGAGCCACAGCGCAACAAGTCGAACAGTACATTACCCGTCGAATTGAGGACGTTGCCGCCGAGAATAAAACCATCCATCCGGGAACAGATGCAGACTACGGTATTAAGTCCATATCTCTGCCCGGCTATTCATTTGTCACCATTCAACTGGATGAGGGCATCACCGATACCAAGCGGCAATTCAGCGATATCAACCTCAAGCTGAATGCTCTAAATTCTCAGTTACCGCAAGGCGCCGGTCCCATCATTTTCCAGAGCGATTTTGGAGATACCGCGGCGCTCATGCTGACGGTCGCGAGCCCGAAGGCGGACGATATCGAAATCACAGCCCGCGCCAACTCTGTCGAATCGGCAATTCGCAAAACTCGCGATGCAAAACAGCAGAATCGAGTGGGTCAGCAGATCACAGTGGTTGCTTCCTTTCCGCAATCGATTCCGGCTCGGGAGGTTCTTGACATCGCATACTTGTTTCAAGAGCAAACGCAGAGTGCCGGAATCCTTCGAGGCTCGGAAATAATACAGGGGAGCGGATTCATCGGCGTGGATGGCGTTTCCGGCGCAGATGACAGCACCATTCAAGCGTTCA
>CAWABP010000013.1:0-236725 GCA_963780315.1 Candidatus Acidiferrales bacterium | reverse complement strand
AGAGCGACGATGATCTGCGCCTCGCGCGCACGCGAGGCAGGTGCCTTATTTTTTTTTTTTTTTTTTTTTTTTTTTTCAGGCTAGTTCTGCGAACCCGGTGTATGCTGTTACTGTTGGAGCCGGACCATTTACTCCGTTATGGGCCTCAAACTCTTGCTTAGAAGCATAGGGAGCTCCTTGATCACCCTTTGGACCGTGCCGATGGCCCGTTCCGCAGTTCCCGCCGGGTAGGCCTTCCAGGCCACCTTGCTGCCCGGTCTACCGGGTGTTCCCAAGCGCCCGTTTATGCCCGCTCTACCCGCTTGGTTTGAATATGGCAGTACATTAAAGATTGCCTTCTGGCTCGGTCGTACAAAAGCATAAATAGCGCTTCCATCAGTCCCATCACCCCCTTTCCCAGGAGTGCCAGTTCTACCACCATGCCTCCACGGCCACCCCAGCCAGGACCCGATGAGCGATCAATCCATCCGCTCCGCGCAGGAACACCTTGATTGCCATCGCCCCCGTCACCTCCATTACCTCCATCGCCACCTTTTCCACCATCATAACCGTCAAATTGAAACGCGAATGGGTACGCAAGACGAGGGCCGCCAACATCGGACGGACGCGCCTGGATACCATTCAGCAACACTTGCTGACAGAAAATGTAGACCGTCAGCACTCGTTGAGAACCGCCCTTCTCGCCCGGGACCTCCGGCCTTGCCATTCAAGCCGTTTGTGCCGTAGCCCGGAGGCGTTGGCGGTGCATCTGAACCGTCCACACCCGGTGCGCCATCGATATTGATTAAATGAGTCCGCCGAACCGTCGCCGCGCCTGTCAGTTTGATGACATCGGCGTATAGAGCGATCCAATCAAAATCTAATGCAGCAAATTCGAGCACTGCGTTCGACGCAAATTCTAGCTCACCGCATTTCAAAACTTGCGTACCTGAGAAAGGCCGTTGAGTTGATCACCGAACCTTGTTGGTGGCGCGCAATAGCGCTTTCACTTCAGCGAGGGCTGGAGGAAGAGTAGGAAGGATTTGCGAAAACGCTCGCCTGGGCGAAACGGCTGTGATCGCTGCTACTCCGGCGAACATAAGCAGCGAACGACGTGTCGTGAGCATAGCGAAGGTAACTTTCCTTGAGATTATGTTGGTCCGAGCCTGCGACGAGGTTGCCCCGGTTTTCGTTACACGACGAAACGCCCCAAGCATCACGCGCGCCGGGAAGCGACCGGTTCGTCGCCGAGAAAACTTGCGAGCCATAAAACGTGTCCCGCCTCTAAAGGCGCAACGCGCGTGATCGCTTCACTTAGTCTTTGACTGCCGTAGTTACCGGCGGCAGTTGCACATGACCTAATTTGGCTTGCGCCATTGGATGCCGGCGAAGCCGCAGATTGCCGCCAGACACGCTGCCGGTCCCAGCGACCCGTCACGACAATCGAGTGATCTGAGTTGCTAAACGCATCATGCACGAGATAATCCAGAGCAAAGGCCATCGCTGGAGCAGTAGTCAGGCCCATAAATACTTTGAAGACCCTGTCAGACTTACCACCGGTCCGGGTAAGACTTGCGCGGACGCTCGTACACACTCACAAGCGGGTAGCCAATCTCAAAAAGCATATTGAGCAATTCGAGTTGGTCCGCAACCAGATCGCGGCCTATGGCGAACCTTGCGATCATCGGTATCCGGAATGCATTCATGACAAGGTGGCGAAAGGTGAGACCCAATCGCGTCCTGGGTGCGAAGAAGCTTGCAAATCTTACCGCCGCATTCTGTTTGCCGATGACGTATGGACGCATAGTTCTTCGTAACGGCGGAAGGCCACATTATAGTCGCCCTTGGACCTGTCCAGCTCCTCCGCCAACACATACGCGGCGGTCATCGCAAGTGCTGAGCCTTGGCCCGCAAGGAGCGATACGCAAAATGCAGCGTCCCCAATTAGACCGACCCGCCCTCGCGACCAAGCATCCATTCTTATTTGACTGACTCGGTCGAAATACAGCTCTGGGCAGCTGTCGAGGCTTGCAAGTATCTGGGGAAGTTCCCACTCGTCATTGGCAAACGCGTTTCGCAGGAACGATCTTTGAGTGCCCACAGCATTCGGATATGAACGGTGATCCAAGTTGTGCGCGAGCACGAAGAGGAAGAGGGTGCGATCGCCATGTAGTGAGAAACGCCCGACCTGCCGGCCCGGTTGTTCATAGATCACGTACACGTCTTCGTCGCGAGGCCTGTAACCGGAAACCTCGAATGCGGCGACCGTGTAGCCGAGGTGCTTTTCAAATCTCTCTTGCGGCCCGAAGACTAACCTTCTGACTGTGGAGTGAAGGCCATCAGCTCCGACTACGAGATCAAAGAACCGCTCTATTCCGCTTTCAAACGTCACGTGTGTCCCATCTCGCTCTTGATCGATTGCCTTGATGGTATCGCCGAACATGACTTCACAGTCATCCACTGTCTTAGCGAAGATCATCCGCGAGAGGTCGCTTCGTCTTATCGTTACAAATCGGCCGGCTGTAAGGTCATCAAATACTTTGGTGCCGAAACCAGAAATACGGTCGCCCCGGCCGTCGACAATACGAACCTCTCTAACATGATAACCCTCGCTGAGAAGCCGGGCGAGAAGACCCATTTTCTCAGCGATATCGTATCCCAATCCCCAAAAGTCGATGACGTACCCGCTGGCCCGAAGGGCGGGCGCACGCTCCAAGATAGTGGGGGCAAAGCCAGCACGCACGAGCCAGTAGGCGAGTGTTGGACCGGCTACGCCGGCTCCGCATACCAGTATGGTCTTCGTCCGCATAGGTTCACAAGATGCTTGGTCAGTTCACTGTAAAGACAATGATAAAACGGGCAGAGGTAGCCAGCCTGCGGCAGATTAGCTCTGGGTGTTTTTGCCCGTTAGCTGCCGCAATCAGTTGATTACGAAACCGCGCTGCGAGATTCTGGATGACGGCGCGCGAAGGTCGGAACTTCCGAAAAATCGAAGGATATTCATTGTTGCGATGATCGGGATCGCACGCGCAATCCTCGGCTGCCTGTACGTGACTGGGCGTTGGCGGCGAGGCGCTGTCCCTCGGACCAAAGTCGGCGTGATGTCCGCCGCGACTTATTGTGATTTGTCGAGCGGCTATTGCCAGTACGACACTAATATCCCGAACGCGCTAAATGTGCTATTGGGGTAAGCATTAGGCCCGTGACGCTGCCGGAAGGCTGCTTACGGGCAGGGCAGTCCCGTTTCCCTCTCGCCCAAATAGGTGCGCTCGATCCCAATAATTCAACGCAATGTCCGATTTTGCACTTGGAGGAAGACATGAAGCAGTCCAGCAAGCGGTCGCTCAGCGTGATGGTCGCTGCGGCTGGTGTCCTGGTCTCACAGAGCGCCTGGGCTCAAATCTCTGACGGCGTGGTCAAACTAGGCGTGCTTAATGACATGTCCAGTCTTTATGCTGATGTATCTGGCAGAGGCGGCGTCCTCGCCGCGCAGATGGCGGTCGAGGACTTTGGCGGGAAGGTGTTGGGGGCTCCGATCGAGGTTATCTCCGGCGATCATCAGAACAAGCCCGATGTCGGCGCCGGCATTGCGCGGCAATGGATTGACGCGGATCACGTAGATGCCATTGTCGACGTACCTACCTCATCAGTCGCTTTGGCCGTCCAAGATGTCACGCGTGAAAAGAAGCGGATCTTTCTGATGTCTGGACCAGCCTCTTCTGATCTTACCGGCAAAGCGTGCTCGCCTTATGGCATCCAATGGACCTATGACACCTATGCGCTCGCCCATGGGACCGGTGGGGCTATCGTGAAACAAGGCGGAACTTCCTGGTTTTTTATCACAGCTGATTATGCATTCGGTCATGCCCTTGAACGTGACACCGCCGAGGCGGTCAAGGCCGCGGGCGGCACAGTACTCGGAGCCGTGCGGGCTCCGCTCAACACTCAGGATTTCTCCTCATACCTCCTGCAAGCGCAGGCGTCGAAGGCGAAGGTCATTGGCTTAGCCAATGCCGGCGGCGACACCATCAACTCGATCAAACAAGCCGGCGAATTCGGCATTGTGGCTGGAGGGCAGAAGCTTGCCGGGCTACTCGTGTTTCTGTCAGACATCCACTCGTTGGGCCTGAAAGTTGCACAAGGTCTGACCATTACGTCAGCATGGTATTGGGACAAAGATGATCCTTCCCGCGCGTTCGCCAAGCGATTTATGGCACGGAATCCCAACGGCTTGCCGCCCACCTACATTCAAGCTGGGATATACACCGAGGTCGCGTTCTACCTAAAAGCCATACAGGCTGCTGGCACCGACAATGCCGACAAAGTCGTAGCGCAGATGCGCACGATGAAAATAAATGACTTCATGACCAAGAATGGTTGGCTGCGCGAGGACGGCCGGGTCATGCGTGATATGTATCTCGAGGAGGTTAAATCACCGGCCGAGTCGAAATATCCATTCGACTACGTCAAAATTCTTGCGACCATTCCTGCAGAAGAAGCCTTCAGACCCCTCAAGGAGGGAGGATGCCCGCTCGTACATGATTGAGGGCGGCTCTAATCGCTGCAAGTCAGTAAGGTCGTGCCGATGCGCCGCCGTCTCTGCAAAGTATCCATGGGCCCCAGCATCTTGTCTCGACTCAACTTTTTCAACGCGTGAGCGGCATCGTCCAAGGAAGCGCCGAACGCGATCAGGCTGGCATTCTCAAAGTATCTTTCGGCCTGGGCGACCAGCCGCTGAGCCGCAGGATACTTGCCATTTTCGGCGGCTCTTACCGCATGCCTCACCAGTTCCAGGGCGTTGGCATTCGCCCGTTCGCGCAAATCGGGTTCTGTGGCGGAACGGGCGCTTAAGAGCAGTGCCTCATCGACGGGCAACAGGCTGGAGCATGACCGATCACCTCCCAAGAAAATTCTCCCGATCGTGCTGAACGGCTGGCACCTGCGGGCCAGAGTTTTGTATCGAGTTGCATCTTGCCTGGCGTGAATAGCACTTCGACATCGCAACAGCCTCTGGATCTTCTTAGTTGCTCGGCATTACCGGGATGTCTGCTATCGGGTTGCTATTTTAAGCAGACGCCAACGGCGATTGGCAGCTCGGTGACATTAGCGGAAATAATGGCCAGCCTCCAAAACTTCACTTACGCCGTCCTTTACATCGGGCAGCGCCATGTCTCGATCACGTCCTGGCTATTAGCGAAATATCTCATCTGCCCGTAGTCCGAACTTTGAGGCCAAGTTTAATTCATCGAAATACGATTATCCGATTGGCCCACTCGGACTCGCTCAGCCCTTGCGCACGTGCGCGCGCGTGAGGCAGGTCCATATCTGTAGTTGATCTCGAGTGGCAGGTCTGAACCATAAGCTGATGCCGAAGGATCGACGGTGACGGACCGAAGGTCGAAATCTCGGCAAGGACGGAGGGCGCTGATGTCGAGCGTAGAGTTCGGGGTGACCCGACCTTTTGGTTGTTCCAGTTCATCTCGCAATAAAGCCGAGTGGGGTGATAATTAGCTTCCTCGTGTCAGTGCGAGATCAGTGATCCAATTCAAAGATAAGCCTACCCACCGAAACCAAATTACTCGCGTGAAAAGCAGCTACGCAAATCGAAGCCCAGGATCATCAAGGCCGCGACGGACGGTCGCGCGGCGGAACGCGCGCTTCCGCTCGGCGACTAAGCGTTAAGCTTCGCGCGTTGCAGTGAGTAGTGTCCTACAAGTAGCGCGGAGGAGCGTCCCAGCCCGCGTTTGTAAGCCTTCGCGCTATTTACGAGCCCGCACCTACGCACCGCCCCCGCTGAAGGTGCGGGCTCGATCGTTAACGGGGAATTCCATTACTTTTTTGAAATAGCGAACTTTGGGGAGTGCGCTATGTTGTGTCCAGATCGCCGTCAAACTGAACGTGAAGGCGGGCGCGATGATCAAAGGATCATCGCTTGTCTGCTGGCCGGTCTGTTGTTTGCGATTGTGTTCGCCGGGGCTGGCATCACGACCTCATTGCTCTGGCCGGCACATGCGTATCCGATGCAATGGGATTAGCACAGTTCCATCGCGTTGGTATCAGAGATAATCCCGGCCAGTTGACGCACTGACCGGGGTGCGCGGGCGTCATGTGAACCCGGCTGCTTCGGGCCTTTATGATTTGCTGGCGTTCCAATGACCGGTGTACTTAAACTCCGGAGCAGCCTTTAGCTGGTCGGCTGTGGCATTCATCGTGGCGTGCCACTTCTTGTCCGAGTCGTTATAGCTCACTTTAACTTCAGACGAGTTGACGGCGACGTAGTGATCGCCGACACCAAGAAAGCCGCCTACTGATAAAATGTACGCTTGCGCCCGGCCGTGCTGATTAAGCGCAATGTCCTTGATCTGGCCGATGTTCTTATTGTCGTTGTTATAAACATCAAGACCGACGACATTGGAACTCAATTCATCCGCACGGGAACGCTGACGAAACGCGAGCTCGAAGAACTGCCCATCTGTCCGGCGGATTCGTCCGAGTTGTCACCAACTACTTCCGTCATCTCCGTGAATAAGTCAGGGCTCACATTCATTACCACCGGATTGCCGTCCTTGTCCTTGGCATGGACGACGAACGATCCGGGCATGAGGTGGATATCCGTAAAGCCGGCGTTTTGTAGCATGTCGCGGATTTGTGCCCGCATTCCCTGCTTGTTGTGCGTGGTTTGAATTGCTGAATTTTTCATCGACGGCGCTTGGTCATGTGCACTCTGCGCCAGGACGACCGCCGGGCCAAATGCCAAAGCCGCCGCGGTGGTTGCGGCCAGCAAGATAGGTTTCATTGTCTGATTCTCCATGGGATCGCCCCACAGCTATAAGACTAATCGGCGGCCACATCGCTCGTTCCATGAAGTTTCTGTAACCTAAAAGGCTCTCCACTCGCGCAAATCGCCGGAGCCAACTAGGGCGCTCTACACAGTGTGATTACGTCCCCCTTTGCCGGAACTCACGAAAAGACTGTTGTTCACCACGTGCCCGCAATTCTGATCCGCTGCCGTAGAACTCTCAGGATCGTACCCACCGGGTTGACCACGGAAAAAGTGGAGTTCACTTCACTAGTCGGCATCCAATTTTCGATGGTGTGTCCCGCTTGTGGGCAAATACACCATTGGAAGCAGCAAGACGTGTGGGTGGAAGGTAGCGAAGGTCGGCGCATTGCGGCCAATGTCGCCAAGTTCCCAGTTACACGTTGACGCTCGTCAAGGTCAGACCCGACGACGGTGTGCGATCGGTAGCTTTGTCTACTCGGTAACCTGTCCCCAAATCCTTGTCCGCGCCTGCCAAGGCCCCACGACCGGCGGTATGTGCCACGGCTTTCAGGTGGGCGAGGCTTGCCCGATCGCTCAGGCGAACTGGTATGAACATGGCAGCCGTGACAGCCGGCATGAGAGGTATGTCGTCCGGCAATTGCAGCAAGTCCGCAACCGCCAAGGCAAAGACGATCTCGCGATCTATGGAGATGCCCTTATCCCGGCAGTGGAGCACCTGTTCGCGCCAATTGCCTGCGAGAGTATTTTGATCAAAAAGCATAGCAGAACCTGCCAATCGCCTGCGTCGCCCGGCCGGCACTGCTTTAGAGCCGCCGCGTAGGGAGCGTCAAGCTTTGCCGCCGAATGCGGCCCGATCCTCCCACCCGCGTAAAGCTTGCTTTTGCCCCAGGCTGAATGCACCCGCGCCTAGAACAGTTTCTTCCCCGCAGTGCAGTGGCCTGACCACGTTTTGGTGTAAGCCCCCTCAGTGTTCATAGTCACTGTTTGCTCGAATGCGCCGCTGAAGAGATTGATGTGGAGCAGGGTGCGAAAGTGTCCATCGGGCCCTCTCGCCGGCATTCGCCGACGATTTGCGATTTCGAGAACCTGCCTTCAAAGCGAGAGCAGGCTGCTCCCGAAGCCTCGATCACCGCCGCGCCTTCTCCTCCAATCGGGACAAAGACCCGCGCGGCAAAGCCTCCCCCAGCTGGGGCGTGGCGCAATGTCCTATCATCGATCACGGTCTCGTAATGGCAATTCAGCGTGAGCCCCGTGCTGTGCACTGGGGTCGCGCGAAGGGCGAGGGCTAGCAACGCAATGCGATGCAGGAAAAGAGACCTAAGCACGGTTCTATCCTAGTCGGCCGATTCAGCCAGATCGAAGGGTATAGATACTTGAGTTTAACGCGAGCGTATTTGGTGGTGAAGTGCCAGTCTGCTTTTGTGTGATTGGCATTTCGGTCGTGCCCCCAAGCAGCGATTTCCTCGATCAGGGTCTGTTTGTCGGGGACGCGGCAGTCGAGACACTGGCGGACAGGACGCCGAGTTCGGATTCCGCGAGATCGAGCCAACTGCCGTGCTTGGCGTGTAGTGCCATTCGAAGCGCTCGACCAGCCTTCTGGCTTCGGCCGCCGGAAAGGCTTGGTAGAGTGACGCCTTGCTGTGGATATTGAGATTGTCCTGGACCAGCACGATGGTGTTGGCGTGCGGGAAGTGGCTATCGGCCAAATCTTTCAAGACGTGACATAATCGACGGCGGTGTGGCGGTCCGTCACCTTGACGTGGCACCAGCCTTCGAGCGGCGCGAACATCATGAACAGGTTGGCGGTGCCGTTGCGCTCGTACTCGTAGTCGATGCGGGCTGCACGTCCTCGTTTCATCGGGATTGGCGTGCGCGTCTCGGCAATGAGTTGCTTCGAGGTCTCGTCCAGGCACACCAGCAGGTGCAGAAGAATCCGCCGAACCTCATGCCGAACAATGGGCCGCGTGGTGTACGCATTTCTGAATGGGAAAAATAGGGAGTAGATTCAAGCTTCATTTCTAGGGGCTGATCTTGGCACACAATTTCAAAGCCAAGAAAGACCCGGCGACTCCTGACATCAGGCAACCCAGCCGTGTCTGCCAAACCCGCATCGACAAAGCTCTCCTACTATATAGAGGGGGGAAAATCCGCCAAACCTCACCGGAAAAATTCAAAGAGACCAACAAGAGAGGGTTCCCTACTTATAAAGAGGCACAGAAGAGGCAAAATGTGAGGAGGAAAATTCCATTTTCTTTGCCTTCAAGAATATCGGCTCTCCTCATGCTTCTATTCGACTCGACGGAAAAGCGCTTTCCGATCCGACGACTGAGGTAAGCCCTATAGCTACCGCTACTGTCTCCACGAAACATAGACATCCTCAGCTTGAGCCCCGTTTTTGTGAGTCTGATTAGCCGCGACGTCTCGAATGAGTATTGCCAGAGGTTCCACGATACCTCTTGACCGTCTCTTACCCCGGTCACGATTACCGACCTTCCGTCCGGTGATAACGCCACGGAATCTCTTAGCCAAAGTCCATCGATTCCTCGCCTTCTAAGCTCCCCCGATTGAACGTTGATTTCCCACAATTCTCCACGCGTGGAATCCCGCTTGCCAATGAACAACAAATGTTCTTCATCCAGCCAAACGGACTGGGAAACATAGCTGAATTCATGAGGAACGATTTGTTGAACTGAGAGAACTTTGTCACCAACATGGGCAATGAGCATTTCCTTGAAGTCACGAGTGAGTAATGCAGCCCTTTTCCCTGAAGGACTGAGCGAAATCATTTGAAGAATCATCGGGGAGGGTATATCACCCGATCGAAGTTGTTGGTCCTCAAACCCCGTTACTGGGAGCACGATTCTATGCTTACCGAATGCATCCCACCGTTCGACTGCTCTCCCCAGCGCATAGTTGATGGCGTAGACATATTTTCCATCCGGACTCCATATTGGCCGACCGCCGGATTTGCCGACGGCCCTGCTGATTAATTGCCCGTTGCTGTTAAGGAAGGCCAGTCCACCTCGACTCTCCGTTACGATTCGATTCCCGTGGGGCTGCCAAGAGGCCTCCTCATATCTCTTGCCTTCGATGCAGTGAGGCTTCGCTCCAGACTCGGGCGAAATGCTACAAAGGCCCTCCCAGGTGTTGTAAAGGACCGGCCCTAACTCCTGCGCAGCGCCGCTTGATGCGGCCACCAGAACAAGAATAGCCACCCGGACGCACCGAACGAGAGACAGTACGGGGTTTCCCAAGGGACGTGTTCTCCTAATTTCAGGGTTTGCGTTCCAAGAATCAAACAATAGGTTATCAGCGAATAAGATGTGGATGGCCTATTTTGCACCTCTGATGCCCAATTGATTCCTCCGGCGCGAGCGTTCAGATGATTTACTACCGTGAACCTTGCAATTTGCATCCGGTAAATGTAGTCAGCTTGCTACCCGTGCTGATCTTTCCAACACATGCTTGTCCTTATGTACCGCATATGGTACACTGCTTCTGTGGCCAAGAAACACAAATCCCCGACGCGAGTAGGTACCCAGCCTGAGGGGCTCGAACGACAGGGCAAGAGGGTTCCGGCGATCTTCTATTGCACGGAGGCAGGCGGAGAGCCGGTGCGGGAGTGGCTGAGAGGGCTGTCACCCGAGGACCGGAAACGGATCGGAGAGGATGTCAAGACCGTGGAATTTGGTTGGCCTATCGGGATGCCGGTTTGCAAGCCGTTAGGCGATGGCATTTATGAAGTGCGGACGAGCCTGGCTCAGAACCGAATTGCGAGGGTGCTTTTCTATATCGACAAGAAGGGCCGGATGATCTTGCTCCACGGATTCATCAAGAAAACGCAGAAGACGCCGGACGAGGATTTGGAGCTGGCGCGCCGCAACAAGAATAAGCATCAAAGGGGATTGCAATGAATGTGAAGAAAAATCGCAAGAAAATGGACCACAGCGGGTCAACCTTCGATAGCTTCCTCGAAGAGGAAGGAATCCGAGAGGAAGTCGAGGCGGTCGCTATCAAGCGGGTGCTGGCTTGGCAACTTGAACAGGCCATGCAAGAACAGCAGAAGACCAAACAAGCGATGGCAAAGCAGCTTCACACGAGCAGGTCACAGTTGGATCGCCTGCTGGACCCTCAGAATGTTTCTGTGACTCTCGACACGATCACTCGTGCAGCCAGGGCGCTTGGCAAGCGCGTAATCATTCGCGTTGCCGATGCGAAGACAGCGAAGCGGGCATAGGTCGAATAGCTCGCCGAAAAAGGCCCAAATTTCGACCGCGAAGCAGCACTGGTGTGTGCCAGACGCGAGAGCCAGCAGCTACTTAGCCAGCATTCCCGCGCCTGTAATACGGTAATGTGGGTCTGTATCCGTGTTGAGGGATATGTAGACCCGAGTGTTGCGAGGAAGACGTTCGTAATCGCCGCGTACGGTGTCTATGAGAAGCTGTCCGTCAAAGTTGCCACAATATGGCGTGTTGAAAAGAAAGAACCGGTCTCCCGGAAGAAACACGCTTCTGAGCATATCGGAGCAATAGAAAGGGCCTTTGAATCCCTCTCCTTGAGTAAAGGAGAGATAGGATCTATGGGCTATTTCAAGCTTTTGGGGTCCGCCAGGTTGGCCAACAAGAGCAACACCTTTTTCGGAACCTATAATGTTCTCGTAGTCAATAATTGAAAACGAGAAGAACGGCGACTCAGCAAATTCGGCGGATAATTGGCCGACGGGAAATGCGAAGGCATTAAGGCTGCCAACGTCTCGGACACCGCCTCCGTCGAAGTATTTGAGCTGAAGGTCTCCTGCATCAGTAGGTACTGAGAAGTAGATGCCAGAGTTTCGACCGAGAAAATAATTGTATGCAGGGAAGGGCTTTAGGATCGGTTGCATGCTCCCCTTCTGAATGTCATATCTCCAAAGCTCCCCTTTGCTGGAAAAAAGCTGCGAACCCTTCGAGTTGTAATACTCATCCTTGATCAAATACAACCCGTCTGAATTTCTCGACCACTGAAAATCGTCGTCACGAAAGAACTGCTGCCCTATTGGCTTCGGATCACGATAAATTGAGTCAACAGCCACCACCCTTCGAATTATGGGATCCTCTGCACTCACCACCATCAGCAGGCCATTCGCAACGACCGCAATTCTCTTGCTATCGGGCGACACAAGAAAATTCCTGATCTGGCCGCGTAACAGGGTCGCAGCATCGGGATTGATTTCGTTGGAATACTTGAGTTCATCGCCGATTGAATAGAAAAATTCCTTTTCCGCCTTCGCCTGGAAATCTGTTGGGTGAAAGTCCAGGATTTTTGACGGTGTGTAGGCTAGCCAAGAATGCACCCATAAGAACGCAAAGAGGACCACGGGAATTGCGAGCGCTGCACCCAAGACCAACAGGAACCATCTTCTCAGTCGGGGTCGGGTCATTGCTGCTCGCCTTTCCGTGAGACGCTTACGTTCCGCGCCTTTGGAAGTGTAACCTAGCAAAGGAAGCCGATACCGCGAGTATGCGCAATTAGCTATGATGGCCGGTCGGAGAATTCCTTCAAAGCGAAATTGGTCACAGCCTACGGTCGCGCCTGCCTACCGTCTGCCTGATCTCAAAGAAAAACTTGGGTCCAACTTAGGTCCAAGTACTGCCAAATTAGGTCCAAAACCGTGTACCATGACGTAGAACAAAGCTAGACGGGCCAACAAGATAGATTTTTTGCGCCTGCCTTGGGCGCAGGAGGCCCCCGGTTCAAATCCGGGCGCCCCGACCACTAACTTATTGAACTAGCTGATTTTCCTTCTCTGCGATATTTCCGCAACTCTCCAACTTGGGAACATCTGGGAACATTTGCTCTTCAAGCAGGTTCACGGCGTCTATTTGCGGACTCCCACTGGCGTGTGTATAGATCTCCAAAGTTGTTGCCAGTCAACAGGGAGTTAGCCTTGGCGTTGCCGGCGGTCGTGGGCTTCTTTGGAATGGCCATGCGCATCCAACCAGGTCAACAGCGCGCGAATGCTGCCGTGTGCTAGAGCGATGCTGGAATCGGCGGCACCATAGTAAATATTCACCGTGTCTCCATCCTTGGCCACGGTATAACCGCAAGGGAAAACCACATCCTGAACATCTCCATGCCGTTCGTAGTCCGCCTCTGGGGCAAACATCCAGGAATCGCCTCGCATCAAACATTTTTCCGGCTGTTCCAGGTCAAAAAGAGCCAGGCCAAGCCGATAGATCGAGCTGGATGGAGTCCTTCGCACACCGTGATAAATCATCAACCAGCCGCGCGGCGTTTCGATGGGCGGCGGTGACATGCCAATTTTGTTGGCATCCCACCACGCCCCTCGCCGTGCTTCCAGCATGAGCTTGTGACCTCCCCAATGGCGCAAGTCCGGCGAGTAGGAAATCCAGATGTGGGCTCCGAGAGGAGTCATCGGCCGGTGAATCAAGGCCCAGCGCCCGTTGATTCTTCTGGGCAGAAGGGCGGCATCTTTATCGTCGGGGGGCATGACGACGCCGAGCTTCTCGTACTCATGAAAGTCTTTCGTCAGCGCCAGGGATACGCCCGGGCCACCGCGGGAATAGGAAGTATAGGCGACGGCAAATTGCTCGAGCTCCGGCATATAGGTTATGCGCGGATCCTCAATGCCCCAAATTTCTTCCGGGAATTTATCCGGTTCGGGCAAGATCGTAGGCTTGTCATCGACATGCCACTGATCCACACCGTTCGCCGAACGGGCCGCGCACAAGTGCGAGAGCCCGCGGCGATCTTCCACGCGGCACAGGAGCAGAGTGGTGCCGTCCGGCAAAAGCGTGGCGCCAGAATTAAAGACTGTGTTGATAGAGTAGGGCCAATCCTTTGCGGTCAGGATGGGATTGGCAGCGTACCGGTGGAATAGAATGTCGTGTTGGATCATCATCTCTCTCAGGGAAATTTGTAGGCGAGGGCCAGGTCGTTTTGGCGTAACGCCACAGAAAAAAGGGACTGCGGTCGGTCAAAGCTGACCGTCGGTTGTGTCCGCTTCCTCCAGCTTACGCATTTCCAGAAGTGCCATCAGGAAGGACAAGGTTGATTCCGCGCCCTGATTCTCGTTGGCGCGGTCGGGATGGAGGCCGTCGCGGCATCCGCCCGTGGTGGGATCGTAAAGGGCAACTTGCAAATCGTTGTCTCCGAGAAACCAATTGAAAGCGGTCCACGCGTCTTTGCGCCAGCGGCTCTTCCCTGTCGCGGCATAGGCTTGCAGGAAAGCGGAAACGGCCGCGCAGGCCTCAACAGGCTGCTGATCGAAGCGAGCCTTTTCTGTTTTCTTCGAGTAGAAGCCGTGGGACCCGACGGGAACGAAGTGGCCCTTTATTTCGCAACGCTGAACTGTCGCCAGCCATTCCAGCGCTTCCAGTCCGGCGGAAACCATGGCCTCGTTGGCGCCGCGTATTCCGGCGCGGATAAGCGCCTGAGGCAGTCGGGCGTTGGAGTAGGCAAGCACACCCTCAAACCATTTCCACTCGGCGGAAGAGTGGGCACGGTAGGAATCCAGCAAGCGATTGGCAAGTGCGTCCGCGGCATTCAGAGTAGCGCGATCGCCGGGGAACGATTCGAGATACTCAAGGAGGCCAAGCAAAGCGAAGGCGCAAGCTCGAGGACTCTTAAACTCGACGGCGGCGGGGACGGCCAGTTCAAACAAACGCCCGGCGGCGCCGCGAAGCCCGGCATCCTTGGTACGGCCAAGCACAGTGCCCAGGCCCCACAATGCTCGCCCGTGGCTGTCTTCGGAGCCGCCCGGCTCTTGCCATTGCCGTTCGTAGCTGAGGCAATTCCGGAACCTCTTGGTTGTGGGATCGAAAGCCAGCCATAAAAATGCGAGATAGCGGGAGGCGAGATCGAGGGTGGCAGTCGGAGTGATACCGGCAAATTCTTCCAGGAGAATTGCAACGATGAGCGCACGAGCGTTGTCATCGGTTGTGTAACCTTCCGGGTAATTCGGAACAACAAAGACGGCATGCTCGACGATTCCCGTGTGATCCGTCATGCGGAGCAAGTGATCGAGCTTGACGGCGGGCAGGCGGTCGAGATCCTTTTCGGTGTTCTGGGCGGAAAAAGTCGCGCGGGGGTTGCGCAAGCGTTCGTTATAGACCCGCTCGAAGCTGCCCATGTACTGTTGGGCGACGCGGTTCCAAACCATATCACGCGTATAGAGGTAGGCGCGTTTGCGCATGGCGTGGCGCTCGGTGCCATTGTCCAGCAATTCGATCGTTTTCGCAGCCAGAGCTTGCGGGTCATCGAAGGGCACAAGCTCGCCGCGTCCATCGTCGAGCAATTCCGTGGCATGCAAATACGGTGTGGAGATGATGGCTTTTCCAGCGCTCAAGGCGTACGCGAGAGTTCCGGAAACAACTTGCCCCTTGTGTTTATAAGGCGTGATGTAAATGTCCGCGGCGCCGATTACTTCAACCATTTCCTGCGGACTCACGAAGCGATTGCGAAAGATCACGTTGGCTTCCACGCCGAGATCTTTCGCCAGCTTTTGCAGGTACATTCTGTATTTGTCGCCCTCGTGCCGGAGGATATGCGGATGAGTGACACCGGAAATCATGTACACGACATTGCTGTGCTTCGACAGGATGGCCGGCAGGGCTTTGATGACATTTTCGATGCCCTTGTTCGGCGAGAGCAATCCAAACGTGAGCAGGACATCTTTGCCTTCGGTTCCAAAAGCGTCCTTGTAGAAACTTGGATCAGTGAAAGGCAAATCGGGAATGCCGTGCGGAATCAAATCGATCTTGGTACTCGGAACGCGAAACACTTCCTGCAGGATCTCCGCCGACTGGCGGCTCATGACAACCAGGCGGTCCGATAGAGCCGCAATCTCCTGCATCACTATGAACTGATCGGCATTTGGCTCGCGCAGCACTGTATGAAGGGTAGTAACGATCGGCATCTGAAGGCGGCGCAAGAGCTCCAGAATGTGGCCGCCGGCGGATCCGCCATAAATTCCATATTCGTGCTGCATGCAGACGAGATCAATGTTGCTGAAATTGAGGAAATCGGCTGCCTGGCGATAGGAAGCCAACTCATCCTGGGAAAGCTCGAAGCGAATCCGCGCGGGGTAGCTGTAACCCTCTTCCGTATCGTTGACGGGCAGGGCCAGCAACTCCGTGGCCTCGTATTCCGCGTGGATGGCGTCGCACAAATCCGTCGTAAATGTGGCGATGCCGCAGCGCCGGGGGAGGTAGTTTCCGATGACGGCAATTCTGCTTGGCAGTACTGGCCGTGGATGGATTGGCCATAGAGGAATAACTCTTTCCTCGAGAAGTGGCGGGGCCGGCGACTGATCCAGGCTCACCACTTCTTCGAGAATCGGAAGTTCGATCTCCGCTGCCCTGTAGAGTTGCTCGACCGAACCGTGGTCTTTTCCTTCAGAACTTGTTTTTCGCTGTTTCATTTGATTCCTATCTTTTTGAACAGCCCGTCTGCTTCCGCAAAGCAATTTGTTTGCTATGCAGTGTTGGGATCAAGTCGTGTCCCTGGATGAAGCGCAAGACAAGCGAGATCGAAGGGACGAGGGATTAGTACGATCCGCTCATGCCGCCGCCATAGCCCCCGCCAGCCGCGGCTGTCTTTTCTTCTTCTTTATAGTCGGCGATCAGGACTTCGGTTGTCAGCATCAATGAAACTATTGACGCAGCGTTTTGCAGTGCGAGGCGGGTGACCTTCGCTGGATCAATCACACCGGCCTTGACCAGGTCGCCAAACTCGCCGGTCTCCGCGTTAAAGCCGAAGTTTTCCTCCTTCGATTCGCGCACGCGCCCAACAATGATGGCCCCTTCGTACCCCGCGTTTTGGGCGATCTGGCGCGTTGGTTCCTCAAGCGCTCGCTTCACGATATTTACTCCGATGGCTTCATCGTCGTGGAGCTTGAGCTTCTCCAGCGCAGGCAAACAACGCAGAAGCACGGTGCCGCCGCCGGGGACTATGCCTTCCTCAACTGCCGCGCGAGTAGCGTGCATGGCATCCTCGACGCGCGCCTTTTTTTCTTTCAACTCGGTCTCCGTGGCTGCCCCGACCTTGATTATCGCGACGCCGCCGACGAGTTTAGCGAGACGTTCCTGCAGCTTTTCTTTATCATAATCTGACGTAGTGTCTTCGATTTGCATGCGGAGTTGTTTGATTCGGCCTTCGATCTCGCTGGCTTTGCCGGCGCCCGCGACGATCGTGGTGTTGTCCTTGTCGATGGTTACTTTCTTGGCGCTACCCAAGTCCTCGATCTTCACGTTTTCGAGCTTGATGCCGAGATCCTCAGTGATGGCTTTCCCACCAGTAAGAATGGCAATGTCCTCGAGCAGGGCCTTGCGGCGATCGCCGAAGCCCGGGGCTTTTACGGCAGCTACTTGGATGGTGCCGCGCAGCTTATTCACCACCAGGGTGGCCAAAGCTTCGCCTTCCACTTCCTCAGCAATGATCAGCAATGGCTTGCTCATCTTGGCCGTCTGCTCCAGCAGAGGCAGCAAGTCCTTCATCGAACTGATCTTCTTTTCGTGGATCAGAATGCGCACGTCTTCCAGGATGCATTCCATGCGGTCCGGGTCGGTGACGAAATAGGGCGAGAGGTAGCCGCGATCGAATTGCATGCCCTCGACGATTTCAAGAGTTGTGTCCATCGTTTTGGATTCTTCAACGGTGATGACGCCATCCTTCCCGACCTTTTTCATGGCTTCGGCGATGATGTTGCCGACTTGCTTGTCGGTGTTGGCACTGATGGAGCCAACCTGGGCGATCATGTCGCCCTTCACTTCGCGGGAGAGCCTCTTGATCTCTTCCACAGCGACTTCCACAGCCTTGTCAATGCCGCGCTTGAGAGCCATAGGGCTCGCGCCTGCCGCAACCGTTCGTACACCTTCCCGAAAGATCGCCTGGGCTAGCACGGTCGCAGTAGTGGTGCCGTCGCCAGCCACGTCTGACGTCTTGGACGCAACCTCTCGCACCATCTGTGCTCCCATGTTTTCGAGCGGATCCTTCAGCTCGATTTCCTTCGCGACCGTCACGCCGTCTTTTGTGATGATGGGTGCTCCGAACTTTTTCTCGATCACCGCGTTGCGCCCCTTCGGGCCCAGCGTGATCTTCACCGCATCAGCCAGAATGTTGACACCGCGCAGAATCGCTTGACGTGAATTCGCACCAGTTACAATTTGTTTTGCCATAGACTTTACCCTCCCGGGTGCTCGACCACTTTTGCCCTTTCCGAAATCTTCGGTTCGGGTGAAACCTACTTCTTGCCGGATGCCGCTTTGGCGATTCCGCCAACCTTCGCCAGAATTTCCTCTTCGCGAAGGATCAAGTATTCCTGGTCATCGATCTTGATGTCGTTCCCGGTGTACTTGCCGAACAAGATCCGGTCACCAACCTTTACGTCGAGCGGGATACGATGACCCTTCTCCATCTTGCCGGCACCGACGGCGATTACTTCGCCCTCATGGGGCTTTTCTTTAGCCGTATCGGGGATGATGATCCCTCCCTTCGCGGTTTCCTTCTCTTCCAGCCTGCGTACGAGGACGCGGTCATGCAGAGGAGTGATATTCACAGTCATTTCTTTGACCTCCATTCAATCGATTCCATAAGCTCGAGCACTCTTTACGGCTACAGCCAGCTGCTACGGGTGAAACGTTTTCTGGTTCTTGAGTCGCACGGCTTCCAGTTCGTCCGCTTCCTTTTTCCGTTGGTCTGCTTCCTTCTCCGGGCGCTCCTGCTCTTCCAGTTTCACAGCTTCGGCAGTGGCCAGCTCAACGTCTGCGTTGACTCGCCTGGAATAAATGACCAGCCCGAAGCGATCGGTGAGTGAAGAACGCACAAGTTCAAAGGAATATTGCGAATCTTGCCAGGACGCGAAAGGCTTTTGCGTTATGTTGTATCGCGCGTTCGCACCGGGATCAATTTCCAAATCAACACTCGTCGGCGGGCCGTTTTTTGCCGAAATGGACTTAACCATGTCCTCGGCCGTGAGCCCTTCGGTGGAAGCATGCTCGTAAGTCACGGAAATCTTGTAGAGGTCGCCGTTTGAGAACGAGAAGAGAATTTGTTCAACGCTTTCATTCCGGGAAGCAGTCCCGGAAGAACCCGCCGGCCACCAAGTAAGCTCCTGGAGCAACATTGGTTGCGTGTGAATCGTCTTCACATCCCCCAGCTTTTGGTCGCTTAGCTTCAAAACGTTAGCCAAGTTCGTCCCAAGAGAAAAACCACGATACTTGGACAAATCCTGTGCGCGGAGAATTGGGGCGAGTAGAAGGAAAGCACCAAGACAATAAAACAAACTGCGAATCGTTTTCATTCCCGTATCTCCCTAAATTCCATGGACCTTGAAAGCACAAACCTCAGCTGACCGTGACAGTACACGGCGCACGTGTGCTGCTCTCTCAGCTCTGACGTGCATACACCCGTCGGCCCTGCGTGAAACCGGCAAGAGTTGTCAGGAGCACAGCTCCGATCACGGCAAAAAGGGTTGTAACGACCGTTCCGCCGTAGCCCGCGAAGCGCATCAAGAATCCGCCTGCGACTGCGCCTCCGACTCCCATCGTCAAGTCCAGGAACGGACCATAGCCTTTGGCCTGAAGTTCTCGTCCGACTGCCCAGCCCACGACCACGCCCACGAAGATCCATGTAAGCAGCTGCATTGATTCCTTCTTGCCTGCCCGATTTGGGAACACTCGGACAGACCAAGCCTGACATCTTGACAAAATATTCTTTAGCTCTTATCCAGCAACGGCAGCGGCGATCTTGTGGAAGGTTGAATTCACAACATCGTAGGTATCAACCACGGGAGTTCCTTCGGTGATTGCCGCCAGCTTTTTCAGTACCGCTGGATAGGCCACCTGGCTGTAGGCTTGCGCGTTCGATGCCTTGTCCCACAGGCTAATGGAGGTGACCGCGTCTTGGCTAGGGGCGAAGAAGGTCAATTCGTCCTGGAACCCGTCTTTCTTGCGGAGCAAGGGTATGATTTCTTGCTCCATCAAAAGACTGAATTTGGAAATGCTGTCGGGTTTCAGAAGTGTGGTTACTTTGCGAACGAACATGGGGCTCACCCTGGTTTCTTGCCAAGAGAGCGATTCAGGTCGCCGCTCGCGGTCTCGAGGACCTGAGGCAGCCTTGATCCACTCTGATAGTGCCTGAGTTTACTCATTTTGTCAAGTCTTCGCTAATGTCTTTGGTTGCACTTAACTTTGCAAGTAAACAGAATGTCTCCAGCCGTGCGTGGGCTGAAGGCGGCCCGTACGAAGGCATTTGGCTGGAGAGTGGTGAAGTCATTTGGTCGTCGAAAAGTGCAGGCCGGGATATATGGGTCCCGGCCCGCTGGTTGAAGAACTACTTGTTGGAGGCGCGCTCTGATTCGTTCTGGGGCGCGCTTTTTTGCAGGACGGCAACGAAGTTGCGGCCTGATTCGGGGACGTGAGTCTTCTCGCCTCTCACGATTTCCTTTGCTTTGATAGGATGGCCATAAACCTGTTCGCTGGCTTCGTCGTCAGGGCGAAGAGTGGTGCCTGCGAGGGAAACTCCAGCAAAGAGACCACGGGACCGCGAGTAGCTGAGGATTTCGGCGCGCATCCAGGCGTCGGTGTCCGCAGAAGCATCACGACCTTTGGGACCGCCGGCGATGGAAGCGTCGGCGCCGAGTTTAACCTTGCTGCTGAGAATGGATTCCATCCCACGATCATTCATAACGAGGAGGATTAAATCGGTAGCTTCGCCGCCGATTTGGAAACCGAAGCTGCCGCCTTCCAAAGCGTACATGGCCGGCGCGCCCCAAGGTCCACGGAAATGCTCACCGGTACGGCACACCATGGCGCCGCGACCGTATTCCGCGCCGAGCCCGAAAGCGAGCTTTTTGACGGAGGGGAATACGATGACGCATTCGGCCTTCTCCAAAAGATCATGAGGAATATTGTCCGGGATATTGAGGACTTCCTGCATGACCGTGCCGCTTTCTTCGAGGCGTTTTTGCTCCTTGTTGGACTCCTGAGCGGAGACAACACCAACTGCGATGGTAAGACACGCTGCTGCTAAGAGATATTTCTTCATTGCTGACCTCCAGGGTCACCGTGCGGGATCTAGACGTTTTGCTGCGTTGGTGCAATATGGCTGAAGAACTTTCAACACGTTCGGGTCAAGAGAGGGTGATGCGTTACCCGACTCTCAGGCGGGTTAATTGCGTAATGGAGCTAGGAACTCTTTTTCGTGCCAATGACGACCAGGACGATACCAGCGACGAGCGCCAGACCGCCCGCGATGGGAGGAATGGAAACATGCTCGTGCTTGTCCGCGGTGGCGTGGATGGGGCCGACATCCAGGACTTTTTCCTGATGGGTGTAGGTGAAACCCTGATAAGCGAGCGCGAGGCCGCCGAGAACTATCAGAAGAATTCCAACAAGAATAGTGGGTTTCATAAAGATCGCAATCTCACAAGAGAACCGAGCTTAGAGCGCTTGTGACGCACGTGAAGTCTGCCATCAAAACCTCCTGGATAACCCATAGTAAAGGCTGAGTGGTTTAGCGTCTGTTCGTTTGAGGACACATATGGATTTAGTCAAAAGCCCGCGCAGGAGCGGCGAGGGCCAGCGTAGGAGAGGAGACCTTTGATTCGAATGAGCTATCGCCAGCCTCCAAGGAAAGAGAGAGGGCCAAGTTCAAAGACGTCCAAGGAGGACGAGAACGACAATGATGGCGAGGGCGAGACCTACACCGCCTGAGGGGATGTAGCCCCAACTGCGGCTGTGAGACCAGCGGGGCAAAGCTCCCAACAGGAGCAGGATCAAAAGGACGATCAGTAGAGTTCCAAGCACGGATAGCTCCTTAAGGAATAAATGCAAACAGCTACGATTGAGTTCCCTGCCCCGGCGTACGGGTCACTGGTGGACGGATGCCACGCCGGGACGGAGAAGTAGAGCGAACGTAGAACCGGATCAAACGATCTAGATCACGACGGTGAGAGCAAAACGAGCTCCGGGATAATAGGGGTTATACATGTAGTAGCCACCATCGGTGTAATCGATGTAGCAGTCATCGGTGTAATACCAGTCTGCCGGCCAAGGATCAACGAATCCAAACCAAAAACCGCCATACTGGAAGCGAGAGTATCCGTCGACCATGACCGGGTTGCCCATGTGGAAGCGGTGCCCGCTGCCGAAGTGGGAGCGGAATTGAGCGTCGGGGATGCGTCCGCTGCCGCGCTCACTAAGACGAAGCTGGGGCTGTGAGTGTTGAGCGGAAATGGCTTGCGCTGAGCGTTGGGGAGCGCCATGTGAAGAGACGGTCCGCAATTGTTGATGCGACTGAGTGTTGGACCTGGCTTGTTGCTGGGATTTCTGTTGTTGCTGTTTGTTGGACTGTGCTTGTTGCTGCTGCGTGTTCTTTTGCTGTTTCTGCTGCTCGTTCTGCTGAGTCTTGGCTTGTTGCCGGGATTTCTGTTGTTGCTGTTTGTTGGACTGTGCTTGTTGCTGCTGCGTGTTCTTTTGCTGTTTCTGCTGCTCGTTCTGCTGAGTCTTGGCTTGCTGCTGGGATTTCTGTTGTTGCTGTTGAGGCTTGGCTTGCTGCTCCTGTTTCGCGGGCTTGGCGCCTTCCTGTTGTTTCTCCGGTTTTTCCTGGCTAGCGAGTGTCGGAGCGCCGAATCCCACAAGTAAGAAAAGAGCGGTAGTGCTGATTGTTGCAAAGCGATTCATGATGTTGCCTTTCTGACGGAAACTTCGTGAGTGCGTCACCATGGTTAGCTGACGCTGGTGTTTGGCCTTACTTAAGTTGCGTTGCGCGAAAGGCGGCGCTGGACTGTGCCGCGCTTCGCCCAATGCCTAGGTGCCGACGTGGATATTCGAGAGAGAGTGGAACAAGCCAAATACGTTGAGGAGCCACAATACGACGGCGATGACGACGACGGCATTGAGGATGGACTTGATGCTGCCGGCCATGGGGATGAAGCGATTCACCAGCCACAGAAGGACGCCCACGACAATCAGGGCTAACAGGATTTGAAATAGAGGCATGCTTTATTCCTTTCTACATTGACGCAGAAATACCGGAGACGGGCTGAAGGCCGGTTGTTACATAATCAAATAAGCCCGAAAGAAACTTAAGAAAAAGCCTGAGGCCACGAAGGCCTGAGCTACTGGACGGAGCCTGGAGAGAGGCTGGGGAGCTCCAGCGTTTGATGCGATTGTCGGTCGATGTCCTAGAACTGCAGGAAAGCTGTAGGGAAACGACTTCTGGGGAAGGACTGACCAGCGAACCAGTCCAATACAGCAAGTTCACATTAGACCAAATAGGAAATGGCGTCTGTTCACTTCTATACATTTTCGGATTTTATTCGCTGGCCGGAAGTGCAGCAAGAGGAGATCCTGAGTTCAGATCTCGGCGCCCCGACCAATCTTGAGAAAGGCCCTTTTCGCCGGTTGCAAACCCGCCTTCGTCGATTGTATCTGCGCGCTCGCCGAATATGCATTCAACCTGGGTGCAAGCCCAATTAGGATCGCTCTCGTAAGGAGGATGCAATGTCGCTGCACACATCAACTGCAAAACCCTATAAAGGCCACGGAATGGAGGGCATCGTTGCCAAATGGTATGCCAGCCAAACCGAAAAATCGCTGGAGGAGTTTAAGGCTCTTGCTCGCCGTGCGGCAGGAGAGCTACCACCCCACAGCCGCGTCCTGGAAGTCGCTCCCGGTCCCGGATATTTCGCGATCGAATTGGCCAAACTCGGCGATTTCCAAATCACCGGCCTCGACATCAGCCAGACTTTCGTGGAAATCGCCCGCGTCAACGCCGCCAAAGCAAACGTAAGCGTCGATTTTCGGCACGGCAACGCTTCCAGCATGCCCTTCGCGGATGAAAGCTTCGATTTTCTTTTCTGCCGCGCCGCCTTCAAGAATTTCAGCGAACCGCAGCGCGCCCTCCTGGAAATGCATCGTGTTCTCCGTCCCGGCGGAAAAGCTCTGATCATCGATCTGCGCCGCGACGCTTCTCCCGAATCCATCGCTCAGGCTGTGGAGAGCATGCATCTGGGCGCCCTCAACAGAATTTTGACCAAACTCACGTTTCGCTTTATGCTTCTGAAACGCGCTTATACAAAAAACGACTTTCAGCATTTGCTTTCGCAGACAAACTTCCGCGACTTTCAGATTCGCGAGGATGCAATCGGCATGGAGGTATCCCTCGCCAAAGCTTCCGGGAACCCCGCAAATGCGCTGGCGGCAGCAACTGCCGCGTTCTTTGGATGCTATTTAATTTAGAACTTTGGCCACCAACAGAAAAGCACCGGCTAATTCACGGTCAAGGGAATGGTCACGCTTGCGTCAGCATTTGCATTCGTTCCGTCGCTGGTATTGCTTTCGGTGAACGCGAAGACGGTTACCGTGTAGCTGCCAGGAGGAGTGCCATTATTCGCGGGTGGGGTCGTTGTCGAGTTGCCCCCACCACAGCCGTAGAGCATCACGCCCGCGAGAATCGCCGTCGCTGCCAGGGCGCTGAACAAGTGCGGGGTCCGGCCGCGCATGCGCCGCGTGAGCGCCACAACCGCCAACGGTACAAGCACCACCAGGATGAAAACAGTGATCCGCAATGTCCGTTGAGGTTTCAACAGGAGCGGAGGCACCAGCGCGTTTGCGGTGGTTGCAACCGTCACCGTGACGCTTTCCGTGGCGCTCGAGTTGGCCACATGAGTGTTCAACGGGTCATTCGTTGCGATCGAACAAGTCGTCTTCGGCGCATCGGTGCTGCAAGAAAAATAGACGTAGCCCGTTGCGGGAGTGAGACCGGGAGTAAATGTGCTGCTGTTGCCCGTGGTTGCACCAGCTTTGACGGAAATGGAAGAAGGGCTACCCACAAGTGGTTTTGCCAAAGCAGTAGTCGAATACTGGCGAACGTAATCCACAAGCATGGGTTGCGGGTTGACGAGATTTGCGGTTGAACCACCCAGCGTTCCGCCAATCGCCACATTCAAGAGCAGGAAATTGGGAGCATTGAATGGCCAGGTATCTCCAGACGGAAGATCGGCCGGGGTCTTGATGAGGAAAGGTCTGGTTGCATCGTCCACGTAGAACTGCATCATGTTGGCGGACCAGATCACTCCGTACGTATGAAAGGCCGTGTTTGCTGCCTGGCCGCTGGGAAAAGGGTAGATTCCGCCGGAACCTGTGCCTCCTGTGAGTGCAGTGTGAATCGTAGTTCTGTTCCCGGCGGGGCCAGGTCCGCTGAGAACCGCTGGGGACCAGTTTTCCATGAAGTCCGCTTCACCACAGGTGGGCCACGCCGTCGTCGCGATGTTACTGCCGAGGGACCAGTAAGCAGGCCAAAGGCCCGGGTTGGTGGTGTCGGGCAATTGGATGCTCGCTTCAATTCGCCCATACTGAAAATTCTGTTTGCCAAGCGTGTTCAACCGGGCGGAAATCCATGTTCCATTATTGAAGATCGGCTGAATGACCAGGTGTCCGCTACCGTCAATGTAAGAGGTGTTGGTGGAGACGTTGAACATGTTGGGGCATGGCGAGGGGTTATTTGCGGTTGTAGGAGGCCCACAGTAGACTTCCACTTCGTTGTTGCCCCAGCCGTTGTTGTTCCCGAGATCAAAAGTCCACGCCGAAGTGTCTGGCGGGGCTTGATTGCCATTAAATTCCTGGCACCACTGCGGGCTCCACCTCACGCTGCCGGTTGCGGTGGAAGCCACGCCGGTACAACTCTGTGCGTTGGCGCGGGACGCACCAGCCAGAAACAGCAGGGCGAGTACAACAAGGAATTTCCATTGCCTGGAAAACTGCGAATTTATGCGAATGACCATCGTTTTTCTCACTTTTCTGAAAGACACTGATTAAACTTGACCCCGTTGGCTATTTTTCGACCTGTTTCTGTAGAATACCGGTTTTCTGGACCGACGGCACACTGCTCGCGGACGAATCAAGAACATCCGGGGATGAATCGGAGCCGGGATGTCGAGGCGCTAGGTGTCCATCGTTCTGTTTGGCACTTGCCAGTCTTCGGCTATGCATGGACTGGCACACCTTTCATGGAACCGTCTGCGTTTCGCGGGGCCAATGGCAGAGAACGCACTCTGCAAGTGGAATTGCGCACGACGAGTTCGGGTTCCACGGCGATCTCTGGCACGAATTCTCCGCGCGATTCGATGCGATTCAACAACAATCGCGCGGCAAGTTCGCCCATTTTCTGAAGCGGTTGGCGCACGGTTGTAAGACTTGGATTGTTGTGCACGGCAATCTGAATGTCGTCGAATCCGACCACGGAAATATCTTCGGGAACTCGCAGGCCGGCTTCCTGGAAAGCTCGAATCGAGCCAATCGCGGAGATGTCGTTATACGCAAAAAGCGCGGTGAAGGGCCGTTGGCGCCCCAGCAGTTCCTTGGCAAAGGGATAACCGAGTTCGGGCGTGGGGTCGTCGCCTTTAAGTTGAATGATCAGTTCGGCCCGTAACGGAATCCCAAGTTCTTCGGCGGCTTCGCGGATTGCTTTCCAGCGGACCTCCGAATCCGAACTGAAGCCAGAACCCTGCATAAATGCTATTTCCTTGTGACCCAGCTCCAGCAAATGGCCAAGCGCGAGCATGGCGGCGCGCCGATGATCCAGGACGATGTTCGTAACACCTTTCATGCGACGGTGCCCGGCAACAGCAATGGTCGGCAATGGCAACGAATGATTCAGGAACGTGTCGACAGTAATAAAACCCTCGACGCCGCGGTCAGAAAGAATCTGCGCATAGTTTTCAAGGAGCTTGGGATCGTGACGGTGAGAGACAGTCAGGAAGAAGTAATCTTTCTCCCGCAGATATCGTTCAATACCGCGGATGACTGGCGAGCCGTAGAAGTCGCCGATTTCCTGGAGGACTACACCGATCATATAGGTTCGCTTCACACCCAGGTTGCGCGCGTAGAAGCTGGGCCGGTATTTCAGCTCGCGGGCGGCGGCGAGGATCCGTTCTTGCGTGTGCCGGGGAACGGACCGGGATGCGGCGGAATTGTTGAGTACGGCGGAACAGGTGCCTTTGGTGAGGCCCACGCGGTCGGCAACCATCTGCAGTGTCACGGGATGATGAGGCTTGCGGACCCTCTTCTTATGAGTCTTCATTTGTCCAACGCTCCTGGCGCTCCTTGAAAACCGGCGTCTGGAAACGGCGCCAAGCCCAGAGAATGTCACCCGAATTCTAGCCCATTATAGCCGAGGTTAGTAAAATTAAAAGAAGAAAATACGAAAAAGCTTTAGAATACCGGTATCCTATACTAGCACTAGTTAGAATACCGGTATTTTCCGCTTGACAGCGACACTGCGTTTCCGTTAAATGGCGTCAAGGTGAGTCCGTTCCAAGTACCTATTCGGGCCCAACAAAATTTCCTATTCGTGGCTCTTTGGAGGTCACATGAAGTCAAGGGTGGTGTTTTTCCTCTTGGGGTTGTTTCTGGCAACGAGTTTGTCGCTCGCACAATCCGACCGGGCGACAATTAGTGGATTTGTGAAGGATTCTTCCGGCGCAGTCATTGCTGGAGTGCAGGTGCAGGCCAAAAACCTGGGCACCAATGAGGTACAAACAGTAACCACCAACGAGGTGGGACTGTATTCCATCCGGGATCTTCCCATTGGTTCTTATACGCTCACGTTTACCAAAACTGGCTTTCGCCCCTTGGAGCGCAAGGGTATGACGCTGAGCATCAGCCAAGTTGCAGAGATTGACGTCGAGCTGCAACTGGGCATGGCGACGGAAGTGGTGGAGGTCATTGCAGAAGCGCCAGTGCTCGATAGCGCGAGCGCCACACTGACAACGAACCTCAACAACACCGCAGTCACTGAGCTTCCTTTGAACGTGCAGGGAAGCCGTAACCTCTCCGGCTTTATGTTTGCCTACATGCCGGGCGTGGAAGGTTCGGACTACTCGTCGCACATCAACGGCAGTATGGCGCTGAGCAAGGAAGTGATGATCGACGGCACATCAGCGGTCTCTCAGTTGGGCGGGTATATCAGCGAGTCGCAACCCCCGATGGAAGCCGTTCAGGAGTTCGAGGTGGACAGCGCGGGCATCAGCGCGGATGCTGGCCGCACCGGCGGCGGAGTTTTCCGTTATGAATTGAAGTCCGGCGCGAATGAGATTCACGGCAGTCTCTTCGGCTTCCTGCATTCGACGAGTCTGGATGCACTCAGCGCCTCCAACCACCTGGGAATTCTAACGGATCCAGCAAACGCGGCTGCCTATGCGCGTAAGAGCGATACCCTCTCCGACTGGGGCGGCAGCGTCGGCGGCGCAATCGTGAAAAACAAGTTGTTTTACTACGCTTCCTTTGAGCGGTACATGCAGGCCATGTGGAGCCTGGGGCCAAATTCACGCACGGTCCCAACCGATGCCATGATGGGCCTGAACGCTGACGGCAGCGTGGCGCAGTTCGCCGATCTTAGTGCGATGTTATCACCCGGGGTTCCGGTGATGACTTATGGCGGCACTCCCGCCGTGGATAGCTGCGGCAACCCCGTTTACAAGGGAGCGATTGTCAACCCGGCCACCAGCGTCGGTGGGGCCTTTGGCTGCGTCTTCGTCAACAATCAAATTCCTACGAGTCTGATCAGCGGAACAACCGCGAAGATTCTTCAGCTCTACCACAAGTACTATGCGCCGGAGTCGTCCCTGATTGCGAACGATGCTGGACAGGCCTATAACCCTGATCCGTGGTTCCACAACACGCAGACCAGCGTGAAAATCGACTACAACCTTAGCGACCGGCATCACATCAACGGTTCGTTCTATTACGACAACTATCCGCGCATCAATGCCGACCAGGGCGGAGTGTGGTCGGCCAATTCTCCGGACGGCGGCCCGATGGCGAACTCCTACTGGCACGACACTACAGCGCCTTCTGTGCGCTTGAGCGATACCTACACTTTCTCTCCGTCACTCATCAACACCGCCCACTTCACCCTGAACCGCTTCAGGAACCCCAGCATCGCCGTCTCGCAGAGCGGTGGCTGGGATAAAGCACTGAACTTCGCGGATGGCGCCGGCAACTTCCCATTGATTACCTTCAGCTCCGGTATGTACACGAATGGGGGGAATTACCAGAACGGCTGGGGTTTCTCGAACCTGGGGAGCCAGTTCAACGACTTTTATGCTGCCAACACTTTCATCTATAACGATGAAGTGAACTGGAACAAGGGGCGGCACAATTACAGGTTTGGTGCCGAATTCCGCGCGATGCAGTTCAACAGCCACCCGGATTCAGGGACGTTCAACAACGTTACTTTCGACCCCACTTCCACGGCCCCAGCCTGGTACGATTTCAACGCCTACAATCAGGTCGGCAATGCCTTTGCGAGCTTCCTGCTGGGCGATGCCTACCTGGCGACGGCAACTTCTCCGGACCCGCAGTATGGCCGGCGGAAGGCCTTCTCGCTCTATGCCATGGATGATTACAAGGTTAGCTCTCGGCTGACACTGAACCTGAGCTTGCGCTGGGATTACAACAGTCCTTACAAGGAAAAGAATGGCCACTGGTCGAGCTTTGTAACTGACGCCCTTAACCCGGTCACAAAAGAAATGGGAGAGTATCAATACCTGACTAGCGGCAGCCAATCGTTCGAGCGCTATCAGGATTGGTTCAACTTTGCCCCGCACATCGGCGCCGCGTACAAACTCAACAACAAAACAGTGGCGCGTGCCAACGTGGCGGTCTTTTTTGTGCCGCTGAACCTGAACACCTGGGGCGGCATTCCTTACCAGCAGACCGGCAACCCTGGATACTTTCAGCACAGCTCGGAGTCAAACTTCAATTGGGACAACGGATATGTGCCGACGCTATCGCAGGTAAAAACGCCGGACTACACGCAATGGGGAGCTGTCAGCATCGATCCTCATGCGCTTACGCCAGGCAACACACAACAATGGACGGTGGGGGTGCAACGTGAAGTGGCGCGGGACACCAAGATCGAAGTGAGCTGGATTGAAAGCCACAGCTATCACTTGCAGAGCGGAACGTTGGCAACCAACCAGCCAACCGTGGCCAACATGCAAGCCTATGTAAAGAACGGGACCTACCCTGCCTCGTACAACGGCTATTTTGGATACGGCGGAACGGGACCCGGGTGGCAAGGCATTACCCCCTTCCCGCAAGTAGCGGTCGCGTATGGTCCGTTGTTCTCCGTAGGCGCGCCACGAGGCAACGCCGATTACAAGAGCTTCCAGGTGAGTGCGACCAAGCGCGCCTCGCATGGACTCTCGCTGCAGGCAAGCTACGTATGGTCACGCGCGCACGGCGACGTGGACAGCTCTTTTAACGAACTGTGGTGGGCAGGCAGCCTTCAGAACGTATATGACCTGAAGGACGAGGCGAAGGACATCTCCGACTTTGACATGACGCATATCGTGAAGGGCTACATCATCTATGAACTGCCCTTTGGTCATGGCAAGGCGCTCCTCCAGAACGCGGGCACGGTGGCAAACGCGATTGTCGGCGGATGGAGCCTAAACGGCGACTTCCACTACAACACGGGGACCCCTATCTCGCTACACTCAACCAACTCCTATCCAGGCTTCAACTCGGTGTACATCAACTTGGTTGCTGGTTGTAAGTTGACCAATGGCTCGCCCAGCTTTGGCAAACAGTGGTTGAATGCCATTTGCTTCCAGAATCCGGCGGCCGGGCAACTGGGCACCGCTGGCAACTTCCTGTCACAGATTCGCAATCCGGGCCTTGCAACGGAAGATCTTGGATTGCACAAGAGCTTTGGGCTAGGCAGCAGCGAGAGGTATCGGCTGAGCTTACGCCTGGAGTTCTTCAACATATTTAACCGTCATCAACTGGGCGGCCCCGACACCAATCTTTCCGATCCTAATTTCGGCCAGATCATATCCTTCGGAGGTCTCGGCGGACGTGTCGGCCAGTTTGGCGCGCGTTTCACTTTCTAACTAACAACCAAGCTAACCCAAACCGTCTGGGCAGCCGCTTGCTGGCTGCCCAGATTTTTTTGTCCTCTGGAGACAGTGTTCATCCGGGACAGCAGCACATCAGCAATGCGGCCACTTGTTGTACGTTGGGCATGCCAGGGGCTGCGTACTCTGCGTCACCTGGGGATGTGACTCGAATCATCGACTTCCCACGCAAAAATCAACAACATCTGTTACGAAATGGGCTGGTGTGTCTGCCCTTACATGCCGCTTTCCCCCGGGCAACAGAAACGAAGCCAGAGGCAAAAGGTATTTGGCAGCTAGAAGAGTTTGGTTGCTTCATGCGGTAGTCCCCGGAGTGTTCCGCACAAACGAGGTCCAAATGTTAAGACAGATTTCACTTTCAGTTGTTTTCGCGGTCGGCTTCGTCTCTGTTGCTCCCGCCTGGGGCCAGACTGCTTCGCCGCTCGCGGCGCGGTCGGATCAGGACACAGCGCCGGCGTTCCGAGAGAAACTGATTGGGGAGATAACTCCGGGAAGCTCGTTTAGGGATATAAGGCTCAGCGGCGAACACATCGCGTGGGCTGAGGAGTCCACCGGAAAGCGAACGGTGCGGCTCGACGGGAATCCGCAAGGCGGCGTGTACGATGACGTGAAGTATATGAAGTTCAACGCAGATGCTACGCATTTCGTATTCTTCGGAAAGCGCGGTTCTTCGTGGATCTTTGTTTTGGACGGTCACGAGCAGCCGCAGGCCTACGAAAAATTCTCTGGTGTATCGTTCCAACCCGGTGGGAGTTCCTACGCGTTTTTTGAATGTCAGGAAAAGAAGTGCCGGCTCAACGTGAACGGAACCGAAACTGGCGCTGTCTACGAAAACTTCTCGTATCCCCTGTACAGCCGCGACGGCACTCGGCTAGCCTTTTTCGGAAAACGGGGAGAAAAGTGGATTGCCGTGGTGGACGGCAAGGAAATGGTTCCCGAACTGGATGAGTTCTCGGGCGCAGCCTGGGGCTTCACGCGGGATGACAAGCGCTTTTATGCCGCAGGACGCCTGAACGGAAAATGGACTTATGTCGTGGATGGAGTGCCCGGTCCAGGATTCGACGCCGTCAGCCGGATTGCGATCAGCCCTGATTGTCAACACTTCGCTTACGCCGGAACATATGTTAGGGGAGGTGCGCTGAAGAAAAAAACAATCGGTACGATGATCGTCGATGGGAAGGCCGGCGAGACGCATGAAGGCAGTGGGATGGCAGGCTCTTTGTCTTTGATTGGCGGGAGCTGGCAATACATGATCGGGGGCGTCCACGATATGGGCGCGGATTTTAGTGGAGTTTCCACGCCCTGGTATAACTCGGCAGGGAAACTCGCTTATTCAGTACGACGCAAGGTGTACGACGTAGCAGTGCTTGTTGGAGGCGAGGCTGGTCCCGGGTTTGAGGAAATTCTCAGCCCGGTGGTTTTCTCCCAGGATGCGGCGCACTTTGCTTACATTGCGAAACATGACGGTGAATTCCTGGAGGTTCGCGATCATCAGGTTCGGCAGACGCTGGCTCTGAGCAAGACCAAGAACCGAACCACCGGCGTTCCCTGGATTCTAATGAGCCCCGACGGCGCGCACCTTGCCTATGAGATTGTGAGCGGTGGGGAGCAATTTCAACAAGGAAGTACAGAGCGTGCGCTGCGATCCATGATAATGGACGGCAAAGCCGGGCCAGAATATGACGTGCTTGGACTTGAGAATTTCGACTTTGCCAAAAATGGAGGTCACTTTCATTACGAGGTGCACGGCGCCAAGGGAACCCGCGACCTGGTCAATGTGGATGGCCACGAGAGCAGGTTGTACGACTTTGTGTGGGCTACTCAATTTTCCAACGACGAGAAAAACGTGACGTTCGTTGCACTCGATGACAAGCGACTCTTCCGCGTCACTTACCCGCTTGAATAAAGCGCGGCTCCTGCGCGTTGCGTAAGGGGTTCAGCACCGAAATGACGGCTTGGCTGCGCACGTGCTCCTGCTCGACTTGTTTTGGGGGTCAGACGGGGTTGGATTCTGAAACGGGCAGAGTTGAGCTGGGAACAGCAGGTGCTTCACTCCCCGCGGATTCTTGATCGCGAAGCGCTTTTTGCCAGGCGCGCAATCCCACTATCGCCAAGAAAATCAGGAACGCGAAAAGTAGCGACGTGAGGTAGAGATGTTTATAGACGAAGACGCCGATTTCGATGGCATCCACCACAATCCAGAGCCACCAATTCGCAATATGCTTGCGGGTGGACCAGAATTGCGCCACCAGGCTGAAACTGGTTAATGCCGCGTCAATGTGCGGCAACGCCGCATCCGTATAGTGCGCCATGAAATAACCCAGCAGGAAGCTGCCGGCGGTCCCGAAGATCATTCCCACGGTGAACGCTCGAGCTGAAAGGCGCTCCACCCTTACGCTGCCATCCTGTTGCAAACCGCGCCACCAGTGCCACCATCCGTAAATGGCAAAGGCGAAATAGACAAACTGCAGCAGCATGTCTGAGTAGAGTTTTTCGCGTCGAAAAACCAGCGCGTACAAAACGCAGGAGACGAGAATCACCGGCCAGGAAGAAAGTTTGCGCCGCGTGGTCAGCCAAATGCCGAGCACGCTGGTGACAACCGCTGCAATTTCGAGAGGCGACATCATTTGTTCACGGCCTCCGAAACCGCGGGCCTGTTTTTGCGCTTGCGGGATGCGCCTCGGCCCAGCTCTGCAAATGATTCAGAAGGCGCTTCCCAGGATCAGTACTGAACCAGCGCGCATGGCCAAGAAAATATCCGATATACGCGAGGTCAGTCTTCTCGCGAGATTTCAATACGCGCAAAAAATAGTCTGCTTCAGAAAGCGCGAACTCCGCGTGCACCAATGGCAGCAGCGCCGCCACCGCTGCCGCTTCATTGCGCGACAAGGGGCGCACTTCTTCATAGCCGCTCAATAGCGCGCTGATCTGCGCCAAGTGAAAAGGATCTTGGGAAGTGTCGTGGATTTGCAGCCACTCCACGCCGTTGCGCTCGATGGCGGTTGCTAGGTCATGCATCGCGGTGGTGCGATCCGCCAAGCCCACATCAATGATGTCCGTGACTGCCGCGTTTGGCGACACATCGCTCCAGAAAAGATTGGAAGCGTGAAAATCGTTGTGCGTCCAGAGCGGCTGAAAGACGGGCAGGTATTTTTGCAACCGGTTGTGCAGAGGAAGAAACGTTTCCTGTGCTTCTCCCAGCCAATCGCGTTGGGCGAGGTAAGTATGCAGCGCGGGACGCGCCTCAACATAATGTGCAAGTTCAGGCCACGGGTTTTCACTCGAAAATATCCTGAAGCTGGTGACCAGAGTCGGTGCTTTGCGGGCGGGCGCATCGTATCCCGTGGAAGCTGCGTGCAAACGCGCAAGAGCGCGGCCCGCATTGCGCGCGTGGCCCACGCTTACGAACGGCGTCCAAGACTGCGCCGTCTCGTAGACGTCCTGACCTTCACCGGCCGGATGAACTTCGTAAGTCCACTCGCCAATTTCGATGGCGGTTTCCCCGGAGTGGTCGGCGAACGGTTTCTTCACCAGAGAGTCGCGAGCGCTTAAATACTCGAGCCAGCGATGTTCTTCGAGAAGTGATTCTCTGTCGCGAACCGCGTGGTGATGGCGCTTCACAAACACTTTACCGGTCGGCGTTTGCACCACGCTGGCTGCGGAAAATGGACGCGGGCTGTAAGAAAGGATGCGCTCAGCCTTGCGCGCATGGGGAAAGTTTCGCAGAAGCGCATTCAATTCATCGAGCGTCAGCGCCGGCCAATCCGGCTCAACGAGATTGCCATCCAGGCCATGCGCCTTCACTTCATCGCTCATTCCGGCACTCGCGATCTGCTCTCCATGGCCTTTTCATTCTTCTTCGCGGATATTCAATTTTGTCACGCCCTTCAAAAACTGTATTGCACGGATAGCCTTAACGTTGTTGGCGCGCCGAGGTGCAGAAACGTATCGCCTAAACTTGCGCCTGTGTCTTTCCAGTAGCGATTGTTCAGAATGTTGTCAGCGGAAAGGCGAAACGTTACTTTGCTCCATTCTCCACTCGGCGTGTAGCGGGCGCCCATGCTGAACAGGTTGTAGCCCGGCACGCTGACCGCATCGTCGCGGGTGGCTTCCTTCGGCCCGGTGTAGCTCCATCCGGGCAGCAGATGCAGCCCGGTGACGAATGGCACGTCAAGATCCGCGAACAAGGACGTGCGGAAGCGCGGCACGTTAATCACCTGCTTGCCGTTGAAGTTTGGCGTACTGCTCCCTGTTGATTCGGCATGCAAAAGTGCGGCGCTTCCTGTCAGGCGCAGCCAGTTATTCACCTTGCCCTGCGCGCTCAATTCGAGGCCGCGATGCGTTTCATGTCCGTCGGAGACAAAATCGATGGTCGCGCCATTGTCCGTCACTTTCGGATAGAAAAAAGGCGCGCGCATGCGGAATAGCGCGGCAGTCAGCAGGATGCGGCTCCCCGGCGAATATTTGATTCCCGTTTCCACCTGGCGCGCGAAAAAGGGCACTAGAAACGCGTTGGGATTCACCGTCGCCCAAAATGGCGCCTGCAGGCCTAGCGATAGCGCCACGCTGTAATTTCCGTAAAGAAGAATATCCTGCATGGGGCGCCACGAAGCTGAATATTGCGGCAGCCACACGCCCTCTTCCGTTTTGACCAGCGCCAGGGAGGTGCCGTCTGCATTCAAGTTAGAGAAGTTGTGGTCATGAAGAGTGTCGTGCTGGCCGCCGATGGTTAGATCGATGCGCGCCGGTAGATGGATATGGTCCGTGACGATCAGGGCATATTGGTGCGTGTCTTCCGCAAGCAGCACCGGGCCAGGCGTCGGTGGATTAGTTGACGGCGCAGGCTGAAAGACTTGCTCGGGTTGATAGATATTCTCAGTCCCGACATAGGTGTAAACAACGCCTGTGTCCGCAGGCACCGCGGGATTGACTAGCGCAAGATTCACGCTGCGGCGCTGCAAGCTGGTGCCGATGGCGACGTCGTTGATCACGCGGCCGAATTTCACCTGGCCTTGCAGAATGGCTTGGAATTGATCGTTGATGCGCACTTCGCCGGGGCTTCGATAGTCGTAAACGTCATAGTCTCCGGTGGGGCTGAAAAAAAATGGCGTGCTGCTGCCGGCGCAGGAAGCGGCGTAGTAGCAGCCATAGGGCCAGGCAATATTGTCGTCCAGAAGGGTGTGGCTGAAGTCTCCGGCAACGAAGAATCGCCAGTGGCCGGAGAAGCTGTGGTCCAGCCGAACGATGGCATTGAAATCGTCGTAGGTGTTCGGCTTGGCCCACGACTGATAGCCGAGCATCACATCGGGGGAAACATCCACCGGCACGGTGGTTCCCCCCAGCAACTGGTAGCCGCCTACGGAGCGCTGCACCAGATGCTGGTAGTCGAAATCGCCTTTCAGGTAGGTAGCGGCGTTAATTTTCCAGTCGGCGGAAACGGCGCCGAATTCTCTGGTTCCATCTGCGCCATACACGTAGGACCGCATATCTTCGCCAGCCAGGTTCGTGCGAATGCCAAACTGTTGGCGCGCGCCAAAGAATCTGCCAAGATCAATGCCGCCGTATAGCGTGCCGCGCTGGTCGGTGGCCAGATTCAAAGTGCGCACAACCGCGGGGCGTTTAGTCACGTAGTTCACCAGCCCCCCGCCGGAGGCCACGCCCACTTCGTCGGAATCCACGCCATGCAGGAACTCGACCGTATCCTTATTCTCCATGGGGAAGAGTTGTTCCCCGGCCACGGACAAACCGTTGATTTTGATTGCCGAGGCGAGATCGAGTGGAAATCCGCGAATTTCAAAATCCTCATACCAGCCGACCGGTGCATAATCTTCTCCGACCGACGCATCATTTTTTGCGACGTCAGAAAGCAAACGCGCCTGCTGATCATCCAGCAGGCTTCGTGTTATGACTAGGGCGGAAATGGGCAAGTCCTGCAGCGGTTGGCTGTCCAGATTCCCAATCGCAACGTTGCTGGGCTTGTAGTCGTCCGCAGCTTCGCCGTTCACAATCACGACTTTGCGCGCGGATTCCACCACCAGCTTGACTGGCAAATTCGAAGATGATCCTGGGGACACGCTGATCTTGCTAGCGTGAAAAGTCTGGAAACCCGGCGCGGACACTTCCAACGAATAAAAACCTGGCGGCATATTTTTCAATCGAAATTCGCCGGACGCGTTGGAAGCGGCGCTCCACGATTGGCCCGTCACTTCGTTCGTTCCCTTCACCGCCGCATTCGCCACCACGGCGCCGGAAGCGTCGGTCACGACTCCCGAAATCGCGCCGGCCGAAGTTTGCGCTCGGGCAATTCCATTCCACGGCAAGGCAAGAGCCAGCAACGCCACGATTGCTGTCATGAACTTGCAACGGAATCCCATGCGTCAATTCTCCCTAAAATCGCGAAAAACAACCACAGGCCGTATGCATGCGTCGAGTTCCCCGGCTATCATTAGAGGCAACTTCGGTATTGACAGGGGGCATCTGTAATTCTTAGCATTATGTTTCGCATTTTGATTCCCAATTGCGGCGAAGGACTCGCAATGCCTTCAACGCTTCAAAATCAAATTTTATGATCACTGTAAAACAGCTTACCAAGCGGTATGCTCGCAACACAGCCGTCGACCAGATTTCATTTGAGGTGCAAAAAGGTCAAATCGTCGGTTTTCTTGGTCCCAATGGGGCCGGGAAGACAACGACCATGCGTATGTTGACCTGTTTTCTGCCGCCCACCTCCGGCACCGCGGAAGTGGCCGGCTTCGACGTTTTGGAAAATCCGCTCGAAGTGAAGCGGCGCATCGGCTACTTGCCGGAAACCCCACCGCTTTATCCCGAAATGCGCACCACGGAATATTTGCAGTTTGTCGGCAAGATCAAGGGGCTGCGCGGCGCTCAGTTGAGCACCCGAGTCAACTACGTGCTCGATCGCTGCGCCGTGGCCGATGTGAAGGACAAAGTCCTGGGCAAGCTTTCCAAGGGCTACCGCCAGCGCGTCGGTCTGGCCCAGGCTATCATTCACAATCCCGAAGTGCTGGTTCTGGACGAACCCACCGCCGGGCTTGACCCCAAACAGATTAACGAAACGCGCGATCTGATCAAGGGCCTCGCCGGCGACCACACCATCATACTGAGCACGCACATCCTTCCCGAAGTCGAGCAAACCTGCCAGCAGGTGATCATTATTAATAAGGGGAAGCTGGTCGCGACGGACTCCGTCGACAACTTGCGGCATCGCGCGCGCGGCGCGGGTTCCGTTCTGGTTGAAGTGGCCGGGCGAGATGGTGAGCTGAAAGCCGCGACAATACAGAGCCAGCTCGAACAGGTGCCTGGCGTAAGCCGAGTTGTCTTCCGGGAAACGCGCCAGAATCATTCGGTTTTCGAGGTCGAAGGGCAGCACGATCGCGCCATTCGCGGCGATTTGGCGCGCTCCATTGTCAAAGCCGGCTGGGACCTCATCGAATTGCGCGCCGCCGCCGTCAGCCTGGAAGAAATCTTTCTGCAGCTCACCGGCTCCGATGCTGCCGCCACATCTACAAATGAGTCCGGAGCGGCGGCGCAACCTGAAGCCGTTGCCGCGGGGAGGGGAGAGTAAGAGCCATGCGAAATACCTGGATTATTTTCCAAAAAGAACTGCGCAGCTATTTCGTTTCATGGATCGCTTATCTGGCTCTAGCATTGTTCGCTCTGGTATCCGGCGTTTTCACATGGCTCTACATAAGAGGCTTTGTGGAATATGGGATGGAAATGCAAATGAGCGGCAGGATGTTCCCGTTGAACTTGAATGAACAAGTCGTCCGGCCGGTGCTGTCGAACGCGGCAGTGATCGGCGGCCTGTTTTTCATTCCCATGATGACGATGCGGCTTTTCGCAGAAGAAAAGCGCACCGGGACGATCGAATTGCTGGCAACATCTCCCATTCTCGACCTTGAAGTGATTCTGGGGAAATGGTCGGCGGCCTTGACGCTGTACGCTTTCATGCTCGTGTTCACGGCTTTGGACTTTGCTTTTCTCTTCAAATACGGCAATCCCGATTGGAAGCCGATGGCCACCGGATTCCTGGGGCTTCTGCTGCAAGCCGGTGCCTTGCTCGCGATAGGCACGTTCGTCTCCACACTTACGCGGAATCAGATCATCGCCGGGATCACAACATTCGCGATTTGCGTGTTGCTCTGGGTGATGTCCGCAGTCGGTGAGTTTGATAGCTCCCTATTTGGTCGAACAATTGCCTACTTGTCTGTCAACTCGCATTTCGACTCCTTTGAAAAAGGAGTGCTTGACTTGAAGGACTCCGTGTTTTACGTGAGCGCTATTTTCCTGGGACTCTTTCTGACCGCCCGGTCGATGGAATCCCTGCGCTGGAGATCGTAGGCCTATGAACACAACTTTCTTGCACGCACGCCAAACGAAGTACGCGCTTTATGTCGGCACCTACATGCTTCTTGCCCTTGGAATCATCGCGGTCGCCAACACCCTCGCCAACCGTTACAACAAAACTTACGACTCGACCTCCAACAAGCGTTACAGCCTTTCCGAGCAGACCGCCAAGATTGTCAAAGGCCTGAAGGAACCGGCGACGATAATTTACTTTGACCAGAGTTCACGGTTCCAAAAAGCTCATGACCAGCTTGATCTGTACGCGAATCTTTCGCCGAAAGTTCACGTGGAATATGTCGATCCCGACAAAAAGATAGAAGTCGCGCGGGCCGCGGGAATTAAAGGCTACCCCACTACCGTCGTGCAACTCGGGGCGCGCAAGGAAGAGGCCAAGAATCTATCGGAAGAAGGCATCACGGGCGCGTTCATCCGCGATCTGAAATCCACCACGCGCACGATCTGCTTTGTGGAAGGCAGTGGCGAGCATTCCATTGAGGACACAGACCGCAGCGGCTATTCGCGCTTCAAGGAACTGCTGGCCACGGAAAGCTACGAAACCAAATCCATCAATCTGCTGACTAAAGCCGAAATCCCCGCGGAATGTACGACCGTGGTTGTGGGAGGCCCGGAGTCCGATTACCTGCAGCCGGAAGTGGACGCGATTCAGAAGTACGTGGACGACGGCGGGCGCGCGCTGATCCTCCTTGATCCGCCGCTGAAAATGGGGCGCGCCGAAATTGCGGATAATGAAGCTCTCGACAAGGTACTGGACGGATGGGGCGTCACTCCCGCAAAAAATCTCATCCTGGACACCAACCCCATCGGCCAGATTTTGGGTCTTGGTCCGCAGGTGGCGCTGGTCACGAATTACGATTCTCATGCCATCGTCAACGACATGAAGCGCCACGCCACAGGCTTTCCGCTTGCGCGTTCGCTGGAGACTAAGAACGGCGACAAGACAACCGTCGAAAAACTTTTCAGCACCTCGGACACCAGCCTGGCCACCACAAAGCTCAACAGCCCCAACATTGATCCCAACGACCCCAAGAACACGCACGGCCCATTGATCATCGCTGCCGCAGGCACATACAACACCGGGAAGGAAAACTCGCAAGGGCGTTTCGTGGTGGTGGGGAGTTCCTCGTGGGCCGCCAACTCCTTTATCGGCTTTAACGGCAATCGAGACCTTGCGCTCAACACCATCAACTGGCTGGCTTCCGACGAAGACCTGATTTCCATTCGCCCGAAGGACCCCGACGATCGCCGCATCACAATGACGAATGCCCAAATGAGATGGCTGACGACTTGCATCATTGCTCTTTGGCCCTTTCTTGTGGTTTTTGGCGGAGTTTTCGTATGGTGGCGCCGCCGCTAGACACAGACTCGTTAATTCGAGCCTAACGAGGAATCGTTTTCATGAAACTCCGTGGCCTCATCATCGCCGCACTCGTCCTTGCTGCTCTTACTGGCACGCTTTACTGGTCCAATCATCACAAGCCTTCGGAAGGCACCGCGAAGGCCAGCAACGAGGCGCCGCCAAAAATCCTTTCGCTCAGTGAGCCAGACATCTCGCGACTCGCCATCCAGCGCAAGGGCGAGCCCGAAGTTGTGCTCTCGAAAAACGCATCCGGCGCGTGGCAGATCACTTCGCCGCAGCCTCTTCCCGCGGATCAGGAGACTGTTACAAGCGTTTTATCCACGCTCTCTTCGCTCAATTCCGAACGCGTCGTTGACGATAAGCCCGCCGATATCTCGCAATACGGCCTTAATGACCCTGCTATGCAAATCGAAGTCACGGCAAAGGGCAACACGAAAAAACTTCTCGTTGGCGGACAGACAATCTCTGGTGGCTCCAACTTTGTCTCGCTTGCCGGGGACCCTCGCGTCTTCACCATCGCCGATTACAATAAATCCAGCTTCGACAAATCCGTCGCCGATCTTCGCGACAAACGACTTTTGACCGCGGATTTCGACAAGGTCTCGCAGATCGAATTGCTTCAGCCATCCGCCGCCAAGAAACAGGACATCACGTTTGCCCGCGAGAAGGACTCGTGGCAGATCCTTAAGCCCAAGCCCTGCCGCGCGGAATCCAACCAAGTGGATGACCTCGTGCGGGCCCTGAAAGACGCGAAAATGGAAACCTCTTCCAGCGATGATGCGGCCAAGATCGCTTCCGCATTTAACGGCGCTTCCCCGTTTGCCACCGCGAAAATCAGCGGGGTCTCCGGCACGCAGGAATTGCAAATCCGCAAAGCTAAGGAGGACTACTACGCCAAATCCTCTGTAGTTTCCGGCCTTTTCAAGGTTTCCAGTTCACTCGGCAATTCGCTGAATAAGTCCCTCGACGATTTCCGCAACAAGAAACTTTTTGATTTCGGCTATGCGGACCCGGACAAGATTGAGATTCACGACGGCGCGAAATCCTATTTCCTGACGCATTCGGGTTCGGACTGGTGGGGAGCGGACGGCAAGAAGCTCGATTCCGAGAGCGTTGATTCGCTGCTGGACAAACTTCGCGATCTTGCCGCAGCGAAGTTTCCCGATTCCGGTTTTACTTCACAAACTATCGAGATCACGGTTATTTCCAATCAAAATAAGCGCACGGAAAAAGTGGCCATTGCCAAGTCCGGCGATTCTTATATCGCCAGGCGCCAGAGCGAGCCTGCTCTCTATGAATTAACCGCCTCATCCGTCGGCGACCTTCAGCAGGCTGCCGCAGGCCTGAAGCCCGCTCCGCCCCCGCCTGCTCCCGCTGCTGCCAAAAAGAACTAGTCGTTCATTCGTGTGACCCAAGCTCTCAGCGGTCCGTCAGTCAAAGGGATCCAATGCGCGCCCATTCACTGCACAATGATCTTTCCCGTCATCTTGGGATGGATCGAGCAGAAATAGGAATAGGTGCCTGGCTTGGTGAACGTGTAAGAAAACTCCTGATCGGTGTCGAGCGGCTTGGACTTGAACGTGGACTTGTCGTCACTCACCACCGTATGCGGGATGTCGTCGTGATTTTTCCAGTGCACCGTCGTGCGCTGCGCGACGGTGACATCCGCCGGCGCAAATGTGAAGTTATCGATCTTTACTTCTTGCGGCGTGGCTGGAGTCTGCACCAGCGTTCCGTTCGCAACCGCTGCTGCGATAACGAACACGATCAGTCCTACAGCAAGGGCTATCGCACCACCCACAACTTTTAGTTTATTGTTCATTTTAGTCTCCCCCAAAAATTTATGTGTCTTTCCTGCCGACTTCTCTTAACCCAAGTTGACATCCCTAACCGCAAGCGCATGATGCCCGCGCACGAAATTCACATCCGAAATGCCCAGCAAATCGCGCAATTCCCCTTCCGGCATCTTCATTGGGCCCGGCGATTCGGCTTTTCCTGGCTGTGGCTGAGGAAACGCCGTTGACGCCGCGGTGTGAAAGGTCAACTTCCCTTCCACCTTCTGCATCGTTTGGTGGATGTGCCCGTTCAGCACAGTCACTGAACCAAATTTCTTTAGATAGCTGAGCGCCTGCCCGCTGTCTTCCGTCCCCCAGCCCCACTCTGGATACACACTCCACAGCGGGATGTGCGCGAAAACCACCACTGGCGTGCTGGCACTGATATGCTTCAAATCCTTTTCCAGCCATTCGAGTTGCTCGTTGCCCAGCGTGCCGAGGCCGCCTGCTTTCAGGTTCATCACGTTTACGAGCCCCGCAAAGTGCACGCCTTTTTTTTCGAAGCTGTACCAGCCGGCGCCCATCGCTCCTTTGCCGTAACGCTCCAGGTACTGCTTTCCATCGTCGCCGAGAACGTCGTGCTCTCCCGGCACGAAAAAGATCTCCTTTGCGACGCTGGACTTCAGGATTTGGTCCACGGTGTCAAACTCTTCAGGCTTCGAAAGATGGCTGATGTCACCAGTGTGCAGTAGAAATTCCGGCTGGATGGGCAACGCATTAATTTTGTCCACGGCCGCTTTCAGTGTCGCCACCACATCCGGGTTCGCGGCTTTGTTGAAGCCCATGTGCGAATCGCTGATCTGCGCGAAATTCAATTCCCCATACATGTCTTTGGGCTTCATTTCCGCAAGCCCGTTCATGCTGTAGGACTTCAGAACACCGCCTTGCATTGCGCAAAACGCGCCTGTTCCCGCCCATGCCATGCACTTCAGAAATCCGCGACGGTCAATCCCGTCATGGTTGTGATCGTAGAGAATCTGGTCTTTTTGCTTTTCTGCCACGTGGCTCCCCTTTTTTGAAAAGCGGCGCGAACCTGGAATGGCTCCTGGGCCCGCGCCGCCTTCGGACGTGTTCAATGTGCTAGACCTGCACGGCTCTTGTTTTATTCCCGCCTCCTCACGCTGCCCCGCCTTTGCCGCAAAATCTTCGTATCCACATGTTTCGCGCTAGTTTTTCTTGCGGGAATCACTGCCAACCGGAATAAAATCGTTGCTCCCGGAGTTATGCATAAGCAGGGGCCTTCGGAAGGGGCTGGGACGTGTTGGAGCGAAACGAACGTCTTCGCTTTGAGGAAATTGTCTTGCCGCATCTCGACGCCGCATTCAATCTGGCGCGTTGGCTGCTTCGCAATCCTGCCGACGCCGAAGACGTCACCCAGGAGGCCGTGCTGCGCGCCTATCGTTTCTTCGGCACTTTTCGCGCCGGGGATGCCCGCGCGTGGCTGCTGCAGATTGTCAGGAATTGTTGCTTCACATGGCTGCAGAGAAATCATCCGACCGAGGACCTGGCCGAATTGCACGAAGAATTCCAGCCAACGGACCACGACACTCCCGAAACGCTGGCCATCGCCAATTGCAATCGCGAGCATCTCGCCCGGGCGCTCGAACAACTCGCGGCGCCGTTTCGAGAAGTGCTTGTCCTTCGAGAACTGGAAGGCTGCTCTTACAAGGAAATTGCCGAAATTACCTCGCGCCCCATCGGGACTGTAATGTCTTCATTAGCTCGCGCCCGTCAGCACTTGCGCCGGGCCTTGCTCGAGTCTGCTTCAAAAGGAGGCGCGTCATGAGTTGTGAGCTTCATCGCACGCATCTCCATGCTTATTTCGATGGCGAACTCGATGCTCCGGCCGCCCAGGCATTCGAGCAACACCTCCGTTCCTGCGTCGAATGTTCCACTGCACTTACTGCCGAGCAGGCTCTGCGGCAGTCACTCGCAAATTCCGACATTCACGAACGCGCGCCCCGCAGCCTGCTACATAAAGTTCGCGCCAGCTTGCCTCCTTTGACCACGGAACCTGTTCGGCGCAGCAATGCCTGGCGATGGCCGGTGCTCGCCGCTGCTTCCTTAATTATCGTGTTTCTCGGTTGGCATTTTTCCCCCGGCATGCTGCATCGCGCCGATCCCTATCCATTCGCTACAGCTATTCTTGATGCGCATTTGCGTTCGCTGCAGCCTGGGCATCTCACCGACGTTGAATCCACAGACCAGCACACGGTGAAGCCGTGGTTTGACGGCAAGATCGAGTTTGCTCCGCCGGTACGGGATTTCGCCGCCGCCGGATTTCCGCTGCTGGGCGGGCGTCTGGATGTCGTGGATGGTGGGACTGTCGCGGCTCTGGTTTACGGCCGTCGCAAGCATTTCGTGAATGTGTTCGTTTGGAAAGGCACGGATCGGAAGCCCTGGGCGGGTTCCGGCACCGCGCAGGGTTATCACTGGCTCGCCTGGGAAAAAGATGGGTTGTACTTCTGCGCGGTTTCCGATGCGGCCGCCGGCGACCTCGATCAGCTCAAGCAGCTATTCCTCAGTGAATGATGCGTCTGCGCTGAGAGCACCTGTGGCTCCGCGCTAGACCTCCGTGTTTGCGCCTTCCAAATCTCTACTTCAAAAAAGTAAAGTTTTGCACTAAAATCCGCAACTGGCTCAAGAGCAACATTAACCCCCAGGAGCACAGGCCATGGCCATTGCCACCATTAATCCGGCGACCGGCGAAGTCGTCAGGAAATTCGACGTGCTCACCGACGCCGAGGTTGATGTCAAGATCACGAAAGCTGCCGCTGCCTTTCACCGTTTCCGCAAAACGCCCATGGCCGATCGCGCCCGCTGGATGATCAAGGCCGCGGAAATCCTCGAAACGGAAAAGGAAGCCATCGGCCGAATGATGACACTGGAGATGGGCAAAACACTGCCCTCCGCGATTGCCGAAACCGAAAAATGCGCGTCCGCCTGCCGCTATTACGCGGAACATGCGCCGCAGTTTGTTGCCGACGAGCCCATCGCCACATCCGCTGCAAAAAGTTTCATCCGTTACGAACCGATTGGCATTGTGCTGGCCGTCATGCCGTGGAACTTCCCTTTCTGGCAGGTTTTCCGATTCGTTGCGCCGGGCTTGATGGCAGGCAATGTCGGTTTGCTGAAGCATGCCTCCAACGTTCCGCAATGCGCGCTGAAAATTGAGGAAATCGTGCGTCGCGCGGGTTTTCCCGCGGATGTTTTCCAGACGTTGCTGATCGGCGCATCCCAGGTAGACCGCATCTTGAACGACCCGCGCGTCGCCGCCGCTACGCTGACCGGCAGCGAACAGGCCGGCATTCAGGTCGGCATTTCCGCCGCCAAGCGCATCAAGAAAGTTGTGCTGGAACTGGGCGGCAGCGATCCCTTCATCGTCATGCCAAGCGCCAACATCCCGGAAGCGGCCGCCACCGCGGTGAAAGCGCGGGTCTTCAATAACGGGCAATCCTGCATCGCCGCCAAACGATTTATCGTTCACGAAAAAATCGCTGAGCAATTCGAGAAGGAATTCGTTGATCGCATGCAGGCCCTGAAGCTCGGCGATCCCTTCGATCCGCAAACTGATGTTGGGCCGCTGGCGACGCCCGACGCCGTGAATGACCTCGATGCCGACGTGCAGAAGAGCATTCAGGCAGGCGCAAAACTTTTGACTGGCGGCAAGCCGGTTGCCGGCCACGGAAATTTCTACCAGCCCACAGTTCTCACAAACATTCCTAAAGATTCGCCCGCTTATCGCGAAGAGTTGTTCGGCCCGGTCGCCTGCGTCTTCCGCACGAAAACGATTGACGAAGCCATCGCCGTCGCCAACGATGTCCGCTTTGGTCTTGGCGCCAGCGCGTGGACCAACGATGCCGCCGAGCGCGAGCTCTTCATCAACGAATTGGAAGCGGGCATGGTCTTTATCAACCAGATGGTGGTTTCCGATCCTCGGGTTCCGTTTGGCGGCGTCAAAGCTTCCGGCCATGGCCGCGAGTTGGGGCCCTATGGCATTCGCGAGTTCACCAACATCAAGACGGTGTGGATCCGCGAGTCCACAAAATAGCGTGCGGCTCCGCAATTGGCAGGAATTCCGTTGAATTCCGTGCAGCCCTGTGCTGATTGACGAGCGAGCGCACGAAGTAGCATCATTCTGCCTCAGGCTTTTTTGGGGCGGCACCAGTTCTACATGGTCTAACGCCCTTGTGCGAGGGGATTCTGCTCGCATGCAGCATTGGCACCATGAGGTTTTCGGTTTTCAATTTTCAAGGGAGTAAGCGCCGTGCCAAAAACCCTCGCGAAGAAGCACACTGAATCCAAGCCACGCGCCAAAAAGCACGGCGTGACGGAAGCGCAGATTGCGGTCCATTGGAAGGAAGAAGCCTACATCCGGCCTCCCGCCCGCTTCATAGCGCAAGCCAATCTGAACGACAATTACGCCCTGGATCGCTTCAGCGAAAAGAATTTCCCCGAATGCTTCCGGGAATACGCCGAACTCCTTCACTGGGATCAGTATTGGCACACCACGCTGGACACGAATCATCCGCCTTTCTGGAAGTGGTTTGTCGGCGGCCGCTTGAACGTTTGTTACAACTGCGTGGATCGCCATCTGGCCAAATACAAAAACAAAGCGGCGCTGATTTTTGTGCCGGAGCCTGAAGAAGAAAATCACATCGTCATCACCTACCAGGAGCTGTATCGCCGCGTCAACGAAGCCGCCGCCGTGCTGCAAGGGTTTGCGGGTTTGCAAAAGGGCGATCGCGTCACGATCCACATGCCCATGATTCCGGAGTTGCCCATCACCATGCTGGCTTGCGCGCGCCTGGGCATCATTCATTCCGTCGTGTTCGGCGGATTCTCCGGTGAAGCTTGCGGCCTGCGCGCCGCCGATTCCGGCAGCCGGGTATTGATCTATGTGGATGGTTATCACCGCAACGGCCGCTGGGTGGACCACAAAGCCAGCGCCGATCTCGCCGTGGAAACCGCCAAAAAAGAAGGCCAGGTCATTGACAAGGTTCTGGTGTGGAAGCGCTATCACCACAAGTACACTTCCGACGCGCCTATGATTATGGAGCGCGACTTTTTCATGGACGATATCTTGAAGGATTATCGCAACGCCGTTGTGCCGCCAGTCTCCATGGAAGCCGAAGATCCGCTCTTCCTGATGTACACCAGCGGCACCACCGGAAAACCGAAAGGCTGCCAGCACCGCACCGGCGGATATCTTGCCTACGTCACGGGAACCGCGAAATATTACCAGGACATTCATCCTGAGGACGTCTACTGGTGCATGGCCGACATTGGCTGGATCACCGGGCATTCCTACATCGTGTATGGACCGCTTGCTCTTGCGGCCACCAGCGTCCTTTATGAAGGTGTGCCGCAATTTCCCGACGCGGGGCGTCCCTGGCGAATTGCGGAACGACTCGATGTGAACATCTTCCACACTTCGCCCACTGCGATTCGCATGCTTCGCAAAGCGGGCGCAGAAGAGCCCAAAAAACACAACTACCGCTTCAAGCACATGACCACGGTCGGCGAGCCCATCGAGCCGGAAGTCTGGCGCTGGTATCACGAAGTGGTGGGCAAGGGCGAAGCCGTCATCGTGGACACCTGGTGGCAGACGGAGACCGGGGGATTCCTCTGTTCCACCAAGCCAGCGCTCGATCCCATGAAACCGGGCAGCGCGGGTCCAGCGTGCCTGGGAATCTATCCGGTTATCTGGGATGAAGACGGCAAGGAAGTTGCCAGCGCGGATCACGCAGCCGGGAATATCTGCATCCGGAATCCCTGGCCAGGAATTATGCAAACGATCTGGGGCGATCCGCACCGGTTCGTCAATCAGTACTACAAAAAGTACAACAAGAATTCGCAAAGCAAGGATTGGCGAGACTGGCCCTACTATGCCGCCGACGGCGCCGTGCTTCCCCCCGATGGCTACTACCGCATTCTTGGCCGAGTGGATGATGTTATCAACGTTGCCGGCCACCGCCTGGGCACCAAGGAACTGGAGTCCGCGTGTCTCACGATTCAGGAAATTGCCGAGGCTGCCGTAGTTCCAGTTGTAGATGAAGTGAAGGGCCGGGTCCCCGAGATTTACATTTCACTGAAGCCCGGCGTCCTGCCCAAGAAGGCCATCATCGAAAAAGTTACCGCCACCATTGAAACCATGATTGGCAAAATCGCGCGGCCCAAGCGCATACACATCGTTCCGGATATGCCCAAGACGCGCTCCGGCAAAATCATGCGCCGCGTCCTTGCCGCCATTTCCAATCACATGGATACTGGCGACATCACTACTCTGTCCAATCCGGACATTGTCGAGCAGGTACGCCAGCTTGTGCAGGGCCGCGACATTATGCCGCTGAACGAAGGTCCCGAAGATATCAAGCTCTTTGGCGACGAACGCTGACTTGCCTTTGTAGCGGCCGCTCGCCGCAGCGAGCGGGCGCTTTTTCGGCCTTTTTCGATAAGTGGCATTTCTCTCCCTACCCATTCCCGTAGCTTCCGGGTAAAGTGGTTTTACCGTTTCCCGTCATCGCATCGGAGAACGCATGAACGTCATCTGGATTGTTGCCACCATTTTCGCCATCGTGCTGCTTGGCTTGATCGTCTGGCTTCTCTTTCAAAGTACCCAGGATCAGAAGAAAAACGAACTATTGGAATCGCAAATGAGCGAGCTGCGCCGAGACGTTCAGGGCATGTCCACTGCCCACACGCAGAGCAGCACCAAGATCGAGACGCTGGCGGGCACCGTTGCTTCTCGACTGGAAGCCGTCACCAAAGCACTTCAGGATGGCGTCAAGGATTCCGCTCAGGTTACTTCCAAAATCACGTCGGACGCCCAGGCGGCCATGTCCACGGAGTTGAAAAACACGCGCGAGCAGATCAATCAGATCCAGCGCCAGTTGGGCGAAGTGCAGGAGGCCGGGAAACAGATGTTCCAGACGGCGCAGACGCTGGAAAGCATTCTTGGCGGCACAAAATCGCGCGGCTCATTCGGAGAAGTAACCCTTGAGCGGCTCCTCGAGGATTCTCTGCCGCCTTCGCAATACTCAACGCAATACCGATTCCGCAGCGGAGAGACTGCCGACGCAGTGATTTTCCTTCGCGACAAGAAGATGATGGCCGTCGATTCCAAATTCCCGCTCGATGCCTATCGCCGCATCGGCGCGGAAGGGGATGAAGCCCGCAAAGCTTTCGTCACTTCCATCAAAGGCCACGCCGATTCCATCGCCCGCAAATACATCGTGCCGGACGAAGGAACGCTGGAGCTTGCGCTGATGTTCGTGCCCAGCGAAACCGTCTACTACGAACTGCTGATGAGCGAGGATTCCAAGGGGCAAGCCGTTGACGCTTACTGCCGCAGCCGCAATATTATCGCCGTCTCTCCCAATACGCTGTACGCGCATCTCTGCGTCATCAGCATGGGATTGAAAGGCATGCAAATCGAGGAAAACGCCAAACGCCTTTCGGAAAACCTGGCTGGCATGCGCAAACAACTTGATAGTTTCAGCGAGTATTTTGAAAAGATTGGCACGCATTTGAAAAACGCGCAGCAGAACTACACCGAGGCCGATAAGCGCCTGGACAAGGCTTCCAACACGCTGGCTTCTCTGCTCACGGCAACGGAAGCGGTCTCGCCGGTTCTCGAAGACACCCAGGCTGCCCTGGCGCTGCCCCCTTCTAACGCTGCAAACAAATCCGCGTGAGTCTTTTTGGAGGGAGGCTTGTCCTGAGCATCGAAGGACTGCCGCTTTCAGAGTTTAGGCGCCAGCAACGGCGATAAGAGCCGAATCGAAATCATAAAGCTCCCGTGCTGTTTCCCGTGCACTGCAAACAGCGCCACGTTCTCTGCGCCCCCCGAAGATGCCGCGCGCACCACTTCTCCTCCCTGCAATTCCGCAACCTCTGGTGCAAGGTTTCGCGCTTCCAGATTGATTTTCGCGGCGCTTCCCCGAACACGCACCTTCAATTCGCGATGCTCTCCCGGCGTCAGCGCCGCGCCGCTTGCCTCCAGCTCCAGGCTGACGAAAGTCACTGTGAATGCGCTGGAGTTGCGCTCTCCACAACTCACTTCAACTTGGGCTGGCCCCGGAGTTATCTCCGCGGGCGGTAGCACTGCAAGGTACGCCGGCGAAGCTGCCAGCACCAAGCCAGGCTCACCGCCAATGTTCACTTTATTGGCATCCGCATTGCCGCAAAAACCGTGGCCTAATATCTCAAAGCGATCGCTCACAGTCGCTACGCGCGGCGCGAACGTCACTTCCTGCGAGTTGGAAGGTACTTCCGTGGGCGAAAGGATTACAGAAGTCAGGCGTCCCACGCGTCCTTCAATCGAAGCGAAAATCACACCAAGATTCAACGGCGCAACAAACAAAGCCCGGCCCGTTGCGTCTGTTGTAACCTTGTCTCCGTTCGAAAAAACCACCGTCACGTCTGGCGTCAACCGCCCGTTCACATCCAGTACTGCCAGCGTCGAGCGTTCCCCGGTCACGATTTTTCGCGGCAGCAGCAGAATCCTCGCTCCGGATGCCGCTGGGGCCGATTGCGCTTGGCACACCCCGGCCAGGCCACAAAGCACCGCCAATCCCATGATTCCTTTTTGCATTTGCCGCCAAGTTATCCGCACACCGGGATTGTAGTGGAGTTTCCCCTCCCGCAGAAGTGCCCTTCCCTTCCGGGATTACTACCAGGCACACTCTTTCACATCATTGCACCTCACTTGCCCGGTTCCGGTTATCCTTTCCAACTGGCCCACCGGCCAGTGTTGCTAATCTGCGAGTAATCACTTGGATGCAAAGCCTTTCCTGAGGGCTGGGCCTCTGATAGCGTGGACCGTAGGGACTTGCTGGTGTGTCCGCGCAGGGGGCGACGCGTGCTCACGGAAAGCATGGAAGGAGCAGGTGTGCTGATCGTTAGCGACGGCTTGACGGACGTGGGGCGCGTGCGCGCCAACAACGAGGACTGCTTCCGCATTGTTGAGCCTCTCCACCTCTTCATCCTTTCCGACGGCATGGGTGGCGAAGCCCACGGTGAAATTGCCAGCTCCATGGCTGTGGAAACCATCGTCAATTGCTGCTCAAATGAGAAGGAAAATCCCGGAGCAACAGTCACCAGCCCGGCCGGCGGCCACTGGGCGGAAAAAACCAGGCGCTTGCAGAATGCAGTCCATCTCGCGAATACCAAAATCTTTCAATCCGCGCAGAAAAATCCGGAGCAGCGCGGCATGGGCGCCACCATCACTGCCGCGTGGTACGACGGCGGACGCCTGAGCGTGGCACACGTTGGCGACAGCCGCGCGTACTTGCTGCGCGGCGGGTCGCTTCAGCAACTCACCAACGACCATTCTCTTGTCGCCGAGCAGGTTCGCCGCGGCCTTATCACTCCCCAAGAAGCGGAATCCAGCGACATGCAGAGCGTGTTGCTGCGTGCCCTCGGCGCTCATTCCGATGTCGAAGTGGACGTGGACGAAGTTGGCATTTATCCCCGCGACGTTCTTCTGCTGTGTTCCGACGGGCTTACGCGCATGGTCACGGAACCAGAAATTGCCGGCACGATGCAGGCGGAGACAAATCCCACGACGGCGGCCCAAAAACTGATTGAACTGGCTAACGACGGCGGCGGCATTGATAACGTTACTGTCATCGTCGCGCGCTTCCAGGAAGAGGAAAAGGGTTGGTTTTCCTGGTTGCGCCGCGGCTCGGCCAAACAGAATTAGACCTCCTCAGGAGGAATCGCATGGCGAAGCTCAGCCTCATGTTCGAAAGCAAATTGGTGAAGGAAGTCCCCATCGGCAATCGTCCGGTCAGCATTGGCCGCTCGCCGGATAACGACATCCCCATTGACAACCTCGCCATCTCCAACTACCACGCGCGCGTCTATTACGAAGGCGGCCGCCTGGTCGTCGAAGATCTCGATAGCCTTAACGGCACTTTCGTCAACGATCTGCGCGTCGAGCGCGCTACGCTGCACGATGGCGATTCCATCTGGATCGGGAAGCATCACATCAAAGTTGACGCCACCGCCGATGCCGCAATTCCCTGGGACACGGGCCGCAAAGCTGCCGCTCCGAAAATAAACGAAACCATGGTCCTGGATACCAAGGCGCGCCGCGACATGCTTTCGCAAGCCGCCGCCATGGGCGAACGTTCGCAGTTTTCTCCTGGCCGCTTGAAGATGCCCACGCTCGTCGTGCTCAGCGGCAGAGTCGATCAAAAAGAATATGTCATCACCAATAAGCTTACCGTCATCGGCAAATCGCCCATGGCCACTATTCGTCTTCGCGGCTGGTTCAAACCGCCCATGGCTGCCCAGATCAATCAGCGCGACGACGGCTACTACCTCGGCACCGGCGACAAGGTTCCCACTGTAAATGGCACGCCCATTCCCGGCACCGTGCGCCTGAACGACGGCGACCTCATTGAAGTTTGCGGCGTCCGCCTGAACTTTATTTTCCGGGAGTAACCCCGCCCAACAACTTCCCCGCTCGCAGGTACTGGAAGCGCTGCCAGCAATACCTCTTCGACGAACCGCCTGTCTCTTGGGACGGCTTGTTCACCATGACCAATAAATAGTCTGCGGAATCGTAGGTCAATTGCGGTCTTGAGTTGTCGCCCTCGTTCTGGCCTGAGCGGGGATCAAACCCCGTTGTGCTTCGCAGCATCAGACTTTGGCATGCACATTTCACAGCAATCGGGAAAGAGGGCTTCGCTCATTGGTCTCTTTGCATTCTTGGCGTCCCTGCTATTCGTGACTGGCCTGCAGGCTCAGGAACTTTGCGTGCCGCCGCCGCCGCTAGTTTCGTTTACCGTTGAAGCTGCAACGCTGAGTGGCGCGCCCTGCACCGGCCAGCAAACCACGCCGCAGAATCCGCAAGCGCAGCAACCCACAGCATCAGGCAGTGCACCTCCTGCCACCCAGACACCGGTTGATCCAGCTCAACAAACTTCAGTCCAACCGGATGGAGATTCCTCGAAACCACCAGGGCAACCCAAACGCATCCTCGGCGTCATGCCTAATTTCCGCGCCGTTAGCGCCGGCATACTTCCTCCGGCGCCCACCCCGAAGCAGAGTTTGTGGATCGCCACCCAAAACAGTTTTGACTATTCCTCCTTTATTTTTACTGGTTTCACTTCGTTGGAAGCCCAGGCATCGAACGCTCATCCGGAACTCGGGAAAGGTGTGGCCGGCTTCGGCCGATACTATTGGCGCGGTTACCTGGACAAGGTGGACGGCAACTACTGGGTCATCTTTGTTCTGCCGACCGTATTCCACCAGGATGAACGCTACTACGCGATGGGCCGCGGGGGCTTTGTGAAGCGCGCCACCTATTCCGCTTCTCGCATCCTCATCACGCCGAACTATCACGGGCGAAACAGCCTGAACGTCTCCGAACTTTTGGGCCGGGCCATCGCCCAAGCTGTCTCGGTATCCTACTACCCCAGCCAGGACCGCACCCCCGGAGGAATCTCCAAAAAATACGCATTCGCCCTCGGCAGGGATGCACTCACCAATGTGTTCCGAGAATTCTGGCCAGACATTTCCGTTCATGTCCTTCATCGCAAGCCCTAGCCCGCGCCGCGCACATCCACTTTGCGATTAAGACAACGATGCCCCAGCAACTCACGACGATAGATCGTTAGTGGGCAATAAGTTGGCGGATGACCAGCAGGCCGATGAGTGAGACGACTCTGGTTGCGCCTGTTGCTCACGATGGGTTGTATGCGAATGATCTACTCGCGCCGCAACCATGAGCCAAGAATCGTGTGAAATCTCTGCTTCACCCGCCTAGAATCTTAATGAAAAGGAGTTCTCAATCATGCGCGATCTTAGCCGCTGGTCTTTCTTGATACATTCCTACGCAACTGCCGCTCTGGCGGCTCTTCCTATTTCTGTGCCTTGGGGCGCAGCGGCCGCCGAACAAGTGCCCGCTCCGGACGACGACCTCATCGGGCGTTTGACCTGGCTCAATGAACCCGCTTCATCGAAGCGTTCTGGCGATCAGATCACCGTTTGCTCGCGCCCCAAAACCGACTTTTGGCGGAAAACGTTCACCGATCATGTGATCGATAACGGCCACTTCCTCCACCTCACCGCCAGCGGCAACTTTGTCTTCGAAGCTCGGATCAACGGACAATACTCAGCGCCTTTCGATCAAGCAGGCATCATGGTGCGCCTTGATGGCGAGAAGTGGATGAAGTGTGGTACGGAACTTTTTGAAGGCCGGCGCTGCGCCAGCGTTGTCTTCACTCGCGATTTCTCCGATTGGTCGATCATGAATGATTTGTCCGGTACCGCTCCGATTTGGTGGAGAGCCGCGCGACACAAGAACTCGATTGAAATCTACAATTCACTGGACGGACAGAATTTCGCCTTAGTCCGCTCCGGCTACTTCGCTCCTTCCGCCCAAGCACAAGTTGGCATCATGTGTGCTGCCCCGGAAGGCCAGGGCTTCGATGCCACATTCGACCATCTGAAATTGTCGGTCGAGAAAGGCTAGCAGATCCGCGGGTGGCCGGCAGGTCGATGAGTAAGACGAATCTGGTTACACCAGATGCTCACAAGGCATCGTCTGCGAATGATATACTCGCGCGATAACCATGAACCAGGAATCGTGAGAAATCTCTGCCCCACCAGCCTGGTTTGAGTGTAGACGATGAGGATTGGAAAGTGCTGGGGCTAATCACGTGCGGAGCGGAATCTGGGACATAACCACAGGTGCCGAACTTCCGGCTTCACCCAATTTCGTCTGGAATGCCCTTTGGCGGGTGGCACATCCTTCGCGCGGTGGAATAGCATGGGTGCCGCACCCTTTGGGTTTGGTTCATAAAGGGTGCGGGTTTTGACGTTTCCGGCTGTTGCCGCTGGGTGCTGGAGCTTTCTCCTCATATAAAGCATCGATTGCGATCAACCAAGGTTCGCCCTTTTCGTAATGAAACCAACTGCTCCACGGCCACTCCCTCGGATGAACGACCAGTTTCCGCTGCACCGGATTCCTGTGCCTGTAATTCAGTTTCTCCCGCAACTTTCCGCTGCTCCACACGTTGAAATCGTAGAAGCGGCGCTGCCAAAACGCCGGCGCTTGCGCTTCGCGGCAACAAAACGGCAAGGAGAGTTGCGCGCTGGCTTCTCGCCGCCGTCGCCGCAAAGCGCGTGAAACTCTCTGCTTCAGCACCTGCAGCGCTTGGGAAAGTGTGCCCTTCTTGGGCTCGCTGATGATCAGATGCACGTGTTCCGGCATTACCACGTAGCCAAGGAGTTGGAATCCGTAGCGCAGGTGCACTTGCCCGAGTATCTTCACAAACCGATCACGGGCACAAGCCGTGCCCAAGTAGGCGCGGCGGCGATAACAACTAAACGTGACGAAGTGCAGATCGCCGCGCCCGTAATGCCGCTGCAAGGGATGGCGCATGAAAGAAAAATCGGCCCGCGGAGAAGTCAAAACCCGCACCCTTACAAACCAAAGGGTGCGGCACCCACGGTTGCGTCCGCTGCCTACAAAGAGTCGTGCATGAATGATATACTCAGTAGGCGCCCCATGAATCAAGAGAATTCTCTGCTCCACCCGTCAAATCATGCGTGCTAGCTTTGGCATTCTCCATGTCCTGATTCTAACCGGGGCTGTGTTGTCTCATTGCATGGCTCAGAGCTCGTCGCCAGCAAAGAACGAGGTCAAGGTTAGTGTGACCCCTGAAGTTGCAACTCTCAGTCTGCACCAACCGGTAGTATTGCTTTTCAAATTATCGAACAACACTCCAGGCATTGTTCACCTAGATCTGGGCCGAGACCGCCAGGAAAATTTCCTTTTTCGAGTGACTTCACCCAGTGGCGCAACGATTCAACTCCCTCCTCTACTTAGGAGCGGCTTTACCAGGCCAGGCGTGCTAGTCCTGGGCCCAGGAGTAAGCTACACGCAGAAGCTTCTTATGGACGAGCGGTTTGATTTCACTACACCTGGCTATTATGAAATCGAGATCCAACTAACAAAACAAGCTTACACAGATACCGGCCAATTACTCGATTACCAAAGAGTATTCGACAGCCGGTTCGAAATCACCCCCCGAGATGAGTCCGCCCTGAGGACCACTTGCGACAGTCTCATCAAAGAAATTGAGGTCTCCAGCTCCTACGAGGCCGCTGCCGTAGCGGCGCAGGAACTAAGCAGCATTAGAGATCCGGTCGCTGTGCCATTCTTGCGTAAGGCCCTTTTGGCGAAGCAGCTTGTAGAACCATTTGCAATTCAAGGCCTTGAAAGAATAGCTGACCAAGATGCTATCCGGGCCTTAGGTGAAGGGTTAGGAATCAGTTACCACAACACTTCCGCCTTGAGCAGAAGCGCCTTGCTCAGGATCGAAACTCAGACATCTGACCCGGAAATTAAGCAGGAAATCAGACGGGCCCTTGAGGCTGCTGCCCATAGTGCCCAATCTTGAGAACCCGGAGTAAGCTTACACTCGGCGGGTGGCTGATTGGATGACTGCGTCGGCTCCTAATCCTGAGTAGACTTGGTAGCTGTTGGACGGACAAGGCTCGGAAGCAAGGAGCCGAAGGAAGTTGACTATAATGTGTGCTCTTCGCACGGGCTATCCGGAGATTGGCGGGTGGCCGACATATTGAGCGAAGAGGAGAATCTGGGTGCCGCGCCCTTCGCGTTTGCTTTAAGAAAGGTGCGGGTTTAGAGTCAGCCTAATATCGGACTTCAAGATTGACGGCACCCTTCGCTTAAAGCCCATTCCCATTTCGCAGGCTTCGCAGGCAAATTCCCACAGCAACGTCCCGCGGCAAATCGTTAGTGCGCAATACGTTGTTCAATACGCAATGCAAGCGCGCAAAGTCTGTGCCAACCGATGTTCATTAAATTTTCTGATACTTCCCGCAGCATTTTTCGTCGGCGTTTTCGACAACCCCGCGTACCCATTCACCGCCCTCCCGTAGTCTAATAGGTGTAAGCAGGCTCACCCTGCAGGGCGGTGGTTGTGTGATCGTACGTTTCGACCCGCCGCTAGAGGTTTTTTTCACTTTCTATGTGGATTGTCCGATTAGCACTTGCCAGGCCCTACACGTTTATCGTCATGGCCCTGGTGATCATCCTCCTGACGTGTGTTGTGATTCCGCGCACGCCTACCGATATTTTTCCGGACATCAATATCCCGGTGATTGCATTGGTTTGGAACTACTCCGGGCTCCAGCCGCAGGAGATGGAGCAGCGCATTACCTCGGGAGTGGAACGCGGCATTACCACGCTGGTCAACGACGTCGAGCACATCGAATCGCAATCGCTGAACGGCATCGCCATCATCAAAATTTTCTTCCAGCCCAACGCTAACGTTCAGACCGCTCTTGCGCAAACCACCGCCATCTCGCAAACGTTTCTTCGCTCGCTGCCGCCTGGAACCACGCCGCCCCTGGTCATTATCTATTCCGCGTCCACGGTTCCCGTGCTGCAGATCGGCCTGACCAGCGACCGCCTTAGCGAGCAGCAACTCTTCGATTTCGGCAACAACTTTATTCGCGTGCAGCTCGCCACCGTGCAGGGAGCCGCTTCACCGTTTCCATTTGGGGGCAAGCAGCGGCTGATCTCCGTGGACATCGATTCCACGTCTTTGCAGGCCAAGGGGCTCTCGGCGGTTGATATCGTCAACGCCGTCAACGCGCAGAACCTGATTCTTCCTACGGGCACGGCAAAACTGGGTGCGCTGGAATTCAACGTCGAGATGAACGGCAGCCCGCGGACCGTTGCCGAACTGAACGACCTTCCCGTTAAGACTATCAACGGCTCCACCATTTATTTGCGCGACGTTGCCCACGTTCGCGATGGATTCTCTCCGCAGACCAACGTCGTTGTGGCCAATGGCCAGCGCGGCGTGCTGATGAGTGTTTACAAGACGGGGAATTCTTCTACGCTTTCGATTGTCGATCGCGTCAAAAAAGTTCTCCAGGACTACCAGCCGTCCCTTCCCCGCGACCTTAAGCTCACCACCTTCTTTGACCAGTCGCTCTTCGTGCGCGCTGCCATTCAGGGAGTTCTACGCGAAGCCTTGATCGCCGCCTGTCTTACGGCCGTCATGATTCTTCTCTTCCTTGGCAATTGGAAGAGCACCTTCATCATCGCCACTTCCATTCCTCTCTCCATTCTTGTCAGCCTGCTGTGCCTGAGCGCTCTCGGCGAAACCATCAACATCATGACGCTTGGGGGCCTTGCTCTCGCCGTCGGCATCCTAGTGGACGACGCCACCGTCGAAATTGAGAACATCAATCGTCAACTCGCTATGGGCAAGGAAACTGTCCAGGCCATCCTGGACGGCGCACAGCAGATTGCAGTTCCCGCCTTCGTCTCTACCCTATGCATCTGCATCGTGTTCATCCCCATGTTCTTCCTTTCCGGCGTCGCCAAGTACCTCTTCGTGCCGCTCGCCGAAGCGGTCATCTTCGCCATGCTTGCTTCCTACATGTGGTCGCGAACCATCGTGCCTACGATGGCCATGTACCTTCTGTCTTCCGAAGATGAGTACCACGCTGATTTGCATGCCGGCGAAAAAATGGGTTTCTTCCGACGCTACCAGCAGGGATTCGAGCGCGGCTTCGAGAGTTTCCGCTCTGCCTACCGCCGCGCGCTTTCTGCCGCTCTGTACCACGCACCTATCTTCTGCGCGTGTTTTCTGGCTTTCTGCATTCTCTCCGCGGGACTCTTCCCCTTTCTGGGGCGCGACTTCTTCCCCAGCGTTGACGCCGGACAGATCCGTCTGCACATGCGCGCCCGCACGGGACTCCGCATTGAAGAGACGGCGCGGCTCGCCGATCAAGTCAACGCGGTAATTCACCGCACCATCCCCGATCGTGACCTTCTAACGGTACTTGATAACGTCGGTCTGCCTTATTCCGGCATCAATCTCACTTACAGCAACGCCGGAACTATTGGTACTTCCGACGCCGAAATCCTGGTCCAACTCAAGTCCGAGCGCGGACGTTCCACTCGCGAATACATCAACGATCTCCGCAAGCAGCTCCCTGCTGACTTTCCCGGCGTGCAATTTTTCTTTCAGCCCGCGGACATCGTTACTCAGATTCTCAATTTCGGTACGCCCGCTCCCATTGATATCCAAATCACGGGAATGAATCAGCCTGCCGATTATGCCCTGGGGCTGAAGCTCGCCAACGAAATCCGCCATATTCCCGGCGCGGTGGATGTGCACGTCCAGCAGGCCTTTGACGCGCCTACTTTATACATGGACATCAATCGCACGCGCGCCCAATACGTCGGCATGCAGGCCCGCGACGTCGCCCAAAACGTTCTCGTCTCTCTTTCCTCCAGCTTCCAAACCTCGCCAAATTTCTGGCTCGACCCCAAGAATGGCGTCAGCTACACAGTTGCCGTTCAAATGCCTCAATACCGCGTGGACAACTACCAAGCCCTGCAAAACACGCCCATCAGTAGCGGCACCTCTGGCGCTCCCGTTCAGATTCTCGGCAATCTGGTGGACACTTCCACCGTCGCCCGCCCTGCTTCCATCTCTCATTACAATGTTCAGCCGATGATCAATGTCTATTCCGCTGTTGATGGACGCGACCTCGGTTCCGTGGCCAAAGAAGTCACAAAACTCGTGGACAATATCCAGAAGGACCTGCCGCGCGGCAGCCACACCTTCATTCGCGGACAAGTGCAGACCATGAACTCGTCGTTTCTGGGACTCGGCGTTGGACTGGTTGGCGCCATTGTTCTTGCGTATCTCCTCATCGTGGTCAACTTCCAGTCCTGGCTCGATCCTTTCATCATCATCACCGCGCTTCCCGGAGCCCTGGCCGGCATCTGCTGGATGCTCCTGTTCACCCACACAACTTTGAACGTTCCTTCACTAACTGGCGCTATCATGTGTATGGGTGTGGCCACGTCCAACAGCATCTTGATGATTTCATTCGCCCGCGAGCAATTGAACGAAGGGCGCAGTGCCGCTGACGCCGCGCTCGAAGCCGGGTTCGTCCGCATCCGCCCCGTGATCATGACCGCTCTCGCCATGATGATCGGCATGGTGCCCATGGCGATTGGGCTCGGCGAAGGCGGCGAACAGAACGCGCCGCTTGGCCGCGCCGTGATTGGCGGCTTGCTCTTTGCCACTCTGGCAACGCTTTTCTTTGTGCCGTGCGTCTTTTCCATTATTCACGGCTGGATGGAGCGCCGCCGTCATCGCGCCGTCGCGCTAAGGGCGGCTCAATCATGAAGCTCGTGCGACGCTTTGGAAACCGGAGTTACTGAATATGACTGACCACTTAACGCAGATCGAAAACGATCCTGGCGCAGCTCCACCGGGGAAGACATCCTTTTTCCTAGCTCTCCTCCTTATCGTCATCGTTCTTGTGGTCGTTGGCGCGTTCATAATGATCCAGCGCCGCGCGGAGTACAAAGCTCTGGCGGACAACACGGAAGTTCTCTCCGTTCCCACGGTGGCCGTCTTCCATCCCGCCGCTCAGTCTGGCGATGAGAACCTGGTGCTTCCGGGCACGCTGATGGCTTACATCGAATCTCCCATCTACGCACGCACCAACGGCTACCTTAAAAACTGGTACCGAGACATTGGCAGCCGCGTCAGTAAAGGCGAACTGCTCGCTGAAATTGAGACTCCCGAAGTTGACCAGCAACTCTCCCAGGCCCGCGCCGATCTGAACACCTCACAGGCCAACGTGCACCTCTCCGAAATCACCGCTACGCGCTATTCCGAACTCCTCAAGACCGATGGAGTCTCGAAACAGGAAGTGGATAATGCCATTGGCGACCTTGCCGCTAAACGCGCTATCGTCCAGTCCGCCGAAGCCAATGTTCGCCGCCTCGAAGAATTGAAATCCTTCCAGCGCGTCGAAGCCCCTTTCAGCGGCGTCATCACGCGCCGCAACACGGACATTGGCATGCTGATCAATGCGGGTAATGGCGGCACCTCGCAGCAACTCTTCTTTCTTGCGCAAACCGATCCCATCCGCGTTTACGTCAACGTTCCGGAAGCCTATGCTTCCTCCATCCATCCTGGCATCGGCGCCTATCTTGTACTCACACAGTTCCCCGGCCAGAAATTCCAGGGCAAAGTCGTGCGAACTGCCGAAGCCATCGATCTCTCCACGCGCACGCTTCTTACGGAAGTGGATGTCCCCAACAAATCCGCACAATTGCTCCCGGGCGGCTACGCACAGGTTTATCTCCAGGTAAAAGTTACGGCTCAGCGCTTGCAGGTTCCCGTGAACGCCTTGCTGTTCCGCTCTGAAGGGCTCCGCGCCGTGGTCATTGACGCAAACCACCACGCGCGATTGCAGGCTCTTACGGTTGGCCGCGATTTCGGCACGAGTCTCGAAGTTCTCAACGGGCTTAAACCTGATGATTGGATTGTTCTGAATCCGCCGGACTCTCTGGAAGACGGACAGGACGTGCACGTCAAGGAAGTGAACAACCCGCTTGCGCCTGCCACTCCGCCTGCGGCTGCCGGTACGCAACCCGCGCCGCCCAATGTTCCCGCCGCCAACTCTTCCGCAGGGAAAAAACCCTGATGTTTTTTCGCTCGATGGCTGCACGGTATTCGCTCCGCATGCAATTGGCGCGCGCGGGTGCGCTATTTGCGGGTGCGTGTTTTCTCGCTGGCTGCACCGTTGGCCCGAACTACAAGCGTCCAGCCGCCGCCGTCCCCGCTAAGTGGGAGATTGCCGAGCCCTGGCGCGAAGCGATCCCCAAAGACGCCGTCCACAAAACTAGCTGGTGGACCGTCTTCCGCGACGACGACCTCAACACTCTCGAGAACGAGCTTGTCGCCTCCAACCAAACCCTCAAAGTTGCTATCGCTCATTACGATCAGGCACGCGCTTCCGCCGCCGTCCAAAATGCGCAACTCTTCCCTACGCTTTCTGTCTATCCTTCCGCCGAACGTCAGCGTTACTCCGGCACGCGCTCAACTGGATCCACTCTCCCTCTCACCGGCCCTGTCACGCAAAACAGTAATGTGCTGCCCTTCACAGTGAGCTACGAGGTGGACCTGGTCGGCAAACGCCGCCGCACCATCGAAGCCGCGCAAGCTTCCTTTCAAGCCAATGCTGCTGACCTTGAAAATGTTCGCCTGATCCTGACCGCGGAACTTGCCGCCGATTATTTCACTTTGCGCCAGCTCGATACCCAGATTGCTTTGCTACGCCGCACCGTGGACACGCTTCAGAAGGGGCTCGATCTCGTTAATTCACGCCACAACGGCGGTGTCGCCTCTGGCCTCGATGTCACTCAGGAAGAAACGCTACTCAACACCACGCGCACGCAAGCTACTCTGCTTCGCCAGCAACGCAAACAATTTGAGGATGCCATCGCCGTTCTCACCGGCAAGCCCGCTCCCGATTTTCATGTTGCCGAGCACCCGCTCGCCGCCGAACCTCCCAATCTAGACACTTCTCTGCCTTCCGATCTCCTTGAACGCCGGCCTGATATCGCCGAATCCGAACGCGACATGGCGATTGCCAACGCGCAAATCGGGATTTCCAAGGCGGCTTATTATCCTTCGCTCACTCTTTATGGCCAGGGAGGGTGGAACTCCGCGGACATTTCGCAGCTCCTGAATGCCGCGAGTAGCTTTTGGGCTCTCGGTGCAAATCTTGCCCAGGATATTTTCACCGGCGGCGCTCGCCGCGCTCAGATGCAGTTCTCTCAAGCGGGCTACAACGCTTCTGTCGCCACTTATCGCGGCACAGTTCTAAACGCTTTCCGCGAAGTACAGGATAATCTCACCGGGCTCCAAGTGCTTGACTCCGCCAGCAAATCGCAGGCCGACGCCGTCGATTCCTCGCGCCGCCAACTTGACATCGCCACTTCGCGCTATACCGGTGGCCTCGTCAGTTATCTGGACGTCGTCAGCGCCCAGCAAAATCTTCTCGATAACGAGCAGGAGGCCGCGATCATCCAGGGCCAGCGCCTGATCACCACGGTACTCCTCGTCAAAGCTCTTGGCGGTGGATGGGACGCGGCCAGCCTCGCCGCTGTTCACGTCAAATCGCAACTCCGCGACGCAGTGGCCCCCTGAGCTAGCCCTCGCGCTTTGCACGCGGTTCCTTTCTGATAGATAGATTGTTCTCCCCGCGAAATTAAGTTGCAATTCCTGTGTCCTCCGAAGAAGATGTTGCCCAGAATCCATGGCAATTCTCAGGTCGCCAAAGAATGAGGGTTTGTCCCTCACCCTTAAGATCGTTCTCGCTTTGCTGGGGATCTCCGTCTTCATCAACTATGTGGATCGCGGCAATCTCTCCATCGCCGCGCCCATGCTCAAAGACGAGCTGGGCATCTCGGCGGTGCAACTCGGCGTGCTGCTTTCCGCGTTTTTCTACACCTATGCGTGTCTGCAACCATTTGCAGGTTGGCTGGTGGACCGTCTGAACGTCAACTGGGTCTTTGCCGGCGGATTCTTTCTTTGGTCCGCGGCAACCGCCGCCACCGGGGTGGTGCACGCATTCGCGGCGCTTTTTGTGTTGCGATTGCTCCTTGGCATGGGCGAATCCGTTGCGTATCCCTCTTATTCAAAAATCATCGCCCTCAATTTTCCGGAAGAGCACCGCGGTCTTGCCAACTCCGTCGTCTCCGCGGGACTCGTTCTCGGCCCCGGATTTGGCATGCTGCTTGGCGGATTGCTGATGGGCCGCTTCGGCTGGCGTCCCTTTTTCATTGTTCTCGGACTCGTCAGCCTGCTTTGGCTGGGTCCCTGGCTGAAGTGGATGCCGAAAAAACAAAGCGCAATCCCGCATGACACAACCGGCGTGCCAAGTATTTTCGAGTTTCTGTGTTTGCGTTCAGCCTGGGGAACCTGCCTCGGCCTGTTCTCTGGCAATTACGTTAGCTATTTTCTGATCACCTGGCTTCCTTTTTATCTGGTTCGCGAACGCCACTTCTCCATGGACTACATGGCGAAGATCGGCGGAATCGCTTATTTGCTTGGCGCGTGCGCCGCTACTTTATCCGGTTGGCTTTCCGATCGCTGGATCATGTCGGGTGCGACTCCCACTCGCGTTCGCAAGACCTTCACAGGCGTTGGGACAGCCCTCGCCGGAACTTTCCTGGGAATCGCGGCTTTCAGCGGACCAGCCGGATGCGTTGCCGCGCTCATCCTGGGCCTGATTTTCTTTGGCGTCGCCGCGTCAAATATGTGGGCCATCACTCAGACTCTCGCGGGCCCGCAAGCCGCCGGCCGCTGGACCGGCTTCCAGAACTTCGTTGGAAATCTTGCGGGCGTTGCGGCTCCAACCGTTACGGGATTTGTTCTGCAGCGCACCGGGCACTACTACTGGGCCTTTGTCGTCCTTGCCGCCGTCAGTTTCATCGGCACATTCGCGTGGGTTTTCCTCATCGGACCAGTGGAGCAGGTAGCCTGGAAAAGCAATCTCCGCACTTCGACTGTTATCCACTAACCACTGGTCGCGCTCTGCAAGCGATAGTCTTATTGACCGCTGGTTTTTTGTGGTAAGTTTTCGATTCAAAGTAAAGGGAGCATCGCATGTACTTAAATCGTTTGCGTCGCAGCCTCGCTGTATTCGTGGCTGTTCTTCTTTTCGCCTGCGTCGCTGGAGCGGATTCCTCCGCCTATCGCCAGTCCGTTGAAGAGTGGCGCCATGATTACGAAGCCCAGCTCACTTCCGATAACGGTTGGCTCAGCGTTTCCGGCCTATTCTGGCTTCACGAAGGCGAGAATCGCTTCGGCTCCGACCCTTTGAATGACATCGTTCTTCCCGCTGCCGCGCCCGCGCAGGCCGGCACGTTTGATTTCCATGCTGGAAAGACCACCGTTCATATCCATCCCGGTGTCAGCGCCACAATGAATGGCAAGCCAGTGCAATCCGCCGAGCTTCGTCCCGACAATTCTCAGGATCGCCTGGTCCTTGGCGATCTCACGATTTATGTCCACGCCAGCGGCGATCGCTTCGCTCTTCGCATGAAAGACAAGCACAGCCCTTTGCTGAAAAGCTTCACCGGGCTGAACTGGTTCCCCGTCGACGATTCCTATAACCTCACCGCGCGCTTCATTCCCTACGAAGCGCCAAAACAATTTGATTCACAGAATGTTCTCGGCGACCCTATCAAGCTGGACATCGCCGGCCACGTCGTATTCACCTTGCACGGCCAGGAATATCGCCTCGAAGCTGAAGCCAATTCCGACGGCAGCCTCTTCATCGTCTTTCGCGATCTCACCAGCGGCAAGCTGACCTATCCCGCGTCTCGTTTTCTCGATACTGACATTCCCAAAGACGGCCCCAACGGCAAAACCGTCCAGATCGATTTCAACAAAGCCTACAATCCCCCTTGCGCCTACAATCCCTACACCACTTGCCCCATTCCGCTCCCCGCCAATCGCCTCCGCATAGAAATTCCCGCCGGCGAAAAACTCTACAAGCATCCTCACCCCTGAGAAATCTATCTGGAGCCTACCGAGAGCAAATCAAAACGCTTTGTCAAGCTTCTGATTTGTTTAGGAGGCTGCGGAAAAAGCGGCCTGAGCCGTCATTCCGAGCGAAGCGAGGAATTTCTCTTCGTCGAAAACGCAAGAAAAGAGGGATTCCTCACTCCGCGGACTCCGTTCGGAATGACGGGATAGAAGTTTTTCAGCAACGTGTTAGCTTCAACCAAGACTCTTTAAAATCGTTCGTGTCCCGTAACTTCTCCGCAGCTCGCGGATACCTATCTATAGAGAATGCAATTCCCCCTGAGGCCACAGAGGGCTCGTTAAAGTTGCTGATATTCGTCTGCCCAATCAAAAGGAGATTTTATGGCGACACTCGCGCTGCCCAGCATCGATTCCACAAACGGAAAACTCGTCGCGCCCGCCTGGCACACTTTCTTGCTTGTTGCTCTCTTCTTGGCGATGGCGCTGAGCGGCGCCTTCTTTCAGCGCCACGCGCGCGCGCATTCCGAAATGTTGCAGCAACATCCCAACGTTGTCCCGCTTTATCTCTCCCTCATTGCCATGGAAGCGGGGCTTTTCGTCTTTGTGTTGCGAGGCGGATTGCGCCGCGCTGGAATCAAGCCCAGCGAACTCATTGGCGGGCGATGGACAAGCCCGAAAGACGTGCTTGTTGACGTCGCGCTGGCTTTCAGCCTCTGGGGCTCCTGGACACTGATCGAAAAGGTTTTGGTTCGCGGGCTCGGCGCCGGCCACGCCAAATCCATTCAGACGCTGCTGCCGCGGAGTCCCCTGGAGATTCTGCTCTGGATCGCAGTTTCCATCAGCGCGGGCATCTGCGAAGAGTTCGTTTTCCGAGGGTACTTCCAGAAACAATTCGCTGCCTTCACGCACAGCCGCTGGATTGCATTGGTTTTGCAGGCGCTGCTCTTCGGTGTTTCTCACGGTTATCAGGGAGTTCAAGCGTGCTTGAGAATCGCGGCTTTCGGTCTCCTGTATGGCTTGCTGGCGCTGTGGCGCAAGAGCCTGCGCCCCGGCATGATGGCGCATGCGATGTCCGATGTCGTTGGCGGCATCTTCGGAGTTTGACGGACTGAGCAAAATACCTTCCCGAATCGTGTAACTTTCTGGCCGCTCGTGGATAATCCTTCTGAGATGGGGTCATGACGGACTTCGACGCGCTTTATAAAAAGTATGCGCCAGACGTGTACCACTTCGCGCTGTATCTTTCCGGCGAGCGCGGCGAAGCTGAAGACATCACTTCAGAGACGTTTGTGCGCGCATGGACTTCGCCTGAACCCATACGGGCAGCCACAGTCCGGGGTTACCTGTTCACGATTGCACGCAACCTGTTTCTGCAAGGGCTGCGAAAGAAATCGCGCCATGTTGCCCTGGATGATGACCTGCGCGATCCGCAAGCCAGTCCTTATGCGCAAGCTGAGCACAAAGCCAAGCTGCAAGCCGTCCTTGTGGAGCTTCAGAAATTGCCGGAAGTTGACCGCGCCGCTTTGCTGATGCGGGCTTTCGATGAAATGCCGTATGAAGAAATTGCCCGGGCTGTGGGTGTCTCGCTGGCCGCCGTGAAAGTGAAAATTCACCGCGCGCGGCTAGCGCTTGCGGACATTCGCTACACGTAGCCTCTGGCTGGAACGGATTCGTACGATGTGGAGGGATGCGCCATGAACGTAACTCGAGAAGTGATTCTGGATCTCTTGCCGGTATACCTTTCCGGAGAAGCGAGCCCTGCCACACGCGCGCTCGTCGAGGAATTCCTGCAACAGGACGCGGAGTTGGCACAGCGTATTCGCCTGCAATGGACGGAGAACTTTGCCAAAGTCTCGCCTTCCTTGCTACCTCCCGATCTTGAGTTGCGCTCCCTGAGCCGCGCTCGCAAGTTGCTTACCTTTCAGCGCTGGCTGTTCGCCCTAGGAATAACTTTCAGTGTGATTTCACTTTCCAGTGAATTCTCTTTCGCAGGTGGCCACCTGAAGGAATTCCATTTCTTGCTGCACGATTATCCCCTTGCATTCGGCATTTGCCTGGCCCTTGCCGTCGTCTGCTGGACAGCCTACTACTTCATCCGCCGCCGCCTTCGGACCATCTGACGAAGCAAACCAGCGCCTGGCCGTTACATCCTCCAGCCTCGCTCATCTTCTCCTTTCGCATCAAAGTCGTGGGATTCGCAACAGCGTGGCCTCGTCTTCTCACCCTGAGACGTGCTTTGAGAAATTCGACCGTTTCGGCCCAGATTAAATACAGTTGGAAAGGCATCCTAAATGCTCCACCAAGCAAGTAACGTTCCTTTTATGAATAAGTTATAAGCTCCCATCGCCGAAGTATTCTTGCTGGACGTTCGTCCCAATATTGCTCAGATTGTGGCCAACTCCTTGCATATCTTATAGTCACATTTCTGGGAGAGGCTCGCGTCCACCCGCCGGTTCGCGCGCCCGGAAGAACGGCAGGGATTATGATGAAGACTTCTGGCTTGAAGCAACTGGCTTTCTTGCTCGCCCTAGCGCTCCTTTTCCTTTCCTGGCCAGCCTCCGTTTGTTCACAGGAGTCCGCCCGTAAAGTCCTGAAGCGCGTCGAGGCGCAATATCCCAGCATTCTCAAGAAGCGCGGCATTGGCGGCGTGGTTCGCCTCCGCGTCGTCGTCAGGGCTGATGGAACCGTCAAAGACACGGAAGTGCTCGGCGGCAGCGCCATCCTGGCGGATTCCGCCCAGAAAGCCGTTAAGCAGTGGTTGTTTGCTCCCGGCGCTGCTGAATCTGTTGTGGAAGTTTCCGTGGTCTTCGATCCCACGCATACTTCCGAGAATTAGCGTTCGGGGCTGTGTTGGCCCGTGAATGCCGGCATCACTGCGAAAACCAGCAGCATCAATAGGTAAACCGTTCCCGCAACCGCGTCGCGCCGCGCAATGTCTTCACGTAGAGTCAGTCCGCATGCCCGCAGCAGAACATATTCCGCCGCCAGCAGCAAACTGAGTCCGAAGACTCCCGAACCCAAACGTTCTCTCGGTGATTTCAGCGAGAAATGCTTCACAAGCCAGCGCGCCGTCAGGAAAACCACAATGAACATAATCGGCTCTTCGATCAATTCCGCCGTGCGCACTCCCAGTCGCGGCACCACCAGCAACACTCGGATCGCGCCCAGCACAAATTCCACGCCGAAAATAATCGCGAAGTAGGTCAAACCGGCCTTAGCTGTTTTCATAGGCGCTACTTTCCCGCAGTCGATTGACCTGTCGCAAGGACGGCAGACACAGCTTGGCACGCTGGCTCACTCTCTTTTCTTCTGCCACAATCATTTCATCGCCATGTCCGCCAATCCTGACATCCAAAAAGCTGCGGAGATTTTACGTTCCGGCGGCTTGGTCGTTTTTCCGACGGAAACGGTCTACGGGCTTGGCGCCAATGCCCTCGATCCAGCTGCCATTCGCAAAATCTATGCCCTCAAAGAACGGCCCGCCACCAGCCCGCTCATCGTCCATGTCGCCAGCATCGAACAAGCCCGCGAACTCGCCGCCGATTGGCCGGACAAAGCCGAGCGGCTCGCTCGCGAATACTGGCCCGGCCCGCTCACTCTTGTCGTTCCGAAAAAGCCGGTCATTCCTGATGACGCAACCGCTGGTCTGCCCACAGTCGGCTTGCGCATGCCCCGCCATCCCATCGCGCTCGCGCTACTTCGCGAAGCTGGATTTCCCATTGCAGCTCCCAGCGCCAACCGTTTCACACAACTTTCTCCCACCACCGCCAAGCATGTCCGCGAGGCGTTTGGGAGCGACACACCGTTTCTTCTTGATGGTGGCCCCTGCGAAGTCGGCCTTGAATCCACCGTGATCGCAGTTACGCCTGATGGATTGGAAGTTCTCCGCCCCGGGATGGCGTTCGTTGAAGATGCGCAGACAAACACTTCAGCCGTTGCCGCAACGCGGCAAATCGCAGACGCTCATCGCTCTCCTGGCCAGCACAAAAAACATTACAGCCCTCGCACGCGCGTGTTGCTTGTCAACCGCGGCCATCTTCCCCGCCAGGGACGCGGCGCCTATCTTTGGCTCGCCTTCAACGCCCGCGCCGCTTTCAAACAACGCATGCCGCAGAGCGCCGACGAGTACGCCGCCCAGCTATACGCCAAATTGCACGAACTGGACCGCCAAACCTTCGATTGGATCGCCGTCGAACTTCCTCCCGACGAGCCGGAATGGGCTGCCATCCGCGATCGCCTGACTCGCGCCGCCTACGAATAAACCACAATCGAAATGTCAAGAATCGCTCCGTTCCTTAGCGATACTGCCGCGGGAATTCTTCTGGCTGGTTGTGGCATACTCTTCTGCTCAACGCGGCGATCGAGTGTTGCGCTGAAATTTAGAGTTGCATGATCCTTCATGAGATATCCGGCTCATCCTTTCGTCCTGCTCATCTCCTTGCTCCTCTTTGCGCCGCAGTCTTCCGCTCAGTCTCAAGAGCCTGCCGCATCCGCACCTGTTCCAGTGATTCGCTTGTTTACTCAATTGGTTAGTCTGGACGTCCTGGTGCAAAACAAAAAAACGGGTGATACGATTGGCCCACTGTCAGTGGAGGACCTTCAGGTCTACGAAGATGGTGTGTTGCAGCCCGTCAGCTATTTCAGCCAAGATCAGCTCCCTCTGTCTGTGGTGTTCCTCTTTGACCTCACGGATACGGTGCGCCCCACGCTTAATCCCCTCGCCGCCGCCGCACTTGAAATTCTCGGCCACCTGAAGCCGCAGGACGAAGCGGCCATACTTGTATTCTCATCGCATACCGAGCTGCTGCAGGATTTCACCACCGACCGCGCTCTTGCAGCAGCCGCAGTCGAAAAGGCCTCCGGCATGAAGAGCTCCGATGGAACCTTTATTCACGAGGACATGTACGAAGCTGTCGAGCAGGTGAAGAAATCCACGATACCGGGCAGCCGGCGCGCGCTGGTCTGGCTTACCGACGGAACTTCAAATCTTGAAAACGCGGCTACGCGAAAAGCCATTGGAAAGCAGGCTCCCCCGGAGCTGCACTCCAAAGAGCAGGCCGTCGAGAATCTGCTTCATTCGGGAGCTGTGGTATCCGCGCTGATCGACAGGACTGCCAAAACCGACGCCTTCATTGCTGCCCAGGACATCAATCCACTTTCCTTCTTTTTCTGGGTGCGTGTCGACGACATCCGAAAATACGCCGAACTTACTGACGGACCTGTTCTAAACACAAGTAAAACGGAAGCCGCTGTCCGACTGGCCTTGTTGATTGACCAGCTCCGAAGCCGCTACACCATCGGATACTATCGCTCCAGCAAAAAACCGGAAGAAACTTTCTGCAAGCTGCAGTTGGCCCTCCGTCCAGATTACTATAAACGGCATCCCGAACTGAGAAAATCAAACGTCGTTCTCCGCACAAAGAGTGGCTACTATCGCTAAGTTTTGCTTACCTGAAATGCTTCGCGTTTCTGCCCGGACTCGGGAACGCGCTGGGTCAGAACTCGGCGCTCACCTCATCGCTATTGCCCTCTCCCCGTCTTCGGAGTACTTTCGGTTCATCGAGCAGTCTGCATTTCGGAGGTGCGTCCCTTGCCTATTTCTGCGGCTGATGCTATCGCGCCCGCTTTTCGCCATGCCAAACAACAACTCTTCCAGCCTTTTCGCTTTACCCAGTGGGTGCGTCTCGCGTTTGTCGGTTTTCTTGCCGGCGAACTTGGTTCGGGCGGATGCAACTCCCATTTCAACGTGCCCTCAACTCATCACCCGCAGGGAACCGAGCATTTTCTTGGCCCAGCCCTGATACCGCACTTCACGGACCACGCGGCGTTCCTTGGCGCGTTCCTTGTGCCTCTGATTGTGCTGGGACTCGGCTTGCTCGTTCTCTTCATTTACATCAACAGCGTCATGCGCTTCATTCTCTTCGACAGCATCGTGGCCAAGGAATGCCACATCCGTCAGGGATGGGTGCGGCGCAGCCAGCATGGCCTGCGCTTTTTTGTCTGGCAATTAGTGTTGATGCTGATCAGTTTCGCGGCCTTTTTCATCCTCATCGGCATCCCGTTGCTGTTTGCCTGGGGCGCTGGCTGGTTTAATCAACCGCGTGAACACTTGTTCCCGCTTATCCTCGGTGGCGTCCTGCTGGTTTTGCTTATCGTTGCTCTTGCCGTGGTGCTGGCGGTTGTCACCGTGATGACCAAGGACTTCGTCGTCCCGCAAATGGCTTTGGAAAACATCAGCGCCTTCGAGGGATGGCGCAGGCTGTGGGTGATGCTCGAAGCGGAGAAGGGTGGATATGCCGTCTACATCATCGTGAAGATTGGCTTGGCCATCGCCGCTGCCATCATCTTCGGCATTGTCACCCTGATCGTGGTTCTCGTGTTGCTACTCCCCGTCGGTGGCTTGGGAGTAGCTGCCGTTCTGGCCGGGATAGCCGCTGGGTTGACGTGGAACTTCTACACCATCGCGCTGGCCGTAATTGCCGGGTGCATCGTGCTTGCCGCTCTCATTTTTGTGGCATCCATGATTTCCGTCCCGGCCATCGTGTTCTTTCCCGCGTACGCCATCTATTTCTTCGCCCCACGCTATCCGGCGTTGTCAGCGTTGCTCTGGCCCAGGCCAGCGGACTCTGTCGCAGCTGGGCAACCACCAACAGAAGCGCCGCCTCTGCCACCCGAGCCGGCTCCACTCGGTTAGCGCAATTCAGCGTTGGATTGGCCCAGTGATTGGAAACGAGCCGGCCGCCTCACCCTCGCCGCCCGCGAATAGCATGGATTTGACGTCGATAAGGATCAGCTGTGGCTGGTAGCCACACTTCATCATCCCGTATTTTATCGGGTCTCCGGTGTGAGCAAAGCCTAGGTCCGTGGATTGCAACGAATCCATGGCGCCGCGCCACTCCGACGTCCCATTCGGAACGTTAGGGGCGGGACGTATTTCCCCCTGCCCCAACTTTCCTGTGCGATGTGCAGACTTTGCTAGTTCTTGTCTGGATGACTGTGGCGCCAATTCCAGTATTCCGACTGTTCCTTCTTCTTCGACTTCTTGAAATCGTGCGAAGCCCGGTGGTTTTCCGTCAGGAACTGCCCCCAGGCGCGATTTTCGTTGTCATCCCAGTTGTGATAGTCCTTGTGGTCTTTATCGTAGACGCGGACCTGGACCTCTTGCGGTACGGGAACGGCCATAATTGCCACTGGTGCCGCAAGAGCTGCCGTCAAAAGTAGCGAAGCGATATAACTATGTCCACGGTGCATGCTGTAATCCTCCAAATTCTGAATGTCCGCTGTCGAATTCGCGGCAACCGCAAGTGTGCGCTCGGAGCTGGTCGATATATGTCGCATACCGCACACATTCCTCGAATATTCAGCACCCCTGAAGGATCTCCGGTGGAATTCTATTGAAGCGGAGCGCGCAAACCACGCTACAATGCCTGCACGATTTCCATCCGAGGAGATTCCCATGCGCAAACTTTTCTCAACCCGTTTTCTGCTGGCTTCCATCCTTCTGATCGCTGCCGCATTTGTGGCCGTCGGCCATTTCGCTAAGGCCAGTGCGCAAATGGCGTCCGGCGGCGATAAGCCCTTCGTCATCGAGTACTACTACAAAACCAAGTGGGGCCACGCCGACGAATTCATCGCCCTCTTCCGCAAAAATCATTATCCGGTGCTGAAAAAACAGGTCGAGATGGGACGCCTGCTGAAAGTTTCCGCCGTCGCTCCCGTCTATCACACCACGGAAGACGGCCGCTGGGACTATCGCGTCACCATCGTCTACAAGAATGCCGCCATAGCAAACGAAGGCTACGATTCCGCGCCGCTTCTGAAACAGCTTTTCCCCGATCAGGACACTTTCAAGAAGGAAGAGCAGCGCCGCTTCGAGATCCTAGATGCTCACTGGGATATGCCCATCAAGGACGTCGACCTCGACGCAAAATAAAAACTCGGGCAGCGCGCGAGTTTCGAAGCTTCCCAACTCTTCCGCCTAGAGCGGCGCTCCGTGCAATGACGCGATGAACTGTATTCCCTCAAAGTGCTTCGAGTGCAACCGTTCATCATTGGTGATGAACAAATCAACTTGTGCTGCAGAGGCGCACGCCAGTTGAATCGCGTCAGGAGGTCGAATGCTTCGATCGCATCGCAGCCGGGCATACTGCAAGGCGGCTTTGGCGTCAAATGGAATCATGACCGCCGACGCGGAAAGCGTGCGTTCATAACGTTGACACAATTCCGTGGCTCCGCTCTCCACCGGCTTGACAAGAAGTTCGCCGAGGGTGAGCGTGGAAGTCAGCAGTTGATCCCCTCGCTCCAACATTCTTTTACGAAGAAATTGCACCCTCGCAGATAGTTCCCCATATCCCTCAAACAGGTAAATAAATAGATTGGTGTCCCAGAAAATGCGGCTCATTTCCAGCCCGTGCGAAGCCGATCAACATACCCATCGGCATGCTCGTTAGCCCATAACTGCTTTCCGGAACCAGCCAGGGAAAGCAGTGGATCGCTCGCGACAGCCCGCCTTGCTGCCAGAGCACACCAGCCCTCGTACCACTCAAGCAACTCGGCATACTCGTGCGGAATATCATTTCTGGACGGGATGCTTTTCGCGTCCCTGCGGTCCGGGTGTTCGGCGTCTCCCTTACGGAAAAGGCGCCTGCGGCCTTCTGTCGTTTCGTAAAGAACACGATACCTGCCGGGGTTGGGAGGGCGGTTGGCCACGCAGTGCTGTACCACGTGAACATAAACTCCTGGGCGAAGAGAGCCGTACAGGTTCTCTCGTTGAACACGCTCAACAATTTCCTCAATCGAGAAATCCAGGGAGTCGGGGCGTTCTCGGTGCAGGAGGGCGGTGGCGATCCATACCTCATCAGCTATTTTTAGTTCAGAACGCAGGGAGACAGTCATATGTGCCCCTAGATAGTATGTTACATTTATACCAAGTATTGAAGAATTGTCAAAAAGCACTCTTTGCACACTTCAAGGTCGAGCAACCTAACTTATTCAATTTTTAGAGGTTATCCAGGAAGAACTTCGTCACACGGTTCCACAGCACCCGCTGTGCCGGCAGGTCGCTCACTCCATGTCCACGCCCGGGGAATGGCATCACCTCCACGTATTTCCCGGCTTTGATCAATTCATCGATCAGCGACAGCGTGTTGGAAAAGTGCACGTTGTCGTCACCGGTCCCGTGAGCGATCAGCAACTTCCCTTTCAGCTTCTCCGCATTCTTAATTGGCGAAGATTCCTGGTAGCTCTCTTCGTGTAGCGGCAGCAGCCCGATGTACCGCTCCGTATAAATCGTGTCGTAGAAATGCCAGTCGGTTACCGGCCCGCCCGCGAATCCCACCTTGAAAATCTCCGGCGCTTCAAACATCGCATGCAGGGTCATGTGCCCACCGTAGCTCCAGCCGTGTATGCCAATGCGGTCCGCGTCAACATACGGCTGCGACTTCAGCCATTCCGCACCGTCGCGCTGGTCGGAAAGTTCCTGCGCGCCGAAATGATAATGGAGCGGCTCCTCGAACACGTGCCCGCGCCCCCCGGAACCGCGATTATCCAGCGAAAAGATGATGTAGCCCCTTTGCGCCATCATCTGGTGCCACAATGATCCGTTGCCCATCCACGCATTCAACACCACTTGCGCGTGCGGCCCGCCGTACGTGTACACAATCGCCGGATATTTTTTCGTGGGGTCGAAATTCGGCGGTTTGATCATCGAACAATTCAGCGGCATGCCGTCGTGTGCCTTGATTGTGAAGAACTCTACCGGCGACAAATGGTACTCGGCAAGTTCTGCCACTTTGTTCTCGTTCAGCGTAGCCAGCTTCGTGCCATCCGCGCGGTAAACGTCCTGTCGTTGCGGCGTGCCTGAGTTCGAGTAGGTATCCACATACGCCGCTGCATTCGGCGCGAAATTCACGCGATGCGTGCCGTCTTCCTTGGTGATCCGCGTGAATCCGCGGCCATCCAGCCCCACGCGGTATAAGTGCCTCTCCAGCGGCGATTTCTCCGTCGCCGAAAAGTAAACCGTGCCATTTGCTTCGTCCACATGCTCCAGTTGGCTCACCTCCCACTCGCCTTTCGTCAATTGCACCGGCGTCTTCCCCGAAAAATCGTACAAATAAAGATGGCGGTATCCGCTGCGTTCGCTGGCCCACAGGAATCGCTTGCCATCTTTCAGGAAATACAAGTCATCGTCGACGTTGATCCAGTGGGGGTCGGTCTCCGATAGAATGACTGACGATTTGCCCATGGCCGCGTCCAGCAACAACAGATCCAAGGCGGTTTGCGTGCGATTCAGCCGCTGGATCGCCAGCCGTTTCGAGTCTGGCAGCCAGTTCACGCGCGGGATGTACATATCCGTCTCACCGCCTAGGTCCATCGCGCGCTCTTTGCCGCCGTCCACTGGCGCAATAAAAACGCGCACCACAGGATTCGCCCCTCCGGGCACGGGATACCTCTGCAACTGAGCCTCTCCACTAAATGACTCGAAGTCCAGGAGTGAAAACTGCGTCACTTTCCGCTCATCCATTTCCAGATACGCAATCGCAGAAGAATCCGGCGCCCACCAGTAGCCCGTGAAAAGCCCCAACTCTTCCGGGTACACCCAATCCAGTTCGCCTTTGCGCACTTCTTCGGTGCCGCTCGTGGTCAGCGCCTTTTCCTTTGCGTCTGCCGTGCTCACCAGCCAGACGTTATGTTCGCGCACAAAGCTAACGTATTTTCCGTCGGGTGAAATTTTTACGTCGCTCAATTCCTCTTTCCCACTCACCAGCACCCGGGCCGCCTGAGTTTTCAAATCGAACCACGCCAATGCGTGCAGCCCTTCGAGGAGCAGCGCATCGCCGCCCGGTGCCCATAGATACTGTGCGGGAGCGCGCCTCCCTGCTCCGGTCGCTTGCGTAGATTTGCTCGGAGCAGCAGGCAGGGCGCCTTCCAGTTTTTCCGCAGACACCAGCAGCACGCGCTCACCCGTCGTCGCGTCCATGGTCCAAAGTTCCTGCTTGGCGTCCTTGCCGCTGCCTTTCGTCTCAAAGTAGCTGATCCGCTTGTTGTCCGGCGCCCAGGCGACGCCTCGCGTCAATCGCCCGCTCAAGCTTGGTTGCGAAAAAATGCGATCTACTGTCAGTTCGCCTGATTTCGCTGCTGTCGCGGTTTTTTGTTGCGCAAAAACGCCGCAGGACCCGCACATCAGCAAACTCAGCAGCAACCCGGCCACAACTCCACCACGCAACGCAGCGCGAAGACGCATGCAGCCTCCTGGAAAACCGAATCTCAATTCTTTCCCGCCCTTTGTCTATCCCGGCGGCCAACGAAAATTACGTCCACCCAGCAAATGCAGGTGCAAATGAAAAACGCTCTGCCCCGCCCCGCTTCCGTTGTTGAACACCGTACGGTACCCCGCCAGCAGCCCGCGCTCCTTCGCAATCTTTGCCGCCGCCATCTGCAATTTGCCCAGCAGCGCCGCGTCTTCTTCGCTTGCTTCGTGCAACGACGCGAAATGTTTGCGCGGACACAGCAGTATGTGCGTCGGCGCCTGCGGGTTGATATCTTCAAACGCAAAAAACTCTTCTTCGTCCAGCACCAGCTTCGCCGGAATTTTCTTCGTGCCAATCTTGCAGAACAGGCAATTTGCGTCCATCAGTTTCCTCCTGTAGGCGGCACTTCATCCAGCCGCAGCACCATCGGTGCGAATCCTTCCTTGGTCCTTAGTTGCTGCGCAAAGTCCTGCGCCGCGCTTTCGCCGGAAAGCTTTCCTACGCGCACACGGAAAAATGTCCCGTCGGGCGAATCATACTGCTGAATGAAGATTGGCGTGTACGAAGCGTTCAGCCGGTCGCGCAACTTCTCAGCATTTCCGCGATCACGAAACGCGCCCACCTGCACCGTGAAATATCCCTCCGTGGGATCAACGCTGCCCAGCACTTCCAGACGCACCGGCACCACGCCCGGCCCGATGGATTCGATTTCTCGCGCAGCGGCTTGCGACAAGTCAATGATGCGATTCTCCACGAACGGCCCGCGATCCGTAATCCGCACCACCGTGGATTTGTTGTTGCTCAGATTTGTCACGCGCACCATGGTGTCAAACGGCAGCGTGCGGTGCGCCGCCGTCAGCTTGTTCATATCGTAAATTTCGCCGTTGGAGGCGCGCCGCCCGTGAAACGGAATGCCATACCACGAGGCGTTGCCTTCCTCGGTGTAGCCCGCCGGTACGGGGGCAACCGGAGTTTTGTCACGTTTCGCCGCCGACGGAATGGGCGCTCCCGCTGGCGCAACTCCTGTATCCCGTTTGGCTTTTTCGCTTGTCCCTGCCGGCGCCTCCGCTGGCTGCGTGGGCGCTGGTGGAGCATTCCCCGCAGCGGGGCGCCTCGCGGCACACCCCAAGCCACAAACACTGATCATCGCCAGGGCTGCGCCAAACGAAAGCCGCCTGGCTGTCACGATTTGGGATCTTGCGGGGTGCGCGCCGCAACGCGGTCTTCCAATTTCTTTGCGGCATCCGACAATTTGTCGGAAACTTCACGCAGGAATTGCGCCGTGCGCTTCTCGGTTGTGGGCGCTACGTTTTCATCCAGATATTTCCGCAGCCGTGTGATCTCTTCGTCCAGTTTTCGCCCGAACTCTTCGAATTTGTCCATAGCTCCTCTTCGCCGGATTGCGCGGCGCATTTCCGGTATTATAGGAATGCATTTGGATGCCCGCAAGGAGGACGGTTGCCCCTTCCCTATCATTGGCAGATGCGCATTGAACGCTGGAAACGAATCTTCGGCAGTATGTTTGGCGGCTCGGGCGAAAAGCGCCCGCAACTGTGCCCAGCCTGCGGCGCGCTCGTCGGCATTCACGCGAACCGCTGCCACGAATGCGGCACTAGTCTGCGCTTTTCACTGGCGGCATGGAGCAAAGGCCTCTCCGAATTCTTCGGAGGCCACGCCCCGGTCACCGTGGTCGTCCTCATCGTCAATGTCCTAATGTTCGGCGTCAGCATGCTCCGCTCGCTGCACTCTGGTGGGAGCATCGGTTTCTTCGGCGGCATGAGTGGCGTCGAACTCTATCGCCTCGGCGAAAATCTTCCCATTCATAGCGGTGTGTGGGCCTGGTGGCGACTTATCCTTGCCACTTTCCTTCATGGCGGTTTGCTGCACATTGGCTTTAACATGATGGTCCTTCTGGACATCTCCCCCGTCGTCGAAGAACTCTACGGTTCCGCTCGTTTTCTTTTTCTCTATGTTGCTTGCGGCGTTGGCGGCTCGCTTCTCAGTACCACCTTCTCAAGCCATGCTTCCGTCGGCGCCAGCGGCGCCATCATGGGACTGATCGGATTGCTAATTGCCGTGACCACTCGGCGTGGCGGGGCCAACATTCAGGCTATGCGCTCTCGTCTGATTTCCTGGGTAGTCTCGATCTTCGCGATTGGTTTTCTGATCCCGGGAATCGACAACTGGGGACACTTCGGCGGCCTCGCCACCGGGTTCCTTCTTGGCAAGGTCTTCGCCGACCGTCAGCCGGCCCCTGGCCCCGAGCGTACCCGCGCCTACGCCCTTGGATGGCTGGCGGGCGCTGTCGTCATTGCCGCATTCGTCTTCATGTTCCTTCAACTGAATAACCCGCTACCCGAGTAATCACTGTCGAATCTCGCATTTGGAGTGCGGTGGCTTGGCTCTTGTGGCGCAGTCACTCCTGACTGTGCTCCTGGGTTCACCTTCCCCCTTGGCTTTCGCCCACCCCTATCGTTCAAAGCACAAAATCCACAGGATGCTTCACGAACCTCTGGTCACACCTTTCCGCACCCGTTAGAATGAATTGTGCAGTTGAAAGGAGAACAGTATGGCTAAGACGAGGGTAAGTGCCTCGCCGCAGCAAAAGAAGTCCCGCTCCAATGGGAGCAAGCCCACGCAGCCCACGCAGGACGAAATCGCTCTGCGCGCTTATCACATCTATCTCGAGCGTGGCTGCACCCCCGGAGACCCCCTGGCTGATTGGGTTCGCGCCGAACGCGAATTAAGCGAAACACCCATCAAGCCGAGCCGCAAGCCGGATCCAAAGACCGTCGCCGCCTAGCCAGCGGCCCGCATTCAGCTCTCTCCTTGTCCCTCGCGTCCCCCGAGGCCGTTCGTTCTTGTGCCCGATTCTTTCTGACCTGGCCCTGTTGTCCGTTGTTTGCGCTACACTCTTAGGCCCACCCTCGGCAGACCATGAATGGAATCGAGCACTTCCTCTGTTCCACTTCCCTCTGGCGATACATCACCCAGCGGCATGTGCTTCCCTGGGTTTTGGGTGATGCGCACCTGGGCGATCATGTCCTGGAGATTGGCGCGGGATATGGGCCCGCCACCTCGCAACTACGCAAAAATGTTCCGCACGTCACTTCCCTCGAGTACGACGCCAAGTCCGCTCGTCATCTGAAGTCCCACCACAATGGTGGATCCGGCGGCGCTCTTCGCGGTGATGCCGCGCAACTCCCCTTCGCCTCGCAGAGCTTTTCGTCCGCCATCGCTATTCTTGTCCTGCATCATCTCCGTTCCCGCGAATTGCAGGACCGCGTGTTTGCAGAGGCTTATCGCGTGCTCCGCCCCGGCGGCGTTTTCTTAGCTTTTGAAATTAACGATAGCTGGGTTCACCGCATCGGCCACATCCGCAGCACCTTCACCCCGGTATCCGCCAGCTCCGCTTTCGCGCGCCTCAACCGCGCGGGCTTCTCTCGCATCTCCGTGGATTTCCGCCGCGGCGCCTTCCGCCTCGGTGCCTTCCGGGAAGCAAACTCCCCCACCGTTTAAGAAAATCGCGTAACCAAATAGATGTATATGCATCCATTTGAGTATGAGCGAACCATTTCTTCCAAACTTGCCCTGCATGTGCGGAAACATCCGCCGGTCGTCTCGGGCCCTCACCCAGCTCTACGAAAATGCGCTTCGTCCTCTTGGACTTCGCGCTTCGCAGTTCTCCATCCTGCAAGTGCTTTCGCGGGCGGGAGAAGTGTCTCAGCAACGGCTCGGGGAAATGCTGGCGATGGACAGCACAAGCCTGACGCGAACGCTTGCCATCATGCGTCGGCAGGGATGGATCATGGTGCGCTCTGGTGAAGATCGGCGGGAACGTTTGCTTCGTTTGGCGAGTGCCGGTGAAAGACAACTCAGGCGTGTTCTGCCGAAATGGGAGAAGACTCAATCGCGTCTGCGCCGCCCGTTGGGCGCGAAAACGTGGAATGAGCTTTTCTTGCTCACGCATAAAATTACTCGCTTGGCTATGACTCAGGGAGGCTCGCTATGAAAATTTACGGAAAATTCGTCGGTGGGTTGATCGTCGTCTGGTTTCTTTTTGCACTGTCCGCATCGGCCCTGCAATGGTTTAATAATGGTGCGAACCGCTTTGGAGCCGGCATCGCGATTGCCGCGTCGTCTCCGATTCTCCTGTTCTTTCTGTGGTTTGCCGCGTCGAAGGGATTTCGTCAGTTCGCACTTTCCATTGACCCGGCAATTTTAACCTCCGCGCAGTTCTGGCGAATTATTGGATTCACGTTCATTCTCATGCAAGCTCACAGAGCCCTGCCGGCAATCTTCGCCTTGCCGGCGGGCTACGGCGACATGGCCATCGGCGCGACCGCAGCTTTCGCCGCCTGGAAACTTGCCACTCCCGCGAACCGCAATTCCTTCATCCTTTGGCAAATGCTCGGCATCGCGGACCTGGTCACCGCTGTAACCCTGGGCACGACCGCGTTCTTGCTTAGCCCCCAAGACGCTACCATGGCCCCGCTCACGGTGTTGCCGCTGAGCATTATTCCAACTTTTCTTGTGCCGCTATTTTTGATTTTTCACGTGATTTGCATTGCCCAGGCGAGAGCTTGGAATGTCGCTACAGAGCGGACTCGGCCGGCTATAGGACCCGCCCAACATGCAGCGTTTTAAGCACTGATGCGAGTGGTGCACGACTGCGTCATCGAGAGACGCCCCGGCTGCGAACGCGGTCGGGGCTAATCTCCGCTAACGGCTTGCTTTCTCACCGCCCCGCGAGAGCCGCGCCCAATTCGCTCCGCGTCTGGATCACCCGCAGTATCGCGTCCCGGGTCACCATGCCAACAATGTGTGCCGAACCTTCTTCCCCGTGCGTCACCACCGGCATCTGATTCACATCCGCGGAGATAAGCCTTTCGAGTAATCGTTGCAGCGGCTCGTCTGGCGTGGCCCAAAGAATCTTGTCGCGCGGAACCATAACCGCCTGCACAGAGTTCATGTTCCAGTCTTCCCTGGGCACCTGGCTCAACGCGCCCACGTTCATCAACCCCACCAGCCGGTCGTCCATCGTCACCACATGCACGCGCCGCCCCGTTCGCAGCACCTCTCCGCTGTACTCCTCGAGGCTCATGTTGGCGGGAATGATGGGCACTTCATGATTCATCACATCGGAAGCGCACAATCCCGCCAGGGTCTCCTGAATGGTTACCTGCGCCACACTTGCCTGCGCCGCGTTCAGCAGGAACCAGCCGAGGAATCCGGACCACAGGGCATCGGTCCAATCGTTGTGGTACGCACACCAGACCCCGATGCAGATCAGCCCAAACGCAATCAGTTTTCCGCTCCCGCCGGCCACCCGTGTTGCTTTGGCAAAATCCTTCGTTGCTCCCCACACCATCGCCCGGAATACTCGCCCGCCGTCCAGGGGAAATCCCGGCAGCAAGTTGAACAGGGCTAGTATTCCATTTAAGAGGCCGAGCTGGCTGGCACCAGCTCCCACCATAGAGCTACCCGGATAAAACAGGGTGACGCTGTAAAACAAGCCGGAAAGTAACCCGCTGGCCAGAGGCCCCGCAATGGCAATATTGAATTCCTGAATCGCCTCCGAAGGCTCACGGGCGATCCGAGCAAGCCCCCCGAAGAGGAATAGCGTGATCGAGAGCACTTTGATCCTGTAGTGCTGCGCCACCACGCTATGCGCTAATTCGTGAAAGACCACCGAACTGAAAAATAAGATGCTGGTCACTCCACCCAGAGTCCAGTGTTCAGTGGCCGTCCAGCGGGGGTGTTCATGTGCGAAAAAACTGGACTGCGAAAACGTAATCAGCCCGAAAACCAGGATCCAGCTCAGATCCAGATAAATGGGTATTCCTAAAAATCGCCCGATGCGAATTCCCTGCGTTTGAAACATCAACGTGAGCCTCGCCTTTTCTCTGAACCTTAGACTAACCCCTAACCCTCAAGACGCAAAACCCCAACCTGGCGTTCCTTGCGAAATCGCGTCCCGCAAAACACGCCGTGTCCCGCAACCCACGAATTCCAGGCCCGTCTCATCCAGTAACCCATTTTAATTCATATAGTTAGAAAAGGCCTCTGGTGTGCCATTCCCTTCAGCGTAAGCAGAAAGGACACACATCATGCGGCGGCAACAAAAAGCAAACCAAACAACTTCGCAAGCCCAATCCCGCGCTTTCGTAGCGCTCTTCGCGTTGACCCTTGCGTGCTCTTCTTCGGCTGCCGCGCAATCTGCGCCCGATTCGCCTGATTCTGCAAAGCCGGCCCCGGTTCGCCGCATCGTGGTCAGCATCCCCGACCGCCAACTAGCCCTGCTCGAAGACGGCCGCCTCGTCAAGCTCTACTCGGTGGCCGTCGGCACCCCGGATAGCCCCAGCCCATCCGGCGAATTCCAGATCCTCCAGCGGCTGGAGAATCCCGGTTACTACAAGCCCGGCGTGGTCGTAGCTCCCGGGGCAGGCAATCCGCTTGGCACGCGTTGGATGGGCCTGAGCGTCAAGGGCTTTGGCATTCACGGCACGAACCGCCCCCGCTCCATCGGCAAGAACGCTTCCCACGGCTGCATACGGCTGCGCAATCGCGATATCGAAGACCTCTTCGCGCGGGTCAACCTCGGCGATCGCGTCACGTTGCTTGCCGAGCGCACTGAAGAATTCGCGCAGATTTTTAGCACCCCGGCAATTGCTCCGGCAATGCAGGTTGCGCGTAACGATCAGCCAGACTCCAACGCCAGCGCAGGACAAGGCGAATGACGTGCCAAAAGTTTCTCAGCCCGGCAAAGGAGATCACACATGGACACAATGCTCGGTTCCGTACTCATCACGATAGCCACCATCCTGGCGCTGTTCGCGGCGCTTGGCTTGGACTGGCTCCTGCTTCGCGGCGTTTTCCTTCTGATGCAGCCGGCCACCGCTGACCGCTGCGGCATCGCCCAGCCTGCCATTGAACACGGCAGCCGCCTGGCCACTCAGGCTTATGCCCAACGCCGGTAATCCGCCATGGCCAAGTCCACACACACTCGCGGAACGCGCGCGCGCAACGATCTTCCCGGCTCTCGCATGTGGTTTGCTGGCCCTGCCACAACCGCAGCTAACCCGGGAATACTGAGGAAAGGACCAATTCCATGCTCGCATTGAAGTTTCTATTTATGTTTATCGGCCTCGGCTTGTTTAGCGCTGCCGTGATTGTGGTGGCTTACGACGTTTATATGGCGGCGCGTCTCCGCTGGCTGCTGCAACAAGCCAGCGCCGATTCGGCCGCTTCCCCGAAAAGGCTGGATTCGTCGCGCCCTTTCGGGCCGGTACGCTGGCGGCTCGCCCGGCAGTTGGCAATCGCGGGGATCGTACCGGTGCTCTTGAGTCTGACTATCGCCGTTGTGCCGGACGGCTCCGCGGGTATTCGCGTCAGCGAGCTCTTCGGCGCGCGCCCCGCTACATTATATCCAGGAGTTCATCTGCTCACTCCTCTGGTGGACACGCTCGTACTTTATGACACTCGCGAGCAGGTTTACACCACCGTCGCCGCCCCAGCGCCAAAAACCGATACCGAAGTCCTGGTCGTGCAGGCGCGCGAAGGTCTCAACCTCGGCTTGGCCGTAAGCGTCCGTTATCGCCTCGACCCATCGCGCCTCGCCAGCATCCACCAGAATCTCCCGCAGCCCGTCGGTGAACAGGTCGTCGGCCCGGTAGTCTCTTCGATCTATCGTCAGCTAGCACCTAACTACCAAACTCGCGAAATCTTCGCCATCAAGCGCGAAGAACTTCGCGGCAAAGCCGCCGATGCCATCAAGACGCGTCTTGCCACAGATGGAATCATCGTTCGCGAAGTCCTGCTGCGCGATATTCAGCTTCCCACCGAATATGCCAAGGGGCTTGAAGGCCTGCTGTTGAAGGAGCAGGAGAACGAACGGCTCGGAACCGAACAGGAAATCAAGAGCAAGGAAGTACGCATCGCCGAACTGGAAGCCGAGGCCCAGAAAGTCCGCGACGTGAAGGAAGCCGAAGGGCAAGCCCAGGTCCACGTCCTGCAAGCCAAGGGCGAAGCCGACGCCATGCAATACACCCTACCCCTGAAGCAGAAACAGATTGAGCAGACCAAACTGGAAGCCCAGGCCCGCAAGGAATCCACTGTGGAAAATGCCGAAGCCGCCGCAGAGGCCAAAGTGATCGACAGTAAGGCCGAAGTCGAGCGGCAGAAGAATCTCTCCGACGCCGAAGCCAACCACATTCGCGTCACCGCCGCCGCCGACGCCGAACGCATGAAATATGAAGCCACGGTCCTCAAGCAGAATCCCATGCTTATTCAAAAAATCATCGCCGAGCGCTTGTCAGACAAGCTGCAAATCATGATGGTTCCCATGGATGGCAAAAACTTTTTCGCCTCGGATGTGATGCGCTCCGCCTTCACCACGGGAAATGGCAATGCCACAACCAATGGGAAGGACAACGGCAACGGCGGCACCACCGCCACTCCCGATTCCGATGACGATTCCGGCGATCCCGCGCCAGTCGCCACCGCTCAACACAAAACGCCCAAGCGCCCATGAACTATTAAGGAACCTGGGAAGCGTCGCGAGCCGCTTCCCACGATCACCGGCCAAACCCCCTGCGGGTGGCCCGGATCGCGTCGCTGGAAGGAGGAATGACCATGAGCATAAAGACAAGCACCGTCGCGCTTGATTCTTTTCGCAACAGTTCATTCCGCCTCCGGCGCCGCGATCCGAGCCACCCAGCCGGCGAAATGGAAAGAGGAATCGCTCAGGCCCAAATCGCATTTGTTAAGGAGGAAGCCATGAACCACTCACACAAAAATCACTGCATTGAAATCACGCAGACCTTCTATCCCGCACTCTTGCGCGGCAAGTTGATTCTCCTGCTCGCGCTCCTAAGTATTGCCTCCGTGCCATCAGCCCACGCGCAAACCGTTTCGCATCGAACTGTAAAAACTTATCCGATGAATCGCGCCAAAGCCGAAAACCTCCAGCGCTGGGTCAACGCCGGCCACGACACCTGGTGCCGCGATCCCAAACTGGTCGCCGCCCACACCCTCGAGCCGTTCGCCCCAGGCATAGCCGACTCCACTTACGAACTCGCATCCCAACCCGTCGTCCGCAATCTTTCCCACGGCCGCACCACCATTTACACCTATCATTCCCTCGACGGCCAAACCACGTACCGCGTCACCCTCAGCCGCCCCGAGTGGCTCCACCCCACCGCCGGCTCCCTGAACAAAACGGTCTGGCTTCCCACCCGCATTGAGATTTCCGCCACTGGCAAAACCTAGGATTTCCCAGGTAGGGGTCGAGCATTGCTCGACCCCATCTCGGCAAGATTTCTCAAGACCTGGCCATTCGGTTTTCCCGTTGGGCCCACTCACCCAAAAACAGTGTTAGCATTTGAGTGCTACTGAGGTGCCTCTTGCGGCGACTTCTTCTCTCCTTTCCCCTTCTATTGTTCCCAGCGGCTCTCCCCTACTCCGCGCGTCCCCAAGTCGCGCCCACCGACGCTCCCGCCACTTGCGACTCCCTTCGCGCTACCAAATCTAAAGTTTACGGCTTCCATCCTGCGCAACTGGATGAAGCCCAAATTGACGCCAAGGGCAAGGAACTCGATGCTTTCTGGAAGCAGCTTCAGGCCGCCGGCCCTGAAGGCGCTGCGTGCCTCAAAGCGATGCTCGCCGCGGAAACCGCCGACCAGAATTTCCAGTTCGATGCCGGGCAGGTCCTTTATCAGATGGACCCTTCCCCCGATTCCCTTAAAGTTGTGCGCGACGCCATCGCCCAAGCTGATTTCCAGGAAACCGATCCCGCAAATTATCTTTCTCTTTCCCTCGCGCTCTCGCAATCAGGCGTGGACATTCAACCGCTTGCCGCGCGTTTTCTCCGCTATCCCAACGCCACCATACACTTTGCCGATGAGGCCCTGGATCTTGATGCGGACACTGCCGCACTCTTTCTCTACGGCAGCATGCCCGCCGCGCAAGCCACCAGCGCCCTCATCGCTGAATTGCAGGCTCCTGAACTCATTGTGCGTTCCGGGGCCGCCCACCTTCTTGCCGAACAGCTCAATGAAGACGCTTTCCGCACACTGAGCCGCTGGGACGGCGTAGAGAAAATTGAAGAGGAGTTCCGCCGCAACGACATTCGCACGGTCCTGAAATATGAGCCGCCCGATCCCGCCGAGCTGGCACAACCCAAATTCACTCGCGAGCAGGTGTTGAAGGTCATCGCGGCCCTGCCTCATACCCGCGAGGAATTCGACGACGCTATAAGCACGCGCGGCGCCCCCTTCGACAAAAAGCTTCACGACGCCCATCTTACCCCGGAGCAGCTCGCCAAAGCCGTCGCCGATAGCGAGCCCATCTACGGCATCGCCGATCACACCGCCTTCATCAATAGCGCCGTTGCCACACTTCTTCCCGAGGACTTCAATACCCTTCAGGATGCCCGCCGCAAGTCAATCTTCAACATTTCCGAACAAACCCTCGAGGAGTATCTAGCCTTCACGCAAATGATGATCCGCCTTATCAACAAGCTTGATCTTTACAAGTCCTACCGCACCCATTGAGCTTTCCACGATGTGCAGCTATCCCTCGTCAGCCACGTGTTATCATTCTAATCGGAACGCCGTGCTCCCTAGATCTGAAACCTATCGCTTTCGCCGGTCCTGCATCTTTTTCATCCTCTTTTTGCTATGCTTTGTCGTTTTGCCAAGCGCCTTTCCCGCCGACTCCAATTCTCTCGATGACGCCGTTCGCCAGCTCGCAGATCGCATCGCCACCATCCCCAATCTCCATGGCGCTGTTCACCTGGAGTTTCACGCGGACGCGGATTTTGCCGCAGGCACCACTTGGCAGGACACTTTGCGCCAGGAACTGGAAAAACGCCACTTGCCCGCCACCGACGATCCCGGCGCTACTCTTCTGAAGATTGGCGTGGCCGAGACTCCTACTCAGGTTGTGCTTACCGCGAGCACCCACATCGTGGATCGAGACGAAGTGCGCATTGTCACCATCCTGCGCGCCTCGATCCCCGCGCCCGCTCTCGCTGTGGCTCCTATTCGCATTGCGCGGCAACTTATTTTTGAAAGTACCGACCGCATTCTGGATGCCTCCGCGCCCGGCAACTCCGCCGAAGGTGGCCTCGCGGTTCTCCTCGATCGCAACGCGGAACCCTTTGCCGTTCGTCTGGACTCTTCCGGCGCCGTGAAACAATCCGTCTCCCTTGCCGTCGCTGGTCTCCACGCCACGCGCGATCCCCGAGGCGAGCTTACAGACAAAGGAACCGCGGCTGAAGTTGTTCTCCCCGGAAAAACCTGCGAATTCACGTGGGCCGCGAGCGAGGAACCCAAGTGCCACGCAAAAAGGATGGAGGCGCGAACGCCCACCGTGCTCACCTCTCCTTGTGACGCCAGCAATTGGAAGCTGGAAGCCAAGGGTGACGACTGGTCCTCCCCGGACCTGCTCCAGATCGCGCCCGACTCCGCCGCTCGTGCCGGAAGCGCCGCGCTCTTCAACGAATTCCCCGGGCCGATTCTCAGCATCAATGGCGAACTCGATCCCGGCAGCGCGCTCATTGTGGCGCGCAATTTACGCACAGGAAATTATGAGATTTACAAAATCACTTTGCTTTGCGGCAACTAGCGCCGCTCTGCTCTTCTCCCTCGCTTCCACTCCCGCGAGCGCCGCCAAGCGACCGCGCTTTGGCGGAACTCTCCGCGTCGAATTGTTTACTTCCACTTTTTCTCTCGATCCCCGCGAGTGGAAACCCGGCACCCTCTCAGCGCGCGAAAACGAAAGGCTGGCTGCGCTCGTCTATGAACGGCTCGTCACCCTCGATGACTACGGCCGCTTCCAGCCGGCCCTGGCAATCGAGTGGTCGCATGATGTCACCGCGAAAAACTGGCAATTCAAGCTTCGATCCAACGTGAAGTTCTCAGACGGCACTCCCCTCGCGGCTGCCGATGCCGTCACGGCTCTGCAATCGGTGTTGCCCGCAACCTTGCAACTCAGCGCGTCCGAAAATTCCATTTCCATACGCTCGCCTCATCCCATTCCTGATCTCCTCGAGCAGCTTGCCTCCGGCCCTCATTTTATTTTCCGCGCGCTTCCGGATGACACACTTCTCGGCACCGGTCCCTTCTACGTTGGTGAAATCGATACGGCCTCTCCGTACGAGAGCAATCCCGCTGCAACAAAACCAGCGCGCATCAGGTTTCGCGCCAATGAACAATCCTGGGCCGGCCGCCCTTTTCTAGACGCCATCGAAGTTACGCTCGGCGAGCCCCCTTTGCGCCAACTCTTCGATCTGCAGGTCGGCAAAGCCGATGTCGTGGAAGTTGCTCCGGACCTTGTTCGCAAAGCGCGCCAGGACAACGTGCGCGTCTGGAGCTCGGCTCCCGACACTCTTCTCGCGCTTCGCTTCGATGACGCTCAGCCCGCCTCCGCCGACGGACATCTGCGCGAAGCCTTGGCGCTTTCCCTGGACCGCGACACTATGGCCAACGTGTTGCTTCAAAAGCAAGCCGAACCCTCCGCCGCCCTTTTGCCCAACTGGCTCTCGGGATATGCTTTTCTTTTCGAGAGTCCCATGAACCTGGAACGCGCCAAGGAGATTCGCGCATTGCTTCCGGCCAACGAGGCCGGCGGCACTGAACCTTTGCGCCTCCACGTGGATTCCGGTGGAGATCTGATGAAATTGCTTGCAGAGCGCGTGGCCGTGAATGCGCGCCAGGCTAACCTCTCCGTGCAATTTGCCCCACACCCCGCGTCCGCGGGCACCGCTCCCACCTCCTCCGCCAACCTTGGTATGGGCCTGCATCTATTCTCCTGGCACTTTGATTCCCTTTCGCCGCGCGTGGAGCTTGACGCACTCCTCAAACAAATTCATCTCGAGCCGGCATCCGAGGCCTCTCAGCCGCTCACCGACCCTGAGCAGCGATTCGCCGAAGAGCGCCGTCTGCTCGAGGACCGCCGCGTCATCCCCCTCGTCCTTCTCCCGGAATACGTCGGCATCGCTACGACCGTGCGCAACTGGCTGCCCGCGCGCTGGGGCGAATGGCGCCTCGCCGATGTCTGGATCGAAAGGAGCGAGGGCGTTCCACCCGTGCCGTCCGCCGGGGCGTCGCCCGATGATACCGCGGCGCCGCACGGCAGGGGAGCCCACCCATGAGTTTTCGCAGCAAAGTTTTCGCGATTTTCCTGATCACTGTGCTGGCTTCCGTTTCCATCGTGGCCTACGGCGTTACCTACTACACCCAGAAATCCTTCGAGCAGATGGATCAGCAGCGCACCGAAGCCCTGGTCGCCCAATTTAGAAAGGAATTCGCGCAGCGCGGTGATTTCGTAGCCCAGTTGGTGGAGAACATCACCAACGCCGAAGTAACCCTGAAAATGGCCATCGACCTGACGCGTCCTAACGCCGACTCTTCGCTTTATCTGAAAGACGCCATCGGCGCGGCCCAGGATCATAGTCTCGATTTCGTCGAGTTTGTCGGTTCCGACGGTACCCTCATTTCCTCGGCGCAGTATTCCGCGCGTGTCGGCTACAAGAATGACTGGGTCACCAACGTCAAGGACTGGCGCGGTTCGCCTGCATTCCTGAAAAAAGAAGAATTGCCCGATGGCGTCGAGCTATCGCTGAGCGCCGTGCGCAATTTGCCTGTTGGCGAGAAGAATCTTTACGTCATCGGCGGCAAGCGCATGGACCAGAATTTCTTGGCGTCTCTCGCGCTTCCTACTGGCACGCGCGCTCTGCTTTATCGCAACCTGGACCCCAGTTTCACAGCCACCGCGCTGACAGACGCTTCCGGCCCCGTCCAACAAGGCGATTTGCTGCAGCCATTCATCGAACAGGTGTTGAAGCAGCCCACGGATCCAACTTTCGCCACAACCATCGAATGGACCTCTGACCCTGCCTCTTCCGAAACCTTTCATGCCATGCCGCTCACCGGCCGCAATGGCGAAGTGCTTGGCGTTCTTTTGCTGGGCAGTTCGCGCAGGGAATTGGTCACTCTGCGCCGCCAGATTTTGAATACCGCCGCGTTCGTTGCTCTCGCGGCCATCCTCATCGGCCTGTTGGTTAGCTGGTGGGTCTCCAGCCGCATCACCCGACCTGTGGAAGAGCTTGCCAATGGCGCTCGCGATGTCGCTTCGGGCCGCTGGGAAACGCACATTGACGTTCGCGGCAGCGACGAAATCGCACAACTCGCCACCGCATTTAATGACATGACCCGGACCCTCGCTTCACAAAAGGAAAAGCTCGTGCAAACCGAGCGCGTTGCCGCCTGGCGTGAACTCGCTCGCCGCCTGGCCCACGAACTTCGCAACCCGCTTTTCCCACTGCAAATTACTGTCGAGAATCTTCAGCGCGCCCGCCAGCTTGGCCCGCAACAATTTCAGGAAGTTTTCAATGAAGCCACCGCCACGCTCAAGGCCGAACTAGCTAATCTCAACACCATCGTCAGCCGCTTCAGCGATTTCTCTAAAATGCCCGCTCCGCAATTCACAAAGGTGAATGTCAACGAAACACTGCGCAATGCTGTGCGGCTTTTTGAGCCGCAATTCACCGCGGTCGGCAAGCCCTCCATCGCCACCGAGTATTTCCTTAACGATTCTCTGCCAGAGATCGATGCCGACCCCGATCTCCTTCATCGCGCGTTTCAGAATCTTGTACTCAATGCTCTTGACGCCATGCCTGCCGGGGGCACCATTACTCTAAAGAGCAGCGACGCCGGCGATTCCGTCCGCATCGAAGTCGCCGATACCGGCAAAGGCCTCACGCCCGAAGAGTGTTCACGCCTCTTTACTCCGTACTACACGACGAAGCAGCTTGGCACGGGCCTCGGCCTTGCCATCGTCCAGTCAGTCGTCAGCGATCATCACGGCTCCATTTCCGTTTCCAGCGAAGAAGGCCGCGGCGCAACGTTCCGGATCGATTTGCCCAAACGTCAGCCTGGCGTGGTCGTAAAGGCCAAGGCGGATTCTGCCCAGCGCGAAGCAGAGTCCACGCCTGCCGCCGCCTCCGATTAAAAGGATCACTGTGCCACGCAAAGCGAATCTCCTCCTCATCGACGACGACGCCAACACACTCGCCTCTCTCGCTCGCGCCTTTCGCCTCGCCGGACACGAAGCCACTGTCTGCGATAACGCTCTTCGCGCCGTTGAACTTGTCCAAAACCAGCGCTTCGATCTCATTCTCTCCGACGTGGTCATGCCCGGCAAAAGCGGCCTCGAACTCCTCGAAGAACTGAAAAAATCCGGCGTGCAGACTCCCATTGTTCTAATTTCCGGCCAGGCCAACATTGAAATGGCCGTCAAAGCCACACGCCTCGGCGCTCTCGATTTCCTCGAAAAACCTCTCACCACCGATAAGCTTCTCCTCACCGTCGAGAATGCTCTCAAGCTAACGCGGCTTGAGGACGAAAACCGTGAACTCCGCCACCGCCTCGGCAAGCACGAACTGGTTGGCTCCGGACCCGCCATGACGAAGCTCCTCGCGCAAATCGATCGCGTCGCGGCCAGCGAAACCCGCGTCTGTATCCTTGGCGAAACCGGCACCGGCAAGGAACTCGTCGCACGCGCTATTCACGAAAAGTCTCCACGCCACGAAAACGCCTTCATCACTTTGAATTGCGCCGCCGTTCCCGCCGAACTCATCGAATCCGAACTCTTTGGCCACGAAAAAGGCGCATTCACCGGCGCCGCCGCTCGTCACACTGGAAAATTCGAGCAAGCCGAAGGCGGCACACTTTTCTTGGATGAAATCGGCGACATGCCGCTGGCCATGCAGGCCAAACTTCTTCGCGTCCTCGAAGAAGGCGAAGTCGAGCGAGTCGGCGGCGACAAGCCAACCAAGGTGAATGTGCGCGTTATCGTCGCCACACACCGCAACCTCGGCGAACTCGTCAAGAAAAACGAATTCCGCAGCGATCTCTATCACCGCATCTATGTTTTTCCCCTCACCCTGCCCACCCTGCGCGAACGCCCAGAGGATTTTCCCGATCTCATCGCCCACTTCGCCCGCCAGGTGGCTGCACAGAATGGCTGGAAGGAAAAACTCTTCGCACCCGAAGCCATCGCTGAATTGCGCCGCTACTCCTGGCCCGGCAATGTCCGCGAATTGCGCAACATCGTCGAGCGCCTCGTCCTCCTTGCCACGGACGCCACCGTCAGCCCCGACGACGTCCGCCTCATCCTGCCCGCTTCCAGCTCTTCCGCTGTGCCCATCGCCGTTGACGGCCCCAGCGCCGCGTTCGGCACTCTCATTGAACGCACCGAAGCCTTTGAACGTGAAACCCTCCTCGCGGAAATCCGCCGCAACAATTTCCACATGACGAACGTCGCCCGCGCCCTCGGCCTCGAACGCAGCCACCTCTACAAAAAATGCCAGCAGCTCGGCATAGATCTCCACTCCCTCCGCAAACCCGAGTAGAAAGGGTTCAGACTCCATGAAAATCGCGGCAGCTTCGCTATTTGCCCTGTCCTTGCTTCAATCAGGCTACAGCACTGGACAAACGGTCCCCGCCTCCACCGTGCCACAAAAGGAAGATCGCAGTCCCTCTTCAGCCGATCATGGAACTGCTTCACAAGACAAGGAACCCGCCGTGCCCGAAAGGCCGACAGTTGGTGGATGAAGCAAAATATGGCGACTATGTGATTCGCACGTATCACTGGCCGGAGCTAGAAGACTGCTTACGAATCCTCAAAGGCAAAAAGCTTGCATACTCGTTGGAGAGCGTTGGCTTCAAAATCGGTAAGAGTTTCGCTAGTGGTGATGAGATTCCGATTGGCACAGATATTACTGGCGCTGGTAGACCTAACGCAATTGTCAGCGAGTGGGATGGTGGCGCACATTGCTGCTTCACCATTCATGTTTTCGAGTTGGGTGTAGCTTTCAAGGAAATCGCAAGAATCGAGGCGGATGATTCTGATACGGGGAAATTCGTTGACCCTAACCATGACGGGACTTACGAATTCGACGGCTACGAAGACGTATTCGCTAATTGGCGAACTTCCTTTGCGTCTTCCCCTGCACCCCGCATTATCCTCAAATATCGGAACGGTCGCTTTCGGCTCGCATACGATCTAATGAAAAAGTCGGCGCCATCCCCAGAGGAATTTGCGGTTGCGGTGAAAGACATCCGGTCGGACGATGGCTGGACCGATACCGCCCGACCTCACTGCGACATGAATTGCGGTGTGCGGGTCTACCTTTGGAGCGATATGCTCGACTTGATGTACACCGGGCACGCGGATCTAAGTTGGAAACTGTTTGATCAAAGTTGGCAGGCAACACGAACGGACAAGAGAGCGTTTGCAAAGGAGTCTTGCGGTGTGCTTCGCGTGAGCCACTACTGGTCCGATCTAAAAAGCGAAATCGGTCCATGCCCACCCTCAAAGCGTCCATAACAGCGTGAAAATCACTAGCCTGCAGCTCCACAGGAACGAATTTCCATTGTAATGTGCTTATTATCATATACTTATGGTATATGTCGATTTCTCTTGACAAATTACATATTGCAATATACATTTTGCATATCGCAATACTCGAAGGATTCACACCATGACTCTCGGCGACAAGCTCCGCTCCCTCCGCATCATTGAGGGCTCGCTTCGCGGCCTGAACCGACCCATGACCCAGTCCGAAGTTGTCGCGGCCATGAAGCACGAACTCGGCCGCGGCCTCAGCCAGGCGTACCTTTCTCAGATCGAAAACGGCACACGCCCGCACATGACCAACACTTCCCGCGAACTGCTTGCGCGATTTTTCCGCGTCTACCCCGGCTTCCTGGTGGACGATCCCGCGGGCTATTCCCGCGAGCTGCAATCCGAATTGCGCACGGCCGACGTGACCGTGGATTCCTGGCTTTATTCCGGCGCCGACCAATTCGCTTCCGACAGCCAATTCGAACGGGCGCTTCTCTCCATCGCGGAAGTCCCCGATTCCCGCGCCGCGCTTCTGCTCCTCGGCGAAATCCTGCGCACTCCGGGCCTCGCCGATCGCTTAAGCGAAGTTCTGCAACCTCGTCCGCTGACGGGATCGGGTCATCCTCCCCCATCCTCTTCTCGGAACTAACGTAGTTCGGTTTTTCCCCCGGTTTTGAGCGACGGCTTGCCGCCGCAGGTGGTGTGCTGCTCCGCGAGGTGAAGTATGTCCTGGTCTGACTTCTATCTCTTCTGCTTCTTGTTCGGCACCATGTTCAGCGTTCTTTCGTTTCTGGCTGGCGCCGTTCACCTTCCCATTCCGGCCAAGTTGCATCCGCATTTTCATTTTCACCTGCCGCATTTCCATGGTGGTGGGCACGGTGCCGGTCATGGAGTCATGCGTGGTGGTATGCGTGGAGGCGCGCGCGGAGGCGGCATGCACGTTTCCTGGTTCAACGCTTCTACTGTGCTGGCTTTCCTGGCGTGGTTTGGCGGAACGGGCTACATGCTGACCCGGTATTCGCACGTCCATACATTCTTCGTTGTAACTCTGGCCACGTTTGCCGGGCTGGCTGCCGGCTGGGTTGTGCTGCGCTTTCTTATTAAGTTGATCGGCCCTTCCGACGAGCCTTTGCGCGAAGAAGACCGCCGCATCATCGGTGCCATCGGCACAGTCAGCATGACCATCCGCGAAAACGGCACGGGCGAAATCATTTTCCCCCTTGGAGGCGGCCGGAGCTGTTCTGGGGCGCGCAGCGAGGATGGCCAGCCCATCGAAAAAGGCGTTGAAGTGGTGATCGAGCGCTACGAAAAAGGCATCGCGTACGTAAAGCGCTGGGACGAATTCGTCAAAACATGAGTTTCTGAACCGGCATACAGGTCAAGCGTTCACCGCGGTTCGAAAAAAGGGAGGTTGTTATGTTCGGGTTGCCGATGAATGTGGTGGTCGGGGCGGGGATTCTGGTCGTGGTCACTTTGATGATCATGACCGTCATCGCCAGAATGTATCGCAAAGCAGGGCCGCACGAAGCGTTGATCGTTTATGGCCTCGGCGGCACGAATGTCTACACCGGAAGGGGCACGATTATCTTCCCGATGGTGCAGACCTGCAGGGATCTCTCGCTGGAGTTGATGTCGTTCGACGTCGCTCCGCAGCAGAATCTCTATACCAAGCAAGGCGTCGCGGTAACGGTCGAAGCCGTGGCGCAAATCAAGGTGAAGAATGACAAGGAGTCTATTCTCACTTCCGCCGAACAATTCTTGACCAAAACTCCCGCTGAGCGCGATGGCCTTATCCGCCTGGTGATGGAAGGCCACCTTCGCGGCATCATCGGCCAGCTCACCGTCGAGCAGATCGTCAAGGAACCTGAAATGGTTGGCGACCGCATGCGTTCCACTTGCGCCGAGGACATGAACAAGATGGGCCTCGAAGTCGTCAGCTTCACCTTGAAAGAAGTTCGCGACAAAAACGAATACATCACCAACATGGGCCGCCCGGATATCGCCCGCATCAAGCGCGACGCCGAAGTGGCCACCGCGGAAGCCGATCGCGATATCGCCATCAAGCGCGCCGAAGCCTCGCGCGCCTCTGCCATCGCCAAAGCGCAAGCGGATCAGGAACGCGTTGCCGCAGAAACCGCTTCCCAAGCCAAGCAAGCCGAAGCTACGCGAGACCTTGACGTGAAGAAAGCCAACTACCTGGAAATCAGCAAAAAGGCCCAGGCGCAAGCCGATAAGGCCTACGAAATCGAAACCAATCGCCAGCAGCAGACCGTGATGCTCGAACAGGTTCGCATTCAGCAAGTCGAGCGCGAAGCCCAGATCAAGATTCAGGACGCGGAAATCATTCGCCGCGAACGCGAACTTATCGCTACTGTGCTGAAACAAGCCGAGATCGAACGCCAGCGCATCGAAACGCTTGCCAACGCCGAACGCCAACGCCTGATCAGCGAAGCCGAAGGCCAAGCCTCCGCGATTCGCGCGCAAGGTGAAGCCGAAGCCGAAATCATCTTCAAGAAGGGCGACGCTGAAGCTCGCGCCATGAACGTGAAGGCCGAAGCTTTCCAGGAGTACAACCAGGCCGCCGTCATGGACAAGCTCATCTCCGGTTTGCCGGAAGTTGTCCGCGCGCTCAGTGAACCGCTCAGCAAGGTGGACAAGGTCACCATCGTTTCCACCGGCAATGGCGACGCCGCCGGAGCCTATAAGCTTACCGGTGACATCACCCGCATCGCCGCACAAGTCCCTGCGCTCTTTGAGGCACTTAGCGGCATGAAAGTCTCCGACCTGTTCGGCAAAGTCCGCCAGATTGGCGACAAAGCGTCCAAGCCAGCACCGGCCGATCCCGGCAAAGCATAAAACTTTTTCCGCCGGAGCGGGTTCGCCGCCCGCTCCGGCGCTTCGCTCCAAAAGGGGGAAAAGGCCATGAGTTTCACGTTGCAGCAGAAGCGCGGTCTTTACTGGGGGTTGGGCATCCTGGCAATCGTCATTCTCGTGAGTGTCGCCTGGGCCCAAATCGCGGACGGCCTGACGCAATGCTTCCAGCCCTTCTAGCCGCACCCAGCGCCGCCACGGCCAGGTTCTATAGCTCAGGCTTTAAGGCCTGGGGGTTTCCCAGACGGCCAGCTGGATTTCGTCGGGCGAAAAACCTCACCCCTAAAAGGGGTGAGCTACACAAAGGAATGATTCGGTAATTCAGAAAGGAGCTTCACCATGGGACTTTTGGATCGCGTCAGCACTCTGATTCGGGCAAACCTCAACGACATGATTGATCGCGCCGAGGATCCCGAAAAAATGATTAAGCAGGTCATCCTCGACATGGAGAATCAATACCTCCAAGTCAAAACTCAAGTCGCCGTTTCCATCGCCGATCAGCACATCCTGGAAAAGAAGCAGCATGAGCAGGAAGACACCGCCAAGGACTGGATGCGCAAAGCCGAAATCGCCGTGGACAAAAAGGAAGACGACCTTGCCCGCGCCGCCCTCGACCGCTTCCAGACCGGCCAGCGGCTTGCACAAAGCTTCCTGGAACAGGTCAACGACCAGAAAGCGCAGGTGGAAACCTTGAAGACCGCTCTCGTAAAGCTCGAGCAAAAACTCGATGAAGCCAAATCCAAGCGCGAAGTCCTGATTGCGCGCCACCGCCGCAGTGTCGCCCTCGACAAAGCCGCCAAGGCCCAAGTGGCCATCGGCGACGATTCCAAAAGTGCCGCGTTCGATCGCATGAAGGAACGCGTCACCCACAAGGAAGCAACCGCCACCGCCGAGGTTGAATTGCTCACCGACGACGTCGCCGAGAAACTCAATCGTCTCGATCGCGACTCGGAAGTCGAGCGGCTCCTCAGCGACCTGAAATCGAGAAAAGGCTTGTTGACCTGACGGTTGATGACGCCGTTCACTGCAACCCGTCGTTCAGAGGGTGGTTTGTGCCCGAACAATCTCTCTGTTTCTTGGAACCATTGGTAGTAAGCGGCCCGATTGTGCGTATTGAAATTCTTAGGAGAGCATCATGAAACTCGCAAGTGCAGTTCTTGTAATGCTGTTCGCTTGTCTCGCCTGGACGCAACGCGTTAGTTCACAATCTGCTCAGAAGCCCGAAGATCTGGCGCAAGCTTCCGCGCAATCATGGCTCGCCCTCACCGACGGCGGAAAATACGCGGAGAGCTGGCAGGAAGCCTCCGCAGCCTTTAAAGCCGTCGTCAAACAAGCCACGTGGGTTGACATGGTCACAGCTAAACGCACGCCGCTCGGTAAAGTTCTCTCGCGCAAGCTCAAGAACGCAACATACATGAAGGACCCTCCCGGCTCCGCACCGGGGGAGTACGTCCAGATTCTGTACGACACTAGCTTCGAAAATCAAAAAGAGGCCGTGGAAATGGTTGCGCCCATGCTGGACAAAGACGGCAAGTGGCGCGTTTCTGGCTACTACATCAAGTAAGCTTCTGACCTGGGTCGCTTGTGGGTTTGTGGTGGCAGGCTTTCACTGCAGTCAGCAGTTTCTGATCCTCGTAGGGGCGCAGCACGGCTGCGCCCCATGTCCGCAAAATCTTCAGACATTCTTTGCTAGAGGTGGTGTGCCGTCGGCATCATCGAAACTTGCAGGGCGAAGAAGCAAATGTTGATCCCCGCGGATATGCCAAACGCCTGCAAACGACCGATCTCGTCTACCTCTTCAAAAACCATCATCAAGACAGCCGTCCAACCGATCGCGGCCAGCAGCATGCCTGCAACCGGTATCACCGTAAGGCAATTCACAAACCAGCCCAGCAACAGGGGACGAATCACTTCCACAAACTTCCCTGTCGCGCCGAAAAACCACTTCGCTATCAAATGGCACAAACCAAGCTGGACGAACGTGATTACAGCCAGTATCACGAAACCGGTCGCTAGCCCGGCGATGATTCCGATCACTTGTGCGACGGGATTTACCTTCGGTACGAGCCTGCTCAGAATCGGAGCGGTCGTTACCCCCAGGATCAGCAAAATCGAAGCTGCCCAGAGGACCAGTCCAAACGCAGTCGCTTTTGGGTCCTTCGCGTTCCGTCTGATGGCTACGTCATCCCAGCGCACGATTTTCATCGCTTGGCCTAGGTAATATCCGAGGCCCGCGCCGATTGGTACCTGCAACTCCGCCGTCGCCAAGGCCTGGGCCGCAGGCGAAAGCGGTCCCGGGCAATTGTGAGACAGACCGTACTCCAAGCCACACACGTCGCATTTCATAATTGTTCCATTCTGAGCGCTACGGGGAATGTACGAACTTTATCACAATCTAACTGCCTACTTCATTAAGCTAGCTCTGCATTCAATTGCGCCATAAAAAAACACCGTGACGCAATGCGCCACGGTGTCTCTTGAATTCGCCGAATCCTGGACCCGATTTACTGGTGCGCCTCCACCCAGCGGATCGCTTCCTTCACCTGATGGTGCGCGTTATCAATGTGCCCCAGGGCCCGCTGCTGCAGGCCTTCCGCGAACCGGTTGTCCTCTTCCTTCGCTATGTCATCGTGGGCCCTGTTCAGAAGCTCTAATGCATGCTTCAGCCGCCCGCCCCAATCCAGATTGGCGTCTATTGGCGGGTGATCGTTCAGGTTCTTTCCGTCATCGATGGCAGCCTTCTTGATTTCATCTATGGCCGAGTTGATTTCATGGATGGCATCATCCTCTTCGTGGCGTAGTTGACCTCCATCGTGGTGTTGCAAATAGGCGCGAGCCGCACGCAAATCCGTCAGCGCGCGCAGATAAGCAGGGTGACGGCCCTGGGCAAACGTGTTGCTGGCGCAAAGCGCAAGGAAAAGCGCAATTACCATGGCCGGTACGAAAATCTTAGCAACTGCTTTCATGGATGTGTTTTCTCCTGGTAATAGTGTTTGCGTGCGCAGGAATGCATCCTTGACTAGCAGGGGGAAGCAAACCACTCCGCGCACTTTATCCCTTCAAACACCGTAGCAAACGAATAGTTCCTGCTTGCGCCGCGATCCCTCTCTTTGCCCAATTGCACAACCGTCCTTTTGGCCAGTCCCCCTTAGGCCCAATCGGAGCTTAATTTCTGCGTCTGCCTTTTTGGTGATTCCTGCCCCCTCATCGTGGCAGAATACAAGCGATGAATCCTTGGCTGATTGCTCCACCGGCCCTTGTCGCTGGCGCGGCCGTCATGACCGCTTATGGCGCCGTTTATCCCCTTTCTCAACTTTTTGGCCCCGCTCTTACTCACACCGCTGCGGCCAATCAATTGGCCATCACTTTTGACGACGGCCCCAATCCCGCCATCACGCCGAAACTTCTGGACCTCCTCGCGCGGCACAACGCCCGCGCGACTTTCTTTTGTGTCGGCAAATTCGTTCGCGAGTGCCCCGGTATCGTCAGGGAAGCCGCCGCTCGCGGCCACGTCATCGGCAATCACACGGACTCGCATCCCAATCTCTTCTTCTGCGGACCTGGCGAAACTCACGAAGAGGTGCTTCGCTCTTCCGCCGCGATCGAAGAAGTCCTGCTGGCCAAGCCTCGTTGGTTTCGACCACCCTTTGGTCTTCGCAGCCCGTGGCTCGGCGAAATCCTGCACCGCCACGGCCTAACTAATGTCACCTGGTCATTGATCCCCGGAGATTGGCGCGTCAAGCCTGCCGCGTGGCTCATTGAACGGATGAAGCCCATCGCCGCCAACGCTCAGGCCAATGTCCCCAAGGTCAAAACTGCTGCCGTCACTTCCGGCGACATATTGTGCCTGCACGATGGCAATTACCGGCATCTGAATGGCGATCGCGCGCACACACTTCAGGCACTCGAGTACTGGCTTCCACGCTGGCGTGACCTGGGCCTCGAATTTGTTACAATGAACGAAATTACGCGGAAGGCGGTCGAGGCCTAATGGATGAACGGACGTTTTATACGGAAAAAGAAGAGACCCGCAAGGTCAAACTGATCTGCCCCAGTTGCCACGGCGAATTTGAAGCCCCGGTACGCTGGAAGGTTTCCCGCAAAAAAAGAGAACTTCCCCGCGGCGCCAGCGAGGAAGACCGCCGCAAGTTCGCAAAGGCCACTTCTTTTATGGTGCGGCTAGATGATCTCGTTGCCTGCTACAAGTGCCGCAAGCGCTTCGAGCTCACCGGCCAGTCCACCGTCCTTATCAACGACAACCTTGGCGACCCCAACGAAGATCCCGAAAATTTCGGCAACCGCTAAGCCTTTAACCCGTCCGTTCCGTCCAATTCCCCATCGTCTCCATCCGAGGAGGAGCCCATCCCCGTGAAAGCCCATTGCAGACTTGCCCTTATCGTGCTCCTTGCTCTCTCGGCTGTTGCTTATGCCGAAGACAAGTCTCCCTCCTCGAAAATGCCCGCTCTTCTGCCGTGGTCCCAGCAAATCGCCGTGCGCGAAGCCTGGCTGCAAAAACGCCATGCGATGCTTCTGCCCGTGATGCGCAAACACGGAGTCGGCATGTGGATTATTGTGAACGAGGAATTCCATAACGATCCCCTAACCGAATACGTTGCTCCGCCTCGTGTTTATACCGGGAACCGTGACATTTTCGTGTTTGTTGATGCCGGCGAAAAAGGCTTAAAGAAATATGCTATCACCGGCTATGCCGACGAAACCCTCAAACCATTTTTTGAAACTTGGGATGAGCCTCGCCCGCCGCAAGTTATGCTGAAAGCGCTTTTCGATTGGTTTCTGCCCAAAACTATTGCCCTTAGCACAACCGGCCCCCGCGGCGTCACTCGCAGTCTGACTCACGAATCCTTTCTTTTCCTCTCTGACTCCCTCGGACCCGAAGCGACTCCTTGTTTCGTTCCCGCCGCTGAGTTAATCGAAGACTACCTCTCGACGCGGCTCCCGGAAGAATTCGACACCTATCAATCCATGGTCGAAGCTACCGAAATCCTCACACGCCGCGCGCTTTCCAACGAGGTGATTCATCCCGGTACAACCACGGTAGGCGACATCCGCCGCTGGCTCTACGACCAACTCTGGGAAAACCGCTTTATCACGTGGTTCCAGCCGGATGTCCGCGTCCAACGCCGCGGTCTTACTTCCAACATGTCACGTGGTTTTCTCGGCGTGGTTCCGGAATCGCTCGTCATCCAGCCTGGTGACCTTGTTCATATCGATTTCGGCCTCTCCTATATGGGACTCAGTACCGACTGGCAAAAGATGGCCTACGTACTCAAGCCGGGAGAACGGGAAGTGCCTGCCGGACTGCGAACTGCCCTGGCGAACACGAATGCTCTTCAGGACGCAGTCACGCAAACGGCCCGGCCGGGCAAAACCGCCGGCGAAGTTTATCAGACCGTGATGGCCCAGATGCAGAAGATGGGCATCGTAGCCAAAATCTATAGCCATCCCATAGGTGCGCAGGGCCACGGCCTCGGGCCGTCCATCGATTACCGCTCTGCCGAGGGGGGCGTCGCGGAAGCGGGGCAACCGCTCGTTAAGGACACCTATCTTTCTGTCGAGTTAAATTCCGAGACGCCTGTTTCCGAATGGGATGGGCAAAAAGTCTTTGTCACGATGGAAGACGACGCGTATCTCACTGATGAGGGCTACAAGTTCTTTCGCCCGCGCCAGACGTCCTTCTATCTGGTTCACTGACGTTCGCTCAAATCTCTGGATACATCTCAAAGAATGCATTGATCGACTGCCGGAACGTCGCCTCAATCTCTTCTTTCGTTCCCTCGATCAGGTGCATCGCAATCCGCGCCGTCCGTCCGTTCGTCAGCACTACCGTCGCTTCTTTCACTTCGCCCAGATCATCCACCGGGAGCAGCCTCATCCCGTAAATCAGCGCTAGTTTCGCCATAAGTTTCCCCTTGTCGCGTTCCGCGCCACCAGCCTAGCCTTCCCCCCCTCACTCGTCAAATCGCCAGATTGATCGCTCTGGCATTACCTTTGAAGACGTGGGAAGCTGTAGGCATCCTCGTTCGCCATCATCGCATCCGAAGGGGCAGAGCACAGGAGGGATAGGTGAAAGCCGCTCGATACTTTCAAGTTCTCGCGACACTTTTCATTTTCTCGTTGAGCATCGGCCCACGCAGTGCTGCCCAGGCTCCCGACGGGCCGCAGACCGATCCGCCTCCCCCGGCCACGCCCGTCAAAAAGCTTACGCCGCGCCCTGCCAGCTCGGGCGCCACGGTCACCGTCCCCTCAGGAACACGCATCGGCGTCGTGCTGGAAAACGGGGTCTCCACCGCCACGGCCAAACCGGGCGATTCCATCTATTTCCGGACTTCGTTTCCAATCACGATCAACAATAAAGTTGTGGTCCCCGTCGGCTCCTATCTTCGCGGCGAAATTACCGATTCCAAGCGAGCGGGCCACGTCAAAGGGAAAGCAGAATTGCGGCTGCACCTGAACACATTGGTTTTCCCCAATGGCTACACGGTGGACTTGAACGCCAACCCTCACAGCACCGATTCTGGGAAGGTTAAAACCGATCCGGAAGGAAAAATGACCGGCCCCGGCGGCAAGGGGAAGGATGCGGAGACAATCGCCACAACCACCGCAACGGGTGCGGGCATTGGCGCGATTGCGGCCGGTGCTAAAGGCGCGGGCATTGGCGCGGGGATTGGCGGCGTTGCTGGTTTGGCGGCCGTGTTATTTTCTCGCGGCCCGGAAGCACAGCTTCCCCGCGGCTCATCCATGGATCTGCAGATTGAACGCGATTTGGTTCTGGACGCTGACCAGATTCACTATTCCGATGTCGGCCATCCCAACACCGTAATTGTGGAACAAGCCCCGCAAAACTAAACCTGCTGCCGCATCCTTCGCACTGATTGTCATCCTGACCGGAGGCCCGCGTGGCTTGCAGGCCAGAGTGGAGGGATCGGAGCACGATAAATCCTACAATGGCTAAACTGCCGTCTTATTGTGTGCTACCGTCCTTCTTTCCTTGTTCTTCCCCTACAATTCCCCCGCCAATTCCGCCGAAAGTACCTCAGCTTTCTTCGCCATCGTCTTTGCGCGTTCCCAATCGCTCTCTTTCATCGCCGTTCGCGCTGCTTCCATGAACCCGCGCACCTTCGACGCCAAATCGGCTTGTGCTGCGTTTAATGTCTTCCCGTTTGCGGTCTCCAGATTTCGTTCAGCCACTAGCAGACTTGTTTGCACGTCCAACTTCGACGAGGCCACCTGTTCGGTAGAAAGGTCCGGCACAATCACCGGCTTGCTAGGCTCTTCGGCTGCCGGGTGTTCCACCACGACTGGTGCGGCCACTTTTGGCCTGGCAGGTGGATTTCGCGGCACACCCAATTCCGCGGGCTTCGGCGGTGTTTCCAATTCCAGGTCTGGCGCTTCCCCGAGGGCAGCTGCGGCTGGAGTGGGAATCCTTGGAGCGACCAGTACCGCAGTGACGAACGGCGTATCAGGACGCCTCTTAAACAAACATCCGCTGCAAACCATCAAGCTCAAACACACGGGCGCAAGCAGAAATCCTCGCGCGCATCTGTCTCGCTCCATAGATTTTGATCCTGGCCCAGCTCACACTCACGCGGCTAACGGCAATTCGATCCTGAACGTCGTTCCCCGGCCCACTTCGGAAGTGAAGTCGATCGAGCCGTTGTGCAATTGTACTATTCGGAACGTACTTGCCAATCCAATTCCGCTTCCTCCGGGCCTCGTGGTAAAAAACAATTGAAACACTTTCTGCCGGTTCTCCAGCGGAATTCCCTTCCCCGTGTCCCCCACTGTAATCTCTGCCATCTCTCCCCGGCGGCTCAAGGTCAGTTGAAGCAGGCCGCCTGTCGGCATTGCTTCCACCGCATTCAGCACCAGGTTCAGGATGGCCTGCTTCAGCAGTGCGCGGTCCACAAACACTTCCGGTATTCCGATGGGAATCAATTGCGCCACGTGCACGTTCGTCAAATCCAGTTCCGGCCGCGCCACTTCCAGCACTTCCTTCAACAAATCCGCCAATTGTGTTGGCTCCAGCCGCACATCCATCGGCCGCGAAAAATCCAGGAACCGCTTCACCACCGCGTCCAGCCGGTCGATTTCCGCGTCCAGCACATGCACCGCTTGCTGCGCCGCTCCATCCGTTTCCGGCGGCAAAGACTCTTTCAGATTCTCGAGCCAGAGCCGCATCGAGTTTAGCGGGTTCTTCACTTCGTGTGCTACACCCGCAGTGATCCGTCCCACCGCCGCTAGCCGTTCGCTTACCTGCAATTGCGTATTGATGCTTTCCAGCGAATCCAGATCGCGCAACGTAACCAGGGCGCCCATTCCTTCGCCTTCGCCCTGGATTACCTGCACCGTCACGCCTACGCGCTTCTTACCTTCCGCGGTTTCCACGTCGGTTTCGGAAGCCACCTCGTGCAGCGCATCGCCTTCCAGTCGCAGGCCTTCGTACAGCGGATGCTCCGGCGGGAAAATATCCGTCACCCGCCTTCCGAGAAAATTCGAGGCCGGAGCGCCCAGGAATTTTTCCGCCGCCGGGCTCACCATCACCGCGCGCGCATCTCGCGTGAACAAGATCAGCCCATCCTCGAGTCCGGCCATGACCGAATTCATATTCTCGCGCATGGAACTGAAAATCTCGTGCACACCGCGCAATTGCTGCCCCACCTGCGTGATTTTCCGCCGCACCTGCCCCAACTCATCGGTGCTTTCCACCTTCCCGGCCGGGCTTGGCAGAGGCGCATCATACACTCCCGCGGAGATGCGCTCCAATTGTGCAAGGATGTCCCGGATAGGCGCCAGCGCCGCGCCGCTCACCAGCGCTGCCAATATCGTGGACAGCACCAGCGCCAACGCCACAATCGTGAGCCAGCTTCGCAGCCGCGGCCTGATGTCGTTTACCAAGAGTGCCGTCGAAACCGTAACCCGCACTTCCCCAAACGGCCGCCCCCGCTCGCTGAACGGATAATCCACTTCGTAAATCCGCGGCGATTCCGCGAGGATGCGCACCTGCCTTACAAACGGGCTTTGCACCAGTTGTGACAGCGCGGGACGCCTGGCCAGAAATTTTCCTTGCAGCGACTCGTCGCTTGAAATGAACACCACGCCGTCGTGGTCCACGATCGTGACTTCATAAATGGAGGGCAAATCGGTCGCCGTCTGCAATCGCGCCGCAAGCGCTTCGCTGATCTCAAACGCCCGCTGGACATAATCATGCGTTTCCTGCGGATCGCTGGAAGCCGGCAGCACCCCTTGTGCCTTGGCATCGTCAATCGCGCGTTTCGACGTCACAAATATTTCGTGCGCCAGATCGTTCGCACGTTTGTCCGTGTCTTGCAGCACCTGCTGCGTCAGCAATTGGAGGAAAACCAGAGATAATACCAGCGTTGACAGCAGCACCAGCCCTGTCATCACCAGCGTCAATTTGGCGCGCAGCCCAAGCTGCATCACTGCTTACGCCTCCGTCTCCGCGCGTTCGCTGCCGTATTCTTTCAGCTTGTTGTGTAGCGTTTTCAAACTCACCCCAAGCAACTCCGCCGCGCGAGTCTTGTTGTTTCCCGTGGCCGCCAGCGTTTGCAAAATCAGTTCTTTCTCCATGGCATCTACCGTCGTCCCGATCGGGAATTTTATAATGGAAAGATCGCTGGGGCTTTTCGCCGCCACGCGACCAAACTCTCCCGGCAGGCTCGCCCGCGAAATCAAATCTTTTTCGCTCATGATGGCAGCGCGCTCGAGGATGTTACGCAATTCACGGATGTTTCCCGGCCACGTGTGACTCATGAAAATGTCCAGCACTTCCGCCCCGATCCCCCGCACGCTTTTCCCGTGCTTGGCATTGATGTCGCGCAGCATGTGCTCCGTCAGCAGCGGTATATCTTCCTTGTGCTCGCGCAGGGGCGGCAAGTGGATGTGAAACACATTCAGACGGAAATACAAATCCTGGCGCAACTGTCCGTTCGCCACCGCTAGTTCCGGATCTTTGTTCGTCGCCGCGAGCACGCGCACGTCCACCGGCGTTTCGACTTTGCTGCCCAGGCGCCGCACTTTGCGATCTTCCAAAACGCGCAGCAGCTTCGCTTGAGTGGGCGCAGGCATCTCGCCGATTTCGTCGAGCAGCAGTGTTCCGCCGTCGGCCAATTCGAAGCAGCCAATCCGCCGTTCCGCCGCGCCCGTGAACGCGCCACGCTCGTGCCCAAAAATCTCGCTCTCCATTAACGTTTCGGGAATCGCAGAACAGTTGATGGCCACAAACGGGCCGCCGGCTCGCGGCGAAAGCTTGTGAATCGTTCTCGCTACCACTTCTTTTCCCGATCCTGTCTCGCCCGTGATCAGAACGGAAGCCGAACTCGGCGCCGCCATCTCAATCACTCGCATCACGTCCTGCATCGGCTTCGTGCCACCTACCAATTCTCCAAGGCGCCCCGCTTCGCGCAATTGCCGTTGCAACAGCAGCAGGTTTTGCGCGTCGCGCGCCTTGCTCAACGCGCGGTCCAGCAACGCCCGCAGCACCGGCCCTTTCAATGGCTTTTCGATGTACCAGAACGCGCCAGATTCGATCGCCGCCACGGCGCGCTCTTCGCTTCCCTTACCGGTAATGATGATCGAAGGTACGTCTCTCAGCTCGTCGCCCAATTGCTTCAACAAGTCCAACCCATTCATGCCAGGCAATTCCACATCGGCAATCACCGTGTCCGGCTGAAAATTGGAGAATTTCGCCAGCGCCTCTTCCGCGCTCGCCACACCGAGCACTTCGTAACCCCACCTCTGCAGCAACTGCTCGTAGCCCTTCCGCGCGTTGTCCTCGTCCTCGACAATCAGCACGCGGTCCTTGTGTTCTCCGGTTTCTACTGTGCGTACAGCCCGTGTCTCGTCCGTCATGCGGCTTGGCCTCATTTGAATAAATACCACGATTGGCGCATCTGCGGGTGGGTTCTTGAAACTGTAACAAGCCCCAACACCTCTTGCCAAGCCCGGCGTGGCTTGTGCAGTGATGCCGCATGCCCCGGCCGCACGGTCGCCAGGGCGGTCCAGCAGGGGCAAAGCAAAGATGTGTGGCGGCGACTTATGCCATTCAGGCGTTCTTTCCTGTTACATTTCGCCTGTTCCTTGTTGATTGTTGAGCCGTCCTTGTGTGAAGAGCGACACCCCGCCGTGTCGATCGTGCGAGGAAGCTTGGAATTGTCCTTTTTCAGGGTTTGTTCATTCCAAACGAAGCTGGCAGGGAGAGGCGAGAAGCAGTTGGATTCTTGTAGTGTCTAGCCAAGGCCCCGTGCACGTCTCTCTCAGAAACTGAATCAGACCACGCCGCCCCCGACTACGCACGAGCCGAGCCAGACGTGTCGTGTTTTGCGCCAGGGTGTTCAGCAGATGTCCCAGTCGCATTAGGAAGTGGTAACCCTTCATGGCCTTCCAGTCCTGCGAAAAGCAATGCTCGTACTGATAGCCTTGACACTTCTCCACCAAAAAGTTGCTCTCGATTCCCCAACGATGCCGCGCGCCCAGGTTGCATCGCTCATGGACGTTCTCCCGTCTCAGCGGTTCGCTGGAGATCCAAGCATGACGCGAGGCTTTCTGCACCAGCTTCAGCGAATCCGGGGCCAGTTCTTCCCAGGTTTCTTCGCAGATCACCACATGCAGAGTTTGCCGCCTCCGTTCTCTCTCCCCGTAGCGATACTCGATGTCGTTCACCCATCGGAAACGTTGCTTGCGGTCCCCCCAGTGCTGTTCCCAATGCTGGTTGCGCTGCAGTTGTCCGAGCCCGCGGACCTCTTCCCATACCGACGGCAGCGAGTCGTCCTGCAGTACGATCATGAACTGCCAATGGTAGCGCCGGCACAGTTCCACGACCGGGCCGTTGGCATACAGCCCGTCCAACAAAACCAGGATCGGCAGACGCGGAAAATACTCTTTCATCCGCTGCGCCAGCCGGCGAAAAGCTTTTAGTTCGCAGTCTTGTTTATCCCTCTCCTGGTCGTACTCTTCGTAGGTCAGAAACTCGCTCAACAGCGGAATGGTTATGCCATTCGCGAAGGCCAGGTTGGCCTCCAAAACATAGACGTAGTATTGCGTCTCACTGGCTAGGCTCCCGTCTTTCTGCTTGCGCTGTAGGTCTCGCTCCAAGCATTGCTCGGTCCACAGCCTGTTCCGCACCATCTTCTGCGTTCCATCGATCGCCACCGGATAACAGTTCCCCACCAGGTAGCGCAAGAATTTCTTCTTGCGGATGAACCGCTGGATCAGTTCGACCAGGGCTCCCTCGATCTCGTTTACCTCGATCCCCGCCAGCAGCCGGTTCAGCGTGTCCTGATGCGCTACACTTTCCAGCTCCGGAAACAGCCGTCGCAGGTTCTCCTGGAACTGCGGCAGAGTCATCTGTCGGTTGGCTTCTCGTCGCGAGGCCATCTGGAATACAAACAGGAGTATCCCGTACAACAGCAACACCGTCGATTTGTGTCGGATCGTTTTCGGATTCCGCGGGTCGCGGATCTTCCCCAACCGCTTCAACAACGTGGGCAGGGCCGAACGATACGCTTGGAGCTGTTCCTCCACCGCTTCCTGCCGCGCCTGCTGTTCCTCCCTCACCGTCTTCCAGGGACTCGTTCCGTTCCCGATCGTGCCCCTCGGCGAACTCTCGAGACCCTCGGCGACCTGACGCTTGCGCAGTTCTTTCGCCGCTCGTCTCCGGTCCTGTCTCTCTTGTCTCCGTTCTTCTCTGCGGCCCCGGCAGCTCATCGCTGCCCCTGGCCTTCTTCGCTCGTCCCTTGCAGAAATGCACGAAACTCCGGCACCAGCGGATATACGTAGATCGCCCGGGGAGTCGATAGGTAGCGTGTGTGACGATCCATCCGTCCTCGCCCACGCGTCTCCCCCAAGCGAATCCAGTTGGCTGCTTGATAGCACGTCCCCCGGTAGCGGGCCAGCTCCACGAACGTTTCCAGCAACACCGGCCCGTAGCCGTAGCGTTCCTCCCAGTCTTTCCGTATCCGCTGCGCCGCCAGCGACAACACCTTGCTCGCTAGATTTTTGACCCGCACCCAGGGAAAAATTAAGAAACGCGTATTCGCCACCACCCAGTTCAATCTTTGCTGGCGATCGCGTTCCGTCCATCCGATCCACGCGTCTCGCTCCCGCAGCGCCCACGCCGAGGAAGCAAACAGCAAACAGCCCAAGCGACGCCCCTCCCGGCCCACCAGAAAATACCGCTGATGCGCTCCAAACGGGCGCTTGTACCCCAGCGGATGGTAACGTTGCACGTACTCGTTCCACAGCTGGTTCGCTTCCTTCCCGCCTACCGGTTGCACTTCCACCGGGCCCACCTCTTGCACGGTTCCGGCAATCTCCTCCTCCGCTGCGCTGCCCGCTCCCACCACGATCGTGCGCCCCCCCATGTGCTGATTACTGGCGCACAGCTTTGGCAATTTCACTAAACCCAGCGCCTCCAGTTGCTGCAAAGCCTTCGCGCAGGAAGCCAGCTTGTTGCGTCCTGCCGGGGTAACCCAATCCAGGTGTTCGCAGATGGTCTGTACCAGCTCTTTCCGACTCAGCCGCCAGTACACCCGCACCGTCTCTTGAATCTCCTGAATCTCTTGATGGCTGAATTCCCGTCCGGATAAGAACTTCGGTACGCCTTCTGCATTTCGTTTCAATGTGGGGCCTCCGCATCGAGTAATCCACACTGATCCTCTCAAACGCGATAACGGATGTCCAGTGCTTTTTGCGACAAAATAAATCGCGAGGTGGGTGTATGTTGTTCTCAGCTTTGGGTTAGCAGGACTACGCGTCAGTGCTGTGGCTTGTGGCAGACTCACTTCTGTTTACCCTGAGTCACGAAGGGGTTGCCCTGAGCATCGAAGAGACTATGTTCCTGGGTTTCGTCTTGACCTTGTAAGGTCCGTCCTTCTGAGGCGGGCCGCTCTTGCCTTTGGCTGCGTTTACCGCCCCCCCTGTTTCTTGAAAGTATTGGTTTTAAAGGTAGATGAAGTGGCTTGTTTTTATACAGATTTGAAAGTGTTGATTGTGGAGTGGGTTGGCGGGGCGCAGTGGCAAAGAAAAAACGAAACGGAATTGCGATGGCGTAAACGGGCCGCGAATCGGTATCGCGAGAGCTAGGAGTGTGGACTAGATTCGCTCTCAACCCGCAACCTTTGAAGACAAAGGAAGCTGTGAAGAAACGTCTCGCACAGTGGGTTTATGGGGCGCGTGAGAGGCTTTTTGTGTTTGATCTGCGCTGCTAGTCTTTCCTTCGGTTTTTTCCTTGTCTCTGTGTTTTCTGAATCTAGCCCGTGGCTAGCGCGGTTGGGGTATTCGCAAACGGATCCACAGGAGCACTTGCATCATGGCGTCAAAGGTTGGGGGATTCAAGGTGGGCGACGAGGCGCAGTTCTAAGTTCCCGGTTTTCAGGTTTCGGTTTTTAGTTTCCAGTTTAGGGAAAAGCGAAAGGAGGAGGGGGTCGAGAGTTGAAGGCTGTACGCTCAAATGGAGAAGAAAGAGAGAGGTTTCCACTCCCCTATCGATCTTGCCTTTCAGCTAATAGATGAGGAATCGTCAAAAACCGCACGCTTTATAAGCGAAATGCAAAGGGTGGGGTGCTCAAGGTCCACCTCTCGGCCACGCGCTGCTACTCTCCCATTGGCAACCACTCGATCGGAAACATCTTTCCTGCTTGGGCAGGATCGAGATGCACTCCTGCCAACTCTGCCGCGCGAACAAGCGCCGGATCTTTCGCTTCAGCCAAGTCACGCGCCGTGGGGAGAACCACCTCATCCGGAACGACTCCCACATGTTCGAGAGATTTCCCATCCTTCATGATTAGATCCGCGTCGGTCACGGAAAAAGAGTAGAAAATCTTTGTGTCCGCACCCTCGGCCTCGGAATACCTCTTTGCCTCCATCACACTGCCCGAACTGCGGTCACCAATCACCGTTCCCCTCTTTTCCAGTTGAACCGTGCGCGCAAAGAGTTCCGACGCGGACGCTGAGTCACTGTCAATTAGCACAACAAGTTTTCCGTCGAAACTGTCCTTGCCGTGCGTCTTTGCCGTTTGAGGCTTCAGTTCCTTACGACCAATTCGATCGGCAATCTTCACGTCGTGGTCAAACACACTACCTAGCATCCGTTCCAGAGTTTCCACTGCGCCGCCTGGATTGCCCCGCAGATCCAGCACCAGCGCATTATGCTTGCGGACAATGCCGAACATATGGGCGACTTCCGTGTCATTCAAAACAAATTCCGGCATTTTCCATATCATAACCTCGCCTATCTCAACGTATCTCTGCCTGACCTGGTGATCCGCATTTTCGGCCTCGCGGACCAACTGCAATAAGTCAGTTCCCTGAGTCAGATCCAAAACTCTTTTCAACTGCTTTACTTTCGCTTCGACCTTCACTTCACGCTGCTGTCCGGCTGGATCTTTCAATACCAGAACCGACCCTGGCAGCGGCGATAGACGGTTGTAGTAGTAATTCATCTTCCACAGGGAATCCCGGTTGACAAGGAAACTGTTGTACGCAATTACCTCGTCCCCGGGATGTACCTTCGATTCGGCATCCGTTCCGGGCCGTACCCGGGCAATGAATGCCCGGTCACCTACCATTTGCAAACGGAAGCCGTAGTCAACGCGCACTGGCCTAGGGGGCGGCAGAAAGAAAGTGTGCGAATCATTCAGCGTCATCATCAGACCGGCTACCATCGAGAAACCCTGACCGAGCGTCGCAATCTGCTTCAGTTTCTCGTCGAACTCGTGGTATTTGGCATCCCAGTCGATTGCGTGAAACTTCGTGTCATAGTAATTCTTCTTGACCTCGTCATGGGCGTTTCTGAGCATCTGCTGCACCCGTTCGGCGGTTATCTTGTCGATTTTCTGCTGCTGGGCTTCCACTCGACTCAACAACAAAGAACCCAAGGCCAAGACAACAACTATTCTGCTAACACACCCTCGATGAAGTCTCATCTAGTCCTCCGTATAGCGGGCAGGCATCTTCTGTGAGTGGATTGTACTGCCAATCTTGGCGGGATGCGGTGACATTAGGCATTAACTCTAAGAAAACATCGGGCGGGCGCCCGGAAGAGATATGCTGAGGACACACTAAACGCGTGGCGCGCCGTGCTATCTCCGCCATGCAGCCAGGCCTTGGCGGATGGGGTTGAAGCGTGACATGATGACGCGAGCTTCCATCCCACTGAAACAGGAATGCGATGACACCTACCCAGACGGAGTTCCAGGCTGCAGCTGAAGCAAAAACCGTTTTGATGAAACAGCAGGAATTCAACAGCAATGCCACGAGCGAGCGATTGCTTTCGCTGGATTTTTTCCGGGGGCTGACGATTGCCCTGATGATCCTGGTGAACAATCCCGGTAGCGACACTCATTACTGGCCGCTGAGCCACGCGCGATGGAACGGGTGGACGCCGACGGATTTAGTATTCCCCTTTTTCCTACTTATTACGGGGGTTTCGCTGGTGTATTCGTTTTCCTCGCGGCTGGCGCGGGGGCAATCGCGTGGAGAATTGATGAAGCACGTGGTGCGGCGAGCGTTGATCCTGATCTTGCTGGGGATCTTCATCAACGGATTTCCGAACCGCTACAATTTGCATACGCTACGGTTTGAAGGCGTGTTGCAGCGGATCGGACTGTGCTACCTGTTTGCCTCAATGATTTATTTTTGGACGAAGCCATGGGGACGCGCGACGGTGATTTTTGCTTGCCTGGTGGGTTACTGGGTGCTGATGCGGTTTGTGCCAGTGCCGGGATTCGGCACGCCTACACATGAAATACCGTTGCTGGACCCGGACCGCAACCTGACGGCGTGGTTGGACCGGCTGCTATTTTCCGGGCATTTGTATGAAGGGACGCGCGACCCGGAGGGCATTATCAGTACGATTCCGGCGATCGCTTCGGTGCTGTTCGGCGTGTTCACGGGCGAATGGCTGCGGTCGGCGCGGACGAGCGGCAAAAAAGTGCTGGGCATGCTGGTCTGCGGAGCGGCGGGATTTTTTCTGGCGGAAACGTGGAACATCTGGTTTCCGATCAACAAGAAACTGTGGACCAGTTCGTTTGTATTGCTGACGACGGGGCTCGCGCTGATCGTGTTTGGATTGTGCTACTGGCTGCTGGACGTGCGTAAGGCGCGGTGGATTCCGACCAAGCCGGCCACCGTTTTTGGGATGAACGCGATTGCCGCGTACGTGTTTGCTGAGGTGCTTGCGATATTGCTTGGCGTAGTGAAATGGTCCGGCAGCTATCCGCCAGCCAGGAGCCTTCAGGACCGCGTCTACACTACGGTGTTTGAGCCGCTCGGCAGCCCGGAGTTTAGCTCGCTGGTGTATTCGATTTGTTTCGTGCTGGTGTGCTGGGTGGTGATGTGGGTGCTTTACCGGAAGAAGATTTTTTTCAAGATTTGAGGGCGGCGCGAGAGTAGCAAGGACGCGCGCAAAAAGCTCATTGCGGCAAAAGTGTCGTTCGCTAGCCTGGCGTTCCCGGGTTTATTTTTTGGCGGGGGAATGCGGCTCGAACATTTGGCCGTGGCGCAGCTCGAACTCGAGGTCACCCCACTTGATGCGGTTGGAAGTGAATGCGGCCAGCCAGACTGCGAAATAGAGCAGATCGCGAACGGGGACGAGCCAGAGCTTGCGGCGAAGCACGGCGTCTTGCAGGCCCCAGACACCAACAACCCAGGCAATCGTCAAGCGCAGAGCAAGATATGCGGCGATGTAGGCTGCAGCGATCCAGGCCGCGGGAGCAACAGCAGCGGCGAGGAGCGCGAGCGGCAAGCCTTGCGTAAAGAACAAACCCAGGAATGACACGGGACGAACGAGGCGAATCGTGCGCGCCCAACGGACTTGATGCTCCCAGAAGCTAAGCGGAGATTGCGCCGGGTATATTGTTGAGACGGCTTCGCGCGAGAGCAACACTCTACCACCAGCTTTGTGGATGCGATTGCCGATTTCATAATCGTCGGCGAGGAGATTCGCCAGCGCTGCGTATCCCCCGATTTTTGCGAGCCAGGTTTTCGTTATCGCAACGGAAGCGCCCAGAGCAAAGGTGACACCTTCCGTCCAAGCGGCGACAAGAGCGCCAGCCATGAAATCGCTGGCGGCGCCAACGGCTTCAATCTGCGCCCAGATATTTTCCTGCGCGATTCCGCGGTAGAGGCAACTTATCACGCCAACGGAGGGATCTCGAAAAGGGGCGACAACTTCGCGGAGGTAATTCGGGGAGACGCGCACATCGCCGTCGCTCTGCGCGAGGATTTCGTAGCGGGCTTCGCGAGCCAACAGGGCGAGGTTGTTGACCTTGCGGTTGGAACCGAGTTGCGCGGCACCGAAGAGAATCCGGATGGGACGATCAGGAAAGTCCGCCATGATTTCCTGAATGACGGCGACAGCGGGATCGGAGAGTTCATTGACGCAAAAAAGAATTTCGTAGGTTGGGTAATCTTGCGCGCAAAAACTGGCGAAATTTTCAAAGGTGGCAAAATCCACGCCGTGGACGGGCTTCAGGATGCTGACGGGCGGCGTAAAATCAGACAATTTCTTGGCGCGTTCGCGCGTGAAGAAGCGAAGAGCGGCGACGGCTGCAACAAAGTAATACCCGAATGGCGCCAGGGCCAGGAGCAGAATTGCCACGCGCAAGGCTTCAAAGTAGGTGTTCATTTGCGGGTTGGCCCTATTATGCTACCGAAGCTGCGTCCTGCTCTAGAGTTTTCGCGGGGACAAAAATGAGCATGATTTCCGCGCTTGTGCAATAATTTCGATTGCAGATTCGCGTTAACCCCCACACGAAAGACGATTGCTGAAAGGGAGCCGCTCTTGTTTCGCCAGCTGGTAGGACTTGCCAAGAAAATTCCCGTGGACTTCGGACAGTATGAAGTCCGCCACACTACCAAGGGAAAGCTTATCCTGCTGAGCCTGCTGGAGGATGGCCATGGGAAGCGCGCGCTGGACCTGGGGTGCCGCGAACAATTCTGGGCGGAGAAGCTTAAGGAAAAGGGATATGAAGTGGTTTCCGTGGACCTGGAACCGCAAAACGAAAGGGTGCTGCGCGTGGACGCAAACGAACCACTGCCCTTCGCGGACGAATCGTTTGACTTGGTGTGGTGCACGGAAGTGCTGGAGCACATCGTGAATCCGCCGGTCACGTTGGCGGAAATCAACCGCGTGCTGAAACCCGGGGGACAGTTGCTGCTGTCCACTCCCAACAGCTATTTTTGGGTGTTTCGGATGTTCCGGCTGTTTGGGAAAGCGCCGGCGGAATTACAAAACGCAGATCACAAACAGTTTTTCAGCTACGAGGATTTGCGAAGGCTCCTGCCTACAAGCGAGCTGTACGGATTCTTTCCTTACCTGATTTACCGGAGAACGCTGAAGAGCAAATTCTCTCTGCTATCCCCGACGATTGTGGTGCACTACCAACGGCCGCCGCGAAACGCAGCGATCGCCGCCGGGAGTCGATAATTCGATGACAAGGTTGGAGGGGCAACAGACGGTCACCATGCGCCGTGCCGTGCGCTTTGGCGAAGGTTGCGTTTACGCATGAAGATTTCGTTGATCCACGAAAAGTTTCTCGCTTCGGTGGGCATCTTTGTGGTGTTGTGGCTGGCGGTGTACGGCCCGGGACTTTTTCGGCCGCCCCTGATGGATGACGCCGACGCAGCGCACGCGGAAGCAGGCCGCGAAATCCTGGTTCGTCATGACTGGGTGACGTTTTATCAAGATGGCATTCGCTATTTTTTGAAGGCGCCGCTTCCCTATTGGGGCATGGCATTGGGAATCAAACTGTTTGGTGTGTCGGACTGGGCGGTGCGGCTGTGGTTGCACCTGGGCATATTGCTGCTGGCGATTTTTGTTTATCAATTTGGGCGGCGCTTCCTGACATCGATGGCGGGCTTTTGGGTAGGGATAGCGCTGCTGACTTCGTGCGGGCCGTATGAGTTCACGCGCATTCTGATTCCCGACATGATTGTGGGGCTTTGGATTGGGTTGAGCCTGTACTGTTTTCTGGAAGGCTGGCGATCCGGGAAACCTTCCGCGTGGTCATGCTGGGGGTTTGCAGCGGCCATTGCGTTGAACGTATTGACAAAAGGCTTGATTGGAATCGTGTTTCCCTGCGCGATCGTGTTTGTTTTCCTGTTGCTGGTTGGCGACCTGCACCACATTTTCAAGATGCGGCTCTTCTCAAGCACTGCTGTATTTCTGGTGATCGCGGCGCCCTGGCACATTCTTGCGGCGATTGCGAATCCTGCTGCTGGAGAAGCCAAGGGTTTTTTATGGTTCTACTTCGTAAACGAGCAATTCCTGCGATATCTCGGCAAGCGTATCCCGATGGATTACGCCACAGTCCCGCTAGTCTTGTTTTATGGATTGCTTCTGATCTGGCTCTTGCCGTGGAGTTTTTTTCTGCCGCAGGGGCTGGCGCAAGTGCGTTTCCGACTGATGAAGATTTCCGGGGTTCGCGAGTCGCAAGAGGCGGTGCTACTGCTGCTCTTTTGTTGGGCGGCGGTGATCCTGCTGTTCTTCAGTTTTTCCACGCGTCAGGAATATTATTTGGCCCCGGCGCTTCCGGCCTTGTACCTGATTGTAGGGGTTTGGATGGCGCGCGAGTTGGAGGCGCCCATTGGGTCGCGAATTGCGCGTGCGGGACGCATCTCTGCCACCGCGTTGTTTGTTTTTGGACTGCTGATCGCAGGGGTGACGGGCGCGCTTGCGGTGATTTCGCATGCGCCGCGGCCGGGCGCTGAACTGGCTGATCTCCTCTCGACAAATACGGACGCTTACAAACTTTCGCTCGGCCATTTTCTAGATTTGACGGGGAGCGCAATGGGTATGTTCCGCGGGCCGTTGATCGGCACGTGCCTGGCTTTTCTTTTCGGCACGGGATTGAACTGGGTGCTGCGGCGGCGCGGCCAAACCTTAGCCGCGAACTGGGTGCTGGTGTTCATGCTGATTGCATTTATCGAGTGCGTGCATGTGTCCCTTTGCGTGTTCTACCCGGTGCTGGGCTCACAACCACTGGCGGCCGAGATCCAGAAGCGATACAAACCAGGCGAGCAAATCGCGTGCGACCACGAGTACTCCTACGCTTCATCAGTGAACTTTTATACTGAAAAACAGATGTTGATTTTGAATGGCCGCGTGAATGGTTTGTGGTTTGGTTCCCTTTATCCGGACGCGCCGCCAATTTTCTTGGATGACGCTGCATTCGCAAAGCTCTGGAGCGGTGCGAGCCGGGTGTACATTGTGACGGCGGACGATAGGAAACAGGCGTCGCTGGCTAGCATTGCGCCCGCCTATCAAATTGCCAAAGCAGGCGGGAAGTTTGTGCTGTCCAACCGAAGCGATGGACCCTAGGAATTCATGCGGCATCCTGAACGGAGAAGCGCCGCTCGCTAATAGAGCGAAACGATAACGATGCCGACAATGAGGAGCAGGATTCCAGCCCAGCGTTTTGTGCCGACGTGTTCGCGCAAAAGTATTCTTGCGAACGCGGCATCAAAAACGTAGCTGCTGGCGGTGACGGGAACCACGAAGCTTACGGGCGCGATGGCCAATACCTTCAAAAACGCAAAAAAAGATACCGCAAGAAATACGATAGAGAGCAGGAGCAAGGGGCGGGCCAGAACTCGAAACGAGCGCGCAACGTCACCGCCGCTTCCGGAGCGCTTCATTTCAAAGCTTTGCAGCAAATCGCTTGCAACGGTGCAGAAAACGATGATGCCAATGAGGAGCCACTTCATCGGTGCACGCTGCCTAGGTCCCTTTTCACGGTGCTGGAAGCGATTAAAACAACTCCCAGAGTGATGAACGCGACACCCACGTAACGCGCGGCGCTAACCTGTTCTCCCAAAATGAAGTGGCCGACCAGAGTGATGAGCACATAGCCTGCACCGGCTACCAGAGGCAGCATGGCGCTCATAGGGCTGATGCTCAGAAGAGCCATGCGAAAAACCATCCAGGCCATCAGCGTAAGAATGCCGAAAACTACCAGGGGGCTGGTTAACAGCGAGATGAGGCTGGCGTGGGGCCCCTGGAGAGTTACACCTTTGCTCAATAGAGCGTTTCCGCCCACGCCGAAAACGATGACGAAGAAACTGAGGAACCAAGTTTTGAGAGTCACACTCATGCGGAAATTATTTTCTCCCCTCGCGCTTCTGAGCAATCACTAAACCGCGCGGAGTGGACACAAAGACGACTGAGATTAGACCTTCCTTCTCCAGCCTGAGGGCTCCTTCCCGAACGACCTTGAAATGGGAACTGGCATCGTGCATGAGAATAAGGCCGAAGGGATTCAGTTTCGAAAGGAAGTTGCGCACCTCCTGCTCGCGGATGTTGACGTCGCTATCGGAATAGAAGAAATCGATTTGTTCATCCACAGCAAGGTTGAAACTGGAGCAGAGGCGGCAATCGATGATGGCGTCCAGATGCTCGTCGCGAAATCGCTTTCGAGCGCTCTCGCAGACGAGAGGATCCATTTCGCAGGTGATGAGGCGCCCACGTCCATTTTCCTGCATGGCACGCGCGATGTAAGTGGAACTCAAGCCGGAAAAGGTGCCGGTTTCCACCGCGAGTTTGGGTTTGAGGGCGCGGACAATGGCATAGAGTAGGTCCAGGACTTCCTTCTCGGCGGCCATTGAATCGTACATCGACCAGAGCTTTGGTTCCGGACACTCGAGCGAGGGAGGAGTATATTCAGGTTGCAACTGTTCACCTTGAACAGATACTTTTGCGAGGATTCGATGCTCTTCACTTACGCGGAAGAAGGCGCGGAGTCTGATGGTCAGGAGCGCGGCGCCAACGATTGCGCAAGAGACTGCAAGGACGTCCATCGGTAGAAAAATCAAACCAACAATACCCGTAATGACGAGGGCCTGCGCAAATGCGAGGCCCGCAGGTCTTTGAAGCACATTTGCCTGATGGACTTCGTGGACCAGGTGGAAGAAAGCGGCAAGGGTGAGGTAAGCCAAGAGCAGGTCAATGGCAGTACCTCTGGAAACGTAGTGGGCCGAAATCAGGAAAGCAAGGGAAGCGAGACCGGAGGCAAGGTAGCTGCCAACACCGATTAGATCGAGAACTGTCCACCATCGGCGCAAGATCCGATCCTTGCGCCAACAGACGAGAAGAACCGTCCACGCGAGAAGACCCCACATAAGCCAGAACAAAAAGTTCACAGGATGAAATGGGGTGACGCGCGGGAGTGGCAGAGAACCAGCGACCAGCAGGATTGCGTAGAGAAGCGGGGGCGCAGCCGAACCAACTAGCAGGAGGACGACGAAGAGAGTTCGCTGCACGCGTTTGGGGAGCGCAGCGCGTTGCAGGGACAGAAAGATAGCAAATCCTGCCGCGGAACAAAACGCAATTGAGAACAGGAAGAGATCCTGCATGTCAAGATCGCCGTATCCATCCAGCCTTCAGGCAGTTTTGTTTCACCGTGGGAACTGCCGAGGCCGTGATTTGCAGAGTGGGTAACAATGTTGTGCCGGCACCAGCCGACACGGAACAGCAAATGCTGGCAAGCCAGTATTACACAGGGCCGCGCGATGTCACAAACGGTTCAAAGGCAGCGCGAAGTTTGCGAGAGAGGCAGCGATTGCCAGCAGACTAGCCGGTCGTTAGAACCAGAATGACGCCCAGGAAGACGAGTGCTACGCCCACCCACCGCTTTGGCGTGACTTTTTCTTTCAGCAAATGTTTCGCGCCGAACGTTCCGACTACATAGCTGAATGCGGAGGACGGAATAACGAGGCTTACGGGCGCCCAGGACAGCAGGATCAGAAGGGAGTAAAACGAAACCGCCAGCAAGGGAAGAGCTAGCCAAACCCAGCTCGAATTCATGGCCCGGCCCAGAAACCGCAGGACGGACCGGGGATGGAAACCTTCCATCTCGCCAATGCGCTTCATGCCATAGGTCATAGCGATTTCGCCGCCGGTGCTGCTGCAGATAAATACTCCGAGCATCAAGAGAATTTTGATCATGACGGGGCCTGCTGGCTGTTCGTCGTGTTTGGTTTCGTCTGCCCGACCAGCATCACGCCGAAGCAAATGATAAAAACGCCGAGCCAGCGCTTAAATGTGACGGCTTCATGAAGAATCAGAATGGCGAGCAACGTTTGCGTGGCGTAACCGAGAGCGCCGGCGGGCATCACGTAGCTGTAGTCTGCCCAACTGAGAGCGCTCATATAGCAAACGGTAAAACCAATCAAGAAGAGGATGCCCAGCCAGATCGTTCCATTTTGCATGGTGGCGAGGAGGGATTGCTTCAGGCCTGCGAGCGAGACATGCACGGCGCCGATTTGGTTCATGCCGCGCTTCAACATGAGATCGCCGATGTTTGCGCACACGACCATCATCAAGACCGTGAACAGGGTCTTATACCTTAACCTGTGCTGGTGGGTCATTCTTTGGGATCTAGTCGTTTCCGCCGACAGTCGAAGCTCCGGGCACTGGCACGATGGTCTCTGGGGAATCTCCCCCGCGACGCGCCCACTTGAGACGCTCCGCGCGCAGTTTGAGGAACTCGACGGCTTCGTGGTACAGACGCTTGCGCTCGTTGCCATCCCATAGCGCCTCGCGAACGATGCGCCAGGCGACGCGTGGGCGGAAGTAATACTCATCATAAAAGCGGTTCACGCCGGCCATCATCTCCGCCTTCGACAAGTGCGGATACTCGATATGGGGAAGTTGGTGGCCGCCATGATCAGCTAGAGCCTCGACGCGCAGGAAGCCCTGCTGGGCCATGGTTTCGTGAAGTTCGGTGCCGGGCATGGCGTGGGCAAGAGAGACCTGGATGGTTTCGCAATCGAGTTCTTTGGCAAAATCGATGGTTTTCTGAATGGTTTCCCTAGTTTCGCCGGGAAGACCGATGATGAAGTCGCCGTGGACGCGGATGCCGACCTTGCGGCAATTCTTCATAAAATTGCGCGCCATTTCCAGGGTGGCGCCTTTCTTGATGTTCTTGAGAATTTGCGCATCGCCAGATTCGAAGCCAACGATGAAGAGACGAGCACCGCCATCCGCCATGGCCTTGAGAGTTTCGTAATCGCTGTGCACGCGAGCCGTGGAGGACCATTGGAACTTCAGCGGCTTAAACTTGGCGCTGAGTTCCATGACGCGGTCTTTGCGGATGTTGAAGGTATCGTCGTCGAAGAAGATCTCTTTCATTTGGGGGAAATGTTCGAGAGCCTGGGACACTTCGCGGACGACATTGTCAGTTGAACGAGTGCGCCAGGCGTGGCCAGAGATGGTCTGCGGCCACATACAGAAAGTGCACAGGGCCGGGCATCCGCGGGTGGTGTAAAAGGAAACGTAAGGGTGCAGAAGGAAGGGAACGTTGTAGCGTTCGATCTGCAGATCGCGTTTGTAAATATCTGTGGCAAACGGAAGCGCGTCGAGTTCCGCGGTATGAAGTTGGGGCTGCGGAGCATTGTGTACGATGCGCCCATCCTTGCGGTAACTGGCGCCAAGAATCTGATCGAGTGGTTTGCCGTGAGCATAGTCCGCCACGGCGTGATCAAATTCACCACGGACTACAAAGTCAATGTCTTCACTGGAACTCAAAGTTTCATCGGGCTTGATGTGGCCATGAGGACCAACAAAGGCCACCTTAAGAGAGGGATTGCCTTCCTTGATCTTGCGAAGGAGCTTGATGTCGCTGGCGAAGCCGACAGTGGAAGTGAAAAGAACCAGGAACTCGTAATCCTTGCAGAGCTCGATGGTTTGGCGCCAATCGATACCGTGCGGGGAAGCGTCCACCAAGCGGCTGCCGGGAATCAAGCCAGCAGGATAACTCAACCAAACGGGGTACCAGTAGGACTCGATCTCGCGAGTCGCGGGCCAACGCGAGCCTGCTCCGCCATCGAAGTTTTCGAAACTTGGCGGGTTTAACAGCACCGTTTTCATGACATCTGGCATTCTTCACCCTCAGCTTTCCATTGGATGCAACAAATGGACGAGCGATTATGAGCTACAGGCGTGCCTCGGCTTCCCGAGCCTATTCAATTGTAGATAATAGTTTAACTGAGTTGGTTGCATGGTCACACGGCTTTTTGCGAGAAGGGCAATTCTGCCATCCAATAGCTAAATAGCGCATTAAGTGGGAGTTGCGGGGAAGGCAAGGGCCGGATGGTGAACTCTCGCGAAGTTGCAAGAGGCTAGGGCCAAGGATAGACGTTATCGCGCCAGGCATTCCCGAGTAGCTTCATCCAAAATGTCCCAAATGCGGTCGAGCCAGTCGAGGTGCTCCGGCTTCATCAGGACGGATCTTAAGCAGGTTACGCTGGCATGGCTCTGCTTTGCGCCCGGCCAGTGATCACCGAAGAAGGCCGCAGGGAGGTCTGCCACCGCCAGGTGCAAGTTTCTTCGCGCCGCGGCTTCAAAGATGTTTCGACTGAGAATGGAAGTTTCGCTCAAGGTTGGCGCGCGCGGGGCAAACACAACGATGTCCATTTCAGGAGCAAAGGGAGTCAGGAAGCGATCATCGTTCGCGAGGCGCCGGTGGAACCTGAGGGCGGCCTCGCGGCAGCGCTCCAGTGAGCGTGCAAATTCGCCACCCTTCTGAAGTGGCAGCAAGTTTTGAGTGGCCCAAACCGCCACGGCCGCGGCGCCGGGACGCGAGCATTCCAAGCTGATTTCGCCCAGGTGAAGATCGGTGGAGCTGAAGTAAGTGTAAGGAGAGTCGTGTTTGTAGAGGCGCCCGATAGCCGGATCGCGAAATAGCACGCAACCGCAGCCATAGGGTTGCAGTCCGTGCTTGTGAGGATCGATGACGATGGAATCGACTTGGGAGATCTGGTCAAAATGATGGCGGGTCTCTTCCGCCAGGTTGCTCGCCAAATGGAAATAACCGCCATACGCGGCGTCGGCGTGAATCCGGAAGCCGTACTTTTCGCGGAGTCGAACAATATCCGACAGCGGGTCAACAGAGCCAGTAGCGGTCGTACCCATCGTTCCGACCACTGTTCCGACGTCGCCGCGCGAGAGGCGGGAGCGCAGCGCAGTTACATCCATGCGACCGCGGGAATCGCAGGGGACCGCTTCGCAATTCAATTGCAGTACGCCCGAAATGCGCGCGTGCGTGTAATGAGCCTGCTCGCTGGCCAGAATGGTCTTGCCGGGAGAGAGTCGTCCGGCCACCCAAAGCGCTTCCAGGTTGGCCATGGTGCCGCCGCCGCAGAGATGTCCCAGGTGGGAATCCCATCCGAACATTGTGGCGATTTCCGCGACGGCTTCCGTTTCCATGGCGGAAGAGGCGCGGCCGCCATCCAATGCGTGATTGTTGGGGTTGATCCAAAGAGCGAGCGCGTAAGCCAGGCGGGCGACGGGGTGAGGGGGCTTAAGCATTTGCCCCGCGTATAAAGGATGGAAGTATGGGTAGTTGTCATGGAGGCGCTCGGCTGCCGCTGCCAGGGTTGCGGTGATTTCTTGAGTGTCGCTGGAGGCGGCGTCAAATGGAGGGAGTGACGCAAAGCCAGCATCAAGCTGTTGTAGGGCGTCCTGTAGGATTTTGAGCGAGTGAGTATCGAGCATTGGGTCGTTCCTTCGTTCAGCGGTTCGGAGCTTCAGGTATGCGCGCTACTGCAGGACCTTGTCGAGCTGGCCGGCGGTGCGCAGAAGATCCAATTGTGCCTGTTGGCGCAGGAAATTGGCATCCAGATAGGCCATCCACTTTTCGTTCTCATCGAGCCGAGCGCGTTCGACTTCGCGAAGATTCATTTTGCCTTCGCCAAATTGCGATTGCAGGACGCTGACATTTTGCTGCGCGAGTTGCAGTTCCAGCCGTGCCACTTCTTTGGCCGCATCGGCTTCCTGGACTTTGCGGGATTTCTGGCGGACTTCAGCGGAGACCTGATTTTTTGTGCCGGCCAGATTCATTTTCGCGGCGTCCAGATTGGCCTGAGCGAGTGCAACATTGGCGCGCGTTCTTGCACTGAAAATGGGCAGTTGAACATTCACGCCCGCATTGAAGTTGTTGTACTGGAATTTGTTGAAATAAGTCGCGTAATTGTTGAATTTCGCCAGGACACTGTAGACAGAGACCAATTCGAGCGTGGGCAAATTCCCGCGCTTCTCTCCAGTCAGCCGGAACTCCTTTGCGCGCACGTCTGATTCCGCAAAAGCTAGGCTGGGATTGTTTCCCGAAGCCATGGCGATCAGATTGGCGCCTTGTTGTTCCGCTGCCCCCGGCAATTCCTCAGGGGTGACTTCGAGAGCCTGCTCCGGCGCGAGGCCGAGCTGGTTGCGCAGGAAAACTTCCAGTTCATCCTGGCGCCCTTCGAGTTGCAGGATGCGCTGCACCACCTGCGCACGGGTAAGCTGCGCCTTGGTGAGTTCGACGGGCAATTCAAAACCCTCCCCTTGCCGCTCCTGGGTAATGTCCACAATTTTCTCGGCGCTCTCTTTCTCCTTGCGCAGAAGGTCGATGGAATGGCGCACCTTCACAAGTTCCAGATAAGCGCTGGCCACGCGGGCCATCACGGAGCTACGCGTTTGTTCGAGGAGCACGCGCTGGGCCTTGGCCTGCTCCTGCTGCTCCTTGGCGAGGCCGCGGAGTGGTTCATTGAATACTTGTTCGCTGTAAGTGACATTGAAGATTGCGGGCGCGCGGCCGCCAGGAGTTTCAGGGATGCCGTAGGTGTAGCCCGCGCCGGAACCGACAAAGAGATTCGGCTTGAACTCTGACTTGGTCAAATTTGTGGACTGGTCGGCAACACGTGCCTGGATTTTGGCGAGCTGGATATCCTTGCTGTTTTGGAGCGCGAGTTCCAGGCTGCGCTTGAGTGTGAGCAGAATGGGTGAGGCCGCATTGGCTGGCGGCGCGGAATCCTGCGCCAGCAAAGCCGGGGCGCTCGCCAACAGCGCTGTTATGCCACAACTTAGAAATCGCTTCCAGGTCGTCATTGTCCCTCCCAAATTGTTCGACAGATCTGCTACTTCGTTTAACTCGGATTATTCGTACCGTAACGATTCGACGGGTTCCATGTTCGCCGCCTGCTTCGCCGGGAGCCAGCCAAAAAATATTCCCGTGGAGCAAGAAACGAGAAAGGCAACCACGACGCTAAATCCGGAAACGGGCACGCGCAAGTTTCCCGGAAGAAGTTGCTGCACCAAGACCGGGATCAGCAGGCCAATGAGGATGCCGATGACCGCGCCGCCGCCACTGATGAGAAAAGCCTCGAACAAAAATTGCGAGAGGATTTCCTTTTGCGCGGCACCAACGGCTTTGCGAATGCCAATTTCCCGTGTGCGTTCCTTTACGGTGACTAGCATGATATTCATGATGCCAACACCACTGATCAGCAGTGCGATGAATGCGACCAGGATCAGCAAGATGGTCAATGCCAAGGAGATGGTGTGCGCGGCGCTCAGGATGGAGCTCAGCGTCCGAATAATATATTCCGCCTGAGCAGGATGGCGGCTCTTGAGCAGCCTGAGGGTCTGCCGCTGTACCATCTGTACCGTTTCAGGCGTCGATGCCTGGGCATAGATGGTGCGGACCACTTCCCTGCCGGTGTAATACTTGATCAAAGTGAAAGGAATGATTACCGATTCTTCCTCGATTTCCGACAATCCATAGGTGGGCACGCGTTCCCGGAAGACACCGATGATCGTGAACGTCAATTCACCCATGCGGAGGTTCTGGCCGACGGGATCTTCCAGACCGAAAATGCGCTCGGCCAGTTCCCTGGTAATCAGGCAGACTTTGCTGCGAGCTTCCATGTCTCCGATGTCGAAATATCTTCCGCGCAAGATGACCAGGCGCCGGATGGACTGGTATCCCTCGGTGACACCGATGAGCGTGGCTGGCCGCGTTTTTGCGTGGACTACGACGGCCATGGGAATGCCGGAGATTCCCGCAACCTTCACAATCTCGGGGATCGACTCCTTCATGTCGGCCATGTCATCGAGGGTGAGTTCGTAACTTAAGGGCTGGGCCTTGTCCGGGGTCTTGACCAATTCGGCCCACACCAGGTTTGAGCCTACGGCTTCAATTTGCGAAATGACATATTTCCGGCTGGTGAGGGCCACAGTGACCACAAGCACGATTGAGGCGCTGCCGATGATGACGCCAATCGAGGTGAGAGTGGCGCGGACCTTGTTGGCCCGCAAAGCGTCGACCGCCAACGTGAAGGATTCCCTTATGCGCATGAATCGATTCCGTTCCTCAGTCCTTCGTTCGTTGTACTGTCACTTGTGGTCTGGTCTGGTCTGGTCTGGTTGCGCCATCGCCGATAATGTTATCGCTACGCTTCAAGACTTGCCCAGATGTTTCAGCGCTTCCTGCGCTCTCTTATATTTTGCGTTGAGCTTCAACGCGGCTTCATACTCACCGCGGGCAGCGGCCGTGTTTTTTTGCTTTTCATACAATTGGCCCAGCCAATAATGAGCGAACGATACGCTGGGATAGGTCGGCCGCCGGGGAACAGCTTCAATGAAATTCCGCAGAATCTTTTCCGATTCCGGCAGTCTTTCTCCCTTCAGGATCCAAGCTAGGGCCCGGAAGAAAGGAACGCGCGGGTCTTCAGGCGCCGCCGCATGAGCAGCCTCGGCGGCGGCCAGGACGCGTTCGGGGGCGCCATGGTTGGCAAAATAGGCGGCGATGTCCTGAATGAGCTCCACGGACTTTGGCTTACTTCCGAGCGCTCGCGTGAATTCCGCTTCAGCAGCGGTGACGTCCTTTTTCTGAAGCCGGCACTTCCCGGCGGCAAAATGGCCTTGGGAAGCGTCGAGCGCAAGCAATTTCTGAATCAGCGGTCGAGCCTTGTCTTCTCCTCCACCAACAATGGAGGGAGCGGCACAGTCGAATTCAATCAGATTCTGCGCGGCATCAAGGTTGTGTTCATCGAGTTGCAAGGCGATTTCAAATTCCTTTTGTGTTTTTCTGGCGAGGGAGAATCCGCCCAACATGGAAGCGCGATCGGCTTTTTCACCGAAGGCTTGCCCGAGCCAATTGTGGCATTCAGAATTTTTCGGATTTATGGCTACAGCCTTCTCGCCGCTGGCGATGGCAGCGTCAAATTGTTCCTCGCCCAGGTAGGCTTTGGTCAAGAGAAGATAGATCTCGCCATTGCCGGGATCTTTTGTGGCAGCTGCCTTGAGTATGCTGATTGCCGTGGTGAACTCCGAGTTTTCGTAAGCGTTTCTGCCTGCCGCCAGCGATGCTTCCTGTGCTAGTGCGTCGGGCGTCAAGGCCAGCAAAGCGAGGGTTACGCCCGCCAGAAGCGGCTTACCGATTCGCATCCTTCGCTTCCTCCGCCTCCGAAGTGTCGAAGTTCACAACCCTGACTTTCATGCCGTCATGGAAGTCCACATCGCCGGGGAGCGCAACGACATCGCCTTGGAGCAAACCGCTGATGACCTCGTAGTCTGTAGCATCGGCGATGCCGACCTGAATCGGGCGTTTTTCCAGGCGAGACTGCCCAACGCTGTCCTTCACCACAAAAACGTAACGCCCAGAATTCTCCGTCTCCACCGCTGCGCGCTTGACAACCAAAACTTGCGTACGTTCCTTGGAATTGATGCGCACGTTCACATTTGTATTCGGCAAGAGTTCCAGTTTGTCGTTCTGCACGGAGCACAGGAGTTCCCCGACGCTGCGCGAGCCCCGGGGGACCACTTGTTTGGGAATAATTTCCGTCTTGCCCTGCCACACGCGATTGGGCAAGGCGTCCCAGGTGATTTTCACGGCTTCATCCGGTTCGAGGGCACCCATTTCGGGTTCGTCGATGAAGGCCCGCACGCGTACCTTGTGCAGGTCCGCCATTTCAGCGAGCAAGTCGCCGACCTTGACGAAATCGCCCTGATGAAGGGGCATGGAGTAGAGAGTCCCTTCAAGGGAGGCACGAATGCGTCCTTGCGCGACCTTGTCTTCCAGGGCCGCGACGTCGCTTTGCGCCTGCTGAACCGCAAGAGAGGAGCGAGATTTGTCGAGATTAGCCTGGCGGTCAAATTCTTTTTTTGCGGCGAGCAGTTTGCTCAAGTCCGAGCGCGTTTTTTCGAGCGAGAGATCATTGGCGGCGAGCTCGTCCTTAGTGGCCGCGCCTTGGGAAATGAGCCGAGTCAAGGAATCGTGATCGCGCTGCAAGCGGTCAAGCTCGGCTTGCGTCTTGGCCAGGTCTCCGTTGATGCGGGCCGCTTCATCGGTGCGCCCGCCAGTGTTGGCTACACGGAGGTCATCTTCCGCACGCAAGAGCTTAACGCGAGCGGCGGCAAGCTGCGAGGCCGCATCCTTCACGTTCAACTCGATCAGGAGCTGCCCTTTTTTGACGTTCTGCCCTTCTAGGACAAGGACCTTGGTGACAAAGGTGTTTAACTGGGCACGCACGGTAACCGGCGCGATAGGTTCCACTTTTCCGTTGCTGCTGATGGAGGCCACGATGTTGCGGCGCACGGGCGTGGTGGCCGAAATCTTCGCCACCGGCTGCCGCCCGCTGACCCTGACCAGAAAATAAGCGACAATTCCGGCAAGCAGCAGAAACACAAGAAGTCTGTTTCGCAGAATCTTATCCATAAATTCCTGAAATCAATCCGTCATATACCGCAAGCACTTGTCCAAGCTCCGCCCTCGCGTGCTTCTGGCTTGCTCCAACTAGAATCTTTTGCGGGGCTTACTGGCCGATTGCCTGGGCGGTCTATCCCTGCGGTAAAGTCTATCAGGACGGTTGGTGATTTCACCACACTTCCGTCGCTGAACCGTCATTCCGACTCAGATGCCCGGGATGGACTTCGGGATGCCGCATCATTCCGCCTGGCCATGCCGTGCTAGAATCTAGCCATGAGCACCAGCGAAACGCCCGGCGTTCCAGCGACCGGCAAAACAGAGACCGTTGCCCCATCTAAGGTACTCCACCGGGTATGCATACAGTGCAACAATGTTTTCCGGGTACCTCCCGATAAATTTGATGCTAAACATTGCCCAAACTGCCACAAGGGCTAGAGGCAACCCGTTGGGTTTCCTAAGGTTACGGTTATGGAATGCGATTCAACCAAAGCCGCGAAATTTTCCCTGGTCACCTGACGTAATAAGTTATGAACGCGGTCTGTCCTGTACCCCGATGAATATTGTGAGGATCCTCCCATGATAGAGACCCGAGGTCTGGTCAAAATCTTCAAGGACAAGAAGCGCGGCGAAATACGCGCCGTGGACAACGTGAGCTTTGTCTGCAAGCCGGGAGAGATTTACGGGCTACTTGGCGCGAACGGAGCGGGGAAAACCACTACGCTGCGCATGCTGGCCACGATTCTGGAGCCGACCGATGGCACCGCGATTGTCTGCGGGCACGACGTTGTGGAAGCGCCGGAGAAGGTGCGCGCGAATGTGGGGTTCCTTTCGACCTCGACAGCGCTTTACCCGCGATTGAGTTCGCAGGAGTTTGTGGAATACTTCGGCCGGCTGAACGGCCTGGATGAGGCCACGCTGAAGAAGCGTCTGGACGATATTTTCGACCGCCTGGACATGAACTCGTTCCGCGACCGGCGCTGCGACAAGTTGTCAACAGGCATGAAGCAAAAGACTTCCATCGCGCGCACGCTGATCCACGATCCACAAGTGATGATTTTCGACGAACCGACCGCGGGGCTCGATGTTATGACAGCGCGCACCATCATTGAGTTCATTCGGGAATGCCGCCAGCGCGGGAAGACGGTGATTTTCTCGACGCACGTGATGAGCGAGGTGGAGAAATTGTGCGACGTGATTGGCATCATCCAGGACGGCAAACTGCTTACGGAGGGTTCTCTCGCTGAACTCCGCGCTCGCCACAATGAACAAGACCTGGAAGAAATCTTCGTGAAGGTCGTGAGCCCGTACCTGAAAAACGAGGAGGCATAGAGCCATGAACTTCACCGCCATTTCTGTTGTGTATCGAAAAGAGCTGAGAGAGTGGCTGCGGGATCGCCGCACGCTGATTTCCACGGTCCTTGTGCCTCTTCTGGCTTTCCCCATTTTGATGGTGGGCATCACGGCGCTGGCGACGATGATGATCGGCAAAGCGGAGCAGGAAGTCCCGAAGATCATGATTATTGGAGGCGAGGATTCACCGCAACTTCTGGAACGATTGCAGAAGATAGATAAGCTCGCCGTCGTTCCCTACGCCAGCAACTGGAAAGACCAGATTTCAAACAAGGAGATCCGCGCAGCCGCGGAGATCCCGAAAGGTTTTCAAGTGGCCCTTGCAGAGGGAACGGCGCCGACGGTGAACGTTTATTACTATGAGGGGGAAATCAAGTCATCGTTTGGCGCAAACCACCTGCAGGATGCCATCAAGGACTATCGCGAATCGGTGGTGAAGGAGCGACTGGCGGCCAAGAATCTTGCTCCCAGCGTGCTGACGCCATTTGAAATCAAACAGGAAAATGTCGCGCCACCAGAAAAGGTCGGAGGAGCGAGCGTCGGCGGGTTTATCGGTTACGCGGTGATCCTGCTTTGCCTGACGGGCGCGATGTATCCCGCCATGGACCTGACGGCCGGGGAAAAAGAGCGCGGCACGATCGAGACGATTCTCTCCAGCCCCGTTTCGCGATTCGACCTGGTGATAGGCAAATTTCTACTGGTTTTTTCCGCTTCGCTCGTTTCCGCAATTCTATCCGTCACTTCCATGGGGACTTCCTTCGCGATTCTTGGCCATTCGCACTTGATGCAATCCTCCGGCGGGCAAAGCCTGCATCTGAGCCTGGGGCCGATCTCAGTTGTGGCTGTCTTTTTCATGGCGCTCCCCTTGGCGGTATTGTTTTCGGCGGCCTTGATGACTATCTCGCTCTTTGCAAAAACATATAAGGAGGCGCAGAGTTACTTGACCCCGTTGACGTTTCTGGTGGTTATTCCCGCCGTGGCCTCCATCATGCCGGGGGTAGAACTCAATGCAAAGCTGGCGCTGATTCCCGTGCTCAATACCAGCCTGGTGTGCAAAGAGATCATTTCCGGAACTTACCACTGGAATTCCATTATTTTGATTTTCGCGTCGACCTGCGTATATGCAGGCGCGGCGATCTTCCTGGCGGTAAAGATGTTCCAGCGGGAAGATGTGCTGTTCCGGAGTTAAGCTTCGGAGTTGCTTTGGTCGATAGAATTTGCGGACATGGGGTCCAGCAATGCTGGACCCCTACGCCCAGATAAGAAGCGTTGACTTAACTGCGATACGAAAAAGGCACGGTTGCTGCGAACTTTCCCCATTTGTTCTTCGTCTACCTTCATATGGGACTGCGACGGAGACTTCTCCGCATCTTTGTAATCTTGCTTCTTTTCCCACCTTTGTTTGCGGGGGTGGCCGGATGGCTGGCGGCTCCGGCATTTTTGCACCCGATGCGGCGGCCGTTGACACCGGACCTTGTTGCGGAGGCCGATGCGTCCTTCGCGGAAATTCATGCGCGCCGCGAAGAGTTTGACGTGCGGGCTCCCGATGGGGCGTTGATGCGCGGGTGGAAAGTGCGTCCCGCGAACCCCAATGGGGCGTGGGTGCTGGTTTATCACGGCGTCGCGGATAACCGGGTGGGTACTCTGGGACAGGCGGAATTACTTTTGCGCGCAGGATACTCCGTCACAATGATGGATGCGCGGGCGCATGGCGAAAGCGAAGGCCCCATGGCCACGTATGGATGGCTGGAACGCAACGATAGCAAGGCGATGGTGGACGCGCTGGTGGCGACGGAACACCCGGCGCACATTTTTGCGCTGGGAGAATCCATGGGAGCCGGGATTGCGCTGCAATCCGCAGCGGCCGATGCGCGCATTGCGGCCGTGGTGGCGGAAGCGCCTTTTGCCAGTTTGCGCGAAGCTTCGTATGACTATGCGGGGCTGCAAAAATATCCGTTGCTGGGAAAAACGATTTTCGCTCCGGGCGCGTGGATGATGGTCTATCACGGGCAGAAGCTGGCGGGCTTTCCGGCCGCGAATGTTTCCGCGGAACTGGCCGTGGCCTCCCGCAGTTTTCCGGTTTTCCTGATTTGCGATGCCGCGGACACTACGCTGCCCTGCCGCCACGCCGAGATGATTTATCGCGCGGCTCGCGGGCCGAAGACACTATGGGTAGTTCCTAGAACGTTTCACACGGCGGCGCTAGGATTCCAGCCACAGGAATTCCGGCGGCGGGTGTTGCAATTTTTTTCGGCCCCTACTGCGGCACCGTGATTTGATTGAACGTCTAATTCGCCGATTGGGCGACTTCGCGAGTTATGGTTTTGGACTGCGCTTCCCACTCGTCGCTGAGCCGCCGCACCGTTTCCCGCATGCGCACGGCAAGCACCGTAAACTCACTTTTATGACAAATTTATAGTATTGTCAATCGGTTAATTGCCAAAACAGGACTGACCGAGAGGTGTACTAAATTGGAACAATTTCAGCCGTCCGGCAGGGCGGCATGTGCACCGTTTTGCCTATCCCCTGTTCGCAGGCGCCCACTACTTTGCTCGTGGCAGTTCCAACTGGAGCACTCCCTCGCTTTGCGACCCGACGAGTACGATTCCCGGCTCAATAGCGACTAAGCCTGCAACCCGGCCTCTTTCCGCGTTCGCGTCGAGCCTCGCCCACGTTGCGCCCTCGTCTCGGGAAAGGTAAATCCCGCCTTGCCGCAAGGTCACAATCAGAAAGCCGTCTCCTCTTAGCCATTTTTCGATTGGGGCCGCGGGCAAGCCGCTTTGGTTGCGCGTCCAATTCATTCCGCCGTCAAGGGATTCAAAGAGTCCTTGCTGCGTCCCCAGAAAGAGAGTGAGCCTTCCGGCGTTGAGGGTTCCGTCCAACCAGCCTACTTCGATAACGTCTGCGGGGAGGTCGCGCCAATCGGCATCCACTCCGGCATTCACGGAAATCCCTAGCTTTCCACCGGCCACCACTCCCAGGATTTGACCGTCGTCGGATATCCAAATGGCATCCACGAAGCCAGCATGCCCAAAGTCTTTCACGCATGTGCAAGGCGCTCCTGGGGAGCAACGGATCACCGCATCATTGCCCGCAAGAAAGAGGGTGTCTCGCGAGAATGCCATGGCAGAAGCGGTCCGCAGAGAGACTGGCACCCTGATCGGATTGCCCCCGCGGCTGCCTTTTTTGGGATTGGCTCGCCCTGCTACAAGGGTGAGTTTCCACTCCTTCCACTTTCCTCTTGTTTCGTCCCAACGCCAGAATTGACCATTGTTCAACCGGGCCAGCCATCCCCACGGGCTTGCGTAGACTGCATGCAGCGCTTCGAGAGATAGAGATGAGCCCTTCGCCGGGCCTTCTACCGCAAGGACCTCCGGGGCCCAATTCTGCCCCGCGTCGTGGCTTTCCCAAATCCGTTCGCCAGCCTGTTCTGTGACGAGAAGGAGGTGGCGCGGATCGTTCCACGTATCTCCCACAAGTTGCTTGACGATCTGGTGATGAAATCCAACGTTCGCTTCGATGAAGATTTCTCCCGCATCTTCGCTGACAAGGATGCCCTGCCCTTCCGTTCCCAGGACGACTCTTCCCGGGACACCTGCGTTTGCAGGCAAAATCACCACGTCCGTCACGACCCAGTCATTGGGTGTGGTCCTCTTCCAGTTCTCGCCGGCATCGCGTGTGACCCAAAGCCCTTCGGTCGTCGCGGCATACAAGTTGTCTGGATGGAGAGGGTCTTGGACAATCTGATGTGTTCTGCGGGCGGTGTAGGGAATCCCCTGAAGCTTGGTCCACAACAAGCCCTGGTTGTCGCTTCGGTAGATCCCCGAGCAAGCGCTTAAGTAGAGGCGCGAGGGGCGCGTGGCATCCACGCGCAGGCTCATGACGTCTGAATCATCAATCAATCCGGCGGCAATGGATTTCCAGGTGATCCCCCCATCCGTGGTCTTCCATGGGAGATGATATGTTCCGGCATAGATTATGTTGGCATCGCCAGGATCCACGGCAATGGAATCGACATTCTTCAACTCAGCATCTCCTGCAGGAGAAATGCGCTCCCAGGTTTTCCCGGCGTCGCGAGAACGAAACACCCCGCTGCGCGTGCCCGCGACGAGAACATCGGGCTGCCCGGGAGCAAATTCCAAAGCGCGCACGGCTTCGTCTGGCAATCCGAGCAGGCTCCACGATCGCCCGGCGTTCTCGCTACGAAAAATCCCGCCGTCTTGGCCGGAAGCTTGAAACCATACGGAGGCGTAAAGGCGATCCGGTGTGCGCGGATCGCTCACCAGGCGGGAGACCACGGCGTCTGTGCGGGATCCGACACGGCCGCGCAGTTCCCAGTTGCGAGCTCCATCCTCACTGGCGAAGATGTGCCCATCAGCGGTGCCAAGGTATAAATGCCCGGTGCCAGTGCCATCGAGCGAGACCACCATTCCGCCGGCGGGGCCCAGTCGCTGCCAGATCTGAGCGTTTATGCTTGTGGCGGTGGCCAGTAGCAGGAAAAGCGCGACCCTGCTCCCCGGCAGGAATCGTGCCGTCGAATCTCCGAGTTTTGCTATGAGCGTCATCTTAATAGAAACCGGGCTCGCCAAAGTCACCTTCGGGGAACCCGGTTCAGCGGACTGATTGCAAATCCCGACACGAGCGGAGCAGCATTCGTGGCAGGCATGGTTTATTAGTAGGTTGCGCCTTCCGGCACGAAGATGAAGTCAACGCGACGGTTGTCCTTCTCCATACCCTTCATGGCGTTGGCCGTGCCGGTACGGGTGCTGATCCGCGAAGCGTCAATGCCCTTCTCGCCGAGATATTTCTTGGCGCCCTCCGCGCGGGATAGTGCCAGCTTATCGGGCTTGGGTTCCTTGGGATCGGCGAAACCAACGATAACCAACTTGGAGTTGGGTTCATTCTTCAGGCGGAGGGCAACGTCGTCGCCCACGCGCTTGCAAGCATTGTCAAAGCGACCGGCGCCGACCTTGGTATAACCGCAATCGCCCACCTTGCTGGCCTGCGGCGGGGGAGCGGGAGCCTGAACGTCCACGGAAGTCTTGGCGTCGGTGCGGCCGCCACGTCCATCGTCCGCAGTGCAGGTGATGGCGTAACTGCCGGCAGCCAAACCGGTGGAATCAAACTGCGCGGTGGCGGTATTGCCCGAAATCTGGCCGCCCGTTGCCGCGTAGCTGTAAGTGATCGGATCGCCATCCGGATCGGAGGCGCTGGAATTGATAGCCACGCGTTCGCCGGCGATGATGGGGTTGCGTTCGGGCGAGCAGGAGATGGTCGGCGGGGAGTTCGGCCGCTTGGCGACAGCGACATCCGCGGAGCAAGTAGCGGTGCCACCATGCCCGTCGTCAACCTTGGCATTGATGGTGTAGGAGCCGAGTGCGAGACCGGAGGGATTCCACCGCACGTCGGGGCCGGTGCCGTCGACGGTGCCGCCAGTGGCCGTGTAGCTGTAAGTAAGGGGGTCGTTATCCGCGTCGCTGGCGTTCACATGAAACGCCACGGAATCTGTGGAACCCTGATAAACAGAAGGGGCTGCAGCCGAGCAGGCAGCCACTGGAGGATGATTTGGCTTGGGTGGAGCGGGCGGATAATCCCAACGAATCACGATGCCACTGCCGATGCGGAAATTGTTCTGCCGGGCGCTGGCGCCAAGTTGCGAGCCGGAATAGTTGGTCATCAGGTAATCGGCCTGCACAAATCGCCAGGCGACATTTTTGGTAAGAACCACGTCCACGCCTCCGCCCGCCGCCACGGCGAACGAACTCTGCGATGCGTCACCGGTGACTTCAGGGCTGCCGTGAGCGCCGCCAAACAAAATTTCCGCAAAGGGCACGAAATAATTGAAGCGCCGCCAATTCAGGCGCGGGCCAAAAAGGTAAGTCTGCTGGTTGCCCTTGATGGTTGCCGGCACGGTTTGCGTGGCACCGGCAGGCAGATAAAGGATATCGCGGCTGAAGCGGTAACCACCCAATTCCGCAACCAGACCGAACCACCTATTGGCGTTGTAAGCAAAAGAACCGGTCGCGCCGTAATTGTTGAAATTGTGAATATCAGAGCCGGGAGCGAAGTTGATGAAGCTGAAAAGTCCGGCGATTTCAAACTTGGGCGTCAGCAGGCCCCAGGCGTGACGGTTCCACGCGTTATTCGCCCAATCCGAAAAAATGTCCGCGGGCTTGGCCGCTGCCGGTGCTGGCATCGCAAAGAGGCTCGGCGAAGATGGAGCAATGCTGAAATCGCGATCGCTAGCGGGCGTCGCAACGGCATTGTCCGTAGTTCTGGTTGATTTACTTGCTGTGCTGGCATCCTTCTGCTGGGCACAGAGTGGCAAGGCAAAGAGAATGCCCATGGCCACAATCGCACACCATTTCTGCATAATATTCCTCCCCGAATACAAATCTGAGAACCCCTTGACGCCCGCGCGCTTACCTTTTAAACCGTCAACAATCCAAGACGGAGGAAGCAGGACACCACGCAGCCGTTCGCTTGTCTCTTCACATTTGGGCGGAAATCACGCTCACCGACTCGTAACAGCAAAGCGGAAAGACACAAGCTGGCGCCACAAAAGCATATTCTACAACTTCATCATTCTGCAAGGATTTCCTCGTGGCGCGAAAAGTGTTCTGGCTTGCGCGGGCGCACAGGTTATGATGCACGGGGCGCCGATTCGGTTGACAGATTTGCGTTAAACTATAAGCAGTTATGACATCCACTATTCCGCTTGATCTGTGCTGGACCGGTCATGCGCGCTCCATTGCTTCGGCCTTATTGCGTTGCGGCGATTCTGCCGCCCTGGTGGATCCCGGCCCTTCTTCCACAATTTCCAATCTCCGGGAACAGTTGCGTGCTCACGATTTGCGCGTTGCGGATATCAAGGCGCTCCTGCTGACCCACATTCACCTGGATCATGCGGGAGCTTCCGGGTCGCTGGTTCGGGAGAATCCCGATTTGCAGGTTTATGTGCACTCGCGCGGCGCGCCGCACATGGCTGATCCTTCGAGATTGCTGGATAGCGCCCGCCGACTCTACGGAAACACCATGGAACGTCTGTACGGAGAATTTGTTGCCGTACCGCTGGAGAATCTACGCATTCTGGAGGGCGGTGAAACAGTTTCCCTAGGATCCCGTAGTTTGCATGTTCTTTATACTCCGGGCCACGCATCGCATCACGTCGCCTATTTCGACGACTCTGATGGCGTCGCTTATGCTGGCGACACCGCGGGGATTTGCATCGAGGGGAATCCGTACATATTGCCTGCGACGCCTCCGCCGGACATTAACCTGGAACTCTGGAATAGTTCACTTGAAGCTATTGCGTCGCTCGAACCCAAGCGTCTCTTTCTGACACACTTCGGATTCTGTGATCATCCCGCGCGACACATCGCGAGCTACCGCGAACGCCTGGCCCGCTGGAGCGATCTGGTTGCTAACATTCTTTCCCAAGGGCTGGACGAGTCGCAGTCGAGCGAGGCATTTCTTGAGGCGATCGCGGCGGAAGCAAGAGAGACTCTTGCCCCCCAGGAAGTGGATCACTACCTCTTCAATGGGGCTCTGCAGCTCTCGTGGCTGGGGCTGGCGCGCTACCACCGCAAACGGACGGCCGCATCGGCCTGACGCGCTTCACGTTTGACCTTTTCAGCAGACCACTACGGAGAGATTTGCTCGGACACCGCCCTAACACCTGACTGGGTATAGTCGAATCGCAGCAGCCAATCGCTTGCCACACTCTTGCCATCCAGTACGGGCGAGCTGAAAACCCACTTCTGCGCGGCTTGGATCGCCATGTCTGCAAAATAACGGCTGGGACCGGGTGATTCCAGGTCTGCTTGAGAAACGTTCCCGGCTGCATCCACGTGAACGCGAACAACAACCCGCACTACGCCGTGGATCGTGTTGAGCGACTTGCCGGGAGGCTCCGGCAGAATCTTATCGAGAACTTCCCCACGGCTGTTCGAATCGCTTGTTAACTTCGCCGTATTCGCGGCGGGGACGTCTTCCGTACGCAGCTTAGCGGGCGCGGGAGTTACGGGTGGAGCTTTTTCCGCTGCGGCTCTTGTGGAACTTTTTGCCACTGGAGGAGCAGAAAGATTTTGATTAGCCGAGTGCTCCGCGGGATTTGCATTGGGAGGCGCAGATGCCGGGGTGCTTGCGTCTGACTTGGCCGCGATTTCTGCGTGCCGCAGGAATTTTGGAAGCACAAGGAGGGCCACAACAAAAAGAAGTCCCGCCAACACAGGGATGGTGTAATTGGGAAAAACCAAAGTTTTCCTGCGCACCACGGTAGGCTTTCGCGGCAACAGAGCCAGTCTGGGAGGCGCTGCCGGAAGCTTGGCGACCGGTATCCCACGTTCCGGCGAAAGCGGAACTTCCAAAGGAGACAGCTTCGGCACGGCGTTGGCGGCGACGGGCGATGGCGTTTCCCGTTCAACCGGTGGACCGAGCTTCAGATGCGCGGCGACGTCGGCTGCGACCCATCGCAAGCCTGGTTCGCGTTGCAACGTGTTCCGCGCGATCTTCAAAAATGGTTCGGGAAGGTTCGCGGGGAGTTCCGGGTCGGTCTGCTGTCCTGGCAGCATCTGCGGTGTGTGCTGCGTTAAGGCTTCCACCAGTGTGATGCCGAGAGACCAAGCGTCGCTGGCGCGGTTAACCGGAGACGTGGTAAGTTCTGGAGCATCGTATGGATCCCAGTCACGACCGCCGAGCAACTTTTCGCCGAAGATGGTTGCGGTGTCAATCGAGAGCTTGACCTGGTCTCCTATCGCGTGGATATTCGCGGGTTTGATGTGCCCATGTGCGAGACCCTGTGTGTGCAGATAGGCCAGAGCTTCAAGGACCGGAGCGATCATTCCATTGGTTTCATCGAGCGTCAGCGCTCGTACCGGCAGGAGTTGCGAAAGATCTTCATCCGCGAATTCCAGCACAACGTAGAGAAGATCGCGATCCTGCAATTGGCAGCGGCCCGAATCCAGCAGGCGCAATAAGGCAGTGTGAGAGAGGCGGGACGCGCGCGCCCAGCGGGAGAGTTGCCTTCCCGCCGTGATGGGATTCGCCGGAACAAATTTGATGACCGCTTTCTGCGCCGGAGCATTACCTACGTAAGTTAAGAAAACCCAGGCATTCTGCGTTTCGGCAAGGAATTGCTGCAGGGGATATTTCTGGGCGATCACCTGCCCTTCGCACCGTTTCCAGAAATCGGTCATGACACACCTCCGACCGTGAACTCATGTCCCAAGGTACCTGGCGAACAAGATGATTCTCTTCCCACAGGGGGGCCGTGGGCAAATAAATCATTTGACGATTACAAAGAGGCTGGGAGGATAACAAAAAAACCGGCAGACCGCCAAGTCCGACTTCCCCCATTTTTGCACGAATCAGGCCAAAAAACAGGGAAGATTCCAATCGATTACGTCCGGCTTTAAATTAAATACCGACGAGGAATGCGCACAAGAATTGCCGGATCAAGGCTCCACGCCTTCTGCCTGAATCCACTTTTATTATTCCGTATTTTGAGCCGTTGTCGACGGCGTCTCTTCTGGTGCTGCTGCCGGCGCTGGCGGAGTCAGCGCGGCGAGCCGCGCGGAAAGCACGATGGCCAGCATGTCCACAAGCTTTCGGGCTCCCGAGCCATCCGGATCGCGATCGGGGTTGTATTGGGCAACGTCCAGGCCGAGCAGGTTCTTGTGCTTGGCGAATTCCTCGAGCGAGGCTTGCACTTCGGCAAATGACAACCCGCCACTGCCCGGCACGTTCACTGCGGGAAACTCTTCCTGGGCGATTACGTCCAGATCAAGGTGCAGCATGAACTCCCGGGTGTCGGCGTGCAACAAGCCGAGCGCATCCTGGGCAGCCTTGTTAATTCCCTTGGCTTGGCTATCGGCAGCGAAAACGTGGCGCATCGGCGAGCGCGCCAGGAATTCCTGCTCCGCGGGATCAAGGCGCACTAATCCGAAAATGACCGTATCGGGTTCGCGAACGAGAGGAGGTTCGCCCCAGAAACGCACCAACTCCGGTGAGCCTTTGCCGACGATTCCCGCCAGGGCCATGCCGTCAAGTCGGCCGGAGGGAGTGGAGGCAGGAGTGTTAAGGTCCGCGTCGCGGTCGAACCAAATAAGGTTGAAGTGTTTGTAGTAGCGGCGCGCTCCAGCGAGCAGCGCTACGCTCTGGACACAGTCGCCTCCGAGGACAAGGACCAGCCCGCCGGATTTGAATGCCAACTCCGCGCGAGGCTTGAGGTCGTTGAGAGCGGCAACGATTTCGGTGATGTTACGCGCGCGCCTGTGTTCGTCGTCATCGGCGAAGAGTCGCGGCGCGCATTCGCCGAAGTCCGTGACTTCGTAACCTATGGATTGGAGTTTTTCGACGAGGCCGGCGGCGCGAAGTGCGGCAGGCGCTTTTTCGGTGCCGGGAGCGAAACCAGCAGCACTCGAGGGCGCACTAATCAAAGCAATCTTGTTGAATTGACGGACGATTTTGACCGCCAAGATACGCTCCTTTTCTTGTTGCTCTTCTATTCATACCGGGTGCCGGAAATGCTTCCCGGCAACAACCCCTGTCCGGTGAAGCGAAACTCTTTTACGTTCCAGCGCGTCAACTTGCGGCGCGGCGCGGCGCGGGCGCGATAGTGGCAAGTTCCGCGGGAAGAGTGAATCGTACATCCTCGCGGATCAAGTCCAGGTCGCGTTGGTCGGTGAAGCCGAATTGCGCCAGGCGCTCGCTCACCTGTTCGACCAGCACTTCGGGCGCGGAGGCTCCCGCAGTCAAACCTACCCGGCGAACGCCTTCCAGCCAACCCGGATTAATATCCGAGGCCGCATCAATAAGTTGCGCCTTCACGTTCAAGCGCTGCGCTAATTCAACCAGGCGGTTCGAGTTCGAACTATTCTGCGAACCCACCACAAGAATCAGGTCCACATCCTTGGCCACCTGCTCGACAGCTTCCTGGCGATTCTGCGTGGCGTAACAGATGTCGTCACTGGCCGGGCCAAGAATGTTGGGAAAGCGCTGGCGGAGGCGAGCCACAATTTCCTGGGTGTCGTAAAGGCTGAGTGTAGTCTGAGTGAGGAACGCCAATTTATTGGGATCCTCGACGTGGAGGGCATCCACCTCTTCCACCGAATCCACGACGAGCGTGCGGTCTGGCGCTTCCCCGGAGGTGCCTACGATTTCCTGGTGATCGCGGTGACCAATCAGGATGATGGTGCGCTTTTCACGAGCAAACTTCAGGGCTTCCAAGTGCACCTTGGTCACCAACGGGCAGGTGGCATCAATCACGCGCAGACTGCGGCTCTTGGCTTCATCGCGCACAGTGGGTGGAACGCCGTGGGCGCTGAAGACCAGCACCGCGCCGGACGGTACCTCGCCAATGGTTTCGACAAAGATCGCGCCACGCCGCCTTAACTGCTCCACCACGTAAGTGTTATGGACGATTTCGTGATGGACGTACACCGGGGCCCCATAGGCTTCCAGGGCTAGCTCGACAATATCCACTGCTCGTACGACCCCCGCGCAGAATCCGCGAGGGCGAACACGCAGCAAGATTTTAGGGTCAGTTTGAGTTGCCATCTTCTTCCTAAGCCGCTGGATTTTCAAAATACTATCATACCAAAGACATTACCTTCGTGCATGCTGGGGGATTTTTGAGTCGTGGGGCGGTTTCTAATCGACTTGTCTTCAGGCGACGGCAGTCCGAGCTGTCTAAAGCGGCGGTGATCGTCATCTTTAACTCAAACAGAGATGACTCCTCGGGCAATCAACAACGCGATTAAAAAAAAACAGCAAGCTCAGAGGGCGGGGAAGAAAAGGTCTTTGAAGTTTGCACTCCATCCCTGGATGGATTCAGGCCTGACCAGACTGGGAGGACGGCTCTCGTCCTTGTTGCTCATCACAAGAGAATAGCCGTTTGCAAGGTAAGAAGGGATTTCGCGGTCATCGGAGACCGGAATGTAAGGGCCTTCTTTTCCCAACTGCACGTGGTACCGGTTGTCTTTGAATCGATGCGGAAGCAAACGGATTCCCAGTTTCTTGCCGCGAGACACTGTTGCAAAAAGCATCGCCATCCCCCAAAGAAGTAAGATCCCGCCCATTCTACAAATGAGCTTTGGCGCGAGTAAGAGGCCAGCCTGTGGAAAAATGTGCATCGTTTTGAGCGGCTATGTCAGCGGGAGACGGACACCTTGCTGTTTTGCTCATGGCGAAAGAACGTCTTCAGGGATTCAGCGCGTTCGATTGGAGTCTGCCGATACGCCCGTTGGGGCCAACGACGAAAGGCAAGGAGAGAGCGTTCCAATTGCCGTCGTCGAGCGGTTGCCAGGTTTTGCCGTCGTCATGGGAGACGTCCGACCCGTTGGTTCCCGCAGCGATCCAAACTTTGGCGTCGGAGTGCCAGGCAACGGCGGAGCGGAAACCGTGAGGCGGCTTGGAGGCAGCAGTCCAGTGCAGCCCGCCATCAGCCGTCCACGCGGCGGTGCCCGAGGAGTCGGTGGGCTTCTTGTAGTCACCTCCCCCTGCGAGGCCGTGCTTCAGGTCACGGAATGCCAGCGAAAAAACTCCAGACGAATCGCTGCCACTGGCAAGCGGGACAGAAACTGCGCGACAGCCTTTTGCGCTGTCCTGGTAGGCAAGAAGAGGTGATAGCAGGATGCGCGGACCGCTGTTACCGCCTGTGCCGATGATGTACCTGCGGGAGCCAAAGACAAAAACGGAGGAATTGCTGGCGGCAAATGCCCCTTCCCCTGCGAGAGAGAGGCATGAGGCATCCTCGTTGGACCAGCCCTTGCCAAGAACCATGGCCTCTATGTGGAAGTGGCCGTTGACTGGATCCCCAATCAGCACTCCGGTATTAGCGTCGCCCAACATGCCGAAATCCTGGGATTGAAAAACAACTGCGTCCCAAAATCCCTCTTTGTCGGAGTTCCTTCTAATTTCTGTCCAGTGGGCGCAGCCGTCAGCAGTCTTGTAGAGGCGAGACAAGTCGCCAAGCCCGGATGACATGACCATCGCTGTGTTTGCATCCCACGCCCAGATCCCACGGAAATCCAGTTTGTCTGCTTCAGAAGGAGTGGCACACCGCTTCCAACTGGAACCGCCCGTTTGGGTGCGGAGTATGGTTCCGCTAGTGCCACTTGCCCAAGCGACGATTCCATCCACCGAGTGAATGCCACGGAGGCTGGCTGTTGTGTGCGATTCCTGGATTTCCCATTGGGCTTGCGCGCTTTCAAAAGCTGCAAGGAGAAATGCAGCGAGGATGAGGACACGAATCATGCGGCCAAGTGTAGCGAAGGCTCATTGGATCGTCTAGAAGCTCGCTGTAGTGGGCTATACTGGCGGGTTCGGTTGAGATTTTGAAAGAGAGGATTCATGTCTACCCTGACGCGTCGCGATTTGATTGCTTTGTTGCTGGCGGCGCCGTCGGCTGCGTATGCGTTCAAGGACGATTCCTCAGAATGGATTTCCTTGTTTGACGGCAAGTCGCTTGATGGATGGAAAGCCAACGAGCATGCGGATGCATTTAAGGTGATGGACGGGCAGATCGTGGCTCAGGGAGGGCGGTCGCACCTCTTTTATGTGGGCTCCGTGAAGAATGCCGATTTCAAGAATTTTGAGCTGAGTGCGGATGTGATGACGCGGCCAAATGCGAACTCTGGCATTTATTTCCACACGGCGTATCAGTCAACAGGGTGGCCCGCGGCGGGATTTGAAGTGCAAGTATCCAACACGGACGACCGCAAAACCGGATACACCGAGCGGAAGAAAACAGGCTCGCTCTACGCCGTGCGCAACGTGTACAAGCAGTTGGCGGACGACAACGAATGGCTCCGGATGAATATCCTGGTTCGCGGCAAGCAGGTGCAAATCCGGGTGAACAACATGCTTGTGGTGGACTACGTTGAGCCCGACCCGCCATTTCGCGCCGATATGAATTTCCAGCGGGTGATTAATCACGGGACGTTTGCGCTGCAGGGGCACGACCCGGGTAGCACTACGTACTTCAAGAACATTCGCGTTCGCCCGCTAGCCGACAACATCGCGCAAATCTCGAACGAGCGGCCCGAAGTGGATGAGGTTTATCGCGACATCATTCGGCTTGGCACGGAGAATTATCCGCTGGTGGATTATCACGTGCACCTGAAAGGCGGGCTGACGATTGAGCAGGCTTTGGCGAACTCTCGCCGCCTGGGCATCAACTATGGCATCGCCATTAATTGCGGGCTTGGGTTCCCCGTGCACAGCGACGGCAGCGTGCGCGACTACCTGAAAAGCATGGAACGGCAGCCGTGCTACGTGGCTTTGCAGGGAGAAGGACGCGAATGGATGACGCTGGCTTCGCCCGAGTCTGTGGCTCGCTTTGATTATTGCTTCACCGATGCGATGACGTTTACCGATGACAACGGCAAGCGCATGCGAATCTGGATTAACGAGGAGCTCGGAGAGATTAAGGATAAGCAGGCGTTCATGGAGATGTACGTGAAGCGCATTGTGGGCGTGATGCACGAGCCCATAGACATCTATGCGAATGCTACGTTCCTGCCGGATCAGATTGCGGGAGAGTACGATGCGTTGTGGACGCCGGAGCGAATGCAGAAAGTGATTGACGCGGCTGGGAAGAACGACGTGGCCATCGAGATCAATAATCGTTACAAGATTCCGAGCGCTGCGTTCATCAAGGCGGCCAAAACTGCGGGCGCGAAATTCTCGTTTGGAACGAACAATGGCGACGCGAATCTGGGACGCCTGGAGTATCCGATCCAGATGGTCAAGCAGTGCGGGCTGGTGTGGCAGGATATTTTTGTTCCGAAGCCGGCGGGGCAAAAGCCGATTCAAGTGAAGAAGTGACACAAGACCTGAGCGAAATAACTCATGCGACCAAACTTCTGTCCTTATATATTGTCGTTAACCATAATATTTTTGACAATCGGTACGGCTCTTTATTTCTACATTGCCGCGAAGGTCAAGTCAGCAGGCGATACCGTGGGTCGGCTGATCACAATTGGAACTATGTTGGCGCTTGCGGCCCGATATTCGACCTTGGCTAAAGACCGTGGGTGGCCCCGATGGCCTGTGAGTGCAATGTGGCTCTCAGCCATAGTGTTCATGGTCCTCGCCACGATTGAAGCATTCAAGTGTTTCAATCGATAGGAAGCAACGTTGTCCTCTCCGAAGGGATGACGGCGTTGGGTTAACTAGATGACGAACAATTCACAATGGAGGAAAAGATCCCCATGACCGCTTCGATGGCCGTTTTCTCCATAGTTGTCGGATGCGTGGCTGAAGTTATTGGCTTTGTGAACAAACAATTCTACTGGGGAGGACGTTACGGAGGAACTGATACGAGAAAAGCGCCACGATGGGCTGGGCGCCTACTTTTCTGTCTGACAGGAGCACTCTTCATTCTTGCGGGGATGCGATATTTCATTCTTGGCTATTGATTCCTGGCCAGCTGATTGTATGAGGGGGTCCGCTTGCTCGGGCACGTGGGCTTGCTGCAATCAGAGCCGCCCAAGCCCGCTTACTTCTAGGTTGCCCCTGCCCGCAGGTACAGTCCCCATATGCCGCGTGTTTCCGGTAGAATGCCAGCCTGGGGAAATCCTCGAATGCTAGGGGCGGACAACCGTAGGCGGAGCGAACGGGTCATGCTGAACATGACCGTGGTTGTGTTGGCCGCGGACGTGGAGCGGCGCCAGATACAGGAAGAGGCGAAAACGCAGGTTGTGAACGCGCATGGCGGGCTGCTGAAAATGCATTCGGAACTCCATGTGGGACAGGGGTTCGTGCTGAAGAATCCCAAGACCGGCATGGAGGAGAGTTGCCGGGTGGTCCGTGCCGACGATGCTGGACCGGAACATTACAATGTGGCCTTTGAGTTTACCCGCCCCGCCCCCAAGTTCTGGCCGATTGTCTTCCCGCCAGCCGATTGGGAAGATTCCGCAAAAAAGAGCTGAAACAATCTAGAGGCCCCGGCCAACTTTTTGTCTTGATCCGGGTTTCATAGTGTGTGGAGGTACGACCCGTGGAATTGGGGAGAAAAGTACAAACAGCAGTGCTGATGAGCGCCGTGCTTTTGGGAGGACTGGCGCTTGCCGGCTGTAATGATGACGTTGAGGTGCAGCGCGACCCGAGCGTCAAGGTCACCAAGGGGATGACGTGGGCCTGGCGACCCGTGACTCCGCCACCCCCAGCGGCTGCCGCCAAGAGCCGCGACGGAAGGGCTGTGCTTTCGCGCGACGTGATTGCGCCGCCCGAACAACAGCAGCATCTGGAGAGCAATCGCGACTGGAACACGGAAGCGAATCGCAACCAGATAAAGAACGCCATAGAGCATGCGCTGCGAGCGAAGGGGCTGGTGCAAGCAACCGATCCGGCAACCGCTGATTTCCTGGTGGATTACCACGTGGCGGTGAAGACGCATACCGCGACGGTGCCGGTGGGCTACCCGGGGCCGTATTGCGGACCATTTGGCTGCTGGGCCGGATGGGGCTGGGGACCTCCGGAATTCGGATACGAAAACATCCGCTTCCATGAAGGCACGTTTGTGTTTGATTTAGCGCTGCGGAGCCCGAAGACGCTGGCGTTTCGCGCAGTCAGCCATAAGGAACTCAATAGGTACAACATTTCGCCTTACCAGGCGGAAAGCGCCATCAATCATTTGTTGAAGGAATTGAAACCCAGGTAAGTGGAAGCGGATCGGTTGAGATCCTTCGGGGCGCAAACGGCGCGCCCCTCAGGATGACAGTTTTTTGCGTGAACCGGCCGGCTGGTGAGCGCAAGCCGCGTGCGAAATCAGGTCAACGAAATTCAATTTGCTGAAAGCCCAAGCCGGCGAGGATGCTTTGCACGGTGGTGCGCGCGTTTTCATCGGCTGACTTCAAAATGCCATCTTGTAGGGCGGCTTGTTGAAGCTGGCGTTCGGCTTCCTGGCGCACTTGTGTTTCGAGATTGGGATCGGGTGAGGAAAACAGGCCTGTGTCGCGTGAGTAGACGCGGGTCTTTTCGCTATCAAGGCGGGTCACCAGGATTTCCGCCATCGGCAAGTGCACGTAAACTTTTCGATTGCTGACGACTACATCGCTGGACTGCAACTTACCCAGGTCTACTCCGGCTATGACTTCGCCATGTGCCACGAGCAACAAGCGGTCGCTGGCGAGAAACCTGGGAAGGAGAGGATTGTCATGCCCGCCGGAAATGATTTTTTCCATGGTGTAGCTGACGGTTTCCAGGCGCTGTAGCTTCTGTATCTGGCGGACCACCGTGGGCTCATCCACACTGATCAACGTGTGGCCGCCTCTTACCACTCCCATCAGGCGCAAGAGTCCAATCCCCGTGGTGAACCACACCGCAGCCGCCACCAGTAAGAAAGTGATGAGAGCGCCGCCCAGAATCCCCGAAAAGAGACTCAGCGTGATTTTTCCCGGTTGTGGAATCGACTCTTCGTCTGCCATACCGTTCGCCGCGAACATTCACCTTTCTCGGCAAAATGGTACCCCTTTTCGGGTGGCAATTTCGCCGCTGGTAAGCCTGTTTGTTGAAAACGTAAAGGAGCAACTCGAAGGTGAATCGTGGCCCCGGAATTCCTTGCCGGTACACAGAAGAGGTCTTAGCCCCAATACTGTTCACTTAAGGATAGAGATGCATTTTGCGATGCTGAGGCACTTGCCTGGCACTCGGTGTCTCGGCCGCAACGGGTATTTGCTCATCTTGCGCTTCACGCCACGCGGATTCCATCGTTTGCGGCTGGAGACCACGCGTTCTTCGAGTATTTTCGTCAAGAATCGTGTGGTGCAGGTTTTTTCTCGCCCGAGGGGGGAATAGCATCCCAGACCGATAGCTTACGGCGAACTACGCGTACCGCATGAAGAAAAGAGAGTCGGTCCGGATCTTCCGCAACAGACAACGCCGCTTCGTGCATCAACTGGCGGACGGCGAAATGCGCCAGCAAAAAACCATAGAACTCCTGCCGTACCAGTTCCGGGGTTTTGCTGCGCAGCACGATCTGGCGCCCGCGGAGATGGGTCTTCAATTCGTCAAACGTGTTTTCTATCTCCCACCTCTCGTGATAGAGCGCAGCCAGTTCTTCGGCCGGCGCCCGGAGCGGATCAAGGATGGTAGCCACCAGCCGGTAGATCGGTTCGGCGCCGGGTATGCCTTGGAGCTGATAGTCAATGACACGAACTCGTACACCTTTCGTTTTGTGCCGCGCATCCTTCTCGGAAGGATAGATGGCGCTGAGATAAGAGCCATCGCTCAATCGTTCGTGAACCTCTAGTCGCAGGTGCTTCCGCACTCGCCAGAGCAAGTCGCAACCGCTAGCCTGGGCTTTAGTCCACAGCGTGAAACCAAAGAAAAATCGATCCGCCAAACACAACATCCCGGGCTTCAGTTGGGGAACCACTTCCTTGGCCAGAGTGATCTCGCCGGTTGCGTAGCTTCCCATCCGGCCACCCAGCAACACATGAGTGCCATTCTCCAAAAGCGCGACGAAACGCAACTGCGGATAAGCACTCGCTCCCCGGCTGGCCTGTGGCCGTCCGAATTCGTTTTCGTTCTCCTCGGTGTCGGCGACATCCAACGTGCTGCCGTCCAAGCTGATCAGTCGCCACGTTCGATACCGCGCCCCTCGCGTTTTCTCCGAAGCGATCGGTACAACTACCTGCTCATATAGCCGCCGCAAGGGTTCCGCGCCAAGACGTGAGCGAGCTTGCGAAATGCCGCTCTTGCCGGTGGCCCGAACGGTTTCCTCGGGCTTGGTCAGCCACTGGATGCCTTCCAGCAAGCAGCGCAGCACTTCCCGATAAGAAGATTGCATGTACAGCGCCAGCGCGATCACGTAGTACACCACGAGATGCGCTGGTAGTTCTCTTTGCCGGACGCTGGCCTTACCAGTCGAGGCCAAAATCGAATCGATTTTCTCCCGAGGAATCGCTCGGCTGACCACCCCAAGGCTGATGTAATCCGTGACGCGGCTTCCGGTGGGCAAACTGGCAAGAGTGCGAGCCATGGCGATATTCTGTCCTCCTGCCAGACAGAATACTCTATTATTCCTTAAGTGAACAGTATTGGTCTTAGCCCGCCTTGCGCTGGGCGGTGTGTTGGAATTCTTCGTAAGTACCCTTGAAGTCCTCGATCTTGCCGTTCTCGAAATGCCAGATGCGCGTGGCCACTTCGTCCAGCACATCTTCGTCGTGGGTCACCAGGAGCAGCGTGCCATCGTATTTCTGCAAGGCGATGTTCAACGCGTTGATGGATTCCAGATCCAGGTTGTTAGTTGGTTCATCGAGAACCAGGAAATTTGGTTTCTGAATCATCAGGCGACAAAAGATCAGGCGGGCGCACTCGCCGCCGGAAAGCGCGGAAGTTGGCTTCAGAGCATCTTCGCCGCTGAATAGCATCTGGCCAAGAGGTGCCCGAATCTCTTCCTGGGGCGCTTGCGGATTGAATTGCCAGAGCCACTGCATTGCCGTCATGCCCTTGCTTTTGTCTATCGTGTAGCTGAAATCCTGTGGGAAATAGCCGATGGTGACTTCGTGGCCCCAGCCCACATGGCCGGAATCGATGGGAAACGCACGCTCCGGCGGGGCGATAAATTCGCCCGCATTGCGAATCAGAGACTTCAACATGGTGGTCTTGCCGGCGCCGTTGCGGCCGGTGAGCGCAATTTTTTCACCGCGCGTGATGCTTGCGGAAAAGTGCTGGATGACTTTCAGTCCATCGTAGGATTTCGTGAGCTTCTTTACTTCCAACGGAAGACGGCCTGATGGGCGAACCGTATCGAAGCGAATGTAGGGACGCTGAATATTGGACCTGGCAAGTTCAGAGGTCTGCAGGCGCTCGACTTCTTTCTTGCGGGAAGTGGCTTGCGCCGAGCGCGTACCGGCGGAAAAACGCGCGATGAATTCGTTGAGCTGGGCAATCTTCTTTTCGCGCACGGCATTATCCGATTCCATGCGTTGGCGGATTTGCGTTTTGGCCAGCACCATGTCGTCGTACCCGCCCGGATACATGATGATGGTTTGGTAGTCGATGTCGGCGGTGTGTGTGCAAACGCTGTTCAGAAAATGGCGGTCGTGCGAGATGACGATAAGAACACCGTGGTATTCGGAGAGATATTCCTTGAGCCAGTGGACGGAGTCGAGGTCCAGGTTGTTGGTGGGCTCGTCGAGGAGCAGAGCCGAGGGATTGCCGAAGAGCGCTTGCGCAAGCAACACTCGCACTTTTTGGCCGCCTTGCAGTTCGCCCATTTTGCGTTCGTGGAGTTCTGCTTCGATGCCCAGGCCATCGAGCAGCACGCCTGCGTCGGCTTCCGCGGTGTAGCCGCCTTCTTCGCCGACGATGCCTTCGAGTTCGCCGAGGCGCATACCATCGTCATGAGTCAGGTCGTCGTGGGGCTTGGCGTAGAGGATTTCGCGTTCTTCGAGGGCTTTCCAAAGGGCGGCATTGCCCATGATCACGGTGTCGATCACGCGGAATTTGTCGAAGGCGAACTGATCCTGGCGTAGGACGCCCATTCTTTTGGGGCGCGTGACCGTGCCCTTTGTGGGGTCTTGTTCACCCGTAAGAATTTTCATGAACGTGGACTTGCCAGCGCCATTGGGGCCGGAAATGGCGTAGCGGCGCCCGGACATAAAGGTTGTGGTCACGTCCTCGAAGAGGATGCGCGAACCGAAGCGCATAGTGATGTTTTCGACAGCGATCATAGCCTTGTAATTTTAGCGTACCTGAGGCTGCCTCCCAAATCGACGAAAAGCGTCAGTGGCCGGTTTAGGGTACAGTGGCAGAGGCTTTTGGTTGCAGAAAATGCTCCCTCATTGTCATCCCGAGCGAAGTGAGGGATCTGCTTTTTGCAGCAACCCTGGAAGAAAGCAGATTCCGCCCCCCGTCCAAAAACTGAACGGGACTCGGAATGACAATTGCAATCTATTTTCGGAACCTGTTTAGAATACTGGTATTAGCTAAAAATTAGTGGACACATAAATCTATGTTTCTTGAAAACAAAGTTGCTTTAATTACGGGTTCTGGGCGCGGGATTGGCCGCGCGATCGCGCTGCTTTTTGCGAAAGAGGGAGCCGCGGTATTTTTGACAGCGCGCACGGAAGCGGAACTTGCGGCCACATGCAAAGAGGTTGTTGCTGCGAACGGTAAAGCGGCTTTTGTCACTGCCGATCTAACGCGATCTGCCGACGCGGAAAAGGTAGTGGCTGCAGCGCGCGAGAGATTCGGACGAGTGGATATTCTGGTGAACAATGCCGGGCACTATGGCCCCGTGGTTCCCGTTGAAGAATATCCGCTTGAAGCGTTTGACAAAGTGATTGCGGTGCACCTGCGGGCGGCGTTTTTGATGAGCAAACTGGTGCTTCCGGAAATGTACGCGCGCAAGTCTGGCGCGATACTGCATATTTCCAGCATTTCGGCAAAGGCAGCCTATGGGTGGGGCTCGGCGTATGCGGCTGCGAAGGCGGGGATACTTGGTCTGACGCGCGTAATGGCAGCGGAGGCTTCGCGGCAGGGCGTGCGTGTGAACGCGATTTGCCCCGGCCCGGTGACGGAGACGGTGATGTCCAAGGAACTGGGCAATACGCTGGCGAAGAGATTGCGTGTCAGCCCAGAAGAACAATTGAAAGGATTCCTAGCATCGTTGTTGCAAGGGCGCGGCCAGACGGCGATGGAGATCGCGCAGGCTGCGCTGTTTCTCTGTTCGGACTTGTCCAGCGCAATCGTCGGGCAATCGTTGAACGTGGATGGTGGCGCTGTGTTCTTCTAAAAAGCGATCAGTGGAGGTCGTTCTTAAAGACCGCGCCAGCTTTCATTACAAACTTCATTCGCTCCAATTCCGTGATGTCTTTCAGCGGGTCACCGGAGACAGCTATGAGGTCTGCCCACTTCCCTGCCTCGATAGTGCCCATTTTGTCCGACCAATCCAGCAACTCCGCGGCGTTGGTTGTGGTGGTGCGAATGGCTTGCATCGGAGTCATGCCGTAGTTGACGTAGTACTCAAGTTCCTTTGCTTCATTCAATTCGCGCCAATCGAAGCCGCCGGCATCCGTCCCAAGAACGATCTTTACGCCTTTTTTCAGTGCCAGTTGGAACGCGGCCTTTTCCGTTTCCACCATTTTCGGCCAGTTTCCGGAGCGGCCCCCAGCCACGTATGCTCCCACCGCGATGGTGGGCACCCAATAGACTCCGCGGCGAACCATTTCGTCCATCTGCAGTTCGCCCAAGCCATCACCGTGTTCAATGCTGTCCGCTCCGGCCCTGAGCGCGGCGGCGATGCCATCGTTTCCGATTGCGTGGGCCGCCACTTTGTGACCCAGACGGTGCGTTTCTTCGACGATGGCTCTGGCTTCTTCGTCGGTGAAATTCACGTGGCTGTGGAGCACGCCATCCGGGCCATAAAAATAGCCGTGGTCAGAGTAATACTTGATCCAGTCCGCGCCATACATGACCTGCTGGCGAACGGCTTTGCGAATTTCTTCAACGCCATCAACAGTCTGCACACCGGTGGGCACTTTGAGTTCCCAGGAATAGCTGAGCAGGGGATATGTTCCGGTGGGAGCCATGGCGCGCGTGGCCACCTGCATGCGCGGGCCGGGAATCTCACCATTGGCGATGGCAGTCTTTACGTCGACATCGGCGTACATCGCGCCTTCGGTTTCCAGGTCGCGCAGCACGGTGAAGCCATGGGAGAGCGCTATTTGCGCATTGCGTGCGGCAAGAATGGCGCGATAGGGGATGGATTGCTTCAGGAGTTGCTTGTCGTAATCCGTGTCGGTGATGTCTCCTTGCAGGAATACGTGCGTATGCGCATCCACTAATCCCGGAAGCACCGTGGCGCGCGAGAGATCGAGGACTTCGACGCCGGCAGGGGCTGTTCCACTGGGCGTCACGCTCACGATTTTGTCGCCTTCAATCAAAATCAGCGCGTTGGCAACAATCGCATCGCTTTTTCCATCAATTAACCGGCCGGCACGGATGGCGATTTTCTTGGGGGCGGCGGAAGGCTTCTCCTGCGCGAAGGCAGTGATGCAGAAAAGAAGAAGCACAAGACCCATGGACAACCTGCGGATGAGAGTCATGATTTCCTCCCGGATGCGACGAAGGGTAGCAAAACCGGAAGGAAGAAAAAGGGCCAGCCGCTCTCTCAGGACGGCTGGCCCGAACTTCTTATTCGCAAAGGGTCCAACTCTACGCTAACAGTGCTTCCAACCGCTGTGCTCTGGCTAACTCCAACGAATTACAAACTTAATGGGCTGGCTCGGAATCCGGACGGCGAAATGGACGACGGCCCCAATCTTCGAGGGTGGCCACGCCGCGGCGCGACGCCAGGATCCAGGCATTCTGGCTGGCTGCCAGACGGCCAACTCCCGCTTCCCAACCTTTTTGTAAGAAGTAAAAAGTGGCGACACAAACACCGAGGGCAATGAAACCCAGGGCGAACAACGCGAAGGCCGCCAGTAGTTCACGGACAAAGTAAAGCTGGAGCGCGGCGATACCCCCTAGAAACCACCAGATCCACTTGCGAAGGCTGTCTTTGGCTTTCACGATTTAGGTTCCCCTCCCCCGTCTCCCAGCCTTTGCGAGGGCTGGAATTCTTTCGTCTCTAGATTGGATGCTTCAAACCTGACCTTTAGGCCGATGCATCGTACCTGTTCCATTAGACAGGTTTAAGGAGAGGAAATCCATGGTACGAAGGTATCAAAAATAGGAGTAAACCGGGCCTCTAGTACGAGGCAAACCAAAATGATACTCGTCGTAACTAACTGTATAAGTGGCAGTTACAGAGAAAGTGCCAAAACGGGAAATGTACGCCTTTTGTTCGCGGTACTACCCTGTGGAAAACCTGCCCTCCCGGACAGGTACTCGCGCGCACCCCGAGCAACAGGTTAATGGAAGGCGAAAATAGGACTGATTTTGTCTAATTGCCTTTGAGGGCATAGCCAGCGTCGAACGGGAGCTTACCGTCGACGCGTAGCACCTTTACTGCGCTGTTGATTGTGTAGATGTCCACCAAACCAACCGAGCCCGGTGTAGCTTCCACGACGCGCAGGAGTTCCTCGTCACTTTCTACGATCCTGAGGACGGGCCGAGACTCGTTGAGCTTGGCGATTAACGGTTTCATCTCTGATGGAGCGACACCAAATAACTTCTGAATGGGGAGGCGCATCTCTGGTGATTCCGGATCGTGCATTACTAGCGTGAAATTTCTTCCATCGGACCAGGTGCGCCGCGTGCCCTTACAGAATTTGACAAGTTCCGCCAAGGAGACTTCCTGAAGCTTGTTGCCAGAAGAGGTCACCAGCGCCCAATTCTTGATCCCGGCCAGCAAGAGCAGAGCAGGGAGTATAAGCGCACCAACAAGAGCGAAGGCCCGAAATTTCCGAAGCGGAAGAGGAGCGTTCATGGCAGCCAGCGACCTTTCAGACTGGATATCAACAGTTTCCGTGGGGGCGGGCGGCCGGCACAAGTACGTCTTGGGAATCGTGTGCTCAACCTGACGACGGGCAAGGCAACTGGCGTCGCGATAGCTGCTGCTTGGCAAATGCGCACACCTGTTCGTTCGTCCAGTATCAAGCGGCGCCAAGAGAGGGCTAACTTCGGCTAGTAAGCCGCAAAAAACTGGAACGTCATCCTGGGGTTGATAGGGCCATGAATCGTCTCCGTGCAGTGCGAAATGTGCTTATCGTTACGGGCCTCCTGACCGCACCCCTATGGGCGCAACAATCGGCGCACGTAGAAGCAGCCAAGGCGCGCCCGGCGAAACCTGCCGTCCAGGCGGCACCGGCTCCGCAAAAACTTTTCGGCACGCTGGGGATTGCCAGCAAATCCGCTGAAGCGCGCGAAAACCTGGAGACGGCTCTGGAGCAATACGAAAACGCGGGATTCGATGAAGCCATCCGCCACGCAAAAATAGCCACGGAAAAAGATTCGAACTTTGCACTGGCATACGCAGTGTGGTCCTTCGCGGCACGCCGCGCTGTGCCGGCTCCGGAAGCTTTGCAGAAAGCCAAAGCCCTGAAATCGAAATGTGCCGGCGACGAGTGTTTGCTGGTGCATTTCCTTACTGGCGCGCAGGAGGCGAACTTCATTCCCGCGATCGCCGCCATGAACGACCTGTTGATTCGCAGGCCTAAGGACAAGCACATACTTTATCTGGCGGGCGAGTGGCTTTTCTTCCAGCAGGATTTCGACCGTGCCGCGAAACTTTGGTCCGCCGCGCTGGAGATTGACCCGAAATTCCCCCCCGCCCTGAACATGCTGGGTTACTCCTACGTCGAGGCCCTTGGCCCCGATCCGCAGAAGGCCGTGGACTACCTCAGTAGGTATGCGGACGCGCTTCCCGACCAGCCCAATCCACAGGATTCCCTGGGAGAAGTACTGCGAATGTCTGGAGATGATTCGGGGTCGCTGGCCCATTACGCGGAGGCTCTGCGCATTTCCCCCACGTACATCACCTCGCAATACGGCCGCGGCGACACTTACACGTTGCAGGGCAACTATGCGGCGGCACGCTCTGAATATGAAAAGGCCATGAAAATGGCGAGCAGCCCAGAAGACATGCTGCACATCGAGTTGCAAACTACGCTCGTGCACTTTTGGGAAGGAGATTCCGGGACAGGCCGGCAGGAGATCGCCGCACTTTCCTCTAAAGCGACTGCGGTGAGGAATGCCGCCGCACAGTTTGAGATTGATTACGCCAGGGCCTTGCTTGCCGCGGACGCGGACACCGAACACCGGATCCTCCTGGAGCTGGAAAAATCGCTCGCGGCTTCCGCCACTGGCATTACTGAAGCCCAGCGAAACGTGGCAATTGCCACAGTGCTGCGCGAGGAAGCTCGCATCCACGCAGCTAATAATGATGTGAAGGAAGCGCAGTCTGACCTCGACAAACTTGAAAAGCTTGCCGCCGATTCACGGGATTTGCTGGTGCAAGGTTGCTTAGAATCCAGCAAGGGCTACGTGTCAGCCGCCAAAGGTGATTTCGCGAAGGCAGCCGAACAATTGGGTGCCGACTTGCATGACCCGCTCACCGTCCGGCAATTGGTTCTGGTCGAGCAGAAGCTGGGCGATACCAAGGCGGCTGATAATGCCCTTCTCCACCTGAGATATCTGCGCACGCCCACGGCGGAATGGTATCTATTGACGCAAGAGAATCGCATCAACAAGGAAGGCGTAAAGCCCTGATCGAGCTTCCCCCTGAACAAACAATCGCGCTGCAGCGGCTTCCCCCAGCCACGGCAGCGCGATTTGTTTTTATTCAAAAGTTCTCAAGCTTTCTTTATTAATCGGGTAATCCAAACAAGGATCACGGCGCCGACGAATGCCACGATGATCGACCCAATCCATCCGCGGCCCGGCCAAAGCCCCAGCAGGCCGAATAACCACCCGCCGAGAACTCCCCCGAGAATGCCGAGGATAATGTCAACGAGTACGCCATAGCCCCCGCCTTTCATGACCTGTCCTGCAAGCCAACCTGCGATGAGGCCTACAATGATCCAGTAGAGAAATCCCATGGGCACAACCTCCTTGGCTCCGAGAGGGAGCAGAGATATGACAGGAAAAACCGGCTATAGTTTGGCCTTACCCCAGGTAACACGCAAGCCCGTTGACAGAAGGATGTCGTTCCCGAGAAGTCCTGGCGGCGGATAGCTGATGAAGTGATCTGTGAAGGTGATATGCCAGCTTAGCCAATTCTTGAGTTGCGCGGAAAGATTGGAATCGAACTGGAAGCGGTAATCGCCGGTGTGCGACATGTTCGGATAAACGCTGAAGCGCTCTGAGAACGTCGTTTTCTTGTTCAACTTGGAATCGAATTCCTCGCCGACAACCGCTTCGGCGCTGTTCTGCACGGAGCCCGCAATCGTAGTGAGCGGCGGCGGTGGCGTGGGATTCGTCAGGGTGTAGGCCCCGAACGAATCGCGGTCGTAGGTGATGCCACCGAACAAGTCAAACGCCGAGCGCGCCGTCTTGATGGCGTGGTAACCAAAGCCGCCGCCAAAAACCGTGCGGAGATCGAGGTGCTGTAGAGCGTTGGTCTCAAAATCAGCGGTAGCAAAAGCGAAAAACGCGGGCCGGAAATTGTAGTCACCGCGAATCCCTGCGTTCAGCGCATTGGCTGTTGTGCGGCTCGGCGAAGTGGAGCTGTCGTTTCCATAAATGTAAGTGGAGTAGAGCGTGATTTTATCGCGCGGCGTTTCGCGGACGGCCTTCGCGGACATGGTGAACGTTTCGGTGGAGGAATTGCCTTGGGTCAAGGCAAGCCCCATATCGAACAATCCTCCCCAGAAATAGGTGAATTTGGGATGGGCCATCTTCTCGGCCTGGGCATCGAACGCTTTCTGCTCCGCGTCGTTGCGCACGGCCACGATGACGTCTTTGGGCGCGTTTGCTCCGCTCGCCGGAGTTGCTGTTCCCGCAACCACAAACTTTCCGTCCTGTGTGGTCACCTTTCCGGCCAGGCGGCTGCCGTCCTTCAGGGTGAGATTCAAATTCTGCGCGGACTCGATGGCGGTGATGGCGTCCCACTGGATGGTGACATCACCGGCAAATTCGGTTTTCAGCAGCAAAGTTTTGCCGTCGCCAGACGCAATCGTGCCCGTTAACCGATCGCCGTTCTTCAGGGTGACCTGATCAGCAGTTGCCCCGACAGCGCTTATCAACAACATCACACACACGAAACCACGACGCATTTGCGTCCTCCTCGAAATACAGCAAGTTTCATGCAACCTTGGCTAGACTTCACGAGGGCGGAAGTGAAGCGATCCTGTACGGAAACCCCGGAAACAGGATGAACTATTCTAATGATTCCCTATTGGAGCCGCAATTCTCTTTCTGATTTTCTGAATTGGCCTCCCAATTCGCCTACCTTTCTTTATAATAATAAAGTTCTTTCGGAACAGGATTTGGGGCATCAGGGTTTGCCGGCGGATTTTCCGGCAAGTTCAGGGAACTTTCCGATCCCGTTTCCAATGGATCGTGCGAGTTGCCTGGCGAAGTTTCGCAACGTGCAAGAAAATCACTTATTTGGGGGACTTGTGAAAAGGCGGCGGTGGCTCGGTGTTTCCGCGGCGATCTTTATCGGCGCTCTTATATTGATGGGATGTGGCAGCCAGGAGGCCGCGAGGAGAGCCGCGGAAACAGCAGCGGCGAACTCTCATCCGCCCATCGTCTTCATGACTGACTTCGGCACGGCCAACGATGCCGTGGCAATTTGCAAAGCGGTTATGCTGGGAATTTTGCCGGATGCCCGAATTCTGGACATCACTCATCAAGTGACACCGTTTTCCATCGAGGATGGCGCACGCTTCCTGGCCGGTGCTTCACCGTACTATCCGGCGGGCACTGTGTTTGTCGTGGTTATTGATCCCGGCGTGGGGACTTCACGCAAGGCTGTGGTCGTCAAAAGCAAGAAGGGACAATACTTCGTTTTGCCGGACAACGGCCTGATCACTCCGGTGATTGAACGCGATGGCCTGGACGGGGCGCGCGAAATCACCAACACCGACTGGATGATCGGCCAGGCGATTTCTTCCACGTTTCACGGACGCGACATTTTTGCGCCTGTTGGCGCACATCTCGCTGCTGGGTGGGACTACACGATGGTTGGCCCTGAAGTGCAACAGCTTGTGCGTCTCACTCCCAAAGTTTCGGTTACCAACGACAAGGGCACTCAAGGAGATGTTATTGCGCTGGATGATCCGTTCGGCTCGCTGATCACGGACGTTACCGGCGACGAGTTCAAGAAACTCGGCTATAGCTTGGGCGACAAAATTACTGTGGAACTGAACAAGAAGCCGTTCACCTTTCCCTACGTCAAAACATTTATGGACGTTCCTGTCGGTGAGCCCCTGCTGTACGTGGATTCCCGAGGTCGCGTCGGGTTGGCGTTGAACGAGCGCAATTTTTCGGCGACCTACAAGATCACGCCGCCGGCTTCGCTGTTTATTCCGAAGAAAGGAGCGCCAATCAAGGGCAGGTGATGAAAGCCAGGCCCAGGTGTTCGGAATGAGGTTGCAACGATGTAGATTTTCGCGGCGAGATCGCCGCAGCAATTCCTGAACGGGCCGGGGGGCCGGCCAAGAATTGCTCCGTTTTCAAAGGGCTTTAGCTGCGGCGGGTTTCACCTGCTGCTTGGATACCATCAACGATGGGTCCCCCCCAAAAAAAGGATACAGGTCATGAAACTACGTAGTGTGTTTTCAATTGGATTTCGAATTGCCGTTATTCTGAACTTTGTTGTGGCGTTTTCAAGCTCCCGCGCGAACCTGGCGGCGCAGTCGTTTCGCGGAAGTATTCGCGGCGACATCACGGATGCGCGCGGACTGCATGTCGCCGGCGCAAAAATAGTCGCCCGCAATCTGGCCACCAGCGAAACCCGCGAAGTGACCGGGGATGCTGGGGGCGAATATCGTTTTCTGGAACTTCCTGCCGGGCAATACGAAGTGTCGGCGGTCGCACCCGGGTTGCAGGAGTTCCGGCAGGGCGGCGTGGCCGTCAGTGCGGGAGCGGAGACGGTCGTGAACCTTCAATTGGCCAAGCCGACTGAAGCGATCGAGCGGGTAGTAGTGACCGAGGAAGTGCCCATCGTGGAGACAACAACGACCACTCTTTCGCAGATTGTGGACCGGCAACTCGTCCAGGAATTGCCTCTGAACGGGCGTGATTTCGGCAAGCTTGTGGCACTTACGCCGGGCGTTACCGTGGAAGGCTCTGGCGTCGCGGGCAGCGAAAAAGGATTTGGCCAGTTCAACATCAACGGGAATCGCGACCGCTCCAACAATTACATGCTCGATGGGACCGACAACAACGATCCCTTCTTCAACAATTCCGCACTGAACCAGGTGGGAATCTCCGGAGCGCCTGCCACGCTGCTTCCGCTGGACGCGATTCAGGAGTTCAACCTGCAATCGCAGTTCGGCGCCGAATATGGAAGGAATTCCGGCGCGGCCGTGAACATCATTACGCGCTCGGGCGGCAACCAGTTTCACGGTTCACTGTTTGAGTACAACCGCAATTCCTATTTCGACGCGCGCAACTATTTCAATCCGCCGCCCGACCCGCAATCGCATTTCAACAACAACAATTTCGGCGGCTCGCTGGGCGGTCCTGTTGTGAAGGACAAGACGTTTTTCTTTTTTGCGTACGAAGGCCAGCGTGAAGTGGTGGGATCCGATTTCACTTTTGTTGTGCCGCGCACGGGCGCCAGCGTGAACGACATTCAATCCGCCGAGCAGGTTGCGCTTACGCAGACTTACAGCCCCATTACCGGCATCAACCCCGCGCTCGTCAAGATTCTGAATTATTTCCCCGCGAACCCAACCAATTCCAATGCGGTATCCGGGACAGATCGCGACAGCAACAACGGCGACAACTTCATCGTGAAGCTCGATCAGAAACTTGGGGCCAGTAACATGCTCACGGGGCGCTACGCGTTTGGCCAGAGCAACCAGGTCTATCCACTCGGCTCGCTAGGCGGTTATGGGAGCGGCTCACGGCTCAGCAGTTTCGAGCAAACTTCACCCACGCGCGTTCAAGTTGTCTCAGCCAGCCTGCTCACAACTTTCTCGCCGACCAGGCTCAACGAATTGAGGTTCGGTTACTCGCGTTTCCGCACCAGCTTCAGCTCCGTGGATCAACTTGATCCCACAACGCTTGGAAATGGTTTCGATTTCGGTAACGGCAAGCCGGGATTGCCGGAAATAGACTTCAATGGGGACCTCGAGAATCTCGGCACAAGCGGCTACAGCGTTCCCCGAGGGCGCGTCAGCGAGACCTTCCAGATCCTGGACAACTTCACGATGGTGCAGGGCCACCAGACGTTCAAGTTTGGCTACGAATTCCACCGCTACGATGTGCAGAGCTTCAACGACAACCTGGAGCGCGGAATTCTGGACGTTAACACGACCATTGACGACGGGACGGGAAATTTCGTGCCGCTCTCCGCCGACCCCGTGATCAACGAGCTAGCCAATTTTTTTATTGGCAACATTTATGGACTCGCGCTGACTGGCAATACTTCGCGCTTCACCTACAACAATAACCTCAGCTTTTTCACGCAGGACGAGATTCGCGTGCGCCCGAATCTCAGCCTGAATCTGGGATTGCGCTGGGAATACTTCGGCCCTCTGGGCGAGAGACACAATGAGCTTTCCAACTTTGATGCCAGCGGAAACTTGGTGCAGCTGGGAACTCCAACTCTTCCGCTTCTCTACCACCGCGATCTGAATAATTTCGGGCCGCGTGTCGGACTCGTCTGGAGCCCTCGCCGCAACACCGCGGTTCGCGCGGCTTACGGTATGTATTACGACTACATCCCCCAGGATATTCTGATCGCCAACTATACGAACGCCGCCGGTGTTGCTACTAACCCCAGCAGCGCCACAAATAATTCCATAACTGTTCCCGTCAATGGCCTGGATTTTAATGGCAATGTCTGGAACGGCTCTAGCACTGGCCCTATTTACACGCCGACGCAGTTTACTCAGAGCATTTTCGTTACCGAACGAAATTTCCGCACGCCGTACGTGCAAAGCTGGAACCTGAATATTCAGCGACAGTTCAACCAGTCTGCTGCGTTTGAAATCGGATATGTGGGAACCAAAGGCACGCGCCTGACGCGGCTTTACGACGCCAATCAGGATTTCACCAACGATAATTATTACCAAGTTGCGGTGCTCTCCACCGGCGCCAACTCGACCTACAACGCCTTGCAAACCACAGTGCGGTTGAACAACTGGCGCCACTTCTCGGGATTCTCCACCTATACGTGGTCCAAGTCTCTTGACGGCGCTTCCGATGGCATTGATTTCAACGGCTCGACCGCGGCATTCCCGCAAAATTCCGACAATCTGGCGGCGGAGAAAGGTCCTTCGACATTCGATACACGCCACCGTTGGACCTCGGTACTGAATTACCAGCTCCCGACATTTGCCGCTCTGCCCAGGCGTCTCGCTGATGGCTGGCAGTTGAACACGATTGTCACCGTGCAGTCTGGGCGGCCTATCGGGATCATCACGTCCGACGGCGGAATCAACTATCACCAGCGCCCCGACCTCGTTTCAGGCGTGAACCCAATTCTGCCGAATTGGACGCCGGCGACGGGCTATCTGAATCCGCTTGCGTTCCAGCAGCCCGCGGGTGATTTTGGCAATCTGGGGCGGGATCAGATTTATGGCCCCGGCTTCTGGAATGCGGATTTCTCCGTCACCAAGAATACAAAACTGAGCGAGACGCTTACGCTGCAGTTTCGCGCCGAGCTTTTCAACATTTTCAATCACCCCAATTTCGCTTTGCCAACGAACGTAATCACTCCCGGACTTAATTCGGATGGCACATTGAACACCAGTGCGGGTCCAGCGGGGCTTATCACACAGACACCCGACGTGGCTCAGGGCAATCCCGGCCTCGGCGGCGGTGGCCCCCGCGTGTTGCAATTTGGGCTGCGTTTGCAGTTCTAACGTTAACCACACAATCTGATTCCAAAGGGGCGCTGCAACCGGGCGCCCCTTTTTCTTGCCGATTTGCTTTTTTGTGGAAGGCGGCTGACAATCGGGAATATTTCCACTTGCGAGGTTGATCATGTCTGAAGCTGTCATCGTTTCTTCAGTTCGCACGCCTGTAGGGCGCGGCTATAAAGGATCGTTGCGCACCACCCGTCCCGACGATCTGGCGGCGCTGGTCGTCAAGGAAGCGCTCGCGCGAGTCACGGAGCTTGATCCTAACGAAATCGAAGACGTGATTCTGGGATGCGCAATGCCCGAAGGCGAGCAGGGCATGAACGTGGCGCGAATCGCGGCGTTGCGCGCAGGATTGCCGGTGGAAACGTCGGCGATGACCGTCAACCGATTTTGTTCGAGCGGACTTCAAGCCATCGCGCTGGCCGCGGACCGCATCCGAAGCGGGGCCGCACAGGTGATCATCGCCGGCGGCACAGAGTCCATGTCTCTCGTACCCATGGGCGGCAACAAAATTTCGCCGAACCCGTGGCTGGTGGACCATTATCCCGACGCTTACATCAACATGGGACTGGGCACGGAAAATATTGCGAACAAGTTCGGCATCACGCGCGAGCAGGCGGACCAGTTCGCCGTCGATTCTCACAAAAAAGCCATCGCTGCGCTGGCCGCTGAGAAATTCAAGGATGAGACGGTTCCCGTTGAGGTAAAGATCACCTCGCTGCCGAACGGGAATGGCACAAAGCCAAAGGGACCGGCCAAACCAACAACGCAATCGTTCGTTTTCGATAAGGACGAACTCCCGCGCGCAGATACTTCGCTGGAAGCATTGGCGGGATTGAAGCCTGCTTTCCACGTGAAGGGAACGGTGACTGCGGGAAATAGTTCACCGATGAGCGATGGCGCGGCGGCCGTTGTGGTGATGTCTGACGCCAAGGCCGCACGGCTCGGATTGAAGCCGCAAGCGCGCTTCGTGGCATTTGCGACGGCCGGTTGTCCCCCGGAGGAATTTGGTATCGGGCCGGTCTACGCCATTCCCAAAGCGCTGAAATTGGCGGGGCTTTCGCTGAATGATATTGCGCTGATTGAATTGAATGAAGCGTTTGCGGCGCAATCGCTGGCCGTGATTCAACAGGCAAATCTTGACGCTGAGCGCGTGAATCCTAATGGCGGCGCAATTGCGTTGGGCCATCCGCTGGGATGTACTGGCGCGAAGCTGACCGCTTCGCTCGTGCGCGAACTCCAACGGCGCAATGCCCGCTACGGCATGGTGACCATGTGCATCGGCGGCGGCATGGGCGCGGCGGGAATTTTCGAACGCTTGTAGCGATTCCTGCGCGTTGCGTCTATCGCAGACTCAGGTCTTCGGCTTCCAAAGACCAACCGTGTTGCCATCGGGATCCTGCATCCACGCAAACGTGCCAAGGGGGATTCCCAACGCGGGCAGGAACGATTTGCCACCCAGGGCTTCGGCTTTTTTCAGCTCAGCCGCGACGTCCTGGCGGTTTTGCAACGCCGCGTTGAGTGCGGCTATGGCTTTCGTTTTGCGACAACGGTGACCAGCAAGGCTTCGGGCTTCCCGTGCGCGGTCATGAACTCTTCGGCGGTTAGAATTCCCTTTTCGTCCACGCGCGCTACGTTTCGAGTAGCGATCTTTGCGCCCCCGCCGTCAAGCTCACCACGAAATACGAGGGCATCTCCTTCGAAATTCCCAGTAGTGATAAATGCGCCGGGAAAATCGTTACCAAAGACATAATTCTTATAAGCTTTTTCCCTGGGATCCCAAGTGAAGATCAGCAGGCCTTCGAAGTCGCCCACGAGCCCCTTGGAATGGAAACGGTTCACCAGCGAATTGCCGCCCGGCCCAAGTTCGCTTGTGTAGATGCCGGTATTCACACCGCCTTGCGGAGCCATCGGTGTCTTTTGGTAGGTCTCCGTGTACTCCCACGTTCCCAAGTACATATTCTTCACGCGCTCCATCTCTGGAGACGGAGCAGGGGCGGCCGCAACCTTTACCGGCGAGACAACTCTCCGCCCAACCATGTGGCCCAGGAACAAAACGGCTAAGACGGCGAACACGAGCAGATATACCTTTTTGATGATGTGCATCACGCTATTCTCCTTATCTCAGCTCACTGGAACACACTTCCTAAACGGCCGCTCCATTCTTCCTGCAACTGCTCCACGCTGCTTTGCGGCAAAGCAAACGTGCAAATCCAGATCTGGGCGTCGATTTTGCCTTCGGACCTTCCAAAGTGGCCCAGAACAAAGCCTCGTTCCACTCGGCAACACGTAGACAACTGCCGCGCGGATGTCGCACAAGTTCCGCGTGGCCAGAGATTTTGTCGCCTGCCGTGGAAGTGAGCGCAAATTCCGCCCGGCGCGCTCCGTTTGCCGAACGCAGGGAAATCGGTGGGACTTCCCTCCGTCGAAATATATACTTCCCGTGTGAGGCTTGCGTCCGTCCAAAGAGCCGATTGGGACAAGGAGAAAGTGTGATGGTGCAGGCGGAGAACTGGCTACTGGGTTGGTCAGTGCTAATCACTGTAGCCGCCGTCTTGTTGCTGCTTCGCAATCGCAAGGTAGGCGAGCTTTTTCACCTGCACGTCCGTGATCGTCCTAAGCGAAGGCTTCTTCTGGCGGCGATTGGGTTCTTCGTCACTTTTGCGATCGCGCGCTCGATAGCTTACGCCGCTTATCGCAGCGTGGGCCCTTTTCATTACGTGTACATCGGCCAGACGCACATCCACCATTTGGTCTGGGGGATATTGCTTCTGCTGGCGGTGGGGTTTTGCTGGCTGATTGAAGTGGGGACGGGAGGCAAGTCGTCGTCTTTGTTGGCGAGCCGATTGATGTCACTGCTCTACGGCGTGGGGGCCGCGCTTACGCTGGACGAATTCGCGCTTTGGTTAAACGTGCAGGAAGGCGTTTATTGGACGCGGCGTGATTTTGCCAGCCTCGACGCCGTGATTCTTTTCGGAGCTGTCCTTCTGATTGGGATGTGGGGGCGCGACTTCCTTAAAGCGTTAGGCGTGGAAATTTGGCACTCGCGCCGCAAGCGCCACCACGGTCGATAGCCGGAGCTGCAGTTCAGACACTAGCGGATGCCCGGGCGGCACCCTTTAGCGGCGCGGCGTTTCGTTACCCCCTCCGTACATTTTTGGCCCACCCCATGATTTTAGGTGTTGATTCCCGCGATTCTGCATGTAATATATATATTATACATGCAGACAAGGGCGCAGCAACATCAAAAACTCAGTCGCTTACGTCGGGAACTGCTCGAATCTTTGGAGCGGCTGCGGAAGACTCTCGAAGTTGCCTTGGCCCGCACCCCGTTGGTCAAGGGCAGTGTCTATCAGATCGCCCGCCGCTGCGGTAATGCGCACTGCCGTTGTACCCGCGGCCAACTGCACCGTAATTTCGTCCTGACCTGGAGTGAGCAGGGGCACCACCGCATGCGTTCCCTGCCACCCGAACGGGTCGCCGAGATCCGCATGAAAAGTAAGGAGTATGCTCGATTGCGTCGGGCCCGGAGTGAAATATCGGCACTTGGCAACCGCCTCCTGGCCCTGCTCGATCAGATCCAGGAGTTGCGCCGCGAGGCGCCTTGAGATGAGTGAGTCGGGACTGTCGACATCCGCCGCGATGCTGTTTGAGCGCAACGATGCGCAGGTGCTCGAAGCGTTTCGTCGCGGCGAGTTTGATTACGTCGATGCCATCGGCGAAGTCAGCGAAGCCGACTTCTTCCGAGTCATCACCGAGCGGAAGATCTTGGACAAGCTGGCCCAGAGCTACCCCTCCCCACGCGAGCGGCACGATGTGCCCTTGTGGGTCTATCTGGCCAGCAACCTGTCCATGCGTTTTCATGGCGAGCATCACTTTCATGCCTTTCCCTTCCTGGTGCGCTCCAGCAGCATGATCGAGGCTTTTGGTCCGGCCATGGGCCACAAGGCCACCCATCCGGAGACCGGCGACATTTCCCTGCGCTGTGCTGGGTTTAACGAAAAGAACGAATACGATCGCCAGACCCCTTGCGACCAGGATTATCTGCGCAAGCTGGCGGGGGATACCGATGCCGAGTTGCTGCAGACCTGGTTCAACCGCGAGGTCGTGGGAATCTTTAAGCAGCACCACGCGTTCGATGCGGAAGGGATCTTTGTTGGCGATGCGAGCTATCTGTTCGTACCGGACAATGAGCACTACGAAGGCTCCTCGCGGCTGCTTTTCGATGAGCAGAATCATCCGGTGGATTCCGCAAAGCTGACTCACGAGCAACAGAAAGCCTACGACTGGCGACGCTGTTACAAGCTGGTGAGCTTGTTGCATACCAATCGCCAGGGGGAGTTCTTCCTGTACGGCGGGCTGCGCCTGACGGCTGGCAAGGACCATGAAGCTCCGGTGCTCTATGAGCTGGTGGATGAATTTGTGCAATGCCATGGCCGCGGGGTAATGAAGCGCTTAATTCTGGATCGTGGCTTTCTGGACGGGGAGAAGATCGGCCATTGCAAGCGCGATCTGGGGATCGACGTGCTGATCCCGGCGCGCAAGGATCTGGAGATCTATAAGGACGTGGTGGGCTTGGCGGAAGGTGGGTTGTTATCGTTTCAGCCGGTGCCGGCTCCTTCCCCTCGTACGCCGGCGGTCCCCGTGCACCGTCCGGAAAGCATTCGTAAACGGGAAGAAGCTCGCCAACGCACCTTGGCCAAGAAGAAAGCCGAGGCCGCGCAGAAAACGCAGGAAGTGCAGAAACTCCGCAAGGCGAGCCCGACGGGAACGCCGCCCCCGGAGCAGGCCCGCAGCGAAGTAGCGGCGGTGATGGAGCTGCGAACGTTGAGCACTTGCCCGGTGCCCATCCATGCGGTGGTCAATCGCGAGATCTACAGCGACGGTCACCGAGAGCACTGGGTGCTGCTCGATACCGCTCCCATCCCCGAGCCCCTAGCCACCCGCGAGGAATATGGCCTGCGCACCAGCATCGAAGAGCGGCATCGACAGCTAAAGTGTTTTTCCGATTTAGCGGGGTTCACCTCACGAAGGTTCTCCCTGGTGGTCAATCAAGTAGTTTTCGTGTTGTTGGTGTACAGCTTGCTGCAGTGGTACTGGCAACGGATCCGACGGCCGGAATTCAATCCGAAAACCACGGCTCGTGCCTTGGATCAGCTACGGCCGACGATGACCGTGATCTTGATCTTTTATCAGAGTTATGTGGCCCGCCTGGCTCCGCTTGAATATCAGGAGTTGTTGCTGACGCTGAAGGAAGAGGCGCGCCTAAAAATCTTGGCCAAGACACGACGACTTCGTCGCGGGCTAACCCATCAGCTCGATCACGCTCGCTCTCCCTAGCCTTACTGCGCGTATCCAGAAGTACGATCCAAAAATCTCTCGCTCCCTCAGGCAAAGGCTAGGCTTTCTTCTGCCGTGCAAGATCTCTCGCTCTCGTGACTCGTGAGACCAGGGCCGCGATCCCCCCCTCCTACCTCGAATCGGTTCCTCGCTTATAAAACCTTTCGCTCGCCCTGCCGTGTCCCATCCGCTTGCTTTGCCCCGGCTTATGTCTGAACTGCAAAAACTCCTTAGAACAGCACTGACGCGTAGTCCTGCTAACCCAAAGCTGAGAACAACATACACCCACCTCGCGATTTATTTTGTCGCAAAAAGCACTGGACATCCGTTATCGCGTTTGAGAGGATCAGTGTGGATTACTCGATGCGGAGGCCCCACATTGAAACGAAATGCAGAAGGCGTACCGAAGTTCTTATCCGGACGGGAATTCAGCCATCAAGAGATTCAGGAGATTCAAGAGACGGTGCGGGTGTACTGGCGGCTGAGTCGGAAAGAGCTGGTACAGACCATCTGCGAACACCTGGATTGGGTTACCCCGGCAGGACGCAACAAGCTGGCTTCCTGCGCGAAGGCTTTGCAGCAACTGGAGGCGCTGGGTTTAGTGAAATTGCCAAAGCTGTGCGCCAGTAATCAGCACATGGGGGGGCGCACGATCGTGGTGGGAGCGGGCAGCGCAGCGGAGGAGGAGATTGCCGGAACCGTGCAAGAGGTGGGCCCGGTGGAAGTGCAACCGGTAGGCGGGAAGGAAGCGAACCAGCTGTGGAACGAGTACGTGCAACGTTACCATCCGCTGGGGTACAAGCGCCCGTTTGGAGCGCATCAGCGGTATTTTCTGGTGGGCCGGGAGGGGCGTCGCTTGGGCTGTTTGCTGTTTGCTTCCTCGGCGTGGGCGCTGCGGGAGCGAGACGCGTGGATCGGATGGACGGAACGCGATCGCCAGCAAAGATTGAACTGGGTGGTGGCGAATACGCGTTTCTTAATTTTTCCCTGGGTGCGGGTCAAAAATCTAGCGAGCAAGGTGTTGTCGCTGGCGGCGCAGCGGATACGGAAAGACTGGGAGGAACGCTACGGCTACGGGCCGGTGTTGCTGGAAACGTTCGTGGAGCTGGCCCGCTACCGGGGGACGTGCTATCAAGCAGCCAACTGGATTCGCTTGGGGGAGACGCGTGGGCGAGGACGGATGGATCGTCACACACGCTACCTATCGACTCCCCGGGCGATCTACGTATATCCGCTGGTGCCGGAGTTTCGTGCATTTCTGCAAGGGACGAGCGAAGAAGGCCAGGGGCAGCGATGAGCTGCCGGGGCCGCAGAGAAGAACGGAGACAAGAGAGACAGGACCGGAGACGAGCGGCGAAAGAACTGCGCAAGCGTCAGGTCGCCGAGGGTCTCGAGAGTTCGCCGAGGGGCACGATCGGGAACGGAACGAGTCCCTGGAAGACGGTGAGGGAGGAACAGCAGGCGCGGCAGGAAGCGGTGGAGGAACAGCTCCAAGCGTATCGTTCGGCCCTGCCCACGTTGTTGAAGCGGTTGGGGAAGATCCGCGACCCGCGGAATCCGAAAACGATCCGACACAAATCGACGGTGTTGCTGTTGTACGGGATACTCCTGTTTGTATTCCAGATGGCCTCGCGACGAGAAGCCAACCGACAGATGACTCTGCCGCAGTTCCAGGAGAACCTGCGACGGCTGTTTCCGGAGCTGGAAAGTGTAGCGCATCAGGACACGCTGAACCGGCTGCTGGCGGGGATCGAGGTAAACGAGATCGAGGGAGCCCTGGTCGAACTGATCCAGCGGTTCATCCGCAAGAAGAAATTCTTGCGCTACCTGGTGGGGAACTGTTATCCGGTGGCGATCGATGGAACGCAGAAGATGGTGCGGAACAGGCTGTGGACCGAGCAATGCTTGGAGCGAGACCTACAGCGCAAGCAGAAAGACGGGAGCCTAGCCAGTGAGACGCAATACTACGTCTATGTTTTGGAGGCCAACCTGGCCTTCGCGAATGGCATAACCATTCCGCTGTTGAGCGAGTTTCTGACCTACGAAGAGTACGACCAGGAGAGGGATAAACAAGACTGCGAACTAAAAGCTTTTCGCCGGCTGGCGCAGCGGATGAAAGAGTATTTTCCGCGTCTGCCGATCCTGGTTTTGTTGGACGGGCTGTATGCCAACGGCCCGGTCGTGGAACTGTGCCGGCGCTACCATTGGCAGTTCATGATCGTACTGCAGGACGACTCGCTGCCGTCGGTATGGGAAGAGGTCCGCGGGCTCGGACAACTGCAGCGCAACCAGCATTGGGAACAGCACTGGGGGGACCGCAAGCAACGTTTCCGATGGGTGAACGACATCGAGTATCGCTACGGGGAGAGAGAACGGAGGCGGCAAACTCTGCATGTGGTGATCTGCGAAGAAACCTGGGAAGAACTGGCCCCGGATTCGCTGAAGCTGGTGCAGAAAGCCTCGCGTCATGCTTGGATCTCCAGCGAACCGCTGAGACGGGAGAACGTCCATGAGCGATGCAACCTGGGCGCGCGGCATCGTTGGGGAATCGAGAGCAACTTTTTGGTGGAGAAGTGTCAAGGCTATCAGTACGAGCATTGCTTTTCGCAGGACTGGAAGGCCATGAAGGGTTACCACTTCCTAATGCGACTGGGACATCTGCTGAACACCCTGGCGCAAAACACGACACGTCTGGCTCGGCTCGTGCGTAGTCGGGGGCGGCGTGGTCTGATTCAGTTTCTGAGAGAGACGTGCACGGGGCCTTGGCTAGACACTACAAGAATCCAACTGCTTCTCGCCTCTCCCTGCCAGCTTCGTTTGGAATGAACAAACCCTGAAAAAGGACAATTCCAAGCTTCCTCGCACGATCGACACGGCGGGGTGTCGCTCTTCACACAAGGACGGCTCAACAATCAACAAGGAACAGGCGAAATGTAACAGGAAAGAACGCCTGAATGGCATAAGTCGCCGCCACACATCTTTGCTTTGCCCCTGCTGGACCGCCCTGGCGACCGTGCGGCCGGGGCATGCGGCATCACTGGAGCCGGAGCGGTCCTACCCGTCAAGCCATCTAAGAATGTAACCCTAGAGCTCCCCGTCGAGCCATTTGATATGTAACCAGAGAACGCTTGTTGTTGTTGTGGCTGTGGGAAAGTGGGAATCCCGAAGGGATTTCCAAGCTCGCGAAGCGAGCGTCTTTTCCACAGCCTTTTCGCCGGCCACTTTGTGTCTGGCGGGACGCGAGCTGCTCCTGCGCTTTCGGACTCAGCCGCCGGTTCGCCAGGCGGTAAATCCGGTCGAGTTTCCTGTCGATGATTTTGGCTAACTGAAACGGATCGAGAGATGTTCGCAGTGCTTTCAGAATGGACAGTTGCGCCGCATTCCCCTGCTTCGATGCCACCACCCGCTCGAAGGGAGTCTTCGGACCATCGTAGACGCGCCGAAGTTTCGATCCCACGTGAATCTTCTTGAGCAGCTTCACCGAGGGCAGGTACAGATTCAGCCATAAGCGCAGCTCTCGACGGTACAGGTCGTTCATAGCATCGACCGCGTTTTGCGTGTCATAGCGTTCCCACCCAAGTAGCTTCCGTACGTGCGTCCAGTTCTTTTGCTCGATGTGCGCGTTGTCGTCCTTCTTGTACGGACGCCCTCGCGTGAGTTGGATCTGCTTCCGTTCACACCAGGCCTTCAGATGCCAGTTGATAAATTCCGATCCGTTGTCCGAGTCCAGGCCCAAGAGCCGGAAGGGCAACATTCCCTCGATCTCATCCAGGGCCGCCTGGACAGCGGTTTGCCCCTTCCCCAGCAGGGCCCGCGTTTCTGTCCAGGTGGTTTGAATGTCGGTGATGTTCAGCGAATAGCCGAACTCTCCATCAGCCGAATTCCCGGAATGCGAGACCAGATCGACTTCTGTGAAGCCGGGAGACTTTACGTCCCAGTTGTCGGTTTTCACCGGGATGTGGTGCTTTAGCAAATAGCCCGGCTTGGTGCGCCCGTAAATCCGCCGCTTGTGTTGGTTTTTCTTGACCGCCAATCGACGGTCCATCTGCCGCGGACTGATTGAGAGCAATTGCTTCTCGATCTCTGGGCTTAACTTGAAACGTTTGCGGATCCAGGGCATCCAGGCCGGCAGCAGTGCCTTCAACCGCGCCGACCAGGGATAGCCGGCCGCCTCCCACACGCTCGTCAGCACGCTCAGCAGTTCGTGCCCGTAGCTCAGACCGCGTTTTCGCACGGGCCGAGCGGGTCCCTTGCCCGGCGCTGGGCCATTCAATATGCGTATGGCGTATTTTCGGTGGTAGCCCGTGGTCAGACAGAATTCGTTCAGCATTTCCCGTTTCGCCTTACGATCTGCTTTGAGATACCGCCCATAAATAACTCGGAAATACTCCCATCTTGCCTTGCGCCCCAAATGAACCCTCCCCAAATCGTCTTTGTCTCGGGTTACATTCTAAATGGCGCGACGTTGTACCCTCTGGTTACATTTTAGACGGCGCGATACGTCCTATTGCGCAATTATTCCCTCAGGCGTAGAATCCTGAAATTGTTTTTTCAAACGGGCGTTTGAATTCTAGCGCGGCATTTCACCGGCAAGGAGCAGCACCATGGCAAGCTCGGTTCTTTCCAAACCCGCGGCGAAGGGCGGCAGCTTTCTGCTGGAATCCCCTGGCCCGCAGGACGTGTTCACCCCGGCGGACCTGACGGATGACCAAAAGCTTATCGGGCAGACGGCGGAGGAGTTCGTCCTGAAAGAAGTCTTCCCGCACATCAAGGACCTGGAAGCGAAGAAGCCGGGGCTGATGGCGGAATTGACGCGCAAGGCAGCGGAACTTGGCCTGATGAGCGGGGGCACGCCCGAAGAGTACGGCGGGGCGGGCCTGGATAAAGTCGCGAGCACGGTGCTCACGGAAAAGATTTCGATTTACGGCGGTTTTGCCACCACGCACGGGGCTCACGCGGGCATAGGCACGCTCCCCATCGTGTATTTCGGCACGGAAGAGCAGAAGAAGAAGTACCTGCCCAAACTAGCAAGCGGCGAATACATCGGGGCGTACTGCCTTAGCGAGCCGCAAGCCGGAAGCGACGCGCAGAACCTGCTGACGCGCGCGGAACTTAGCGCCGATGGCAGCCACTACATTTTGAACGGGCAGAAAATGTGGATCACTAACGGCGGCTTTGCCGATCTGTTTATCGTGTTCGCGAAAGTGGACGGCGAAAAGCTAACTGCCTTCGTCGTCGAAAAGAGTTTCCCCGGCTGCAAACCAGGCAACGAAGAGCACAAGATGGGCATTCACGGCAGCTCGACCACGCCGGTCTTCCTGGAAAATTGCCAGGTGCCGAAAGAAAACCTGTTACACGAAATTGGCCGTGGCCACATTGTCGCCTTTAACGTGTTGAATGCCGGGCGGTTCACGCTTGGCGCGTCCTGCGTGGGCGGTTCCAAGCACGTGCTGGCCGCCGCGTCGAAATATGCGAAAGAACGCAAGGCGTTTGGCAAGCAGATCGGCGAATTTGGGCTGATGAAAGAGAAGCTCGCGGAAATGGCGGTGCAGATTTTCGCGGTGGACTCCATGATTTACCGCACAGCTGGCAATATCGAGGCGGCAATGATCGCCGCTTCGGGCAGTGGTAACAGGGCTCAGAACACGATGAAGGTGCTGGAGGAATACGCCATCGAAAGCTCGATCGCCAAGGTGTACGGCAGCGAAATGCTGGACTTCGTGGTGGACGAGGCGGTGCAGATGTTCGGCGGCTACGGATTTCACGAGGATTATCCCGTCTGCCGCGCTTACCGCGATTCGCGAATCAACCGCATCTTTGAAGGCACCAACGAAATCAACCGCATGCTGATCATCCAGATGCTGATGAAGCGCGCGATGGGTGGGCAGTTGCCCCTGATTCCCGCCGCCATGAAACTTGCCGATGAAATTCTCGCGGGGCCTTCGTTTGCGGAAACGCCCGAGGGCGTGCTGGCAGAGGAAGCCCGCGTGATTTCCAACGCCAAGAAAATGTTCTTGCAGGCGGCGGGCGGGGCGGTCCAGAAGTTTCGCGAAAAATTGGCGGACGAACAGGAATTAATCGGCGCTCTCGCCAACATAGTGATGGAAATTTATGCGATGGAGTCTTGCCTGCTGCGCGCGCAAAAAGCTGCGGCCAGCAAGGGTGAAGCCGCGTCGTCCGTTATGATCGATGCCGCACGCGTATTCATAGCCGACGCCGCCGAACGCGTGGATCATGACGCCAAGCGCGCCATCGCCGCCGTTCACGAAGGCGACATGCTCATCACCCAGATGGCGGTGCTCAAGCGCTTCGGCAAACGCCCTGCCGTGGACACCATCGCGCTTCGCCGACGCATTGCTGCCGCCGTGCAAGCGCAGGACCGCTACCCGTTCGAGGGCCGCTGAGTCCTGCAAATAACGAAGTAGGGTGACGACGCCCCACCATAGTGGCAGGTCTGAGCTGGTTCTTCCGATCGCTTGCTCACACATAACTGCTTGTGCTGAATAGGGTTCTGATTAACTGTACCCAGGGCTGTGGCAAAGCGGGCACAACCGACGTGGGAGCTCTTTCTCGCAGATTGAAACTCGGTTAGACTGGGGCAGTCTAGTACTAGGACCCTATCATTGCCTCCGCGACACATTCCCCGTTATCTTTGGCCGCTTGCCCTCTCCATTGTGGCGTGCCACGCGTTGACCGTGTTGTTTTTCCGGTCCAGCCCCTTGGGTACGCTTCTCGGCAACTCCCTGCAAATCGCCTCCAGTTTTCTGGCTGCGGCGTTGTGTCTGCGGGCCGCGCGTAAGCTCACTGGTTTCAGCCAGTCCTTCTGGACCCTGATCGCCTTCGGGATGTGCTTGTGGGGAGTAGCGGACTTGGGTTGGACCTACTACGAAGTTTTCGTGCACACGGAACCACCCGCCGGCTCGATGATTCGTTTTCTGTTCCACTCCTACAGCATGTTTTTCGTGATGGCGCTCTTTCTAAATCAAGAAAAGACGCATGCGCGCGTAGAGTTTGAAGAGGCGCTGGACTTCATTCAGATCGGCATCTTCTTTTTCCTGATCTATTTTGCAATGTACGTGCTTCCGGCGCTGAACCTCGGTGGCCGGGATGCCTTGGCTCTCGAGATGACCCTGGTCACGTGCGTGGACGCGGGCATCATCCTGTTAGCGGCCATTCAGTGGCGGCGGGGCGTATCCGCTCAGGCGCGAAAACTTTTCGGAGGACTGGCGCTTTACGGTTTGATCTATGCCGTCGGCTCGCACATCTCACACGTATTTCAGATGGCGCAACCGACCCCGACGGGAAGTTGGTACGATCTCGCCTGGACGCTACCCATCCTCTTCGGCGCCTTTTGGGCGGCGAGTTGGCAACCGATCGAGATTCCTGATCCACACAGCGCGCGCGCAAAATCCCTCACAGAAATCGTACTCACAAACTGCCTGTTTGCCTTTCTTCCGCTGGTCATTCTTTTTATGGCGACCCGGATTGGCCCGGGATGGAGGCTGATCCGATTCAGTCTTCTGGCCCTTTCGTTCGTGTGCTACGCCTTGCGAATCGGACTCACGCAGTTCCGCCAGCAGAAAACCGCCGAGACCGTTCGTCGGCAAACCCTGGCCATGGACACGTCCGCCGATGGGATGGCCATCCTGAACGAAAAGGGTCTCCACGCTTACGCCAATCTTTCTTTTGCGCGCATGCTCGGCTTCGAAAGCGCGGAAAGCATCATGGGCCAGCCGTGGCGGGTGATCTACGGCCTTCAGGAGATGGACCGTATGGAACCGGGGATACGGCGCTCTCTGGCTCAGGCGGGCAAATGGTCTTCACAAATTCAACTGCGGCGGCCCGACGGAAGCAAGCTGCCCGTGGAGATGAACATCAACGCCATGCCGGACGGCGGGATCATCAGCGTCTGCCGGGACCTTTCGCAGCGTAAAGAAGCGGAAAAAGCGCGCGCTGAAGCCGAAGCAAAATATAAAATGCTCGTCGAGCAGGTAAGTGCAATCACCTACATAGCGGAAATCGGAATTGACGGGCAGTGGTTTTACGTCAGCCCTCAAGTAGAAGCGATCCTTGGTTACACCCCTGAAGAGTGGATGAGCAGTTCCCTGCGCTGGGCTGATCTGATCCACCCGGACGATCTTGCCATGGTCAAGGCTGCCGAAGAGGCGAGCAAGAACGGTTTGCCGGTTCAAGCCGAATTCCGGATCAAGCGGAAGGATGGGCGTGAAATCTGGTTGAATGACACCGCCGTGATTGTTCAGGGCAGCGATTCCCACCCAGTCATGGAAGGCATCCTGGTTGACATCACAGATCGAAAACTGCTGGAAACGCAATTGCAGCAATCACGCAAGATGGAGGCCGTGGGACGGCTCGCCGGCGGCATTGCTCACGATTTCAACAATCTGCTGACCATCATTACCGGTTACACCGAACTCGCCCTCAATCGCCCGACGGTTCCGCCGGACATCCGCTCCGACATCGAACGCATTGATGGCGCCGCAGGCCGCGCTGCCAGCCTGGTGCGCCAATTGCTCGCTTTCAGCCGGCGCCAGGTGTTGCAACCCAAGACGCTCGACCTCAACGCTGTCGTTCTCAATCTCGATAAACTTCTGCGGCGCCTGATGGACGACAACGTCGAGATGGTCACCCGCGTATCGGAAAATACGGGGAAGGTGAAAGCGGATCCCGCGCAAATTGAGCAGGTGATTATGAATCTTGTGGTGAACGCCCGCGACGCCATGCCCAAAGGCGGCCGGCTGCTGGTGGAAACAGGCAACGTTGAACTGGATGCGCGCTACGCCGAGGACCACGTGAGCGTGAAGCCCGGCCATTACGTCATGCTGGCGGTTTCCGACACCGGCGTCGGCATGGACCGCCAGACGATCGCTCATATTTTCGAGCCCTTCTATACCACTAAGGAAAGCGGACGCGGAACTGGGCTGGGCCTATCTACGGTTTACGGCATTGTGAAACAGAGCGGCGGCTACATCTGGGTGTACAGCGAAATCGGCAAGGGCAGCACTTTCAAAGTCTACCTGCCCCGCGTGGACGGGCCTGCTGAAGAGCCCGTGGCGGAGCATGCGCACCACGATCACAAGGGCGGCGCAGAAACCATCCTGCTCGTCGAAGATGAAGAAGCTGTCCGTGAGCTGATTCAGACCGTTCTCCACGAACATGGATACGATGTCATCGCGGCGCGCGATCCCCGGCACGCCGAGCAACTCGCCGCCACATACTCGCGCGAAATTCACCTGCTTCTGACGGACATGGTCATGCCAGGGACCAGCGGGAGGGAGCTGGCTTCTCGTATTGCCCCGCTTCGCCCTGATATTCGCGTGCTCTTCATGTCGGGTTACACCGAAAATGTGATTACGACGGGAGGCATGTTGGAGAAGGGCCTGGCTTTCCTGCAAAAGCCATTTTCGCCCGGGGTGCTTGTGGAGAAAGTCCGCGAAGTTCTTTGCCACGCGCCCGCGTTCCAGCCACGAATTCCCGCTGACTGAATCTTCATGATGAGTTTGTCTGGTCAGGGCTGCGAGGCGGTCTCTGCCGCGGCCTTTGGCTTGTTGATGGTGCTCAGCGTTTCCACGTTGAAGCGCTTGTAGTCGGAATAGCGGTTCGTCACATTGATCTTGAATCCCTTCACCAGCAATACTCGCACCCCGACGTGCGCTTCGACATAGGTGGGCAGCCAGACTTCGTTGTTCAGATAGGCCTGCTCGAAAACAAAACTCGTTCCTTTCTGAACGTTGGCCAGCAAGCCTGCCGCAATTTTCACGTCGCCAACAAAATAAGCTTCCAGCCGCGCAACATCATGCGCCTTCTCGTCTACCCACACGACCCCGGCGAGCTCTTTCACTACTTTTTCTTCCATGTTTTTGGGCTTGTACTCGGGATTCGGTTCAAAGTCGAATACCAGGACATCCTGGCCGCGGAAGCGCTCCCGGCGCGGGTTCACGAACTGCGAGACGCGCAGGAAAACCTCAATGCCGGGATCGTCTTTGTCCTTGTCTTCTTTCCCTTCTTCCTTGGCCTTTTCTTCCTTCGCCTCCTTTTTCTTTTCGTTCTTTTGAACCTCTTCAATATGTTTCCGCGTCTTTTCGTTTTCCCTGTTCTGCTCATCCTCGCTGAGCGGCTTCCCATCTTTTTTTACGAGCGTGGAAACTTCATCACCACCCAGGTAGAAAAACGTGTATTCCTTGACTTCTTTCTTGGTCACTTTGCCGGTCTTGTCGAACTCCGTCTCTTCCTCGACATTTGTTCCCGCATAATTTTCCTTGAGTTTGTCAATCTGTTTCTGATTTGCGTCAATTTCCTCGAAGAGCTTCTTCAGGTCCGGCAGCTGCACCTGCGACTTCCTGGGAAAATCGAAGACGCGCTCGCCCACTGTCTCGTTCACTGCTGCCCGCGTCACGTCTACCTTGTACGTCGTATCCCCACGGTGTAGTTCCAGCTTATATGGCAGCCTGACGCCGCTCACGTTTCGGTAATCGTCATAATAAATGTCCCGTGGAACGCCGGCGATTGTGGCCTTCTCTTCCACTATCAAGTGGGTTTGCGGATCAAAGTACACTTCCCACTGCACGCCGGTGGGATAAGTGAGTTGTAGCTCGAGCGCTTCGCGTCCGCGCACCTGAGAATGCCCCTTAAACGCGGCGCCAATCTTTTTCTTGCCGAGCGACTCCAGTCGGGAGTTGTAATACTCGGCCGCCGCTTCCATCTCCAGGGCTTGCGGCCCCAACAATGTGCCAATTTCTCCTGTTTCAGTCTGGTGCCAAGCGGATTTGCCGTTGTACGACTCGATCAGCCCTTTGCCCTCGCTTTGAATCTCGGTGTAGTAGCGATTGGGTTGTTTCGCCCGGAAAGTGTACGTCCCAGGTTTTTCTTCTGTCCCGCTGCTGAACGCGCCATCCACCGCCAGCGTCTGGATATGCGAGATGGCCTTGCTTCCGCCGATCGCTTTCAAGTACTGGTCGATAAGTTTATTGGCATCCTGGGCAAAAGCCGTTCCGGCCCAGGCCAGGTTCAGGCTAAGAGCGAATACAAAGGCAGCGAATGGGCGCATAAAGTCCTTGAGTAGATACGCAGTCGTGCGGAAAAAGTTGCGCGTAGGATTGGACGCCGTACGCCCAGGCGAAGTTGCGCTGTGGGTGGTCTCCCAGCCTTTTCAAACGAGAATTGCTATTTTGTGGCCGCTGGCCGGTTCAGGTATCTTTCGTATAAATCCTTTTGCTTGTTATCCGTAGAGGTTAGTTGGCCCTTGATGAACAGATAGCGGACTTCGGTAGTCAGCTCCAGCGGGTCGCCGTTCGTCACAATCAGGTTGGCAGTCTTCCCCGTTTCCACGGTGCCCAACTCACCATCCAATCCGAGGATTTGCGCGGGGTACAGCGTTACCGCCTTCAGCCCATCGTCGTATGACAAGCCGTGAGAGATCGCATTGGCTGCCTGCTGGCCCAAACGACGGGCGAAACTGTTGTCGAAACTCCCGAAAGCGATCTTCACGCCCGCGGCAACAAGTTCGGCGGGTTGCGTCATCAGCCGCTCGTAAGGGTCATCATCTACCCGAGGATAATCCAGCGTCGGCCGCAGGATTACCGGCACGCCTTTCGAGCGCAGCAAATCTTTCACTTTCCAAGCTTCGCCGCCTCCCGCCAGAATCATTTTCAGTTTTTGTTTTTCGCAAAACTCGACGGCGTTGCGGATGTCCCGCGCCTGGTCCGCAAAAACAAGCACTGGCATGTCTCCGCGTATGACCGGAATCATGGCCTCCAACTTGACGTCGCGATCGTAGACCGCTCCATTCGTTGCCGCGACTTGCGCGTAATGCCGCGACTCCTCGATATAGTTGGCCAGCTGGTCCAAGGCTTTGTCGTATTCCTTCTTCGCGTCTGTGAACGACTTTTCTTTCCTGGAAAATGTGGAGAGGTCGAAGGATTGCGTCTCGATTGCCGGCCAGTCCACTACCATCGCAGCATTCTTGCGAATCAACATTTCCGCGGCAGTCCACCCCGCCATGTGAATGGCGGAGGCCTGCCCACCCACCAGGTTGGTCGCTCCGGAAGAATCGAAGCCGCCGCTTGCAGGCACGGCCAGCACTTCCGTAATGCCCGCCGCCCGAGTCACCGGGATGTGCGCGCTGGATGGCAGAATTGCCGTTGCCGCCACCAGGTCCGGATTGAAGGTGCCCGTTTCCGTGGTGTCCACCGAGGCGAGCACGGCGCCAATCTCTCGCAAGCCCATCTGGGTGATGGGATCGAACAGGCCCGGGTACACCTGGAGGCCCTTCGCATCAATCACTTTCGCTCCGGCGGGAATGCTGACGTTCGCACCTACCGCGGCGATCTTTCCCTCGTGAATCACCACTGTGCCGTCGTCGATGGGCGATCCCGCCAACGTGAAAATCTTGGCGTGGGTAATCGCCGTATCGGTGGTCGTGGTCGGCGTTGCTTGACCGAAGGTCGTCGCTGCCAGGAACAAGCAGGGGGCAAGAAGAAGAGATGCGCGCAGTTCCATCAGCCTCGGATTCATCGCGCACCTTCCGTGACAACCTGTTCCTTTGGCGTCTTGGGCTTTTCTTCGGGTTTCTTCTCTTCGGGCTTTTTTCCTTCCGATTTCTTCTCTTCAGTTTTCTTTTCCTCGGCCTTCTTCTTGGCCTTTTCCAAGAGGTCCTTCTTTTCCTGCTCGAGCGCGGCGCGTCCCGCCAGGTCTTTCTCACGATCAAAGTACACGCGGCCGTCAATCAGGGTTTTCTGCACGACCGCGTAGGCACTCATGGGATCGTGGTTGTAAATCGCCAAGTCAGCATCCTTGCCTGGCTCAATCGAGCCAACGCGCTTTTCGATGCCGAGCTGAATCGCAGGATTGATGGTCACCAGTTTCAACGCTTCATCGTGAGTCAAGCCGCCGTAGCGCATGGACTTCGCCGCTTCCTGATTCAGGTGTGTCGCTTCCGCCGCGTCATCCGAGTTCACGGAAACCACTACGCCACGCCTCGTCATCAGTGCAGCGTTGTAAGGGATTGCATCGTACGCCTCGACCTTGTACGCCCACCAATCCGAAAATGTCGAAGCTCCCGTGCCTGCAGCGGCAATTTCATCCGCCACCTTGTAGCCTTCCAAAACGTGTTGCAGCGTCTGAACGCGGAATCCAAACTCCTTGGCCACGCGCAGCAGCATCAGGATTTCGTCTTCACGGTAGCAGTGCGCGTGCACATAACGCTTCCCTTCCAGCACCTCGACCAAAGGGTCTAGTTTCAAATTGCGGCGTGGCGGAATCAAATTCTTCTCTCCCGCTGCCACGCGCTTGTTGTAATCGTCCCAGGATTTTTTGTAGTCCCGCGCTTCGGTGAACGCGCCGCGAATGGTTTCTTCCACGCCCATGCGCGTTGCCGGATATCGCTCCGGCAATCCAGCTCCTCGGAAATTCGAGTGCTTCGGATTTTCACCCAGGGCAAACTTGATGCCCGGCAGCGCGCCTTCAAACGGAAGCTTCGCCGCCGGTTGTCCCCAGCGCAGTTTGATCACAATGGTTTGCCCGCCGATGGGATTCGCGGAACCGTGCAGTACGTTTGCAGCGGTGACGCCGCCTGCCAGGTCGCGGTAAATCGCGGGATCATCCGAGTCCAGCACGTCGGCAATATTCACCATCGAGGAAACCGCAATGCTGCCCTCGTTCACATCGCCATCAATGGCAATGTGCGAGTGGCAATCGATAATCCCGGGCATCACGAACTGCCCGCTGGCGTCCAGCACCTGTGCGTCCGCCGGCGCTTTTAAGGAGCTGCCCACGGCTGCGATCTTCCCATCCTTGATAAGGATGTCACCTTTTTCGATTGTCCCGTGCGTGACGGTCAGGATTGTGGCATTGCGAATCAAGAGTGCTGGCGACTCAACCGGGGTTGCATCAGGTTTGGCTTCCTTTTGGCGGGCCACTCCGCGCGAGCCAATCAGCGAGCACAACAATAACGCAGCACTCGCGATGCTAACGTTGATTCCGCGGCGATTCATCACGCACCTCCCGAGGCCGCGCCAGGTTTAGTTCCGCTGAACTCAAACGTATAGCCCAGTGTGCTGATCGTACCCTTCATGGTTTTCCCCTCAAATGTTCCGCTGAACTGCACGTCGGTGGGATTGCCCTCAATCGGAAGATTGATAGTGAAGCTGAATTTCTCTTCGCTGACATAACCGCTGAAGACGCTTCCCGTGCCGCGCGCCGGACTGCTCACTGTTCCAGTCAAGGTGCCGTCACTGGCCATCGAGAGGTCCGCGGTCAATTCTTCAGTGCCATCTGGGGTGGTCGTAGTTATTTTCCACTTTCCGCTCAGGTCCCCCTTGGGCGGCTCGGTGGGCCGCAGCGGTTCGCGGACTTCAAACTTTTGTCCGTCCACAAACACGATTTTCACTTTTGTTTTCTTGTCGAACAGGTCGCCGTCGGTCACCACCAGGTTAGCGATTTTGCCCTTTTCGATTGATCCCAGCACATCGGCCACGCCAAAAATCTCCGCTGGCGATAGAGTGAGCGCCCGCAAGGCCGCATCGGGGCTCAGCCCCGCATCAATGGACTTCTTTACCGCGGGCAAAATCTCTTTGGCCGCTGTGATCCCGCCGGAGTAAAACGCGAACTTCACACCCGCCTTTTCCAAAGCAGCCGGCGATAAAGGCGCGCGGTCGCGAAATCGCAGTGTCCGCAACGATGGCACATCTTCCGGATCCCCGTCCTTTGCCGCTTCCGGCCATTTCAAGTCCACCAGCACCGGCACTTTCTTTGCCGCAATTTCCGGCGCCACTTCGTAGCCCATTTGGCCGCCGTAAATTACATGGTTCAGTTTCCACTCTTCGCCGAGCACAAGCGCCCTCCGAATCTCCAGCGAACTGTTCCCCGGAATCAGCACCACCGGATGCTTCTGAAGCGATTCCTTCAGCGCTTCCGTGGTGCGGTCGTACCGCGGGCGTTCCACCCCACGCGGATTCTTTTCATACACCGACTCCGCTTGCGCGCTCCAATTTGTATCAATCCAAACTTGCCGCACATACGCAATCGCGCCCATCAACGAACCAGGATAGCTGCGAAATCCTCCAGTGGCCTGAAGGGAAACCGGCACGGCTACGGGGGACTTCACCACAAGATTCCCTGCGCGTTCGCCCGCTAGATCGAGTACCGCGGCTTGCCCGGGAAACATGCCGGCCTTGGGAGCAGAGACCGTTGTAGTGAATCCCGCGCTGCGCCAGCCTTCGATTCGCGCATCTGCCAAGTTAATTTCATCCGCGGCATTGCGCCATGGCGTTGTTGCGGGCCGATCCTCTGGTCCTTTCGAAACAGGAGGCCGTGAGTTGCCTTCGGCTCCGGCTGCGTTTCCCCCGCTACCACCGCTGGAAGGAGTTGCGGCCACGCCCACATCCGTAAACGCATCTACCAGCCCTGGATACACGACTAGTCCTTTTCCTTCGATCACCCACGCGTCAGGCGGGATCGTCACGTTCGTTCCCACTGCCGTGATTATCCCGCGCGACATCAGCACAGTGGCATTCTCCAGCGGTGCGCCCGAAACCGGCACCACTTTCGCGCCGCGAATCGCAAAGCTCCGCGGCTCTCCGCCCTGTGCCGCCGCCTGAAACGCACCGCAAAAACTGAGCAGAAGTGCGATGAACACAATGATTCCGTGGCGCTGGCAAACGCTTTGCAATCTCATGCCTGACTCCTTGTATTCTTTGCGAAGACCCCGATCGTTTGCGATCCCCCGCAGGCATTGAGGCTATTGGGAACTTGCCCGAAGGTCAAGCGCAACGAAATAGAAATGGGACAGGCCTTGCAGCCTGTCCCAGGATTTGACGCTTCTGCGATTGAATGGTGTTACGGCTTCTTCTTCTTTCCAAACAGCCCGCCCAGTTGGTTCACCACATCGGACGTGCCTTTGCCGCCGGCCGAGCCCGCCAGCCCCGCCAAGTTCCCGACGGATCCACCCGCGCAGGTGAGTTCCGATTTCATCAAGCTGGCCGTTGCGCCGCCAATGTCCGGCGTAAATTGCGGGTTCGCGGTGGTGCCGTGAATCTGCAATGGCACCTTTATTCCGCCGTTTTTGCAACTTGCGCCGCCGCCCAGCATTTTTCCAACTGCGCCACCGACCATGCCACCTTCCGCGCCTCCCGCTGTAGCCAGTACGGAGCTGTTCACGCTCGCCACCAGTTTGAAGTCCATATTGTTTTTCGTGTCCAGCGTGCCGCCGCCCACCACCGTTCCCAGCGCCGGGACCACCAGATTGAAATTATCCGCGCGCAATCCGGTGGGTGCCATGTGGACATCAGAAGTCATCTTCTCTATGTCCAGATCCTGGCCGGTTTTGATTCCCGCGAGTGCTCCAACTTTGGACATTTTTTGCCCGAGGTCGAAGCCGGAGAGTTTTCCACTGAACAGCCCGACGTTCCCGTCAATCACCAGCTTATCGGTGGGCCCGGTGATGTGCAGATTCGTGCTCAAAGTGCCCGCGGTCAGCTTTGATCCTTGCGGCAAATTGACGGCAAGCGCAGGCAGGAACGATTCAAAGTCCGTTGCGGGCAATCCTTCACCAGTCAATTTCGTATCAACAACGAAAGCATCGCCTGCAGACTTGTACGTGCCAGCGATATGAGATTTGGCGTTCCCAATATTCACCGTCGAGGGATTCAGTACGCCCGCGCTTTTGGCCATATCGTACTTGGTGTCGAAATCCAGCACGGCTGGAACGCCTGCTGGACTGCCGCCGGCAACGAGCACAGCCTTGGAAAGTTTCAGGCTGCCTTTGATGGACATCTCCCCGCTCTGGCTGGTGAGGTTGGCGTTCATATCCACAGTGCCGCCTAAACCGAGTGCCGGATCGAGGAAACCCGTTTGCGCCAGGTCCAGCCCGCTAATCGTCAACGCCACTTCCTGCGGCGTGAACGCCGCGTCCTTCGTGTCCACAGGACCAATCTTGCCATTGATCTTCATGGTGCCGCCGCCTGGCAGCCCCATCGAGAAGTCCATTTGTACGGGGTTCGTCATCGAGACATCCGTGGCTGTCAGGTTCACCGGCGTATACACGTTGCGTTTTCGCGAATTCGTATTGCCCAGCGTGATCTGGCCATCCGTCAATTGCAGTTTATTGATTTTGAAGGACTGGGCAGCATTGCCGCTGGAACCGCTGGGCTCGGCCTTCTTCGCCTCCGCGGGTGTGTTTCCGCCGATGGAGGAAAAATTCCATTTGCCGCTGGGGTCTTTCAGCATCGTAACTTGCGGCTTTGCGATGACGACTTCCGTAACGTTCACCTGCTGATGAAAGATCAGCGGCAACAGCTCCACGCCGACGCGAACCGATTGCGCCGTCAGGAACGGCCCCGAATTGAATTTGGGATCGTCGCTGATGGAAAGATTATCAATCCCCAGCGAGCCGCGAATTAGCGACAAACTCAGGTTTCCGAGTTGCACCTTGCGTCCCAGCGCCGCTGAAGCTTGGTCTTCGATTGTGGGGCGGAATTTGTTGACGGGGATCAAAAATGGCAGCACAACCAGAATCACAATCAGCGCAACGATCGCAATGGCGATCCACTTCAACGTTTTGCTCATGATTTCCTCCGAAATGGTAGGCGCGGGCGGTTTCTTCTTTGCGTCTGGAGTGCATAGTACCACACTGTTTTACGAGTGAAGCGCCACTCCTTTTCTTGTGAGGGTACGGACAAATTTCGTGGGATTCTTTGGATTGCCTCTGAGGATTGCCAGCGGCGCGTTGCAGAGTTACCCGCAATCGCGGGCGGAATCGCAAAAAAAACCATGCTAAAATCATGTTGCGGGGCCGTTGCTTAAATGGATAAAGCACAGGTTTCCTAAACCTGCAATCCCGGTTCAAGTCCGGGCGGTCCCACCAGTTCCCGATTGCGCGAATGGATTATTTTTCTCCTCTCCGATCTTCTTGCCCGTCAGTGTCTGGTGAACGCCGATGGCTGACGACTGGGTTATGGTTGCCACCTGTCGGATTGGGCGAGCTACAAGGACTTGAGCTAGCTGATTCGCGATTTCACCTTTGAGGCCGAGGCGCGGCGGAGGGACTAGAGGAGCATTGACTGTAACTGTGATTCTATTGGACTTTACAACGCCATCCTTCGGATTCTCCGAAATCGCTCGCGACACCTAAATCGTGTACTCACCAGGCCGAGTCATGTCATAAAAATTGCTAATCGCTCCACCTGACGAATCAGTTTGCCCGGGCTTGACAACGTGTGGCGGCCAAACATTGAACGTTGCCCCAATTTCAGGGCGTTTTTTCGTTAAGATTTCCAACGCTTTGCCGTTACTGTCGCGCACGTCATACTGATAATGTCTTGGTTCAGTCTGAAATGGAGAAGAAGTTCTTTCCGTTAGTGAAGATTCCGCCCCTTCGGGGCGGGGATTTTCAAGGCATGAGGATCTATCGTCCGATGCCGGTCTCTGCTTATGGATGCCCAGCGCGAGAGAGGATTCCTCATTCTCCCGCGCTGTTGGTATCGGCTCGATGAGTCCTACCAGGTTATCCCTCAGCATGGTTGCATCCCTGCAGAGCCCGCTTCCGTTTCACCTGGCGAGGTCATTGTAGTGGAGTTCGAAGAAAGTGCAAGCCGTCGGAGTTGTCGTTGATGACGCGCCTCTTCGAGCTTGCGATCGCGTGCCTCATGAATTTCCGTCTGTCGACCAGCGAGCATGTCGTGCGGTGTCACATAGCCGATGGCGCTGTGCAAGCGCACGGTGTTGTAGTGGTCCACGTAGGTTTGAATCAAACGCAGCGCGTCTTCTCTCGTCAACGGTGTACCTGGACGGATGCACTCGGATTTTAGGGATTTGTGCCAGCGCTCCAGCTTGCCGTTCGATTGCGGATAATAAGGCGAGGTTCGCACGTGGGTCATGCCTGCAATGCGAATGAACTCCTTGAAGTCCCGGGCGATGAACTGCGGTCCATTGTCGGAGATGATCCGCGGTTTTGCTTCCGGATACTTTTCACGGGCTCGCTGCAAGATGACTTCAATTTCTGCCTCGACCATCGATTCTCGTAAATCCCAATGAACGATCGAACGGCTATAGCCATCCAAAACACTGCACAAATAATAGAAAGTCCCGCTCACGTTGATGTAGGAAACATCGATATGCCAATGCTGGTGCGGCTGTGGGGGCTGCTCGAAGCCGGTTCCTTTGCGCGACGGCTTGCCCTTCCATCGGGAAAGCAACCCTGCCTGTCGAAGAACCCGCCAGACGCTCGATGGGCTGACGGCCACGACATCCGCGTCCAACATCATGAACGTCAATCGCCGGTAGCCTTCCAGCGGATGGTCCAGATAATAGCGGATGATGGATTGTTTCTCCCACGGCTGTAGCCAGAAATCCCGGGGAATCCAACCGTTGTGCTCATTGACGCGCCCGTAGCGCTCTCGCCAGTCGTAGAACTTGCTGGCTCGTACCCCCAGCCAGTGGATGAATCGTCCGGTGCCGATCTCGGTCTTTTCCGACCAGCACCGGACGAAATCCACCACCAGGTCCCGCACATCGTGCGGCACCCACACTTTCGTCAGAGCTCCCCAAGACTTTTTTTTAAAGCGATATGCTCAGCCATCAATTCAGCCAGCACCTCGTCCTTGGTTTGAATCTTCTTTTCCAGGAACTCGATCCGCTGTTGTTCCCCTTGATGGTCCGGCCGGCTCTTACCCTGAAAGGCGGCGGCGCCATTCTCGAAGAGCTCTTTCTGCCAACGGTAGAACACCGTGGGCTGCAGTCCATGCTCCTCACACAGATCAGAAACCGGCACTTTATCCAACAGGTGCCGCCTCAGAATGGCAACCTTCTCCTCCGAAGTGTAGTGCTTTCGCTCTTTTCGCATGTCGTCCTCTCCGTTATCTTACCGGAAGAACGCTCTCTCCACTTTCAGCTGAGGCAAGACAATAAGCCCTGTCTAACCCGTTGCTGAAACAAAGCAAACAGTTCAAATCATGATTTGAGAGATTCTTCATCACGATCGTTAGTTCCACTTGAGAACCACTTTCTACGCTTGGGGTCGCTTTCAGGGTAAGAGAGAACGGTGGTTGCTTGCCTGGTGTGGCCTGACTAAGTGCGGCGGAAGCAACCGCTAAAATAAATAGGCCGGACAGCAATCGCATGAATCCCCCTCTGTCTCTGAACGGGTGGGGCCAGGACGACAGTGTTGCCATTTTACGGCATTTTGCGAAATTTAAATTACGAACGTGAGAAACGCGGAAAGCGGGCTATTGGATACTGAAACGAACTTGTCCGGGCAGGCGCCTTATTAGTACTTGACTGGGCCCCACGACACAATCCAATTGACGACGGGCGGAAATCCAAAGCACAGATCATTTACTTGAGGCGAGGGCCACAACGGCTGTCTACGACAATCCACCATTGCTCAAGGTGAACTCACACGAACCTAAATTGGACTGAATATCGGATCCGCTCAGTGTAGTTACGCCAGCGGAGAAACTCTTGGAAGAAGTTGACCCGGATATATTCGTAAGTGAGGACACCCAAGTGAAGCTTGCTTCTCCGCTTCCCGGACCGATCGTTATGTTATTAGGAGTAGAACCAATGGTCCATGTGTTGTTCATCGACGTTGTGGTGCCGCTTATGTCAGCTACGATCGACCAAAATCCTCCGTCGGCGGTAAGCTCGACCTGAACATTACATGCCTGCGAAACCCAATGGGTATTTGCGGTCGCAAGAGTGGCTCCGTTCAGGATTGCGGTTGGCCCGCTACTGCCGGTAGTGGTGCTGTTGCCGTTGTAGCTTCCGCATGCCGCGAGTAGCAAGCCGGACGTCAGTAGGGCGGCTAGCCGCAAAGTTACGATGCGTACTTTGTTGCGCATGTGCTATTCCCTTTGTTCTTGCAGCGTACAAAGTCCTGACGCTTGTGTCTACAGGTGCATTACTGACGGATGTGCGCGACTCCTGATTAAGGATGGTAAAGCACCGAAACCTACTTAATGAGCGCTACCTTCGCGATCGCCCAAGCTATGCTCGGCGTTATGAACAATCCTCCGATGCCGGCGGCAACTAACAAACCCCGCCCCCCGCGCGTTTTGAATAAATAGTAGGGAACAACGAGGGGCCACGCGAAAAACACAAAGGCATCAAATTCGTAAGGTACGCGGAATCCTCTTTCCTGCCTGTCAACGCGAATCCAGCAAGCCAATATCAACTGGAATGCGAGCGACCACAACATTTCGGTTTCTCTACGCACGGGCAGGCCATGCGAAGCAATGACTGCGCTGCCAACTGAGAAGATGGCAGCAAGCACTATCAAGGGAACCAAAGACCTGGAAAGGCACATGTGTGAGCCAGTCTAACCCTTCGGAGCCATTTCCACTCACCCATATCGGCTGCGGTACGAAATACACTCTTTTACTCATCCATTTCTTTTGCCAGCGCCCAAATCCCCCACTAGTGCTACTCTTCCTGTGACACTGTGTCTTCCCCGGTGCCCTGATCAAACCTCGGGCCTCGTCAGCGCTCCATTTTGAGGTGACCCGTCACAATTTTGGAGGACTCACTTGCTTCGTTCACGTAATTTCTGCTGGTCCCTGCCCGCGTTTGTTCTTTTGCTGCTCGCCTTCTTTGTACTTCCCGCCAACTCGCAGCAAAGTTCTGCCATTCCTTCGGTTCCTCCCGTCTATCTGGATCCGAAAGCGCCGGTAGATCGCCGCGTGGACGATCTCGTCTCTCGCATGACGCTGGATGAAAAAGCTTCGCAGCTCGTTCACAAAGCCGCGGCCATTCCGCGTCTGCAAATTCCCGCCTACAACTGGTGGACGGAAGCGCTTCACGGTGTCGTTACTTCGCCCACAACTGTTTTCCCGGAGCCCATCGGCCTTGCCGCCTCATTCGATTCGCCGCTCGTTCACCAGATGGCCATCGTAATCAGCACAGAGGCGCGCGCCATGCACCATGAGCAAGTGCGCCACGGCATCTTCCTGGACGTTGGCCTGGACTTCTGGTCGCCCAACGTGAATATCTTCCGCGATCCGCGCTGGGGCCGTGGCCAGGAAACCTATGGCGAAGATCCTTTCCTCACCTCACGCATGGGTGTCGCATTTGTTTCCGGAATGCAGGGCGATGACCCGAAATATTTCCGCACGATTTCGACGCCTAAGCATTATGCGGTCCACAGCGGGCCGGAGACCACGCGCCACATTGCTGACGTCAAGGTCTCAAAACACGATATGGAAGACACTTATCTTCCCGCGTTCCGCGCCGCCGTCACCGAAGCCAACGCCGGTTCCATCATGTGCGCGTACAACAGAGTGAACGGCGAACCGGGTTGCGCCAACTCGTTCCTTTTACAGGACCAGCTGCGCGACAAATGGAAGTTTCAGGGCTACGTGGTTTCCGACTGCGACGCGGTGGCCGATATCTTTCGCGGCCATCATTTCGTCAATTCACTACCGGAAGCCGGGGCGATTTCCATCAAGCGCGGCACGGACCTGGATTGCAACGACACTGGGATCGATTATTCGCGTTACGTCACTGCCGTGCAGCAAGGACAGCTGACCGAAGCTGAGCTGGATGTAGCCGTCAAGCGGTTGATGAGAGCACGGATGCAGTTGGGGATGTTCGATCCCCCGGAACTCGTGAAGTATGCGCAGATTCCCTACAGCGAAATGGATACGGCAGAGCACCGTGAACTTTCCCTTCGCCTGGCGCGCGAATCCATGGTTCTGCTGAAGAATGACGGCCTGCTGCCAATCAAGCCTGGAACCAAGAAGATTGCCGTGGTTGGCCCGCTTGCAGACCAGCTTCCCGTGCTTTACGGCAATTACAATGGCGTGCCGTCCCGCGCCACTAGCGCTTTGCAAGGCATCCAGAAACAATTTGCTAGCAGCGAAATCACTTTTGCGGCAGGGACGCGATTCCTTCGACTGGGCCAGATTATTTCAGCGGACATACTTTCGACGCCGGATGGCCAGCCCGGTCTGCACGCCGACTACTTCAAAGGCATAAACTTCGAAGGCGCTCCCGTCCTCACCCGCGTGGATAGTACCGTGAACTTCACTTTCTCCGCTGCGGATTCCGTCCCCACGGCTGGCAACACGAATTTTTCGACGCGTTGGACGGGATTCCTCACCCCACTGCAAAGCGGGGTGTATGATCTCGGCTTCAATGGCGACGACGGCTATCGCTTGTGGCTGGACGACAAGGTTTTGGTGGAGGACTGGGCCATGCACGGCCCCTCTCTGAAATCCGCCCCCGTGACGCTGGAGAAGGGACACAAATATGCCATCAAGATCGAGTATTTCCAGGGAATGGGAGGAGCTGTTGCGCAACTAGTGTGGTTCCCCCCATCCGAAGACCCGTTGAAGAAGGCGCTGGACGACGCCAACAATGCAGATGTAATCGTTGCATTGGTCGGCATCACTTCCTCTCTCGAAGGCGAAGAGATGGGGATCAACCTTCCCGGATTCAAGGGCGGGGATCGCACCAGCCTGGATTTGCCGGAAGAAGAAGAGGATCTTCTCAAGGCTATGAAAGCCACCGGCAAGCCGCTGGCTGTCGTGCTGATGAATGGTAGCGCCCTGGCGGTGAACTGGGCGCAAGCAAATGCCAACGCCATTCTTGATGCGTGGTATCCCGGCGAAGAAGGCGGCACGGCCATCGCAGAGACCTTGGCGGGGGTGAACAATCCCGCAGGGCGCCTGCCGGTAACTTTCTACACCGGCCTCGATCAATTGCCGCCCTTCGAAGACTACGCGATGAACAATCGCACCTACCGCTATTTCCGCGGCCAACCCCTCTATCCTTTCGGTTACGGCTTGAGCTATTCCAAGTTTGCCTACAGCAAAGCGAAACTTTCCAATGCAAAGCTGAAGGCAGGCGAACCGCTGACCGTTGAAGCGGTGGTGAAGAACACGGGCGGCCGCGATGGTGATGAGGTTGTGCAAGTTTATCTGACGTTCCCGAATCTTCCCGGCGCGCCGATTCGTGCCTTGCGTGGATTCACGCGCGTTCATCTGGCGGCGGGAAAAACGCAGCGTGTGCAGTTGAAACTCGACCCTCGCGATTTGAGCTACGTGAACGAAGCCGGAGACCGCCTGGTGGCTTCTGGAAAATATCGCGTCAGCGTGGGCGGTGGACAGCCGGGCACTTCCACAGCGACCGTGGAAGTGCCGCTGGAAATTCGCGGCGAATATAAATTGCCAGAGTGAAGCGCACTATAATCTGGTTGGCGATCCCACAACCCTCCCGGGGTGTCTGGCGACATTTCGATTGACGCGCCGCGCCGCACGGGGTTAGATTCTTCCTTGATTGAACCGTTTTAACACTACGAGTTTTTACTGGCTCCCATTTCAATATTCGTTGCATCTTGCAGGAAAGCTGAGGTTTTTACCATGAGGAATTCCGCCCTGCGTTCGCTTGCCGCAATCCGCCCTGTGTTCGTCGCCGCCTTTGCGGCTATCGCGCTTTCATTCGCTGGCGCTTCGCTGGTCGCGCAAACCATCGTGATTGATGCCGCTCCCAGCCATTCCACGAATTCCATTCGCCCCACGGAAGCGCTCGGCGCGGGCATTGATCGCCTGCCCAATGGCGCCGCGGATAAACTTTACGTCGAACCCACCATCTCCCAGGTCCTCTCCGCCGGATGGCAGACGGTCACCTATCGCCAGAACACCGAACTTCACATGGAAGCGTGGCACTGGAATCCTGATGGGAAGTGGAGCGATCCTTCGGGCAAGGGCTACTTCGTCGGCAGCGATACTCCTGGTGCTGAACCCATCCGCCATTCCTACGGCTACGGGCTTCCGCATCGCGGGGTCACACGCGACGACGGCACGGATGCCGAAGGCTTCTCCCGCCTCACCGATGGCGATCCCGATACCTATTGGAAGAGCAATCCGTATCTGACGCAAACTTTCACGGGACAAAGCGATGCGGCGCACCCGCAGTGGGTCATCGTGGATCTCACCGGCAAGCGCGACATCAGCGCTGTACGCATCTTGTGGGGCGAGCCGTATGCCACGCACTACCTTGTTCAGTACTTCACCGGAGAAGATCCCATCAAGAAGCCTACGGCCGGCGTGTGGCAGACATTTCCAAACGGCGCGGTCACTGATGGCAAGGGCGGCAGCGTTGTCCTGCAACTGGTCCCTGCTCCACTTCCCGTGCAGCACATTCGCATCCTGATGACCACATCCTCGAATACGTGCGACAAGCACGGCTCCCCCGACAAACGCAACTGTGTGGGCTATGCCATTCGCGAGTTGTACATCGGCACAACCTCGGCTGACGGCCAATTCCACGACCTTGTTCGCCACACGCCCGATCAGGATCAGACGATGACGTTCTGCTCGTCCGTGGATCCTTGGCACGAACCAGCAAATCTGGATGAAAAGGCGGGCGATCAGGTGGGCTTCGACCTGTTCTTCACTGGCGGCTACACGCGCGGCTTGCCAGCCATGATTCCCATCGCAGTGATTTACTCAACGCCAGAGGACGCTGTCGCGCAACTGAGTTACCTGGAAAAGCGCGGCTATCCGGTCTCTTATGTCGAGATGGGCGAAGAAGCCGATGGACATTACACGCCGCCAGAGGATTACGCCGAACTCTATCTGCAATTCGCCACCGCGTTGCACCGCTTCGATCCCAAACTCAAACTTGGCGGACCCATCTTCACGGGTGTAAACCGCGACATCGAAACCTGGCCGGACGCAAACGGTCAGACCTCTTGGACTCGCCGCTTCATTGATTATTTGAAAGCGCGCGGAAAGCTTGGTGAGCTCGCGTTTTTTTCCTTTGAGCACTACCCGATGGATCCCGGCAAAATTCAATGGAGCAATTTGTACGACGAAGCCAATCTCGTCACCGGGATAATGAAAGTGTGGCGGGAAGATGGCGTGCCCGCCAACGTGCCTTTAATGATCACGGAATCCAACATTTCGTGGCAGGATTCCGAAGCCTTCGTAGATGTATGGGGCGCACTATGGCTCGCGGATTACATCGGAGCATTCCTAGATGGCGGAGGCGCAGCCGTTTATTATTTCCACTATCTCCCGCTGGGCGTGCATCGCGGCGCCAACGGTTCGATGGGCACTTTCGGGCTGTTTTCGACGGACGCCGATCTCAAGATCAAGCAGCCGTTGTCGCAGTTTTTTGCCAGCCAGCTCCTGAATCTCGAATGGATGCAACCCGGCAATGGCGTGCACAAACTCTTCTCCGCCGAATGCGACGTTCGTGATGGCGCAAACAATGCCCTGGTTACGGCCTATGCTGCCTCGCGTCCCGATGGCACGTGGTCGCTGCTGGTGATTAATAAGGATCAGGAAAACGGGCATTCTGTCCGCATCTCTTTTGCGAACGCCACTGCTTCCGACGCAAGTTCCTTCTCCGGACCCGTCACATTGAAAACCTTCGGCAAAGAGCAATATAAATGGCACCCCTCGCGCACGGGCGGCACCGCTGACCCTGATGGACCTATTGTGTCTTCCACGGTGAATGCAGATTCCGCGACGTCTTACACACTGCTCGCCGCGTCCGTGACTGTGATTCGCGGAAACATTAAACCATCTGATCGCCCTCGCTGAGCTCGCACCTTCGTTTACTTTCAGTGCTTGCATTTACCTGTGGCGGGAAAGATGGGAAAATACCCTCGCTCGTTCTGCTCCATTTGTTCCTTGCATATTTAAGCAACAATTGGCCTGAACGCTGCCACTTCCGGGACTGAGGTGCCTGCATGGGATCCGCACTCGATGTCCACCGCTTGCATTTCGCTTTTACTGTCACTTATCACTATTTATTTCCGCAGCTCACCATGGGCTTGGCGCTTCTGCTGGTCATCCTGAAGACCATGGCCCTGCGCACAGGTGATGAGCATTACAACCGCGCCGCTCGTTTTTGGGCCAAGATTTTTGGCATTAACTTTGCCCTTGGCGTCGTCACCGGCATCCCTATGGAATTTCAATTCGGCACGAATTGGGCGGAGTTTTCCAAAGCTGCCGGTGGCGTGATTGGACAGACGCTGGCGATGGAAGGCGTGTTTTCTTTTTTCCTGGAGTCGGCTTTCCTGGGCCTTTTTCTCTATGGTGAAAAACGTCTCGGCCGCATCGGCCACTGGTGGGCCGCATTTCTTGTGTTACTTGGCTCGTGGATGTCCGGCTACCTGATCGTCGCCACCGATGCCTGGATGCAGTATCCCACCGGCTACCGGCTCTCTCCGGGCGGCGGGTTTGAACTCACAAGCTTCTGGGGCCTGCTGCTGAATCCGTGGGCGCTGGGGCAATACGCGCACAACATGCTGGGCGCAGTTCAGACCGGCTGCTTCGTGATGGTTGGCGTTGGCGCTTTTTATCTTCTCGCCAGACGTGACCTGCCGTATGGCCGCACATTTGTGCGCATTGGCGTCATCGTCGGTGTGATCGCCGCGATTCTGCAATTGGCGCCCACTGGAGACTACCAGGGAAAGATGATCGCGCAACATCAACCCGTCACGCTTGCGGCAATGGAGGGGCTGTTCGTATCGCAGGAAGGCGCGCCGCTGGCGATTCTTGGCCAGCCTGATGTGGAAAAGCGGCAACTCGATAATCCTCTGGAAATCCCTCGAATGCTAAGTTTCCTTACGTACAAGCGTTGGGGCGCGCACGTTCACGGGCTCGACGCTTTTCCCAGGGACCAGTGGCCAGACAAGATCGAGCTTTTGTATTTCAGTTACCACGTCATGGTGGGCCTCGGAACCATTTTCATCGCCATCATGGCCGTGTCCGCGTTCCTCCTTTGGCGTAAAAAGCTTTACGAATCGCGCTGGATGCTTTGGATACTGATGCTCAGCGTGCCGCTCCCCTACATCGCCAACACCGCCGGGTGGATGACCGCGGAACTCGGCCGCCAACCGTGGCTTATCTACGGATTGATGCGCACCATGCACGGGGCTTCGCCGCGCGTTGGCGCCGGCAATGCGTGGTTCACCTTGCTGGGCTTCATGGGCATGTACACTGTGCTCTCGATTCTCTGGTTGTTTCTGATCTATCGCGAGATTGAATGCGGGCCGGAGCCAAATAAAATGCAAAATGCTGGCGAAAGCGCCGCAGCGGCGGACTGAGGAGGCGCGATGGAAACGATCTGGTATTGCCTCGTCGCAGTGATGATCGCCGTCTACGTGCTCTTGGATGGTTTCGATCTGGGTGCCGGCGCGATTCATTTTCTGGTGGCGCGCACGAACGAAGAGCGCCGTCAGGTGATTGCCACCATCGGACCCGTCTGGGATGGCAACGAAGTCTGGCTGCTGGCCGCGGGTGGCACGCTTTATTTCGCATTCCCCGCTCTGTACGCCAGCGGCTTCAGCGGATTTTACCTTCCCCTGATGATCGTCCTGTGGCTGCTGATTCTGCGCGGGACTGCCGTGGAATTTCGCAACCACATACAAAGCCCCATCTGGATTCCCTTCTGGGATTTTGTTTTTTTCGCGGCAAGCCTGCTCCTGGCAATCTTTTTCGGCGCAGCGCTTGGCAACGTGGTGCGCGGCGTTCCCCTGGATGAGTCCGGTTACTTCTTCGAGCCGCTGTGGACGAATTTTCAATTGGGAGAGCACACCGGCATCCTTGATTGGTTCACAATTCTTGTTGGTGTGCAGGCGCTGCTGGCGCTGATGATGCACGGCGGCTTGTGGGTACGCCTGAAAACGCGGGGTGACGTGAGCGAGCGTGCCGGCAAAGTTGCCGGCGCCGCCTGGTGGGGTGTGATTGCCATGACGGCGATAATCACTGCGCTCACATTTGGGGTGCAGCCTCAGGTGGTCGCTAATTTCCAGACCTGGCCCGCTGGTTACGTTCTGCCGGTCATCGCCATTGCCGGTTTGGCTGGCGTGCAATTCGAATTGCGCCGCAAGAACGAACGCAACGCTTTCCTGGCGTCCTGCGCCTATTTGCTTGGCATGCTCACGAGCGTTGTCTTCGGTGTCTACCCGATGGTGCTCCCTGCGCGCAATCCGGCCTTTTCGCTCACCATCCGAAATGCCAAGGCGGCCGATTATGGCTTAAAGATTGGCCTGATCTGGTGGGTCATCGGCATGCTGCTGGCAACCGTCTATTTTGTGTACGTATATCGTTCGTTTGCCGGGAAGATCGCCGAATCCCCTGAGCCGCACAACCACGGCGAGTAATCACTTCATCGAATCAAGACGGGCAAGGCTCATTTGACCGCGCGCGTCAATCGGCGTAGCGTATTTTGGGAGTGCTGGAATTCATGCGAAAAGTGTGCAAATTCATCGCTGCGAAGCTGGCCGCTTCTTTGCTCGTTCTTGGCCTGCTCGTCGCGCCTCTCTGCGCCATCCGTTGCGCTGCTCACGCTTGGGTTTCGCCGTGCCCCGCTGATAACGAGACGCACACCTGTCATCACCAAATTGCCAGTCATCCGGTTACCGGCTTTGCAGCGCAATCCTGCTCCGGTTTCTGCAATACTCCTGAATTTGTACTTGAATTGCCACGCATCCAGGTCCAACCGGCGGCGTCCCCGGCACGCCCCGGTGAAACTTCAGGCCAATTCGCCGCATTGTTTCTAACGACTTCAACAGATGACACGCTTGCTGTCGTCCCGCCCGGTTGGCCTCCTTTGTTGACATTGCGAACAAGCTGCGAGCCTCGACTCTCCCCCACTCTTCGCCTCTGATATCTCCTTCCGTAACGATTTCTATCAATTCCAAGTTTTGCTTCCCGCAGCGCTATCGGCGCGATCGTTTTTTCCAACTTTATTTCTGGTGTAGTGGAGGAACACATGAACGGTACTCGCAGAAGATTCTTTCAAGATGCGGCGCTTTTTGGCGCTGGACTTTTCGGCCTGAGCGCCCGGGCCCGCGCTGAATCGCAGATTGAAACCAATCAAGCCGCAAAAAAGCCGGCGCTAAGGCAAACATCGTTTGCAGTAGCAAAATCTCAGTCGAAGCCAATCCCTATGATGGCTCCCGATGTGCCCGACTTGCCGTTTGAGCTGGACGCGGGTGTAAAGGTCTTTCGCCTGAAGGCTGAACCGCTCAAGCGCAAGATCGCGCCATTTAGAACCATTGAGGTCTGGGGCTACAACGGTTCTTGTCCCGGCCCAACGATTCAGGTCACACGCGGCGATCGCGTACGCGTCGTCTTTGAAAACGCGCTCCCGGAAAGCACTTCCATGCACTGGCACGGCTTGGAACTCCCCATCGAACAGGACGGCGTGCCCTGGATCAGCCAAAAGCCTGTGCCACCCGGGGGAACGTACGTTTACGAATTCACGGTTCATCAGGACGGAACTTTTTTCTATCACGCGCACAGCGCCATGCAGGAAATGATGGGCCTGATCGGCATGTTCATTGCCCATCCTCAAACGGCTGATTCGCCCCATGTGGATCACGATTTCGGCATTGTGTTGCAGGAATGGGCGGTGCTTCCTGGAAATTCGGTGCCGAACACGGCCGCGATGGAGTTCAACTGGCTCACGTTCAATGGCGTTTCCGCGCCCGCTTCAACGCCGCTGATCGTGCGGCTGGGCAGCCGTGTGCGGCTGCGCTTCGTCAACCTGGGCATGGATCATCATCCCATTCACCTGCACGGCCACCAGTTTGTCATTACCGGCACGGAAGGCGGACGGGCCCCGGAATCCACCTGGTATCCGACGAATACGGTGCTTGTCAGCGTGGCGCAAGCGAAGGTCGTCGAGTTCGAGGCCAAGTATCCCGGTGCGTGGATGATTCATTGCCACCTGCCGCACCACATGATGAACAGCATGATGGACCTGCTGCGCGACCGGCAGATTCCCACCGCGAATACCACCGATGCCCAGGCGATGCAGCAGATGCAGGCGCTCTCGCAAGCGCTTGGGGTGCAACACATGCAGCATTCTCCGATTGCGGAGAACGCCAACAGCGTTCCTGGTTTTCCGCAGGATGCCTTCATGGAAATGGGCATGGATGAAGCGGTGGAGAAACCCGAGACTTTCGGCCTGCCCAGGAATTGGAGCGCGGCGATGATGGGCATGATGACCATGGTTCGGGTGCTTCCCGAAAAGGAATACGAAGACATGCAGGCGCGCATTCGCAATCACTACAAAAAAGGGCCGAGCGAGCACCAACATGAATCCTGAAATACGAATCGCCGGAATCACTCAAAGCCAACAGAGAAAATCCAGGAGCATTCTGATGCGAACCACAGCCGCTTTTTCTATAGTGATTCTCGCCGGCACGACTTTGTTTACGGTAATCACCTCAGCGCAGGAAATGCCCGGCATGCAGCACGAACACGGCGGGATGCAACCCTTGACTCCCATCTTTCCGCGCATGGGCCGCGCGCAAGAGCATGCAACCGGCAAGCTGTTCACGCTTGAAGAAGCACAGCACATCGCAGTAGAAGGAAATCCCACGCTCCGCCAAGCCGAAGCGGAGATTCGGGCCGCGAAAGCGCGCCGGCAGCAAGCCGGCCTCTATCCGAATCCCACTGTCGCTTACAGCGGCGATGAGATCCGTGGCGGTTCCGTTGGTGGCGGCAAACAGGGCTTTTTTGTGCAACAGAAAGTCGTGACCGGTGGGAAGTTAGCCAGGAACAGTGAAGTTTATGCGAAGGAAATCAGCTTGGCGGAGATCGAAGCCGAGGAACAAAAACTGCGGCTGGAGACCGCGGTGAAGACCGCCTACTTACGCGTACTGGCAGCGCAAGAATTGCTCGATGTCCGCCAGGGCCTCGCGCAAATCGCGCTGGATGACGAAGAAACACGCCGTCATTTGCTGAACACCGGTCAAGCCGACGAAACTGAAGTCCTCGAAGCGGAAGTGGACGCGCGGCGAGCACGGCTGGCGGTTCATATACAGGAAAACACTCTGCGCGAAGAGTGGCGCTCGCTGGCCGCGGTGCTTGGTCAACCCGACCTTCCCCTTGCCAGCGTTTCGGGCGACCTGGAGCACAATTGGCCCGAAGTGAATGAGGATCAGATCCTGGAAAGTATCGCCACACAGAGTCCGGCAACGCGCATCGCTAAGACAGAGATGCAGCGTGCCGAATCAGAAATTGCCCGCGCCAAACGCGATTCCATTCCCGATCTGCAGCTTCGCGGCGGCCTCGAATACAACAACGAATTGCTCGGCAGCGTACCCTATGCGAAAGGGTGGGAAGGCATCGCGGAAGTCGCCGTGCAGGTTCCGCTCTTTAATCGCAATCAAGGAAATGTTGCGGCGGCAGGCGCGGAACGCGACCGTGCACAGCTAGAAAAGCAGCGCGTCGTACTGATTTTGCGCGAGCGCGCTTCCGGCGTCCTCGATCAGCATGCCAACGACAAGCTCGTGGCCGTGGAGTATCGCGACGCCATGCTTCCACGCGCGAGAAAGGCCTACTCACTGATGCTCGAGAAGTACGGCCAAATGCTCGCTTCCTATCCCCGCGTCATCGAAACGCAGCGAAAGCTTTTTGAATTGCAAGCCGAGTACATTGCCGCGCTTGAAGGAGTCTGGACCACCGGCATCGCCCTGCAGGGCTTTCTCCTCACCGATGGCCTGGAAGCCCCCGCGCGCCCCGGCGAAATCGATCGCCCGGTCCGCGAAACCAATATGCCTTCGCCGGATCGAGTGCCGGTCCCAACCACTACCATTTCTCTCCCATAGACCTGTCCGAAAGGACATGTCGAGTCCGTCACACTAGTACTGCCGTAGCGTTGACCCTTTGGAAAGCCGCTCGCTACTGTCTTAATTGGCGAGGGGTGTGTGCGGAACGGGCGCGAACGTACCGGTGTAACAATTTAGCATGTCAAGACGGGCAGCCTTTTCCGTTTTCCCTCGTGATTGAAAATGGGCGGAACACTGTGCGGGGCGTAGTGTTTAAGGGGATGGGCCGCGAGAACTTGGCGGCGACTGCATGGCAACGATGGTAAAGGCTGGGCGGTATGAAATCCTCAGCGAACTCGGCCGGGGCGCCATGGGTGTGGTTTATCGCGCGATGGACCCCGTCATCGGGCGCGCCGTCGCGGTCAAGACGATTCGACTGAGCGAAGAGGGCACCGGCCTCACCCGGCCCGAACTGCTGACGCGGTTCCAAACCGAAGCGCGTGCCGCGGGTCTCCTTACGCATCCGAATATCGTGGTGGTGTACGATGCCGGCGAAGAAAACGGCCTCTACTTCATCACCATGGAGTTGGTGGAGGGCCAGAGTCTGCAAGCGCTGCTCGATGGCGGCCATGCTTTCCCTGTTCCGCGTGTAGTTCGCATCGTGGAGCAGACTTGCAGCGCGCTGCAATTCGCCCACGAACGCAACGTCGTACACCGCGACATCAAGCCCGCGAACCTGATGCTTACCGCGGACGATACCGTCAAGGTGACTGACTTCGGCACCGCCAAGATCCTCCAGTTCGGCAGTGTTCAGCAGACCGCCCACGTGATGGGCACGCCCAGTTACATGTCTCCTGAACAGGTAAAAGGGCGCCCAGTTGACGGGCGCAGCGATATCTTTTCTCTTGGCGTGATGCTGTACGAAATGCTGACCGGCGAAAAGCCCTTCCCCGGCCAGAGCATCACCACGGTGATTTACAAAATCGTCAACGAAGATCCCGTTCCGCCCCGGCAAATCAACCCCTCCATCCATCCCGGCTTGAATGACATCGTGCTCCGCGCCCTGGCCAAGGAGCCCGAAGTGCGCTACCAGAGTTGCCGCGAGATGCTCGAGGATTTGCGTAACTACCGCGCCCTTGGCGGCAGCGAACGAAATCCCGACGCCACCCAGATTACCCCGCGTTACGGCTCCACTTTGCCGCTGAACGCAGAGGCCGCCAACCCTCGTGGCGCGTATGTGGAAGATCACATGACTGCCGCCGCGGTGCGTTCACTCCAAAATCGCGCCGGCGGCCCTTCACAGACTCCCCTCGTGCGTCGCACCGGAACCGTTCAGCCCGTCGAGCCGCCGAAAAAGAAAAACACGTTTGGGACGGTGCTGGCCGCATTGTTCCTGGTTGCCGTGATCATCTATGGCGGCAATAGATTGCGCCCGGAATTTCAAGCGGCGCGCCAGCGAAACAATTCCACGCGACAGGACTTGGTGCCACAAGGTACTCCTGCGCAGTCGCCTGCGGGGAAAGACACTCCCGCTGACCAAGGGACCTCCTCAGCTACGGTCACCGCACCAACAACGATTTCCGTGCCCGGACAGATTCCTCCCCAAACCAATCCGTCACCGGCAGCCCCCGTCGAGGAACCAAAGACCGACACGCTTCAGCCCGCAGCCGCACCGGCCAAAAAACAGGCTCCTTCCACACCCACTCCGGTGGAGGTCAAGAAACCAGAGGCCACTCTAAATGTGGCCGCATTTGAGTATAAGAACAGTATCCAGGAAGCCATTGCCGACCGGGGTTTGAGCGGGCGAGTCCAGATCGCGGGAATTGGAAATACGCTGACGCTGAGCGGCAAACTCCGTCCCGCGGAGCACTCCGCGCTGCTCAGTTTCATGCACAATGCTCCAGCATCCGTCCACATCGTTGACGATATTCTCTACGACGACGCTCCACTTCCCCCCGCCGATTCAAGTAACGCCGACGGCCATCCGGTGCCCTCCAAGGGCATGGGTGCGGTTCACGTCTTGACGGACGTTATCGGTGCAAAGGCGACGCTTTTTGGCCCTGGAGGACGTGCTTTACACGATTGCCAAACTCCTTGCAGTTTCAACAATCTTTTCCCAGAGCGTTACAGCCTTCAGATCCAGAAGGATGGTTACGTTCAGGTTCAAACTGCGCTGCAGATAAAAGCCGGCGAATCTCAAGATCAGAAACTTCATCTCGAAGCGCTGGCCAGGGGCGTCTACATCACCAGCAAACCCGCCGGGGCGGATATTTTTATCAACGGCGCGAAACAGTCAGGGCAAACACCAGCCTCGCTACCTCTGGCTCCTGGCCACTATGACCTGGTTCTCCGGCTCCCAGGCTATGACCCATATGTGGGTCAGGTACAGGTGAAGGACAATATCCAAACGACCCTGGATGCTGAACTCAGGGAGCGCGGCCAGTCTGCTCACGTAGCTTGGGCTCAGATAACGACCACTCCTGAAGGAGCCGAGATCGTTGTGGATGGCAATCCGACTGGCCAAACTTCGCCTGCGCGGGTGCAAATCCCCTCCGGTACGCACGTTATAGCGCTGAAGCTAAATGGCTTCCAGGTAGTCCGTAGGGGGGTCGAGGCCAGCGAAGGCGGCACGGTGAACATCACCGAGAGTTTGAAACAGAAGTAGAAGAACAGCGGTACAGCGAACAAAAGCCAAAAAAAGAGCGGACAAAAGCGCCAGCTCATCACCTAACCATGTAACGTTTGTTCCCTAAAATGAACTGTAAGTACTATACCCATCGCCATCCCCTTCTCTTACTCTATCCTTGCGGAAATCGCTCCCTCCGGGGTGCAGATTTCTCTGTGTTGTAACCAATTTGCACTTTGCTCCATTCCGGCTCAGTGCATTTGACCTAGGAAGGCTATTTGGTATTTCGAACCTCACCGCTGGTTGATGGGAAGAATGTGGCAAAGCCCGCCTCCCTTCGTGGCCTGAGGCGTGAGCCCGCCACTGTACTCGCTCGGGAGCGTGCGCGACAAGGCGACCCGCGTCTTGCGGACTTGGTCCAGGCACTGCGCGCTCTGCAACTCTTGCTTCGCTCTCACCGTCTGTATGATTCTGCGCATCCCAGCGTGCTGGACAGCCTGGACGCAGCTTACGATTCGTTGATGCGCGCGGCTGCCGATTTTGACGGTCTGGAAATTCGCACCGAGCGTGGCGGCCTGGTAGTTCCCAAATTTGCCGAAGGCCATCTGCCCGATGCGCACGGTGAATTTTATGCCCTGGCCAACGATCTGCAACGCGCCGGAATCCAAACTATTCACTTCGCCACGAAATTCCATGTGGGCGAATTGGACACCCTGGCGCAACTCGTCAAGGCCGCCTTGCTAAAATCAGAGGAGCAGGCAAGACGCCCGGGATCGCTGGGCTGGCCCGCGGAACTCCGGGAGCATCGCGTGCAAGGAATCCAAATCAACACGCTGACCGAGCGCAAGGTGGACACCGTCCTCGCCAGCCTGATTGCGGCGCTCGTCGCTTACGGTGGCAATGCCCCGCAGGATAACGGAGACGCGCCCATCCGCGCCCCGCAAATCGCGGAAACCCTGGACACGCTTCGCCTGATCGGCCATCTGACTCCACCCATGGAAGTAGCCAGCGGCCTTTCCGCGGAAGATGCGGCCCACGCCATTCACTCTTCCATGGAACTCGCCAGCCGCAGCACGGTGCGAATGCTGATGGCGGCCATGACGCACTACACACCGCAGGAAGGCGAAGCCCCCCAAGCCTATCTGCAGCGACTTTCCGAGAGTCTTGTTCTCGAACATCTCGGCACGGAATTTGCCGCAGGCAACCTCGCCCCCATTGCTGTGCGTCCGGCATTGATGCAACTCGCCGATGCTTTGGTAAGTGCCGGTGAGTATCGCGGCCCACACGCCTCTCAGCATCTTTCTGTGCTTGCAGCCGCCTGGGCCAACGACAACTATCGCGAGCAGTTGATCGAGCGCTTCTGGCTGGAGTTGCCGCCGCGCGAAAAATCCACCGTTCTGCGTGGCGCGGAAATCTGGTGCGTGCCCATCACGGCTGTTCGCCACACGCTTCGGCAACTCGTCGAGGGCGGCGCAGATGCTCCTCGCCGTGAAGCCCGCACCATCACGCTGAACTACGCAAGGCGCCTCGAACACGCGGATCCTGCGGCGCGGCGCAATGTCGCCGCCGGACTAAGCGAGCTTACGCCGCTTATGGAATCTCTGTGGCCCAATCAGCTTCCGGAAGAGCTGAGCCGTGGCACAATGAACGCGCTCTCGAAAGAACCCGCCCCTGAAACGGGCGCCCTGCTCGCCGCATTCCTGGAAACTCTTGGCCGCATCGCGGTCAGCCGCGGAGACTTTGCAAGCTTCGAGAATATTTTGATCGGCCTGGAAAAAGTGCCACGCGACGCTGAGCACGAACACATGACCGCGCTCGGCCATCGCCTGGTGGCAAACGATCGCTGGATGCTGCTGATTGACGCCGCCCTTGCCAATCGCGCGCTCGACCCTGCTCTTCCTCGGCTTCTCCAGCGAGACCCCGAGCGCCTGTTGGACCGGCTTACTCTGCTGCTGACGGAACCTCGCGGGCCAGAGATGCTGCCAGCCATGGCTCGCATATTGCGTGCTATCGGCGTCCCCGCGCTGACGCTGCTCGAAACACGCCTCTTCGAAGCGCGGCGCCAGCGTGTTAGCGCCGCTATTAAACTTCTGGCTGCCGCCGACCCTGACCGCTTGCTTCGCGGCCTGACGCGCGCAATGGCCAGTTGGGAATGGAACCTTCAGGATCTTGCCGTGAGCGAACTGGCTCGCCCGAGCAATTCGCCCTCCGCCCAAAGCACCGCTTTCGTTTTTTCCGCGATTCTCGCCGACGCGCATCCCCTGGTTGTGCCCATGATGATCGATCAGATCGGCATCGGCCAGGAAGCCACCGCCGTCCCCATGCTTATGGAGATTGCCGCGGGCGAGCATGAGATTCTGCGCGATCAGTTCGTGCGCATCAAAGCCATAGAAGCTCTTGGCCGTCTCCATGCCACCGAAGCGGTCGAACTTCTCCGCCAGCTTGCAAGCAAGCGGGAAGGCCTCACGTACATCGAGCCCGCTGGTCTGCGTGCCGCAGCCGAAGATGCTTTGGGGCTGATGGAAGAAAGTCCGGCATCAGCGAGGGCCCACGCCGCCTTCGAGCCAGCCCCCGCTCCGCTTGGGAATTTCTTTGTACCGCGCCGTTATGCGCGCATCCCACTTGAATCCCCCTTGCGCGCGCAAATGGGCAGCCAGCAGATGATGAGCCCCGTGCGCGTCCGCACTATCAGCTTGGGCGGCGCGTACCTGGAATCCCCCAGCCGCTTGAACGTCGGCGATTCCATCCAACTGGAAGTGCGCGCCGGGCTACGGAAGATACATTTCACGGCAGTCGTGCGCAACATCGGTCCGGATGGCGGCGGCGTGGAAATCGTGCACATGAAGGACGAGGACCGCGAACGCTTGCGCAAGCTCGTGCAGCACCACATGCATCTTTAATTCCCCCTGCTCCTCCATTTATACTAAGCCATGTATTTTCAGCATGTTACTATCACCTCGCAGTCTTGGTTTCTTCGCATTGCCCTCACCAATGCGTCACATCCAAAACGTAAATTTTGCATGGCCCCACGCCTTTGCTAAAATTGCTTATAGCTTGGCGTCTGGGCGGACCCTGTTTTCCCGGGTTCCCCTGTCGCCAGCGCGCCAGTAAAACCTAGGGAGAAACCGCACGATGACTGCCCCCTATTGGGTCGAAATCCTTGGAGCTGTGGCTGGCTTCTGCACCACCTTTGCGTTCGTGCCCCAGCTCGTAAAGATCTACAAGCAGGGCGGACGTGACCTCTCCTACGGCATGCTCAGCATCTATTTGGGCGGCGTTCTTTTGTGGCTTGCCTACGGTCTTCTGATTCACGCGCAGGCCGTCGTTCTCACCAACGTGGCCACCGCCGTCTTGATTGCTGCCGCGACTCTCCTGAAAGCCTGGAAAGAACGTCAGGAACCCGCCAAGCCCCTCGTCCCCGAACAACTCACAGAAGGTTGAAGCATCCCCATACCGTTCTTCCGCGTCCTCCGGATTCATTGGAATGGTTGTTCCTCGCCCCGTAGAAGTGAGCGCAACTGGTCTGCTTTTGGCATTTTGCCCTACGGGCCTCAAAAGATTACAGTTGAAAAGTTTTGGGCTTTGCAGTAAAAGCTTAAATCCATTCCATCGTTTATTCGGGTCATCTAGCGACGGGCCAAGTTCGCCAACACCGGGGGTAGCCGGGGCTATGGCAGTTTAATCTGAGGAGGAAGAGTATGCAGCGCGGGCAGTCGTTGTTTGCGTGGGTAGTTCTGTGTGTGGTGGTTTTGCTAGGGGTAACAACGACGGCGGCGCAGGTAAACACTGCGACGCTAACAGGCCTGGTGACAGATCCGCAAGGGTTGGCTGTACGCGGCGCAAAGGTTACTGCCACCAATCTGGCTACAGGTGCTTCGCGCACGGCTACGGCGGACGATGGCGGGCGTTACGTCATCGTCGGACTTGTGCCCGGCGAATACAAACTTCACGTAGAAGGCGCTGCAAACTTTGCACCGTACGAGAATCCTTCCGTCCAGGTCACTGTCGGCCAGGAAGCCATACTGAATGTGAAGCTGGAGCTAGGCACGCAGACCCAGGTCGTCACAGTTACCACGGAGTCGGCTCCGATTGAGACCACCCGCTCGGAAAGCGCACAGACCGTCGAGCAGCGCCAGATTGACAATCTGCCCATCAACGGCCGCAACTACATCAATTTCACGCTTACGAACTCGCAGACCACCCGCGACGTTTCTCCCACGATTGGGCCCGCTCCCAACAGCGGCCTGAACATCAGCGGCGCGCGCGCGCGTTCCAACATGGTCAGTGTGGATGGCGCCGACGCGGTGGACAATTCCGTTGACGGCATTCGCGCCACCGTGTCTCAGGAAGCCGTGCAGGAATTCCAGATGATTCTGAGCAACTACAACGCGGAATACGGCCGCGCCACCGGGGGTGTCGTTAATATCGTGACCAAGAGCGGCACCAACGATTTCCACGGGGATGTCTTTGGTTATTTCCGGAACAAAGCTTTCCAGTCGCGCAACCCCTTCTCCGGTGAAATCAATGCCAATGGCGACCTTGTTCCCGTGAAGCAGGCCTACACTCGCACGCAGTCTGGCTTGACCTTTGGCGGTGCCCTGAAAAAAGACAAAACTTTCTATTTTTTCAGCTATGAATATACGCAGCGCGAAGAGACCGGATTCTCCAGCATTGGTATTGGCAACTATGGTCTCCAAAGTATGACTTTGCCCGTCCCAGGAGTTCCGGGGGGACTGCCGGTGGAATTGACGGCCAGCCAGGTCAGCGCGGTGCAGTCGCTGCTAACCTCGCCTTCGCCCGCTCTGCAGTCTCTCGGAGTTCAGTACGGTCTTCTGATGGGATCGGCCTCCAACGTAGCAACAAACCGATTGGATTACGGTGCGGTAGTAACTGGTCTATCGTTGGGTTCAGTCACCCCAGTGAATCCTGTCTCCACTCCTCTCGGAACGTTCTTCGGCGAATTCCCGCTCCCCGTCGCCTGCCCTATGGGAACGCCGATCAACAACGTGACGGCGTGCACGGGGCAGGCTGCCATTGGACCGAATGGTACTCCTGAGTGGGGCGGCGCCGTGCAGCTTCCCACCTCGTACGTCGGCCTGAATGCGATTCGCGGAAATTTCCCCGCCACCGAAAAAACCAGCCTATGGTCTGCGCGCCTTGATCAGCGCTGGGACAATCGCAACACTTCATTCCTTCGCGTTGGCGTCTCTCCTTCACTGGTTACCGGCGTGCAATCCACATCGCAAAACCAGGTTTTTGGTCAAAACGCGGGTTCCCGTACCGGGGTCAATCAGTCCCGCGACTTCGACGTCACTTTTCAGCATGACACTATCCTGAGTGACAGCGCCTTCAACGAATTCCGGCTGCAAGTCGCGCGTCGTGGCGTTCATTTCGGCTACTCCGATCTTCCCGGCGGAAGCAACGTCGGCGTGAATATTCCGGGATTTGCGTATTTTGGTCGCGAACCATACTCGACTGTAGATCGCATCGAACGTCGCTTTGAGTTTACTGATGACGCCACGATCACTCGCGGCCACCATACCCTGAAATTCGGCGGCGACTTCAACCTGATCCAGTTGCGCTCCAAGAAGCAACAAATCTTCCAATTGGATTTTGGCGGCGACGTCAACTTTGGCGCCATCCCTGCCGATTCTCTGGGCTTCCCGGATTGTGTGAATCCTGCAACCGGTGGCTCTCACAGCGGCGCTTGTTCGGCCACAGAACTCGCTCTCAATTTGCCCAGCGCTACTGGGCTGCAAGCCTACGGTCTCGGCATTCCCACCACTTACATTCAGGGGATTGGCACTTCCAACCAGCCGTTTGACAATCTTCCCATCGGCTTCTTTGCGCAAGACACCTGGCGCATGACTCGCAAGCTCACTCTCAACTACGGGCTGCGTTATGACCTGGAGATCAGCCCATTGTTTGCACCGGCCACCGCCATCAATGCCGCCGCTGAAAAATCTCTTGGCATCGTTGAAGGAATCCCTCGCGATTACAAGAACATTGCTCCGCGAATTGGTCTCGCTTGGGATCCGCGAGGAGATGGCAAAACCGTCGTCCGTGCTGGTTATGGCCTCTTCTACGACCATCCTTTACTGGCTATTGCGTTCGACTCCGTCACCGCCGATGGTGGCCGTTCTGTCCAGTTGATCTCTCCTGGCGGCACTCCCTCGGCTTGCGGCTTGCTCACTCTTCCGACCAGCCTCTACACCACCCCGCCTCCGGGCTACTGCGGCGCTGGTGCGGACGGCCCGCAGAACCTCAACGGCTCATCGATTTTCCAGGGCGCCCTGAACGATCAATCCGTCTATCTTGCGTTTCCTACTTCGGTAACGCTTGGTTATCAGCCCAATTCCCAGCGTTTTGATCCCTTTGCTCCCAACTCCATGTTTGCCAACCAGAACTATCTGAATCTGGGTTTTCCGATTCCGATTCTTCCCTTCACACTGCCTGTGCAGAAGAATTTCCAGTATGGCTACGCCCAGCAGGGCAATCTGACTATCGAGCGTGTTCTTGCCGGGAATTGGAAACTTAGCGCCGGCTACCAGTGGACGCGCGGTTTGCACCTCAATCGCCCGCAAGATATCAACTCCACCGATCCGCAAATTCTCGTCAATAACATGGTTTACGCAGACTCGGCTGGACTCGGCTTTACGAACCCACTCACTGTTGCTCTGCCTTCCGCGGACGTACCTGCCACTCCGACGACTTGCGGTCTTTCCGTGACACCCTCAGTCGCGGTCCCGGTTCTTACTCCAGGGGTTCTTGGGATGCTGGTCAAGTGCCCCACGGGTGTTCCGCTAACGGGCAAATTCGTCGGCACGCCTGCCTTCTTTAACTATTTCCGGCCCTCTGGCCCGAACCCTTCATTCGCCACGGCTACCGCTGCCGCCGCGCCGCAATGTCAGGGCGCTCCCGCAACGGCATTGTTGGCTTGCGGCTTTGCCGTTCAGCAAGCTCTTGCTGGTGCTGCTGGTTTCCCAGTCGGCACGCCGAACGTCCCCATGCCGTTCAACAGCGTGGATACGCAGGTGTCCAATGGCAATTCCTGGTATAACGCGCTGACCGTAAACCTCAGCAAGCGCTTCTCGAGCCACTTCGAGTTGCTCTCCAGTTATACCTGGTCGCATTCCATTGACGATTCCACCGACCTGCAATCCACTCTTGAGCCGCAAGACAGCCGCTTCCCTGCTCTCGAACGCGGAAACTCCGTCAACGACCAGCGCCATCGCTGGGTCACTAGCGGCGTCATCCAATCCTCTCCGCACAAGGCCGGCGAAGGCGCATGGAACAGTTTCTTGAGCAACTTCACGCTTGCCCCGCTCGTGGAATTTTCTTCGGGCCGGCCCTTCAACGTAATTACCGGAACCGACACGCGCTTCGACCTGGGCGCTTCGGATATTCGTCCTTCGGCCGTGCCAGCAGGTACTTCCGGCTCAACATCCTCGCCTTACATTCATGGCGTAGCCTTCGTCGAGCCCAACAGTTGCTACCTGGCCGACTTTTCGCAGTTCAAGATTCCCGGCTTTACGCCGCCCCTCGGTTGCATCGGCAGCCTCGGCCGCGACGCCTTCCGGATGCCGAACTTCTTCCAGTTTGACTTGCGCCTTTCCAAGGGCATTAACTTTGGCGAGCGTTTTCGCCTTGATCTGATCGCCGACGGCTTCAACCTGTTCAACCACACGAACATTCTTGCAGTCAACCAACTGTGCGATCCCTCCGGAGGCTCCGTATGCGCTGCGGGTCAGCCCAGCGCCGCATATGACGCGCGTCAATTCCAGTTTGCTATCAAGCTGAACTGGTAGCGCCAGACACAATCAGACCGTCAAGGTAGGGGTCCAGCACGCTGGACCCCATCTCGACGGGATCGAAATCCTCGCGGAACGCAATCTTCAGTTCATGCAGTGGATCCTGTGTTTTTGTTCTACGGGGGGGATTTCACTTCCACTTCTTTTTACCGTTGCTGTACCTATAACTCGCGTACATGCCGTCTCATGTAGTGAGAAAGCTCTCCCGATGAAATTGCTCCTTTCCGCCTTCCTCGCTTTCTTCCTTACAGAGTCGCTTCTGCCCGTTTCGGCCCAGGAATCCGAGCCAGTTTCACCCTCGGAAATGGAGAAGTGGCTCAATGGCCCGAATCGCCGAGACATGCCCTGGAGGGTATGGGTATCACAGCCCATGCTCACTTTTCAGCAACGCTATCTGGTTGTCGTGGGTGGCAGCATTGACATTTCCGCTTTTCGCAAAGAAGCGGTACGGGACGTGACCGTACAGATCAAGGTGGCAGACAGCAAAGGAACTTGGCTTCCGGGGGAAGACAGCACAGCTTACCAGGTTCCAGTCACAATTCCCGAATCGATCATTGCGATTAGGTTTAGCTCCGCTGTGTATGCACTCCCCGGCAATTATCGAGTGGCAGTCGTGCTTTTTGACAAGGCCCGCAAGGTAGTGAATGTCAGCCACAACAAACTTCATGTTCCCACGACAAACGGAAATGCATTGTCCGATCTCGTGCGGGATTTGCCCGTCATTGAGTTCCCCATGCGGCTTCCCGGCATGAATAAGGACGGGCCGCCGATGAAAGACCGCGGTTTTTCTCTAGCACAAGGCGTTGAGCACCTCCCAATCCCGGACACGCGACCCTTGCTCGTGGATATCCTGCTGGACTTTTCCGAACCCGATGCCATCGATCTGCCCTATTACATGAGCCCGATAGACAAGGGTCGAATCTCTCAATCCGCATATTACAGAAACTTGAAACTGATGCTCCAAATGGGAAGCGTGCTCTCTCACCTGCAACCTGCCAATGGCTGTGTTCGTGTAAGTGCAATGGATATGTCGCGCATGCGGGTGATAGTAGATCGACTGGAGGCTGCCGGCCTAAACTGGGGAAAAATCGAGGATAGTCTTTATGAAGCTGACCTTGACCACATTGATCTTGCGACGATGGCCAACCAGCTTAAGCGCTCCACGTTCGCAAGCCATTTTCTCGAGCAGGTTGCCAATGACCCCGGCGGTTGCAATGCGGGGAACGAACCGCACGATCATGTAGTCGTGCTCGTCTCGCAGCATCTGCAGTATCCCGCGCACACCCCGATAGATCCGATTCAGCCTGAGGCCTGCCCTCACTGTCGGTTCGTGTACTTTCGCTTGACTCCCTTCAATTTCGAACCTATCGATCCCTACCGGGATATTCTCAGGCCAATTCACCCTCGATCGTTCAACTTCTCTTCACCAGAGGGGTTTCGCAAAGCACTTTCGGAACTGACCGTGGAACTCTCGGGCCTTCCAGAGGACTGACTCCGACTCTGAGGAGATACTCAGTATTCCTTGACCCGAAACAGGACACCAATTGCTACTCTGTGTTACGCCGGGGGGGTGGAAAGGATTGAGGATTGGAACGATGGCTCCTGTACTGATTGGGTTTGGTTTATAAAGGGTGCTGCGTCCATTCTTAGCACTGTCAGTTTATAAACGGATTGACCACAACGACGCCCTGGTATTCCTGGCCGTGGGAAAGGTCCTCTGAATAGAGAACTTCGCATCCCGCGATCGCTGCTGGCTGCACCATCACCGCTTCCCAGAACGAAATCTAGTAGCGCTCCTGTATGTCCAAGGCCCGCAGGATCGAACCACCTGTGTTCGTGACTACTTCCCAGGCCAAAAACACTCAATCCTTCTTCGTATTTCAGGCATCTTCCGTCGAACGGACTGCCGCTTCTGCAGGTTCACTGCTAACTCTTGTAGAACCTGTGTGCTCAACACTCCACGGTGCTGCGTCCAAAGATTGGTAATCATTTGCACGGCGCGCCAGTGCTTTTCCCCTTCCGTCTCATCATGCGCGTAGATCAGGATATTCGTATCGACGAACGGCTTACCGCTCATGAAGCTCGTCACGCGACTTGGGTTTCTTCCACCCGAGTTTCCAACCCTCGTTCATTAGAGCGATCGACTCCTTCATCGACTCATCGTAGGTGTCGTCCTGCCTCACCATATCTGCAAGCTTCTCGGAAAGTAATGCGCTCACGGAAGTTCGCCGCTTTGCGGCAACAACCTTGATGGACCGTAGCAATTCCGTATCGAGCTTCAGCGTGATGTTGGTTTTCCTTGCCGGAGTAGTGTTGTGCTTGGGCAGGGCCATCCACAATCAGCACGAAAATACGTGCAGCACGATTTTGCGTGCTGGCGCACGTTCGCGTCAATCATTCCGCAGAGTCGGTGTATCTTATTAATTGTAAATAGCTTACTTTTGGGGGATGGCCTGCGGCGTTCCGCACATCTGTTCCGCCGCGCTCTTTACGTCCAGGTCCAATTGCGCGTTACGCCAGCTCGTGGTAGAGCAAACCTGCCAAGCTTCCAAGCCTAGCGCCCCGCGCAGGTCCGCGCCTTCCACATTCGCGCCGTCCATATGTGCTTGCCGCAGGATAGCCCCCGCAAAATTCGCGCCGCGCAAATCCGTTTTGCGCATGTCCGATTCCAGTAGTATGGTCCCCTTGAATTGCGCACCGGTAAGGTTTGCGCCAGCCAGTTTTGCCGCGGACAAATCGGTCTGCTCCAGCATGGCCAGAGAGAACACCGCTAATTCCGCTTTTACATCGCGCAAATCGGCGTGCGACAAATCCGCGCGCAGCAGGTTTGCCTGCCGCAAATTCACCGAGTACAAGCTCGCATGATCCAGCTTTGCGGTCGTCAGCACGGCTCCCGTCAGGTTAGCGTAGGACATATCTGCGCCACGAAAATCCGCGCCCGCGAAGTTAGCTCCCTGTGCGTCCACCGAAACCAGGTTCGCCTTGCTGGCCTGCAACTTGTCCAGATTCGCGGAACGCAACAACCCATCTCTGAGGTTTACGCCGTGAAAATCCGCTTCTGAAAAATTTGCCCCTTCCAGATTTGCACGCCACATCCGCGCATTCGGAAACGCTGCGTGATACCCGCGCGCATAGCGCAAGTTGATCTCGTTCAGCCGCGGTCCCGGCGCATCGCTGGCTCCCGCGTCGCCATTTCCCGCCTTCGCCGGCGTCGCCCGGACGCTCTCTTCCGAAATATCCGCATAGGGCCGGAAACCGACGGATCGAAACGCAATGGCCGCCCATCGCCGCGGGTCGCTCTGGCTGACCTCAGGTCGGATGTTCGCGTCCGCGGGTAATCCGCGAATCACGCCGAGCGAGAGCAAGAACAGCACGATTCCCGCCACCACAGGTAAACGCAACGCCGAAAGCACATCATGCAAGAAATGCGGCGTGGTCTCATCGTTCCAATCGCCCGGCCGCAGCACGCGCGCCACAATGCGAGGCATGCCGCAAGCCGCTGCCCCCGCCAGCGTTATCAGGAATACTTGCAACAGCGTCCCGCGGTAGTCCTGCATCACCAGATAGCGCAGCCACAGAAAAAACAGCACTGCAGGCACCGCCCAATACGCCAGCAACCGCGCTATCACACTTTCCACCAGCGCAATCGGCGAACGCGGATCGCGCGACCACTTTAGGTGCGGCCGGATTGGCCCCACCAGGTACCAACGCCCGTCCTTCTCTGGCGTCTGCCCATCCGGAAACACCGCGGGCAGCGCTCCCATACTTCCCCACAAACGCAGCAACAGGAACTGCAAACGTAGATACAAGACCGTCAAAAGCAGTGGGGCCCCCAGGTAGAAACCTTGCAACGGCAGAATATTCGGGATTCGCGATGTCAGCGTTGCGGAAAGATCCAGCAGCAGCCGCACATCCGTTGTCAGCACAATCATCGCGCACGCGGCCAGGCACATCGCCATTAGGAATAGGTAAAACCCACGCGCAGACTGGGTTGCTTCCCCGATTGTCTTCCCTCCGTCTTGGACGGTCACCGCCTCCGGCAGCGTTGCGTCGAACAGGTTCGTTCCACCTAAACGCCCCGCCCACAGACCTTGCACGCCGTACAAGTTCGCTCCCATCAGGTTCGCGCCGGAAAATTCCGCACCCAGCACGTTCGCTTCGCGCAGGTCAGCCTCCACCAGATTTGCTCCGCGCAGATTGGCCATGGAAAGATCCGCGCCGCGCAGATTCACCTTTTGCAATTGCGCGGCTTGCAGGTTCACCCCCGTCAAGTCCGCGCCCGCCAAATTCGCTCCCGCAAAGTCGCCCCGCACGCCTGCGGTTCCCCCGCTTTCTACCCACTGGCGGTGCTGGTCCAATACCTCTGCAAAGATCAGTAGGTCCGAGCCAATCGAGCGAGAGTCCGTTGGCGGTTCGGCAGAATGCTCTTCCGGGCTTGCCTCCTGGTTTTCTTCTTTTTCAGGGACTGTCTCGGCAGACTTACTTCCTTCTTCCGGAACTGGAATTGCTTCGCATTTCAGCGGCACTTCCACAATCTGCGTCTCGTGCAATTCTTGCGTTGTGTCAGGTTGTTCAGGTTGTTTCACTTCCAACAGCAATTCTTTCCCCAGGGTCTCCACCGATTCCTCTTCCGTCATTTGCACTTCCAACAGTGCAAGAATTTTTGCCTCAACTTCCGGATCGGGCGCAACCGTACCAAACTCAGAGAGTTCTTGCGGTGTCGCCAAGCGCTCCACGACGCGCTCGTGCATACGTTCCTTGTGCCCTTCTGTATTTTGATTAGCCGCCATATCCGGCATCGCACTTTCCTGCGGCCTCTCGCAAGAAGGCCTGTAAAATTTCCCGGGCGGGATCGGGCTTGGTTCCATCATGGCTTATGGCTCCCAGAAAATCGCCTGACCCAAAGGACAGGGGACGCCAGAAGGACACTCTGCTTCGCAAGGCTGCGTTACGAAATGGCGACACCCTCACCTTTTCCTCGTTGGCTTTCGTGTGGCCCGGCGTAGAGTGAATGCACTCCCCAACGAATAAGGTTGCCGCCCTACTCGCCGGGCTTCGTGACTGGGAGCCCAATTTCATCACAGGAGATTAACTATGACCAAGAGCAAAATGCTGGCTGGCGCCGTGGTTGCCCTGTTCCTGAGCGGCGGGGTGATCCTGGCGCAAATGCCGAAAGACAACGTCAGCGGGAGACGTCATCCGAACCTGGCTGCTGCACAGCGTCTCTCGACACAAGCTTACGAAAAGATCGTCGAAGCGCAGAAAGCCAACGAGTGGGACATGAACGGCCATGCTCAAAAAGCCAAAGACCTGCTCGAGCAGGTGAACCATGAATTGAAGGAAGCAGCGGAGGTAGCAAACAAGCACGAGAAGTAAAGGTGGCTCTAAATCCGCATCTGCCCCGTGCTCTCCGGAAACGGAGTGCATGGGGCTTACTTTTGGTTTTCCTCGCCAATCCCTACGGAGAGGTCTAGCGCCACGCAGCTTAGCAACGCGGGAGATTCGCCGGACGAATTCCTATTCTCTGTTGATCCGAGGGGAAAGATGTAAAACAAGATCTGGTGGGTTTGTTCCGGTGTCCTGATTGAAAACTGATAACTGAACACTGAAACCGATTGCTCGGCCGACCACAGTCTGCTAAACAAAAAAGTGCCGGGGCGCTCCGCTGAGGGGCCGAGGCACCCCGGCTATTCCCGCCCGCCTCCGCAGTGAGCGAGCAAGGAACTTGTACAGAATCTCCAAACGCGCTTGCTACTCGCGCGATTGCGCCAATTACACTTCTTCAGCGCCGCGCAGAAACTCGTACCGCTCGATTGCGGCAACGACCCCGATCGCACCTTCGTCACGGGGCTCGGTCCTTTGCACGCGACCCAGACAGCGCACGCGCACTGGCCCGGCAAGTGTAATTTCATTAGGCAAAGTCAGCAGAATCTCGACAGGAGAGCCTTCTTTGACATCCTTGGAGAGGAAGAAATAGACTCCGCGCGAGCTGACATCGCGGGATTCCGTCATTGTTTCGCCAACCGCCGCGCCCGTTGTCCATCTAACGGTAAGCGGCAGCCGCATGGAAAATCTTTGAGTAGTGCGGCGTTCGGACCCGGTCAAGGCGTACCTCCATGTTCGAAGGAACGAGTGTAGCCGGGGTGGGGCCAGGGAACAATAGAACTCGGGATTCAAAATCATTCCCGCCCAATAAGGTACGGATGTACTAGGACGGGTAAACCACAGTTCTAATCTCTGAAAGTCCTTTCATTTCAAGGTTTAGCAGGGTGGCTGCAACATGCTTAGTACGCAAGAGTTACGCAGCGCTTCGCAATTCGGCCTTTACGCCACCATCAAAATCCCAGGCGTACGGCGAACTGGAACGCCCGCGGCCCCCCCGAGCCGAAAAACCCGCCGGCTGTACTCACTGGAGCATAAAACGACGATTCATTTCCACTGCCAACGGGGTTCAGTGTGATGTTTCGACCGGAGAAATTGTTGTTGGAAAACCCACGCACGTTGGTGGCGTTGAACAGGTTGAACCCCTCTGCGATCAGGTCCAGGTGCCCGCGCTCACGAATGGTTATGCTTTTCTTCAACCGCATGTCCAGCGAGCTGAAGGGACTGTAAAAATCAATTCCACCCGGGACGGTTTGGAGTTGCGAACCCGCCCGGCAGGGCGCGGGCGCCGGGCAAACCGCCAAAGCGTTGTAAGACGTGATGTACTGGTTCAGTTGATCGCTGTTCTTGATGTCGCGCCCCAGCGCATTGCGCGACAAAATCGGAAGCCGCCCGTTTTCCGTGGACCCGGTAATCGTCGTCAATCCCGGGACCAAAGTGTCCGCCGGCACTCCCGACCCATAAGTGTAAATCGGCGAAAGCGAGAGCCCCCACGGCATATCAACGTTCCCATACAGCGTCAGCCGGTTCCGCTCGTCCGTAGCCGCGTAACCCTTTTCTCTTGCCAGCCCCGCCGTTCCTTCCGCCAGGTTGATCTGCTCCACCGCATTGTAGGAAGGCACTTGGTCATCATCCGAATAATCCAGCGTCTTCGATAGCGTGTAACTGGCGTTGAAGAGATAGGTGAACTTTCCCAGCCGCACCGGCCGGTTCTGCACGCTTAGCAGCAGCCCGTCGTACCAGGATTTCGCCGCCGAGGTCGCGAGAGTGACATTGTCGGAAATGCCGGTGAGGGGGTCCGTCGCTGTGCAGGGAATGTTGTTTCCGGGACACGAAATGTACGGTGAGGTTGAAGTCGTGTTCCGCAGGTACTGCGCGATCAACTCCCGCTGCCCAAACACGTGGAGTCCGTCCGCGGTCATAATCCAGTTGGCGCCCAGTTGTTGTTGAATCCCCAGCGAAGTTTGTTGAAAGAGGGGATGGTGCGCGTTCTTGTCTACCACAATGATGCCCACGCCACCTGTGGCATTCGGCCCGCTGAACGGATTCGTCAGCGTGGGACTTCCCGGCGCAAAGCTCGCCCCTGGCGCGAAGCAGGTGTTCAGGTCCGATGGATTCGGATCTCCCGGAAATGTGCAATACGATCCGAAATAGGCCTGCACGGCAAGCTGCCGATCGTCCTGCACCCGCTCGTATCCCGGCACTTCCAGAATGATTCGGTCGTAGTACAACCCGTAGCCGCCACGAACCACCGTGCGCCCGCGCCCGAACGGATCGTAGGCGAAACCAACGCGCGGACCGAAATCCTTCTTGTCCGGCGAGTGGCTCAAATCCAGAACGTTTTTCATCCACACGCACGGCGTGGACTGCGGCTGGGCAATATTCGCACACGCATCGTGAGAGGAGTCTGTCCCGGTCGCATTCGTGTCGTACTCCCACCGCAGCCCAAGATTCAGCGTCAGCTTCCGCGTCACCCGCCAGTCATCCTGCGCGTACAACCCGAAGTAGCTGTTCGTAATGGGCGGAATCGGCACGGGCGTCACTGGCGCGACGCTCTTCAACGCCACGGCGATGGGAATATCGAGGTCGTTGATCACGCCATCGCCGTTCAAATCCTGAAACCCGAAATTCGAAGTGAGCACCACCGACCCGCTGCCAAACGGGTTGATAATCCCGAATGCGTTGTAGTGCTGATACTCCGCGCCCATACGCAGATTGTGTTTTCCAAGCGTCCACGAAAACGCGTCGCGCAATTGGTAGCGGTTCAAGTGCGTGGATTGCGGCGTATTGAAGTTCACGCCATCCGCCAGACCTGGGAAGACGAGTTCCGTGGAAAGGCCCAGGTTTGGATTCGTGGTCGGCGCGTCCAGCGCGAAGGGAGGAATGTTGTTCAAAAAAGTGTCGAAGTGAAACATCACGGCATTCACTTTTGACGGAGATAGGGTTGACGTCCATTCCCCCACCAACGAGTGGAACCGGTTCAGCGAATCTTGCCGTTCTGCCGCCGTGCTCACAGCTGTTGGCTGAGACGCCTCGGCAGCCGCGGTGTCTGTCGAGCGATTGAAAGAATATCTCGCCAGCAGCGTATTTGCCGGATTGATTTGGTGATCCACGCGCGCGGAGAATAACGCGTCCCGCAATGGCGCAGCCGCCGAAGTATTCAAAATTTGGTCAGTTGTGAAATCGCGCGCGCCCGTCTGCACATCGGAATTCTGATGGCGATATTCACCCGAAGCGAACCACCATGTCTTGTCCTTCACCAGAGGCCCGCCCATTGACCCGCCGTACTGCTGCCGGTCGAACGGTGGCGTAGGCTGGCTTCGGTCAAACGTTGCCGGGAGCGCCTGCAGATCGCGGTTGCGCACGAAAAGGAACGCGTCTCCGTGGTACTCGTTCGCGCCGGAACGCGTCACAACGTTGATGATGGAATTTCCTGATCGTCCCACCTCAGCTGTGTAGCGGCTGGTGGCAATCTGGAATTCCTGTACGGAATCCTCCGGAAAATTCGCCAGCGTTCCTCCAACCACCTCGTCATTGTTGTCGCCACCATCCACCGTGATATTCCCGCCGCGCCCGAATCCTCCGGCGGAGCTCACCTCCAGCGTGTTTGTTTTCGTGGGATCGAAATTAGGCGCAGGGCGGTTGCCGGGCACCAGGTATGCCAATTCGAGAAAATTTCTGCCGTTCAGCGGGATGCTCTGAATCGTGCTTGAATCCACCAGTCCTTGAATCATGGATTGCGTCAATTCGATGGGGCTCGCTTCTTCGCTCACGTTCACCGTCGTTGCCGTGCTGGCTACCCCCAACTGCGCGTCCAACGTTGTCGTTCGTCCCGCCTCCAATGTCACATCCGTGAATTTCCGTTCCGCCAGGCCGCTGGCTGCAATCACCACGGTATATTTGCCCGCTGGCAAATCCGGCAAGACAAACATCCCCTCGTTATTCGTCTTCGTTTCACGCAGCGCCTGTGTTGCGGTGTTCGTCGCTTTTACCTCCGCACTTGCCACTATCCCGCCGCTCACGTCGCGTACAATCCCATTCAGAATCGTCGTCGGCACCTGCGCGCGCACGTTGACGCCGCTGCAGATCACTGCCAAGCCCAACGTAATCATGCCGGCAGAAATGCGAATTCTTTGAGCTATTAGCATAGATTTGCCCGCCTCGCAGAAATATGGAGTTGGCCCGGCCTGACGAGCTTTCAAACACACCCATGCGACGCCCGCTGTTTCCGTCTTGCAGCAGGTTGACCTTTATTTTTTCGATGGGCCAGCGTCCTTGAACTGCCTGCGCGCTGGGCACCCCCCAGAAACTCGCAGGAGCATACGGATTCGTTCTAAGCGAGGCAATACTTCAAAAACACTAGCCGTAGCAATTTTGAGAAGCGTTCAAGTTTTTCTGTTGGAAAAGAGTGCGGGGGTTCCGCAATGAATTACGAATGGTCAATCAAGCGGTGGTGAATTGCGTACAGCGCCAGTTCCAAGCGATCGGAAACACCCAGCTTGTCGAAAATATTGTGCAAGTGATTCTTCACGGTCTGCTCGGAGATAAACAGCTTCTCGCCGATCTCTTTGTTCCGGAACCCCTGCGCCACCAGTTGCACGATTTCCTTTTCGCGGTCGGAGAGCAGCGGCTTCTCCCGACGCGGCCCGGACTCGGAGGACTTCGCAAAGGCCTTCATCACTTCCGCGGTCATGCGATTGTCCAGCCAGATCTCGCCAGCGTGCACGCGATGAATGCTCTTTACGAGCAGGTCCGTGGCGGATTGCTTCAGCACCACGCCCCGCGCTCCCAGCCGCATCGCGCGTACAACGTCGCGGTCGTCCTCGGCGGCGGTCAACACGATCACGCGCGTCGGCATCTGGTCGAAATTCACTTCTTCCAGCACCGCCAGCCCATCTTTATCCGGCATGCGCAGGTCCAGAAGGAGAATGTCGGGTTTCAACTTGGCGAGGAGCTTAATGCACTCGGTGCCGTTCTGGGCTTCGCCGACAATGGTAATCTCTTCATCGCCGTCGAGCAGCTTGCGGAGGCCGTCGCGGAAGATTGCATGATCGTCCGCCATCAATACGCGAATCTGCTGTTTAGTCTTAGCCATATCAGCCGAGAGGTACCTCGATCATCAGACGCGCACCATGACCCGGGTTTGATTCCACGGTCAAGACTCCGCCCACCGTGCGCGTTCTTTCCTTGATGGAAATAGGACCTAGGCGCAGCCGGTCAAGCTCATCCCCCGTGAAGCGTCCGGCAAAACTGAACCCTTCGCCGTTGTCGTCCACCACCAGCGAGAGCCGGCTATCGTCCTGCGACAGTTTTACCACGACATGGGAAGCCTTGGCATGCTTTTTTATGTTGTTAAGTGCTTCACGGTAAATCTGGAAAATCTCCCTGCAAACCCTGTCCGGAGCGTGTAATTCGGCGGAATCAATCAGTAAATCCAGCGCTAATCCGGACTCGTTGCGGAATCGCTCCGCGAATCCCCTCATCAGGTCCACCATGTCCGCGGACTGCACTCGCAGCGGGCGCAGGTCCGTCACCATGTGCCGCAGCTCTCCACCCTCGTTTCTTACCGTCTGTTGCAGCGAAGTCAGCCCCGCTTCCACCTGCTCGGGTAGCGTGGATACCTTGCGTCGCAACACATCAATCTGGATCTCGATGCTCAGGAGTGTTTGCAGAATGCCGTCGTGCAGATCGCGCGAAATCCGCGAGCGTTCCGCCTCGATGGCGCGCGACCGCAAATGCCGTAGCAGAAAAACGCTCTCGATCGAAACGCTAATGTGCCGCGCAATGCGCTCGAACCACTCCAGGTCCGCCTTCGCGAATCCCGGCTGCCCCGGCCCCCGGTTCACCAGGAACAGCCGCCCCGCTGGATGCCCTTCCTGATCAAACGCCACGCTCATAAAATTCTTGATTCCAAATTCCTGCAGCGTAGGTCCTGGCACGCGCGGCAGGAGTTTCAGCGCTTGGCCATTCCGGCGGTCCCAGCCGAATCCCGCTCCCTTGCCTGCAACGGAGTTCCAGCACATCGAAGCTTCTATATCATCCAGAAGGAATCCGTCCGCGCGAGTCAGCGGAAGATTCTCCGGAGAGATCCTCTCGCTTTCCCCGGATTTCAGTTGCCACAGGAAAATTCGTTCCAGGTCAACGTCGCGAAACGCCAGCAGCGCGATTTCAGTCTGGAACTCCGCGCACAATTCCTCCAACAACAACCGCAGCGATTCCGCCAGTCCTAGGTCCACGTGCATCGTATTCGCCACCCGCGTCAGAAACGCTTGTTGCGTCGCAAAACGCCGGTTGCGGTCCCCCAGGAACGCCATTCCTGCGGCTCCCAGAAACGATGCTGCAAAGAATGAAATCAAGTACAGCAAGTCCATGGGTTGCGTCGCAGACACCGCGCGGTGCCTATCCAGCGCCAGCCCCAATAGCGACAATCCAAAGCACAGGAAGCAGGAGAACCGCAAGCTCCAGCGATAGGCCGCCGCGAACGCCACAAAAAAGAGCAGGAACCAGGAAGGCAGGAGTTCCGGGGAAATGTATAGGAAGATTACCAGCACCACGATGTCGCAGAGCAAAGGCAGCCGCCATTTGTACTGCCGCAGCGCCCGCTCCACCAGCACAACCACCATCGCCGAAACAAAATACGCGATCAGAAACGAGAGCGGCCGCTCCACTTCCCTCGCCGGCCGCATTTCCATCAGGCACAGCACCGCCAGCATCGCGACGACAGGTCGCACGAAGGCCAGTTGCAGCTCGAAATGGTCGCGATCCGATGCTTGCGGGTTCATTCGCGGAGACACGCTTCCCTGGCTTTATGTTACCAACTCCGGCCACGCGTTTTGCCTGCACCGTGGCCCGCGTTTCCTCCTCGTTAAGAGTAAACACGACAATCGTGCCCACGCTTCCTAGCCCCAAACTACGAGCGCGGACCTTTTTGCTCCTTCTTAAACTCTTACACTCTTCTACTTTTTCACTTTTATACTTCTTTCTTACCTCCCCATCGCCGATATCGCTAAGCCATAAAAAAAACGGCCGGCAGCGTTTGCTGCCAGCCGTTCGCATTTCTGCTATTTGACCTGCTTCTCTTTACCTGTGGCCGCCTCCGTGGCCGCCACCGCCATGGAATCCGCCGCCACCGTGGGAGCCCCCACCGCCGTGGAACCCGCCTCCACCGCCGCCATGGAACCCGCGCGCCGCGTTGCCGTGGAATCCGCCTCCGGCATAGCCGCGACCGGCCCCGCCCCTATACGCATAACCGGGGCGATTGCCGTAACCCGGCCGTCCAGAGTATCCGCCGCGGCCGTAATAACCGCCGCGGCCGTAGTAGCCGCCGCGCCCATAAAAGCCACGTCCGTGCCAGCTGTACCACGGCCCGGCGCCGATGAATACGCCGCCCACAAAGTAGTTCGGCCCCCAATAGCCGTACGGAGCGCACGCGTAGGGGTAATCCGGATAGTATCCATATGCACAAGCTGGCTCAGCACCATAAGCGCCGTACACCGGGCCCACTCCAACTCCGAAGCGAACTTGCGCCTGCGCCAAGCCTGCGCACAGTAGCAAACCGCTCAGCAAAACCATGTACTTTAGGTATCTCATAACTTTCCCCGATCCCCGGGCCCCTTCCCCAAACCTTCTATCTAACGCGAAGGGGTTCCGGTGTTGCCTCTTCTCTCCAAATCACCTTCTGCCCCATTAAACCCCAGATTGGCCCAGGAGTTGCACCCTCCCAGCCCGCCCGCTTTTCTGAAGCTACCCACCAGCCGGGACACAGTTGTTGTTCTTCGTCTCCTGATCGCTGATATCTGGTCGCCGATATCCGTCTTTCCCGTCTCCAAACTTGCAAACGCCTCGTTTTCTCGTCCCTAAAGGTCGTGTTAAACTACACGAAGTGGTGGGAGTAGCTCAGCTGGTAGAGCGTCGGTCTGTGGCACCGAAAGTCGTGGGTTCAAATCCCATCTCCCACCCCAATTCCCCGCAAAATTCACGTTGATTCGGCTGCCCTTTCTCACTGGCTGGCTTTATTTTCTTTCAAACGCATAGATCGTGACGGTCGGGAATTGCGCCAGCAGCCGCGGAGGAGCGAACTTGCCCAGCTCAATTTGCGCGCTTGCATACGAGGGATCCACGGCACCCTGTGCTTTCAGCCGCGCGAGAAGTTCCTTAGGAGAAGAAGCGCGCAGAGGAACGCGACGATTTCACCGCCGCGCCTTTTCACATAAACGAACACGCAGGTGAGTGTGCATGCGAAGGCCAGAATGGAAGGCAGCCGCAGCGCGACTTCCTGGTTTCGGCTAAATCCCAGGGCAACCCTTTCGATTACATACGAGAGCGGCGGTTGGCCGTCCTGTGGACGGCGAAGGGCATCCACTATCGCGTGCCAGCCACCCTGGGAACTGATCGTTAGAGTAAGCAACTCGTCAAACTGGAGGGCCTTCCCTGCGGCAGCAACCAGGCCTCGAACGATGGCGTAGAGCACGAGCGCAACCATCAGTCCCACAATGACCTTCCTGGATGGCGCAGGAAGCCATCTCTCGCTGTCACAGGTCGGTCCTCGATCGTCACTCTAGCGGAATCGATTCCAATCCCCTCGTTTCGCTGCAGAGCGGCCGTCAAAGACGTGCCCGGCAATTTCAGTGGAGTCGCTCAGCATCTGGCAAGCAAACTTGGCGTCTTACGAATCCCAGCTTGGTATTCTGTCTTCGCGGATTATCATAAGTGAAAGCTGCGAATCTCCAACAAAGCCCGGGTGAACTAGAATCCAGCCGAGAAGCGCACTGCCTGATTGAGACCTGCAAAAACGATAAGACCAACGTAAATGCGGGCACCCAGCACTGACGCGTAGTCCTGCTAACCCAAAGCTGAGAACAACATACACCCACCTCGCGATTTATTTTGTCGCAAAAAGCACTGGACATCCGTTATCGCGTTTGAGAGGATCAGTGTGGATTACTCGATGCGGAGGCCCCACATTGAAACGAAATGCAGAAGGCGTACCGAAGTTCTTATCCGGACGGGAATTCAGCCATCAAGAGATTCAGGAGATTCAAGAGACGGTGCGGGTGTACTGGCGGCTGAGTCGGAAAGAGCTGGTACAGACCATCTGCGAACACCTGGATTGGGTTACCCCGGCAGGACGCAACAAGCTGGCTTCCTGCGCGAAGGCTTTGCAGCAACTGGAGGCGCTGGGTTTAGTGAAATTGCCAAAGCTGTGCGCCAGTAATCAGCACATGGGGGGGCGCACGATCGTGGTGGGAGCGGGCAGCGCAGCGGAGGAGGAGATTGCCGGAACCGTGCAAGAGGTGGGCCCGGTGGAAGTGCAACCGGTAGGCGGGAAGGAAGCGAACCAGCTGTGGAACGAGTACGTGCAACGTTACCATCCGCTGGGGTACAAGCGCCCGTTTGGAGCGCATCAGCGGTATTTTCTGGTGGGCCGGGAGGGGCGTCGCTTGGGCTGTTTGCTGTTTGCTTCCTCGGCGTGGGCGCTGCGGGAGCGAGACGCGTGGATCGGATGGACGGAACGCGATCGCCAGCAAAGATTGAACTGGGTGGTGGCGAATACGCGTTTCTTAATTTTTCCCTGGGTGCGGGTCAAAAATCTAGCGAGCAAGGTGTTGTCGCTGGCGGCGCAGCGGATACGGAAAGACTGGGAGGAACGCTACGGCTACGGGCCGGTGTTGCTGGAAACGTTCGTGGAGCTGGCCCGCTACCGGGGGACGTGCTATCAAGCAGCCAACTGGATTCGCTTGGGGGAGACGCGTGGGCGAGGACGGATGGATCGTCACACACGCTACCTATCGACTCCCCGGGCGATCTACGTATATCCGCTGGTGCCGGAGTTTCGTGCATTTCTGCAAGGGACGAGCGAAGAAGGCCAGGGGCAGCGATGAGCTGCCGGGGCCGCAGAGAAGAACGGAGACAAGAGAGACAGGACCGGAGACGAGCGGCGAAAGAACTGCGCAAGCGTCAGGTCGCCGAGGGTCTCGAGAGTTCGCCGAGGGGCACGATCGGGAACGGAACGAGTCCCTGGAAGACGGTGAGGGAGGAACAGCAGGCGCGGCAGGAAGCGGTGGAGGAACAGCTCCAAGCGTATCGTTCGGCCCTGCCCACGTTGTTGAAGCGGTTGGGGAAGATCCGCGACCCGCGGAATCCGAAAACGATCCGACACAAATCGACGGTGTTGCTGTTGTACGGGATACTCCTGTTTGTATTCCAGATGGCCTCGCGACGAGAAGCCAACCGACAGATGACTCTGCCGCAGTTCCAGGAGAACCTGCGACGGCTGTTTCCGGAGCTGGAAAGTGTAGCGCATCAGGACACGCTGAACCGGCTGCTGGCGGGGATCGAGGTAAACGAGATCGAGGGAGCCCTGGTCGAACTGATCCAGCGGTTCATCCGCAAGAAGAAATTCTTGCGCTACCTGGTGGGGAACTGTTATCCGGTGGCGATCGATGGAACGCAGAAGATGGTGCGGAACAGGCTGTGGACCGAGCAATGCTTGGAGCGAGACCTACAGCGCAAGCAGAAAGACGGGAGCCTAGCCAGTGAGACGCAATACTACGTCTATGTTTTGGAGGCCAACCTGGCCTTCGCGAATGGCATAACCATTCCGCTGTTGAGCGAGTTTCTGACCTACGAAGAGTACGACCAGGAGAGGGATAAACAAGACTGCGAACTAAAAGCTTTTCGCCGGCTGGCGCAGCGGATGAAAGAGTATTTTCCGCGTCTGCCGATCCTGGTTTTGTTGGACGGGCTGTATGCCAACGGCCCGGTCGTGGAACTGTGCCGGCGCTACCATTGGCAGTTCATGATCGTACTGCAGGACGACTCGCTGCCGTCGGTATGGGAAGAGGTCCGCGGGCTCGGACAACTGCAGCGCAACCAGCATTGGGAACAGCACTGGGGGGACCGCAAGCAACGTTTCCGATGGGTGAACGACATCGAGTATCGCTACGGGGAGAGAGAACGGAGGCGGCAAACTCTGCATGTGGTGATCTGCGAAGAAACCTGGGAAGAACTGGCCCCGGATTCGCTGAAGCTGGTGCAGAAAGCCTCGCGTCATGCTTGGATCTCCAGCGAACTGCTGAGACGGGAGAACGTCCATGAGCGATGCAACCTGGGCGCGCGGCATCGTTGGGGAATCGAGAGCAACTTTTTGGTGGAGAAGTGTCAAGGCTATCAGTACGAGCATTGCTTTTCGCAGGACTGGAAGGCCATGAAGGGTTACCACTTCCTAATGCGACTGGGACATCTGCTGAACACCCTGGCGCAAAACACGACACGTCTGGCTCGGCTCGTGCGTAGTCGGGGGCGGCGTGGTCTGATTCAGTTTCTGAGAGAGACGTGCACGGGGCCTTGGCTAGACACTACAAGAATCCAACTGCTTCTCGCCTCTCCCTGCCAGCTTCGTTTGGAATGAACAAACCCTGAAAAAGGACAATTCCAAGCTTCCTCGCACGATCGACACGGCGGGGTGTCGCTCTTCACACAAGGACGGCTCAACAATCAACAAGGAACAGGCGAAATGTAACAGGAAAGAACGCCTGAATGGCATAAGTCGCCGCCACACATCTTTGCTTTGCCCCTGCTGGACCGCCCTGGCGACCGTGCGGCCGGGGCATGCGGCATCACTGGAGCCGGAGCGGTCCTACCCGTCAAGCCATCTAAGAATGTAACCCTAGAGCTCCCCGTCGAGCCATTTGATATGTAACCAGAGAACGCTTGTTGTTGTTGTGGCTGTGGGAAAGTGGGAATCCCGAAGGGATTTCCAAGCTCGCGAAGCGAGCGTCTTTTCCACAGCCTTTTCGCCGGCCACTTTGTGTCTGGCGGGACGCGAGCTGCTCCTGCGCTTTCGGACTCAGCCGCCGGTTCGCCAGGCGGTAAATCCGGTCGAGTTTCCTGTCGATGATTTTGGCTAACTGAAACGGATCGAGAGATGTTCGCAGTGCTTTCAGAATGGACAGTTGCGCCGCATTCCCCTGCTTCGATGCCACCACCCGCTCGAAGGGAGTCTTCGGACCATCGTAGACGCGCCGAAGTTTCGATCCCACGTGAATCTTCTTGAGCAGCTTCACCGAGGGCAGGTACAGATTCAGCCATAAGCGCAGCTCTCGACGGTACAGGTCGTTCATAGCATCGACCGCGTTTTGCGTGTCATAGCGTTCCCACCCAAGTAGCTTCCGTACGTGCGTCCAGTTCTTTTGCTCGATGTGCGCGTTGTCGTCCTTCTTGTACGGACGCCCTCGCGTGAGTTGGATCTGCTTCCGTTCACACCAGGCCTTCAGATGCCAGTTGATAAATTCCGATCCGTTGTCCGAGTCCAGGCCCAAGAGCCGGAAGGGCAACATTCCCTCGATCTCATCCAGGGCCGCCTGGACAGCGGTTTGCCCCTTCCCCAGCAGGGCCCGCGTTTCTGTCCAGGTGGTTTGAATGTCGGTGATGTTCAGCGAATAGCCGAACTCTCCATCAGCCGAATTCCCGGAATGCGAGACCAGATCGACTTCTGTGAAGCCGGGAGACTTTACGTCCCAGTTGTCGGTTTTCACCGGGATGTGGTGCTTTAGCAAATAGCCCGGCTTGGTGCGCCCGTAAATCCGCCGCTTGTGTTGGTTTTTCTTGACCGCCAATCGACGGTCCATCTGCCGCGGACTGATTGAGAGCAATTGCTTCTCGATCTCTGGGCTTAACTTGAAACGTTTGCGGATCCAGGGCATCCAGGCCGGCAGCAGTGCCTTCAACCGCGCCGACCAGGGATAGCCGGCCGCCTCCCACACGCTCGTCAGCACGCTCAGCAGTTCGTGCCCGTAGCTCAGACCGCGTTTTCGCACGGGCCGAGCGGGTCCCTTGCCCGGCGCTGGGCCATTCAATATGCGTATGGCGTATTTTCGGTGGTAGCCCGTGGTCAGACAGAATTCGTTCAGCATTTCCCGTTTCGCCTTACGATCTGCTTTGAGATACCGCCCATAAATAACTCGGAAATACTCCCATCTTGCCTTGCGCCCCAAATGAACCCTCCCCAAATCGTCTTTGTCTCGGGTTACATTCTAAATGGCGCGACGTTGTACCCTCTGGTTACATTTTAGACGGCGCGATACGGAAGGTGGCCAGCCAGCGATGTTTGTCGTATACTGTCTGCCCTGCCCTAGAACGTTCGCACTCGAGGGGGCAACCATGAGGAACCAAACGCTAGATCACGATTCTTCGAACCTTTTCCCGTGGTTGGGTTTGCGGTTGAGCGGAGCACGGCGATGCCCCTACTGCAACGGCCATTCCATCAACCGGGAGAGTCGGCGGGGCCTCTGGCAGCGCGCCATCTGCGCGGTGATGGCGGTCCGGCCGTACCGCTGCAATGGTTGTGACCGGATTCATTACGCGCGGCCGGGCAAGTCCCGCGACGACTGAACTATCAGCGTGATGCGACTGAAAGGCCTTCTCGCAGAGAATCATCAACTGGTTTTATTTTTCTAACAGGTTGCTGGAAAACTTCCATCCCGTCATTCCGGACGGAGTCTGCGCAGTGAGGTACGGTTTTGCATCGCACATTTCTTGTGCGATGAATCCCTCTTTTCTTGGGCTCCGGCGAAGAGAGATTCCTCGTTTCGCTCGGAATGACGGGCCAAGCCACTTTTTCCGAAGCCTTCTAAATCAATCTCTCCCCAAGCCACCACCTTTTCACCCCCAAACAACCGTTCGCATCGGCATCACGTTTTCCTCAGCCGCCCCGCGAACCTATTGACATCTCCCGAAGGAAAGGCGCAGGCTGAGGCGAAATTGTGGTTTGCTCTAAATTCTGCGGGCTCGCTCCTCCCACCTTAAGGATCGGCCATGACGGCAGCCGGAAAATCAAAATCCCACAAAATCCTGGTCGTCGACGTTGGCGGCACGCACGTGAAAATGTTCGCTTCGGGACAATCGGAGCCCCGAAAATTCGACTCCGGCCCAAGCCTGACCGCCGGCAAGATGGTCAAACTGGTCAAAGCTGCCACTCGCGACTGGCAGTACGACCGCATCACGCTCGGCTTTCCCGGCCCCATCATCAATGGCCACGCGCTGCGCGAGCCTCACAACCTCGGCTGCGGCTGGGTTGGGTTCAATTTCTCCAAAGCCTTTGGACTCCCCGTCAAGATCATCAACGATGCCGCCATGCAAGCCCTCGGGAGTTACCAGGGCGGTTCCATGCTGTTTCTCGGCCTCGGCACGGGTCTCGGCTCGGCGATGATTGTCGACGGCGTTCTGGAGCCTATGGAACTGGCCCACTTGCTTTACCAGAAGGGCAAAACCTACGAAGATTACCTCGGCTTGCGCGGCATCCAGCGCCTTGGCAAAAAGAAATGGCGCAAGCATGTGGCGAAGGTCGTCAAGAATCTGAAGACCGCCTTGGAAGCCGATTATGTCATCCTCGGTGGCGGCAACACCAAGAAACTGGGACGCATTCCCCCCGGCGCAAGGTTCGGAAGCAATGGCAATGCTTTTCTCGGCGGTTTCCGCCTGTGGGAAAGGAACTCCAAGGGCTGAACACAGCTTGAACAAGGAACTTGCCGCTGCACACGGATAGAATTCATTCCTCTGAACTGAGCTCTGTGCAATCGGCTGCTTGAAGAACATTGCGGCTTGCGGCTTGTTCGTGCGCCGTGCGCCGCGCCCTTCCCCACGCGAAATAGCACAGCGTGATGAACAACAGCCACGGCACTCCGGCAAGCATGGTGATGTGGAAGCTGGGCACCCACCACGTGGAAATCAGGACGCCGAGCAGCGCAACGATACCCACCAGCGAACTCCACGGTCCCGGCGGGGCGAAGTGGACAACTTTTTTCCCCGCGAGCTCGGCGGCCCGGCGGAATGCGATGTGCGTCGTCAAAATGGTTATCCAGACGAACGGAGCGGCAAAGAACGCCACGCCAATCATGAATACGAACGCGGAGTTGCGCGAAAACTCGGAAAGAATCAGCGCGGCGACCATGCCCACGCTTGATGCCAGCACCCCGTAAACGGGCATGCCCCGTTTGCTGAGGCGGCCCAGCGCCGCGGGCGCGTATCCTCCGCGCGAAAGAGAGAACAGCATTCGCGAGGCGAAATAGAGATTGCAGGTTGCGGAAGAAAGCGCTGCGGTCAGCACCACGAAATTCATTACATGCCCGGCGGCGGGAATGCCCACGATCTCAAACACGCGAACGAACGGGCTTTCGCCAAGGCCAATCTGCGTCCAGGGCACGATGCCCACCACCACCGCCAGTCCACCCACATAAAACAAAAGCAGAATCAGCACCGTTTCCCGCAGCGCGCGCGGCACCGCAACTTTTGGGTCCGCCGCTTCGCCCGCCGTGGTGCCCACAATCTCCAGTCCCATATAGCTGAAGATGGCCATAGTCACTCCCAGCGCCACGCCGGTCCATCCATTGGGAAGGAATCCACCATGCGCGGTGAAATTGCCCGTCCCGATGCGCGGAAATCCAATTCCAAAAAGAAGTGCGGCGCCAAGCGCCAGAAATACAACGACAGTCGCGACCTTGATCATCGCGAACCAAAACTCAAATGTGCCAAAACTTTCAATGCTGATGGTGTTGATGTAAATCATGGCCAGCGAAAAACCAGCAATCCACACCCATGCCGGCACGTGCGAGAACCAGTATTGGCAATAGATCGCAGCGGCCACCACCTCGCTGCCGATTATCACCACCATGCAAATCCAGTAGGTGTAGCGCACCGCGAAGCCCACCCACGGGTGCAGATACATTTCCGCGTGCAGGCCAAACGCCCCGGCTGCCGGATGCTCCACGGACATTTCCGCCAGCGCCCACATCACCGTGAGCGTGATGAAGGCTCCCGCAAGAAAACTGAGGAACACAGCGGGCCCCGCCAGCTTCACGGAAATGGCGCTGCCCAGAAAAAGGCCGGTGCCCAGCGTGCAGCCCAAGCCGATCATGGCCACCTGGCGCGGGCTGAGTTTCCTCCGCAGCCCGGATTCGCGCTGGACTTCCGCTTGCCGCTGCGCCTCCAGAATGGAAGGAGTTGTATCGTTCATCGTGCCCGAGCACTTTGAACGCGAGCCGCATCACCGGCAATACTACGAAAACACTAGAGACACGCTCGGCCAGCCTCTGTAATGTCTGGGAGCTTTCTCGTCGGGGATTATCGGGAGGGCACGGCTTTAGCCGTGTCGAATGACTCCAGAAAATAAGGGGTTTTAACCCCTGAGGCGGTTAAGCCGTTTGTCAAACTGGCACCCCCAAAGACACTCGACATTGAAGATTGGAGGCAATGAAAATGAGAACGACGCGAATCGCGTTTTACGCTGCGCTACTTTTTTCGATCGCTGCGCTTGGCTTGGTCTGCTTCGCCGATACGCCGGCGAAGACGCTTAAGGGCTACGTTTTGGATTCGGCCTGCGCGTTCACTAAAGGCCTCGACAAGCCCATCAGCAAGGAGTGCGCCGTCTCTTGCGCCAAGGCGGGCTCTGTGCTCGTCATCCTCGCCGATGATGGCACGATTTACTGGCCCATCGGGGACACCATGCCATCCACGGGCCAGAATGGAAAGCTATTTCCCTACGCGGGAGAAAAAGTCACGGTAACCGGCAAAGTGTATGAACGCGGCGGCTCCAAAGCCATCGTCATCGAAAAAATCTCCGCAGCAACTCCCAAATAGGTCTTACGACAACGTAGAAGTTGTGGAATCGCAACCGGGCTCACTTCTACCGCTGAAGTTTATCCTCGGGATCAAGCTCACCTCAAAAGCCCGCAATAGCTCTTCTGGAAGTGGTGCGTTGAAATCATCGGCAATCTTGATCGTCTCGCCATAGGCTCCGAGTATTCGTTTAGCCCTACGTTCCATCGATAGCAGAGGACTAATTCGAAGCTAATTTGTTGAGGATCCGTGGGTTGGGTTAGACTAGCAAATATTCTAGTGTTCTCATGTATTCGTCAATATAGTTCTTTACAATAGCAATATAATGTGATTATGTGTTCACATGTATATCTCTTCCGTCCCCAACCGCAACTCCCCGCCCGCCATCCTCCTCCGCGAAGGTTGGCGGGAAGGCAACAAAACCCGCCAGCGCACCTTGGCTAATCTCTCCGATTGGCCCCAGGAAAAAATCGAAACCTTCCGCCGCCTACTGCGCGACGAGCCTCTGGTCTCGCCGCACGACCTGTTCACCACAGAAATATCCGTTCCCCACGGCCATGTCCAAGCCATCCTGGAAATGATCGGCAGGCTCAAGCTGGATCATCTGATCTCGGTGCAGCGTTGCCGGGAACGAGACTTGGTCGTGGCCATGATCGCTCAGCGGCTGATTGATCCCTGCTCGAAATTGGCGACTACGCGCCAGTGGCACACCACCACGCTGGCCGAGGAGTTGGGAGTGGCCGAGGCCACCGAGAATGATCTGTACGAGGCCATGGACTGGCTTTTCGAGCGCAAGGAGCGCATCGAGAAAAAGCTGGCCGCTCGCCATCTCGTCGAAGGCGGCCTGGTGCTCTATGACGTTTCGAGCAGTTTCTATGAGGGACGCACCTGCCCGCTGGCACAATTTGGACACGACCGCGATGGCAAGAAGGGTCTGCCGATCATCGTGTACGGCGTGATGACCAATGGCGAGGGATGTCCGGTGGCGGTGGAGGTGTATGCGGGAAACACGGGCGACTCGACGACGGTAGGCGACCAAATCGAGAAGCTGCGGGAGCGCTTCAAATTGTCTCGGGTAGTGCTGGTGGGAGATCGTGGGATGCTGACCCAGCCGCAGATCGACAAGCTCAAGCAGCATCCTGGTTTTGGTTGGATCACGGCGCTGACCAGCACGGCGATTCGCGGATTGGTGAAGCAGGGGGCCTTGCAACTATCGTTGCTGGACCAGAAGAATCTGGCCGAAATCACTGCACGGGATTATCCCGGGAAGCGGCTGATGGTTTGCCATAACCGGTGTTGGAGGAGGAGCGAAAGCGGAAACGGGAGGCGTTACTGGAAGCCACCCAGAAGAACTCTGGAGAAGATCAGCAAGGAAGTGACGCGACGCAAGAAGAAGGCGCTCACGGCTGTGGAGATTGGGTTGAAGGTGGGGAAGGTGCTGGGACGCTACAAAGTGGGCAAACACTTTGCGTGCAAAATCGGCGAGGGCAGCTTCGCCTGGAGTCGCCGTGCGCAGTCGATCGAGCAGGAAGAGAAGCTGGACGGGATTTATGTACTGCGCACGAGCGAGCCGGTGGAACGGCTTTCCGCGGAAGACACGGTGCGGAGCTACAAGAGCCTGGCGGAAGTGGAACGAGCTTTTCGTTGTCTGAAGGGGATCGATCTCTTGGTACGACCGATTCGGCACCGCACTGAGGATCGCGTGCCAGCGCACATTTTTCTGTGCGTGTTGGCCTACTATGTGGAATGGCATCTGCGCCGAGCTTGGGCGCCGCTGTTGTTTGAGGATGAAGAGCGGCGGGAGGAGCGCAAGCGCCGCGATCCGATTCTGCCGGCGAAGCCCTCGGATTCCGCCGAGCGCAAGAAGCGCTCGCATCAAACTGCGGATGGTCTTCCCGTGCACAGCTTCGAGAGCTTGCTGCGGGAGTTGGCCAGCCGGGCCCGCGTGACTTACGCGCTCAAACCGCAGAAGGCGGAGGAGAAAACAAATCTAACATTCCGGCAGGTACCGGAGCCGACGCCGGTGCAGGCCAGAGCCTACGAATTGGTTCGGATGTTCCCAGTAACCGGAAGGTGAATTTTGCGCTATCCCTTCGGAAATCAGCAGAATACTTTCTCGAACCTCGTGGAACTTCTGTTTAGCCGTGCGTGCGGTCACGGCCATCACTTGCTGTGCCCTCGCCTTCGATTTTCCAGCTTTGCTCTTTTTCTTCATTTCTCTATCCTACGCTAGGCCCGCAATCCAGGTAAATTTCTGCATTCCTCGCACTTCCCCTACGCCACTTTTCACGCCACAATAATTGTTTCGCTTCGCTGGTGCCCAATGACTCGCATCCTCTGCTCTGCCCTGCTCTTCGATATGGACGGCGTGCTGGTGGATTCCACCGCTGCCGTTGCACGAACGTGGACCAGTTGGGCCATAAAGCAGGGTATGGACCCGGAATATGTTATCAAGGCCGCTCACGGCCGCACGAGTTTCGCCTCCCTTCAGGCGATTCTTCCGCAAGAGTCGGACGCCGTGCATCGACGGGAAGACGCGGTGCTGCAACAATCGGAACTTTCAGACGTCGCCGACATCGTCGCTCTTCCCGGTGCCCGCGAACTCCTCGCCGCCATTCCTCCCGGCCAGTTTGCCGTAGTTACTTCCGCTATTCGCGAGCTCGCCGAAGTGCGCCTCCGCGCCGCCGGCCTCCTTGAACTTACGCGCCATCTTGTTTCCGCCAGCGATATCGAGCGCAGCAAACCCGATCCCGAGCCCTACCTAAAAGGCGCCGCCGCGCTTGGCTTCTCCGCTGCGCAATGCATCGTCGTTGAAGACGCTCCTTCCGGCGTGCGTTCCGGCAAAGACGCCGGCTGCCGCGTCCTGGCCATACGCACGACGACTCACGACTCGGAACTCCTTGCCGAAGGCGCCGACTGGATCGTCAACGATTGCGCTTCCATCCGCCTCGCCGCTCCGGTTACGC